>DATHEF010000029.1:0-62599 GCA_035490435.1 Thermoanaerobaculia bacterium
CCTCCGTGGCGCCTTCAGGCACCACGGCTAGCATCTCGCTTCCCACGCTGCTGTCCATCCCATACCTCGCTCTCACGGTTGGGAGGAGGGGGGGATTTTTAGGTGATCCACGGGGGGGAATTTAGGACGATCGGTGACACACCTGAAGAGTTGCTTGGAGAATCCCAATGATCAATGACCCGATTGTCGATGAGCTCGATCGGTTGCGTGCGGAGCGGATGGCCCAGTTCAACTTCGACTTCGAAGCCTTCTATCGGGACCTTAAGGAGCAGGAGAAGCTTCTACCGCAGGCAGTACAGCCTCCGCCGGAAACGCCGCCAAACCCACGATTGCAGCGGCCGGCCAGCCCCGCCGCCCGTCGTTGAAGCACAGCGTCCAAGCCGGCTTACAACCATGCTACGCAAGCGAGAGCCCACAAGCCCATGTGAAATCCTCTTGGAAGAATTCTTGAAGCCTCTCGGCTTGACTCAGAAGCGGCTGGCGGATCACCTGGGCTGTGACGTCAAGGTGGTCAATCGGATCGTCAAAGGCCGGACAGGTGTAACTCCAGAAATGGCTCTGAAGTTGGGTGCTGCTTTTCAGACATCGCCTACCTGGCGCTGAAGCGCCAAGCTAATCAAATATCGCCCTTTCAGGGTGAGGGCGACGCATAGGTCTTCGGAGGATGCTGTGGACGGGCTGCACGAAACGCTCGGCTGCGTACCGGCTTGCAGTTCCCCTGCACCGAATTCTCCTGTAGCTCGCAGGGAATGGCACTCTCACGGTCGAGGGCCCCGGCCGCGGCGGAGTGCCCACGGCTCACAGGGAGACCGGTGGCGGTGTTCCCCTTCCCGGCGTGCGACGCATAGACCTCTTTTTGCGTCGCACGGGAACGTTCACGTTGCGCGGAGACCGGCTCGTGCCCTTCCCGCCAGCCCTCGTGCACTTCCGGGGAAGGCCAATGCGCCATTGGACCCCCGGTGTGGACGGCGCGACCCACGGTTTGCTTCACTGTTTCCGCGGGTCCCGTGAAGCGGCGGCCGGGTCCAGCGGAGCACTTCACGGGTCCGGTGTCGCAAACCACGGGTCCAGCGAGGCGCTTCGCGGGTCCTGTGTCGCACACCGCGGGTCCAATGTTACGGCCTACGGGTCGCGACACGCACGGCTCGGGTCCACTAATGCAATTCGCGGGTCTTTTGCGGCACTTCGCGGTCCAGCGAGCGGAACCGCGGGTCCAATGGTGCAAAAGTCGCGAGCCGCCGGGCGTTACCAGGGCAGAGCCAAACCGTACTGAGGACCAACGCCCTGAAACATAGCACGCTGGCGGCATTCATCGATAGGTGGCCAGGCTGAGCTCCCGGATATTGTGGAAGCCGTCGGCTGGCACCTGGCCACCTGCTGCTGCCGGACGGGCGTGACTCCAGAAATGGCTCTGAAATTGGGGGCGGCCTTTCAGACGTCTCCCGAGTTTTGGCTCAATGCTCGGGCTGGGCTTGGCCAAACTTGACGCGGCCGCCACTCTTCGGCGAGACCTATTGCACCCCAGATCTGTTATCGTGAAGGGAAAGCGCCTGACACCGTGAGCAAGCGGACATCTAACACTGCCGATATCGGCCACAGCGGTATGCGGCAAGCGGATGGAGAGGTGAGCCATGAGCAGAATGAGGCCTGACATAGAATACGTCAAGGGGTACTCCGTTGCATTGCTCTGCCTGGGGGGGTCTCTTCTTCTTGGCGCCTTACAGTTTAGCTTTACATTCCGTAGCACCGAAGATGATCCCGTTTTCGCTTTGGTCTCTAGCATTCTGTGCCTGGTAGGAATCACCTGCTTGGTGGTTTCCCTGCTCCGCTGGATGCGAGTTGCCGCCGCACTGCCCGCAACCGCAGCAGTGAGCTTCTGCCTTTTGGTTGCACCCCTTGGGGACCATCCTTTCTCTATACTGGCTCAAAAAGGTCAGGCCGAGGGAGCTCGCTCCCCAAGACCCTCCCCATCGTGCCTGGTTCAACTATACGGTGGCGCTGTACATCTTGGGCCTGTTGATGCTGGACATGTTTCTGGTGCTTCGCTACATGCAAAGCCTGCCTGGGCCGGAAGACCCTTGGCTGGAAATGTTCAAATGGGGAGGGTTGATCCTGGCATTGGCAACCCTCGCCATAGGAGCCTTGCGTTCCACCAGATCAGCCTGGGCGCACTCGGCCACTTTTGCCCTCAACGCACTTCTAGTCTTGTGGTTCCCTCTCGGTACGGCGTTGGCTCTTATGTGGTTCTTCGCCGTCCGAAAGCATGAACGGACGATGCTCGTGGAGGACGGGCAAGAGTCTGCCGCATAACTCCGCCGGCACCAGGCGAGCCGGCGTCGCCGTCCGCACGACGGTCCGGATCTCCCTCAAGCGATAGCCGGGTCTTTGGCCGAAAGGACCGGGGTATCGGACCTTCTGACGGCCCATTTAAGCTTCCGACGGGCTATCAGAACTTCTGACGAGCCAGCTAAGCTTCCAACGGGCTGGCGGAACCTTCTGACAGGCCATTTAAACTTCCGGCAGGCTGTCAGAACTTCTGACGGCCCATTTAAACTTCCGACGAGCTGTCAGAACTTCCGGCGAGCCATTTAAACTTCCGACGAGCTGTCAGAGCTTCTGACGGGCCATCCAAGCTTCTGACAAGCTGTCAGAACCTTTGACGAGCCATTTGAACTTCTGATGGGCTGTCGGAACCTTCCGACGAGCCCTCCAGCCCGCGAAAGGACTGGAGGGGAGTGCTCACGGCGGTCGGTGCTAGTAGAAACAGTGCCAAGTGTTGGTGGTGCTGTCGCAGTGGCAGACGCTCCACTCGCAGGCACAGGCCGGGAGGAGATAGCAGCGCCGGTTCGTGCCAGGCACCCCGCAGCTCGTGCCATCCAGGGAGTCGCACGTGGAGTAACCTGTCAGGTTGCAGAACAGGCAGGCCTGGGAGCTCGCGGGCAGCCAGGAGGCGAGGGTGACCGCGAGGAGCGCGACGAGGATGAGGGTTTTCCTTTTCATGGGGCGGATCTCCTTTTCCGGTAGGCGGGGCCAC
Organism: Thermoanaerobaculia bacterium; assembly: GCA_035490435.1. Classification (GTDB taxonomy): domain Bacteria; phylum Acidobacteriota; class Thermoanaerobaculia; order Multivoradales; family UBA5704; genus DATARR01. The sequence continues at coordinate 3,035 of DATHEF010000029.1, forward strand.
CCGTAGGCCAGTCCCGCGGTGGTCGATCTGCAAAATTGGCGAAAACTTGCTGAATCTACTCAACAAGGTGCATCCCGGCCGCTAAAGCGGGCCGAGGACACCGATCAGGAGGGGAGATCGACGGATGTTTTGTAGGGGCGGCCCTATGTGGCCGCCCTGGGCGGGGGCTGGCTTGGTGGTGTCCCTCCACCCAGGGCGGCCACATAGGGCCGCCCCTACAGGAGGGAAGCGTCACTTCTGGGTTGACAAGCCGGCTCCGGCTACCCGAACTTGATGGGATCGCCCAGGGAGTCGAGCGAGAAGCTGGCCATGATGTGGTGGCCGTTGAAGTCGAGGACCCGCATGTCCTCCACCTCGCCGAGATCGCGGGCGACGTTGTCGAGGGCGTCGCCGTAGCGGTCGCGGACGGCGGCGAGGTCGACCTCGTAGCCGATGAACTTGTCGATCCCCTTGTAGCGCAGCTTGCTCATCAGACGCTCGTCGGTGAGCTTGGGGTAGGTGGAGAGGATCAGGATGGTCCCGCTCCCCATGAAGACCAGGTAGGCGCGCATCGGTCTCGGGCTCAAGGATTGTCCCCCTTTTCCCTTCTCACGCCACGAAGTAAGCACTGGCCCGAATTTGAAGACGAGCGCGCGGCTCGAAACCGCTGCCGACCACGGCAAAGGCGCTGGTGCTGCCGAGGATGGGGAGCACGATCCAGCCGTCGAAGCTCTCGCCGCCGGCGTAGGGCGGCACGACGGGCTCGATCTCGGCGATCTTCGTCCAGTGGTCCTCGTCGGGGTCGAACGAGGCGCGCAGCTCGACATAGGCGCGGTCGAGGTCGATGGTGCGCTGGCCGGAAGGGTGCCAGATCGAGAAGACGAAGCGCACCTCGTCGTAGGAGCTGGTACCGAGGAAGGCCTTGCCGGCCACCAGCAGCGGGAAGGTGAAGGAGCCGGCCGTATCGGTGGCGAAGATCTCGGGCGTGGGGTCGAAGACCACCTGCCGCGGAGGGGTGGGGGTGGTGGGGGCGTTCATCTCTTCTCCTCGAGGGAAGCGGTACCCCGGGCCAGTGCCAGGGCACGCTCGATCCGCCGGCGGGCCTCTGCCTCGTCGGGTCCGACGCCGAGCAGCGGCGCGGCGAGTCCGAAGGCGATCGCGCCGACCTTGCGGTAGGCGGGGATCTCTTCGACGCCGAAGCCGCCCGCGGCCAGCATGGGGACGTCCCCGAGCGGCCCGCGGATAACGGATAGATAGGCCGGCCCGCCCACGGGGGGCAGCGGGTAGACCTTGACGAGATCGGCGCCCAGCTCGACCGCGGAGACGATCTCGGTCGGCGTCAGGGCGCCCAGGACCAGGAAGAGCCCGGCGTTGCGGGTCTCCCGGGCGACGTCGGCGCTGACGTTCGGGGTGACCAGGAACTCGGCGCCGGCTTCGATGGCTTCACGGGCACGGGCGGCGGTGGTCACCGTGCCCATGCCGAACCAGGGCGGCCCCTCGGACGTGCGGCCCGCGAGCAGCTCGCGGACCAGCCCCGAGGCGCCGGGGACGGTGAAGGTGATCTCGACGAGCTCGACGCCGCAGGCGGCGAGCGAACGGGCCTGAGCCGCGGCCTCGTCGCGAGAAGCGGTGCGCACCACGCCGATGATCGGCGCGCGGCGCATACTCAGGGCAACGGAATCGCGAATCTGGAGGGTAGTAGCCATGGCGGCGGGAGTCTATCATCCATCTTTCCAAGCGGAATCCCGCTTCCGGGTGGGAAAGAGCACCCTTCCGAGGTATCATTGCGGCAAGCCTCAACGGGGGGACGTTTTTCAGCGGAACGAACGGCATAATGGCAGTGTCTGACCAACAATCGCCCAAACGAGAGTCGCTGGATGAGCTCCTGCGACGGCTTCGCCCGAGGTTGAAGCAGGTCCTCGGGCGCTACCGCATTCCGGCGCACGACGCCGAGGACCTGGTGCAGGAGGCCCTGATCTCGACCATCCAGAAGTGGGAGGTCATTCAGGATCCCGAGGCCTGGCTGCTGGTCACCCTGCGCAACCGGTGCGTCGTCTACTGGCGCAAACGGCGGAACAACCTCTACAACTCGGTCGACACCGCGATCCTCGAGCTGCTCTCCGAGCCGGTCGCCGCGCCGCAGGAGAAGGCCGAGCTGCTGTGGGACCTCAACAACCTCCTGGACGAGCTGCCGCCGCGCTGCCGCAAGCTCCTCCGCCTGCGCTACGGTCTGGGCTTCGACTCCACGGAGGTGGCCGAGCGCATGGGCTACCACCCGTCGAGCGTCCGCAAGGTGGCCCGGCGCTGCATGGCCGCGCTGACCTATGAGATGGTCGCCCGCGGCTTCACCAAGGCCAGCCTGCCGAAGGTCGACGACGAGGATCCGGACGCGTAGCGGCCTACAGGGCGTCGTGCTGTCCTGAGCGTCCTGCCGCTACGCCTCTACTCTTCCTTCTCTTTCTTTTCCTTTTCTCCCAGCGCCCCCTCGATCCGCCGGCACATGCCGCGCAGGATGCGCACGTCGCGGCTGTCTGGCGCCGCGCGGGCGGCGAGGCGGCGGAGGTCGCGGAGGACTCCGGCGAAGGAGTCGTCGCGGGCGAAGCCGACCCGTTGCAGGAGCTGGGAGGCGTGGCCGAGCAGGCCATCGATCTCGGCGGCGCTCGCCGGCGGCTCGGGGGGTGCGATCGGCGCGGTCTCGCCGCCGCGGCTGATGAATAGCTCGTAGGCGAGGATCAGCACCGCCTGGGCGAGGTTGAGCGTCGGCTGCACCGGCGAGCAGGGGATGGAGACGACCGCACTCGCCATCGCCAGCTCCTCGTTGGTGAGGCCGCCGACCTCAGGGCCGAAGACCAGGGCGGTCGGGGTGTCGGGCGCGTCAGCCTCCAGCCAGCCGGGGAGCTCGCGCGGCGTAAGCAGAGGGATGCCGAGCCGGCGGTCGCGGGTCGAGGTGGTGCCGATCACCCGGCGGAAGGGGGCGAGCGCGGCGGCGAGACCGCCGGCGGCGCGGACCGCGTTGTCGAGCACCGGCCTGGCGCCGACGGCGAAGGCGTTGCCGATCTTGCCGATCACCGCCGCCGGTTCGACCAGGATCAGCCGGTCGAGCCCCATGTTGGCCATCGCCCGGGCGGCGGAGCCGACGTTCCCCTCCTCACGCGGGCGGACGAGGACGACGGCGGGGGGGAGTCGCTGCATCGAGCGACTTTACCGGAACCCGCGGCGAAGCTCGCGCTTGAAGATGCCGAAGGCCTCCTCGCCATGGAGGATGACGACGACGCGGTCGAGCTTCGTCCCCCCCTGGAGGAAGCGGTGGATCTCGGTGAGCAGGATTCGCGCGGCGCGGTCGATGGGGAAACCGAAGACGCCGGTGGAGATCGCCGGCAGGGCGATCGACTTCACTCCCCGGCGGTCGGCCAGGGCGAGGGCGGCGCGCACGGCGGCGGCGAGCTTCCTGTCCTCGTCCCCCTCCCCCATCCGCGGCCCCACGGCGTGGATCACATGCCGGGCCTTGAGGTTGCCGGCGACGGTCATCACCGCCGTGCCCACGGGGGTGCCGCCGATCCGGTCGCACTCCTCCTGGATCGTGGGGCCCCCCTTGCTGCGGATCGCCCCGGCGACTCCGGCGCCGAGCTGGAGCTGCTCGTTGGCGGGATTGACGATCACGTCGACGTCGAGCTCGGTGATGTCGCCTTCGATCAGCTCGAGCTGCGTCCCTGCCAGCGTGAAGGTCACCCTGTTTTCGGTCGTCTCTGCCATCCATTCCTCCCCTGCAATGATAGCAGTCCCCTGTATCCTCAATAGTGTAGACTCCTCGCCATCATGTGGATGGAGCTGAAAAAGAGGCTGGCGGCCGATCTCGCCAGAGTGATCGAGGAGCGTTTCGGCGTCCGTCACGAGCCGGTTCTGGAGGTCCCTCCCCGCCGGGATCTGGGCGATCTCTCGTCCCCGGCCGCCATGCAACTGGCCCGGGTGCTCAAGCGCAATCCGCGGGCGATCGCCGAGGAGCTGGCGGCGGCCATCGGGCGGCCCGAGATGGTGCGGGACATCCAGATCCAGGGTGCCGGCTTCATCAACTTCTTTCTCGACCGGCGCGCCTTCGCCGCCGCCCTGATGGACGCCTCGCTGCTCGACGGCGGCGTCCGCGGCGCCAAGGTGGTGATCGAGCACACCAACATCAATCCCAACAAGGCGGCCCACATCGGCCACCTGCGCAACGCCGTGCTCGGCGACGTGCTCGGCCGCTCGCTCAAGAGCCTAGGCTACCCCGTCGAGATCCAGAACTATATCGACGACACCGGCGTGCAGCTCGCGGACGTGGTGGTCGGCTTCCTCGACCTGCGCGGCCTCTCCATCGCCGACGTGGTGGCGATCCCCGAGCCGTTCGACTACTACTGCTGGGATCTCTACAGCGAGGTCGGCCGCTGGTTCGGGGACAACCCCGAGCGCCAGGCGCTCCGCCGCGAGACGCTCCACGAGATGGAGACCGGCCGCGGCGAGCGTGCCGAGATGGCGCGGCGGGTGGCGCGGCGGGTGGTCTCGCGCCACCTCGCCACGATGCGGCGGATCGACGTCTCCTACGACCTGCTCACCCGCGAGAGCGACATTCTGGGGCTGAACTTCTTCGAGCAGGCCTTCGGCCGGCTGAAGGAGAGCGGCGCCGTGCACCTCGAGAAAGAGGGGAAGAACGCCGGTTGCTGGGTAATGCCGCTGTCTCAGGCCGAGGAGTTCGCCGGCCTCGAGGACCCCGACAAGGTGATCATCCGCTCGGACGGCACGGTGACCTACGTCGGCAAGGACATCGCCTACCAGCTCTGGAAGTTCGGCCTGCTCGGCCGCGACTTCGGCTACCGCTTCTGGCAGGACGAGGGGGTCTGGGAGACCACCCAGGACGGCGTCGAGGGGCACCCGCTGTTCGGCAACGCCTGGCGGGTGTTCAACGTCATCGACGTCCGCCAGAGCTACCTGCAGAAGATCGTCCGCGCCGGGCTCCAGGCCCTCGGCCACCTCTCGGAGGCCGAGCGCTCGATCCATTTCGCCTATGAGATGGTCGCCCTGTCGCCGGCCACCGCCCGCCAGCTCGGCTTCCTCGAGGACGAAGGGGAGGACAAGGTCCTCGAGATGTCCGGCCGCAAGGGGGTCGGCGTCAAGGCGGACGACCTGATCAGCCAGCTCGAGGTCAAGGCGCGCGAGGAGATCGCCAAGCGCAACCGCGATCTCGGGGAGGCCGAGCTCGACGGGCTGGCCCACGAGATCGCCATCGCCGCCCTGCGCTTTTTTATGGTCAAGGCGACCAACAACCGGATCATCGCCTTCGACTTCGACGAGGCCCTGAGCTTCGAGGGGGAGTCGGGCCCCTACCTCCAGTATTCGCTGGTGCGGGCGAAGAACATCCGCCGCCGGCTGCAGCAGGAGGGTATCCCGGCGGACGTCTTCGCCGAGGAGGTCGCCGCCCTCCCCCACGAGCTGTGGAGCGAGGACCTCTGGGGCCTCATCCTGGAGGTCGCGCAGACCGGCGAGACGGTCGAGAGGGCCACCGAGAGCCTGGAGCTGTCGCTGATCGCCCGCCACGCGCTGGAGATCGCGCAGCACTTCAACGCCCTGTACCACCGCAACCCGATCCTGCAGGAGAAGGACCCGCAGGTGCGCGCCGCGCGCCTGGCGACGGTGCAGATCTTCCGCCGCGGCCTCGAGAGCCTGGGTGAGCTCCTGGGAATTCCCGTCCCGGAGAAAATGTGACATGGACCCCTACGGCAACCCGCAACCGAAGAAGACCTCCCCCTGGGTGTATCTCGGCGTCGGCTGCGGCGTCGCCGTGCTGCTCGGCCTGATCGCCATCTCCGGCTTCACCTACCTGGTCTACCGCAAGGGCAAGGAGATGACGGAGTCCTTCAAGGATCCCAAGATCCGCGAGGCGAAGACCCGCGAGGTGCTCCCCTACACCGCCCTGCCGGCGGGCTACTACCCCGGCGGGGCGATGTCGATCCCCTTCCTGATGGATTTCGCCGTCTTCACCGACCGCGAGCCCATCAACGGCCAGGGGCCGGACCAGGGGAACTTCCAGGAACGCAGCTTCATCTTCATGAACATGCGCCACCTCCGGGACAACCGGGAGAAGATGGAGCGCTACCTCCGCGGCGAGGCCCCGGCCCCCGAGGACTCCGCCTGGAGCAAGTCGAACGTCAACTTCGACGCCAAGAAGGTGATCCGGAGGGGGCAGATAGAGGTCGGCGGCCAGACCGTCCTCTACCAGGCCAGCCAGGGGGAGATCACCCATAAGGATGGCGCCGCCGGCGGGGTCAACGTCTCCGAGAAGAAGGAGGGGCTCGTCACCATGGTCCTCCCCGAATGCGCCGACGACCGCCTCCGCTTCGGCATCTGGATCGGCCCGCCGCCGGCCGCGGACGACTACACCGGCACCCCCGCCGACCCGGCGGCGCTCCAGGAGTTTCTCGGGCACTTCCGGTTGTGCGAGGGGAAGGGGTAAAACAAGGGCGGCCTTCCCCCGCCCGGCACAGCTCTACGGACCAGCCTCCCGCTTCCGTTTCCGCTCCTCCCACCGGCGGTGCATCCAGAGCCACATCGCCGGATGCTCGCGAATGTCCTCCTCGGCGACCTCCAGGTAGCGGCGGGTGAGGGCGAGAACCGCCTCGTCGCCGCTCTCCCCCTCGGGCGGCAGGATCGGCTCGCGGACCACGACGCGGTAGCGGCCGCCGGGCTCGGGGTAGACGGTGAGCGGGACCACCGGGGTTCCCGAGCGCAGCGAGAGGCGGGCGAGGATGGGGCTGGTGAGGGCCGGGCGGCCGAAGAAGGGGACGACGATCCCCTCGCGCTCCTGGACCCGTTGATCGATCAGGATGCCCAGCCGGCCGCGGTCGCGCATGACTTCCAGCATCCGGCGGGCAGCGCCGTGCTTGGGGATGACGGTGTTGCCGAAGCGCTCGCGCATGGCGCGCAGCTCGCGGTCGAGGAAGGGATTGTCGGCCGGGCGGACGATGATGCTCATCGGGCCGCGGGTGAGGCCGATGAGCGGCGGCGAGAGCTCCCAGAATCCGAGGTGGGCGGTGAGCAGGAAAAGCCCCTTGCCGAGCCGCTCGGCCTCGTCGAGGTGCTCCCACCCTTCCAGCGTATATAGATGACAGAGCTCGGTGGGGCCGAAACGGGTGGCGGAGACGGCGTCGCAGAGGGCGGCTCCGAAGTGGCGGAAGCACTCGCCGACCAGCCGCCGCCGCTCGGCCTCGTCCGTTTCCGGCAGCGCCAGGGCCATGTTGCACAGCGCGATTTCCCGGTGGCGGCGATCGAGCGCGTGGCCGAGGGCGCCGACCCAGCGGCCGAACGCCCGCGCTCCCCGGTGCGGCAGCGCCCGCAGGAACCCCTTGAGCAGCAGGTAGAAGCCGTACTCGACGCGGTGGGCGATGGGGCGGTCCTTCTTCATCCCCGCAACCTCCCGATCTCCCCGTCCAGCCATTCCCAGAAGGCAGGCTCGGGCTCGGCGCGGATGGGGATCTCGGCCAGCGGCACGTCGAGCTGGCCGTGGAGCTTCACCCGGTCCTTGGAGGTGGTGAGGACGGCCGCGGCGCCGCTCGCCCGCCAGGTCTCGGCGATGCGGGCGAGGCTCGCCGGCGGGTAGCGATGGTGGTCCGGGAAGCGCAGCTCGTCCACGATCTCGAATCCGAGGGCGCGCACCGTGTTCGTGAACGCCTCCGGCCGGGCGATGGCGGTGACCAGAAAGACCCGCGCGCCGGCCGGCAGCTCGGCCCCCCTCACCTCTCCAGGGGCCGTCCGGCTGACGAAGCCGGGGCCGGTGAAGCCGTGGGGGCGGAGCGCCTCGGCGAGCTTCTCCCCCTGGCGTTCCCCGTCGGGCGCGCCGGTGAGGATCGCGGCATGGGCGCGGGCCATCGCGGCGAGCGGCTCGCGCAACCGGCCGGAGGGGAGGAGGCGCCCGCCGCCGAACGGATCGCCGGCCGGGAAGGCCACGAGGTCGAGGTCGCGGTGGAGCCGCAGATGGGAGAAGCCGTCGTCGAGCAGGAAGAGGTCGGGCGCGGGCTCGAGGCGGCGCAGGGCCTGAACGCCGTCGCGGTGGCGGTCGGGGCCGACGACGACGGCCACCCCGGGAAGCTCGCCGGCGAGCAGCACCGGCTCGTCCCCGGCGACCAGGGGTCCGAGGATCGGCCCCTCTCCCGTGCTCACCACCCGCACGCCCCGCCCCTGGCTGGCGTAGCCGCGCGACAGGATGCAGACGGCGGCCCCGCGATCCCGCAGGTGAGCGGCGATCGCCGCCACCAGGGGGGTCTTGCCGGAGCCCCCCCAGTGGAGATTGCCGACGCTCACCACCGGCCGAGGCAGGCGCTGGGCGCGGGTGCGGTACCACTGCCGGCGCAGCCGGTGGGCGCCGCTATAGAGGAGCTGCCAGGGGGAGGAGGGGGCGGAGGGCGCCTTCATGCCGGTTCCACTTCCGAAATCAGATCTGGAATCACCGCCGCCAGCATCGCGATCGTCCGCCCCACCGCGCCGCGGTTCTCCTCGACCAGCCGCAGGGCGCGCTCACCGGTCTCGCGAGCGGTGTCCGGACTCTCCAGCCACTCGCGCCAGGCGGCTCCCAGCTCGCGCGCGTCCGCTACCCGGCGCCAGGCACCGGCGGTGTCGAAGGCTTCGGCCATCTCGCGGAAGTTGTGCATCGCGGGTCCGACGGCGAGCGGCACCCCGAAGCGGGCCGCCTCCAGGGGGTTGTGGCCGCCGGTCGGTACCAGGGTACCGCCGATGAAGGCCGCGGCGGCCAGCCGGTAGAGCCCGGCGAGATCCCCCAGGCTGTCGAGGAGCACCACGGCGGGCGTTCCTAAGGACGGCAGAGCCGTCCGCCGCACGGCGTCCTCCCCCCGCGCGCGCAGCAGGGCGTCGACCTCGTTCCAGCGCTCGGGGTGGCGCGGCGCGAGGACCAGCAGCGCCCGCTCGAGCCCGCCGGCCGCCTGGAAGGCGTCGAGCACCTGCGCCTCCTCCCCCGCCATGGTGGAGCCGGCGAGGAGGATCGGCCGGCCGCCGGCCAGCCCGCGCAGGGCCGCCTCGAGCTCGGGCTTGCGCGCCGGCTCGGGGGACTCGTACTTGAGATTGCCGGTGACGGCGACGCGGCCGGGGTCGATCCCCAGCGCCAGCAGGCGGTCGCGGTCCTGCCCGCTCTGGACGCCGAAGCGGCCGACGCCGGCGAACAGCGGGCCGAGGAAGCGGCGCAGGGAGCGCATCCGCCGGAAGCTGCGGTCGCCGACGCGGCCGTTGACGACGGCGATGGGGAGCCCGCGGCGGCGCGCCTCGCGCAGCACCAGGGGCCAGTAGTCCCCCTCGACGAGCACCAAGGCGCGCGGCTGGTGGCGCCGGAAGAAGCGGCGGACGGCGAAACCGAGGTCGAACGGCAGGTAGGCCACCTCGGCGCGGCCGGCGAAGGCGGCGCGGGCGCGCTCCTGGCCGGTGGGGGTGACGGTGGTGATCAGCAGGGGGACCTCCGGCGGCAGCGCCCGCGCCAGGGTGGCGGCGACGCCGACCTCCCCCACCGAGACGGCGTGCAGCCAGAGCGCGCCCGGGGCCGGAGCGGGGCCTGCCGCCTTCCCCAGCCGGCCGGGCAGGGTGGGCAGGTAGTGGCTCCCCCGCCGGGCGAGCAGGAAGGGCCCCGCGGCGAGCAGGACGATCCCGGCCGCGAGCTGATAAAGTCCCCAGAAGACCGAACGCATCGCGCGGCAGAGTATAGCGGCAGTATAATAATGGTTCGTTCGCGGAGGAGCGGAGGATCGGTGTGCCCGTCAGACTTGGTGCGAATGCCCTCTAGACGGCCCGCCCCCCTCCCCCGTATACACGATTGACATGCTAAAGCTCGTCCACTCCAGCCACTCGTCCACCCCACCGCTGCGCGCGCCGTGGGTCGAGACGTCCGACCGCGACCTCCTGCTGGCCGTCCGCGACGGCGAGGAGGCGGCGCTCAACGAGCTGATCAGCCGCAAGACCAAGCCGCTGATCCAGCTCTGCCAGCGCATCCTCGGCGATTCCGAGGAGGCCCGCGACGTCGTGCAGGTGACCTTCTTCAAGGTCTGGGAGAGCCGCCGGAAGTTCGACGAGCGGTGGAGCCCGAACACCTGGATCTACCGGATCGCGAGCAACCTGGCGATCGACCACCTGCGGTCGCGCCGGAGCCGCGAGCGCAGCCACGAGCCGGTGCGCCAGCATCTGCGGCAGGTGGCCGACGGCCGCGCCAGCCGCGACCTGTCGCGCCTCCAGCAGTCGGAGGTGGCGTCGATCTTCCGCGAGCTGTCGGCCGGGCTGTCGGAGAAGCAGCGGATGGTCTTCCTGCTGCGTGAGGTCGAGGGGCTCTCCTCCCCCGAGGTGGCCGAGATCCTGGGCTGCCGGGAGTCGACGGTGCGCAATCATCTGTTCAACGCCCGCAAGTACCTCCGCAAGGAGCTGCTGCGGCGCTACCCGGAGTACGCCGGGAGCTGGGGCGTGAGCGTGGAGGAGGCCCTATGAGCGTCTCCATGAGCTGCCCCGACTGGACCGCCCTGGTGGCGCTGCGGGAGCGCGCCGTGGATGCCGCGAATACCGCGAATACCGCCGAGCCCGCGGGCTGGGCGGCGGCGGTCGCCCACCTCGACGCCTGCCCCCGCTGCCGGCGGGAGGCGATGGCGGCGGACCCCCTGCTGGTCTTCCGGCGGCTGCCGGTGACGGAGATGCCGGAGGCCGTGGAGCAGGCGGAGGCCGAGTCGATGCGCCAGGCGGTGGCCGCCATGCGTACCGCCAGGCGGCTGGAATCGCGCCGGAGCTTCGCCGGCTGGCGGCGGTGGGCCGCCGCGGCGGTGCTCACCGTGGCCTCGCTCGCGATGGGCGACAGGGCTCCGGTGGAGCTGAACCCGGCGATGGCGGAGTCCGAGGCGCCGGCGCCGGTCGCGGCGGCTCCCGCGACGGCCGTCCTCGAACGGCTCGACGGTTCCGACGCCCGCGTCTATCAGGTGGACGGCAAAGATCTCACGGCGTTCATGATCGTGGGCGACAAGGTAGATGTCTGATCGGTGCCGGGATGCCTCGCCTCTCCCCTTACGCCGGTTTTCGCGGCGCCGCCAGCGCCCGCGTCTCACCGCTCCGCGGTAGGATCCTGAGCTCCCCCGTGTCTCCCGTGCGCCGCTCCCTGGTGAGCCTGCTGTGGGTTCTGGTCCTGCTCGCGTCGGTCCTGCCGGCGGCGCCGCAGAACGCGCCGGACGCCCAGGAAATCGTCGTGCGGGCGTATACGTTCAGGTATCAGCAGGCGAGCGAGGCGCTGCCGATGATCTATCCTCTGCTCTCGCCCCGCGGGGCGGTCGAGCTGCAGCCGAGCGGCAACACGCTGGTGATCCGCGATACGGCGGAGGCGATCCGCAAGCTGATGCCGGTGCTGAGGGGGTACGACCACCGGGCGCGCGACCTGCGGCTGGAGATCTACGTCGTGCGGGCGAGCCGCACCACGGTTTCGCCGCAGGTGCAGCACTCGGATCTGCCGGAGGAGCTGACCAAGCGGCTGCGCGGCATGCTGGCCTTCGACAACTTCGAGAAGCAGGCGCAGGCGCAGCTCGCCGGCGTCGAGGGGCAGTCGGTGATGTACGAGCTGGGACCGGAGTACAAGGTGAGCTTCCGCTTCGGCACCCTGTCGGACGACCGGCGGGTGAAGCTCTCCAACTTCCGGATCTCCCGGCGCGCCGAGGGGCGGCAGGAGCTCGATCTGCTGCACGCGAACCTGACGCTCTCGGCCAATCACACGACGAGCCTGGGGCTGGCGCCCAGCGAGTCGAGCCCCGAGGCGCTGATGCTGGTGCTGACACTGCGCGACGGCGGCGGCGCGCGCAGGTAGGAAGGACGACGAAAGGAAGGCGATGCAGTTCATCTGTCGAATCGGAACGCCGGACGGCCGGGTGCTCGAGGAGATCTTCTCGGCGAGCGACGAGACGGCCCTGCGCAGCGATCTCGGGAAGCGCGGATACCACCTGTTCGAGGTGAAGCGCCAGGGCTTGGCGCCGAAGATGGGCGTGCCTGCCCTTCTGCGCGGCGGCCGGCGGGGGCGCATCCCGGTGCAGGAGTTCCTGGTCTTCAACCAGGAGCTGGCGGCGCTGCTGCGGGCGGGCCTGCCGCTGCTGCAGGCGATCGACCTGATGCTCGAGCGGATGAAGCCCGGCACCTTCCGCTCGGTGCTGACCGAGGTCCGCGACAAGGTCAAGAGCGGCACCGACCTCTCCGAGGCATTCGCCGAGTACGGCGACCTCTTCCCCCGCCTCTACCCCTCCTCGCTCAAGGCGGGGGAGAAGAGCGGCGACCTCGAGCTGGTGATCCGGCGCTTCATCCGCTACATGAAGCTGGTGCTCGACGCCCGCCGGCGGGTGTTCTCGGCGCTGACCTACCCGGTCGTGCTGGTGGTGCTGTCGATGGTGATGATCGCCGTGATGACGATCTACGTGGTGCCCCGGTTCATGGGCTTCTTCACCGAGCTCGACGCCGAGCTGCCGATGATCACCCAGATCGTGCTGGGGATCTCGAATTTCATGAGCGCGAACTGGGTGCTGATGCTGATCGGACTGATCGTCGCCGCCGTCGGGCTGCGCTCGTGGGGGCGCACCGAGCCGGGGCGGCTGGCGATCGACCACATCAAGCTGCGCACCCCGTTCCTGGGCGGGGTGCTGCACCGCTTCGCGCTGGCGGAATTCTGCCGGTCGCTGGCGACGTTGCTCTCCGGCGGCATCCCGCTCGTGCCGTCGTTCGAGATCGGCATCGCCTCGGTGGGCAACGCCTACGTGCGCAGCAAGATCGCGCCGACGATCCAGATGGTGCGCGAGGGCAAGCCCTTCTACGCGGCGCTGGAGACGAGCGAGATCTTCACCGACATGTCGATCGACATGATAAAGGTGGGCGAGGCGACGGGATCGCTGGACGAGATGCTGAACAGCGTCTCGGACTTTCTGGACGAGCAGATCGAGACCCGCATGCAGCGGCTGCTCTCCCTGGTCGAGCCGATCATGCTGGTGTTCATGGGCCTGATCATCGCGATCCTGCTGATCTCGATCTACCTGCCGATGTACTCGATGCTCGGTTCGTCGAAGTTGTAGCACTCTGCTGGTAGGCCCTGTATCGCGTGGTTATCGCGTGAATAAGGCGCCGGACCGGCGCGCGGGGTGGTTTGAAGCAGTAAGACCCTAGGAGTTTGATGATGGCGGTGATCAACGGTACCAGGACGGCGGTCAAGGAGCCCGAGGCGGAGACCATCGAGCAGGCGCGGGCGCGCCTCGCCGTGGAGCGCCGCGAGGCCGAGACCTTCGCCGCCCGCTATGGCCTGGAGTTCGTCGACATGACGCACTTCCGGATCGACAACGACCTCTTCCGCCGGGTGCCGTTCGAGCTGATGCTGCGCTACGGCTTCATCCCCGAGATGCAGCTCGACGGCCGGCTGTCGGTGGTGATGGCCGATCCGTCGAACGTGGTCAAGATCGACGAGCTCGAGCTGCTGCTCGGCCAGCCGGTCGAGGTCAAGGTGGGGGTGCGCTCGGCGATCAACGAGATCCTGCAGAAGTCGGAGAGCACCCAGCGCGTGCTCGACGAGGCCTCGGAGGATTTCCGCATCCAGCTCGTCCAGGAGGATGAGGACGGCGAGGAGGTGCTGTCGATCGACCGCATCACGTCGGACACCTCGCCGATCATCAAGCTGGTCGACTCGACGATGTTCAACGCCATCCAGCGCCGGGCCTCCGACATCCATATCGAGACCCGCGAGAACGAGGTGATCATCAAGTACCGCATCGACGGCGTGCTCTATCAGGCGATGGAGCCGATCGACAAGCGGCATCACCAGACGATCATCAGCCGCATCAAGGTGATGTCGGAGCTCGACATCGCCGAGAAGCGCATCCCCCAGGACGGCCGCTTCAAGCTGCGCCTGGTCGGCCGCACGATCGACTTCCGCGTCTCGATCATGCCGTCGGTGCACGGCGAGGACTGCGTCATCCGTATTCTCGACAAGGAGTCGATGAACAAGGAGTTCAAGAACCTGAAGCTCGACATCCTCGGTTTCGACGAGGAGACGATGCGCAAGCTCCGCAAGTTCATCCGCGAGCCCTACGGCATGGTGCTGGTGACCGGCCCCACCGGCTCCGGGAAAACGACGACGCTCTACGCCTGCCTCTCCGAGATCCAGTCCTCGGAGGACAAGATCATCACCATCGAGGACCCGGTCGAGTACCAGCTCCGCGGCATCACCCAGGTGCCGGTCAACGAAAAGAAGGGGGTCACCTTCGCCCGCGGCCTGCGGTCGATCCTCCGCCACGACCCGGACAAGGTGATGGTCGGCGAGATCCGCGACGAGGAGACGGCGCAGATCGCCATCCAGTCGGCACTCACCGGCCACCTGGTGTTCACCACGGTGCACGCCAACAACGTGGTGGACGTGATCGGCCGCTTCCTCAACATGAACGTCGACCTCTACAACTTCGTCTCGGCGCTCAACTGCGTGCTGGCCCAGCGCCTGGTGCGCAAGATCTGCGACCACTGCCGGCAGCCGGTCAAGCTCACTCCCCAACTGATGGAGGAGAGCGGCCTCGACACGGCGATGTATTCGGACTTTACTTTCTACGAGGGTCGGGGCTGCATCGAGTGCAACGGCACGGGCTTCCATGGCCGCGTCGCCGTCTCCGAGCTGCTCGACCTCTCGGACCATATCCGGGAGCTGATCCTGGACCGCCGGCCCGCCTCGGAGATCAAGCGCGCGGCCAAGGAAGAGGGAATGACCTTCCTGCGCGAATCCGCGCTCGAGATGGTGTTCCGGGGAGTGACGACTCTGCGTGAGATCAACAAAGTTACCTTCGTGGATTAAGCGGGCGCTGGGCTTCGCCCCGGTGCCGTCGCCGCCGCACGTCTTCTCGCTCGACGGCGAGACGCTGCGCTATGGCCAGTTCGCGCACGACCGCCACGGCTTCCGCCTGCGCGCCTTCCGCGAGGCGGCGCTGCCGCGCGATCCGTTCCAGCACGGCCCGCTGGGCGGTCCGCTGCGCGATCCGGCGGGGTTCCGGGAGCTGGTGGCGGGGATGGTCAAGGCGATCCCCGGCGGCGTCCGCGAGGCCTCGCTGGTGCTGCCCGATCCCTGGCTGCGCGTCACCTTCACCGAGAGCGGCGACCTGCCGAAGACCTCCGAGGCGATCGACGAGGTGCTGCGCTGGAAGCTGCGGCGCCTGGTCCCCTTTCGGGTCGACGAGCTGCGGGTCGACGCCACCGAGGTCTCCGCCATCCCCGGCCAGGAGGAGCCGCGCCGCCTGCTGCTCGGCTTCGCCGTCGAGCAGCTCCTGGCCCAGATCGAGGAGGCCTTCGCCGCCGCCGGCGTGCGCATCGGCCAGGTCTCGAACGCCAGCCTGGCGCTGCTCGCCGCCGTCGCGGTGAGCTCGGCGGGCGCGCCAGACGCCTTCTCGGCCGTGGTGCTGGTCGCCGAGGACGGGTACGCCCTGATCTTCGCCCGCGGCGGCGAGCCGGTGCTCCACCGGTACAAGGGGTTCACCGGCGCCCTGCCCGAGGCGTCGCGGGCGAGCTTCGTCAGCCGCGACCTCAAGCTCACCCGCAACTTCCTCGACGAGCACTTCCCCGGCGCCCCGCTCGGCGCGGTGCTGCTGCTGGCCCCCCCGGAGCTCGAGCCGGTCTGGCTCGACCGGCTGGAGGAGGGGCTCGGCCGCCCCGCCACCCCGGTGGACGGCCGCCACCTGCCGCCGCTGCGCGCCGAGGAGCCGAGCGTGCCCCCCTGGCGGAGCCTCGCTCCGATGCTCGGCGCCGCCCGCCAGGAGGTGGCATGAACCCCATGAGCCCATTGCCGCCGTTGCCGCCATTGCCGCCGGAGGACGGCGACGGCGTTTCCGAAATGCCGGAGACGCCCCTCGAGACGTCGGCCGTCCCGCTCCGCCGGCCGGTGGCGCTGGCGCCGCCGGCGCCGCCGCTCGAGCGCGTCGATCCGCTCAACCTCGCCGGCCGGCCGTTCCTCAACAGCCGGCCGGTGGTGCGGGTGTCGCTGCTGCTCTGGGCGCTCGGCCTGCTGCTCCTGCTGGCCAACGTGTCGCTGTTCTGGAGCTACCGCGAGCGCTCGGCCGACAAGCGCGAGCAGATCGCCAAAGGCGAGGCCGAGATCAAGCGCCAGCAGGCGGTGGCGACGGATCTCCAGCACCATCTCGACAGCTTCGAGCTGGAGGCGCAGAACCAGCGGATCGAGTTCCTCAACAAGCAGATCCAGGAGCGGACCTTCTCCTGGAGCCAGTTGCTCGACCGCATCGCCGAGCGGCTGCCCAACGACGTGCGGCTGAACCGGCTGACGCCGCTGACCGGCAAGAAGGCCGAGCAGCAGTTCCAGCGCTCGAGCGGCTCGCGGCGCGCCGCCAGGGGGAGCGACCGGGTGACGCTGTCGATCACCGGCGAGTCCCGCAATGACGAAGCGCTCTCCTCGTTCGTAAGAAGATTGTTCCAGCCCCCCTTCGCGGATCCCAATCTGATCCACGAGGAGAGGGAGGAAGACGGGAAAACGTTGAAGTTCGAGCTCACCGTTCAATATCGCCCCGACCCGCCGCCCTCGGCTCCCGCCGCCGATGGCACCGGCGGATCGGCGGCGCCGCCGCCGCGAATCGAGGAGCTGCCGATGCCGGGCGCCACGCCGGCGCCCTCGCCGCTGACGTCAACGCCGACAACGCCGCCGCCAGCGCCGGGAGGACGGCCGTGAGGCCCGCCGGCGAGATCTGGCGCCAGCGCCTCTGGATCTGGGTTCCGGCGCTGGTCTTCTTCCTGGCCAACGCGGCGTTCGCGGTCTACGAGCTCGGCTACGCCGGACGGATCGATTCGCTGAACGACACGCTGAGCACCCAGCAGGCGCAACTTCGCGACCTCGGCAACAATCGCAAGCAGATGGAGACGATGATCGCCCGGGTGCAGAGCAACGAGGCGCAGGTCCAACAGCTCTACATCGACCGGCTGTCGACCCGCCGGCTGCGGGTGAACGACATCGACGACGAGGTCAAGAAGCTGGCCCGGGAGGCCGGGCTGGTGCCCAAGGCGATCTCCTACCCCGAGGAGGAGATCCAGGAGTACAACCTGATCCGGCGGTCGTTCAACTTCTCGGTCCAGGGCACGTACGCCGGGCTGCGCAAGTTCGTCAACCTGCTCGAGGCCTCGCGCTCGTTCCTGTCGGTCGACGAGGCCTCGGTGGCCAACAGCAGCGACGGGCCGGAGCTGCGGATCGATCTCTCGCTCTCCACCCTGTTCGCTCGCGACGACCAGGACGAGCCGGCGCCGACGCCCGCCGAGACCGCCGCCGCCGGGCAGACCGGCAGAGGCGCGCCATGAGCAACCCGCGGCAGAGAAACCTGCTGATCCTCCTCGGCCTGGTGCTGCTGGTCGCCGGCTGGCGCCTGGCCGGGCCGATGCTCGGCTTCGGGGGGGACGACATGGCCGTCGCGCCGGCCACCGCCCGGCGCCCGGCGGTCGACTCCGAGGGGGACGAGGTGTCGCCGCGCCCGGGCTCGCACCGCGCCGCCGCCACGCATACCGGCGCCCATCCGGGCGACCATGTGGAGGTGCTGCGCCTGGCGGACCTCGACCGCGCTCCCCGCACGTCGACCCCCGGGCGCAACCCCTGGAGCTTCGTCGATCCGCCGCCGCCCCCGCCGCCGCCGCCGCCAAAGCCGTATGTGCCGACCGCCGCGGAGCTGGCGGAGGCCGAGAGGCTGCGCAGGCTCCAGGAGGAGGCCGCGCGCCTGAAGGCGATCGAGGACGCGAAGCCGAAGCCGCCCGAGTTCCAATTGCAGTACCTGGGCCGCTTCGGCCCGCCGGAAAAGAAGATCGCCGTGTTCAGCAACGGCAAGGCGACATTCATCAAGCAGGAAGGTGAAGAAATCGACGGCAAGTTCATCGTGGCCCGCATCGGCTACGAATCCGTGGACATTCGTTTCGTGAATTTTCCCGAAGTTCCCGCCAAGCGCGTCGGCGTGACCCCTCGCCGTCAAGGCCAAGTCGGAGGAAACCCTGGATAATGCGTGACCTCACCGTTCGGTTGTCGGCTCCCCTGATCGCGCTCGCGATCCTGGCCGGCTGCACCAGCCACTCCAATTATCGCCAGGGCGAGATCGCCTCCCAGCTTGGGCATTGGGACGACGCGGTTCTCTACTACATGAAGGCGGTGGACAACGACCCCGGCAACATCAGCTATCAGGCCTCGCTGCTGCGCGCCAAGATCAAGGCCTCGCAGGAGCATTTCGAGAAGGGCAAGGAGTTCGAGAAGGCGGGGGTGGTCGAGCGCGCCCTGGTCGAGTACCAGCAGGCGGTCCAGCTCGATCCGACCAACCAGTACGCCCAGGTCCAGCTCGAGCACGTGCACCGCCAGTACGTGGCGCAGAAGCAGGGGCGCGGCGCCGAAACCATCGAGCAGATGAAGCAGAAGGCGCGCGGCGCCCGGCCGCAGCCGCCGGTGCTCAACCCGCGCTCGAACCGGCCGATCTCGCTCGAGTTCCCGCAGCCGGTGTCGCTGTTCTCGATCTACAACGCTCTCGCCCGCGCCTTCGGGATCAACGTCCTGTTCGATCCCAACCTGCGCGACCAGGAGATCGCGGTCGACCTCAAGGACGTCACCGCCCAGTCGGCGCTCGAGACGCTGATGCGCGCCTCCGGCCAGTTCTACAAGGTGATGGACGAGCACTCGATCATCATCGCCCAGGACACGCCGCAGAACCGCCGCACCTACGAGGACCTCGTCATCCAGACGTTCTTCCTGTCGAACGCCGAGGTCAAAGACATGCTGACGATCCTGCGCAGCCTGATCGACGCGCGCAAGATCGCCACCAACGAGCAGCTCAACGCCATCATCCTGCGCGACACCGCCGACAAGGTGAAGGTCGCCGAGCGGATCATCGAGGCCAACGACAAGTCGAAGGCCGAGGTGGTGGTGGACATCGAGCTGCTGCAGATCAACTCCCAGCGGCTGCGCGACCTCGGGGTGAGCCTGTCGAGCTACTCGATCGGCCAGCAGCTCAGCGTCAACGGCTCCGGCGGCTCGGGGACCGGCACGGGCGGGAGCACCACCCCCTCCGGCATCCGCCTGTCGGACCTGCAGTTCATCAACCAGGCCAACTGGTTCCTGACCCTGCCGAACTTCGTCTACAACTTCGTCAAGACGAACACCGACGCCCAACTCCTCGCCAAGCCCCAGCTCCGCATCAGCGAGGGGGAGAAGGCGAACCTGGTGATCGGCGACCGCGTGCCGATCCCGCTGACCACCTTCAACACGCAGAACGCCGGCACCGGGGGCGGCATCGTGCCGATCACCTCCTTCCAGTACCAGGACGTCGGCATCAAGATCGAGATCGAGCCGCGCGTCCACCACAACCAGGAGGTGACGCTCAAGCTCAAGATCGAGGTGTCGAACTTGAACGGCAACGTCGCGGGCTCCAACGGCGAGTCGCAGCCGATCATCGGCACCCGCATGATCGACTCGGTGATCCGCCTGCAGGACGGCGAGACCAACTTCCTCGCCGGCCTGATCCGCACCGACGAGAGCAAGACCGACCGAGGCATTCCAGGGCTGTCGGAGATCCCCCTGCTCGGCCGCCTGTTCTCGAACAAGCGGAACGAGGGGTCGCGCACCGACGTGATCCTGACCCTGACGCCGCACATCGTGCGCAATGCCGAGATCACCGCCGAGGACCTGGCGCCGATCTGGGTCGGCACCGAGCAGAACATCACCTTCCGCGGCGGCAGCCCGCGCGTCGAGTCGGAGGTCGAGGGGCCGTTCGACAACACCGAGGGGACCCCCGAGGAGATCCAGGACGCTATCCGCCGCCGTCTGCAGCGGCTGCCGCGCGGCCTGCGTCCGGGCGAGAACGGCGAGGAGCCGGTGGAGGGCGCTCCCGAGCAGGCCCCGCAGCCGCCTCCGGGCGGGGTGAACCTGGTGCCGGTGGCACCGCCGACCAGCATCTTCCAGCCGGCGCAGCCGGCGACCCCGCCGCCCCCCTCGGACGACGAGCAGCCGCCGGACGGCGGCGGCGGCTCGGGTGCCGTTCCGGGGGGCCTGGTCTCCCGGGGCACCGCCTCCGGCACCGCCGCGCTGTCGTCGGTGCGCACGGCGGCGCTGTCCGGCGGCGACAAGCTGGCGGCGGCGGTGGCCGCGGCGGCCAATACCGCAGCCAGCAAGCCCGCCGTGCGGCTCTGGCTGGTCCCCGGCCGGCTGGCGGTCAGCGCGGGCGACACCTTCGAGGTGCGCGTCCAGGCCCAGGCCGGCCAGCCGGTCTCCCATCTGCCGCTGTCGCTGTCGTTCGATCCCAAGGTGCTCGCCGTCGAGAAGGTCGAGGCGGGGGACTTCCTGGGCGCCCCCGCGGAGGCGCAACTGATGTCCGACGACGCCCGGCCCGGCGCCCTGGTGATCGGCGCCAGCCGGCTCGGCAAAGTGGCGGGCGTCAAGGGCACCGGGACGGTCGCCCGCATCACCTTCCGCGCGGTCGCGGCCGGCTCGAGCGAGCTCGGCTTCGAGGGCAAGGCGCTCGACGCGTCGCTGCGGCCGATGGCCGTGCGCACCCGCCCGGCGGTGGTGGAGGTCGGCGGCTCCATGCAGCGGCCGGACGTCCCTTCCCCGGCGCGGCGGGAAGCATCGGTGACCGGCAGGCGTTAAGCTTTACAGGAGGCTGAAAAGACGATGCTCCCCACAGGCAATTCCGTACTCCGTCGCCGCCGTGAAGCGGGCTTCACCCTGGCCGAGCTGGTCATGGTGGCCGCCATCCTGACGATCCTGGCGACGGTGACGCTGCCGGTCGCCAAGTTCACGGCCAAGCGGTCGAAGGAGGCGGATCTGCACCAGGCGTTGCGCCAGATGCGTTCGGCGGTCGACGAGTACAAGCGCTACAGCGAGGCGGGCCTGATCCCGGTAGACCTCGGCACCGAGGGGTACCCGAAGAAGCTCGACGTGCTGGTCGAGGGGGTGGCGATCGTCGGCCAGGTGGACAAGAAGCTCAAGCTCCTGCGCAAGGTGCCGATCGATCCGATGACCGGCAAGGACGAGTGGGGCTTCCGCAGCTACCAGGACGCCTTCGACTCGACCTCCTGGGGCGGCGAGAACGTCTATGACGTCTTCTCCCTTTCGAAGGGGACCGGCCTGAACGGCGTCCCCTACCGGAAGTGGTGAGGCAGTACTGAAGAAGAAATCAATGAGGCTCTCCATGCGCAAGCCCGACCAGGACCGGCAGAGCGGCTTTACGCTGCTCGAGCTGATCATCGTGATCGCGATCATCGGCATCCTGGCCACGATCGCCATGCCCGCCCTGAAGAACGTGCCGATCCGCGCCAAGGAGTCGGTGCTGAAGACCAACCTGAGAACCCTGCGCGACATGATCGACCAGCACTACGGCGACAAGGGGAAGTACCCCACCAGCTTCCAGGCGCTGGTCGACGAGGGGTACGTCCGCAAGCTGCCGATCGATCCGATCACCAAGAGCTCCGAGACCTGGCTGCCGGTCTACGAGGAGAGCGATCCGGATCATCCGCCCGCGGAGACGGATTCTGACCCCGCCAGCCCAGGCATCGTCGACGTCCATTCCGGAGCGCCGGGCAACTCCCTGGACGGGATTCCCTACAAGGATTGGTGATGCAGTCGCCCAGACCTTCCCCGGGCCGGAACGCTCAGGCCGGCTACAACATGGTCATCCTGATCGTCGCGATCACCGTGCTCAACATCGTGGTGGCCGCCATGCTGCCGCTGATGAGCACGCAGATCCAGCGCGAGAAGGAGGAGGAGCTGGTCTTCCGGGGGTTCCAGTACGCCGAGGCGATCCGCATCTACCACGCGCGCTTCCAGCAATACCCGGTCAAGCTCGAGCAGTTGCTCGAGGCGAAGCCGCGCAGCATCCGCCAGCTCTGGAAGGACCCGATGACCAAGGACGGCAAATGGGGGCTGATCTTCCAGAACCAGGGGGTGCCGCTGAAGCCGCAGCCGGAGCAGGATCCGAATGGGCGGAAGCCGAGGCCCGTGCCCAAGGAGGGAACGAAGCCGGCGGAGCGGCTCCCGGATGGCAGCGATGAGGGGAACCCCGAGGGCGGATTCAACACCCCCCAGAAGGGGGACGTCGCCGCCGTCGGCCCGATCATCGGCGTCTACAGCAAGAGCTCCGGGAAGTCTCATCTGATCCTCTATGGCCACGACCACTACAACGAGTGGCGGTTCACCGAGGATCTGCTGCGCGTCAACGCCCAGCCGCGCAGTGTCGTGCCGGGCATCCGCGACCCGGGCGCGGGAGCGCCGCTCCCCAACTTCTCCACCCGGTGGCTCGGGCGCCCCATGCCC
The DNA here is from genome assembly GCA_035490435.1 of Thermoanaerobaculia bacterium. Taxonomy (GTDB): domain Bacteria; phylum Acidobacteriota; class Thermoanaerobaculia; order Multivoradales; family UBA5704; genus DATARR01. The sequence goes on from DATHEF010000029.1 coordinate 25,341, forward strand.
TTCGCCGACCAGGGCGGCCAGCCCCAGAACGGCACGCTGCCGGACGGCAGCACACCGGGGGCCGGCAAGCCGGGCGCTCCGACCGGCAATGGCCGCCGCCCGCGCGGAACGACCAACGGGCAGCCCCAGACCTGACGGTCTCAGGCCTGACGATGAAAGTGCGCATCCGCCGGCTGCCCGCGGCCCGCGACCTCCCTCTCCCCTCGTACGCCTCCCCCGGCAGCGCCGGGTTCGACCTCCGCGCCGCCGTCGATGGCGAGGTGGTGCTGCGCCCCGGCGAGCGGCTGCTGGTGCCCACCGGCCTGGCGCTGGAGATCCCCCCCGGCTGGGAGGGGCAGGTCCGCCCCCGGAGCGGCCTCGCCCTGCGCCACGGCATCGGGATCGTCAACTCCCCGGGCACCATCGACAGCGACTACCGCGGCGAGGTGGGGGTGATCCTGGTCAACCTCGGCGAGTCCCCCTTCGGCCTGAAGCGGGGGGACCGCATCGCGCAGCTCGTGATCTCCCGCGTCGAGCCGGTCGAATGGGAAGAGATCGAGGACGCCGGAACCCTCGGCGAGAGCTCCCGGGGGGACGGCGGCTTCGGATCCACAGGGGTTTAGTAGAATTTACGCCCCGCTCCACTGCGTAGATCCCATAGGATAGGCGGCATGTCCACCCGCCGTTCCCTCTTCTGGGCCGTCCTCGGCTCTCTGGTCCTCTCTTGCCACGGCGCGCCCCCGCCGGCCGGCTCCCAGTCCCCGATCCGACAGGCCCCGATCCAGCAGGCCCCGATCCGGAAAGTCGTCCTGCTGAGCCTCGACGGCGCCAACGCCGGCCGGCTGCGCCGGCTCTACCGCGAAGGCAAGCTCACCGCCGGCGGATTCTCCCGCTTCTTCCAGGAGGGGCAGGTGGCCGACCGCCTGATCCCCGTCGATCCCGCGCTCACCTCCCCCAACCACATCAGCCTGGCGACGGGGTACTCCGCCGGGCAGACGGGGATCGTCAGCAACCTCTTCCACCCCGCGGGCTCGCCGTTCGTCGAGACGGTGAGCGGCTTCGCGGCGCCCATCGGCACCGAGACCCTCTGGGAGGCGGCTCGGCGGCAGGGGAAGCGGGCCGGGGTCATCAGTTGGCCGGGGGCCGACGACACCGGCCCGCGCCGCCGGGCCGATTGGGGAATGACCTACACCAATACCCCGGACCGGCCGGCCGCCCTGGTGACCGTCGAGAGCGGCCGGTGGAAACCGGTCGCGGAGGCCGCGAAGGCCCTGGGGACCGCGATTGCTCCGGGGAGCGAGAGAGCCTTCCCGCTCACCCCCGGCCGCTGGGCCGATCTCCCCTGCCGGATCACCCCCAGGGAGGGCTCCCCCCGGAACGCCGTCTGCCAGCTCAAGCTGCTGGCGCCCGACCCCGGCGGCACGACCCGGCTCTACTTCAGCGCCGTCTACCCCTTCCCGGTCTATCCGGAAGAGTTCGCCTCCGCGCTCGCCGGCCAGGGGCTCTTCTGGCCCGGTCCGCCGGACGACGAACGCCTCGTCGACTCCTGGAACGGCCGGCCGGGCATCGATCTCACGACCTGGCTCGAGCAGTCCAGCCGCTTCGCCCGTTTCTTCGGCGACGCTCTGCTCGCCGCCGCCCGGCGCTCCGACTGGGACCTGCTGATGGGCTATATGCCGGTCATCGACGAGGCCGAGCACAAGCTGCAGCTCACCGACCCCCGCCAGCCGGGCTTCACTCCGGAACGGCGGGACGTTTTCGAAGCGGCGCGGACACGGGTGTGGCAGGACGTCGACCGCGAGCTCGCGCGGCTGCTCGCGGCGCTCGACCTGAAGACGACGGTGGTCGCGGTGGTGAGCGATCACGGCATGGCGGCCGTCCATACCCACGTCAACCTCAACGTCCTGCTCCAGGAGAAGGGGCTGCTCGCGGCCGACGCCAGGGGGCAGATCCTGGAGGAGGGGACGGCCGCCTACGCGGTCGGCGACGGCGGCCTGGTCCACGTCTACGTGAAGCCCGGCCGCGCCGATCTTCTCCCCGTCCTGCGCGCCCTGTTCACCGGCTGGAAGGTGGGGAACGAGACGCCCGTCGAGCGCGCGTTCACCCGCCGGGAGGCGGCGGAGGTCCACCTCGATCACCCCAACAGCGGCGATCTGGTCCTCTTCCTCCGCGAGGGCTACATGTCCGAGGACGGCCTCGCCGACGGCCGGGCCGTATCCCCCACGGGAGTCTTCGGCATGCACGGCTATCTGAGCAGCCACCCGGAGATGGAGGGCATCTACATGGCGCTCGGGCCGGGCATCGCCCGGGGGAATGCCGGGACGGTGCGAAACCTCGAGGTGGCCGGCCGGGTGGCGGGGTGGCTGGGGATCGGGAAGCCGCGGAAGTAGAACAAGGACAAACAGGGACGAACACGGACAAACAAGGACGAAGAAACCACCGCCTCGGCAGGTTCTTTTGTCCGTGTTCGTCCGTGTCAGTCCCTGTTCGTCCGTGTTCCCCCTCCCCAGGATTAACCTCCCCCCCACCCGCGTTACCCAGATCGCCATGCCCTCGCCTGCCCTAGCCCGCCTCGAAGACTGGTTCGCGCGGCGGGGGTGGACCCCGTTCGACTTTCAGCGCGAGGTTTGGGAGGCCTATCGGGCTGGCGGCAGCGGCCTGATCCACGCCGGCACCGGCACCGGCAAGACCTACGCCGCCTGGCTCGGCCCCCTCCTCGAATGGATGGAGACTCACGCATCGGACCTCCGCCCGCGGCGGCGGGCCGCGGCGCCCCCCCTGCGCGTCCTCTGGCTGACGCCGCTGCGCGCCTTGGCGGCCGACACCGAGGCCGCGCTACGGGCGCCGCTCGCCGAGCTCGGGATCCCCTGGTCCCTGGAGCGGCGGACCGGCGACACCTCCGCCAGCGTGCGCGACCGGCAGCGCGAGAAGCTCCCCACCGCCCTGGTCACCACCCCCGAGAGCCTCTCTCTCCTGCTCTCCCGTCCGGATGCCCGCGAGCTCTTCGCCGAGCTCCGCCTCGTGGTGGTCGACGAGTGGCACGAGCTGCTGGGGAACAAGCGCGGCGCCCAGACCGAGCTCGCCCTCGCCCGGCTGCGCCGCTTCCGGCCCGCCTTGAGCACCTGGGGGCTCTCGGCCACGCTCGGCAATCTCGACACCGCCCTGGCGGCGCTGCTGGGAGACCGCACGACCGGCCGGCTGGTCCGCGGCGCGGCCCCGAAGGAGATCCGCGTCGACTCGCTGATCCCGGAGCCCATCGAGCGCTTCCCGTGGGCCGGGCATCTCGGGCTCAAGCTGCTGCCGCAGGTGATCGCCGCGATCGCCGAGGGGCGGACGGCGCTGGTCTTCACCAATACCCGCTCGCAGACGGAGATCTGGTACCAGGCGATCCTCGACGCCCGCCCCGACTGGGCGGGGGAGATCGCCCTCCATCACGGCTCGCTCGACCGCAAGGTGCGCGACTTCGTGGAGAACGGGCTGCGGGCGGGGAGCCTGCGCTGCGTCGTCTGCACCTCCAGCCTCGACCTCGGCGTCGACTTCTCGCCGGTCGACCGCGTCTTGCAGGTGGGGAGCCCGAAGGGGATCGCCCGTCTGGCGCAGCGGGCCGGCCGCAGCGGCCACCGGCCGGGCGCGCCAAGCCGGGTGACCGCCGTGCCCACCAACGCCTTCGAGCTGGTGGAGGTGGCGGCCGCCCGCGCGGCCTTGGAGAGCGGCCGGATCGAGCCGCGGACGCCGCAAGAGAAGCCCCTCGACGTCCTCGCCCAGCATCTGGTGACGATCGCCGTCGGCGGCGGCTTCCGTAGTGCCGAGCTGTACGATGAGGTGCGCACCGCCTGGGCCTACCGCGACCTCACCGCCGCGGAGTGGGACTGGACGCTCGACTTCGTCACCCGCGGCGGCCCGGCGCTCGCCGCCTACCCCGAGTACCGCCGGGTGATCGAGCGAGACGGTCTCTACACCGTGCCCGACCGCGCCATCGCGCGGCGGCATCGGATGTCGATCGGCACCATTACCAGCGACTCAGCACTCACCGTCCAATACGTCAATAGCGGCCGGGGCGGCCGGGGCGGCCGGCTCGGCACGGTCGAGGAGTCGTTCGTCGCCCGCCTGCGGCCGGGGGAGCGCTTCATCTTCGCCGGCCGCACGCTGGAGCTCGCCGAAGTGCGCGACATGACCGCCTGGGTGCGGCGCGCCAAGGGGAAGAGCAGCGCCGTCCCGCGCTGGATGGGGGGGCGCATGCCGCTCTCGACCGAGCTCGCCGCCGCCGTCCGCCGCCTGCTCGAAAACGCCCGGGACGGCGTCTTCGCGAGTCCGGAGATGGTGGCCATGCGCCCCATCCTGGAGCTGCAGGCGCGCTGGTCGGCGATCCCGGCCGCGGACGAGCTGCTGATCGAGCGCCTGAAGTCCCGCGAGGGACACCACCTCTTCCTCTACCCTTTCGAGGGGCGACTGGTCCACGAGGGGCTGGCGGCGCTCCTCGCCTGGCGGATCTCCCGCCTGCGTCCGATCACCTTCACCCTGGCGGTGGACGACTACGGAATCGAGCTTCTGGCGCCGGACCGGGCGCCGCTCGACGAGGCGCTGGCGGCCGGGCTGCTGGCGCCCACCGGCCTCGCCGAGGACATCCCGGCGAGCCTCAACGCGGCGGAGATGGCGAAGCGGCAGTTCCGCGACATCGCCCGCGTCGCCGGCCTGCTCTTCCAGGGGTTTCCGGGTCAGCGCAAGCCCGCCCGGCATCTCCAGGCATCGAGCGGCCTGTTCTACGAGGTCTTCGCGAAGTACGATCCCGGCAATCTCCTGCTCCACCAAGCCCACCGCGAGGTGCTGGAGCAGCAGCTCGAAAGAAGCCGGCTCGGCCGCGCCCTCGCCCGGCTCTCCGCATCCCGGATCACCACCCTGGAGCTCGCCCGCCCGAGCCCGCTCGCCTTCCCGCTGCTGGTGGCCCGGATGCGCGACAAGCTCAGCTCCGAGAGCCTCGCCGACCGCGTCCGCCGCATGCAGGCACGGCTGGAAAAGGCGGCCGACCGGTGATCCACACCTCTCTCGAAGGCGAAACTCTGCTCCTCCTCCCCGAGCGCGCCCTGCTCTGGGAGCGAACCGGCACCCTGATCGTCGCCGACGCCCACCTCGGCAAGGCGGCGGCGTTCCGGGCGGCGGCCATCCCGCTGCCCGGCGGCACCACCACCGAGGCCCTCTCCCGCCTCGCCGCGGCGCTCGCCCGCACCGGCGCCCGCCGCCTGCTCCTGCTCGGAGACTTCTTCCATGCCCGTTCGGGACGGGCCGCCCCCACTCTGGCGGCGATCGCGGACTGGCGCCGGCGCCACGCGGATCTGGAGGTCGTCCTGGTGCGCGGCAACCATGACCGCGGCGCCGGCGATCCACCCTGCGAGTGGCGTTTCGACTGCCACGACGAGCCCTGGATCGAGCCGCCGTTCGCCTTCCGCCACCACCCCGCGGAGGAGGCGGCGGGGTACGTGCTCGCCGGACACATCCACCCCGCGATCTCCCTCACCGGCCCCGGCGGCCAGCACGAGAGGCTCCCCTGCTTCCTCTTCGGAGAGCGGATCGGCCTCCTCCCCGCCTTCGGCGGCTTCACCGGCGGCGCCACCGTCCGCCCCCGGCGAGGGGACCGCGTGTTCGCCCTCGCCGGCGAGGAAGTGGTCCCGATTACGGCCGTGTAGCCGGATTCAGCTCTTTCTGGCACATTTATTGCCCTATCCCCTGGGCGAAAAGGAGGATACGAATCATGGCCCAGGGAACCAAGGAAAGGGTTGTGTATCACGTAGTCCCGAACTCTTCGGCTGAGAAGTGGGTCGTCTCCCAGGAGAGGGCCGAGTTCCGCCAGGAGTTCGAGACCAAGGAGGAAGCCGTCCAGTTCGCCAAGGAACGGGCTCGCAAGGAGGAGCTCGGCCAGGTCAAGGTGCACAAGAAGGACGGCAACATGGAGTACGAGTCGACCTACGGCGACGATCCGCGACGCTCGCCGAGCTAGGGAACCGGGCGGCGCGGTAGAATCCGCGCCGCCATGTTCAAGAAAATCTCGCTCGCGATCCCGTCGCTGCTGCTCCTGCTCACCCTCCCCGCGCTCGCTCAAGCCCCGGGCGCCCCCATGAAGGACGCGAAGCCGGAGGAGAAGCGGCCGCTTCCCCCGCCCGAAGAGAAGTCTTCGGTCACCCGCCACTCGCTGTCCCTGGACGGCAAGACCTACCCCTACACCGCCACCGCCGGCACCCTGCTGCTCAGGAACGACGAGGGCACGGTCACGGCGTCGGTCTTCTACATCGCCTACACGCTCGACGGCGTGAAGGACCCGGCCAGCCGCCCGGTCACCTTCAGCTTCAACGGCGGACCCGGGGCGGCGTCGCTCTGGGTGCACCTCGGCGCGTTCGGCCCCAAGCGGGTGGCGCGGACCGACGAGGGGTTCGCCCTGCCCCCTCCGGGCAAGCTGATCGATAACGAAAATTCCATCCTCGATGCCAGTGACCTCGTGTTCATCGATCCGGTGAGCACCGGCTTCAGCCGTCCGGCCCCAGGGCAGGACCCGAAGCAGTTCCACGGCGTCAAGGAGGATATCGAGTCGGTCGCCGATTTCATCCGCCTCTGGGTGACCCGCAACCAGCGCTGGGCCTCCCCGAAGTTCGTGGCCGGCGAGAGCTACGGCACCACCCGCGCCGCGGGCCTCGCCTTCCACCTCGCGGACCGCTACGGCATGATGCTCAACGGCGTCGTTCTCCTCTCCACCGTGCTCAACTGGCAGGACCAGGACTTCCACCCGGGCAACGACCGCCCCTGCTTCATCCATCTGCCGACCTACACCGCGGCGGCCTGGTATCACAAGAAGCTGCCGCCGGAGCTGTCAGGGGACCTGTTCAAGACCCTGGCCGAGGCCGAGGCCTTCGCCCTCGACGAGTACGGGCCGGCCCTGCTCCAGGGGGACCGCCTGTCCGACGCCCGGCGCAAGGAGATCGCGGCCAAGTTCGCCCGCTACACCGGCCTTTCGCAAGGCTATGTCGAGCGCTCGAACCTCTGCGTCCAGATCGACCGCTTCGTCAAGGAGCTGCTGCGCGACGAGGGGAAGACCCTTGGCCGGCTCGACACCCGCTTCACCGGTACCGACATCGACTCGGCGGGCGAGACCTATGAGTTCGACCCCGCCAGCGCCTCCACGGACGGCCCCTACGCCTCGGCGATCAACGACTACATCCGGCGCGACCTCAAGTTCGAGAGCGATCTCGTCTATGAGCGGCTGACCGACAAGGTCTGGCCCTGGGACTGGACCTTCCACAACCAGTACGTGGACGTCGCCGATCTCCTGCGCCAGGCGATGACCCGCAACCCTCATCTCCAGGTGCTGATGACGGCCGGCGTCTACGACCTCGCGACCCCCTACTTCGACGCCTTCTTCACCCGCGACCACCTGGGGCTGCCGAAGGAGCTGCGGGGGAACGTCAAGATCGAGCTCTACCAGGCGGGGCACATGATGTACATCCGCAAGGCCGACCACGCCAAGCTGAAGAAGGATGTGACGGAGCTGATCCGGAAGGCGAGGTAAGAGGGTAAACGAAGGGGGGGGCCGTCCGGCCCCCCCCTTGGCTTCACTCAGTGGCGGATCGCGATCGTGGACGTGGACGTCGACGCCTGCCGCGAGGTGGCGCGCGCCGGAGCCGGAGCCGTCTGCAGCTTCAGCCCCTTCCGCCGCGGTCCGAACGCCTGCCGCAGCACGGGTCCCAGCACGGCCGGATGGAACAGCGCCGTGGGGGCCTTGATCATGTGGTTGACCTCCTGGAACCGGCGGAAGATCTCCTGGCTCTGCGGGATCAGCCGGATCACCTGCTCGATGTACCAGTGCATGAACTTCACCTTGGCGGTGACATTGCCGCCCTCCGTCGCCGGCCAGCGGAGATCCTCGCCGGTGGTCAGCGCCCAGGGACCGGCCACCAGCTTGGCGACCCGCTTCTGGAAGCGCTGGCTGTCGAGCCGCCCCTTGCCGTCGCGCAGGCACTTGCGTAGTGCCAGCGCCTCGAGGCCGGTAAGGGTCATGCCGACGCCGTAGACCGGATTGAAGGCGCAGACCGAGTCGCCGAGCGCCGCGAACCCCTGTGGCACGCTCGCCTTGTCGTAGTGCCGCAGCCGGTTCTCGGTGCGGCGGTAGCCCCAGACCCGCGACAGCGGCTTGGCGTGCTCGATGGCCCGGTAGAGCTCCGGCGAGGAGAGGCTCCGCGCGAACTTGAGGAAGCCCTCCTCATCGGTGGGCGGATAGTCGTGCATCACCCCGGCGATCGTCACCAGCCAGCGGTTCCCCTCGATCGGCTGGATGATCCCGGCCCGCGGCTGGTGCGGCGGCCGGTTCATCAGGAACAGCGTCTTCCAATCCTTCTTATAGTCCTCGACCGGCTCATAGATCCGTGTCGCATAGCCCCAGAAGGCGTCGACCACCGTCTCCTCCGGCTTGGCGAAGCCGGCGGCTTCCAGCCACTCGGGCGCCTTGGAGCCCCGGCCGCTGGTGTCGATCACCAGCTCGGCCGCGAGCGTCTCGACCTCGGGCAGAGCGTTGGGATCGTGATGGCGGGGCTGAATCCTCACCCCCTCCACCCGGGCGCCGTCCTCACTCGTCACCAAACCGGCGACCTCGAACCCTTGCAGGAGATTGATCTTGGTATTGGTCATCAGGTGGCGGCGAATCGTCGCCTCCAGCAGAGGACGGGTGAAGGTACAGAACTCGAGGCCGATCTCCGCGCGGGGCGACCACCCCGAGCGATAAAGGATGCGGAAGTCCCGCCCCTGATCGAGGAGATGGCTGCCCGACGCCAGGAGGTCGGCGGTGACCCCCGGGAACAGCTCCTCGACCACCATCAACCCCCGCTTGAAGAAGAAATGGAGATGACGGGCGTGCGGCACGCCCGGCCGGTTCTCGCTGTCGCCGTCCGGCAACTGGTCCCGCTCGATGATGGTGACCTTGTCGAATTGATCGGCGAGCGCCCGCGCCGCGAGCATGCCGCCGATGCTGCCGCCCACCACCACCGCGTGGCGGCCGGATCCTGCACCTTCGTTCCGACGCTGCTGCACCGCGCTACGGTCCTGCATGATGTCCCCCCCTTTCGGGTCTGCTGTACCGACGACTTCTAACCAAGCACCTGTGCATAAGAAATGCCAGTTGATTGGTCACATTCAACCATCGGTCAACCTTGGGCGGCTTGGTAAGAATTTCAACGCCATTCCGCGATATCTTTCCCTGGGAGGTCACGGCCATGCGTCTACGCGTCCTCGGCAGCTCCGGCGGCTACCCGGCCCCCGGCAATCCCAACACCGGCTTCCTTCTCGAGCACGGCGCGGCGAAGCTCTGGCTCGACGCCGGCACCGGCACCTTCGCCGAGCTCCAGCGGGTGGTGGACTTCACCCGCGTCGACGCCCTGGTGGTGAGCCACGCCCACGCCGACCACTGCGCCGACCTCTATCCTCTTCATGTCGCCATCCGGTACGGACTGGCAAACGGCTTCAAGCTCCCCGTCTACGCGCCTCCCGGCGCGCTGGAGCTGCTCGGGGGATTGCTGGGGCCCGCGGGCGCGCAGAGCCTGTGCGAGGCGTTCGACTGGCACCTGATCGAAGCCGGCGGCGAGGTCGAGATCGCCGGCGTCCGCTTCAGCTTCCTGCGCACCGACCACCCCATCTACGCCCTGGCGATGCGGGCCGAGACGGCGGACGGCACCCTCACCTACTCAGCCGATACCGGCCCCGGCGTGGACCTCGCCGGCTTCGCCCGCGGCAGCGATCTCCTCCTCTGCGAGGCGAACTACCAGGATGGACGGATGGGCCCGCCCCTCCACCTGAGCGCCCGCCAAGCCGCCGGCATCGCCATCCAGGCGGGAGCCCGGGAGCTGGCGCTCACCCACGTCTGGCCGACGCTGGATCCGCAGGTCTCGCTTCGGGAGGCGCGGGAGACGGGAGGGGATCTGCCCATCCGCTGGGCGGGACCGGGCGAAACCTTCGGAATCGGACGTGCTTGAAAAATATCCCGGGGCGGGGGAAGGGCATTTGTATCTAGTGCCATGACAGGGTACAAACCGTGACACCCGTCTGCTCTGTCCTCAGGTGTCAGGTCCTGTCACTGTCAGAGCACACTCCCGTCCTCTGACAGAGGCGCTAACCCATTTACAGCAGCGCATTTCTCTACCAACAAAAATTCTCACGTGGCTCTGCAAAGATTTGTCACTGCCCGGCCGGCTGATCCATGCTCTAATCGAGAAGGTCCGCGAAGGGCTCTGAGGAGGGAAGAAGGATGGGCTTTCTGGGAGGAGTATTCGGTCCGAGCCGGGAAGAAATCTGGCGCCAGCTCTGCGCCGAGATCGGGGCCGACTTCGTCGGCGGGGGCTTCTGGAAGGGGGACAAAGTCCAGGCCCACGTGAAGAACTGGACGCTCACCCTGGACACCTACACGGTCTCCACCGGGCACAGCCACGTCACCTACACCCGGATGCGCTCCCCTTTCGTGAGCCGGGACGGCTTCCGCTTCCGGATCTATCGCGCGGGTCTCTTCAGCGGGCTGGGCAAGGCGCTCGGCATGCAGGACATCGACGCCGGCCACTCCGCGAAGTTCGACGACGACTTCGTCATCCAGGGGAACGACGAGTCCAAGGTCCGGGCCCTCCTCGCCAACCCCGAGGTCCGCCGGCTGATCGAGGCCCAGCCGCAGATCCGGCTCGAGATCCGGGACGACGAGGGCTTCTTCAGGACCCGCTTCCCCGAGGGCGTGGACGAGCTCCACTTCCTCGCCCTGGGAACGATCAAGGACGTAGACCGGCTGAAGATGATGTTCGACCTCTTCGCCGCGGTTCTCGGAGAGCTCAACCGGACAGGCTCCGCCACCGAGGCGGACCCCGAGGTCGCGCTGTAAGTCACCTGCCCCGCACTGACTAGGAGAGAGATTCCCATGCCCTGGATCCAGATCACCGAAAACTCGAGCCGCGACATCTGGCTGCGGACGGAGGGCATCATCGGCCTCGCCCAGGCCAAGCAGCACGGCAGCGGCACCATGCTCCTCCTCCTCTCCGGCACCAACCTCGAGGTCGCCGAGCACAGAGACGAGCTGCTGCTGAAGATCAAGGAAGCCGAGGGCACGGCGGCCCGGGATCGGCAGGTGGGCTTCCCGGGGGATTGAAGGGCACCAGCGCCATACCCCTTGCCCCCCGCTACGGCTGCATGAACTTTATCGGACCATAGACGGTCGCCGCGCACGAGGGGTCGAGCCCCTTGACCGAGGCGCGGTCGGTGAAGTCGCGGATCAGGTCATCCGTGCACTTTCCGCCGCCGCCGTGACCGCTGCGCGGGACGATCACGTGCAGGCGGTTGGTCATGTAGCGCGACGCCTGTTCCGCTAGCTCCGGCGGGGTGACCGGATCGCGCTCGCCGGAGAGCAGCAGAACGGGAACGTCCGAGTGGACCGGCTCGTGGGCGTCCGCCGGAATTTTGCCCCGCGGCCAGACCTTGCAGGCCGTCTTCTGCTGGCGGATGCGGTAGTCGCCGAGGTAGGTCCCGGGTGTCCGCCTGGCGATCATCTCCTCGGTGATGAAGGGCAGGTCCTCGGCGCAGGTGACCGAGAAGTCCATGCCCCAGTAGAGGCCCTCGGTGATGTTCAGCCGGCGCGCGATCGACATCTGGATGAGCGGCGCGAGGTCCCCCTGGGCGGCCTTACGGATCTGGAGCGGCAGGCCTCCTACCCTGGGGCCATACATTATGAAGCGGATGCCCTCGGCCACCAGGCCCCAGACGGGCCGCACCTCCTGGCTCTCGCCCGTGCTGGTGTTGGTGACGGTCACGGTCACGCCCTTGTCGACCCGTTCCTTGATCGTTTTCAGGTCCGCCCTGGTGTCGGGGAAGGCGGCCCGGCACTCGGGCTGCGAGGCGCACTCGGCGAGCAGGAGGTCGAGCGCCCGCTGGCCGGCGTAGGCGTGGGCCAGGGGAGTGTACGACTTCAGCAGGGTCACGCCGATGAGCACCACGCTGCGCACCGTCTCCGGGTGCCGGCGCCAGTAGACCTGGGCCATGCTCGTGCCGTACGAGGCGCCGTGCAGGTTGATCTTGCCGTAGCCGAGCCACTGGCGGACCTCGTTCAGATCGTCCGCGGAGGCGGTCGTGGTGTATTGGCTCAGATCCGCGGCCTTCTCCAGCTTCTCGCGGCACTTGGTGACCGCCGCGACCGGGAACAGCTCCCCGGCGGCGAGGCGGAAGTCGACCGGCTCGCCGTAGAAGGAACAGTGGAGCGGGTTCGACCGGCCGGTGCCGCGCTGGTCCACCAGCACGATGGCCCGCTTCTGGCGCAGGTCGCTCTGAGCGTAATCGCCGGCGTTCTCCACGATCGCCTGTCCCGGGCCGCCGCCGAGCTCGAAGATTGGATCAGGCTGCTGGTCCGGTCCCAGGGCCGGGAGGATGACGATGTTCAGGCCGATCTTCCTCCCCCGCCGGCTCTCGCGGTTCTCCCAGACCGGATAGGTGGCGCACTGCACCTCCTGGTCATAGCCCTGCACCCGGCACGGGTGGGGCTTGACCGCCACCGCCTCGACCGGACCGGCGGGAGCCGGCGCGGCCGCCGCCCATGAGACGCATAGGATCAGGGCGATGAGGATGGCGGTTCGGATGGGCCGTCTTTTTTGCATTGAGAAGCTCCTCCAGGAAGGATCTTTCTCTCTACTACGAACCGCCGGTCATTCTGTTTCAGTTTGTTGTTCCGATGATCCGGTCGCAGAAGGCGCCGATCTCCGCCGTGACGTCCGTGGCCGGTGCGACCGAACAGTCCGGGATGTTTTCGGCATAGAAAGCCGAGACCTCGGCCGGATGGAGAGGGTCGCCGCCGGGGACGAGCAGGGTCGGCATGGAGAGCGACCTCAGGTCCGCGGCCGAAGTGAACGGTTGCGCGCCCGAGGCGATGAAGTGGCTCGTCGCCACCACGCTCGCCGCGTCGAATCCGTCCACCATCGCCAGCGCTTTCTCACGGATCTCCGGCGGCAGGTTGGCATAGAGGGGGCGCAGCACCTGCACGCCTTCGGCGAGGGCCCGGCTCGCCACGGCGTCCATCATGGCGAACGTCCCCCTCTGCGCGTCGGTGTAACCCCGCTCTTCGCCGGCATAGACGGGCTGGACCAGGACGAGGCCGGCCGTCCGGCCCGGGTGCCGCAGCGCGAAACGCAAGGCGACGCCCGAGCCTCCCGACACCCCGCCCACCACGGCCTGATCCACCCCGATGTGGTCCAGCAGGGCCGCGACATCGTCCGCGAGCTGGTCGAAGGACAGCCGCTCCCCGCTCCACGACTTCCCGTTGCCCCGCACATCGGGCGCAATGACGCGATACCGGGAGGCCAGGGGAGCGACCAGGGGGAGACTTGCCACATGGCTCGCCATCCCGCCGTGCAACATCATGATCGTCCGGCCCTCACCGTCCTCGACGGCGAACAGCCGCACACCATGGCGCTCAAACCAGAATTCCCGCATATCCCCTCCGGTATAGAAGGCTCCAGAGCGATTACAGCGCAGCCGGGGCTCCTTCCGCAATGAGCGGGGGAGCCTGCGCGCCAGAACGCCGTTGATCGGAGGCGGTAGAGACGCGCCGGGTCCTGAACGACACCCATGGCAGGCCACGGGGACCGAGGGGCGTCTCTCGAAGGGCTTGCCGTTCCATCCGCCACTCCCGGTGAGAAGGCCACCCACATCAGCCTGCCCCAATCCGGCAGGGTTCAAGGCGCTATTTTGTCAAGGTCGCGAAGCAGCTTCATCTCGATTAGAATGAGTCCATGGTGAAGCCCAAAGCTTACGAAGAGGTGGTCGATTTCATCGCGCGAGGAGGCAGCCCTGGTACCGTGGTCGCTTTCCGCCCCTCGGAGGAAGCCCGAGCTCGCGTAGCAACGCTCGTTGCTCGCGAGAAGGCGGCCGGCCTGACCGCCGATGAAAAGTCCGAGCTGGACCACTATCTTCAGCTTGAGCACATCATGCGCTTGGCCAAGGCGCGCGCGCAGCAGTATCTCCCCAATAAATCTCAGTGAGCACCGGCTACATTAGTGCCGATCTCCGGCGGCTCATTGCCGCCCGTGCGGACCATCTTTGTGAGTATTGCCTCATTCACAATGATGAGACGTTTTTTGGCTGTGAGATCGATCACATCGTCAGTGAAAAACATGGTGGGCCAACGCATGAGGACAACCTCGCGTATGCCTGTCTTGTCTGCAACCGGAACAAGGGAAGCGACATCGCTTCGATCGTGCCTGGGACGGACGAACGGGTGCGCTTCTTCAATCCGCGCCTTGAGCGTTGGCAAGATCACTTCCGCCTCGACTCGGACGGCTTGACGATCCTCGCCCTGACCGCGATCGGTGAGGCAACCTCTCGTATTCTCGGATTCAACGACAGCGAGCGGCTCCTGGAACGGCAGGCTCTGGTTCAAGCGGGTCGATACCCCACGCCAGCGGCGCGTAAACGCATCCAGGGGATCGAGTAACCGTCTACACCACCTTCAGAAACGTCGCCTTCCCATCCCCCGGCGCGTAGAAGTCCACCAGCTCGGAGACGAGCTGATAGCCGCAGGCGGCGTAGAAAGCGCGGGTGGGGAGGTATTGCGGGCGGGTGGAGGTCTCGACGTAGACGCGGGTACGGCCGGCGGCGGCCATCCATTCCTCGGCGGCGCGGAGGAGGGCGGCGCCGGCTCCCTGGCCCTGGAAATCGGGGTGGACCACGATCCAGTAGAGATCGGCGGAGGCCGAGGTGCCGGGGATCGGACCCCAACAGGCGTAGCCCGCCACCCGGCCGTCGATCTCGCCGACGAGAAAGCGGTAGTGACTCCCCTCCCCGTTCGTCAGCCGGTCGTCCACCAGCTCCAGGGCGACCTCGATCTCTTCAGGGTTGAAAAAGGCGGTGGCCCGGATCAGCGTCTCCAGCGGCTCACGGTCGGCTGGGGTGAGGCCGCGGCGGACGGAGAGGATCATCCGAATGCCTTCCTAGGGATGACGGCATCGAGCAGGACCCGCTCCACCACCTGCTGCGGCGACAGTCCCGCCTTTTCCGCCGCCGCCATGAATCCGCCGTCGGCGGCGAGGCAGGGGTTGGCGTTGACCTCCAGGATGCAGGGCTCGCCGTTCGCGTCGAGCCGGAAATCGACCCGCGCGTAGCCGCGTAGTCCGAAGATCCGCCAGGCGGCGCGGGCGAGCTCCCCGGCGCGCTCGAGCAGCGACGCGTCCGCAAGGTTTTCCGGAAAGCGGCGGACCGTGTGGATATAGGCGAACGAGTCCTCGTGCCACTTCGCCTCGTAGCCCAGGACCCGGCTCATCCCGGCGGGGAACCCTTCGTAGACGATCTCGGCGACCGGCAGCACCTCGACGCAGCCGTTCCGGGCGAGCAGGGAGACGTTCAGCTCGCGGCCGGGGAGGAAGGTCTCGGCGACCACCGCCTGGCCGGGAAACCGCGCCGCCAGCTCCCGCGCCCGGATCACCGCCGCCTCGGGGCTGGAGCAGACCGGATCGCCTTCCAGGCCGAGGGACGCATCCTCGCAGGCAGGCTTGAGAATCCACGGCCCGGGGACGCGGTCGAGCAGGTCCGGACGGTCCGGGTCGAGACGGCCACCGGGCGCCACCCGCAGACCCTCGGCGGCGAGGACCGCCCGGGTCGCCAGCTTGTCCGTGGTCACCCAGAGCACACCCGAGGGGGAGCCGGTGAAGGGGAGTCCCAGCAGCTCCAGGGCGGCCGCGGCGCCGAGGAGAGCCTCGGGCCGGCCGGCCGGCGATTCCATTAGATTGAAGACCGTCAGCCCGGGGCTCGGATGCAGGCGAAGCCAGGGCTGCCAGTCCGGCATCGGGATGATCTCGTAGGGGAGGCCGAGAGCTTCAAGCCCCGCCGCCACCAGCTTCACCTGCGCCAGCACGTCGGTCGTCGAGGGATCGGCCTGATCGCCGATTGGGTTATGCGCGATGACGACCCGGGCGAGCGTGGTCAATTCCACAGTTTCCACCGCCGAGCGGTAGCCTCGATCACTTGGCCGAGGAGCTCGGCGTAAGGGATCCCCGACCGGTTCGCCAGGATCGGCAGGTCCGAGTAGGTCGGATGCAGTCCGGGGAGCGGATTGACCTCCAGGAAACAGGGCTCGCCGGCGGCGTCACAGCGGAGATCGACGCGGGCGAGATCCCGGCAGCCGAGAGCATGGAAGGAGGCGAGGGCTAGCTCGCGCGCCCGTTGCGCGAGCGGCTCGCCGTCGAGCATCGAGTAATCGATCCAGGTCTCGTACTCGCGCTTGTTCAGCGCCGTGTAGGCGGTGTCGGCGCCGGCGCGGAAGGAGACCTCCAGGACTCCGAGAACGCGGGCATCCCCGTTGTTGCCGACGATGCCAACCGTCACCTCCCTCCCAGGGAGGAAGCTCTCCACCAGCACCGGCTGGCGAAAGGTTTCTATCAGCTCGGCGCAGGCGGCCATCAGCTCCTCCCGGGTCTCGATCCGGGAGAGCCGCGTCACCCCCTTGCTGCTCCCTTCCGCCACCGGCTTGGCGAACAGCGGCAGGGGGAGATCCACGAATGCCGCGTCCTCCGGCCTTTCCACCAGGACGAAGGGCGCCGTGGGCAGGCCGTGGTCGCGCACCACTCGCTTGGCCAGCGACTTGTCGAGGGTGACGGCGCAGGTCAGCGGATCCGAGAAGGTATACGGCTGATCGAACATCTCGCAGAGGGCCGGCACCTGGGCCTCCCGCGAGCGGCCGCGCACCCCTTCGGCGACATTGAACACGAGGTCCCACCGCTGGCCCGCGGCGAGGCGGCGGGCCAGCTTGATCCCCCGCCCCACCCGCTCCGGATGATGGCCGAGCTGGCGCAAGCCCCCCTCGAGAAAGGCGACGGTCTCCTCCTCGTCGAACTCCATGACGTCCGCGGGCGCGAAGCCCGCGGCGAGGTAGTCCGATTTGAGGTCATAGCAGAGCGCGATCCCCAGCGGCCTCATCGGTCATTTACCGAGTGCTCGACGGGATCGACGTAGCTGTACGTCTTCCCTTCCCAGTTGCGGATGCTCCAGGCGCCATCCTCGTGGCCGACGATCGTCTGCCGCTGCACCGGCACCTTGCCGCCGCCGCCAGGGGCGTCGATGACATAGGTCGGCACCGCGTATCCGGTGGTGAAGCCGCGGAGCTGGGACATGATCTCGAGGCCCTTCTCGACCGAGGTGCGCAGGTGCCCGGTGCCGAGCACGGGGTCGCACTGATAGAGGTAGTATGGCCGCACGCGGTTCTTCAGCAGACCGTGGAAGAGGTCGCGTAGCGTTTCAGCCGAATCGTTGACCCCCTTGAGCAGCACCGTCTGGCAGCCGAGCGGGATGCCGCCGTCGGCGAGCCGGTCGCAGGCCTCGGCCACCTCGGGCGTCAGCTCGCGGGCATGGCAGAAGTGGACGGAGAGCCAGACGCGGTGCTTGCGCAGCACGGCGACCAGCTCCGGCGTGATCCGCTGCGGCAGGAAGCTCGGGATGCGGGTGCCGATGCGCAGGAATTCGAGATGCGGGATGGCGCGCAGCCGGCCGAGCAGCTTGTCGAGCACGGAGTCGGCCATCAGCAGCGGATCGCCGCCCGAAAGGAGGACGTCGCGCACCTCGGTGTGCTCCTCCAGATAAGCGATCACCGCCTCCAGGCGGCGGCCGATCGGATCGAGCTCCCCCTGACTCACCAAGCGGCTGCGGGTGCAGTAGCGGCAGTAGGCCGCGCAGGTGTCGAGCGCCAGAAAGAGCACGCGGTCGGGATAGCGATGCACGAGACCCTCGACGACGCTGGCGCCGTCCTCGCCACAGGGATCGGTCATGTCCCCGCGGCTCACCACGAGCTCGCTCTCCTGCGGCACCACCTGGAGGCGGATCGGGCAGGAGGGATCGAATGGATCGATCAACGCCGCGAAGTGCGGCGTGACCGCCACCGAGAACTTTTCGCTCGCCAGCAGAAGCCCTCGCCGTTCCGACTCGGTCAGATCGAGCAGGCGCTCGAACTGATCGAGACGGGTGAGACGATGACGCATCTGCCAGCGCCAATCGTTCCAGTGATCGGGATCATAGGGCTCGTCGAAGATCGCGCAGATCTCCTCGCGCCGGGAGCTCTCGACCGCAACCGAGGCGAACGCCGCCTGCTTCATCTCTATGCTCCTCCGCTGAATACGGTGTCAATACCGCGGGGTAGGGGTGAAGTAGTGAAACATCGAAAGGGGAAGGCTCGGCGGTGTAGGCCGACAACCCACCCGGATCGATCATCCGGTGAGAAAGCCCCAGGGGGCTCCGTGATCATGATCGGTTAGTACGTCAACCCGGAAGGGGTGACACCACAGCCGGGACTGGCTGCGGAAAACTGCGCTGGTGGGGTTGTTACAGGAAAGGCTGAAGCGACGACGGGAGCATGGAAAGCGGAGCCGGTGGCCGACAGCCCGAGCCGGGTGACTCTGGACGGGCTGTCCACAGTACTCGGAGGTTGGTCGGGAGGCACGTTCGCGTCCACGCTTTTAACAATAGCGGACTTCTCCCCCCTGTCAAGAGGATCGGCGCCCTCCAGCGAGGAATCGGACGCGGTCAGCTCCGTGATCCGCCCGGACAGGCGGTACGCGCGCCGCCAGCCGGCACTGAGCCGGCCGCTGTGGGACGCGGGGCGAAAACCTCCCGGGGCTAGAACGGTTCCTTTCACGTCTGTCTTCAATGCAATTCCGGAACCAACTTCGCGGGAAGTCGCGGAAAGGCGCGACGGGCTCCCATCATGGGGTGATCGGGCTGTTTTCCGTGGTTCTGGAGGCGATATTTGCAAGCTTCCCGACAGGGGTATGAAAAAGCGCTCACGCCCAGGCGGCCAAATCGACGCGCCATGCTAACGGACGCCGCCGAATACGGCATGGCCGGCCTTCAGCCAGTAGACGTCGACGCCGGTGAGGCCGGCCGCTTCGAGCCAGCGGAGCTGGTCGAGGAGGGGCGACGGCTGGTCGATCGGGTCCGGCGCGGGATCGGCATAGAGATTCCAGCGCTCGTCGCGGAACTTGTCGTAGGGGCCGAGATGGCCGGCCAGCTCTAGCGAACGGCGGCGCACGGCGCCGTCCCACGCCCGCGCGGCGAGCTGGTGGGATGCCGGGGTCGCCGGCTTGACGAGGTCGGCGATCACCACCGCGCCCCCTGGGGCGAGAGCGGCGGCGAGGTCGAGGAAGAGCTCGCGTTTGCCCTCGCCGTCGAGGTGGTGGACGGCGAGCGAGCTGACGAAGGCGCGGACCGGCTCCGGGAAGCTCCGCCAGGAGCGGTCCGCGAGGTCGAATTGCCGCGTCGTGAAACGTTCGCCGCAGGCAGCGAGGGCGACGCGTGTGTGCTCCAGCATGGCGGGCGAAAGGTCCATGGCAAGCACCCGGGCGCGCGGGAAGCGTTCGAGCAGGGCCCGCGAGAGCAGCCCCTCGCCGCAGCAGAGATCCACCAGCAGGCCGTCCCCGGGGTCCGGGACCATGTCGAGGACGGCCGCGACCTGCTCCTCGCGGTCGGGCACGAAGAAGCGGCCGAGATCGATGAAGTCGTGGCTGTCGTGCTCGTCCCAGCCGGGGGTGCGCTCATCCATGGCTTGTCCTCCTGCCGATCGTTTCCATACGCGGGCATCCCCAAGAAGTTTCTACATGGGATTTCTTCCATAGAATAGCGAGCCATGAGCGACCATCAGCCCACCATCTTCGACAAGATCCTCGCGGGGGAGATCCCAAGCTACAAGGTATACGAGGACGATCACGTCTTCGCCTTCCTCGACATCGGCCCGCTCTCGGACGGCCACACCCTGGTCATCCCCAAGGAGCGCAAGGCCCAGCTTCACCAGCTCTCGGATGAGTCGGCCGCCGCCGTCGGCCGCGCCCTGCCGCGGATCTGCCGCGCGGTGATGCGGGCGACCGGCGCCACCGCCTACAACGTCCTCCAGAACAACGGCTCGGAGGCGCACCAAGTGGTGATGCACGTGCATTTCCACATCATTCCGAAGCTCGGCGGCGAGGGGCTCGGAATCGGCTGGCCCGCCCGCAAGCTCGACGACTCGGCCGCCCGCGAGCTGGTCGAAAAGATGCGCCGGGCGCTGGAGGCCTGACGTGCGGGCGATCGAGATCCGCGGCGGTTTTGGCCTCGAGAACCTCGCCCTCGTTGAACGCCCCGATCCGCTCCCCGGCCCGGGGCAGGTGCTCGTTCGCCTGCGCGCCGCCGCGCTCAACTACCGCGACCTGCTGACCGCCGAGGGGAAGTACAACCCGAAGCAGAAGCTCCCCCTGATCCCCTGCTCGGACGGCGCCGGCGAGGTGGCCGCGGTCGGCGACGGGGTGACCCGCGTACGGCCGGGGGACCGGGTCTGCACCGTCTTCGCCCAGAAGTGGATCGCCGGCCGCCCCACCCGCGAGCGGCTGCGCTCGACGCTCGGCGGACCGCTCGACGGCACGCTGGCCGAGCTGGCCGTCTTCGATCAGGAGGGGATGGTGAAGACTCCGGATCACCTGACCGACGAGGAGGCGGCGACCCTCCCCTGCGCCGCGGTGACCGCCTGGAGCGCCCTGGTGACCGAGGGCGGGATCACGGCCGGGGATTCGGTGCTGGTCCAGGGCACGGGGGGCGTCTCGCTGTTCGCGCTGCAACTCGCGAAGATGCTCGGTGTCCGCGTCATCGCCACCTCCAGCCGCGACGAGAAGCTGGCGCGGGTGCGCGAGATGGGGGCCGACGAAACGATCAATTATCGCGAGGTGCCCGCCTGGGGCGTCCGAGCCAAGGAGCTGACGGGCGGCGAGGGGGTCGATCACGTCGTCGAGGTCGGCGGCGCGGGCACCCTCCAGCAGTCGCTGCAGGCGGTCCGCTTCGGCGGCACGATCAGCCTGATCGGCAACCTCGCGGGGACCAAGTCCGAGCTGCTCCTCACCCACGTCTTCATGCAGAAGATCCGCGTCCAGGGCATTCTGGTGGGGGACCGCGAGAGCTTCGAGGCGATGAACCGGGCGATCGCACTACACCGCCTGCGCCCGGTCATCGACCGCGTCTTCCCGCTGGAAGAGGCCCCCGCCGCCTTCGCGCACATGGCGGCGGGGGACCACTTTGGGAAAATCGTGATCAGGATCTGACGGTTTGACCTCGAACTACTTGATCTCGATCGGCCCCTGATCGCTCAGCAGGCCGATTTTGGCGTCGGCCAGCTTGCGCTGGAAGGCGGGGACGTCCTCGGCATAGAGCTTGTTGAAGTCGGCCAGAACCTCCCGCACGGTCCGGTCGGTCTCGTCAAGATAGGCGTTCGCCGTGGCGCTCGGCGTCTCCCAGGAGGAGCTGATAACCCGCCGCGCGTTCTCGACCTTGCTGAGAGCGGTGGTCTCGTCGCTGACCAGGCCCTTGGTGTCCGGCGGCACATAGAGACGCCGCTCGACCGCCGAGAGCTTCTTCTGAAGGTCCCGCGCCGATTGCCGTAGCGCCTTTCCCGCATCGTCGCCTCCCTTGGCCGCGCCGTTGCGCTCCCGCTCCTTGTCCTGGGCGTCGAGCCTGGCGAGAACCAGGTTGACGTCCTTGCGCGTGGCGGAGATCCGGTTGATCGCGTCCGCCACCACGTTCTGATAGCCACCCGCCCGGGTGATGGCCGTGTCCCAGGCCTGCCAGTCGGCCGGCGAGCTCTTGAGCGTCGGATCGGCCTCGACCCGCAGGGTCCCCTTGGCCTCGTGGCCGCCGTACTTGACCACCACGCCATAGGTGCCGGGGATCACGTTCGGGCCGCTGTCCCTCCCCGGCCGCCGGTCTTCGTCCTGGTTGTCCGGATTGCGGAACGGTTCACGGCTGAAATCCCAGGCCACCCGGTTGAGGCCCAGCTTGATCGACGGCTTGAGGGTGCGGATCACCTTGCCGGCAGGATCCGTGATCCGGATCTCGGCCTTCGGACCCCGATCGCCGCCTCTCCGTCCTCCTCCCGCCTCCTCCTCGCTCGCGGACTCCTCGCGCGAGGGGATGTCCTCCCGCGGGGTGCCGGTCGGCCGGTCGGTCGCCGACTGAGCGTTGGTCTGGGATGAGGAGGACGCCGCCGGCCTGCCGGTGCGCGCGGCCTCCTTGCGCTGCCGCTCCTTCTCCTCGTCGGCCAGCGGCAGGCCCGGCGCGTTGACCGAGAAGGCGATCAGGGCGCCGTACTCCCGGTTCTGCCCCTGGTACTCGCCGGCGCCGCCGCCACGGATGCCCCCGCGGCCGCGGTTGACGCGATAGAGCATCGCCGGCTGCGACGTATAGAGGTGGACCGGCTCGGCGAGCGTCGCGGCCGAGACCTCGCGCAACGGCGTGATGTCGTCGAGCACGTAGAGGGCCCGCCCGTGGGTGCCGATCACCAGATCGAGATCCCGCGGATGGATCGTCAGCGCCATCACCGAGGTCGTCGGCACGCCGTGCGTCCACGGCATCCAGTGGGCGCCGCCGTCGACAGAGGCGTAGAGGCCAAACTCGGTGCCCAGGAAGAGGAGGTTCCTGTCCGCCGGGTCCTGCTCGACCGACAGCGCATAGCCCCGGAGATCCCGGGTGGCCAGGCTCTTCCAGGTCTTCCCCCAGTCGTCGGTACGGAAGACGTAGGGGGTGAAGTCCTGCCGGCGGTGATTGTCGAAGACTACGAACGCCGAGGCGGCGTCGTACTTCGAGGGGAGGATGTTGGGGATCCAGGTGTTGGCCGGCACGCCCGGGACGTTCTTCTCGACGCTCGTCCAGGTCTGGCCGCCGTCGCGGGTGACGTGCAGGCGGCCGTCGTCCGTCCCCACCCAGATCACCCCCTTCTGCTTCGCGCTGGGGACAATGGCGATGATGGTGGTCAGGTTCTCGGCGGCGCTGATGTCGAGGGTGAGGCCGCCGCTCTTCTTCTGCTGCTGCCACTCGGGGTTGTTGGTCGTCAGATCCGGGCTGATCACCGTCCAGCTCGCGCCGCGGTCGGTCGACTTGTGGACGTACTGGCTGCCGTAATAGATCGTACCCGGCTCGAAAGGGTCCTGCCCCAGGCCGGCGTTCCAGTTGAAGCGGAGCGGTTTCAAGCCCGCCGGCTGCGGCGGCTTGATGAAGCGGTTCTCGCGGGTGCGCAGGTTCCAGCGCTGGAGCGCGCCCCCCTGCGACATCGAGTAGCCGGTCATCGAGTCCTCCGGATCGGGCCGGGTGTCGAAACCGTCGCCGCCGCCGACCACGTCCCAGGCCGAGCTCGGGATGCCGCCGCGGGTCCAGTCGGAGGTCGGGCCTCGCCACGAGCCGTTGTCCTGCAGGCCGCCGTAGACATGGTAGGGGCGGTCCATATCCACCGCCACGTGGTAGAACTGGCCGATCGGCAGGGTGCTCACGAACTGCCAGGTCTCGCCGCGGTCGTGGCTGATCGCCATGCCGCCGTCGCTGCCGGTCACCATGTGCTCGGGGTCGCGGGGATCGATCCACATCGCGTGATAGTCGCCGTGGACCTCGCGCGAGCGGCCGAGGGTCTCGAAGCTCGCGCCGCTGTCCTCCGAGACCTGGAGCCGGGCGGTCAGGCTGTAGAGCCGGTTCGGCCACTGGGGATCGACGCGGATGTCCGCGTAGTAGAACGGCCGCTCGGCCGTCTTCTGGTTCTCGTTGACCTTCTTCCACGTCCGGCCGCCGTCGCTCGAGCGGACCAGCGCGCTCTTCTCGGCCTCGATCAGGGCGTAGACGATGTTCGGGTTCGAGCGCGAGATGGCGATGCCGATCCGTCCGAGATCCCCCTTGGGAATCCCGTCGTCCTCGGTATAGCGCTTCCAGGTCTCGCCGCCGTCATAGGAGACGTAAAACCCGGAGCCCGGGCCGCCGGACCGGAAGCCCCAGGGCCAGCGCCGGTAGTCCCACATCGCGGCGAACAGCTTGTTCGGATTGCTGGGGTCGATCACCAGGTCCCCCGCGCCGGTGCGCGGATCGACGTAGAGGACCCGGCGCCAGGTCTTGCCGCCGTCGACCGTCTTGAACACCCCGCGCTCGGGGTTCTCCCCCCAGACCTGCCCGAGGGCGGCGACCCAGGCGACGTTCGGGTCGGCCGGATGCAGCACGATGCGATAGATGTGCTCCGTCTTCTCCAGCCCCAGGCGGGACCAGGTCTGGCCGCCGTCGAGCGTGCGGAAGACGCCGCCGCCGATCGACACGCTGTTGCGCGGGTTCCCCTCGCCGGTGCCCACCCAGACGACGTCCGGGTTCGACTGATTGATGGCGATGGCCCCGATCGAGGCCACCGGCTGGTCGTCGAAGACCGGCGCCCAGGTGAGGCCGCCGTTGAGGGTTTTCCAGACGCCGCCCGCGGCCCCGCCGGCATACATCAGGTCGGGATTGGACTCGGCGACGTCGAGGGCCGGCAGGCGGCCGCTCATGGTGGCCGGACCGATCGAGCGGGCCTCAAGCCCGGCGAGCAGGTCCGGATCGATGGTCTCGGCGGCGCGGGCCGCCGAGGCATGGAGCGCGAGCGCGGCGAGCGCCACGCAGATCAGAGATCGACGCATTGAACTCCCCCGGTGGTCGAAAGGTGAAGAAGGCAGGAGAAACGACATCCCAGTGCGATATAGCGCAGGGACGATCAACTCGTCAAATGTAAGGGATGTAAAAAGCAAAAGGGCCGCCCGGCATCAACCGGACGACCCTTGGCGGCAGGGGGAAGCGAGGCGGCTTAGACGGTGACCGTCGAACCGTCGAACTTCGTGAAGGTGAAGCCGTTGAACTTCTCGTTGTAGCAGGCCTTCTGGTCGCGCAGGATGCTGATCGCGAGCGCCTCGCCGACCTTCATCGACTCGCGGGAGTCGGACCGCCAGTGCACCCCGGCGACGTTGCGGCCGGTCGCGATGTTGGAGGCGAGCTTGTTGAGCTCGCCGCGCACCGTCAGGGTCGGGCCGTGGTAGGGCTGCAGCGAGAGGCCGTCCGCGGTCGGGACGACCGGGTTCTGGATCACGAAGTTCTCGTCGAACAGCGCCTTGAGGATCGTCACGCAGGCGCCGGCGACGGTGGCGTGGCCCGCGGTGTAGGACGGGTGCGTCGGGCTCCCTTCGGGGAACGTCATCGGCATCAGGTAGGTGCCGAACTTGTCGTGCACGCGGTCGAGCACCGGCGAATTGAGCTGGCGGGCGTCGATCACGCCGGGGTACCGGTTGCTGGTCTTCTGGTTGTGCACCAGGCCGCCCCAGGCTTCCGGACGCAGCCGCCGGTTGACCTGCCACTTCTTGTGCCAGGTCACCTTGAGGGCGCGGGTGGCGACCTCGGTCAGCAACGCCGCGAAATGCGGCCCGCCGAAGGTGGTGAAGCCGGCCTGCGTCTTGCTGCCGATGTACGGGTTGCCCGGATTGACCGGAACGCCGAGGCCACTGGAGAACGGATCGGCCGCGCTGGGCGGCGTGGCCATGATCAGGAAGGCGTTGAAATAGGCTTGGTGAAGAACGTCGACGTGCAGCCACTGCGCCATGTCGCGGCCGGTGCGCAAGTAGCGGCGGACCGGATCGAAGTCGTTGGCGGCCGTCTCGACGACGTACCCGTTCTGCGCGGCCAGCCAGTTGGCATAGCTGGTGAGGTGGTCGGTGTCCGGCAGCAGCGTGCGCGTCTTCCGCACGACGTACTCGGCGCCGAACGGCGTGTCCATCCACAGGAACTGGGAGAAGTGCGGGCCGACATTGGTGCCGAGTGTGGTGTCGCGGAAGAGGGTCTGCGGCGTCACCTTGCCGTTGATCTTCGGGCCCTTGAAGTCGGCCCCGAAACGGTTGAGGTCGGCGCAGGCCGCCGCCACCTCCGAGTTGGTGCCGTAGTCCAGGTAGTTGACGTCGCGCAGCCACGCCATCCAGTAGTTCTCGACGCCCTCGCTCCCCATCTCGGCGGAGGTGATGGACGGCGCGGCGGGCACCGTCAGGGACATGGCATCCGCGCCCTCGAGGTCGAACGCCAGGCCACCCTGGGGGGAGGTCAGCTTGGTCGGGCCGTCGAGGATGATGTCCTCGAAGTCGTCCGGATCGCTGCTGTTGATGGCCTTGAGGAGGCTGTCGTACGCCGCCGGATCGACCTCGCCGAAGCTGTTGTGCGGCAGCCCCTTCGAATAGTTGCCGATGCGGCTCGCGAAGCGGGCCTCGTCGCCGTTGTTGGCATGGATGCCCGGCGCCTGCTTCTGCCAGTAGTCGGCGGCGTCCTTGCGGAGCTTCCAGGCACCGTTGCGCCGCAGCCGGCCCGGCGCGCCCGAGGCGTCCGCCGCCGTCTCGACATCGAGGCCTCCCGTGGCCGCGTTCGCCAGCGGCTCCAGGCCGATCACGCCAGACGCGGCGGCCGCGGCGGCGGCGCCGCCGAGCCCGCCAAGGAACTTGCGGCGGCTGACGCCCGATACATCCGAAGTCGCAGCCTGCTCCGTAGAACTGTTGAGACGGTCATTTTCGGTCGTGGACATGTGACTACTCTCCTTCATGTGGTTAGACAGTCAAAGCCGTTGAGCGTCTATCCGGCCGAGGGAAAAGAGGACGCCCCGTTGCGAGATCCTGCCCGGTCTCGCGCGGGTGTCTTTTGAAAAAAAATCCCAACGGCCAGAGAATCGAAGGCTCCGGGCGTACCCTTCCAGTGCCGCTACGCCAAAA
Source organism: Thermoanaerobaculia bacterium (assembly GCA_035490435.1). Classification (GTDB taxonomy): domain Bacteria; phylum Acidobacteriota; class Thermoanaerobaculia; order Multivoradales; family UBA5704; genus DATARR01. The sequence goes on from DATHEF010000029.1 coordinate 51,881, forward strand.
AAGCGGGACAGCCCCAGATTGTACCCTTAGCGAAGGCCTTTCAGCGCTTCTGTCCTCCCCCTCGGAAGATCCTTTCGCGCCCAGGATTCCGCGCAACGGCTACGGAACGGCGGCGGACCAGAGCGAGAAGTTGCCGCTCTCGAACCCGTCGTTGAAAATCTGGCTGACGCAGGCCTGCACCGTCAGGTCGTCCACGTACCACCCCTCGCGCCCCACGATGTAATCCGTCGCCAGGCGGAAGCGGAGCCGGACCGTCTGGCCCGCAAAAGCGGAGAGGTCGACGATCGAGAGGGTCCAGTCCTGGGGATCCCCGCACCAGGCGTTGGCACCGCTGAGCGGGCTGGCGCAGCAGGTGGAGACCGGTCCGTCGTAGGGATCGGCGAGCAGTTGCGCCTCGAGCCGGGTCCAGGAACTGCCGCCGTTTGTGGAGATCTCCACCACCGCGCCGTCGTAGCAGCCGCCGGGAAAGCTCTCGATGGCCTGGTAGTGCCAGAACTTCAGGGACAGGGGGAGAGCTTCGCTCGGCAGGTTCACCGCGGGTGAGACCAGGACCTGGTCGGAGTCGGCCCCTGGGTTGTTGGCGTGGAAAGAGTTGGCGCCGCTGTGCGTCCGTATTCCCGAGAGGGTCCAACTGTCGCCCAGGCCGCTGTGCCCCCATCCCGGAGCGCCATCCTCGAAATGGGTGGTGAACACCGGGACTGCCGCGAACCCGGCGGCGCAGTCGCCCGGGGCCGGCAGCGTGGTGAAGCTGCGGGCGGCGGAGAAGCCGCCCGTGCCGCAAGCGTTGCCGGCCCTCACCCGCCAGAAATAAGTGGTGTTGCTGTTGAGCGAGCCGGTCAGGGTGTAGGTGGTGGCGGCGAGGCCGCTCGCCGTCTCGACGACGTTGGCGAACGCGGCGTCGCTCGCCACCTCGACGGTGTAGGTGCCGCCGGCGCTGACCGCCTGCCAGGTGAGCACGGGTTGATAGGACTGGTTGCCCGCGCCGTCGGCGGGCGTCAGCAGAGTGACCGCCGACGGAGCGGCAGTGAACAGATCGAGGCCGACGGTCCGCGACTTGGTCCCCGTGCTGCTCGTCCCCTGGACCTGGATCGCGTACGAGCCGGCGGTGGCCGAGCCGGTGTTCGAGATCGTCAGCGTGCTCGCGCCGCCCGGGGTGACCGGGTTGGTGCTGAAACCGGCCGTGGTGCCCACCGGATTGCCGCTCGCCGCGAGGGTCACCGGGTCGGTGAAACCCAGGATCGAGCCGACCGGCACCGAATAGACGGCGTTGGCCGGGGCGCAGACGGCCAGGTTGGCGGGAGCGGCGTTGAAGGTAAAATCCGGGACCAGGGCGCAGTTCGAGCAGACCAGGGCGAAGTCCTGGTCCGTGCCGTCGCCGTTGTAGGGCACGCCGTCGCCGTTGATGGCGGTGGCCGCCACGGTGATGTCGAGGCTGCCGCCGGGGTGCTGGACGAAGACGTTCTCCAGATTGTTGAGCGCGTCCGGCGCGCCGCCGGTGGCCGACCACCCGGCGGTGAAGCGGTTGCCGCGATAGGTGCTGGCGCCGTCCACCACCGTCAGGTCGAGGTTGTTGACCAGGGCCGGGTTGGCTCCGGCCGCGCCCGCGGCGTCGGTCCAGGCCAGGGTGATCTTCACCGGCAGGGCCGGGTTGGGCACGCCGAGCGTCACATGGAAGGTCTCGCCGGTGGCGGCGAAGAGCCGCGCCTGATCCCAGTACTCCGCCGGCGCCGCCGGGGTGATGATGTTGGTGACGTTGATGCGCCCCCAGCCCTCATTGGCGTTGGGAATGTCGGCCGTTCCCATGTCCACGGCGCCGTTGACCAGAAGGGCCTTGGCCATCGCCGGGCTCGGGTTGGCGCCGGCGTGGAAACCGCGCCACCACTCGGTGAGCAGAACCACGGTGCCCGCGGCGTGGGGAGAGGCCATGCTGGTGCCCGAGCAGAAGGCATAGAAGTTGTTCGTGCCGGGAATCGGCGTGGAGCAAATGCCGCCAAGGTCATTGCGGCTCGACGCGACCTCCTCGCCGGGAGCCGCGATCGTCGGCACCCAGCGGCCGTCGACCGCCGGCCCGCGGCTGCTGAAGGAGGAGATGTCGTCAATGGTGCCTACCCGGAAGTTGGTGGAGGAGGCGGTGACGATCAGGTTTTTTCCATCGCTGGGCCCGGTCAGCGAAAACGAGCCGGGCCCCGCGTTGCCGGCCGCGAACACCTCGATGAAAGGCTCCGCCACGGCGGCGGTATCGAAGTTGCCGTCGCGCACCATGAGGTCGTGGGTGCGTTCGGAGGATTGATAGCCGTGAGCCACCCCCTCGAGGGTCTGCCATGAGTTGTTGCCGCCGATCGCCCCGCCGAGGACCGCCCGCTTCGAGTGCTCCTGCCAGCCGCCGGCCGGCGGCCAGAACGAGGGGGCCGAGATGGAATTCATGGCGAAGATGCTGTATTTGGGGGCGACGCCCAGGCCGTAAAGGAAGCCGTTGACGTCGGCGAAGCCGGCGGTGGCGTTGCCGCCGATGATCCCGGCGACGTGGGTGCCGTGGCCGCCATTCGAGCAGTCGGCGCCGGGGGTGGTGCCCGGGTCGCAGCCGGCGGGGATCCCCGGGAAGCTGTAGCCGCCGACGATGTGGCTGCCGAGGTCGGGGTGATCATAGTCCACGCCGGTGTCCACCACCGCCCAGACGACGCCGGTGCCGTCGACGCCCAGGCTGGCGAGGTGACTCTGGTAGCCGGTGACCGGCACGCCGCCGGGGTGGTTGCCGGCGACGATCTGGTCCGACATCTCATCGTTCAGGATCGGCCGCGGGCTCTGGAACCCGAGCCACAGGACGTTGTCGAGGGCGGCGACCGCCTCCACCTCCTTGGCGTCGAGGCGGAGAATGGCGTCGTAGAAGGCCTTGTCCGGCTGCGACGGGTAGATCTGCAGGACCTCGGCTCCGAGCCTGGAGAGGGCGTCGAGGGTCTCCCCGCGGTCGCCGTCGTCGAAGAACATCACGTCGACGTTGGCGATCGTCCCGGTCCGCCCCCGCAGGTCGGCGTTGATCTTGTAGGCCGGGTGGAAGACCCCCTGCCAGCGCACGAAGCCGAGGCCGGCGGCGGCGGCGCTCGCGGCCGGCGTGGCCCACACCAGGTAGGTGTTGTGCGGGTAGTACTGGAGGACCCGGGCGCCCGCGCCGGCGAGCCGGGAAAGCCAGGCGTCCAGAGGCGGCCCGGTGAGCTGGATCAGCCGGAAGCCCGGGCGGGAGGCATCGGCGCGCAGGTTCGCCGGAATCCTGGGCTCCCCTTCCACCAGCGGATCGAAACGGAAGCCCGGGACCCTGACCTGCCGCGCATCCGGCACCAGGACGTACGGCACGCCGTGGGCGTCGAGACGGGCGAGATCCGCGGCCTGCACCTCCAGCCATTGAAACGACCCGTAGTCCAGAGCCTGCGACGGCCGGACCTCGGCGGCGGCCACCTGCGCCCGAGCCTCCGCCGGCACTCGCACGACGACCGGCGACTTGCCCGGGCCCGCCGCCGCGGCTCCGGCGGCGAGGGAGAGAGCGGCGAGCAGCGCGATGAGCACGGCCCTGTTCCAGCGCGGGCTCCGAACGTCGGGAAGTTCCATGGTGAATGGCCTCTTCGGTCGCGGACATAAAAGAACGAGTCGTCAGATCACCGGCGGGTCCGACAACTCAAATGCGGACTTCCGTATAGAAAAACTTCTATGCGCTGATCTATTGCGGACATTAATATTGTAGTCTCATACCGTAAAGATGCCCAGCCGCCGCCGGTCACCGGCTGCCTCCACGTTTCTGGTAAAGGGTGACGTTCGGTGAAAAACGTTTCGGGGGACTTACATCTGTCTCGAGCGCCGGAGCGGACCGGAAACGTCGCGGACCCGGTCCCCGTCGCCGCTCCCGCGGGCCGCCGTCGACTGATCACGGCGTGCGTTCTGGCCCTGGTGATCGTTTCGGCGCTCGCGGTCCGGCTGTCGAACCCCGAGCTGCAGATCGACGAGCTCACCTACATGAGCCGGGTGCTGGAATCCATGGCTCAGGGCTCGGTCCTCCCCGTTCAGGGGAGCGGCGATCTGTTCATGAACAAGCCGCCGCTGGCCTTCTGGCTCATGCGGCTGTCCTTTCAGGTCCTGGGCCCGAGCCCCTTTGCCGCCCGCCTGCCCAGCGTTCTGGCCGCCGCCGCGACCGCCCTGCTGCTCTACGCCTTCGGATCCGCCCGCTTTGGCGAGAGGGTCGGGATCCTGGCCGCGCTGGTGTTCGCCCTGACTCCCGGTCTGGTGGCGCTGCACGGCATCCGCAGCGCCACCACCGACGCGCTCGAGATCCTGCTCGTCACGTCAGCGATCGTCGCGCTCGAATCCTGGCGCCGCCGCCGCCGGCCGTGGACGCTCGCGTGCATGGTGATCCTCGTGGGCGCGACCGCCTGGGTGAAGTCGCCGTTCGGCGTGATCGTCTTTCTGGCGATTCTCCTGGCTACGGAGCGGCCCGCGCGCCGCGCGGGCCAGGGGACTCCACGGTTCGGATTCACGGTGGCCTGGGTGGCCGGGGTCTGGCTGGGGCTCTACCTCCTCTGGCTCGGTACGCTCAGCTTCGCGACTTCGGCGCGGGTGGTGACCAACCGGCTGCTGGTGCGGCAATACGCGCATCGACTCGAGGGCCGGATCAGCGCGTACCACGTTCAGGGGCCGGGCTACTACGCGATCACCGTGGCGCGGGATTTCGGTCCTCTCCTGCTGTTGCCGGCCTGCCTTTTCGCGCTGAAAGTTTTCGCCTCCCGCCGGGGCTGGAAGTCTCCACGGTACGAGGCCCGGTACGAGGTCGCGCTGCTCGTCGTCTGGGCGCTGGCGGCGCCGGTCCTGGGGACGGCGTCGATCAGCAAGCGGCCCTGGTACGCCTACCTGAGCTACCCCGGGATCGCCCTGCTCCTGGCCGTGAGCGGAGACCGCCTGGCGCGGGCCGTCTCCGGCCGGCGTTCCGTCCAGGCCGCCCTCCTGGCGGCGATCCCCCTGATCCACGCGGGACGGATTCCCGCCGGCAGCGTCTGGCCGGCGGAGGGCCGGTACCGCGGCCTCGCGGGGCGGCTCTGGGAGGTCGCCGACCACGACTCCCGGATCCGGGTCGTCCCCGGGCCCGGCTTCCAGCTTCCTCGCCAGTACGACATCGAATACCGCGAGGCACGGCTGTTCGTCCGCCTCCTCTTCTGGAGGTCATCCCGGGACAGGCCGGAGCCGGGCTCCTGCCGGGCGACCCTGGTGCGTTCTCTCCAGGACGTCCCGGAGGGGTTGGACGCGCTGGAGCTGCAGCCGGCGACCCGCCGGGACGCCGCCCTCTTCCTGATCGACGACTGCGGCGGAAAAGTGCGCGAACAGGTCAGCCGCCGGTAGTCAGCGGCTAGTAGTGAGCGGCTTGCGCAAGACCCACTGCACGAGCAGCTCGCCACCTTCGCCGGCTTCCACCTCGCCCCTGGCGAAACCGAGCTTCTCGACGATACGGGTCGACGAGGCGTTGGCCGGATTGACCTGAGCGAGGATCTCGCTGATCGCGCCGGTCGCGAACGCCCGTTGAATCAACTCGCGGACCGCTTGCGTGGCGGCTCCCTGATTGCGGCAAGCGGGTGAAACGGCGTAGCCGATCTCGACCTGGCCACACATCGGAGCGCCCTTGAAACCGCAACCGCCCACCACCAGGCCATCCGTATTTCTGACGATATAGAACCCGTGGCACCAGAGCTCTTCGTGGCCCTGAGCGAGCTGACCCAGGGAGCGCTTGGCGACAAAGGGGGGCGGCAGCGCGCCGTCGGCCGTTCTCCCGGCCACGCCATCAGGCAGACCTGAGTCCGCGAGCACCAGGAGATCCGCCTTGGAAATCGGCTCCAGCGTGAAGCTCATCTCGATGTACCGCGCGGTTTCATCTCGATCCAGGAGGCGGAGAGCATGGAGCCATTATACGAGCGGCTCCGAGCGTTGCTGAGCGAAGAGCCACTCCCGCCACCACGTTCCGAGGATCATGTCGGGCGGAACGTTGTGATCGAGCCCCTCGTACTCGCGGAAGCGTACCCGCCGGGCCCCCGCGGACCGCAGCGCCGCGTGCATCGCGCGATCCAGATCGATAGGGTTTTCGGTGTCCCGCGTGCCGTGAACGATCAGGATGGGGATCTGCGCGATGCGTGGCGCCTCGTCGCGCGGCGGCGGCACGCCCGCGATGGGAACAGCCGCCGCGAACAGCTCCGGACGGAGCGTCAGGGCATCCCAGACGGCGGATCCTCCCATCGAGAAACCGATCGCGTAGACGCGGCCGCGATCGATCGGATAGCCGTCCAGGAGCTTGTCGACCAGCTCCAGGGCGGCCTCCAGCGAGGGTTGGGGGCGGGAGATCGGAAGCGCATCCACCCCCGAGGTTTGGTAGACGGCGCTTCTCGCCGGGAACTGTGGCACCAGCACATAGGCCGGAAACCGGCGTCTCATCCCGGGGCTCGTCCAGGACCGCGCGAACGGCCCGAGCTGCGCCTGATTGTCCGTGCCGATCGCGCCGGAGCCGTGCAGAACCAGCACGAGGGGGTAGCGCCGGCCCGCCCGCGGCGATTCCGGAGCCAGGAGCCTGTACGCGAGCCGGGTGCCGTTCGAGCCGCTGAACGCGCCCGCCGTGAACAGCTCGACCGGCAAGGCCGCCAGCTTCGTGATCTCCGCGGCCTCTCCCGGGCTGCCCGTCCCGGGCCGCGCCACGACCTCGTGAGCCGGGCTCGCGCACGCCGCCGGCAGGACCAGCCCGAGCAGCAGGAGCGTACGCCGCGCGAGGCGCCGGCCATCTCGGCCAAGGCTTGGCAAAGGTTGCTGGTTTTTTGGTTCATGCACAGCCGGTCGTCACGTTTCCGGACATTCGCGCTCCCTCTATTAGCTTTCGCATCACTGCGTTGAAATCACTCTTGCGCGCGCGAGACTTCTCTCTATAGTACGGCACATGACAGATGATCGTAAGTCCGGAACCGCCCTCATCGCCGGCTCGCTCTGCGGCATCCTCACCATGGCCATTCACCCTACCGGCGCAGCCTCGCTCACGCCCGGTCAAGCAGCGCATCTCGCTCTGGTTTCCGGCATCGCGCACTCCATCGCCATGCTCAGCTTCCTCCTCATGTTCCTCGGCGCCTCCGGCCTCACGCGCCGGCTCGCCGCTTTCGCTCGCACACCCAATCCGGACCGCCTTGCCTTCGCCGCCATCGTCACCTTCGGCTTCGCCTGTGTCGCCCTCCTCATCGCTGCCACCGTCAGCGGCTTCATCGTCCCCGGCATCCTGCGCCACATGGCGCGCGACGGCGCCGCTCCGCAGTACCACCTCATCGTCGACGCCGTCTTTCAATTCAATCAGGCGTTCGCCCGCATCTTCTCGGTCGCGGCGTCCGCCGCCATCGCGCTCTGGTCGGTCTCGGCCCTGCGCAACGGCGGGCTCGGCCGCGGCATCGCCCTCTACGGCGTCATCGTCGCGGTGCTGCTCACCGCCGGCATCGTCGTCGGCCATCTGCGACTCGACGTTGACGGCATGGCCGTCGTCGTGCTCGGCCAAGCCATCTGGTTCATCGTTACAGGAGCGCAGTTATGCCGCGAGAAGGAAGTATCAGGTACTTAGTTCGGCTGCCGCTTGCAATCACCAGATTTGTGATTTACGATATTCTGCATAACTGGTGGCGGCAATCACGGTGGATCTTCCGCGCGGCACCGTCCTGCTGTCCCTTTCGCTCACAGAAAGGAGACAAGAGTATGAGACTGCGGAATTTTCTGATGGTGGGGCTCGCCTTGACGTTGTTGTTCCCCTTCGCCGCGAGTGCCGTGGACTGGACCGCCGTGGGATCGACCGGCGCGATCGATGAAGGCTCGCTCGCCGTCTATGCAACCAACGATGCTTCACTCTTCTTCGCCTCCGGTACGACGGGAAACATCATCTCCTACTTCAACGTCGTAAACAATTCGGGGACCGACACCCCGCCGTGGACGACCCTCGACTTGACATCCAAGGACGGCTCCGCGAATAGCAACGTCACCGCGGTCCTCTATCGCGTTCCGAAATGCAGCGGCAGCGCCCTCGCGGTCTGCTCCGCCCTGAGCAGCGAGACGTCCACCACTCCGGTCTGCACGTCCTGCAGCACTGGCCAGCTCGATTTCGCGAACAACGCCTACTTCATCAAGGTACTCGTGGACCGGAGCGCCATCACGGCATCCCCGGCTTTCTACGGCCTGCGGCTCCGCTGATCGCCCGCTGACCCTGAAGCCCCTCTCCCATCCAGGAGAGGGGCGGTACTTCGTTCGGATGGATTCGTTCAGGCGAGCGTTGGGGATTGCCACTGCGCCGGCCGCATGGTAGAAATCCGCCTCCATCCGGAAGGATCCTGTCCTTCCCTTTTCAGGAGGTGCGCCATGGTCAACAACACCGACGCTTTCGACGACCTCCCCTGCTTTTACGCCCAGCCGTAAGCGCAAGCGGGGATTCCCTTCCGAAACCCGAGTCGGGCGCGGCCATCGCGTCGTGCACGGCGACAAGGAGCTTCTCGAGAAGCTTGGCCGGAACGATCTCTGTCCCTGCGGATCGGGACGCCGCTTTCAAGAACTGCTGCCAGGAGACCGGCCGCTTTGACGGCTCCGAGCGGCATCACTACTTTTAGGGATTGAGAGTCGGCGCCTTGAAAGGCGCCGCATTCCCCGCCATCTGGCGAGGTCGCGGCCCCACTCTGAGGCGGGAGGGTCCCTTTCGGCAACCCTCCCGTCCTGGGGTCTCAGTAGCCGTTCGGGCAGGCCGTGCCGATGTAGCAGGAGTAGCGCTGGTAGCCGCTGGTCGTGTACTGGCCGTTCGTCAACTGGCAAGCCGAGGTGATGACACGTGCAGGAGGCCGACGACGACGGCGAGATGGCGAAGTGAACCGCGACGACGAGCACGAACGCGAGGCCAACGGGCTTGAGCATCTATCCATAGGGAATCTTCATCTCTGGATCTCCTTTCGTCCCCGCCTGGAAGCAGGCGCGGGACGATCCGTTCCGGTCCTCCACAACTTCATGCTGTGAGGCAGCTATACAAGGAAGTGCCCGGCCGCTGAAAAACCGAGCGAACCTTCTCAGAAGGCCCAATCGAGTCCAAAAGGCAAAGGCGCGGCCGCGTACTCGATATGGATCACTCGCCGGTGCCGGCCCTCCCGCGCGGCGGAAGAGGCATGCAGCAGGAGGGGCCGCATCGCCATCATCCCTCCCTGGCTGACGGCACAGACGGCCTCGCCCAGAGTGTCTTTCAGGCTGGAGGCTTCCGATCCGGAGAGACGGCCCAGGAGGTGGCTGCCGGGGATAACCCGCAAGGCTCCGTTGCTCTCCGGAGTATCGTCGAGATGCACTCGGATCGACAGCATTCCCGAGAGGATCTCGACCGGCGGCTGGACGTGAGGCACGCCGTCCTTCACGGTCCAGGGGCCGAACCCTTCGGCGTCTCGCCTTTCGCGTACCGCGATGGTGAGGTCCTGATGCCAGGGAACTTTCCAGTTCGCCGCCGGTGTCTTGTCGAAGACGGTGACCTTCACGGGCCGGGCGGAGCTCCCGAGGAGCGCCCGGGCCAGGAGTGCCGGCGGGCCGTCGTCCGAGAGCGACCGCAGCACGGCGGACTTCCCGGCGGCATTCCGAAACCCTCCAGCGCGGTTCCGGGAAGGGACCAGCCTGGAGATCTCCTCGCGGAGGAGAGCTACGCTCTCCGCTGAGAGGACACCCTCCTCCATCGCGTATCCCGCTTCGGCAAGTTTCCGATCGTTCATGCAATCTTCCATCCGGACGTCACGAGACGCACTCGCCGGAAGCTTACCGCGTCTCTCTGCAAGCTTCCATCGCGCCAGATACCGTTACCGAGTGCCGCCGTAAGCTCCCATTGCGCCACTGGAGCTTCCATCGGCCGGCGGAAGCTTACCTTTTCACTCTGTAAGCTTCCATTGCGGCTCTGCAAGCTTGATTTTTCCGGCGGAAGCTTGCCGCGTCTCTCTGCAAGCTTCCATCGCGCCAGATACCCTTACCGAGTGCCCCCGTAAGCTCCCATTGCGCCGTTGGGAGCTTCCATCGGCCGGCGGGAGCTTGCCGTGGCCCACTGGGAGCTTCCATTGCGGCTCTGCAAGCTTGATTTTGCCGGCGGAAGCTTGCCGCGTCTCTTGGCAAGCTTCCATCGCGCCAGATACCGTTACCGAGTGCCGCCGTAAGCTCTCATTGCGCCATTGGGAGCTTCCATCGGCCGGTGGGAGCTTGCCGTGGCCCCTGGGAGCTCCCATTGCGGCTCTGCAAGCTTAATTTTGCTGGCGGAAGCTTACCGCGTCACTCTGTAAGCTCCCCTCGCGCCAGATACCGCTACCAAGTTCCGCCGTAAGCTCCCATTGCGGCTCTGGGAGCTCCCATCGGCCGGCGGACCGATAAGACTCCCGCTCGCTCCGTCCTGGTCTCGTCCATGCCGTCTGACGCCGGTCAATTGTAACGCCGCCTTATTTTCTGGACCGAAAGCGTGACGAGCTCGGCGAGGACCGCGAGATCGATGTCGGCAAGACGCTTCACGTAGAGGCAACCCTTGCCCGCCTTGTGCTTGCCTAGGAGCCTGCGCGCCAGGAATCCTGAGGCGAGATGTCCCCCTGCTGGGCGAGCGATCGCTGATTTCTCTAGGATGCTCTCCGTTCGAAAGAGCAGGGGGCCGAGCGGTTGGAGGAGAGCAAGTCCCGGGCGAGCTTG
>DATHEF010000030.1:0-8633 GCA_035490435.1 Thermoanaerobaculia bacterium
TTCAAACTTGTCCATCGTGGTTTCCTCTCCTCTCGTGTGCTTGGCGGCTCACGGGGAGAGTTTCCACGATGGGCACCTCTGGAAACGTCAAACTTCTACTGCCACCCCGGCAGAGCCGGGGGAACTCCCTGGGGGTTTAGAAAGAATTTACTTAGCCTGTCCGTCCAACATGTTCGGAGCATTCATCAAGGATGCATCCCTTCTAGGAGGTGGACCTTGGCCGAAGACTACAACAAGCTCGTCCAGCAAATCATCGACGAAGCAGCGGGAGGGGCCGAAGCAGCCCAGGCGGAAGCTCTGGGCGCCGACGATGCCCGGCGGTTTTTCTGCGACCACTGGAATGAGATCAAGGCGGTGATCCAGCTCCTCTGTGATCGCATCGGAGGCTTGGCAAAGATCATCTGCCCGGTCCTGATCGGAGTCGGAGATAGGCTCCACGACACGCTCTGCCCCAGGTAGAAGAGGTCACTTCACCTGCTTCAGCCAATCCAGCCGCGACCGCTGGTACCAGTGCCACCGCACCGGACGACCCAGCTTCAGCAACTCGGGGACAGTGACGAAGCGATAGCGGTCCCCAAGATCCTGGAGGAGTCGCTCGACGGTGGCGAGCATGGGCCCGCGGTCGCGGTAGCGCTCGTCGGTAGTCGTGTAGAGCGTGTCGTGGAAGAGCACGATGCTCCCCCGCCGGAGGCGGCGATAGATCCGCTGCAGCATCACCTCCGCAGAGTCGTCCCGCCAGTCCTCGGCAATCACGTCCCAGCAGACCACCTTGAGCCCGAGGCGGAGGGCGTCGATCCGCGAGCCGGGAGTCTGCTCGCCGTACGGGGGGCGGAACAGCCCCGAGGCGTGCGGGCCGAGCGCCTCCTGTGTCCAGGCGAGCTGCCGGCGGCGGTAGCGCCCCTTCAGCGAGGGGAGGGAGAGGTGATCCCAGGTGTGATTGCCGAGCGCGTGGCCGGCGCGGGCGATGCGCTCGATCAGCTCCGGATGGCGGCGGGCGCTCTTCCCCACCACGAAAAAAGTGCCATTGGCGCCGTGGCGGTCCAGGAGGTCGAGCAGCGGCGGCGTGTCCTCGGGGTGGGGGCCGTCGTCAAAGGTGAGGGCGATCGCCGGCTCGGCGGTCGAGACGCGGATGGTGGTGCCGAGAAGGAAGGCGCTCTCCGAGAGGGCCCGCTTGACCAGCGCTTTGACGGTGGGGATGACGGCGGGGACGGCGCCCCGTGGCGGGGCGCCCATCACCAAGGCGTCGCGATCGTGCCGGCTCACCACCGCCGCCGTAGGGGCCTACATCCCCGCGGCCGGGACGACGTCCGCCGGGGGCTTGTAGACGAGCCCGTCGCGATCCTCGGGCGGGTTGGGATCGTAGAGGCGGATGACGTCCTCGGGCACGGGCGAGAGATCCGAGGCGCGCCGCAGCTCGAAGAGGGTGGTGCCGGTGCAGTGGCGGTCGATGTTGGGCGCGCCGCCGAGGGTCTTCAGCTCGTCGAGGTGGGCGGTGCGGAAGTCGATGCTGAAGCGGGACCGCCCTGAGCTGTTGGGCACGCTCGAGTGCAGGTGGGCGCCGGAGAAGAGGATCAAGCCGCCCGGCGGGCAGACGACGCGGACCTCCGGCTCCAGCTCAAGCGGCTCCGTCGGCTTCGGCTGCTTGCGGGTGTCCGCCTTGACCTCCTTCGAGGCGTTGGCGCGGCCGACCTTGTTCCACTCGTAGTGGTTGTACTCGTCCGAGGAGTTGGCGACCGGCGTGTCCCAGTACTTCGGGTGGAACGCGAAGGAGCTCTCCGACTCGAACGGAAAGACCGGCAGCCACCAGTTGAGCTGGCTGGGAGGGGAGGAGTACCAGATGTCGCGGTGCGGATGGAGCACATAGGCGACGCCCGCCGTGAGATATCCGCCACTGGTGGAGACCCGCATGCGGGGGACGTCGAAGTAGGTCTTGTCCATGTCGCACCCGAGGTCGCGGAGCAGCTCGAGCAGCAGCTCCTTGGTGCGCGGGTAGTGGATGAACCGAGGCTTGAGGGGGCCGACGATCTCGACGAACTTCTCGACCGGCAGGCTGTCCTGGGCATGCTGGGGGTCGAGCGGGGCGAACGCCGCCTCGATCAGCTCGCGGGCCAGCTCGGTGAGCGCCTGGGTGCTCGGGCGCGGCGAATAGACGAACACGTCCCCGGAGTAGAGGCGGCGGCGCCGCTCCTCATCGCCAAGGTGCGTGTCGAAGTAGATGGTGCTCATGGAATTACCCTCGCTGCTGCGGGATCTGATCTCAGAAAACCCCTGAAACGGGAAAGAACTTCGGCCTCGGCAGTATATATCGAGCGTGCGCCCCCTGGACCTGCGCTAGACTGCCCCGCCGTGAGCCGCACTTTCAATCTGGCCAGTCTGGCCCTCGCGGCGGTCACGGCGTTCTTCCTGCTGTTTCCGCTGACGCTCGGCAAGCCCGGTCTGCCGACCCATCTCAAGGCGGACGAGGGGGCCTATTACCTCGCTGCGCAGAGCCTCGCCTTCGACCGCGACCTGCGGGTCGAGCCCAAGGACGTCGACCGCGCCTTCCAGGAGTTCCCGTACGGGCCGGTCAACAACATGATCGTGATGACCGACGACGGGTGGCACACGGTCTATTTCGCCAAGCCCTACATCTACTCGCTGCTCGGCGCTCCGTTCGCCCGGCTGTTCGGCGCCAACGGCATGCTGTTCTTCAACATGCTGATGACCATGGCGATGGTCTGGATGGGCTACCTCTACCTGCGGCGGTACAACCCGCCCGGCCTCGCGGCCCTCTTCTCGGCGTCGTTCTTCCTGCTCAGCGTCGGCTTCTCCTACGTCTTCTGGATTCAGCCCGAGGTCTTCAACATGTTCTCGGTGGCGGCCTGCCTCTTCTTCGGCCTGCCGCGCACCGACGAGACCGGCCTGCCGGACCGCCGACGCGAGTTGCTGTTCGCTTTCCTTTCGGGCGCGGTGCTCGCCCTTGCCGTTTACGACAAGCCAATGTTCGCCGCCGTGGGGCTCGCCCCGCTCTACGCCCACCTGCGGGACCGCCGCTGGAAGACCCTCGGAGTCTGGATGCTGGGCGCGGTGCTGAGCATGGGAGCCATCGCCGGGGTCGCCGTCAAGCTGACCGGCCACCCCTCTGCCTACCTCGGGGTCCACCGCCAGGGAGTGACGCTCTGTGAGCCGGGCAAGGTGCCGATCACTCCCGAGATCGTCAAGGCCCGGATGGGCGGCGGCGGCGAGGACGGAGCCAAGCCCTCCGCGGTGCCCAACTCCACCACGGGCAATACCTGGACCTGGCTCTTCCGTGCCGTCGATGTGACCCTCTATGAAGAGGCTGAGAACATCGGCTACTTCCTGGTGGGGCGGCATACGGGGATGCTGGTCTACACGCCATTCGCCGCGCTCGCCCTGATCTTCTTCCTCCTGCACGGCCGGCGGCGCGCCGGGGAGCTCTGGGTGCTGCTGGGGTCGGTCACCGTCGTGGGGCTCTACTTCCTGACCTTCATCGCCTGGAACTGGCAGGGGGGCGGCGGCTTCGTCGGAAACCGCTACTTCATCACGGCGATCCCGGCGTTCCTCTTCCTAGTCAAGGAGATCCGCCCGCCGCGCCTCCTCCTGGTGGGGCATGTCGTCGCCGGGCTCTTCCTGGCGCCTCTTCTCTTCACGCCGTTCGGGGCGCCCGTCCCCGAGCCGACCCTACAGGCGCACGTCCGGGGTCTGCCATTCCGCCTCCTGCCGCTGGAGCTCTCTCTGCGCAACGTACCGGGCTACGAGCGGGTCTCGATCGACGGCCTGCGGATCGTGGGGAGGAAGGACGTCTTCGCGCCGCAAGGGGCGCAGATGTGGGTGGGCGGCGGAACCTCAGTGGAGCTCTACTTCATCGGCGAGCATCCGATCCCGCGGGCGGTCTTCCAGGTGACCAACTTCGCGCCCGGGAACCACGTCGAGATCCGGATGGGCAAGGCCCGCGAGGTCCTCGACTTCGGCAGCGAGGAGACGCGCCGCGTGTCGCTCGATCCCGGCGAGCCGTTCCGGGTCCGCCGGCAGAAGTGGGCGACGTTCTACGTCTACAAGATGGTAGTGACTTCGCGCACCGGCAGCGTCAAGCACTGGGTGCGGCAGTACCCGCCGAACAACTGCCCCACCTTCGTCCAGGACGACCGGACGAACGAGAACTTCTTCACCGGCGTCGGCCTCGCTTATCTGGGCGTGGGCGCGCAGCTCGACGCCGATCTCTACGAGGTCCAGTGGGGGAACACGGTGGCGCCGCCCCAGGTCCGGGCGGGCGAGGCATTCGCCGTCACCACCCGCCTGTTCAACCACAGCCGCTTCCCCTGGACGGCGGATGGCGCCGCCCGCGTGAACCTCGCCTATCACTGGCTCGACGCGGGTGGGAAGCAGATCGTCGAGGACGGCCTGCGCACACCCATGCCCTGGCCGGTGCCGCCGGGCGGACGGGTCAGCGTGCAGCAGAAGGTGCTCGCGCCGCCGGCGCCGGGGAGCTATATCCTGGAGCTCGACGCGGTGTTCGAGACCGTCTCCTGGTTCTCCGAGAAGAACGGCGGCAGGACGCTACGGATCCCGGTCGAAGTTCTGCCAGGCGGATCTGATGCTCGATAACCTCCGCGCGGACACGCGCCGGCTGCGCGAGATCAAGACCAAGGGTGCCCCCTGGTATGTGATCGAGTCATTGCTGTTCGAGACCGGTTATCAGGCGGTGGTGCTCTATCGGATCGCCCGCTGGTTCAAGAGCCATGGGGTGCCGGTCCTCGGCCCCCTTTTCGCCCGCTACAACCAGTTCCTGACCGGGGTGGACATCGCTCCAGGCGCGGTGATCGGCCCGGGGTTGCGGATCAGCCACGGCACCGGACTGGTGATCGGCGGTTACACCCGAATAGGCCGCGGCGCCCTCCTCCTCCACGGCGTCACCATCGGCTCCCCGCACCCCGGACGGGTCGAGAAGATGCCGGTGATCGGGGACAACGTCTTCATCGGGGCGGGGGCGAAGGTGATCGGCGACATCACGGTCGGGGACGATGTCTTCATCGGGGTCAACGCCATTGTGGCCCGGGACATCCCCAGCGGCAGCCGGGTGCTCTGCACGTCGGAGATCGAGATTTCCCCGCGGCGCGATGTCGAGAATCCGACCTCGGCTCCGACTTGACCCTGAACGCACCGATCACGGGGCGCTCACGATGAAAGGGAGCCAACCATGAAATACATCCTGATGATGAACACCCCGGGCAGCGGACCGTACCAGGTCGCCAACTGGCCAAAGCAGGACCTCCAGGCGCACATCGCGTTCATGATGAGCTTCAACAAGAAGCTCGGCGAGTCGGGCGAGCTGGTGGGGGCCGAAGGATTGGCCGGACCCGACCAGGCCAAGCTCGTGCGCGCCGGCAAGGATGGCAAGCCGGTCACCGACGGCGTGTTTCCGGAGGCCAAGGAGTTCCTCGCCGGGTACTGGATCGTCGACGTCGAGAGCCCCGAGCGCGCTTACGAGATCGCCGCGGAGGCATCCGCCGCGCCCGGACCCGGCGGCGAGCCGCTCAACATGGCGATCGAAGTCCGGCAGGTGATGAGCGGGCCGCCCAAAGACCTGCTGTGACCTCGCCGCCCCTGGACTCCTCTACCGAGCACCTGCTGCGCGACCTGGCGCCGCAGGTGCTCGGCGCGCTCCTCCGGCGTTTCCACGACTTCGGCGCCTCGGAAGATGCGGTTCAAGAGGCGTTGATCGCGGCGGCCGCGCAATGGCCGCGCGAGGGCGTGCCCGCCAACCCGCGCGGCTGGCTGATCCAGGTCGCGTCGCGGCGCATCGCCGATCAGGTCCGGAGCGAGGCGGCCCGCCGCCGCCGCGAGGAGATCGTGGTCAGCCTCGTGCCGCCGGAGCAGCAGATCGCCCTCGCCGCCGATCGTGACGACGCGGCGGAGAAGGACGACACGCTCGTGCTGCTCTTCATGTGCTGCCACCCCGCGCTCTCTCCCTCTTCCGCGATCGCGCTGACGCTGCGCGCCGTCGGCGGCCTGAGGACGTCCGAGATCGCCGCAGCGTTCCTGGTCCCCGAGGCCACGATGGCGCAACGGATCAGCCGGGCCAAACAGAGTATCAAGGCTTCCGGCGTGCCGTTCCAGATGCCCACGGTGGAAGAGCGCGGGCAGCGGCTCGGCGCCGTGCTGCACGTGCTCTACCTGATCTTCAACGAGGGGTATACGGCGAGCTCCGGCCCCGAGCTGAACCGCAACGACCTGTCGAGCGAGGCGATCCGCCTGACGCGCGCGGTGCACAGAATCCTTCCGGACGACGGCGAGGTTGCAGGATTACTGGCGCTGATGCTCCTGACCGACGCCCGGCGCGCGGCGCGGACCGGACCGGCGGGCGAGCTGATCCCGCTCGACGAACAGGATCGGAAACTGTGGGACCGGCGCGCGATCGCCGAAGGGGTCGCGCTGGTCACCGCGGCGCTGTCGGGAGGCTCGATCGGCGAGTATCAGTTGCAGGCCGCGATCGCGGCCGTGCATGACGAGGCGGCGCGCGTCGAGGAGACGGACTGGCCGCAGATTCTGGCGCTGTACGGCGTGCTGATGCGGATGTCCGGCAATCCGATGGTGGCGCTCAATCGTGCGATCGCGACCGCCATGGTGGACGGCCCGGCGGCGGGGCTCGAGCTGCTGAAAGAGCTCGATGCCGACGAGCGGTTGGCGGGGCACCATCGCCTCGACGCCGTCCGCGCGCACCTGCTGGAACGGGCCGGCGATCGGGAGGCCGCGATCGCGCATTTCAGAAGAGCGGCCGGCCGCACGACCAGCCTGCCGGAGCGGAACTATCTGCTGATGCAGGCGGCGCGGTTGAGCGGCGCCTAGTCCTCCATCAGCTCTCGAGTGACGGATGCGATATACTTTGACCGGTAATTCACCGAATTCTGGCTAATAGCCACCCATAGGATTCAGTTCCAGGGCGAAGCCTAGACTCCTGAGGAAGTGGATGATTCTCGAGGCCCGGATTTTTCCTCCACCCGGAACGGGGGGAGGCCAGGAGGGGGGCTTTGCGGAGTCCACGGGACCGCTCCTTGTCTGTATGGCCGGGCCCCCTCCTGGCCTCCCCCTGAAGGGGGAGGAAAAAAGCCGCTTCCTCACCACCATCTGCTCGCGCAGCCGAGCTGCCGAAGCTAAAGGAGAAACCTGCTGGCTTGGCCGGATTGGGTTAGAACCCGCCAGGGGTCTTTTGAAACTGGATCACAGACGCAGCCTTTGCTGTCTCTTCCTTAACTTCGAAGTATTTAGAAGCTCGATCAGCAATCTGCGCGTGATTAACCAACACGAGAATCCCAAGAGATACTTTTCCAAGGAAAGCCAAGGCGAAGACGACCGTTCCAGAGAGAACTCCCTGTACACCCTCAAATGACCACAATACTTGCACAAAAGAATATAGGAATACAAGAGAAATGATCGCATACTGTTGCGGAATAAGGCTCTCTAGCCGCGCTGCGAGAAAACAGAATACTAATCCGGCATAGCATCCGCTGAGGAGTTTTGCAATAAATATACCCTCTCCGTCAGGGGCAAAACTGGTTACTAAGGCAAGAACAAAGAACGCTGCGACCACCCATGCCGCCAGCCGCTGGAATACTTTAGGACGATTATTATAATCAGTGTTTTTAGGATAGGCGAGCCCTACATAGGCAAGAAAAAGGAAGGCTGTGTTGGCATTGTTGAGAATTACATCAAGGCGAGGCTGGAGGCTCCCGCCTGTAATAATAATTCTAGACAGGTAGAAGAGTACAAGGCCAATCCACCAAAGCAGCCACATACGGGAAAAGTATTTTAGCTCCCGAGCAAGATAACCTCCTGTCCACCACGCAACGACAAAAATGACTGCAGCGCTAAGATTAACAGCATAAAGAACTTCCCCCGGGTTCCAATACTCGGGGACAAATGGATTAGAGACAAGAAGAAGCGGGGGATGCCCAACCGAGTTTGGCGAGCCCGGCGACTGCAGGGATGGGAGGAAGGGCCCTAAAATGGCAGCAAGGATACCTAGAATGCCGAGGACTTGGTTAAAATCTATGCGGGAGCGCCGAGGTGGAAGTGATACCGGAGGCCCGGGTAGCGGCTCTGTCGACATTTCAAACCCTCCAAGGAGATAAATAGGTGCCTTGGTGTCCAACGGAGATCAGCGCGAGTCCCCCCTCCGTTGCCGCTGCCATTAACGTAATGCCAAGTGTCCCGTCACGCGGATAAGATTTAGAAATACCTTAGCTCAGTCCAGCATCAGCGTCAACGAGAAAGCGAAACATATATTCATGGACACATTGAAACTGTCAACTGCGGGTTCTTTTTACCTCGGCATTGCTGCCTTCTTTCTGCTGCGCAGAATCCTCGTCGCCGTGGTGGCTCTAGGAGCCTGTCGGGAAACCCGAGAAATGCGCCTTTCGACCCCAATTAGCGGTATTCTCTACTTGGCCAAACCACAACATATAGGCACGCTCAGAGATTTTCCGACAGACTCCTAGCCCAACTTCCACGGCCTCCCCAGCCGCGGTGGCAAAACCTCGCGGTTGGGGCGGCGTAAGTGCTTGATTCTACGAGGAGCCCTGTGCCCGAATTCCGGGATTAGTGACGAAAATACAGACCCTGAGTTTCTGCTATAT
>DATHEF010000031.1:0-26290 GCA_035490435.1 Thermoanaerobaculia bacterium
TGTGGTGGACCGCGCTCTCGCGCCGCAACCGGTCGGGATTCCGGGCGAGCTGCTGCTCGGCGGTCCGGGGCTCGCGCGCGGCTATCTCGGACGGCCGGACCTGACCGCGGCGGTGTTCATCCCCGATCCGTTCGGCGCCGCGCCCGGTGGGCGCCTCTACCGCACCGGCGACCTGGTGCGCCGGCTGGCCGATGGCACGGTTCACTATCTCGGCCGCATCGACCACCAGGTGAAGATCCGCGGCTTCCGCATCGAGCTGGGGGAGATCGAGGCCGCTCTCGCCCGGCTCCCCGGCGTGCGCGAGGCGGTGGTGGTGCTGCTGCGGGAGTCCGATTCTGGGGAGCGGCGGCTGGTGGCCTATGTGGTGGCGGCGGAGGATCATCTCCCCGAGGCTTTAGAGCTGCGCAGCTTCCTGAGAGAGCGGTTGCCCGAGTACATGGTGCCGTCGGCCTTCGTGGTGCTGGAGGCGCTGCCACTGACACCCAATGGCAAGGTCGACCGGCGGGCACTGCCGGCTCCGGAGTGGCGGAAGCCGGAGATCTCGACGGCACCGCGAGATCCAGTCGAGGAGCTGCTGTGCGGCATCTGGTCAGAGACCCTGGGTGTGGAGCGGGTGGGGGTTGAGGAAAGTTTTTTTGATCTGGGTGGTCACTCGCTGCTGGCGACACGAGTGGCGTCGCGAGTGCGGGAGACTTTCGGTGTAGAGCTGCCGCTGCGGCGTTTGTTTGAGTCGCCGACAGTAGCGGGCCTGGCCGCGGTGGTCCGCTCTCTGGCGGGCGAGATGCCTGGGACTCCGCCGCTGATGGCAGTGCACCGGGATCGGGAGATCCGTCTTTCTTTCGCTCAGGAGCGGCTTTGGTTTCTCGATCAGCTCGAGCCTGGCAGCGCGGCGTACAACCTTCCGGGAGCGGTCCGCCTTCGTGGCCGGCTCGATCCATTGAGCCTGCTGGAGAGCCTGCGGCAGATCGGAGTCCGTCACGAGTCGCTGCGGACAGTGTTTGCGGTTTGCGGCGGCCGGCCGACCCAAGTGATCTTGCCTCAGCCCATGGTCTCGTTGCCGCAGGTCGATCTTTCGGGTCTTTCTACTGTTGAGCAGGAGAGAGAGGTCCGATGTCTGTCGGATCTTGAAGCGGTCCGTGCGTTTGATCTTTCGTCGGGTCCGCTGCTGCGCACGACGCTTCTGTGGTTGGGGAGAGAGGATCACGTGCTGTTGCTGACGATGCACCACATCGTCAGCGACGGCTGGTCGATGGGTGTGCTGGTGAGCGAGGTGGCGGAGGTCTACGGAGCGCTGGTCGAGGGTCGCCCTCCGCGTCTTGCTGCGCTTCCGGTGCAGTATGCGGACTATGCGTTGTGGCAGCGGGAGTGGTTGAGCGGAGAAGTGCTGGAAGGCCAGCTTGCCTACTGGCGGAAGCGTCTGTCGGGAGTGCCGTCCGTGCTCGATTTACCGGCGGACCGTCCGCGCCCGGCGGTGCGGAGCACGATGGGCGCCAGTGGTTCTTGCCACATTGCAGAGCCCCTTACGCGGGCTCTTACGGCTCTGGGCCGTCGCGAGGGCGCTACGCTCTACATGGTCCTGTTGGCGGGATTTGGGTCGCTCCTGTCACGCCTCTCGGGCGAGGAAGATCTAACGGTCGGTTCGCCGATTGCTGGCCGGACGCGTGTGGAGACCGAAGGACTGATCGGGTTTTTTGTGAACACGCTGGTGCTGCGGACGGATCTGTCCGGAGATCCGAGCTTCTCGGAGCTGCTGGCTCGAGTGAGAGAGTCAGCTCTAGGCGCGTATGCGCACCAGGATGTGCCGTTCGAGAAGCTGGTCGAGGAGCTTTCGCCGGAGCGGAGCCTGTCATCCACGCCGCTGTTTCAGGTGACGTTGGCTCTGCAGAATGCTCCGGGAGGTGTTTTCGAGCTTCCGGGGTTGAGCCTGAGCGTTGTGGCAAGCCCGGGGCGGACGGCAAAGTTCGATCTGAGCCTGTCCCTGGGGGAGAGCGGGGACGGGTTACGAGGTGGCCTCGAATACAGTACGGACCTGTTCGACGGGACGACGGCGCTGCGTTTCCTATCCCATTTTGAGCGGCTATTGGTGGGAGCGGCAGAAAGGCCGGACCTGCGGGTCTCGGCGCTGCCGCTGCTGAGCGAGTCAGAAGAGCAGCAATTCACTGTGGAATGGAACGACGCGGCGGAGGACCTTGCCGGCCCGGTCTGTGTGCACGAGCTCATCGCGGAGTGGGCGCGGCGGCGTCCGGATGCCGTGGCTGTGGAGGGAGCCGGCGAAGGTCTGAGCTATGTCGAGCTGCATCGTCGGGCTGGTGCTTTGGCCCGCCGTCTGCGCGGTCTGGGGGTCGGGCCTGAGGTGGCGGTGGGGATTTGTTCCGGGAGCTCGTTTGCGCGGGTGGTGGCAGTGCTTGCCGTGCTTCAGTCGGGTGGGGCGTACGTGCCGCTCGATCCGGGCTATCCACGGGAGCGTCTGGCTTACATGGTGAAGGACAGCGGTGCCGCAGTGCTGCTGGTGGAGCCGGGCTTGACAGAGCTGTTGCCGCAGAGCGTGCCCTTCCTGCTTCTCGATGATTCCTGGGGATCTGAGAAGGAGGCCGTAGAGCCATGGAGAGAGGTGGAGCCGTTGCATACGGCCTATGTGATCTACACCTCGGGCTCGACGGGTCGTCCCAAAGGAATCGCGCTCCAGCACGGGGGTCTGGTGAATCTGATCCGTGCGTCGAACCGCCTTTTCGGTGTGGGTCCGGAAAGCCGTGTGCTGGAGTTCGCCTCATTCAGCTTCGATGTGTCGGTGTGGGAGCTGTTCACGGCGTTGGCGTCTGGAGGCACGTTGTGCCTGGGTGGTCGGGAGTCGCTGTTTGCGGGCCGCGAGATTACCGAGATCCTGCGGGAGCGATCGATCACGACGGTGTTCCTGCCGGCTTCTCTGCTGTCGGTATCGCGGGGAGAGGATCTGGCGGAGCTGTCGTCGGTGGTGGCAGTGGGGGAGCGGTGTAGCTGGGAGGCGTTTGAGCGTTGGCGGAGTCCGGGCCGCCGGTTCTTCAACGGCTACGGACCAGCCGAGGGAACGGTAACCTCAACGGCGTACCTGGTGGAAGAGCCGGGGAGCGCAGGGGCGGGGCCGCCAATCGGCCGTCCGCTGTCGAACGTTCGCTCCTACGTGTTGGACCGGGAGCTGCGTCCTGTGGGTTTGGGTGTGGCCGGCGAGCTGTGCCTGGGCGGAGTGGGAGTGGGGCGTGGCTACGTAGGGCGCTCAGACCTGACGGCGGAGCGTTTTGTGCCAGATCCGCTATCGCCGTTGCCAGGAGGCCGGCTCTATCGGAGCGGTGATCTGGCGCGGTACCGAGCGAGCGGTGATCTGGAGTTTCTGGGCCGGGTGGATCACCAGGTCAAGATCCGTGGTTTTCGGGTGGAGCCTGGGGAGATCGAGTCGGCGTTGGTAGAGCACCCTGCGGTCGAGGCGGCAGTGGTGGTGCTGCGGGAGTCCGATTCTGGGGAGCGGCGGCTGGTGGCCTATGTGGTGGCGGAAGAGGATCATCCCCCCGAGGCTTTGGAGCTGCGCAGCTTCCTGAGAGAGCGGTTGCCCGAGTACATGGTGCCGTCGGCCTTCGTGGTGCTGGAGGCGCTGCCACTGACACCCAATGGCAAGGTGGACAGAAGGGCCCTGCCGGCTCCGGAACGGACCGGCACGGCAGCGGGCGTCTACATCGCGCCTCGCAGCACCCTGGAGCAGACCATCGCCGGGATCTGGCAGGAAGTGCTCGGCCTGGATCGGGTGGGCCGCGAGGACAACTTCTTCGACGCCGGCGGCCATTCGCTCCTGATGATCCAGGTCCACGCCCGCCTGCGGGAACGGCTGGGCCGCGATCTCACCGTCGTCGAGCTCTTCCAGTACCCCACCGTGCGAGCTCTCGCCGAGCACCTCGGTAAGGACATGGTGGCCCTTCCGGCGACTGTCGCGGCGCCTCTCGCGCCGCTCGAACGGCCGGCTGCAGGGATTGCCGTCATCGGCATGGCCGGCCGGTTCCCTGGAGCCGCCAGCGTCGACGAGCTGTGGGCCAATCTGTGTGAAGGCCACGAGGCCGTGGTGTCCTTCACCGACGAGGAGTTGCTGGCGGCGGGGGTCCGGCCGGAGATGCTCGCCGACCCGAGGTATGTCAAGTCCGGGACGGTGCTCGAGGGGATCGAGCTCTTCGATGCCGAGTTCTTCGGTTTCACTCCTCGCGAAGCCGAGATGATGGACCCCCAGCACCGGCTCTTCCTGGAATCTTCCTGGCAGGCCCTGGAGGCCGCCGGCTACGATCCGCGCAGGGTCCCCGGCCGCGTCGGCGTCTGGGGTGGTGCCGACATGAGCACTTATGCGTTCCATCTCCTGGCGAGGCCGGACCTGCTTCAGGAGGCCGGCCTCTGGGCGGTCGGGCAGGGCGTCGACAAGGACTTTCTCGCCACCCGCGTCTCCTATGAGCTCAATCTAAGGGGACCGAGCGTCGCCGTGCAGACCGCCTGCTCGACCTCCCTGGTGGCCGTGCACCATGCCTGCCGCAGCCTCGCCTCCGGCGAGTGTGACACGGCCCTTGCCGGAGGCGTCTGCGTCAGTGCGTCCCAGCGAGCCGGCTACCTGTACGAGGAGGGGGGCATCAGCTCGCCGGACGGCCACTGCCGTGCTTTCGACGCCAGGGCCCGCGGCACGATCTCCGGCAGCGGCGTCGGCGTCGTCGTCCTCAAGCGGCTGGAAGACGCCCTGCGCGATGGCGACACGATCCGCGCGGTGATCCGGGGCACGGCAATCAACAACGACGGCTCGCTGAAGGTGGGTTTCACCGCCCCGAGCATCGAAGGCCAAGCCGAGGTGATCGCCACGGCGCACGCCGCGGCCGGCGTCCCACCCTCTAGCATCGGCTACGTCGAAGCGCACGGCACCGGCACGTCTCTCGGCGACCCCATCGAGGTCGCGGCCCTGACCCAGGCTTTTCGCCGCACCGGCGTGGAAACGGAGCGGCAGGGCTTCTGTGGACTGGGCTCGATCAAGACCAACATCGGGCACCTCGGGTCCGCGGCAGGCGTCGCCGGCCTGATCAAGACAGTGCTCGCCCTGGAGCACCGCCAGATCCCGCCCAGCCTGCATTTCGAGACGCCGAATCCGGCCATCGACTTCGCGAAGAGCCCCTTCCGGGTGATGGACCGTCTGACCGATTGGGAGGTGGACGGGGGGCCGCGGCGGGCCGGCGTGAGCTCCTTCGGCATCGGCGGCACCAATGCCCATGCGGTGCTGGAGGAGGCCCCCCCTGCGGAGCCTTCCGGAGACTCGCGGCCGTACCAGCTCCTGCTGCTGTCGGCTCGCACCACCGGCGCCCTGGAGGAAGCGACTGACAAGCTGGCCACTTGGCTGGAGCGCCATCCCGAGGCACTCCTGGCCGATGTGGCCCACACGCTGCGGCGCGGACGCCACTCTTTCGATCACCGGCGGATGCTGGTCTGCGCGAGCCGGGAGGACGCCCTCCAGACCCTCGCATCGCGCGACCCGCAACGACTCTTGACCCTGGTCCCGGAGCCGGTCCGCCGCCGAGTGGTGTTCCTGTTCCCGGGCGGCGGAGCGCAGCACGCCAACATGGGGCTGGAGCTCTATCGGCAGGAGCCCGTGTTCCGCGACGAGGTGGACCGCTGTCTGGAGCTCCTGGTGCCGCACTTGGGCTTCGATCTCAAACCGTCCCTCTATCCGTCGCTGGTCGAGGGGGCGGCCGGCGGAGCCCTCAGCCGGACCTCCACGGCTCTGCCCGCTCTCTTCATCACCGAGATCGCTCTGGCCAGGCTGTGGATGTCCTGGGGCGTCCGGCCGCAGGCGCTGATCGGCCACAGCCTCGGGGAGTACGCCGCAGCCTGTCTCGCCGGAGTCCTGTCGCTGGAGGACGCCCTGGCGGTGGTGGCGCTGCGCGGCCGCCTCTTCGAGACCCTCCCAGAGGGTGCGATGCTGAGCGTCCCGCTGCCCGAGGCGGAGGTCCTCCCCCTCCTCGCGGCGGGTCTGTCCATCGCGGCGATCAACGACGCGGCCCAGTGTGTGGTGTCGGGTCCCGTCGAGGAGATCGCCCGCCTGGAGCGCGAGCTCGCCGGGCGGGGTCTGGAGGTGCACAAGCTGCACATCGACGTGGCCGCCCATTCGACCCTGGTGGAGCCGATCCTCGGCGAATTCGGGAAGCTCCTGCGGAGCCTGCGCCTGCAGCCCCCGCGCATCCCGTTCATCTCGGACGTGACCGGCACCTGGATCCGGGACGAGGAGGCGACCGACCCCGAGTACTGGGTCCGCCAGCTCCGCCACACCGTCCGCTTCGCCGCCGGTCTCGACACGCTCCTCGCAGAGCCGCAGCAGGTATTCCTGGAGATGGGCCCGGGCCGCATCCTGGGCTCGTTCGCGCGCCGGCACCCCCGGAAGTCGGCGGGGCACGAGATCTTCACCGCCATGCGCCACGTCAAGGACCCGGTCTCCGACCTGGAGCTCACCTTCCAACTTCTGGGCCGGCTCTGGCTGGCCGGGGTGGAGATCGATTGGCAGGCCTTCCAGGGCACGGAGAGACGCCACCGGGTCCCCCTGCCCACCTACCCCTTCCAGCGGCGACGGTTCTGGGTGGAGGCCCCTCGCCAGGGCCTCATGGCAGGTGCCACCGCGGTGGATCCGAGCCGCTTCATGGTCCTCGGCGGGGGGGAGCCGGTCCGCCCCACCGCGGACTTCGGCAGCCTGCTGCGCGACCCGCAGAACGCCGAGGTGTTGCGGCGCCTGCTGGACGCCGAGCCGGACCTTCGCGTGCTCCTCCCGGTTCCGCCGGAGGCCGGGACCGCCCCCGAGCCCGGCGCTTCCGCCGCGCCGGCCAGACCTGCGGCCGGGCACCAGCGGCCCGATCTCCCGACCCCCTATCGCGAGCCGCAGAACGAGCTCGAGCAACGCCTGGCCACGATCTGGGGAAACCTGCTCGGGTTCGATCAGGTGGGTGTCCACGACGACTTCTTCGAGCTCGGCGGCCATTCTCTTCTCGCCACCCGTCTCCTCTCGAGAATCCGCGAGGAGCTCGGCTGCGAGATCCCGCTGGGGACCATCTTCGCGGCGCCGACGGTGGCACGGCTCGCCGCCCATCTCGCGGCCGGCGGGGAGCCGCCGGCGTCCCAGGCCGTGCCGATCCTACCGGCACCTCGCACAGGAAATCTGCCGCTCTCGTTCGCCCAGCAGCGCCTCTGGTTCCTCGACCGTCTGGCACCGGACAACCCGTTCTACAACATGTTCGCCGCCTTCCGCCTGACCGGCGCTCTCGACCTGGACGCCCTGCGCGGAGCCTTCCGCGAGATCGTCCGCCGACACGAGGCGCTGCGCACCACGTTCCAGCCCGGCGAGCACGGCCCCGTCCAGGTGATCGCACCGGCGCCGTCCTTCGAGGTTCCACGGGTCGATCTGGAGGGGCTGGCGGAGGATCCCCGGCGGTGGGAGCTGGCGCGGCTGTCGGGCGACGAAGCGCAGCGCCCGTTCAACCTCGCCCAGGGACCGCTCGTGCGCGCCGCCCTGCTCCGCATCGCCGCGCGGGAGCACGTGCTGCTGTTGAACCTGCACCACATCATTTCGGACGGCTGGTCGATGGGCATCCTGTTCCACGAGGTCGCGAGCCTGTACGGCGCGTTCTGCCTGGGCGCGCCGTCGCCGCTGCCGGAGCTGCCGATCCAGTACGCGGACTTCGCGGTCTGGCAGCGCGAATGGCTGTCCGGCGAACGGCTCGCCGCGGAGCTGGACTATTGGCGGCGGCAGCTCGCCGGCATCCCGGAGAGCCTGGAGCTGCCGTTCGACCATCCGCGGCCGGCGGTCGAATCCTTCCGCGGCGCCGACGAGCCCTTCACGCTGCCGGCCGAGCTGACGCGCGCCCTCTCCGCGCTCACCCGCCGCCGCGATGCGACGCAATCGATGACCCTCCTCGCCGGCTTCACGGCGCTCCTCGGCCGCCTCGCAGGCTGCGAGGACGTCGCCATCGGCATGGCCATCGCGAACCGCACCCGGCGCGAGGTCGAAGGGCTGATCGGATTCTTTGTCAATACGCTGGTCGTGCGCACGGACCTCTCCGGACGGCAGGGTTTTGCGCAACTCGTCGGACAGGTCCGCGAGACCGCCCTCGCCTCGTACGCGCACCAGGACCTGCCGTTCGAGCGCCTGGTCGAGGAGCTGCAGCCGGAGCGCAACCTGAGCCGCAATCCGCTGGTCCAGGTGATGTACGGGTTCCAGAACTTCCCGCGTGCCGAAGTGGAGGTGCGCGGTCTCACCCTCTCGCTGCCCGACGAAGCCCAGGTGGCCGGCGGCACCGCCAAGTTCGATCTCACCCTGTTCCTCTTCGAGGATGGCGACCGCCTCCAGGGGACGCTCGAATACAACAGTGAGATCTTCGAGACGGCCACGATGCGGCGCCTGCTGCGCTCCTTCGAGACCCTGCTCGCCGCCGCGGTCGCCGATCCCGAAACCCCGGT
This sequence comes from Thermoanaerobaculia bacterium, assembly GCA_035490435.1. Taxonomy (GTDB): domain Bacteria; phylum Acidobacteriota; class Thermoanaerobaculia; order Multivoradales; family UBA5704; genus DATARR01. The sequence continues at coordinate 8,488 of DATHEF010000031.1, forward strand.
CGCCTTCCTGCCGCTCCTCGGCGCGGCGGAGCGGCACCAGCTCATCCGGGAGTGGAACGACTCCGCCTCCGCCTACCCCGCCGATGCGAGCCTCCAGGAGCTGTTCGCGGAGCAGGTCCGCCGCACGCCGGATGCGCCCGCGGTGATCGCCGGTCCGACCGTCCTGTCCTACAAGGATCTCGACGGCCGCGCGGCCGATCTCGCCCGTGAGCTGCGGCACCGGGGAGTTGGACCGGGGAGCCTCGTCGGCCTCTGCCTCGAAAGGTCGGCCGAGATGGTGGTGGCGGTCCTCGCGATCATCCAGGCCGGAGCCGCGTACGTGCCGCTCGATCCGGACTACCCGGCCGAACGGCTGGCGCTGATGATGGAGGACTGCGATCTGCGCTGGGTGGTGATGGATGAGGCGACGCGGGCACGGCTGCCGGAAAGTGTGCTCGCCGGCCGGGAGACCCTCACCCCCGACCCCGAGAAAGGGCTGGGGGAAGGGCCGAAGGCCCGGGCTGCCTCAGCCCAGGGCAACGCCCTGGGGCAGGAGGGCGGCGACGCCCTCGCCTACGTCATCTACACCTCGGGCTCGACCGGCCGACCGAAGGGGGTGATGGTCCCCCATCGCGGGCTGGCCAACTATCTTTCCTGGGCCGTCGAGGCGTATGGAGCGGAGGAGGGCGGCGCGCCCCTCCACTCGCCCATCGGCTTCGATCTGACCGTCACCAGCCTGTTCGCTCCGCTGCTCGCCGGAGGGCGCGTCGACCTGCTGCCGGAGGAGCAGGGGATCGAGGCGCTCGGCACGGCGCTCCGGAGCGGGGACGACTTCAGTCTCATCAAGGTGACGCCGGCCCACCTGGAGATCCTCCGCCAGTCGCTCCAGCGCGACGGGCTGGAGGGGCGCGCCCGCGTCCTCGTCGTGGGCGGCGAGGCCCTGTTCTACGAGAGCCTGTCGTTCTGGCGCGAGCACGCTCCCGGGACGCGGCTGATCAACGAGTACGGCCCCACCGAGACCGTGGTCGGCTGCTGCGTCTACGAGGTCCCGGCCGGGGCTGCGGCCTCCGGGCCGGTGCCGATCGGGCGGCCGATCGCCAACACCCGGCTGTACGTCCTGGACCGCCACCTCGAGCCGGTCCCGTTCGGGGCCGTGGGAGAGCTGTACGTGGGCGGTGCGGGCGTGACCCGCGGCTACCTCGGCCGGCCCGATCTGACCGCCGAGCGCTACGTCGCCGACCCGTTCGCCCCCGAGCCGGGCGGCCGCCTCTACCGCACGGGCGACCTCGTCCGCCGGCGCGCGGACGGCGCGGTCGAGTTCCTCGGCCGGCTCGACCATCAGGTCAAGATCCGCGGCTTCCGCATCGAATTGGGAGAGATCGAAGCGCGCCTCGCGGAGCACCCGGCGGTGCTGCAGACCGTCGTGCTCGCCCGTGAGGACGTTCCGGGCGACCGGCGCCTCGCCGCCTATGTGGTGCAGAACCCGGCCTACGAGACGGCCGAAAGCGGCGAGCAGACCGAGCAGGTCTCCCAGTGGGGCGAGATCTTCGACGACCTCTACCAGGACGAAGCCGTCGAGGCCGATCCCACCTTCAACGATCCAACTTTCAATACTGTGGGCTGGAACAGCACCTACACCGGCCTCCCGCTCCCGGCGAGCGAGATGGAAGAATGGCTGGACGACACGATCGGCCGCCTCGCCGGGCTCGCTCCGCGGCGGGTGCTGGAGATCGGCTGCGGCACCGGCATGATCCTCTTCCGCATCGCGCCGCGCTGCGAGGTGTATACCGGCATCGACGTCTCCGGCCGTGCCCTCCGCTACATCGAGAGCCAGCTTGGCCGGGTGGGTTTGGACGACGGGCGTGTCCAGCTCTTCCGCAGGTCCGCGCACGAGCTCGATGGCTTCGCGGCCGACTCCTTCGACACCGTGGTCGTCAACTCGGTGGCGCAGTACTTCCCGAGCGCCGACTATCTCGCCGAGGTGGTGGCGCGCGCCGTCGAGCTGGTGCGTCCCGGCGGCGCCATCTTCCTGGGCGACCTGCGCAGCCTGCCGCTCCTCGCAGCGTTCCACACCTCGCTGGAGCTGTTCCAGGCCGATCCCGAGACACCGCTCTCCAAGCTGCGCCAGAAGGTGCACGCCCGGCACATGGACGAGAACGAGCTGGCGATCGATCCCGCCTTCTTCAGCGCCCTGCAGGAGCGGCTGCCGAAGCTCGGCCGCATCGAGATCCATCCCAAGCGCGGCCGCGCCCACAACGAGCTGACCGGCTTCCGGTACCAGGCCGTGCTGCGGATCGGGACCGGGAGGGAGGAGCCGGTCCAGGACGGCGTTCTGGACTGGCGCCGCGAAGGGCTGACCCTCGCCGCACTCCGCCGCCGCCTCGCCGAGGACGCGCCGCCGGTGCTGCGCGTGCGCAACATTCCGAACGCCCGCACCGCCGAGGCCGCGGCGGCAGCCCGACTGCTGCACGAAGCCCCCGAGGGGATCGAAACCGCCGCCGATCTCCGCCGCCGTGCCGCCGAAGCCGCCCTCGGAGCCGTCGAGCCGCAGGACGTCTGGGACCTCGCGAACGACCTGCCCTACGAAGTCGAGCTGAGCTGGGCCGATCCCGGCGCGGAAGGTTCGTTCGAAGCGGTGCTGGCCAGGGGGACGGATCGGGGGCGTCGTCCCCTCGGGGACGATCTTTTCCGCGCTAGCCAGGGGTTTGAACCCCTGGCGGCGTACACCAACAACCCCCTCCAGGGCCGGTTCGCCCGCCGCATCGTCCCCGAGCTGCGCGCGTTCCTGGAGGTGCGGCTCCCCGACTACATGATGCCGTCCGCCTTCGTGCTGCTCGACGCCCTGCCGCTCACCCCGAACGGCAAGATCGACCGGAAGCGCCTGCCGGCCCCCGACGCCGTGCCGGAGAGCGGCCGGTCGCTAGTGGCGCCGCGCAATGCGACCGAGGAGCGGCTGCTCGCGATCTGGAAAGAGCTGCTCGGCATGGACCGGATCGGTGTCGAGGACGACTTCTTCGCCCTCGGCGGCCACTCCCTGCTCGCCACCCAGGCCCTGTCGCGCATCCGCCAGGCGTTCGGCGTCGAGCTGCCGCTGCGCACCTTCTTCGAGGCGCCGAGCGTCGCCTCCCTGGCGGCCAAGATCGCGAGCCTCCGCCTGGGCGGCGGCGAGGCGGACGTGCCGCCGATCGTGCCGGTGCCGCGCGACGGCCGCCTCCCGCTCTCCTTCGCCCAGGAGCGCCTCTGGTTCCTCGACCGCCTCGAAGCGCGGCCGCTCGCCTACAACGAAGCGGCGGCTTTCCGCATGGAAGGACCGCTCGACGTGGCCGCATTCCGCTGGAGCCTCGACGAGATCCTGCGCCGGCACGAGAGCCTGCGCACCACGTTCCCGGAAATCGACGGAGAGGCCGTGCAGATCATCCAGCCCGCGGCCCCGTTCGAGATCCCCGTGGCCGACCTGCGGACCCTGCCTCCGGACCGGCACGAGGAGGAGATCCGCCGCCTGGCCTCCGCGCAGGCCCTCCGCCCCTTCTCTCTCGCGGAAGGGCCGCTCGTGCGGGGCCTCCTGATGCGGCTCGGCGAGAACGATCACGCGGTGCTCTTCTCCTTCCATCACATCGTCTTCGACGGCTGGTCGATCGGCATCTTCGTGCGCGAGCTCTCGGCTCTCTACCGATCACGAATCGCCGGCGCCTTGTCTCCGCTCGCACCGCTCTCCATTCAATACGCCGACTTCGCCGCCTGGCAGCGGCGGTGGTTGCAGGGAGAGGTCCTCGAACGGCAGCTCGGCTGGTGGCGCGAGCAGCTCACCGGCGCGGCGGTCCTCGAGCTGCTCACCGACCGGCCGCGGCCCATCCTCGCCAAGGCGCCCAGCGGCCTGCGCCATCCGATCCTCCCGCCCGAGCTGACGGAAGCGCTGCGCGCGGCCAGCCGCAGCCGCGGCGCCACCCTGTTCATGACGCTCCTCGCCGGCTTCCAGGCGCTCCTCCAACGCCTCACCGGCCAGACCGACATCTCGGTCGGGACACCGATCGCGAACCGCAACCACGGCGACGTGGAAGAACTGATCGGTTTCTTCGTCAACATGCTCGTTCTGCGCACCGACCTCTCCGGAGATCCCGCGTTCGGCGAGCTCCTGGACCGCGTCCGCAACACGGCGCTCGGCGCCTACGACCACCAGAGCCTCCCCTTCGCGAAGCTGGTCGAAGAGCTGCGTCCCGACCGCGACCTGCGGCACACGCCGCTCTTCCAGGTCAGCTTCCAGCTCCTGAACGTGCCGGAGTCTCCCCTGGAGCTGCCCGGCATCACGCTCCATCCGCTCTCCTTCGCGGCCCGTTCGGCGAAGTTCGATCTCGATCTCTCCCTGACCGACGCCGCGGACCGGCTGGCCGGCGTGCTCGACTACAACGCCGACCTCTTCGACGCCACGACCATGGAGCGCTTCCTCGCGCACCTCCGGCAACTGCTCGCCGACGCCGTCGAGAACCCGGCACGGCGGCTCTCCGAGCTGCCGCTCCTCACTCCTGGAGAAAGAAGCCAGCTCGCGATCGAATGGAACGACACCGCGATCGCCATCGCCGATCCGCCGTGTCTGCACCACCTGATCGCCCAGCGGATCGCGGAAGCTCCCGAAGCCCTGGCCGCCGTCTGCGAAGACCGCCGCCTGACCTTCGGAGATCTCGGCCGGCAATCCGCGGGCCTGGCCCAGCGTCTCCGTGAGCTGGGCGTCGGTCCCGAAGTGCCGGTCGTCCTCTTCCTCGACCGCTCGGTCGAAGCGATCGCGGGCTTCGTGGGGATCCTGACCGCGGGCGGCGTCTACGTGCCCGTCGATCCCACCTATCCGGCAGAACGGATTGCCTGGATTCTGGAAGATTGCCGGGCGCCGGTCGTGGTCACCACCTCCGAGTTGGCAGACCGGTTGCCGGACGGAGCGCAGGTCGTGCTGCTGGACCCTCACCCCCCTGGCCCCCCTCTCCCATCCCCCTCCCAGCCGCCGGGAGAGGGGGGGACGGTGATGGCCGATCATCCGGCCTACGTCATCTACACCTCCGGCTCGACAGGCCGGCCCAAGGGCGTCGTCGTCCGGCACGGCGCGGTGGTGAACCTGGCGCGGGCGCTACGCGAGACGATCTACCGCGGAGCAACGGGTCCGCTGCGGGTGGGCGTCAACGCCTCGTTCTCCTTCGACGGCTCGATCAAGCAGCTCGTGCAGCTCGCCTGGGGCCACTCCCTCCACATCCTGCCGCAGGAGGTGCGGTTGGACCCCGCGGCTCTGGTGGACACCGTCCGCCGGCAGCGGATCGACGTGCTCGACTGCACGCCGTCGCAGCTCCGGCCGCTCCTCGCCGCCGGTCTTGGAGAGGGAGGGGAAGACGCCGCGCCCGCGCTCGTTCTGGTGGGAGGCGAAGCCGTCGACGCCGACCTCCGCGACGCGGCCCTCGAGCGGAGTCATCGAGGCCGCACCCGCTTCTGGAACGTCTACGGGCCGACCGAGTGCACGGTGGACACCGCTGTCACACCTTTCACGGCCGGCGCGGCCCCGTCGCGCATCGGCCGGCCGCTGCCGAACGTCCGCGTCCACGCCGTCACCGCCGCCGGAAACCTCGCCTCGCTCGGCGTTTCGGGAGAGCTCCAGATCGGCGGCGCCGGCCTCGCCCGCGGCTATCTCGGCCGGCCGGACCTGACCGCCGAGCGCTTCGTTCCCGATCCCTTCGGCGGAGACCACGGCGGCCGGCTCTACCGCTCCGGCGATCTCGGGCGTTGGCTGCCCGACGGCTCCCTCGACTTCCTCGGCCGCCTCGACAACCAGGTCAAGGTGCGCGGCTACCGCATCGAGCCGGGAGAGATCGAGGCCGCGCTGAGCACCCTGCCCGGCGTGCGCGAGGCGGTTGTGGTTGTGAAATCGGACCGGCTCGTCGCCTACGTCACCGGCGAAGACACCGCCGCCCTCCGCCAGGTCCTGCGCGACAAGCTGCCCGATTTCATGCTCCCCTCGGCGATTGTGGCGCTCCCAGCCCTGCCGCTCACCCCCAGCGGCAAAGTGGACCGGAAGGCCCTGCCCGAGCCGGACCGCGGACCGGCCCCCGGCTTCGTCGCGCCGCGGACCGCGGTCGAAGAGGCCCTGGCGGAGATCTGGGCCGAGCTCCTCGGCGCCGCCCACATCGGCGTCCACGACAACTTCTTCGAACGCGGCGGCCACTCCCTCCTCGCGACGCAGGTGATGTCGCGGGTGCGCGACGCCTTCGGGGTGGAGCTGCCGCTCCGCGCGTTCTTCGAGGCGCCGACGGTCACCGCGCTCGCGGCGCGCATCGACGGCGAGCGTCGCGGAGAGCACGCGCAGCCCTCTCCCATCGTGCCGGTGCCCAGGGACCGCGGCCTGCCGCTCTCGTTCGCCCAGCAGCGCCTCTGGTTCCTCGACCGCCTGGCACCGGACAACCCGTTCTACAACATGTTCGCCGCCTTCCGCCTGACCGGCGCTCTCGACCTGGACGCCTTGCGCGGGGCCTTCCGCGAGATCGTCCGCCGCCACGAGGCGCTGCGCACCACGTTCCAGCCCGGTGAGCACGGCCCCGTCCAGGTGATCGCACCGGCGCCGTCCTTCGAGGTTCCGCTGGTCGATCTGGAGGGGCTGGCGGAGGATCTCCGAAGGCGGGAGCTGGCGCGGCTTTCGGCCGACGAAGCGCGGCGTCCGTTCAACCTCGCCAGGGGACCGCTCGTCCGCGCCGCCCTGCTCCGCGTCGCCGCGCGGGAGCACACGCTTCTGGTGAATCTGCACCACATAATTTCGGACGGCTGGTCGATGGGCATCCTGTTCCACGAGCTGGCGACGCTCTACGGCGCGTTCGCCCAGGGTGCGGCCTCGCCGCTGCCGGAGCTGCCCATCCAGTACGCGGATTTCGCGGTCTGGCAGCGCGAATGGCTGTCCGGGGAGCGGCTCGACGCGGAGCTGGACTATTGGCGGCGGCAGCTCGCCGGGATCCCGGAGAGCCTGGAGCTGCCGTTCGACCATCCGCGGCCGGCGGTCGAATCCTTCCGCGGTGCCACCGCGACCTTCGCGTTGCCGGTCGAGCTTGCGCGCGCTCTCTCCGCGCTCACCCGCCGCCGCGGCGCCACGCCGTCGATGACCCTTCTCGCCGGCTTCACCTCGCTCCTCGGCCGCCTCGCGCGGCAGGAGGACGTCGCCGTCGGACTAGCGATCGCCAACCGCACCCGGCGGGAGGTCGAAGGGCTGATCGGATTCTTCGTCAATATGCTGGTCGTGCGCACGGACCTCTCCGGACGGCAGGGTTTTGCGCAACTCGTCGGACAGGTCCGCGAGACCGCCCTCGCCTCGTACGCGCACCAGGACCTGCCGTTCGAGCGCTTGGTCGAGGAGCTGCAGCCGGAGCGCAACCTGAGCCGCAATCCGCTGGTCCAGGTGATGTACGGGTTCCAGAACTTCCCGCGTGCCGACGCGAAGGTGCGCGGGCTCGTCCTCTCTCCGCCGGAGGACACCGGGCTCACCGCCCGCACCGCGAAGTTCGACCTCACGCTCTTCCTCTTCGAGGGGGGCGGTCTGCTCTGGGGGAGCCTCGAGTACAACAGCGACCTGTTCGAAGCAACAACCATCCAGCGTCTGCTCGCGCATTTCGAGCGCCTGCTCGCCGCGGCCGTGGCGCAGCCCGAGACCGCCGTGGCGCTGTTGCCGCTGTTGAGCGAGGGGGAGAGGCATCAGCTCGCGCGGGAGTGGAACGACACGGTGACGGCCCATCCCGCCGGCGCGAGCCTGCAGGAGCTGTTCGAAGAGCAGGTGCGCAACGCCCCCGGCGCGGTCGCTGTGATCCAGGGCGCGCGCTCTCTCTCCTATGCGGAGCTCAACCGCCGCGCGAATCGCCTGGCACACCGCCTGCGCGGGCTCGGAATCGGGCCGGAGAGCCGCGTCGGCCTCTGTCTCGAACGGTCGCCGGAGATGGTGGTCGGGCTGCTGGGGATCGTCAAGGCGGGCGGCGCCTATGTGCCGCTCGACCCGGACTATCCGGACGAGCGCCTGGCCCTTATGGTGGAGGACTCCGGCCTGCGGGCGCTGGTGGGAGAGGAGGCGACGCTCGCGCGGCTCCCCGGCCGTCTGGTCGACGGCGACGGCTACATCCTCCTCGGTGCGGACCTCGATGCGGACCTCGATGCGGAGCCCGGGCCTGCGGACGACCCGCCAGTCCCGCCCATATCGGCCGGTGGGGACAGCCTGGCCTACGTGATCTACACCTCAGGCTCGACCGGCCGGCCGAAGGGGGTGATGGTCCACCACCGCGGGTGGAGCAACCTCGCGGACGCCCAGCGGCGCCTGTTCGGCCTCGGACCCGGCGACCGCGTGCTGCAGTTCGCCTCGCTCAGCTTCGACGCCTCGGCCTGGGAGATCGCCATGGCGTTCAGCGCCGGGGCCACGCTGGTTCTGGGACCCCGCGAGCGGCGGCTCTCGCGCGAAGAGTTGACGTCCCTTCTGAGGGATAGCACCGTCGCGACTTTCCCTCCAGCCGTTCTCAGCACCCTGTCGCCGGAAGACCTGCCCGGTCTCGCGACCCTGATCGTGGCGGGGGAGGCCTGCCCGCTGGAGCTGGCACGGCCCTGGGCGGCCGGGAGACGGTTCTGGAACGCCTACGGCCCGACCGAGGCCACAGTCTGTGCGACGGCGAAGCTTTACGGGGGCGAGGAGCGCCTGACGATCGGCCGGCCGCTCGAAGAGGCGCAGGCCCATGTGTTGGATGGCCGAGGCAACCCGGTCCCGGTCGGGGTGGCGGGAGAGCTCTGCCTGGGTGGTGTTGGCTTGGCGCGAGGCTACCTGAACCTGCCGGGGCGGACTGCCGAGAGCTTCGTCCCGCACCCGTTCGCCACACGTCCCGGTGAGCGGCTCTACCGCACGGGCGACCTGGTGCAGAGTCTGCCCGACGGCGAGATCAAATTCCTCGGCCGCCTGGACCATCAGGTCAAGATCCGCGGCTTCCGCATCGAGCCGGGAGAAGTCGAGGCCCGCCTCGCCGAGCACCCCGCGGTGCTCCAGAGCTACGTGCTGGCGCGCGAGGACGTGCCGGGCGACCGCCGCCTGGTCGCCTACGTCGTCGAAGACTCGGCCTGGGAGGCGCGGGAGAGCGGCGCGCAGACCGAGCAGGTCTCCCAGTGGCGGGAGATCTTCGACGACATGTACCGCGACGAAGCGGTCGACGCCGATCCCACGTTCGACACCACCGGCTGGGACAGCACGTACACCGGCCTGCAGCTCCCGGCCGGCGAGATGGAGGAGTGGCTGGACGACACGATCCGCGGCATCGCCGCGCTAGAGCCGCGGCGGACGCTGGAGATCGGTTGCGGCACCGGGATGATCCTCTTCCGGATCGCGCCGCGCTGCGAGCTGTATACCGGCATCGACGTCTCCGGCCGCGCCCTCCGCTATGTCGAGAGCCAGCTCGGCCGCGTGGGGCTGGACGACGGCCGCGTCCGGCTGCTGCGCAAGCCCGCGCACGAGCTCGACGGCTTCGCGGCCGACTCCTTCGACACGGTGGTCGTCAACTCGGTGGCGCAGTACTTCCCGAGCGGGGATTATCTGGCCGAGGTGGTGGCGCGCGCCGTCGAGCTGGTGCGTCCCGGCGGCGCGGTCTTCCTGGGCGACCTGCGCAGCCTGCCGCTCCTCGAAGCGTTCCACACCTCGCTGGAGCTGTTCCATGCCGATCCCGCGACGCCGCTCTCCCGGCTGCGCCAGAAGGTGCACGCCCGCCACATGGACGAGAACGAGCTGGCGATCGATCCCGCCTTCTTCACCGCCCTGCGAGAGCGGCTGCCGAAGCTCGGCCGCATCGAGATCCACCCCAAGCGCGGCCGCGCCCGCAACGAGCTGACCGGCTTCCGGTACCAGGTCGTGCTGCGGATCGGGACCGGGCGGGAGGAGCCGCTCCAGGACGGCGCCCTCGACTGGCGCCGCGAAGGGCTGACCCTCGCCGCCCTGAGACGCCGACTTGCCGAAGATGCGCCGCCGGTCCTGCGCCTGCGCAACATTCCGAACGCCCGCACCGCCGAGGCCGCGGCGGCAGCCCGACTGCTGCAAGAAGCCCCCGAGGGGATCGAAACCGCCGCCGACCTCCGCGATCGCGCCGCCGAAGCCGCTCTCGGCGCTGTCGAGCCGCAGGACCTCTGGGACCTCGCGAAAGATTTTCCCTACCAGGTCGAGCTGAGCTGGGCCGAGCCCGGCGCGGACGGATCGTTCGAGGCGGTGCTGTGGTCTTCGCTCGTCTCCCCTCTCCCGGCAGGGTGGGAGGGGGCCGGGGGAGAGGCCGGGAGAAAGGCCGGGGGTGAGGCCCCCTCCCTCGCCACCTACACCAACAACCCCCTCCAGGGCCGGTTCGCCCGCCGCATTGTCCCCGAGCTGCGCGCCTTCCTGGAGGCGCGCCTGCCCGCCTACATGATGCCGTCCGCCTTCGTTCTGCTCGACGCCCTGCCGATCACCCCGAATGGCAAGGTCGACCGGCGGCGGCTCCCGGCTCCCGGCGGTTCTCCGGAGAGCGGCCGGTCGCTGGTGGCGGCGCGCAATGCGACCGAGGAGCGGCTGCTCGCGATCTGGAAGGAGCTGCTCGGCGTCGACCGGATTGGCGTCGAAGACGACTTCTTCGCGCTCGGCGGCCACTCGCTCCTCGCCACCCAGGCCGTCTCGCGCGTACGCCAGGCGTTCGGCGTCGAGCTGCCGCTGCGCACGTTCTTCGAGGCGCCGAGCGTCGCCTCGGTGGCCGCCGAGATCTCGCGCCTGCGGCTCGGCGGCGGCGAGGCGGACGTGCCGCCGATCGTCCTCGTGCCGCGCGAAGGCCGCCTCCCGCTCTCCTTCGCCCAGGAGCGCCTGTGGTTCCTCGACCGGCTCGAAGCGCGGACGCTGGCCTACAACGAAGCGGCGGCCTTCCGCATGGAAGGACCGCTCGACACCGCCGCCTTCCGCGGCGCTCTGGACGAGATCCTGCTCCGCCACGAGAGCCTGCGCACCACCTTCCCGGAGATCGACGGACAAGCCGTGCAGATCATCCGGCCTGCGGTCCCGTTCGAGATCCCCGTGGTCGATCTGCAAGCGCTCCCGCGGGACCTGCACGGCAAAGAAGTCCACCGCCTCGCGCTCTCCCAGGCGCTCCGGCCGTTCTCCCTGGCGCACGGCCCGCTCGTGCGCGGCCTCCTGATGCGGCTCGGCGAAAACGATCACGCCGTGCTGTTCTCGTTCCACCACATCATCTTCGACGGCTGGTCGATCGGCGTCTTCGTGCGCGAGCTGTCCGCCCTCTACCGCGCGCGGGTTGCCGGCGTCCCGGCCTCCCTGCCTCCGCTCGCCATCCAATACGCCGACTTCGCCGCCTGGCAGCGGGGGTGGCTGCAGGGAGAGGTGCTGGAGCGCCAGGTCGCCTGGTGGCGCGGACAGCTCACCGGCGCCGCGGTGCTCGAGCTGCCCACCGACCGGCCGCGGCCGATCCTCGCCCAGGCGCCGAGCGGCCTGCTCCATCCGCTCCTCCGGCCTTCCTTGACCGAGCCGTTGCGCGCCTTCAGTCGCGACCATGGCGCCACCCTGTTCATGACGCTCCTCGCCGGCTTCCAGGCGCTCCTTCACCGCCACACCGGCCAGACCGACATCTCCGTCGGAACGCCGATCGCCAACCGCACTCACGGCGACGTGGAAAAACTGATCGGTTTCTTCGTCAACATGCTCGTCCTGCGCACCGATCTCTCCGGCGATCCGGATTTCGGAGACCTCGTGGACCGCGTCCGCCAGACCGCGCTCGGCGCCTACGACCACCAGAGCGTCCCCTTCGCGAAGCTGGTCGAAGAGCTGCGGCCCGAGCGCGACCTGCGGCACACGCCGCTCTTCCAGGTCAGCTTCCAGGTCCTGAACGTTCCGCAGTCCCCCCTGGAGCTGCCCGGCATCACGCTCCACCCGCTCTCCTTCGCGGCCCGCTCCGCGAAATTCGATCTCGATCTCGCGCTGACCGACGCCGCGGACCGGCTGAGCGGCGTGCTCGACGGTGTGCTCGACTACAATGCCGACCTCTTCGACGCGACGACCATGGAGCGCTTCCTCGCGCATCTCGAGCAACTGCTCCTCGGCGCCATGGACGACCCGGCGCGGCGGCTGTCGGAGCTGCCACTGCTCACCGCCGGTGAACGGAGCCAGATCGCGATCGAATGGAACGATACGGCGAGTGCCTCGGCGGATCCGCCGTGCCTGCATCACTGGATCGCGCAGCGGATCGCGGAAGCTCCCGAGGCCCTGGCCGCCGTCTGCGGAGACCGCCGCCTGACCTTCGGAGATCTCGGCCGGCAGTCCGCGAGCCTGGCCCTCCGTCTCCGCGAGCACGGCGTCGGTCCCGAGGTGCCGGTCGTCCTGTTCCTCGACCGCTCGGTGGAGGCGATCGCCGGCTTTGTGGGGATCCTCGAAGCGGGAGGCGTCTACGTGCCCGTCGATCCCACCTACCCGGCGGAACGGATCGCCTGGATCCTGGAGGACTGCAAGGCGCCGGTCGTGGTCACCACCTCCGAGCTGGCCGACCGATTGCCGGACGGAACCCCGGCCTTGCTCTTCGACGAGTTGGATGGTGGCGACTCTCTGGGAGCGGGGGTGAGGCTCCTCGCCGATCATCCCGCCTACATCATCTACACCTCGGGCTCGACCGGCCAGCCCAAGGGCGTCGTCGTCCGGCACGGCGCGGTGGTCAACCTGGCGCGGGCGTTGCGCGAGACCGTCTACCGCGAGGAGGCGGGACCGCTCCGAGTGGGCGTCAACGCCTCGCTCTCCTTCGACGGATCGATCAAACAGCTCGTCCAGCTCGCCTGGGGCCACTCCCTCCACATCCTGCCGCAGGAGGTGCGATTGGACCCCGCGGCGCTGGTGGACACCGTCCGCCGACAGCGGATCGACGTGCTCGACTGCACGCCGTCGCAGCTCCGGCCGCTCCTCGCCGCCGGTCTTGGGGATGGAGGCGAAGACGCCGTGCCCGCGCTCGTCCTGGTGGGAGGAGAAGCCGTCGATGCTGATCTCCGTGACGCCGCCCTCGCGCGGAGCCAGCAGGGCCGAACCCATTTCTGGAACGTCTACGGGCCGACCGAGTGCACGGTGGACACCGCTGTCGCTCTCTTCACAGCCGGCGCGGCCCCGTCGCGCATCGGCCGGCCGCTGCCGAACGTCCGCGTCCACGCCGTCACCGCCGCCGGAAACCTCGCCCCGCTGGGCGTTCCGGGCGAGCTCCGGATCGGAGGCGGCGGCCTCGCCCGCGGCTATCTCAGCCGCCCGGACCTGACCGCCGAGCGCTTCATTCCCGATCCGTTCAGCGGAGAGTCCGGCGCCCGGCTGTACCGCACCGGCGATCTCGTGCGCCAGCTCCCCGACGGCTCCCTCGATTTCCTCGACCGCCTGGACAACCAGGTCAAGGTGCGCGGCTACCGCATCGAGCTCGGAGAGATCGAGGCTGCGCTCGGTGCCCTCCCCGGCGTTCGAGAGGCAGTGGTGATCGCAAAATCAGACCGCCTGATCGGCTACGTGACCGGCGAGGCGCCGGACACCGCCGCCCTGCGCCAAACCCTGCGCGAGAAGCTCCCCGAGTTCATGCTCCCCTCGACGATCGTGGCGCTCCCAGCCCTGCCGCTCACACCCAGCGGCAAAGTGGACCGGAAGGCCCTGCCCGAGCCGGACAGCGGACCGGCTCCCGGCTTCGTCGCGCCGCGGACCACGGTCGAAGAGGTTCTGGCGGAGATCTGGGCCGAGCTCCTCGGCGCCGCCCACATCGGCCTCCACGACAACTTCTTCGAACGCGGCGGCCACTCCCTCCTCGCCGTCCTCCTGATGGCCCGGATCGAGAAGCGCCTCGGCACGACCCTCCCTCTCGCGGCCCTGTTCTCCGCTCCGACCCTGGAAGCCCTCGCGGCGCTCGCCGAGACGTCCGGCGGCCACCCGGCCGGCCGGAAGGGACGCGGCGTCCTCGTCGCCATCAAGCCGGACGGGAGTCGGGCCCCCTTCTTCTGCATCCATCCGATCGGCGGCAACGTCCTCTGCTATCTGGACCTCGCCCGCCATCTCGCACCGGACCAGCCGTTCTACGCGCTCCAGACTCCGGACGATCGACCGCCGGCGCAAAGCATCGAAGAGATGGCGGCCCGCTACCTCGCCGAGGTGCGCCGCGTCCAGCCGGAAGGACCCTACCGGCTTGGCGGCTGGTCCATGGGCGGTCTGGTCGCTTTCGAGATGGCGAGACAGCTCGCGGCGGAAGGCCAGGAGCCCGAGCTGCTCGCGCTGATCGACACCTTGCCGCCGGAGACCGCGGACGCGCCGGCCACCGAAGAGGAGCTCGTGGCCTCGTTCGCCCAGGACATGGCCCGCCTGCTCGGCTCCAATGTCGGGATCTCCCCCGAGGAGCTGCGCTCCCTGCCGGAGCAGGAGAAGCTCGCCCACGTCGTCCGCCTCGGCCACGCCGCCGGCCTCCTGCCCGCCGATTTCGGCCTCGCCCAGATCGAGCCGCTCTTCGCCACCTTCGCCGCCAACCTCCAGGCGAGCCGCGCCTACGCGCCCGAGCCCTACACCGGCCGCCTCACCCTCTGGGTTTCCGAGGCGACCGCCGTTTCCTGCGCCGCCGCGCTCGACGCCTGGACCCGGCTCGTCCCGGCCGGCCTCGACCGGACCACCCTGCCCGGAGACCACTACAGCCTCCTCCGCCGACCTCATATTGAAAGGCTCGCCCAAGACCTCACGGCGCGACTCGGGTCCTGAATCTCTGCGAGAGCTCTCCCCTCTCCCGGCGGGGGAGTGGGAAGGAGAGGGGCCGGGGGTGAGGGCCCCCGGAGTCCTCCGGCGCTGCTTTCAGCTCGTCCGGAACAACGACGACGGATCGACCTTCGCCGCCCGCCAGGCCGGACGGAGGATCGCGGGGAGCGAGGAGAGCGCAATCACGCAGGGGACCGCGAGGAACACGAGCGGGTCGTAGGGGCTCACGTTGAACAGGATGCTCGCCATCGTTTTCGCGAGACCGAGCGCGGCGGCGAGCCCCGCCGCCAGACCGATCGCCAGGAGTACAACGCCCTTCCACAGGAAATGGCGCAGGATGTCCGGCTGATCCGCGCCAAGCGCCATGCGGATGCCGATCTCAAAGCTCTGCTGGCGCACCGTGTAGACCAGGATCGAATAGATCCCCACCACCGCCAGCATCAGGGCCGCCGCGGCGAAAAAGATCAGCAGGATCGTATTGAGGCGGACTCCCGCCTCCTCGTCGTGCCGCCGCTCTTCCAGCGTCTCGACGTCGTAGAGCGGAATGCTCGGATCGATTGACTGCATGATCCCGTTCAGCTCGGACGCCGCCTGCCGGCCCTCGCCGCGCAGGTGCAGCAGGATCGCCGTGCCGCGCGAGCGCATCTGGAACAACGGGAAGTAGACGTCGAGCCGGAAATCGCGCATCGGCACGAGGCGCCCGCGCTGATCGACGTCCGTGGCGACGCCCACCACCTCCGCCCAGGCGCTCTGCGGCGGCCCCACCCAGAACCGCTTGCCGAGCGGCGTCTGCCCCGGCCAGATCGCCTCCGCGGCGGACTGGCTCACCATCGCCACCAGCGGGTGGTGCGCGTCGTCCTGCTCGGTGAAATCGCGGCCCAGGTGCACGCCGATCCCCATCTTCCGCACCATGCCGGGCGACACCCGGTGCTCGTAGACCCTGATCTTGTCCTCCTGCGCCGTGAGCGACCGTCCTTCGGGCACGATGAACTTGTTGAACGTGCTCGAGCCGGGCATTCCGGGGGCCCACAGACCGGCGTCCTCCACATCCGGCAGAGCCCGCGCCTTGTCGATCACCCGTTTGTAGAGAAGGTACGCCTGCTCATCGGACTTGAACTGCGTCACCGGGAGCTCGAAGCGGGCGCTCAGGGTGTGATCCACCCGGAAACCGGGATTGTCCTCGATCAGCTCCTTCATGCTCTTGATCATCAGCCCCGCGCCGATCAGCAGGACCACCGAGAAGAACACCGACGACACCACGAGAGCGCTGCGCGTGAACGCCGTCCCCGACGCCTGGCTGTGCCCCTTGCCCTCCGACCGGAGCTCCGCCTGCAGGTCGACGTTCAAGCTCTCGCGCGCCGGGACCACCCCGATCAGAACGCTGATCAGGATCGACAGCAGCACCGCGACCCCGAGCGCGCGGAGATCGACCGCGAAATGGATATAGGGCGGCAGGTTGTACGCGTTGTTGCCGAGCTTGGCGAGGAGCCCCACGGCGAAAAACGCCCCTCCGACCCCGAGCGCCGCGCCGACCAGGCAGAGGATCGCCCCTTCGAGCACGAAATGCCGCACCAAGCGCAGCCGTGAGATCCCCAACGCCAGTCGCAGCGCCACCTCCTTGCGTCGCTCGACCGCCCGGATCAGCAGCAGGTTCGTGACGTTGGCGCACCCCACGAGGAGGACGAACACCGCGCCGAGGAGCAGCGTCAAGATCGACAGCCGCATCTGCTCGAAATCAAACTGCCGCGTGCGCAGCGGCTTGATCTTCACCGCATAGCCTCGGTTGGTTTCCGGGAACGTCGCGGCGAGATCGTGCGAGATCCTGAGCATCTCGTCCTGCGCCTGCTCGAGACTCACCCCGGGCCGCAGCCGCGCATAGGCGTTCATCCAGCGCACCAGGCGGTCCTCGACATAGCCTTCCCGCTGCGTCATCCGGGAGATCGTCACCGGCACATAGAGATCGATCCCCTCCGTAACGTCCACGAAAGACTCCGGCAGCACGCCGACGATGCAGAACGACAGCCCCTGGAGCTGAACGTCCTTGCCCACGATCCCCGGATCGCCGCCGAACCGCCGTTTCCACAAGCCATGGCTGAGCACCGTCACCGCCGCCGGCCCGGTCCGCTGCACCTCCTCGGGGAGGAACGTCCGTCCGAGAGCCGGCCGTACCCCGAAGAGGTCGAAATACGTGGCCGAGACGAAGCTGACCCCGACGCGCTCCGCCTGCCCGTCCGCGGTCAGGTTGAGCGACGAGCCCGACCCGTTCGAGATCATCTCCAGCGTCCGGCTCTGCTCCCGCCACGACTCCGTATCCAGGTACGACACCTGAAACACCACCCCATCCCGTTCCCCCAGCGTCTCCAGAGCGACCAGCCGGTCTCCATCCTTGTACGGGATCGTCCCGAGAAGCACCGAGCTCGCGATACTGAAGATCGTCGTCGTCGCGCCGATCCCGAGAGCCAGGATCAGCAGCACGGCCAGGGAGAGGCCGGGGCGCCGGAGCAGGGCTCGGAGGGCGTGTCGGAGGTCGTAGAGCATGGTGGTGGTCCCCTCGGGAGCGGGTACCCAGCCGCCTCGCTCCGGTGGGAGAGCGGCAGTATAGCCGAGCTGGCTGACAGGCCGACTATTCCCCTCAGCGGGCCGCCGCGAGCTCGCGCTCGAGCTCGTCCAAGAGGAGCTCCTCGGCGGCCAGGGCGAGCGCCGCGGCGGTCGTCCGCTCAAGGAGGCTCGCGAGCGACAGGCGGACGCCGAGCTCCTGCTCCAGGCGATGGCGGACACGAGGGAGGAGGAGCGAGCGGCCGCCCAGGGCGAAGAAGTCGTCCTTTCGCCCGACGCGCGGGACGCCCAGGAGGTCGCGCCAGATGTAGGCCACCACCTCCTCGGCCGGCGTCGCCGGCGCTTCGTAACCGCCGGCCGAGGTCGCCTCGAGCTTGGGGATCTGAAGAGCCCGGCGGTCGAGCTTGCCGCTCGTGTTCCGCGGCAAGACGGGAAGCAGGGCGAAGAGCGACGGCACCGCCGGCTCGGGGAGGCGCTCTTTCAAGAACCCGCGGAGCTCGGCCGCCGTGGCGCCCTCCCCCGGCC
>DATHEF010000032.1:0-29453 GCA_035490435.1 Thermoanaerobaculia bacterium
GGAAGAGGGCCATGTCATAGCGGCCGTGCATGCCGATCAGCCTTTCGATGGCGAACTCGGCCGACCGGGCGGCGCCCAGATCCTCCTTGTAGTCCACCCGCGCCTTCATGCCGCGCGCGATCCCCCAGCGGCCGTTGCTCCGCGGCTCGGTGAACTCCAGGGCCACGTGACGGTTGGTGATCAGGATGTCCGGCGCCACCAGGAAGCCGGTGCCGATCCATTGCAGGCTCGGATGGCCGTCCACTTCGACGCGGCCGACGCTCAGGAAGGTGTGCTCGATCGCCGCGCGCTTCGTCTCCAGCACCTGCCAGTCCTCGGGCGGCGGCAGGAACCTGCCGTCCTGGATCAGCAGGGCGGGGCGGCCGATGAGGAGGACGATGGCCTCGAGGCCGATCTGCTCGGACGGCGCGAGCGGCGTCTCCGGTCCTCCCCGGAGGATCTTCTGGACCGCGCGGTGGCCGGCGGCCACGGTGGCCTCGCGCTGGGCCTGGAGGGCCCCTTCCACCCTCTCGTTCTGCGGCAGCCGCTCCATACCCGGCGGGGTAGTACTTGGCGGGGTAGTACCTGGCAGGGTAATTCCCGGCACGGTCCTGGCGGCGGAAGCGGCGGCGACCGATTCGAGCCCCGCCGCCCGGACCGCCGGACCGGCGGCGGCGACGGTGCCGGCCAGGGCGGTGGCCAGGACCTCCCGCGGGTCGGTGGTGCGCAGGGTCTCGTGGACCTTCTCGAGCGGCGGCAGCTTGGCGATCAGGTCGGCGTTGTTCATGGCGTCTATCCTAGGCGGGGGCTCGCCACCCCGGGCGGCTGCGGGATCTCCAGGTGGTAGCCCGGATCGGTCGGCGGCAGCAGGAACTTGGCGACCCGCCCCTCGGCGCGCACCCTGGCCTCGAAGACCGGACGGTTGGCGATCGAGCCGGGTGCCACGTCGAAGACGTTGAGGATCTTGGGATCGGAGGCGTGGCGCGACACGTTGGTCGGACCGAGGCGGACGATCTCGGCGGTCATCAGCGCCTGGATCGCCGCGGCGCCCTTGCCCGCCAGCCTGGCCTGGCGGTAGACCTCGATCACTTTCCGGCCTGGCTCCCGGTAGAGCCGCCGCTGCGCCTCGATTCCCTCGCGCTCGAGATTGACGAACATCACCCGCGCCTGATCCGCGGGGCTCCGCGAGGTGCTGGAGATGACCGCCCGCGACAGGCCGGCCGCGCGCAGGATGTCGGTGAGCACGCCGCGCGAGAAATCGGTGAGCGCCGCCGGCCGGGCGTTCGGCCCAAAGGTGATCGCCACCGCCCCCACCGCCTCCAGCCCGATGCCTTCCAGGACCGGCTCGCCGGCCTGCGCGCCGATCCCCTCCGCCGCCTCGGTGGCCCGCTCGATGGCGTCGAGCACGATGAACGGCACGCCCTCGCCCTCGTCGACGCCTTCTTCCTCGACGCCTTCCTCGTCGCCGAGAATGATGTCCGAGGGCTCCGCCGGACCTGCCGGGATTGCCGGTGCCGCCGGCGCCGGGGTCCGCGAGGGCACGGCGGTCTCCGGCGTCAACGAGCCGGCCTGTTTGAAGGGCAGCGGGATGTCGTCGCGGTCGAGGATCCGGCGCAGCACGCTGTCCAGGGTGGCGGCGTCGTCGTTGAAGCCGCTATGGGAGGTGCTCTCGCTGCGGCTGCGCGGCGGCGCCGCGGCGGTCGTCTTCGACCAGATCACCTCGCCGACCGGCGTCCCGCCGGCCCCGCCCAGACCGAACATCCGCTTGAGGTCGTCGTTGCCGCGCAGGCTGATCTCCAGGCCGAGGATGGGCGTCTCACGCTCCTCCTCGAGAGCGAAGTGGATCAGGTAGAGGAGCGACTTGCGGTAGACGAAGGCGCAGTTGTCATCCTGCTCGCGGTCCTTGTTCATCGTGAAGATGGCGGTCCGCTCCACTCCCTTGCCCGGGCCGAGCCTCGGCGCCAGGCGCTCCAGGAAGAGGTCGGCGCGCACCGCGGGCGCCAGCAGGTGGAGAGCCTTGAACGGCGGCACGCCCTGGTCGAGGGCCGCCGGCAGGAAGCTGGCGTGGAAGATGGCGCCCGCGCTGTGCGCGCCCGCGTGCAGCTCGACCGCGCCGGGATGGCGCCGGCAGAAGTCCGCCAGGCGCTGGGCCGCGAAAAAGGCCCCGCCCGACGGCGCGACGGCCGCGTGGGCGTTCTGCTTCATTACTCCCCAAATGGCAGGGCCGCCGGCCCGGCGGGCGATCTCTTCCAGGCGCTTGTCGGTGAAGTCGAACACCCCCTCCTCGCCGCCGCCATGCCCGCCCAGGAGCTGCCCCACCGACTGCAAGAAGCCGGTCTCCCAAACGAAGTAGATGGGATAGACGCCATTCTTCCGCCACCAGAGGATCTTGTCGTAGGCGCCGAGCAGGCCGTTCCGCTCGCTGACCAGGCCGCCGTGCGCCCAGATCACGACGCGCAGCGGATCGCCCGGACCATGCCCCGCTACCGCGCGCTCCAGATGCTCGCCGAAGAGGGCGTCGACGTCGTCCTGGCTGGTGTCGAACAGACCGCCGCTGCTGAACTGTCCCCGGGTGAGATTGATGACGTGCGGGCGGAGCGTCTCCTTCATCTCCGCGGTGATCTTCCGCGGGAAGATCCCTTCCTCGCCCACGGACTCCAGGCCCGTCCGTCCCATCGTCGCGGCCACCGGCGCCCGTCCCACCACGGTGCCGGAGCCGCGCATCAGCTCCATCACCAGGGCGTCCGCCGCGGCGTCGTCGCCGTCTCCTCCCGCGCTCGCGGCGCCGCCGATGCGGTCCTGGAAGAGGGCGGCGGCGCGCTGGGCCGCCTCGCGCGGCGCGCCGTCGAGGAGCAGGATCACGAACGAGGTGTCGGGAGACGAACCCGCGCCGCGCGGCCCCGCCGGCAGGTTCCAGTCGCGGCCGAGCCAGAGGCCACCCTCGGAGTCCACGGCGAGATGCCAGGTCACGTCCGGCTCGCCGCGGCCGGTGTCACGCTTCCAGAGCGCCGCGAGCGAGACCGGCTCCGGGAAGCCGCGGTCCGGACTTCCGCTCGGGAGCAGGAGAACGGAATCGACGGGGCGGGCGAAGGGATATCGCGCCACCATGGCAGTGAGCTGATCCTGGGAGACTTTGCGAAACGGCAGTGGCATGCGCTCTCCTCGGCTTGGCGTGGGTTATGAAGAATCCTATCAAGAACGGAGGCGTTGAGGACAGCGGCACTTCCGCCATCGTCTATCCGCTGGACATGGACGGATCTATGCCGGGGGTTTCCCTGAAACCCAGGATGCGACAGAATCACGCCGGACAACTTCAGCCATGGACAAGCCTTGAGCACTCCGAAGCAGGGAGCGGCGGCTCCGGTGCCCGTCGACCTCGTGACCTACTACACCGAGGCGGGCATGGACTACCGTGCCTGGAGCCGCAACTTCAACATGCACTTCGGCTTCTATCGCTGGGGCATGAATCCGCTGGGGCTCGAGAGCATGCTGGAGGAGATGAGCCGGCAGGTCTTCCGCCGGCTCGCTCTCGCCGACGGCATGAAGGTCCTGGACCTCGGCTGTGGATTGGGGGCGCCGGCGCGGGCGCTGATCCAGCAACACGCCGTCGTGGCGACGGCCGTGACCAAGGTGGAATGGCAGATCGCGATGGCGCGGAAGCTGAGCGAGGGGATCCCGGCGCTCGGCACCGTTGATTGGACGCTCGGTGACTTCACGGCCCTCGACCTGCCCGGCGGAGCGTTCCAGGCGGCCTTCTCCATCGAGGCCTGCTGCCACGCGGCAGGCGATGACAAGGAGCCGTTCGTGCGCGAGTGCTCGCGGCTGCTCGCGCCAGGGGCGAAGCTGGTGGTCGCCGACGGCTTCATGAAGCGGAGCGCCGGCTTGCCGCGCTGGTACGCCACGCTGCTCGGCTACATGACTCGGAACTGGGCGGTCGAGCGCTTCGCCGACCTTCCCGCCTTTCTCGCCTGCCTGGAGCGTCACGGCTTCACCGTGCTCGCCGCCGAGGACATCTCCTGGCGCATCGCGCCGAGCGTCCTCCACGTGCCGCGGGTAACGCTGAAGTTCCTCGCCGGCGAGCTGCTCCTCCGCCGCAAGAAGCTCAACGGCGTGCGCTGGGGGCACCTCATTGCCTGCCTGCTGTCACCCTTCATCGGCCTGGGCCGCCGCTACTTCGGCTACTACCTGGTCACGGCGCGGAAACGCTGAGGGGAGCGGAAGGCCGGCAGCCGGGGACCAGCCCCCGGTCGCGACCCGCGGCGCCGCTCCTGTAGACTGCCCGGCGGCCATGAAGATCGTCCACACCAGCGACTGGCATATCGGCCGCCGATGGAAGGGGATCCAGCGCCTCGACGAGTTGGAGGCGGTGCTCGACCATCTCGCGGCCTTCATCGAAGAGCAGGCCGTCGACCTCGTCCTCCACACCGGGGACGTCTTCGAAAGCCGGAACCCGCCCGCCGAGGCGGAGCAGCTCGTGAACCGGTTTCTGGTCCGCGTCGGGCGATCCGGAGCGCGGATGGTCGTCATCGCCGGCAATCACGACGATCCGCTGCGGCTGGACGCCCGGTCGTTGCTCACGGAGTTCGTCAACGTGCAGATCCTCGGCCGCCCGCGCCCCGCCTCCCGGGGAGGGACCCGGACCGTGGAGACCCGTTGTGGAGAGAAGGCGGTGGTCGCGGCGCTGCCGTTCGCGTCCCCCGGAGCCTGGGTGTCGGCGCTGGACCTCGCTGGCGAAGAGGCGAGCGCCCGGAGCAAATACGCCCGGATGTTCGAGCTCGCCGTCCAGGATCTCTGCGCCCCCTTCCGGCGGGACGCCGTCAACATACTGATGGCGCATACGCACATCGAGGGAGCCGCCTTCGGCGAGTCGGAGCGCCGCGTTCACATCGGAGAGGACTGGGCCGCCTCGCCGGAGGCCCTGCCGTCTACGGCGAGCTACGTCGCTCTCGGCCACATCCACAAGCCGCAGAAGATCGATGCGCGGGTACCCGCCTACTATGCCGGATCGCTTCTCCAACTGGACTTCGGCGAGGCCGGGGAAGAGAAAACCTTCGCCGTCGTCACGGCGTCGCCTGGCAAGCGCGTCAGATCCGCCGATATCGAGCATATTCCGTATGAGGGGGGGCTGCCGCTCGTCGACCTTCGGGCCTCGCTCGCGGAGCTCGAGGCGACCGCCGACCGGCATCGCGCGGGCTGGTTGCGCGTGACGGTCCCGTTGACGGAAAGGGATCCCGATCTCAATCGAAAGGTTCGCGAGCTGCTCCCCAACGCGCTCGTCGTGCGCGCCGAGCTCCCCGAAGCCGAGGAGCCGCCGGACATCCGGCTGGAGACCGGAGTCCCGCCGGTCAACCACTACGCCGCCTACCATCTCCGCGAGCACCAGGAGGCCGCGGAGCTGGCCGTCCTGGATACGTTTCAAGATCTCTATGACCGGGTCTCCGGGGAGGATTGAGCGCTGCGCCCCGTCCATCTCACCATCGAGGGCCTGGCGTGCTTCCGGGAGAGGCAGGAGATCGATTTCCGCGCGCTCGAGCTCTTCGCCATCTCAGGGCCGACGGGAGCCGGCAAGTCGACTCTGCTGGACGCGATCATCTTCGCGCTCTATGGGGAGATCCCCCGGGTCAACACCTACAACCGGACCGAGATGATCTCGGCAGCCCGGGACCGGGTCAGCGTGGTGCTGGATTTCGACGTGGGGCCTAGCCGCTACCGCATCGCGCGGACGCTCCGGCGCAATGGCAATCAAATGGTTCGCCTGGAGGAGCAGGACGAAAACGGCTCCTTCAAGAGTCTGGCGGATCAGGTTCGCGCGGCGACCGATCGGGTCACCCAGATCCTGGGGCTCGCCGCGCCTGCGTTCATGCAGGCCGTGGTTCTGCCGCAGGGCGAGTTCGCGAGGTTCCTCAAAGCGCAGCCGAGAGACCGGCGCGGCATGCTGCGCACGCTGCTCCGGCTCGACGTCTACGAACGGATGCGGGAACAGGCTCAGCGTCTGGCGGCAGCGAAGAAGAGCGCTGTCGATTCGCTTCAGAAGCTCCTGGCGGACGAGTACGCGGGCGTCGACGAAGCCGCTGTCGTCAGGCTGGAGACGGAGCACGCCCGGATCGTCGAGTCGCTCGGAGTCTCGAGAAAGCGACGGGACGAAACCCAGGCCCTGCTCGCCCGGGTGCGCGGCCAGCACGCGAAAACCCTGGAGCTGCGACAGGTCGAGGAAAGGCGAGCCGCTCTGCGGGAGCAGGCCGGGCAAGTGAGCCGTGATCGAGCGAGGATCGAGACGGCGGCTCGCGCGGTGCCCCTGCTGCCTTTTCTCGACGAAGCGGCCCGCGCCGCAGCCGCCGCGAAGACGGCGGCGAAGGCGGCTGACGAAGCCAGGGCGCAACAGGACTCCGCGCGGAAGGATTGGAAGCAGAAGGCCGGCGCGCTGAAGTCCGCGGAGAAAGCCGCCGAGGCGATCAAGACCCTTCGTGAGCAGGTGGCCCGCCTCCACCAGGTGCTCGGACGCCTTCCTGAACGAGAGCAGCTCAACGCGGCCATCGAGCGGCAGACGAAGAGCTCGAGGGCTCTGGAAAGTGAGCTGTCCGCGCTCGCCGCGACGGTTGAAAAGGCGTTGGCCGTGCAGGCGCAACAGCAGGCGGCCGTCGATGCGGCCCGGCAAGCCGCGGAGGCTTCCGGCTATGACCCGGAGCTGGACGAGCTGTTGCAGGGCATCCGCGACCGCGCCGTCGAGCTTGGCGCGGCTCGCAGGAGCGCGGCGGAGCGCCGTCGCGAGGTCGTTGGGAAGCGCAAGGCGGTGGAAGAGCAGGCGGGAGAGATCGAGCTGCTGAAGGAGACAGCCGAGTCCGCCCGGAGGTCCGCGGAAGAGGCGCAGCGCGGCTTCGAGGCGGCCGAGGAGGCGCTGCACCGCGCGAACCGTCTGGACGCCGCCAATCATCTCCGCGAGGGGTTGGTTCCCGGCCAGCCCTGCCCGGTGTGCGAGCAATTCGTGGCCACGCCCCCTCCCGCCGATCTGGATCCCGAGCTCGAAGCGGCCCGGGCCGCCCTGCAAAGTGCACAGGAGAGGCGAAGGGAAGCCGAAGCGCTCGCCCGTCAGAACGAAACCGCGCTCACCAGCGAACAGGCGAGTCTCCACGCCGCCCGGCAGAGCCTCGCCGAGCTGGAGTCGCGCTGCGCCGAGCTGCAAAGCGCTGTGGCCGCCGGCGAGGAAGAAATCTTTCGAACCCTCGGCGGCCGCGCTCCCGAAGGGGACGCCGCGATCGAGGCATGGATCGAAAAGCGAATCGCATCGCTCGCCAGGAGCCGCAAAGCGAACGAAGAGGCGAAGGCGCGGCTGGCGGCGGCTGAACGAACCTTCGAGAAGGCGAAGGCCGAGGAGGCCGCCGCGCGGGAACGGCTCGGCGAGAGGGAGGCGTCGCGAAAGCGGCTGGAGGAGGAGCGCGGCGCGAGCCTGCAACGACTCACGGCGTTGCAGGACGAGATCCATGCCGTCACCGAGTCCGCCGACCCGGCCGCCGAGGCTGCGGCCCTGGAAGAGCGGATCCGGCAACTCGAAATCAGCCTCAGGGGGGCCACCGAGGAGGCGGCAACCTCCCAAAACCGATTGATGACCGCCCAGGAGGCGCAGCGGCTCAAAGCCGAAGCCGCCGAAGCGGCCCTTCGGGAAGCCGCGCAGAGAGCGGAGAGCCGGGACGCGGAGATCGCTCGCGCCGGCTTCGACGACGAGGCCGCCGTCCGCGAGGCCCTTCTGGACGAGGCCACCGCCACCCGGCTCAAGGTGCAGATCTACAAGTATGTCCAGGAGAATCACGCTACCCAGGAGCGTGCCGGCACGCTCCGAGCCGAGCTGGGGGAGGAGCGGGTGTCCGACGAGCAACTGGCGGCCGCCGAGACGCTCGCGGCGGAGATCACCACCGAAGTGGAGACCGCGCTCGGTCAGGAAAAGAGGCTCGAAGAGCAGATCGGGCGCATGAAGCAGCGGCTCGAGCGCTCGAGAGAGCTCCGCGAGCAGTTGGAGACCGAGGAGGCGGATCTGCGCGTGTACGAGATCCTGGCGGGCGACCTGCGAAGCGACAAGTTCCAGGCCTACGTTCTTCAGGAGGTGTTCACCGAGCTCGTGCAGGGCGCCTCGGCCCGGCTGATGATGCTGACCAGCGAGCGGTACTCCCTGCAATTCAAGGACGACGAGATCAGGGTCGTCGATCACGACAACGCCGACGAAACGCGGATCAGCGACACGCTCAGCGGAGGAGAAACCTTTCTGACCTCGCTGGCGCTCGCCCTGGAGCTCAGCGACCAGATTCAGCGAGCCGTCGGCGCGGTGCACCTCGACAGCCTGTTCATCGACGAGGGCTTCGGCACCCTCGATCCCGACACCCTCGCGCTGGTCTCCGAGACTCTCCAGGGGCTGCGGGTCGGTGGCCGGATGGTCGGCATCATCACCCACATCCCGGAGCTGCGGGACGAGTTCGCCCAGCAGGTGATCGTGACCAAGCACCAGGGCTTCTCGACGGTTGAGGTGCGTGGCGCTTCCGAAGGACAGATGGAGGAAACGGCATGATCGTGGAGTGGTATGTACCGCGATCGCCCCGGCGGTCATGGCTTCGGCCTGCGAAAACAAGGCACCAGCAGCGATAACTGGACCGATGAGCTCTATTTCTGGCTGAAAGCGCAGGGACTTACCCGGGCGGCAGGAAAGCCATAGAGATGAGCGATGGCTGATGAACATCAGTCTCGTAGGCTCGTGAGCTTCGACTCCTCTTGGTGGCGAGATCCAGATCGCGATCCCTTCAGTGCTCCCACCGCGGCCTCGCCGCCGGCGAGTAGCGTCCGGGAGGACGCCACCGACAAGTGAGCGTCAAACTAGAGAGCCGATTTATTTCCCACTGCGGTGGTGTGCGCTAATGATATCCAAACTTTTCTCTAACTTCTGCAACTGTCGAGGCACCCTGTCTTGAGTAACTATGCCATGAAGACCTATGGCATAGTTTCTCTATTTCTACTACCTACCGGAGCTATTGTTTGCAGGTGGTCTGTTGCACACTTATGAGTGCTCATTTCGGATGAGCGTAGAGCCACAGCGCAGGTTCTTCCGTGAGCGTCTTTAGCAATAGGATAGGAGGAGTTGTGCGATACACTGCCTCGCTGGTGTTGTTGTCGCTCTTTTCAGCATGTGTTCCAGCCTCGGTGATTAGAATTAATCCTCTGTATGTGTCGAACAATCCTCTCCACCGGGAAGTTGGGGTGGATCCTATCCCAAACGACCCCAAGACGAGTATCGTTTATGTCGAACTGGACGATATGGGAGACCTTTGGGACGATAGTCAAATCCGAAAGGCAGAGGAGGTCATCCGCACGGCGAACATCTGCTCGTCGGGTGCTATCGTCGTGACGTATGTCCACGGATGGCACCAAAACGCCGACTCGACAAAAACCACTGAAACCAGCAATCTCCAGATGTTTAAGCGGATCCTCGGATGGATGGCTTATGAAGAGAGTGTCGATGCTGGATTGAAGCGGTCGAGACGACCGGTCGTTGGTGTGTACATCGGGTGGAGGGGAATCACTGGATATTGGCCGGCAGATTATTACAACCGGCATAAAGCCGCGGGGCGAGTTGCTGGCCCCGCAGCGACGGAAGTGCTGCTGCGCGTCACCACCGAGGCGCGACGCAATCCGAGGACACGCTCGATTGTCGTCGGTCATTCAATGGGAGGCCTGATCGTCGAGCGTTCCTTGATTCCGGCACTTGATGCCTATCTGCTAAGTCTAAAGGGAGCAGGACTGCGATCACAGTGCGACATCGAGAAGGCAAGGCAGAACCTTCCGATGGACTTAATCGTCTTGGTCAATCCTGCATCTCATGCGATCGAGGCGCACAAGTTCATCGGAACGCTACGCCGGCTTCAAGTGGAGTTGAAGGCTCCTGAGCAACCGAAAGGCCTGGAAGCGGAACCAGAGTACTACAAGTTTTTCTCGGATAGAAAGGCTTGGCCTTTGCCTCTTATCGTTTCTTTGACCTCTGAAGGAGACAGCGCTACGCGCGTTGGTCTGAATCTTGCCGCCTATCCAATGGCTTTGAACAAAGCATTCCGCGAGTATGAGTATGAAGAAACTGTTTATCCATATAAAAAATACACTCTTCATCAGCGGGATCTATCGTTGCATACGGCAGGAAATTTCGCGCCCTTAGCGAGCCACTGGGTGCGCCACGCGCAATTAATGTCGCCGAGGTGCCTGCAGGGGTCTAATGAAATGTACAAGGAGGCTGCAACGGTTAAGCCGTGCCCATATTTCTCGGGATGGAAAAGCGACCGTTGGCCTCATCGACCGGAGGATGAAATCCCAGGCACGGAAGAGTACAGAACCATGTGCTTTGAATCGAGGGATCAATGTGGCGGCGACAGCTTTTGGTTTCTGCAGAAGCCTCCATCCCTGAATGCCGTCGTGATCAGTCAAGAAGGTCAGGAAAATATTTCCCAATCATCTCCCTATTGGATCATGCATATTCCAAAAACGGTCGTTGAAGAACACGCAAAGATTTTCACCTTTCCGCTCGAGCGTCTTCTGCGAGGCCTTCTGCGTATCAGTGGTGCTACAGGGACTGTTCCCGCCAGTTGCGAATCGTCGGAGGCTCCGGTACAGGGAACAAGCCTGAATCCCAATGCCATTCAGACGATTGTTCGCGAGCCGAGGTATTGTGAGCCACCACCCGATGTGCGGCTAATCTATGAGGGGCTCCAGTCAGGTTGTAAGGCATCTAAATTTCCTTGTTTTCTGGGTGAACTCTTTCGCTTTCACCTTGAGGAAGTTGGTAGTGGTACGCCCTATCAGGCCAAAGCTTGCGAAGCAATTCAATGGAATTTCGCCGACGGATCTCCGCTTGAGTTCGGAAGTTCTGTAGAGCACCTGTTTCCTGCCAATCTCAAGCAGGCTGGGGTTGAAATTAAGAGCTCTTCCGCCAATGTGCGTATTACAATCAATGTGCCTCCTGAGTTCAGGTACGGTAGCGTGCCGACCATTTCGTACCATGGCGAGAGTTCAAAGTGTTCGAAAAACGGAGTCTCCTGCTGGTTGGGTGAGACTATTAGATTCGATGTTGTTGAACCTTTGGACATGAAAGCTTCTTGGAGCTTCGAGGATGAAAAAAAAGAGGGGGTGTCCATCGAGCATCGATTTACTTCTACAGGCACACACAGAGTGCATCTGGGTATCGAGGGCGGAGGTGGAACGACCGCCGAGGTCCTGGTGGAGACCCGCTGTGTCCTGCCTGATGACAAAGTCGAAATTCGGTACACTGGTGAAATCTCTGGCTGTGATGCTGGAGGTTCAGGCTGTATAGCCGATGAGGCGATCTCCTTCTCCCTTGCAAATCTCCCGGCCGGCACAGATGAGAGTTGCTTCAAGGTCGACTGGTCCTATGGCGATGGTGCCAAAGGAAGCGGACTGAATACCTCACATCTCTATCGGGCCGCTGAAACGTTCACGGTTTCAGCGAGCATCAGATCGGCTGATTCAACATTGACTCCTGCGACTCGTCTAGTGCTGAGATGCCCGCCGCCGAGGCCGGTAGCGCTCGACTATTTTGGCGAGGAATCGGGGTGTTCGCGCGCCACCGTAAGCAAAGGTAGCTTGCTATGCAAGCTCAACGAGCCGATCGCATTTTCCATTATACAGGAGAGCTACGTATTGAATTGCGGCAATATCCAATGGTCGTTCTTGAAATCCGATGCTTCTGCTGAGCGCCAAGTAAAGCACACTTTTCCGGAGCCTGTACCGTCGGTCTCGGTCAGCATAGATGGTGCCGATAAGAGAGTTTCTGACATTGCTCCTATTCTATTTGAACCTAGATGGGGTCACCCGGCCAAGGCTAGCCTTTGTGCGCCTATCGATCGAGTTTCTATTTCTTACGTTGGCGACAAAAATTGTAACAGGAGGAAGCAATGCTCACCGGGCGAGCGAATCAAGTTTTCTATCCTTCCTACCGAGGGAGTGTGGACAGAGTGTCCAGGAGACAGGATTCTCTGGCTCTTCGACGATGGAGCTGAGCCGCAGAGCGGCGCCACGGCAGCGAAAGCTTTCCGGAGAAGCAAGCCGCCCCATGCTGTTCATCTTGTTGTGCTCCGCAATGGGAAGGTGACGACGGCCTCGACGACAGTCGATATCCCTCTCCTCTCGTGTAAGTTATGTTTGGGGACAAAATAGTGCGAGAAAGCGAAGATAGGCAGAAAATCTCGTATCCAGCTCGATTCGCGCTCGGAACTAAGCGCAGCAGCTCGCGGCGCACATCAACACCTAAGTAGAGAGTGCGCTAGTCCAGGAAAAAGAAGCGCGAAGAGCAGATCGGGTGCATGAGGCAGCTGCTCGAACGCTCAATCAACGAGTTCGTGCAGGGAGCCTCGGCCCGGCTGCTGATGTTGACCGGAGAGCGTTACTCCCTGCCCTGGAGCTTAGCGATCAGGTTCGGCGTGCCGTCGGCGCGGTGAATCTCGACAGCCCTTTCATCGACGAGGGTTTGGCACCCTTGATCCGACACTGTCGCACTGGTCTCCGAGACGCTCCAGGGCTGGGGATGGGTGGTGGGATGGTCGGCATCATCACGCATATCCCGGAGCTGCGGGCGCTTCTGCGGGAGATGGCGGAGACGGCGTGAGGCGGGCCAGATAGATTCGCGCCCTCTAAGCAACCGGGGCGCTGAGGCAGCGCTGCAGCAGGCGAGCGTCCCCGAGCCGCTCCGTGTACGCAGCGAAGGCGGGGGTGGGGCCGCGCCAGCGTAGCTCGTCGATATCGCCGAAGAGGGGCGCGTCGGTCCGGAGCGTCGCCAGGTCCTTGAACCGCAGCGCCAGATCGCGGTCCCGCAAGGCGCCGGGTGGGAAGCTCTCGAGCATGCCATAGCGGTTGAGGACCTGGGCCGCCGTCTTGGGACCGATTCCGGGAATGCCTGGATAGCCGTCCGCGGCGTCGCCGACGAGAGCAAGAAAATCGGGGATCAGGAAGGGCGCGACCCCGAACTTCTCGCGGACCCCTTCCGCCGTGAAGATCTTGTTGCCCCGGCGGTCGACCTGCACCACCCGGTCCTCGCGGACGCACTGCGCCAGATCCTTGTCAGGTGTCCAGATGCAGACCTTCTGCACTCTTTCGTCGGCCGCGGCGATGCGTGCAGCGGAGGCGAGCGCGTCGTCCGCCTCGAGCTCGACCATGGGCCAGACGGCGACGCCCATGGCGGTGAGGGCCTCTTCCAGGGGGCGGAACTGCGCCAGGAGCGCGCCCTCGACTCCCTGCGCCGTCTTGTAGCCGGGCCAGAGACGGTTCCGGAAGGACTCGATGACGTGGTCGGTCGCCACGCCGAGGTGCGTCGCCCCCTTCTCGATCATTTCCAACACCGTATGCAGCACGCCGGTCACGGCCCCGAATGGCGCGTTCTTACCCTTCTCGAAGTGCCGCCGGCCATAGTAATGGCGGAACAACTCGTACGTGCCGTCGAGGAGATGAACCATCATGGCGTCACTCAGTTCGTCGTGGCAGGCAGATCATGAGCTCCGAAGTCTATGTTGACAGCTTACAGGGTTCCCAGAGCAGGTGTCACCCGACCCGCCGCTGGGGCCAGAAGGCAATTCCATAGACGGCACAGATATACTGGGCCGCACCAACTCGAGCGCCTACTTTTTCAATGACCAGCCCAGCGATCTTTCACGTTGACGTCTTCGCAACGCGCCCGTTGACCGGAAACGGGTTGACCGTCTTTCTGGGTACGGATGCATGGTCCGCGACGGTTATGCAGCGGCTGACCCAGGAGATGAGGCAGTTCGAGTCCATCTTTCTTTCGGAGATCACCTCGACGAGCGCCCGGGCTCGGGTATTTACAGTGGAGGAGGAGCTTCCGTTCGCCGGTCACCCGGTTCTGGGGGCCGCGGGGGTACTTCACCGGACCCAAACGCCGGAGGCCCACTCGAGCTCGTGGGTTCTGAAGCTCCCCTCCGGGGAAGTGCCGGTCCGTACGGAGAAGAGGGGCAATCACTATCTGGCCGAAATGAATCAAGGCGCGGCGATCTTTGGCCGTGCCATCGCATTGGCCGAGTTGCAGCCGATCCTGGCGAGGCTCGGCCTGAGCTCCCAAGACCTTGCTTCCGAGCTCTCCGCGCAGGTCATTTCAACGGGCCTGCCTTACCTCATCCTTCCCGTCTACCCCGAGCCCCTCGCCCGAGCCGCGATCAGCGGCTCTGATCTTGAAGCCCTGCTCGCGGCACTTGGCGCGAAGTTTGTCCTTCTGCTCGATGTTGCCGGCCGCGAGATGAGAACCTGGGACAATCTGGGCCGGGTAGAAGATGTCGCGACCGGTAGCGCCGCCGGCCCGGCAGCGGCGTACCTGTTCAGCCTCGGCCTCGCCGATCCAAACTTGCCAATGGAGCTTGCTCAAGGCCGTTTCGCGGGCCGCCCCAGCAAAATCCAAGTCCGTCGCGACGCATTCGACGGGCTTCTCGTAAGCGGGGAAGTCTGGCCTGTCACGCATGGCTTTCTCGACCTGAATGCAATGCAGGCAGACCGTTGACAAAGCAGAACTAGGTCGGAGGCCCCTTGCGCAGCTCCACCCGCCCGAGCTTCTCGGGGTTCTTCTTCAGCTCCCGGATCAGCCGCAGGCCGAGCTTCTTCTGCAACTCCCGGCGCTCGGAGGAGCCGGGGAGCTTGCTGGCGTCGATCCAGCCGCCGGCGATCATGCCGTGGCCTCCCCCCTTGCCGCGGCGGCCGATGATGCGGCGCATCAAGCCGCCGGCGTCGGCGCGCGGGTTGGTGGTGCGGATCGAGAGGTAGATGCGGTCGCCGTAGTAGCCGGTGACCAGCGACCAGGTCTTCCCCTCCAGGCGCAGCAGCAAGTCGGCGATCTCCGGCACGATGTCCGGCTGCTCGATCGGCCCCAGGTGGCTGAGGATCAACGAGTCGACCGCCTCCAGGTTCTCCAGCGCGTCGTGCAGGTTGCCGAAGTAGGTGAGCGGCAGCCGCGGGCTCTGGATGCGGGCCAGCAGGCGGTGGTTGGCCTGCGGGAAGAAGAGGTCGTGGATCGTCTTGTCCGGCCCCACGTGCTCGCGGGCGAAGTCGAGCGTCTCCGAGCGAATGGCGTAGATCAGCGCCGTCGCCAGCGCGTGGGTGGGCTTGACCTCGGCCGCCAGCATGTACTCGGCCAGCATGGTGGCGGTCGCTCCGTACTTCGGCCGCACGTCGAAGAAGGGGCCGCCCTGCGTGTTCGCTCGCAGCGGGTGGTGATCGATCACGATGTCGGGGATCGTCCGCGACGGGAGCTGGTTGTTGCCGCTCCGGGGCTGGGTGTCGACCAGCGCGAAGTGCTTGTAGTTCTTCAGGCTCAGATGCCGGATGTGGCTGAACGGGAGGTGGAGGCTCTTGACCATCTCCCGGTTCTCGGCGCGGCCGATGATGCCGCCGTACGCCACCGTGACGTTCTGGTGCAGGGCCTGCCGGAGGACCCGCGCCAGGATCTGGGCCGAGGCGAGCGCGTCCGGGTCGGGGTTGTCGTGCGTGAGCACGAGCCAGCGCCCCCGGGTCTCGCGGCGGACCATCTCCGTCAGAGCGGCGAAGCGCTCGCGGGTGATGTCGGTGATCATGAGGGACCGATTGTAACCGCTGTGACCGCGAAGGCCACGCGGACGCGCGTCAGGGGCGCCAGCCCAGCGAGTTGGCGAACTCGTCGCGCGCTGTCCGCAGCGCCGCGATGTCCTGACCGGCCGCGGCGGCGCGGGCGATGAACTCGTCGAGCCGCTGCAGGTCCTCGAACACCTCGTAGCGGCCGGTCAGCTCCTCGGTGCCGTGGAACCTGCGCACCCAGACGTACAGGCGCGCCGGCCCGTCCTCACCCGCCGGGCTCATAGAGGCCTCGAACTTCACGTGGTCGTCGGTGGGCATTCGTTCCTCTTCGAGGCGTAGTGTACCCCGGGTGCGCGGGGAGAGGGAGGCCGCGGTGCCCATTGGTGCGGCCTGCCCTTCGAATCCTCACCCCCTGGCCCCCTCTCCACGGGGTGGAGAGGGGGAACCGCTCCGATCGGCGACACCTTCCGCGGATCGCCCTCCCTCTCCACGGAGTGGAGAGGGACCGAGGGTGAGGATTCGGAGGACGGATCGCCCCGCTGGGCACGGGCGCCTCCCATGCTATTCTTCGCCCCTCCGACATGATCCGCGAACTCTTCCACATCGGCTCGTTCTCGGTCAGCCCCTTCGGGCTGATGCTCGTCCTCGCCTTCCTCGTCAGCTATCTCCAACTCCGCTGGGGGATGAAGCGGCTGGGCGTCGGCGACGAGGAGGACGCGAGCGCCCTGGTGTTCGCCGCCGGTGTCGGCGGCATCGTCGGCGCTAAGGTCTACTACGCGGTCCTCTTCCACGACTGGCACCTGCTCTTCGACCGCTCCGGGCTGGTCTGGTACGGCGGCTTCATCCTCGGCGCCGCCGGCGTGCTCTGGACGATGCGCCACCGGCGCCTCCCGGGATGGCCGATGGCCGACATCGCCGCGCCGGCCCTCGCCATCGGCTACGGCGTCGGCCGCATCGGCTGCTTCCTGGTGGGGGACGACTACGGCCGGCCCACCGATCTCCCCTGGGGGGTGAAGTTCCCTGTAGGGCTCCCGGAGACCACCGCCGGCAATCTGCGCGAGATGTTCCACGTGGCGATCCCCGCTTCGGTGCCGGACTCCACGCTGCTGCGCGTCCACCCCACCCAGCTCTACGAGACCGCCATGGCCCTCACCATCTGGGGGATCGCGATGTGGATGTTCCGCCGCCGCCCGCGGCCCGGCGTGATCGCCCTCACCGTGCTGGCGCTGCTCGCCGTCGAGCGCTTCCTGGTCGAGATCCTGCGCGCCAAGGACGACCGCTTCTTCGGCCCCTTGACGCTGGCGCAGGTGATCAGCCTCTGCGTGCTCGCCATCGTCGGCGTCGTCGCTTGGCTGCGCCGCGGACGGGTCGCGCCGCGGACGGCATGAGGCCTCTGCTCCCTCCTCTCCTGGCGGGTGGGGGGGAGGCTGGGAGAGGAGGGCTGGGGAGGTGAGGGTCCCCCCTCGTCTTTTGACCATCGCCGGCTCCGACTCCGGAGGGGGCGCCGGCATCCAGGCCGATCTCAAGACCTTCGCCGCCCACGGCGCCTACGGCATGAGCGTGATCGCCGCGCTCACCGCCCAGAACACCCGCGAGGTGCGCGCCGTCCACGAGGTGCCGGCCGAGATGGTGGCGGCGCAGATCGACGCCGTCCTCGAGGACATCGGCACCGACGCGGTCAAGATCGGCATGCTGGCGAGCGCCGGGATTATCCGCGCCGTGGCGGACCGGCTCCGTTTCCATCTCGGCGGCAGCGGGATCCCCATCGTCCTCGATCCGGTGATGATCGCCAAGAGCGGCGACCGCCTGCTGCGCGAGGACGCTGTCGAGGCGCTCGAGGCCGATCTGCTGCCGCTGGCGACCGTGGTGACCCCCAATACCCCCGAGCTCGAGACGCTGACCGGCCTCCCGGCAGCGACCGAGGAGGAAAGACTGCGGGCGGCCCGGGTGCTCGCGGCGCGCGGGCCGGCGGTGCTCGCCAAGGGGGGGCACGCCGAAGGGGAAGAGGTGGTCGATCTGCTGGTGGAGCGGGATGGGAGGGTTCACCGCTTCGCCCACCCCCGGCTCCATACTCCCTCGACGCACGGCACCGGATGCACCCTGTCGTCGGCGATCGCCGCCCGGCTGGGAGCGGGGGAGGAGCTGCCGCGGGCGGTCGAGGGAGCGATCGCCTATCTGGCGGGCGCCATCGCAGCCGCGTATCCTTTAGGGAAAGGGGGCGGGCACGGCCCCGTGGACCATCTATACCAACTTTGGCCCGCGCCCCGTGAGAGAGAGGGAGGAACCAAATGAACGAAACGCTCGATCTGATCGTGGTGGGCGCCGGGCCGACCGGCATCGCCATCGGCGCCGAGGCGCGCCGCCAGGGACTCTCGGTGCTGCTCATCGACCGCGGCCCGCTGACCGCCGCCATCCAGGGCTATCCCACCTTCATGGAATTCTTCACCACCCGCGACCGGCTGGAGATCGCGAACGTCCCGTTCTCGATCCCCGACGCCAAGCCGACCCGCCGGCAGGCGCTCGCCTACTACCGCATGGTCGTGGAGCACTACGACATTCCGCTGGCCCTCTACGAGGACGTCCTCGAGGTCGCCAGGAAAGGGGACGAGTTCGCCGTCCATACCCGGCGGATGCAGGGGGAACGCACTCTGCGCGCGCGCAGCGTCGCCCTCGCTACCGGCTATTTCTTCAACCCCCGCTGGCTGGGGGCGCTGGGCGAGGACCTGCCGTGGGTGGCCCACAACTACAAGGAGCCGTACCCGAACTTCGGGCAGGAGGTGGTGATCGTCGGCGCCGGCAACACCGCCGCCGAGGCGGCGCTCGACCTCTGGCGCAACGGCGTGCGGGTGACCCTGGTGCATCGGGGCTCGGCGCTGAAGGCCGGGGTCAAGTACTGGCTCAAGCCGGACATGGAGAACCGCATCGAAGAGGGGTCGATCCCGGCCCGCTTCAACACCGAGGTGCGGGCCTTCCTCCCCGAGGGGGGCATCGAGCTGGCGACCCCGGACGGCCCCGAGGTGCTGCCGGCGCAGGCCGCCTACGTCCTGATCGGCTACCAGCCGGACGCCGACTTCGAGCGCCGTTGCGGCGTCGAGGTCCACCCCGAGACCCTGATCCCGGCCTTCGACCCCGAGACCTGCGAGTCGAACGTCCCCGGCCTCTACGTCGCCGGCACGCTCCAGGCCGGCCGCTGGACCGACCGCATCTTCATCGAGAACTCCCGCGACAACGGCCCGAAGATCATCGCCCACCTGAAGAGCCGCCTGGCGGCCGTGCCGGCGATGCGGTAATCGTTCGTGGCCTGCGACCTCAACCCCTATCCCCCTTCTCCTAAAGGAGAAGGGGGACGACTGCGAAACGTGTGGCCCGTAGGGTGCGCTGTGCGCACCATGAACGACCTCGAAGGTGCGCACAGCGCACCCTACAGGCTCTACCGGTTCTATAAGGCCCTCCCTCTCCTTTAGGAGAGGGACCGAGGGTGAGGTCGCAGGCCACCGGCGCCGATCAACGGGGCTCCAGGTCTCAGGCCTCCATGATAGGGTCGAGCCCCCAAACGAAGGTCAGATCGAAAGGCGGAGGCTCCCCTATGGCGAGAAGAGGCGGATTCAAGACGCAGGCTCCGAAAGAGGTGACGCTCCTGATCTCCCTGGTCCTCTGGCTGGTCGGCCTGCTGGCGGGGCTGGGCGTGATCCACGTTCCGAACAATCTGGGGTTTTGGTCGCTCGTGGTCGCCGGGCTTCTGCTGATCCTCGGCTCCCTGCTCGACGGCCTCTGATCCCGCCGTGCCCCGCCGTTTCCGATGGCTGCGGCGGGCCGGCCGCGCCATTGCGCTCGCCGTCCTGCTCCTGGTGCTCGGGCCCGCGCTCTACGTCGCCCTGGGGCGGGACGCGCGGCCCGGCCTGACGCTGCCGCCGGTGCCGGGACCCGGTCCGTACCGGGTCTACGTGGCGGACTGGGGGTATCACACCGCGATCGTCGTCGAGCAGCCGCCGGGATGGCGGCTGGGACCTCCCGGTGAAGAGGGCGCCCCCTTTCTCGAGTTCGCCTGGGGGGACCGGCGCTACTACATGGAATCCGACCTCCGGCCCCACGCCGTCTTCGCGACGCTCTTTCTGCCCACTCCCTCGGTGGTCTACCTCGATGGGCGGCGCACGCCCTTTTCGAAGGCCGGTCCCCGCGCCGCCTTCGTCCGCGCCGTGGATCCGGCGACGCTCCACGCCCTGCTCACGGAGTTGGAGCGTTCGATCGTGCACGCCCCTTCGGGTGAGCGCGGGGCGGCGTTCCCCCCCGCGCCCGGGTACGCCGGTCGGTTCTACCCGGCGTACGGCTCCTATCTATGGGCGGGCGATTGTAATTGGTGGACGGTCCGGCGCCTGCGCGGCGCCGGCTTCGCCGGACGCGCGACCGGCGTGGTGTTCTCCGGTCAGGTGGCCGGCCGGCTGCGCGGGTTCAGGCCCGGGGCGGAGCGGCTGCCGTAATCAGCCTCTTCTTCCCCGCTGTGCGATACTAGGAGCCGAGCCCTTTTCAGATCGGAGCCCTTGGTATGCCTCCCGCCAGTTGGTGGAAGCCGCGATGAAACTAGGGGAGCAGACCCCGCCCGCGGTGGACGACAGCCCGCGCGGCGGGCCGGAGGAGATCGTGCGCGCGGTGCTCGACTTCCAGCGCGGAGCCGACCGCGAGAAGAACTTCGAGCTGCTCTTCCGCCGCTTCCGCCCCCGCATCGAGCGCTTCCTGGCATCACGGGTTTTTTCTCCCGAGGAGCGGCTCGACCTAACCCAGATGACCTTCCTGCGGATCTATCAGGGATTGGAGGGCTACCGGGGGGAGGGTTCGCTGGAAGGGTGGGTGCTGCGGATCGCCTTCAACGTCTACAGAAAGTGGCGCGACCGCCAGCCGGGAGGCCGGCAGGCGGTATCGGAGATCCCTTTCGAGGGCTTGCCCGGAGCTCCGGAGCCTTCGCCGGTGGCCCAGGCCCCATCGCCCTCCGCCACGGCCTCGCCGCTCGATCGCATCGTGCGCGAGGAGCGGCGCAAGGCCTTGCGGGAGGCGATCGGAGAGCTGCCCCCCAAACAGCGTCTGTGCATGGAGCTGCGCGTTTACCAGGAGCGCAGCATGCAGGAGATCGCCGTGGCTCTCCGGATCTCTCCGGAAACCGTCAAGGCCCACCTTTTCCAGGCGCGCCAGCGGCTGTTGGACAAGCTGCAACACACATTCGGGACGATAGACTTCCAAGGTGGGGGGTGAACACGTGGGAGAGAGCTCATCCGACTTTCGCGACACCCTCCTGGAGCTGATCGACGCGTCCCCGGAGCCGATGGACCACCCCTCTCCCGACCAATGGATTGCCTACCATCGCGGCGAGCTTGCCGCCGAGGAGGAGACGGGATTCCAGGAGCACTTGGCGCGCTGCCGCGACTGTTTCGACCTGGCGGCGGCCGCGGCGGCGTTCGCCTCGCCGGACGAGGAGCCGGGCGCCGGCCAGGAGGTGGATACGGCCGCGCTCTGGCGCCTGCTCCGCCCGCAGCTCGGCCTGCCCCCCGATCCTCCGCCCCGGAACGTCCGCGAGATCTCCTCTGGAGCGCCGCGGCGGCCGTCCCGGTGGTCTCCTCTGCCCACGACCCTGGCCGCGTCGTTCTTCGTGGCGCTGATCGGACTGACCGCCTGGAACCTGCGCCAGCAGAGCGCTCTGGCGCCGAGAGCCAATGCGCCCATCTTCGAGGTCTCCGCCGGCGAGCGCGCCGCTGCCGGGCAAGAGTTGACCGTGCCGGCCGGGCCCTGGATGTTCGTGTTCCACCCCGCCGAGGAGCTCCCGGTCTACCGGTTGAGGATCCGCGATGCCGCGACCGGCAGAGAGCTGTCGTCCCATGAGCTGCGGCTGAATCAAGACCTCGCCCTGACCCTCTATTTTCCCGAGGGTCTCCGTCCGGGCCGTTATCGTCTGGAGCTGTCGGATGGCTCCGGTGGGGGAGAGGGGAAGCCGCTCGAGACGCAGCTTCTGCGCGTGACGGAGGCAGGCCGAGGAGAGTGAACGGGACGTTTTGCCGGCGAGAAGGTTGTCCGCCATTCGGTTGGGGGAAGGGCCAAAGGCCCGGGCTCCCTCAGCCCAGGGCAACGCCTTGGGTTCTGATTCTCCTGCTCCTCGGCCTCGGCTGCCGCGGCAAGGAGAAGGCCGCGTCCGCCGTTCCTACCCCCGCCTGCGAGGGATCGCCGAGCCTGCGGATCGCCGTCCAGCCGGGCGACTACCTCCACGCGGTGGCCGGCCAGGAGTCGCGAGACGCCGTTCTGACTCTGTTCGATCCTCGCGGCCGGCAGCTTCTCGAGGTCGACAGCCTCAACGCCCCGGGCACCTCTCCCCAGCCGCCCGAGGAGATTCATTGGGTGGCGGATGCCCCGGGCGAGTTGCGGATCGAGCTGACGCTCCCCGCTGGCTTTCGGGGGCCTTGCGGCCTCCGGCTGGCCGAACATCGGCGGGCCACCGCGGCGGACCGCCGGCGTGCGGCGGCGGAGGCGGAGCTGGCCCGCGGCCACGCGTTGCGCCGGACCAAAAAGCCGGAGGTCTGCCGGGGCGGCATCGCCCCCTACGAGAGCGCGCAACGCGGCTTCGCGGACCTCGGACTGCCGCGACGCCAGGCCGAGGCCCTGCTCGGCCTCGGGCTGCTGCAGAGAGATTGCCTGCACGAAGCCGAAGCGGCCCTCCGGACGTTGACTCAGGCCGATCCTCTGTTCTCAGGCGATCCCGCCTTCGAGGCCTTTGTCCGGTATCACCGCGGCAAGATCGGCGACGCCCTCGGCGACCTTGAAGGCGCGATCGGCGAGTATCGGAAAGCCCTGGCGCTGAGCCGGCGGCTCGGCAACCGTGCCGTCGAGTCTGTGACCTCCAATGACCTGGGGCTCGCGCTCCAACTGCGCGGGCGTTACGATGAGGCGGCGGCCCTGTTCGACCGGGCGCTCGCCCTCTGGCAACTGGGCGACGATCCCGGCAAGCGGACCAACATCCTGCTCAACCGGGGACACCTCCACCGCGAACTAGGTGAGTCGAATCAGGCCCGCGAGCGGTTCAGCGAAGCTCTCAGAATCTCTCGCCAAGCGAAGGACCGCAACGGCGAGGCCATCGCCCTGGACGCTTTGGGACTTCTCGCCCAGGACGTGAAACGGCCCGGCGGGGCCTTGGAGTTCCTCCAGCTTGCCTTGGCGCTACGCCCGCCCGGTTCCCGTGGCCGGGCGGCTACGCTCACCGTGCTCGGCGTGACCTACCGCCAGCTCGGCCGGCGGGAGGATGCTCGCCGAGCCTACCAGGAGGCTCTGCCAATCTTCCGCCGCCTCGGTGATTCCCGCGAGCAGGCCCGCTGCCTCGGCAATCTGGGACGGCTAGAGGCTGCCGCCGGCCGCGACGCGGCCGCGATCGACGATTTCGACCGCGCCCTCGGCCTGTTCCGGGCGCTCGACGATCCGCCTCACCTGGCCTGGACCTTAGAGGGGAAAGCCCGATTGCTGCGCCGCCGCGGTGACCTCGAGGCAGCCCGTGGGCTGATGGAAGAGGCCCTGACGATAGTCGAGCGTCACCGTTTCGCCCAGACGAGCTACACCACCCGCGCGGAGTTCTTCGCCACCCAGCAGGACTTCTACGACTTCCTGATCGACCTGTTGATGGAGCAGCACCGTGCCGACGCGGCTCTGGAGGTCAGCGAGCGGTCGCTGGCACGCTCGCTGCTCGACGGACTGGCCGCCAGTGGCACAGACCTCCGCCACGGCGGAGCCGCTCCGGAGCTCCACGCCCGCGAGAGGGAGCTCGAGACCGAGATCGATGGGCTGGTCTCCCGCCAGATCCGGTTGGCCCAGGACGCTTCCGCCACGGAGCAGATGCGGCCGGTCGAGGCGGAGCTCGGGCGCCACTGGGAAGAGCTCGACCGGGTACGGGCCGATTTGCGCGCCAGCGATCCCCGCTACGCCGCACTCACTCAGCCGCGACGCTGGAGCGCCGCCGAGATCCAGCGCAAGCTGCTCGACCGCGACACCCTGTTGCTGGAGTACCGGCTCGGGGAGAAGCGGAGCTTCCTCTGGGCCGTCACTCCCGATTCCCTGACGAGCTTCGAGCTCCCCGGGCGGGCCAAGATCGAGAGCGTGACGGCCTTGGCCTTCGGTTTCCTCGCCCGCAGCCGCAACCGCACGGTTGAAATTTCCGCCCAACGCCCGCTCGCCGAGCTGAGCCGGCTGCTCCTCGATCCGGTTGCCTCCCTGCTGCCGGGCAAGCACCTGCTGGTGGTGGGCGACGGCATCCTTCAGCGCCTGCCCTTCGCCGCGTTGCCAGAACCGGGAGGCAGCGAGCCGCTGGTCGCCAGCCACGAGATCGTCGCCCTGCCGTCGGTGTCGGTGTTGGGAGAGATCCGCCGGGAGGTCGCCGTCCGGCCAGCGGCGCCGAAGACCTTGTGGGTGCTGGCCAATCCCGACTTCAACGGCCGATTTCCGCCGCTGTTATACACCCGCAAGGAGGCCGAGTCGATCCTGGCGTTCGCGCCCGTTTCCGAACGCTCCGAGGCCCTGGGCCGGAAGGCGAGCCGCGCGGCGGTTCTGAGCGGCGCCCTGCGCGACTACCGTTTCCTGCACTTCGCCACCCATGGCTCGTTCGCCGCCACCGATCCGGGTGGCGGTCAACTGGTGCTCGCCCAGATCGATCCGCGTGGCCAGCAGGAGCCGAACGGTTTCCTCCACCTCGCCGACATCTACGAGTTGGACCTGCGGGCCGACCTCGTAGTGCTGAGCGCCTGCCAATCGGCCCTGGGGCGCGAGGTGCGGGGCGAGGGGATGATGGGGATGACCCGGGGGTTCTTTTACGCCGGTGCCGAGCGGGTGCTGGTGAGCCTTTGGAACGTCAACGACCGGGTGACCGTCGAGCTGATGCGGCACTTTTATCGCGGGATCCTGGTCGAGGGTCTCTCTCCCGCTGCGGC
Source organism: Thermoanaerobaculia bacterium (assembly GCA_035490435.1). GTDB lineage: Bacteria > Acidobacteriota > Thermoanaerobaculia > Multivoradales > UBA5704 > DATARR01. The sequence continues at coordinate 24,516 of DATHEF010000032.1, forward strand.
GTTGCGGGCGGCCCAGGACGCGATCCGGCGCCAGAAGCGCTGGCAGGCTCCCTACTACTGGGCCGGCTTCACGCTCCAGGGAGAGTGGCGGGGAGAGCTCCCCCGGGAAAGAGGGAGCTCAAAAAACCTGTTCTGGAGAGGACTCGCCAGAGAAGACTCCGCGAGCCCTCTCCTCAGCCTTTTACCACCATCAGGCCAGGGAAGAGTCGGAAGTGTAGCCGGCCGGCGGCTGTTTGTCCGTTCCACCCGGGTCGTTGACCGTGCCGTTCCCCGTCGCCGCCACCTCGATGGGATCGCCCGGGTTCAGGAAGGGAACGGGATCGGCCGCACCGGCCTTTGCGTCGGAAAGCGGAGAAGCTTGCGGTTGGGTGGGCTTATCGTCGGGATCATTGCTGAGCATCGTGTTCTCCTTTGAGTTGGTGTGAAATCCTCGACAACCTGATAGATCTCGGGTCGCCGGGAAGGTTTGGTTCAATTCGGGGGGCCTCCGTTCTCTAGCGCGAAGAGCCGGCCGTCAGTGGCGCGGAGATAGAGCACCGGTGTGCCCCACTCCGGGTTGTGCTCGGCGGCGAGAGCCCTGCGCACCTCGCCGACGCAGGCGTCGACCGGCAGGCCGGCGGCGAGCCCCTGATAGAACTTTTCGGCGAAACCGCAGGCCGTCTCGTCCATCACCTCCGACTGCATGGCGATCACCGCCGGCACGCCGCGCTGGACGAGCACCTGGGCGGTGCCGGCGAAGGTGTTCTCGCGAGAGGCGTGGGCGCCGTTGCAGGCGTTGAGCACGGCCAGGCGCAGCGACGGGTGGTCCTGGAGGAGATAGGCGAGGGTGGGTCCGCCCATGGGAACGCCGTTGCCGGCCTCGTCCTCGAACACCAGCACGCCTTCCCCGCGCAGCTCGCTGAAGCCGCCGTGGCCGACGAAATGGAGGACGTGCACCGGCTGGCCGCTTCGCAACCGCGCCTCCAGGGCTTCGGGAGTGGGGCGCTCCAGCCGCTCGACCTCGATCAGACCTCTGCGCAGGAGCGGCTCCAGGGCCGCGCCGAGCCGCCGCCACTCCTCGTCCGCCTCGGCGAGCTCCCGGTAACCTTTCGGGGTCGAGATCACGGCCAGGATGCGCAGCGGCGGCTCGACCAGCAGCGTGCCGAGACCCTCGCTCAGCTCCAGGTAGCGCACCACCGGCGTGCGGCCGGAGAGCGCCAGGAAACCCCGCCCTTCAGCGTCGTACAGGTACTCCCAGGGCAGCCCCGCCAGTTGGGGGACGTCGTTGAGGCGCAGGCGGATGCGCAGCCCGGGCCCGCCCTGGGCCTTGGCGAGGCAGCCCTGGAAAGCCTTGAGCAACTCGCCATGGAAGACCGCGCGGAACAGCTCGCCCCCGACCTGCTCCGCGCTGGCGCCGTCCGTGGCCTCGGCCGCGCCGGATCCACCGCGGCGCGGGGCGGCGCCTCCGGCGAGGCAGAGCGCTCCACCCAGGAGGGCGGCGGGGAGGGCGAAGCACTCCGTGGCCTCGAAACCCGCGGCGCTGCTCCAGGCCTTGGCGCGGTAGAGGCCCTCGGACTTCTGATCGATCCAGAGATCGAAGTCGAGGTACCCGAGCGGGACCGGCGGAGCTGCTGGGGCCTGGGGCGGCCGCGCCGGGATCGTCAGCAAGCCCGCGATCGCCCCGGCGCTCCCCAGGGTCAGCAGGTAGGAGAGCGCCATGGCGAGCTCGACGATCCAGCGGTTCTCCCAGCAGGAGCGGATCCTGCCCGGGTCGAGGCCCATCTCCTGAATGCAGCTCGCGTTGTCGCCGGAGCACTCGCAGAGCCCCGACCGCGACCAGCCCACGAGATAGGTGACGCTCCGGTTGCCGTCATAGCGGATCGGCTCCGCGAACTTCAGGTAGAGCCCGAGCAGCAGGATCGCGCCGAGCGCCAGCACGGCGAGGGAGATCCGCAGGCGCCACCTGCGGACGGCGTCCCTGGCCGTGTCGGCGAGGCCGCCGAAGTGCGTCCAGGCCGCCAGGGCCGCCAGACCGCCGGCGAGGGCCGAAAACGGCAGGAAGAGGTACCGCAGAGGCTGCAACTCACCGTCGAGCACCGTGCCGACGAGCAGCGCCAGGGTCAATCCCAGCCCCGCTCCGGTCAGAAAAATCCAGCGGCGGCGCAGCCTAGGGGCGGCAATCTTTTTCGTCGTCGACATGATGGCAGTACTGCTCGTTGAAACGGCAGCAGAAGAACCTGCTGCCGTTGACCAGATCCAGCCGTTCGCTCGCGAACCGGGCCGCCGGAGCGCCGGCCTGACTCGGATATTCGATCAATTCGGTGACCGGTCCCTTGGCCTCGGTGACGCGATAGGCGTAGAGGCCGCGCACGACATGGTCCCGCTTGCCGGCGGTCCGGATAATGTTGGGCGCCGGCGCGGACCCTTTGATCCTGCCCTGCGACCAGAAGCTGAACGTGGCGTGCTGCGCCGGCGTGCTGCCCACCCAGAGCTTCACCTCGAGATCGTCGTGATCGGCAAGGAAGAAGATCCGGCCGGCCACCTTACCGACCTGATCCAGAAGACTGTCGGTCTTCTCGGCGGCGACCGTGTCCTGCGGCGGGACCGCGGCCTTCGGCGGTACGGCGGTCTTCGGCTTGGCGGTGGCCTTCGGCTTGGCGAGCGCCAGCAGCGGGAATCCTCTGAGGCTGGCGACCACGGCTACGGCGCGGGGAGTGAAAAGACCGGAGGGCAAGGCTGCGGTCTTCTGGGCCGGCGGCGCCGCGAGCTCCCCCTGGATGCGCCCGAGCTGATCGATCGCCCAGGCCTGCAGAGGCTCCAGATCCGACGGCTTTACATTCTCAATGGCCTGGTCGAGATCCTCCCCGGTGCGGGCGATCAGGCCGGCCACTTCCTGGCGAAGATAGGCCGGCTTGCCGTCCGGGCCCCGCACGATTTGCAGCGCGTGCCGGTTATTTTCGAATCTCTTTTGAACCACCCCGATCTGTAGAGCGAGCGCTCCGGCCAGGATCTGGAAGGGATTCACGCGGACCTTCGATCTTCCGAGACGATACCTGAACGTTTGACCGGCGGTGGGCTGGCCGGCCGCGAGGAGGAGGCCGGCCAGCAGGACCGCGGCGGCCCGGGCGGAAAATCGATCAGTTTTCACGGTGCACCTCCTTGTCGGGCAGGACGGCGACCCGCACCGCGGGATCGCCGACGATCGTGTAGTTGCGGGCGTCGTGGCTGGCGGTCCAGAGGTCGGCGAGCAGCGTCTCGTCGAGCTGCTTGCCGAACCCCAGGGCCTCCACCTCCGCCGCGAGGTCGGAGGCGAGCTCGGCGTACCGCTGGTTGAAGAACTCCATCGCCCAGCCCACCGGTTGCCCATCGAGCAGGCGCCGGAGCGTGCTCTCGAAGGCGCTGATCTGCGGTCCAACGCCAGGCCAGACCAGGGAGAAGCCCCAGGCCCGGTCGACGTGGCCGACGACCGCCAGCGCTCCGCCCCGCGGATGGCTGAGCAGCCGCTGCGGCAGGCGGCCAAGGAAGGATCCGGACGAGAGCTCCCGGCGCTCCCCCTGACCCGCGCGGGTGAAGTCGTCCCAGCGCGGCGTGCCGGCGCCGAAACAGGCGAAGCAGAAGGCGACGAGGCCGTGCACGTGGGCCCGCGCTCCCAGGTCCTCGGCCGCGAAGTAGTGCTCGCGGTCGATGCCGGCGGAGCCCGGGCCGGGCCAGTCCTGACAGACCAGGGCTCCTTGCCGGTCCCGCTGGTCGGAATCGCCGGCGGCGAAGCCCAGGCCGTGGCAGGCGGCGAAGAGGAACGCCGGCGCCTCGTCGAGCAGGCCGCCGAGCCGGCCGCGGGTCGCCTCCTCCCCGAGCACGGTCTCGACGCTCCAGCCGGGCTGGTCGCGCCGCACCCCGGCCGCCACCGGCTGCGCCAGGTGGGCGCTGAGCGACCGGGTCACCGGGTCGCCCGGGTTGGCGGGGGCGAAGAAACAGGCCCGCGGGCTCCGTCCGCTGCCGCCGGTCTCGGCCGCCACCACGCTCTCGGCGTAGCGGCGATACTCCTCGAGCTCGTCGAAACAGAGGCGGCCGACGGCGTACTGGACGTCGAGCTGGTACTGGAACGAGAAGGGGATCGTCTCCGGGTCGCCGACCAGCAGGAGGTAATAAGGCACCTTCTCCGGATCGGCCGGTCCGGGGCCGGCGCCGTGGCGGGCGAGGAACGCGACCTTGGTGTCCCCCTCGCGGTAGCCGTCGTCGCCCGCGAATTCGCGGAAGAAGCGCTCCCGCCGTTTCCCGGCCTGCGTCCGCCGGAGGTCGAGCAGCGGGGCGAGGGCTTCGCGCAGAGGCTCGGAATCCGCCGAGCGGGGGAAGATCACGCCCCAGCCGGCCTCCTCGAGCTTGCCGGGATCGAGGCCCTCCTTGAGCCCCCGCCGTGCCTTGCCCTCGCCGCGTGCCACCCAGGCCTGGAGCTCGCGGACCCGCGCCCGGTCGACCGTGGCGCCGCGGGCGAAGTCGGCGAGCTGCCGCGGGGGCACGGGAGGCAGCAGATAGGTGCCCCGCCGGCCGTCGAGGCCATTGAACCAGAGCAGCGGCTCTTCAGGGCAGCCCGGCAATCCCGTTGTCATCAAGATCCTCTTTTCCCTTCGCCGCGGCCAAGCGGCCAGCGATCGTTCACCTGATCTAGATCCGCGATCGCGAGAAGCGGTGTAGTGCGTGCGTACTCAAACTGGCGCGGCTTGGTGATAGATGTTACAGCAAAGTGATCGAAACATCGAGAATATGTCATGAGCATTACGGCATATCTGAATAACAACGCTCGTGTGGACGGCACTAAACCCAATACTGTTTACTTAGTTCTCGGAAGGCGCTATTCTTTCTCTCTAGAGAGAAAGGATGGCTCCTATGGCGCGTACCGTAGCAAAGCTGCCCTCAGGCGCCAGGCTTACCGATTTCGTGAGCCTTGGCGTTCTGGCCGAT
>DATHEF010000033.1:0-449038 GCA_035490435.1 Thermoanaerobaculia bacterium
CCACCACCTGCCAAGGCGATTCAATGCCAAGGATCTTCCGATAGAGCTCCCGATCGTGCATTGGCCAAGACTATCCGGCTCTCAGGCAGCAAGAAAGCCCCCCACTTCCCCGAGGTTACCCACACAAGGTGACGAAGCGCCCGAAATGCTTTAACCTGTTCAGGCTCTCGAGTTATATGCTCAGTTTTCCCATCGGTCACAGACCGACTAGTCGTCGACCACTGAAAGTTCGAATTGAACTTGATGCCGTAGGGTGGATCGAGGTAGATGCATTGCACCTGTCCGCGCAGCCCTTCGCGCTCGGCGAGCGAGGCCATGACCTGGAGGCTGTCGCCCAGGATCATCCGGTTCGTCCAGTTCGCGTCGTGCTGGTAGAACTCCGTTTTGGCGTCTCCCTCAGGGACGCCGTTGAAGTCTGCAAAAAGATCAAGTTCTATTTGACCCGGCGCCTGCCCCGCCGAGCGCGCGCTACGGCGCACCAGATCATCGATCAGCACCTTGGGATGGACCTTCTCCTGAATGAACAGCGGCGGCGCCGGTACCACCAGGTCCGACCAGTCGCGTTCGTCCTTGCCACGCCAGATGAGCTGCGGATCGAGATCCCGGTTGCGGCGTTCGAGGGCCACGCGGAGCGGATCCTGGCTTCCTTTTTCGACCACCGATCGAAGCTCCGCCGTCGGGATGTTCTTTCGCGTCGCCTCCTCGTGCGTGAGTGTTTCGACCTGCTTCGGAGCCTTGGGAGTCTTCTTCGCCATATCGGGTATCTCAAACCGACGCGAGGCCGGGTTCCGTGATCCGCTCGATCATCTGGTCGAAATGCGTTTCGAGGGTGGCCGCGAAATCGGACTCGATCCGGTAGACGGCAGTGATTTCCGAGAAGCTCCACCGCCCATAGGTCCCGAGGCGGTTGACGCCGGGGACCCAATAGGTGTCCATCGTGGCCTTCTTCTCCTTGGCGTCCTCGCGGCGGTAGCCCTTGATCTCGACCACCAGGTGGAGAAGGTCGTCGTCACCGTGGCCGTCGTCGACCAGGACGATGAAGTCCGGCAGGTACTTGCGGGCCTCGGAACCGAAGCGGTAGGGCACCTCGAAGCCTAGGTTCTGGTTCTTGACGTAGGCGCGCACACGTGGGTGAGACTCGGCGACGCGGCAGAATTCGGCCTCCCACTCGCTGTCGCAGATCACCCAGTTGATATGGCAGCGGCGCGGGTCGGTCTGCCAGCGCAGCTCTTTCGAGGTAGTGAAGCGGACATGCCGCGTCGAGCCGGCGGGGTTGTACGGATCGAGCATCGCTTTGACCGGACACTCCGCGGCATGCTTCTCGAAGATGCCGCGGGTGATCCGATCACAGGCGAGGTCCGCAAGCTCCTCATAGAGAAGCTGCGCGGGGTACGTGCCGCCGATACAGACCAGATGATGATCGAGCCACTCGTTGGTGATCCGCTTGAGCTGACCGAACAAATGGAGCTTGGGCTCTTCGTCCGGGTCGCGCCACTTGGTGTAGAGGAGACGCCGGGTGAGGTGGTAGAGCAGCGTCGCGCGGCGGAGCTCGCCCGTGTGGATCAGGTTCAGATCGATCGCCTCGCCGAGGATGCCCTGGTTCCGGGTCACCGAGGGGCCGACGAGATCCGGAGTCAGCTCGAGCGTCGAATCGTCGTCGAAATGGGCGGAGAGCTGCTCTTCGGGAAGCTCGACGCGGTACCCCTCGACCCGAGGGAAGCGGATCTCGCAGGCATCGCGGTCGGGCCGCACCGCCTGGACCTGAACCGTCTTGCGCGGCTTCTGGGGGGGCGCCACGACCGGCTTGGCGTTGAAATCGAACGGGATGCCGAGGACGTCCGCGTACTCGACGTTGAAGAGGTTCTCGTCGTTCAGGTCATAGGACTGGCGCCGGAGGGCGCGGCCGATCACCTGCTCGCAGAGGAGCTGGGTGCCGAAGGCGCGCACGCCGAGCACGTGGGGACCGTATTGGCGTCCCATCCCTCGGTCAGCATGGAGACGGAGACGACGCAGCGGATCGAGCCGCCCAGGCGCCCCTTCTTGCCGACCGTGTTCATCACCTCGCGGAGGAGGTCGGCGTCGGACAGGCCCTCCGCCTGCCGACGGTCGCCGGTGCGTTCGACGATCTCACGCCGGAAGCGCTCGATCTCGTCTGCCGCCATCCGGCGGAAATTGTCGTCGAGCGCTTCGCCCGCTTCGAGCTGCTCGCTGTCGATGAGCAACGTCCGCGGCCGGCCGAGCTGGACACCGGATTCGTCGAAGTTCCGGAAGAGGGGGAGCCGGCCGTTCTCGAGCATCCTCCGGCCGTCGTCGGTCGTGCGTTCGAAGCCGGAGATGTAGTCGTAGACGAGCTTCGAGGTCGAGGTGTTGTTGCACACCACGATGAAGCAGGGAGGAACGTCGACCCCGGCCTGCTCCCACAGCTCGAACGTCTTGGCATAGTGGCCGTAGAGGGCTTCGAGCGCCGTCTGGAGCTTCGTTGGGAGGCTGAGAGGGTCCAGGCTTGCGGCTTTGCCGCGCCCCTTTTTCGGCATGTCGGAGCGAATGTTCTTCCACAGGTCGCGGAAGATCGGCATCTCGTTCCCGGGGATGTTGTCCGCGACCGGAACGCGGGGGAGCTTCACGATGCCGGATTCGATCGCGTCCATAAGGGAGAAGTCGCTCATCGTCCAAGGGAAAAGGGTTCCCTCGGCGTAGCCCGAGCCGCGGAGGAAGAACGGTGTCGCCGAGAGGTCGATCACCCGCAGCAGGCCGAGCTTCCGCTGGACCCGCTCGATCCCCGAGATCCAAAGCCGCGCCGCCTCGTTGTTGCGCTCGGCCTCTTGTCGGTCATCCCCTTTGAGCTCGCCCTCGACGGCCTCGCCGGGCTTTTCGCGGTAGCAGTGATGGGCCTCGTCGTTGAGCACGAGGACGTTCTTCAATCCCATCAGGTCGGGCATCACGCGCTGGAGCATCTGCCCTTCGGTTTCGAGGGTCGAAAGCTCCGGACCTCGACCCTGGAGCAAGCCCCGGGTCCCCTTCGACAGCTCGAGCAACTCGCGCAACCGAAAGGCGTGGTAATTGGTGATGACGATCTTCGCCCGGCCGAGATCCCCCAGCATGTCGGTCGGCACCAACTCGCGGCTCTGGTAATAGCTGTCCGGGTCGTTCGCCTGCAGCACCCGCAGGCGGTCGCGGATCGTGAGGCCGGGAGTGACGACGAGAAAGCCGCGGGTGAATCGCTGGCTGCTCGGCCGGCGCACCGCGTTGATCGTCTGCCAAGCGATCAGCATCGCCATGACCGTGGTCTTGCCGGCACCGGTCGCGAGCTTGAGCGCCAGCCGGGCGAGGCCCGGGTTGGCCTCCTCGTTCGCCGCCCCGAGGTGCTCGAGAAACCGCCGGCCCTCGGCGCCGAGCTTCGGCGCCACCTCGACGAGCCAGATGATCGTCTCGACCGCCTCGATCTGGCAGAAGAACGGCCGCAGATCTTCGAACTTGTGGCGCCGCCAGTGCGTCAGGAGTCGCGCCGTCTCGGGAGTCACCGCCCAGTCGTTCGGGTTGGGCAGCGCCCGCCAGGCGTCGACCGACTGGCGCAGGGCATTGATGACCGGCGTCGGGTCGTACTTCTGGCGCTCCGTCGAGAGCCCGGAGGCATCCGCGAGGTTGAGCTCGGCCTGCTCCGCGCGGCGCTTCTTCGGTTGAGGGATCGGAGACACATACTGCGCCAGCCGCCGGCGCTCGATGATCCGGTTCGTCGGCTGCCCGGTCTCGTCGAGCTCCCAGTGGCGCGCCGGATAGTCGTAGGGCGAATTGAGGATGGGACGGTCAAAAAACGACGGCGACATTCAGCAGAGGATATATCACCGCGACGGAGAGGCAGCCGATCGGCTCTGCTTGCGCCGGCGGCGAAGCTGGAGGGGCGATCGCCGCCCGTCTGGGGATCGTCGACTGGTGAGCGGGCGGCGAACTGATCCGCAGGGACTTGACCCGCAACGGGGACCACCGCTGCGAGCAAAAGACAGAGCCACGCCCATCTACGCCGGTCTTCGCTCCCAGGTGTTTGCTCTATGTTTGCTCAACCCAAACCGGCGAGCACACGCCCGGAGCTTTGGCGCCTCTAACTCTTTCATCTGGAAGGGGTTGAATGGTGCCCAGGGACGGAATTGAACCGCCGACACCGTGATTTTCAGTCGCGTGCATCCCAATCCGGGTAGTACCACATGGTCCTATAAGTTACGGCAGGGCATTGCTTTACAGACTTCATCGTACTATAACTTCCTCTATGATTCGCCGTACCATGCGGGAGAGGCCGCGACGTTCGAATTCCGGATGCTGGAGGGTAAGGAGCGGGCGGAGGTCCTGGCGAATCGGTGGGTTCTCGGCCGTACCGGCGGCGATCTCCGCCTCTGGAGGAGAGAGGGGACCGGCCATGAGAGCAGTAGCACCGGCGTGCGTCTCCCCTTGAATCGAGCTGACTCCATGCTCCAAGAGCCAGCGGCCCGCTTCATAGCAGTTGAGCCGCAGGAGTCGCTGGACGAGTTCGATGGGACCGCCGCCCTGATTCGTGGAGAAGCAGTACCACCCGCCGGCGTTCAGATGAAAGGACGCAGTCCGTTCACCCGGAGAGAATGGGCTCAGCCCCCACCAATCGCCTTCCCGGGATTTCCGCTCGTCCTTCTCGATCTTCAGAACCTCGAAGAGCGTACGCCAGTCAGTGCCCGCGCGAATTTCCCGGAGCCGTTCGTTATCAATTCGTAATCGCTCCAGAAATCGTCCAAAGGATAATCCATTAAACCTCCCGTCCCTGCTCCGGTCAAGCAATTCTCTTCTCGGCGCCCTATGTTCTTTTTTTCCTCACCTCTATACTGAATCGACAGTCGAGAAGTGATCCCGCCAAAGGCGGAATAGCGCAGGGCGAGCGGTGCCGAAGTGCGTCCCGCAGAGCGGGAGCAAGATTGCCTTTCGGTAACCGTCCGCAAAGCGAACGGCCGAAAGGCATCGGGCAGAGCCCTATCTTGCGAAGGGGCGAACCCCTTCGATCCCCCAAGAAGTGACAGCTCTTGGCGAAACGGCTGTCTTTTTTTGTCTCCTCCTTTCCTATGCGCAGCCATCGTGTCAATTGCCGTCTTGAGCCCGCCGAGATGCAACTGCTCGTTGCGCAGGCTCGCCAAGCAAGCGTAAAGCCTACCACCCTGCTTCGGGATGCCGCGCTCGCCTACTTCAAGCAGCAGTTCCTTCTTCCGCCACAACTGGAAGACATCTTGCTCGGCCTCCTCCAGGAAACCCGGCGCATCGGCACGAATCTGAACCAGATCGCCGCGAAGGCAAACGCCCTTCAGCGCACGACCTGGGGAGAGCTACATAGGGCTCGGAAGATCATCTCCGGGCTCGACGAACGACTGCGCGAACTCGAAGCATTACTGACATCCTTGCGGCCGGCGGGATGATCGTGAAGTCCATGCCGCGAAAGACGGTCAGTTTCGGTCAGCTCCTCGAATACCTCAATCAGCCCGCAGAAAGAGGGGAGGCGATCCTCCAAAACTTTCGGGCGAATCGGGATGCTCTCACTTCGCTCCATGGGGAGTTCCTGGAAAACTCCCGCCTCCTGCCGGCCCGCAAGAACGGCAATATTCTCTACCATGAGATCCTGAGTTTTTCGGACTTGGATCGAGGCGTGATCACCCCCGCGATCCTGGAGGATCTCACGCGCTACTATCTCTCGCTGCGCGCTCCCTATGCGCTCGCCTATGGCAAGGCGCACTTCAATACGAAGTGCCCGCACGTCCATCTGATCATCTCCGCGAACGATCTTGAAAGCTCCCGACGCCGGCGACTCAGCAAGGCCGAGTTTCAGGGGCTCAAGCGCAACCTCGAACAGTACCAACGAGCGCACTATCCCTTCCTCCGAAACTCCCTTCTCTCCGAGCGACCGAAGGGCGGAGCAGACCTCCGACGAAAGCGGGGAGAAAGCGAGCGCGCTCGCCGGCTCCGAAGGGAGGGCGAGAAAAAGCCGGCTCGCAAGGAAATCCTGCGCGCCCTCGTGCTCCAAACGCTCACCGCCGCTTCCTCCGGGCCGGTCTTCCTCCAGCACCTTGCTGACCAGGGCCTCCGGCTCAGGGCTCGTGGAAGGACCGTTTCCCTGGAAGATACGGCTACTCCAGGAGGAAGACGCTATCGACTCAGTACGCTCGGGCTCCAGGAGACCTTTTGGAAAACAGTCCAACGATGGGATGCCCTGCCCGAACGCCTCAAGCTCCTTGAAACTATCGAGATAGAACATGCCCGGCAACGCTGGGCGGAGTTTGCCTTCCGGCAGGAAATAGACGAGCTTCTTCAGAAGGAACCGGCATTGCCAGAATCTCCGGATCGAGATCGCCTGCTCCTTCTGCGCCACGTTCAAGCCGCGACAAGGAAGACGAGGCGCCAAGAGCCCATGCGCTAATCGCAGCGTCTTGACAGGTCACCACCCAACTCCTACAGTGAATTTTTATCCTCACCGCCGATGCCATCCGATAATCCCACTGATCGAACTCCCGCCGCAGCTTCCGAAGACCCCGGAGATTGGCGCGATTACGAACGACAATACCAGACCAGCTTCACAAACTATGCTTCCTTTGAATCATTTCAAAGCGCTATCCGGCGAGTGCGGGCATCGTTTACCCCGGATCAGCTCCAACTCGTAAGTGGCTGGATACAGATCGGCGGAAGAAATCCCTGGATCTCCGAGGCCGTTGACCCTCCTTTCAATGAACTTTCATTCCATATCTGCCAGGACGTTCGAGAGCTTGCCGACCGACTCCTCTACAGCGGAAAGTGGTCTCTGGGACAGGCGTTTGCTCTGGACAATGTTTGTTTCATAAACCAGATCGACGGAGGAGACGAATGGCTGACGATTCGGGATCAGCTGAGCTTTGAGTCCATCACGATGCAGACCTTTGGTGAAACCAAAGAGGAGGCCGAAGCGCGCTTGCTCACCACGCTGGAACAGATCCGCAGAGCGACCGAAGAGCAGCTTCGGCAGCTCAATTACTGAATTCCCATCTTCCCTTCTCCTCCATGTCACCCTTCGCGATCCCATTCGGCGCCACGACTCAGAGACTCTCGCCCGGGGCAAGCTCCAGTACTTGGAGAGGTAGCTTCCGTTGCAGTAATAGGCTCTTACTGGTATACTTCAGCTCTTCAACCAAGAGGTTGTCTTCTGCCGCCGAGAACTAGGATGATCTCGAATTATTCTCAACCTCTACAAGGAGGAATGGCGATGCCATCGAATGCCAGCGAAATCACAGTTCTTCTCCAGGAGTGGAGTACCGGTGACTCCAAAGCGCTCGAAGCATTGCTTCCGTTGGTGATGAATGACCTCAGACGTGCTGCCGCATTCTATTTCCAGCGAGAAGACCTGGACCATATTCTTCAGCCCACTGCTCTCGTAAACGATGTCTGCCTCCGGTTGATGGGCTGGCGCAAAGTCCAGTTTGAGAATCGATTGCAGTTCTTCTCTTTCGCAGGAAAGCTGATGCGGTTGCTTCTCATTGATTATGCACGCTCCAAGAATGCAAAGATACACGGCGGTGATATCGAAATGGTATCTCTCACGACGGCGATTAACTATACCCAACGACAACCGGTTGATCCGGATACACTCCTGGATCTTGATCGGGCACTTTCCCGCCTCGAAGAGGACGATCCACAAGTTGCAGAGGTCGTCGACCTCCGTTATTTCGCTGGGATGACAGAGCAGGAAACTGCCAAGGCCTTGGGAATCAACATTTCGACCGTCAAGCGTCGCTGGAACGTAGCCAAACGGAGGCTTGCTCTGGAGTTGGGAAATCCCCTTGAGGAAGATGAGGAGGACGATGAGGAGAAATGAACCGAAAAGGTTCCAGATTGCGCCTTCTTAGCTTTGAAGGAGAAAATAAGGAGGAAATGAGCAATGCGCTTCAAGCATTGGAACAGGGTCAAAGAGATATTGGAAGCTGTGGAAGGCCTTCCTGCCGAGGAAAGAATTGCCTACATCTCAATGGCTTGTGCGGGCAATGAAATTCTTCGTCATGAAGTAGAAAAACTACTATCTGCAGATCTCGGACGTGTTTCCTTTCTCGAAACTCGCCACCCTTATGTTCTCTCATCTCCGCTCGAACAGGGCGACCGGATTGGGGCCTATAGCATTGTCTCCGAATTGGGCAGGGGTGGCATGGGGACAGTCTATCTGGCCATCCGAGCCGACGCAGAGTTCGAGGGGCAAGTAGCAATCAAGCTCCTTCATCCCGTCTATGCGACTCCTGAAATCGAGTGGCGCTTCCAGCAGGAAATTCAAATCCTCGCCAATCTTAATCATCCGAACATTGCGAAGCTCTACGAAGTGGGTCGTACCGAGAAGGGAATTCCGTACATCATCATGGAGCCTGTCGATGGTCTCCCAATTACCCACTTCTGCATTGAACACAACCTCTCCATCGCTGATCGCCTCAAGCTCTTCCAGAAGATATGTGGAGCCGTTGAGTATGCCCACCAGAATCTGGTGGTCCATCGCGATCTGAAACCGAGCAACATCCTGGTAACTCCGGATGGAGAGCCCAAGCTTCTCGATTTTGGTATTGCCAAGCTTCTCCAATCCACTGACTCCCCCGATCCCGTAACGGTTACTCGCCTTCGTTTTTTTACGCCGGATTACGCAAGCCCAGAGCAAGTATCCGGACAGAAAATTGCAACAGCAAGCGATGTCTATTCACTTGGAGTTCTTCTCTACGAGCTTCTCACCGGAAGCCTTCCGTACTCCCTGAAAGGCCACACCGAAGAGGAGGTTCGGCAGATCGTCTGTGAACAGGAACCGGAGATCCCGAGCCGAACCTCGATCCAGAAATTTCAGGAGTCAGCTGAAATTCGCTTATCTAGGGGAGAAGGGCGGCGAAAGCACCAGTCGCGAAGACTCCACCGCCAGCTTCAGGGCGATCTCGATAAGATCATAATGATGGCCTTGCGCAAGGAGCCATCGCGACGCTATCGCTCTGTGGAACAACTTGCAGGAGATATCGATGCGCACTTGAAGGGCTTCCCGGTTTCGGCACAGCGGGATAGCTGGAAGTACCGGACCATCAAGTTTCTCCGCCGTCATCGTCTCGCGGCCACCGTAACCGCGGCAGTATTTTTCCTAAGCCTTGGCTTTGGGATTTCAATGTGGTTTCAACAGCAGAAGACTGCCCGAGAACGAGACAAGTTCGAGCAAGTGTCAAACCTGCTGGTGAATCTCTTTGAAGTGGCCGATCCGGCGGTTGCTCGCGGGAAGAAGGTATCACTGGTCGAGTTGCTGAAGCGAGGAACTCTGCGAATCCGATCCGAGTTGCGAAAGCAACCCGAGGTGCAGGCGACTCTTTTTGAAAAGCTGGGGACGATCTACATCCAACTCGCTCTCCCGAAAGAGGCAATGGAGCTTTGTAACGAGTCTAGGCGAATTCGAGAGCATCTATTTGGCAGGCAGCACGCCGAAGTAGGCTCAGCGCTCACTTGCCTTGGGGACGCAGCCCTGACTCAAGGGGATTTTTCCTTGGCTGAGCAATACTTGAAGAAAGCTCTCCAGATTGCGCATGGACGAACTCAACGCTCGCAGAAGGATCGGGTAGTAGCACTGAGTAACCTCGCTTGGGCGATTCATCTTCAGAACCGAAACTCAGAGGCCGAAGCACTATTGAAAGAAGCATTGGAGTTAGACAAGAAACTCCCCGAAAGAGAACCTGCTGTACTCACCAATTTGGCTCAAGTTTATGACGACCGAGGCCAGTATGGAGAGGCCGAGAAGCTTTTCCGTCAAGCGATCGATCTCTTTCAAAGCAAGGTTGGGCGTGACCATCCTCTCACGGTCGAGGCTATGAATTATCTAGGCGTTGTCCTCGATCACGCTGGAAAATTGGACGAAGCATTACGAGTATATACCCAAACCCTTTCCCTCCAACGCCAGCTCTATGGCGAAGATCATCCAAAAGTAGCAGGCGCTCTCAATAATATAGGGTTGATGCTGCTCGACCAAGAAAACTTTGCTCTCGCTGAAGCATATTTGCGCCAGGCAGTCGAGATTCACCGCAGAACCGACCAGACCCCTACACCGTCCACTGCCATAGCGTTGAGTAATCTTGGAAAGGCGTTGAGTAAACTTGGAAGGTTGACGGAGGCTGAGGCATCCATCCGCGAAGCGCTGGCTCTCTTTCAAGAAAGTCTTCCGAAAGACCATCTCTATATCGCCTTCTGTCTCAGCGACCTCGCCGAGAATCTGGCAAGTCAGAGGAGGCTTCCCGAAGCCGAGGATATCTTTCGTAAGGCGCTGCACGTGAGCTCCGCCACAGCCGACAATCGAGCTGACCCCTTAGCGGCAGGTATCATCCGAAACTACGGTCGGTTCCTGGCCAGGGATAAGGGAGACATGGAAGCTGCTGTACCTGTCTTGCGAGAGGCACTTGACACTTTCCGAAAGCGGCTTCAACCCGGGCATTGGTATATTGCGGACGCTCAGAACTACCTTGGGAGCGTTCTCTTGAAAATGGGGCGCTGCCAGGAAGCAAAGCCTCTTCTTCTGGAGAGCCATCAGGGCCTAAAAGCATCGCTGGGCGATAAGTCTCCCCGCACGAAGGCAGCCGCCGACTGGCTGAAGAAGCTGGCCGACTGCCGAGAGGGACGACCTACTCGGCGGCATCAAAGCCGTCCTTAGACTTAGAGTAGGCTTCACCTACCGAGCTTGAATACCTCGGCATGCCTCTGTATCGCTGTGGCGAGGTTGGAGACTCATACCTAACGGGCAATCCGATATAGAGCCTTGCAGCTCGGAAAACTCCACGATGATTGGCTTGCCAGTAGCCGCGCGCGCTATGGGGCACGACCCTTAGACCTTAGTAGACCAGAGGGAAGCGCTACCCATCTGAGCTTCTTTTCACCCGAACCACGCCTTCTTAGGTGTAGGAGGAGAAAATCTACGCTTGCGCCTCTAGAAGCCTATGCCGAAAGTAACAGTTGACACGCAATAAAGCGGCGGTTAACTTGTAAGGAGAACATTTATATGAGACGAGCACTTGTCCTTGGCGGTTTGCTAGCAGCGTTAACGTTTCTGCCCCTGCTTCTTTGGGCCAGTAGCCAAGAAGAGCCGTCGGCTACTTCGGCACGCAGCTCGCGCAATACCGAGTCGCCCCATCTGGAGGGGGTAAAACCGATCACGAGTCAAGGCTGGTTTATGGCGCCAACGTGGTCACCAGATGGTCAGTCCATAGCCTTTTCCAAGGAGGGCTATAGAGGACTCTTTGTTGTTGCCGCCGAAAATCCTGGCAGCCTCAAAACCATCATACCAGCATCTAACGAAAGCTTCTCAGCCTATCGCATGAAGTGGACTCCTGACAGTTCAACCATTTTTCCATATAACTCTCGTGACCGGGACGACCTCTTTGCAGTCACACTTGAAGGAAAAACTCTGCCGCTTTCCGAGAAAAGGGGCCTAGCTCAAGCTGCGGATGAACCGCAGGTCACAGTCTTGAATGGCGAAATTCTAATAGGCGTCGGAAAGACCATTACAAAAATTGCCTCTGGACCTGACCAGTACCTTGCGCCTGTAGTTTCGCCGGACAAGTCGAAAATAGTCTACCTGGGTGTGATAACGGGGCTCTACGTATACGACATTAAGACAGGTTCTACCATTCATATCGGTCAAGGCGACTTCCCCGCATGGTCCTCCGACAGTCAACAAATCGTGTTCGATTATGCACGAGATGACGGACACGAGCTCATCGCCTCCGAAATCTACCTCTACGACCTCGTTACCATGAGGCTCACACAACTAACAAATACTCCGCGAAGTATTGAGCGCCGGCCCCAGTTCTCCCCTGACGCGAAACGTATAGTTTTTGACGATCGGGGCGCCATTATAGTCGCCGATCTCATCTATTGAACCTAGAAAGGAATCCGACAATGCGCAAGACCGTAGTAGTACCTATTGCCTTTCTTTTCCTGGCAATTCCAATGTTTGCCGCAACGAAGGTATGCATTGACCCAGGTCATGGCGGCCCAGATCCCGGAAATAGCTATAACGGAATAGTTGAGAAAGATGCGACGCTCGACATAGCACGGCTACTAAGGTTTTGGATGCAACAAGATACGGCAGACACAAACGGTGGTGGTGGAACCTGGGGAATAGTTATGACTCGTGACTCGGATATAGATCCTGGCCTTGCTCGCCGCCCTATTATCGCTAATGAAGCGGGCGCAGATCGATTTGTATCCATTCATCTTAATGCCGCTACTAACACCACTGCCTGCGGAACTGAAACTTACTGCCAGGAAGGACTGTCTGATTCAAGCTTGAGCTGCATTTTCCGCGGTCACATCCACGATCAACTAATTGCTGGACTGAAGCTAATCGACCGCGGCAAGAAGAAAAAGAATCTTCAGGTTCTCCGAGACGCGCAAATGCCGGCAGCACTGTCAGAAGGCGGCTTTCTATCCTGCGCATCAGATGCGGCAGTTTTTAAAAACTCGACCAAAAAGACAGAAGCAGCGCTCTCTCATCTGTTCGGACTGCAAATGCATTACAGTATTACTCCATATGTGCCGACGCTTACTCTGACTAATCAAACTATGACTCCCGTTTCGGCATCCCAAGGCTGGTGGAGGCATTATAAGATTAATGTCCCCTCTGGTCAGCGCACACTTACGATAACGCTCTCGGGAGGTACTGGCGACGGAGATCTCTATGTGCGCCGTGGAAATCAGCCCACGACTAGCACCTATGGGTCTCGGTCACGGAATGCCAATAACGAGGAGTCTATTCAGATTCTCAGCCCTCAGTCCGGAGATTGGTATATTGGCGTCTATGGCTCCAAGGATTTCTCTGCCACTTCTTGCAAGGCCAGATATTCAAGCTAACCAAAGCTCAGGCTACACAAGTATAAAAATACGCTTATGAGCCGCTCAAAGCGGCTGAAAGGGGTCGCTAACGCGACCCCTCAGGGTTTGCCTCACCGTTCGGTGGCAGTCTCACTTCCAAAGACAGGTGGGTTAGTCGTTCCGAGAATCCGTTCAATGTAGTTCGTGATTCCGAGGTCGGCGGCCCGGACAAGAAGAGCTTGCCGATCAGAGATCGCCGACGACCCGGGCGGTCGAAACAATTGAGTCACAGCTCGGTTACTTTCTCGGATTAGAGGGTACTAGGCGCGTACAACACGCTTGTGAGTTTAGTATCCGGCTGGATGGTAGCATGTAAGCCGATGAAATCGAGTGCATCCTGAGCGCCGCTGAGAGGCAAGCTTGCCGCTGGTTTGTCTGTAAGCTTTCGCAGGGTCGGGCTACTGAAAAAAGGCGGCATTCGAAGCTTAACCGGGCGTCGGCGTCCGGAAATGAGGATACCATCGTTTTCCTTGAGCATCCGAATCTCGTCTGCGCTCATGAGCGGTACGGCCAGAGTGCGGGCGCGATCATCGATTCCGCCGAATGGCGTGTCATACATTGTATTGTTTCCGAGCACTCGCTCGATATAGCTTGTGGTCTCCAGATCGAGGCCCGAGAAGAAAAGCTTGTTCCCGCAGCCACCGGAGAAGATCGTTCGTGCCTCATCTCTGCCATAGATGGCGTCGAGCTGAGAAAGCTCCTGAAGAATGATACTGATCGAGCAGCGTCGCTTGCGGAGGGTGGTGATGATGGCGGCGATATTATTGACGTAGCCAAGATTTCCGAACTCATCGAGAAAGAACGAAACGGGGAGATCGTCCGGCCCGCTACTCTTCAGGCATTCCGCAAAGCAAGTGGAGTAAAAAAGGTTCACGAGCAGCCCGAAATAGCGGACCTGATGCTCGGGAACGATGACGTAAATGGCGGTCGGACGCTTCCGCAGTCGGTTCAGGTCAAGGGTGTTCTCGGCCGTCAGCCGACAGATGTCCGCATCGGACCAGAGTTCAACTGCCGCTCGAGCGGTCGAGAGGATCGATGCCATCACCCGATGATCTTGGGCGCAGAAAGCCAGATACTCAGAGAACATCTGCGGATTCTCATGCTCCAAATATCGGGCCATAAAATGATGTATGCCCGTGGCATTCGCGCTTCCCAGGTGATTCAGGAGCCAGCGCAGATTCCCAAGATTCACGACACGCCGATCCTCCACCTGACTAAGCGCCGAGAGGCAGAGCCCCAGAATGTTGATAGCACTGGTACTCCAGAAGGGATCAGAGTTCCTCCCGGCGATGTTGAGTCCCAAAGTGGTGGCGAGTTGTCGGAGTTCCTGGGGCGTCTGCCAGTAGGAGAGGGGATTGAATCGAACACTACGGGTGAGGTCGGCCGGCGCCAGCACCTGGATATCGAAGCCACGCTCCTGAAGGTGCCCCGAGGTACGGGCAAAGATTTCTCCCGAAGGGTCGGTGACAACGACCGATCCCTGCACTTGCAGCACGTTCGGGATCACGTAGCGTGAGGTCTTTCCCGAACCCGTAGGAGCGACCAGACAAACATTCGTGTACGAGTCTGAGCGACTCAAGCGCTTGTGGGGCGCGAGGACGAGTCCTTCATTTTGCGCTCGCAGAAATGACCGGCGCTCCCAGGACCCCATCCAGTGGGCGTCCCCATGGAGCTTTTCCCGGAACTGGTCATCAAGCCAGCGGAAAGGCGCGCCTGCAAGCCGGCCGAGAAGGTGAGGGAGTCGGGTGGTCATCTGTAAGTGAAGACTCAGTATGCCGTTCTCGCGAGCGGACTTAAAGTTCAAGAACGTTAAAAATATGTTAAAAGCTGAGCGGACGACTTCGGACCTTGAAAAGAAACCCTTGCTCATTTGCTCTTCTTTGGGTCTAATATCTTTCGGAATGCCGACTCTCCGGACCAACGGAGAATCTCTTGATGGGGAGTATTACACCGGTTTATAGTAAGAGCATGATCAAGTCTGAAATTCGTCGTCAGGTTCTTCAGCTTCCCAAACAGGAGCGCCTCGCATTAGCCCTGGACATTTGGACCAGTATCGAGAACACCGATACGCTCGCGCTGCCAGACTGGCAGAGGACTCTATTGGACGAGCGTCTGGCTACCGCTACCGGTGAGGAAGCCTTAGAGTGGAGCAAGGTTCAAGCTGGAATCTGGCCTTCGAAGAAGTGATTCATCTTCGTCTGTGCACTGCGGCATACCAAGACATCAGAGAAATTCACGAGTGGTATGTAGGCCAAGCGCCAGAGCTGGACGGCGCTTTTCGCGTGGAACTCGACCAGACACTCCGACGCATTCAGGAGCAGCCGATGGCATACTCCGTGGTACACAGATCAATTCGGCGCGCGAATCTACAGCGCTTTCCCTATGGGATCTTCTACACCCCGCGAGATGATGATTTCTTGATCTTGGCAGTCCTACATTTTTCCCGCGCCCCATCGCATTGGAAGGGGAGAGAGTAGGAGTCATAGCTTTGCACAATAAAGCTTGTGCAAAGTTTTCTGAGGCTCTCCCATATTGTCTTACTTCTGGAACGAAGGCGGCTCGCTGGCCGGAAATCTCCAGTGGGTCCTTACATAGTTCCGAAGCACCTTTGTGGCACCCAGTTCAATGTTTCCCTTCTTGACCTCCTCCTCCAGACTTCTCCAAACCATCCGCATCTGTTCGCGTGCAGGCTCGCTACTACCTTCCTCGTCTTCTAAGAGCGGCAGTTCCTCACTGGCACGCCGGCAAACAGCGACGGCTTCAGAAGTGTTCCCGCGCTTGAGATAGAAGCCGAACAAGTAGACCAGATCTAGAAAGAAGTCTTTCATTAATCCGTGCTCAAGCTCTTCAGCAATAACCTCTTGGAAAAGTGCCTCCGCTTTCTTCGTACGCCCAAGATGCTCTAGTATTTTGGCCGCTGTGAACCGTCGCCTAACTTGGATGTACGGTTCACGAAACTGTTCTTGCAACGCCTTTATGGCATTAAACCGGATAAGAGCTTCTTGTGGCGCACCTATTCCTATGAGGCAGTCGATTTTCGCAGTCTCTGCGAACAGGACAAGGCGGGGGTTGTTGGGTGGAATAATTGGTAGGGCCTGCTCGACAATGCGGAGGCCCTCGGCAGGACTTTCACCTACTAGGATGAAGGCGAGCTGGGTGAGCGTCCTGCTCAACAAGAATGTTTGCGCAGACTTCTCAAAGAACTCTAGTGCTTGGCGCAAGATGCTCGCAGCCTCCTCGGTATTACCCAAATCATCTTCCAGGGCGCCCGTTACGCATAGCACCTTCCCCTCTACTACTCCGTTCTTTGACCCTTTCTTGACATACTCATTCCCCTTGTTAAGTGCGTCCCGCGCAGATGTCCATTTGGCCTGGCGTCGCCGGGCGTTCGCAATCTCGGCGCAACACTCGGCACAGAGGTCGTTTTTCAACTCGACGGAGAATCTAGAGGACGGTAACTGTCCAGCTACCAGCAATGCAAGATAGAAATACTCCTCGCTGTCTGACGCATTTGTCGATGCACCCGCTTCAAGAAGAACTTCGAGAAAACTAAAGGTGTGAAGTGTTCGCGTGAGGCGGGCCTTGTCTCTCCTCGCCTTCGGGGGCATGGACTTTATCTCGGACCAAGCTGCTTGTGCTTCTAGCCACTCTTCCAATCTCGCTTGCTCGATCTCGTGCAATTCGACCAGCGGCCTAAGCGGACCTTGAACGTCTACCCCGCCGCGCGCCTTTTGAGCAGCAATAGCGCGGTTGGCTAGGAGCCAACACTCGCGGCAACCCGTCAGGTGAGCTGCAACCCTCTCCGCCTCGACAGGGGAAGCCTCGCCACCGAACACCCTACGCAACACATCAAGGTTCTCGTGGGCCTCTTCAAACATTTGAGCCGCTCCTTCAAGAAAGGCGGAAGCGCGACGTTAGTTAGCGAACGTCAAAATAAACGGTGCCCGTAGTATAGACAAAAGGAGCGGAGCCGCAATTGCTGCGGCTCCGGCGTTGAAGGGTTACCCGAGTGGATCGAGGCTGCCGCCCTGGTCGGTGCGGTCAGCAGGCGGCAGGCTCATGGAGCCCGAACTACCGCTCTGCGACGGGGGATTTGTGAGCCCAAGGGGGTCCAAACTACCGCCCTGTTTCGCCTGGGGGGTCGATGACGGCGCGAACAAATAGAGCAAGAGCAGAACGAGACGAAGCATAGGCTTCTCCCTTTCAGGGACAGTTCCTAAGCCGCACGAGCGTCATTGCCCGCGGAGGTGCCCCCGTGGGCCGCAGTGTAGGCCCGAAGGGGACAAGCTACTGCTTCGCACAAACGATATCGGAAAGGAGGACTCCATGGACTTGTTCTCGGGCAAAACCCTATCTGGCGAAGGAGAGGCCCCTTTGATTCCCGAAGTCCCCATCCTGGAAACGGAACGCCTGCGGCTGCGCTCGTTCCGCCGGAGCGACATCGACGACTACGCCGCGCTGAACGCAGACCCCGAGGTCTTGCGCTACCTGGGTGGAGGAGCGCAGTCGTGGGACCGGGGCCGGTCCTGGCGGCACATGGCCTTCCTCCTGGGACACTGGCAACTCGGGGGCGCCGGCATGTGGGCGGTGGAGCACAGAGAGACCAGTATGTTCATCGGGGTGATCGGCTTTGCCGCGCCCGAGGGATGGCCCGGCTTCGAACTCGCCTGGACGCTCGTGCGGCGCTGGTGGGGGCACGGCTACGCTACGGAGGGAGCACGGGCCGCCCTGGACTACGCCTTCACCGTCTGGAAGAAGGACCGCGTTATCAGCCTCATCTATCCGGAGAATCGCGCCTCCATCCGGGTGGCCGAGCGCATCGGCGAGAGTCAGCAAGGCTACGTCGATCACTACGGGAGGGAGATGATGTGCTATGGCATCGACCGGAAGAACTACGTGACGGTGTGAGTGCCACCGCCATCCGCTTTCGCACAATGCACGGTTGTGCTTGCTGACGCCTGAGCACAACGGGCCATTGTGCAAAGTTTCTCTCGCCTGACCGGGCGGGAAACACGCGGCACCTCCCCTGAGAGGACCGACCAGATCCTCGACCACCACGAGAACCTTTCGGCCGCCTCACGGCGCCGGACTATCCGCCCGATCACCTCGTCGTCCAGCTCTTCCTCGATCCTCCTCCTCCCCTCCTTCCACCAGCCTGCTCAGCCAGAGGAAAGAGAGGAGATACTTCCTTTCCGGTGGGCTGCTGGAAGCGGTCGAGAGAAGCACTCGGCCCGGTCTAAGGCTGGCCATAGCCGAGAGTTAGCCTTTCGAGGCCTACCCGCTCCCCTACCCTCCCCCTGCACCCGCGTTCCGGGTACACTTCCGGGTAGGAAGACGGATAGGGAGCGAACGTCATGGGGAAAGGTCTGGTGCTCACTGCCGGAGACATCGAGGTCTGCCGCTGGTTATGGATGCTCCGGGTCCTCACCATCGACCAGATTCGGCGGCTGCGCTACTACCAAACTGAGACCGGACGGCTGTCCTCACCCGACAACATCCGCAAGCGCCTAAAGCGGCTATGGGACGAGGGCTTCCTGGCTGGCGACGTGCTGCAGCAGACGAAGGAGCGGATCTACTTCCTCGGGGAGCGAGGCCTCGAGCCCCTGTGGGCCACCTATGGCCTGGATCAGCGCCGCCTCTATCGCCCCCGCTCCCCCGAGACGATGCAGCAGCTCGCCCATCCGCTCTTGGTCAGTGAATGCGCCGTCCGCTTCGTGGAGTCGATCCGGGGTAGTGACATCGAGCTCCCGGAGCTCGCACCCCTCTGGATTCCCTACTACCACACGCACGCGGTCGCCGATGCCCGCCTCCGGAAGCACGTCGAGCGCTACGTGACCCAGGAGGACATCAGCGTGCCGGGCCATCCGGATCCCTTCCGGATTCGCCCGGATCTCGTCTTTGCCTTGGCGCGCGGATCAGCTTGGCGGCTTTTCTTCCTGGAAGCAGATCGCGGCTCAGAAAGCGTCCAGGAGATCGCCCTGAAGCAGGCCGGATATGCCCACCTCCAGGAGGCCGCCGATCCGAATCACCCGGCACAGCGCCTTTGGCAGCGCTATGGCCCCGTTCGCGACTTCCGGGTGCTCTTCGTCACGACGACACCGCGACGCGTGGAGACGCTCCACCGCCAGCTTGAAGGAACCCCTGGATTTGGGCTGATGGCGTTTGCTAATATCCGCCAGCTAGGAATTGAGAACGCCATCTTTGGACGACTTTGGACGGTTGCAGATAGAGGCCTCCGATCTCTTTTAAGGGAGTCTGCTACATGAATGTCCCTCTCACGCCGCGCCGATTTCTTTTTGCCGATGGCGCCGACTCCCTTTATCCGTCCGAACTCCCTCAATTTGTTTCGGTGGGCAATTCTACGGAAACCGGAAGACTTTTTCTCCTAAATGACACTGATAGAGCCGCCCACATGTATGTATGTGGGATTACCGGCAGCGGAAAGAGTCGATTCCTGGAGAATATGATTATCCAGGACATCTGCTCTCAGCGCCCTCTATGCGTCATTGATCCCACGGGAGGACTTTATCGAAAGGCATTGGACTTCATCGCCTTCGCCTGCGAGGTCTCGAAACGCAAAGGCCACAACATCGACCAACTCCTAGAGAGCTATCTATTCCTTGACCTCGATTCCGAGGACAATCCCCTTCGTCTCAATCCACTGGAACCTCAAGGCTCCGAAACAACCGAGGAACAGGTTGACGATTTCCTCAAGGTGGCAGAGCGCCTATTCGGCAGCATCGACGAAATGAGGCGTCTCCGCAACACGCTTCGCAATACCCTATGGGTAATTGCCGAATTAAACCGCCTCCCTCAAAGCCAGCAACCGCACCTCCCCCCTTTCTCGTTTCCGCTCAATCTCCGTTTCGCGGCTCATTTTCTTGCCGAGTCCGATGAGTACAGGGAACGGCTCGTGAACGCCGTCCCGAACTCTGAAGCCAATTCCTACGCAGCGGCTTATTGGACTAAATTCTTTGCCGGCTTCACCGCCGCACAGAAACAGGAACGCCTCGAATCGACCTGGAATATACTCCAATATTTTCTGGCCGACTCTCTGGTAAGCTGCTTTCTTGATACGCAGAAGAGCACACTACATATTCCTGATTTGCTCGCCAAGAAGAAAAGCCTCTTCTGTTCCATACCTTTGGGGAAAAATCTGAAAGGCTGCCAGCTTATTGGCACGTACCTAGCGACAAAGTTTCAGCGGTCGGCCTATCGGCGCCCGCCAGAACAGCGATTTCCCTATTACCTCTATATCGATGAATTTCACGAGTTTGCCGATATCGAGTTTGCCAAAGCTGCCACCACGCTGCGCCAATACAATCTCCGGATGGTGAACGCCCATCAATCCCAATCGCAGCCCCCTTTCCACAACGCCGAAGGGAAGGCAATACTTGAAACTATTAAAGCAAACTCACAAGTTAAGGTGCTCTTCCGCCTCAGTCGCGAAGATGCCGAAGTCATGTCCCCAGAACTCTTCGCTCTCAGTCAGCGCCGGCATAATTTCACCTATCAGGAGATCTCGACTTCCCGCGGATCGAGCGTCACCAATACGAAAACGGTCTCCTTCCAGCGCTCTTTCTCAGAAAGCCGCTCCTGGTCTCGGGCCGATTCGGTCGCCATTGCCGAAACTGAAACCTACGGCATTGCCAAGAGTGAAGGCATCAGTTTGGGCCAAACCCTCACCGAAGGATTTGGCGACAAGATTGACGAGGGCATCTCACAAACGATAACGGAAACAGAGTCCGAGACTATAACGGAGACGCGCAGTAAAGCGCACGGTCTCAGCGTTCTTATCGGAAAGAACTGGAGCCATGCTGTCGATCACAGCACCGGGATTTCCTATAGCACAAATGGAAGTGAGAGCTTGGCAATTCAGCGCGGCAGTTCAGAGACCGTCACGAACTCCGAGCAGAAGGGAGAAACACTCACTGATGGGCAGAATTATGCCGTCAGTGACGGCTTGGGAAATTCTCTGGTGCAGACGCAGGGACAAACGGCTTATCACCATGTTGCGGGCGGTGTTTCGATGAACGCGGGAAGCGCCATAGGAACCGTGCGCAACCATGTCGTTGCTCAGGGGAATTCCTATAGCACGGCCATCCAGAATCTCCGCAGCACGGCGAATGCCGTCGGCCGTTCCGACAGTGAAACATTTACTCGACAATCTGGCTCAGGTCTGAGCACTTCTCAGAACCAGAGTAATCGCGATGGAATTGGAGGGAACGAGAGCACGTCCATTACGGAGACAGATACGGTCGCCGAATCCCGGGCAAAGCTCCGAGGCCGTTCACAGGCAGAGGGCCGCACCCTCTCCATAGGCCACTCCCATCAAGTAGCGCTCGCCGAAGCCTTCACACAAATCAAGCAATTCACCCATTCTCTAGGACAGGCCCTACAGCGGACCGTCTCCCAAACTGAGACCCTGGGAGGGAGTAGCGGGGAGAGCGTCACATACGGCAGCGCAGAGGCCGAGGCAACCGGAACAAATCGGACAGAAGCGAGCCTTGAGCGGAAGATCTTTTTCACTCTGGAAGGCGAGCGAGAGATTGCCATTAACGACCTGCAAAGACTCCCGCAGCGCCATTGCATTATCGCAAAGGAGGCGTTGGCCGCGACAGAGATCGTCACCCACCATATTCCGAATCGCTATTACTCATATAGAGACCGTAATCTTCCGGCCGAAATCATCACGCGACAACTCTCCCGATTTGGGGCAGAGAAGGAGCTATTTCCACCGCAACTCATCCTGATTCCCAATCTTCCCGAGGAACCGGACGACCATAGCCCTTGGAGTTTCTAAGAAAGAGGCCCAACTGTGAAGCGCTTATTTTCTCCAGTCTTGAAGATTCTTCCCTTTTTTCTCCTCGTTGGCGTTTGGGAAGGATGCCAAAAATCGGCTGACGAGAACCAGCCCCTTTGGCTATCCACTTACGATTTTTACGATCTGAAGTCAGTTGTCTCCCTCTATGGAGTTCCATGGGGCATATCTCCTGAAAAACTGAAGTCCTCTTCAATCTTGGCAAGCAGGTATCAACCGCGCAAGGCGGCCGATTTTTTTGAAGGCGAGGGGAAGGAATTTTTTCCTGACTGGAAGGACTCGTTTGAATCCGGCTCAGAAACGGGAATAGGATGGAAAAAAGGGCTGAGAAAATTTTACCTGTTCTCTAATCCAGATTCCTCCGAATGTCTAGTCTTTCAATTCTATGACAATCACCTTAATAAGATTTATCATCAATTTCTTGATGGCTCTAATTTCTCTTTAGAGGATCTAGCAGAAGAACCCTACTCTGAGCATGAACACAGGTATCTCGCCGACATTCTTGGCGTCCGAAAAGATGCAAACTTTCCATACACAGGCAAGAATGTCGCCCTCAATGGCTTTTTTCTGCACAGCCTCTATGGAGTCACTTGGGGCGCTAATCCGGAGATGGTGCGCCAGAGTAAGCTAACAACTGAATTGCTCACCGTATCTCCTGAAGAGATCAGAAACCTCCACTGGACCATAGATCCATGGACAGGTAATGAACCTAAACTAGAGCCCATCAAGGCGGCATTGTCTGCGCCAAAAGTAGAAGCCAATGCCACCGAATCAAAAGGCAATTATTACTATTTTTTCAGAACTAACGAACCATTCAATAACGACTATTTGACCTTCAACTTTGAGAGCGAAAAGCTTCAGAGGATTGACATTCTCTTCGGAAGTTCTGTAAAACTGAACGGCCTGCTGTTGACCGTTGAGCCATCGAGCGGAAGTACGCCTTCATCTCACCCGCTTTTAACGTGCTCAGGAGTGACCATTGGAGCCTTCATTCTCTTCCTTCTTTTCTTCGTGATCGGAAAGAATTACCGAAAGCGCCGACGCGAGCAGGACCTAATCGAGCGCGGCCGAAGAAACGACCAGAGCACCGAAAAGCTTGCACGGCGAGATCATTTCAAGTAAGTAGAACCTTTCGGAGCTAATCTAGACATGAGCACTCAGCAAAATGGAGACCGGAACGACTCCGATATTTTGGGTCCGATCGTCGCCTTTGGCGCGCTAGCCATCATCGGACTTGCATATGCCGTGTATAGGATAGTTAAGGAACTCGTGAAGGGTGTAATAGTCCTTGCAGTCCTCTATTTAGCCATTTGGATTCTCGCGCTTCTCATTCTCCCACTCTTAGATCTCGCCGCGGCCATGCTTATCTCCTGGAGGAAGAGGAGGAGGAAAAGAGAATCTGTTAAACATTCGACTTTCCCGAGTCATTCGCACCTGCAAGACCCACGATATCTAGATTCCTTGTTTTGGCAGATGATCGATCTACACATCGGGCACCGAATCGCCACCATACAAGAAAGAGGAAGGGATAAATATAAGACGGTGGATGAAAGAGTAAAGGCCACCGAGGACCAGCGCATTCTCCGCGATATCCTCCTAAGAGATCCTCATGGATTTCGAGAATGGAAGCGCGATAACCTCTACGAGGTTATCGTCTCAGAAAGGAATCGCTCTTTGCTGAAGGAAGCGTATGGGCGACTCTGGCGCTTTTGCGTTGAGGAACAGAGGGAAAGCAAGAGAAGCCGGAGGTCGGTCTCGCCCTTTACTGCCCTCGTTTTCTCCAAGATTGCTACCGAACCAAAGCGTGACCCTTGGCGGATTACAAAAGTCGGAATATATCTCCTCTCTTTCGGGCGATCTGCGGCACAAAAGCAAGAGACCAAGGCACTTGCGCCGTCGCTTCCGGAAGAGCAACGGCTCCTTGAGGTCTTCATGGATGAGGAGCGATTCCGTCGGTTCATGGATTCACACCTCTTCGAGTTCATGGACCAAGTTGGCGCTCTCAGTTTGGAGATCGGCGATATTCAGGCTCCTCCGAGTGCGCCGTATGTAGTCGTTCAGAATCGTCCGCTCCTCGTATCCTCAACTGCGCCCAAGCCGAACGCTACCGCAATTACGGCACATTCCGAAAGCACTCGCCAGAAGGAAGAGGATGACCGCAAGAAGCGCGCCGCCGAGCGCCAGAAGGAAGCTCAATATCAAGACAAGATCCGGGAGTTGGAGGAGCACAAGCAATACAGGCTAAAGGCTGAAAAATTGGCGACAGAACTTAGAGACGAAAAGCAAGAACAAGAACGCCTGAGATTTCGTGGCCAATATTTGGAAAAGCTCACTCCGGGTATGCTTTTCCAGCAATTCAAGAATGGCACGAGTCCGTTTTCTGAGGATATTCGGGATATGGTCTTTGAGGAAACGGAGAGGGCGGCCAGGGCCGCCGAGTTGGAGGCGCTTCGCCAAGAACCTACCCGATTCGCAGCCTTCTGGAAAAGTCACGAACTCGCGATACTGCGCCTACATCATGACCGCATCCAAGTCGCCGCAATGAATCTGCGAAAGCAGATATCCGGAGAAACCCAGAGGCAGAAAGAGCTTGAGGTCGCTGAAAAGCGGAAACAATCGATCGAGGAGATTATCTCAAAAGCATCCCGCGCGGAGGAAGATAGGGAAAAGCAGGTCAAGAGCGGCAAGCTGGCTCTGGGTGATGAGAAATATGGTTATCTGCTCGCCGTCGCCTGGAGACGTGTCCGTCAAGAAATCGCCGGCAGCGACCACGACCAGGCGGCGAATTTACTCCAGCGCGCGATTCGCGATCTCCTTGAAGCATCTCTCTCAGAGCACTTCTCAGATAAGGCGCGTCGGGCTGTTCGTCACTGCAATCTATTTCGGCAGAGACTTCTCCCCTACTCATCTCAGATAGAGTACGGGGGTCTTCATCCGGACGACCCCCTCGATGATCTAATTTTGGTTTTTTATGTGCACGGAGATTCTTGGTTCGTGCAGTATCTCTCCGAGGGACAAAGCTCCGAGGCAATTCGCAATGAAGTAATGAAAGCCAAGGGAAAAATGCCTTGGCCAGCATTCCGCGAAGTTCTTCTTCGCCAGGATGAAACGCGACTGACCAACTTATTCAATATTTTTGACAAAGAGATGGAATCTGTTAAAATGAAGCAAGAGACAATTTAATGCTCGTAATTTGGGAGAAATAATTCGGCGCAGCTTCGGCGAGGCGATCAACTATGATGACCTGACTGACCCGGATGTCCGCCGGCTCGTGTTCCTCTCGCATTCCGCTTCGGGAATGCATCAGGTACAACTGGTAGATGCACGTGAGTTACAGTGGAATCGGCAGCAGGTCCGTAGCTGGCTCGCAACGTTAGATAGAATTGACAGTAGCCAAGAGAACATTCCGGGAACCCTTTCATACATTCATCGGGAGTGGGTTCGATCACTACCCTACTTCAATCCGTTGACGTACGAATTCCAGCTACCCGAAACCGAAACGTCCACCATTGCCCCTCAATCGCCGGAACCTCCCCCGGCGGAGATCATCCAACTCGGGAGGGCTGTCCATGCCGAGGCCAGGAATTTGCTCGACTCTTCACAGGACAGACAAGGCAAGGTGCTCTCATTTCCCTCAGCGCGTGAGCAGGAAGTGTGACTTCTATTTCCCGCCGCCTATTTCTGCCTAGCAACTTTAGGTTGACCGCTGGAGATTCTCTTCGACGAAAGCCTCTAGATCGACCAGCCGGTAGCGAATCGCTCGACGGGAGATCCGGACAAATGGCGGCCCCTTTCCCTGATATCGCCAAGCCTGAAGTGCGCGCGGCGTTAACCGGAGATATCCCGCGGCCTCCGATTCGGTCAGCAGTACGACTGGTGGCATTAAGGTCACCTCGTTGCTTTCGCTTCTACTAGCCCTTCTTCTCTAGAGTGCATCTACAGTCTCAAATGGAGCCCTACAAGTATATTTGCCGTCTCTGAGATTTACGAGTGGCGAATTAGAACAACTATTACCCCGATCATAGAAGAAAAGCGACACGCCTTCCAAGGCCTTCTTTATTCGTGCGATCGGTAGGGCTTAGATGTTATCTAGCAATATAACTGTTAGTGACCAGGTTTCTTTGGCAGCAGCCCTTATACGAGCCAAAAGTAACTATTCGTCTCACGAAGAGACATTTGCCTGGATTCTACAACCCCATTATACAGACTCCCTCCCCTCTAACGCCATCGCTTGCGCTTCCACACATGACAGCAATAAGTGATGGCGATGTTCAACGTTTCTTCCAACAACGTTATACGGCAAGATTCTCTCTCGGTACTATAAAAAATCAAGATGTTATACAAAGGGTTCAACCAATGTTGGAAGTATTGTATAACATTGCTCACAACGTCGCCAGCCTATTCGTTGGAAGCTCTTCCAACATTCAGCTAGTCTAGCGCCAAATGTATCCGATCTCAGATGCCCGACGACTTTATATATACCGTCAATCAAGTTGCACTCATCTTGAATAAGAGCGATAAGACCGTGCGCACTTATGCGGCGGAAGGACTTCTCGAAACGACAAAGAAGAACGAGGAGGGGAGTGGCATCGAGAAGGTCTTCATCTCGGCCTCTTCGATCGCCGATTTGGCGGAACGAAAGAAACTGGCCCTGAACTTCGCAGCGCTTGAAGAATACACCTCGGACCGGCCACTCCTCGAACGTACCTTCCAACGGGCTCGCTTAACTCGGGAGTCGGAGGCCGGAAGTAGTACATCTCCTTCCAACGCCCCTCCAACCGGCAATCCACCACCTGCGGTGGAGACTCCCGTCGTAGCCTTCCTACGCGAGCAACTCGGAAAACTAGAGGCCGAGAAGGAAGAACTGAAGCGCGATCTAAAGGAGAAGGATCGACAGTTGGAAGAGAAGAATGGAGGTTTGATTGCGGCCATCCGTGAGAGCAACGACAAATACCAATTGATCGCACTCGCCAAAGAACAGATCGAAGCTCGTTTGGCGAAGCTGGTCGAGCACACCCGAATTCTTCATCTCTCTACAAACCGCGACATTCGACGCTTGCAGGCCGGGAAGCTCCAGGCCGGCGACTTGTCGCCCCTGCCCCTCCCTTCGGAGATCCGGATTGGAGAATATGAAGCGGAGGTCAATGAGCCTTCAGAGGGCCGGACCGACCGCGAAGCGGAGGAGACGGTAATCGATATCTCTCCCGAAGTCCTCACCCCGGCAGCGCCCCTGCCAGAGCAGACCGAAATCGCGGCGCCAGCAAGTTCCTTCGAGTCTCCCTCTACTCCAACGCCACCCCGGCGCGAGAAGACTCCGAAGAAACGCCGCAAAGCACCGCAGCCCGAGAGGAGGGCTGAGAAGGAACAGCCGCCAGCCAAGAAAAAGGGATTCTTTTCTCGTCTTTTTGGTGCTTAGACCATGAACACTCCCGTCTATAACGCGCAGTTCCTCACCATTGACTTCCGGATGCTGGACAACCGGGCTTTCGGGGAGTTCATGAAGACGACCGCATTCGCGGTCTACCTTCAGATCCGGCGGTATATCTGGCGAAGCCGCACTCGGCGGCACCCCATTGCCCAGGTCAATGAACTTCTGGAGAAGGGCAATCTGGTGGCGACGGTTGAGCGCTCGTACTTGGCCGAAAAGCTCGGGATCAAGGAAGAGCGGCACATCTCGCGACACATTTCCGAACTGTGCCGCATGGGGGTAATTCAGCGAATCAGTACCGGCCGCCAGAATATCTATATCCTCGGGAACTGGGAGGATCGCAGC
This sequence comes from Thermoanaerobaculia bacterium, assembly GCA_035490435.1. GTDB lineage: Bacteria > Acidobacteriota > Thermoanaerobaculia > Multivoradales > UBA5704 > DATARR01. The sequence goes on from DATHEF010000033.1 coordinate 27,489, forward strand.
GTTCAGCGGGACGGCTCTTACGTGATCGAGCTGTTCCTCCTGGAGCAGCACTTTGGCGTCGAACATCGGCCGCAGATCATTGCGACCGAAGGTCATGCCGCTGCTCTTCCAGAAGAGGTGCCTATGAGCAACACTTCTGAGGTGTCGTTCACCGACACGTCTCAGGTGTCGCCCAAGAAGTCCTCTCGGGTGTCTGCCAAGAGATCCTCTGGAGTGTCGCGAAAGCCCCCCTATAAATATAGAACAGAAGAAATAGAGAAACAGCAACAAGCGGCGTTGTTGTTGAAGGGGTTCCCATTCTCCCAGGCACAGCTTGCCGAGATCGCAGCGACCTACTCCATCGAGCGCGTGCGGGAGGTCGTCACGGCCTACGAGCAGAGAAGTGAGGGGAAGATTGAAAACCCGTCCGGCTGGGTTCTCGCAGCGCTCAAAGGCGGGTATGACTTCGACAGCGCGGCAAAGCGGGTGCGGGTCAAGTACGAACAGCGCCGGGGACGGCAAGCAGCCCAGGCCGACGCCGAGGCCCTCGCCGAGGCGGCCCGCCAGGAGTTAGCGGCCAGGGTTCAGGCTTGGATCGAGGACCACCCCCAGGAATACGGGAAGCTCGTGGAGGCGGAGCGGAAGCGCTGGCGGGGCTCGTCAACCGGGGAGAGCGAGCGCTTCCTCCATACCTGTGCTCGGGTCCGCGTCCAGGAGTTGCTCGCCGAGGACAGGGAGCGTGCCCCGGACCCACACGAAACGCCCTTCTTGATCCGCCAGCTCAGCGCGGCGCCGGCAGAACGCCGCGAGTTCGCTTGATCGACCGAGGGAGAAGACGGGATGCTGCGGTGCTGACGTATTGCTGACGCGGAGGCTCTGAGCGCCGAAAGTATCGGGTCGCTGACTCCGCTCTAAGTCGTTTAATGCGAAGGGTTTGAAAATGGTGCCCAGGGACGGAATTGAACCGCCGACACCGTGATTTTCAGTCACGTGCTCTACCAACTGAGCTACCTGGGCACAGGGGAGCCGGGCGGCTCCGAGGGGGGAGAGTTTCGCCCGCCGGGCGGCGGAAGTCAAGCGCTTCCCGGCCGGGGACGCGGTGGGCCCTTCTCCACCAGGGAACGGATCCACCCCCCTTCCTCCTCCTTCAGCTCCAGGAGACGGTGCCCCGCCCTCTCGCACCAGACGGGCATGTCCTCGCGGATGCCGGGGTCGTCCCCCAGGACTTCCAGGAGGTCTCCGGTCGCGAGCTTCCTCATCTCCCGCGCGGAGAGCAGGATCGGCAGCGGGCAGAGGGCACCGGTGACGTCGAGGCGGTGGATCGGCTTGGACAAAGGGATTTCCCGTTTAGAATAGGCCTGAAATGCACACAAGATTGTATATCCGTTGGGCCGGCGGGCTGGCGGTCCTCCTGGGTCTGGTCTCTCCGGCGTTTTCCTGGACCCCCTCCACCCAGACCGTCATCGCCCGCGAGGCGGCGCGGCTGGCTCCCCCGGATCTCGCCCGCCAGATCGAGAAGCACAGGCACGCCTTCGAGGAGGGGGTCAACGCCCCGTTCACGGATACGGACTCCTCCCGCCACATGAAGAACGCCGACGGCTCGGGCCAGCTCGACAAGGTGGTCGCCGCCGAGGTCGCCGCCGCCATCGCGGCGATCCGCGGCCACAAGCCGTTCGAGGAGGTCGTCCGCCGGCTCGGCGTGGTCTCCCACTATGTGGCGGATGCCAACAATCCCCTCGCCGCCTCGGGGGACGATGCCGAGGAGCGGCGCTATTTCGTCGACTATCTCCGCTATGCCGAGACGGCCGAGCCCCGCTTCCCGCTGGTCTTCTACGGCCTGTTGCCGGGCCTGGACGGGAGCCGGGACCTCTCTCCCCTGATCGACTCGGCTCTGCGCCGAGGACGCGAGCTCTACCCGATGATCGGCGGCGAGTACCGCCGGATCGATTTCGCCTCCGGCCTCGGCCGCTTCGACGACCGCTCGACCGCGTTCGGCGTCGCCTCGGTCGCCTTCAGCCACGCCGTCACCGACGTCAGTCTGGCGCTGCGGTATATTTGGCTCGCGGCGGGCGGTGTCGACGATCGCGCCAACCTGCCGGCCGGCGGCTCGCGCCTGATGCTCCTGCCCCGGTCCGGCCGCGCCCGCTAGCGAAACTTCACCTCGCGAATTCCCTGTAGAGGTAAGCAGGGCGGCCACACAGGGCCGCCCCTACAGGTGTTCCAGACATAGCGAAGGAGAGAGTCCATGCTCCCGGCACGCCGCGCCCTGGTCTCCGTGTTCGACAAGACGGGCCTCGAAGAGATGGCCCGCGGCCTCTACCGCCTCGGCGTCGAGATCGTCTCGACCGGCGGCACGCTCAAGTTCCTGCAGGAGAAGGGGATCCCGGTGGTCGCCGTCTCCGACGTCACCGGTTTCCCCGAGATGCTCGAGGGGCGGGTGAAGACGCTCCACCCCAAGGTCCACGGCGGCATTCTGGCGAAGCGGTCGGATTCGGAGCATCTCGACGCCCTCGCCGAGCATGGGATCGAGCGCATCGATCTCGTGGTGGTGAACCTCTACCCCTTCCGCGAGACGGTGGCGCGCGGCGCCTCGTTCGCGGAGACGGTCGAGATGATCGACGTCGGCGGCCCGACCATGGTCCGCGCGGCGGCCAAGAATTTCGACGGCGTCGCGGTGGTGGTGGACCCGGCGGACTACCCGCGCGTGCTCGCCGCCCTGGAACAGGGGCGCGGCGTGGTGCCGGAGCCGCTGCGCCGGGAGCTCGCCCTCAAGGCGTTCCGCCAGACGGCGAGCTATGACGCGGCGATCTCGGAGTGGCTGGGCGGGCAGAGCCAGGGGTCGGCTGGCACCGGGAACGTAGGGGAGGGGCTTGTCCCCTCCCTTTCCGCCCGGGAGGGGACAAGCCCCTCCCCTACGAAAAAAGACGGGGGGGACGGTTTCCCGGAACGGAGTCAGATGGAGTTGCGGCGGGAGATGGTGCTCCGCTATGGCGAGAACCCCCATCAGGGCGGGGCGGTCTACGCGGATGCCAACGGCCCCGGGGTGTTCGGCGGCTTCCAGGCGCTCCAGGGGAAGGAGCTCTCCTGGAACAATCTCCTGGACGCCGACGCGGCGCGCAAGATGGCCGGATTGTTCCCGGAACCGGCGGTCATCATCGTCAAGCACAACAACCCGTGCGGCATCGGCCGCGGCGCGGATCTCGCCGAGGCGTACCGGCGGGCGGTCGCGACCGACCCGGTCTCGGCCTTCGGCTCGGTGATCGCCCTCAACCGGCTGGCGGACGGCGCGCTCGCCGAGGCGATGGCCGACCTCTTCGTGGAGGTGCTGCTCGCCCCCGGCTTCGACGCCGCCGCGCGCGCCCGCTTCGGCGCCAAGAAGAACCTGCGGCTGATCGAGTGTCCGACTTACCAGCCGGCGCGCGACGCGGTGGAGCTGCGGGCGATCGACGGCGGTTTCCTGGCCCAGCCGCCGGACGCCTTCGCGGACGATCCCGCCACCTGGACCTGTCCGACGCGGCGCCAGCCCACTCCGGAGGAGCGGCGGGCCCTGGAGTTCGCCTGGCGGGTGGTGCGCTACGTCAAGTCGAACGCGATCGTGGTCGCCAACGCCGATCAGACGGTGGGGGTCGGCGCCGGCCAGATGAGCCGGGTGGACTCCTGCCGCCTCGCCGTCGAGAAGGCGCAGTTGCCGGTCGCCGGCACGGTCGCCGCCTCGGATGCCTTCTTCCCCTTCCGCGACGGCCTGGACGTGCTGGCGAAAGCGGGGGTGGTCGCCGTGGCGCAGCCGGGGGGGAGCAAGCGGGATGATGAGATCATCGCGGCGGCGGACGAGGCGGGGATGGCGATGCTAATGACGGGGGTCCGGCATTTCCGGCATTGAGAAGAGCCCCCTCCTGGCCTCCCCCGTTCCGGGAGAGGAAAACTACCCGGGAAGCTTCGCCCGGCATCCCCTGTTACGACGGACGGAGGACCGACCTATGAAACGAACGAGCTTCTTCCTACTCGCCGCCCTGGCCCTGCTCCCGGTGGGAGCCGCGGCCCAGGACGCCGATCCCTGGATGACGCTGAAGAACGTGCGCCAGAGCTTGGTGGACGCCGGGCCGACGGGGGCCAATTTCGTTCAGACCTTCACCGCGGCCGGGTTCTCCTCGGGGGATCAGGAGTCGGGTCGCCTCGCCCTGTCGCTGCCGGACTGCATGCGGTGGGACTACACCACCCCGTTCCCCAAGAGCTTCCTGCTCTGCGGCGGCACGGTGCACGCCTGGAACGAGGGGGACCAGACCGGCCACCGCTACCGGGTGGACCGCAAGAAGGAGCCCGGGCTCGACCTGCTCCTGCTCGGCGTCGACGAGCTGAAGTCGCGCTACCAGGCCACGGCCAGGGCGGTCGCGGACAGCAAGGTCGAGATCGCTCTCATCCCCAAGAAGAAGGACATCGCCGAGCTCACGGACGCGACCCTCACGGTCGACCCCGCGAGCCGCCGGGTGGTCGCCGTCGCCTATCACGACCGGGAGGGGAACCTCACCCGCTTCGAGATCACCGGCTATCAGGACCTCTCGCGGCAGGGGAGCTTCTCGCCCCCGGGCAACCTCCGCTGGGTCGACGGAACGCAGTAACCACCCAGGAGCGGGACCAGGGCATGCGGCGACCGCCCCGGTTTCCGTATAATGGCGCTCAAGCCCGGGGAAACCGGATCACTCCGATCTTACAGAGCTAACGACATGGCTGCCGCAGAGAACTCGTTCGACATCGTCTCCACCGTGGACCTCCAGGAGGTCCGCAATGCCGTGCAGCAGGCGGAAAAGGAGATCGGCAACCGCTACGACCTGAAGAAGGCCGCCGCGGAGCTGACTCTCGAAGGCGAGGAGATGGTCCTCGAGGTGTCGGACGAGTACACGCTCCAGCAGTGCCTCGACATCCTGCAGTCGAAGCTGGTCAAGCGCGGGATCAACCTGAAGTCGCTGCGCTACGGCAAGATCGAAGCGGCGAGCCACGGCCGCGCCCGGCAGAAGATCACCCTCCAGCAGGGCATCCCCACGGACACCGCCAAGAAGATCGTCGCCGAGATCAAGACCAGGAAGCTCAAGGTGCAGGCCGCCATCCAGGGGGACACGGTACGCGTCTCCGGCAAGAACCGCGACGACCTGCAGACGGTCATCGCGGCGCTCAAGGCCATGGAGCTCGACGTTCCGCTCACCTTCTCGAATTATCGCTCTCAATGATCCGCTCTCAATAAACCGCTCTCAATAAAAGTTTCTTACCTTGAAAATGCATCCCAGACGGAACTCTTTCCAGCCGGCCCTGCTCTGGCTGCTCGGCCTGCTGGTGGCCGGCTCCCTCACCACCGCCGCCGCCGCGGTCCGCTACGATCAGGGGCAGCGCATCCAGGTCACCGGCGTCGTCACCGACTCCCAGGGGCAGCCGATCAACAATATCCGCGTGGTCCTCGAGGTCTCCCGGACCTACTTCAGCATGCGGGAGCTACGCCGGACGGCCGACAAGGACATCCGGCGGGTGAGCGCCACCACGGACGCCCGCGGCAACTACACGGTCGAGTGGCCCTGGGACAGCTATTTCAATCACTTCGAGTTGGTGGCCGGGATACCGGTGCGCACCAAAACCGGCGAGACGGTGCAGGAGCTGGCGCGCCAGGACGTCACCCGCCGGGTGGACGCGGGCACTCCCGCGGTGATCGGCGTCACGGTCGAGAACCGGCAACTCCTCGACAATGTCCGCCAGTTCCTGGCCTCGATCCAGACCGACGACCAGCGCAAGATCTACCAGGAGATGGGCAAGCCGGACCGCATCCGCAACGTCCAGTATCCGAGCCATCTCGAGTCCTCCTGGTGGTACTTCGAGAGCGGCCGGGTCTACCGTTTCCGCGACGGGCGCCTGGAGCAGATCACCCCCTTCGATCCGGTCCACGGCCTTTGAGCTCTCTCCCGAATCTCCGCCCTATGAAGACCGATCCGGTGCCTGATCAACCGCTCACGGAAGCCCAATCCGGTGCCGCTCTGACGTCGAGCACCCGCTCGGCCCAGGCCTCCCGTTTCGTCGACCTGGTGGCGGACAAGCTGGTCGCCACCGAGGCGGTGTTCCGCCTTCACCTCAGCTCGGACGTCCCGTTCATCGAGAAGGCGGGGGTCTACATCGCCGAGGGGGGCGGCAAGCGGGTGCGCCCCGCCCTGCTGCTGCTCGCCGCCCGCCTGCTCGGGCACGACGGCGAGGAGGAGGTCACCTATGCCGCGGTGGTCGAGTTCATCCACACGGCGACGCTGATCCACGACGACGTCATCGATCACGCGGCGCTGCGCCGGGGGCAGAGCACGCTCAACGACCTCTGGGGGAACAACCTGACGGTGCTCCTGGGGGACTGGATCTACACCAAGGCGATGCAGATGGCGCTGGCGCACGGCCAGGTCGAGATCATCCAGCGGCTCTGCAACGCGACGCTGCGGATGACCGAGGGGGAGCTCCTCGCTCTCCAGCGGCTGGGCGCTCCGGACCTGACGATCGAGGAGTATTTCGAGATCATCGAGCGCAAGACGGCCCACCTCTTCTCGGCCGCGGTGTCGATTCCGGCTCTGATCCCGCCGCAACGCCCGGAGGCGGGGCAGGTGCTCTCCCGCTACGGCCGCTCGCTCGGCATCTGCTTTCAGCTCGTCGACGACCTGCTCGACTTCACGGCCCGCGAGAGCGAGATCGGCAAGCCCGTGCTCTCGGACCTGAAGGAGGGGAAGCTGACGCTCCCCCTGCTGCTCCTGCTGCCGCGCGTCCAGGCCGCGCAGCGCCGGCTCATCGAGCGGGTGCTGGAGGACCGCAGCTTCGGCCGGGTCTCGCCGCAGGAGATCCTGGAGTTGGTGCGGGCGGAGGGGACGATCGAGGAGGTCACCGCGATGGCCGAGGAGTACGCGGCCGCCGCCAAGCGCGAGCTAGAGTTCTTTCCGCCCAGCGATGCCCGGGAAGCTCTGGAGTTTGCTCCAGACTTCGTCCTCCACCGGCGTTCGTAGCGGCGGCCCCTTGAACCCGAAAACCCGGTCCGCCAGCGGCCGCGGGGTGCGCACGGCTCCCGCCGGCACCGGTTGCACCAGGGCCGCGGCAGGCCCCTCCAGCCCCACCAGCAGCGCGTAGCGGAAGCGGCGCGGGCGCGCGTCCATCCAGTCGCGCCGTCCCGGCATGATCAGGACGGCGGCGGTGGGGCGGGCGGTCAGCGGATCGGGCGGTTCTTCCCCGGTGAACAGCAAGGCCGGGCCGTGGTCCTTGCCCGCCGGCAGCTCGAGAGTGACGAAGCCCTCGACCGGCCGCCCCCAGTCATAGAGGATGGGCGAGCCCGGGGAACGCCCGTCGCCCAGGCTGGCGGGGAGGGAGAGCGGACGCATCGCGGTGGCCGGCAGGCGCGGGCCGACCGCCTCGCCGAGCAGCAGCCGGGGGGACCCCGCCTTCTGCCCGCCCCAGCGGCCGATCGGCGGATACCCCCAGCGGAACGCCGGCTGGCCTCCCCTGAGCGGCAGCCACCCGCGCACCAGGCCGAGCTCGTGGTGCGGGAAGATCCGCCAGTCTTCGTCGGTCCCCAGGATCTGCCGCCCGGTCGCCTCGTCCGTCAGGCTGGCGAGCAGTCCGCCCGCCCCGCGCCCGCTCCGCAACTCCAGCATCAGCCGATTGCCCCCCGGGAGCAGCAGCGGGCCGACTTCGTAGACGTCGAGCGGCGCGCCCGGCTCGAAGGCGCCGGCGCCGATCCGCTTGCCGTTCAGGGTGAGGACGTACTCCTCGTCCGCGGTCACCAGCAGCCGCGCCCGGTCCGGCGGCGAGACGAGGTCGAAATCGCGGATGGCATAGAAGGCGGTCGGGTTGTGATCCAGATTGTCGAGCGGCTTCCAGATCCACTGCGCCTCCCCTGTGGGCAGCGACCGCGCTCGGATCGCCGGCAGCGCGTGGGTCATCAGCGCCAGGAGCACCACCACTAGACAGGCCGCGAACCAGAGGCGGGCGCGCGGGCGGCGGGGATGGATCGGGCGGGGGTCGGAAGACACGGCGAGACTGTATACGAATCGGACGGGGGGACTGTTGCGGGATTCAGGCGTTTGTGGCCTGCGACGTCATCGCCCGGGATTGAAATCCCGGGCTACCGACAATCGCCCCTTCCCGGGGCTCTACAAGACTGTTTTGGAGTCCCGGATGGGACGGCCGTGGGTAGCCCGGGATTTCAATCCCGGGCGCGAGGCCACGGATGCCCGGCGGTTGCCCTACTTCGCGTTGCTGTACCCCAGCGCTCGCAGCCGCCGCTCGGTCTCGGCGTTGATCGGCTCCTGCTTGCGGGGGGGCTCCTGGTGGCGGTTTTTCTGGATCCAGGCGAGAAGGCGGGAGCGCAGCCAGGCGGCTTCGAGGGAACGGTCGCCGGCGAGGTTGATCCTCTCGCCAGGGTCTTTCTCGAGGTCGAAGAGGTATTCGGGATCGCGGGTGCGGCCGCTGCCGTCCCCCATCCCCCACTCGGTGCCGAAACGGGGGGCCCAGATCAGCTTCCACTTCCCCGCCTGCGCGGAGTAGATGCCGCCGATGACGCTCGACGCTGCCGCCAGGTGGACGTACCCCCGGCGCGGCGGCGTTCCGCGCAGGATTGGCCGGCCGTCGCCGTCGGGCCGGCCGAGGCGGCAGAGGTCCAGCAGGGTGGCGCGGAGGTCGAGGGTGTCGGTGGGCTCGTCGACGGTCCGCGGGGCGAGGCGCCCCGGCCACCAGAGGACCAGCGGGATGTTGAGCATCTCCTCGTAGAGCGTGTAGCCGTGGAGCACGCCGCTGTGATCGAAGAGCTCCTCGCCGTGATCCGAGGTGAGGACGACGAGGACCTCGCCCGGCGGGGCCTGGGCGGTCACCTCCTTGAGGAACTGCCCCAGCTCGGCGTCGTTGAAGGCCAGGGAGCCCCGGTAGAGCCCGCGCAGCCGCTCGCGGTCGGCGGCGTCCACCGAGAGGTACCGCTTGCGCACGGCCATCAGCGTCGCGGTGCTGCCGTCGATCGAGGACGGGATGTCGCGCGTGAACATCGTGCGGTAGGGAGCGGGCGGGGCGTAGGGGTTGTGCGGGTGGATGGTGTGCAGATAGAGGAAGGCGCGCTCACCCTTAGGCAGCTTCTTCAGCCAATCCAGCGCGGCGGCCTGGACGCGGGCGGCGTTGTCGTTGAGGGCATCCGGCCCCGCCGCGTCGGCGTCCATCAGCACGTCGCCCGCCACGTGCTCGAACCCGCGGTCGGTGCCGAAGGAGGGGCTGATGTAGACGTTCCCCGAGAACAGGCCGGTGCGGTAGCCGGCGCCGCGGAAGCGCTCGGCGAGGGTGGTCCCCTCGTCGGGCGCGAGGTTCGAATCGCCGCCGGTGACGAAGGTGCGGCCGGTGAACAGCGCCTTGGTCGACGGGATGGTGTTGGGGGCGACGCTGCGGTGCCGCCGGAAGCTCACCCCCTCACGGGCCAGGCAGTCCCAGGTGGGCGCGATCCCGGGGTGCTCCGCGGTGCTGCCGACCATGTCCGCCCGCAGGGCGTCCATGACGTAGACGATGACCAGCCGCGGCGGCTTCGGCGGCTTGATCTCCCCGGTTTCGGCGATGGCCGTGGGCTCGGGCTCTCTCGCCGGGCCGTCGGTCAGCCGGAGCCGCGCCCAGCGTCCGGCGGGACCCGTGCCGTGGGCCAGCAGGCGGACCCGCACCAGCCCGGGGGCGTCCCCCACCGGTAGCGAGATCTTCCGCGGGCGGTTGTCCCCCCGCAGGCTGGCGGCCCCGGACCAGACGAACCGCCGGCCCGGCCGGTCGGGCTCGCGCTCGACGATCAGCTCGAAGCTCTGGCCGGAATGCGGCGAGCGCGGGGGATCGAAAGCGCCCTCCAGGGTCTCGCCGCCGGCGACGTGGCGGACGAAGTCGACCAGCGAATCGCCGGACTGCACGACGTCCGCCTTGCGCAGGGCGACCGTCCCCGCCGGCAGGATCGGCTGGATGCCGGCGGCGAGCACGCCGCGGGAGACGTCGTCGAACTCGAAGTCGATCGGCACCCGCCCCAGCGGCAGGTCGGCCGGCAGCGGCACCTCGAGCGGATCGGTCAGCGGGAAGGCCCCGAGATCGCGCCCGGCGGCGAGCACCCTGACGGTGCGGTCCGGGGCCGCTTCGAGCAGGTCGATTATCAGCCGCCGCGGGCGCCGCGGACTACCGCCGAGGTGGACCACCTCCAGGCGCATCCGCGCCCCGGGAGCGGGGGGGGACATCACCAGCGTGCCGTCTCGGAGCCACGGCCACCAGCCGTTGAGGAAGCGGTTGCCGCCGAGCGACGGCGGGTAGGCGATCCGCCGCTGCTCGGTCAGCACATCGGGGGCGTGGTTGCCGTCGAGAAGGAGGCGGGCCCGCGGCTCCCGACCGCAACCGAGCATGGCTCCCGCAAGCAGGAAAAAAACGATCGGCTTCATCCTGCCTTTTTCTTATCACGACCTGTGCCAACCCCCAGCATCCGCTCGCGGCCATTGTTGGGAGGAGACGAACTGGATATGAGAAAAACGCATATACAGGAAAGGCGGTCGATTTTCCCCCACACCCAGGGAGGGTGCGGGTTTCCTGACAAGGAGTTTTCTGATGAAGAAGGTCTCGAAGCGGCTGAACCTGAACCGTGAGACGCTGCGCAGCCTGGACAAGGACCACCTCGAGGCGGTCAATGGCGGGTGGCCCACGGATGCCTCCTGTGCGAACAGTTGCGACCCCATCTCGGTCCGTTTCTGTCCGAGCACGCCCTGCACGACGGCGGACTGCGGCTAAGTAGCACCCCGGTCCGGCCGGGCTCCGGCCGGACCACCCTATCTCGTTTCCCCCATCGCGGGTCGTTGACACCCCCCCGTCTAAGCCATTAGATTAGGCCGTGCACCCCAACGCGTTTTATCCCTCGCCCCCAAGTGGAGGCACGGGTATCGTGGGCGCCATCCCGGCCCGTTACGGTTCGACCCGACTCCCTGGCAAACCGCTGCTCCCGATCGCCGGAAGGCCGATGATCGAGCACGTCTACACCCGGGTGGCACAGGCCCGCGGGCTCGACCGGGTGGTGGTGCTGACCGACGACGAGCGGATCGCCCGCGCGGTGGAAGCTTTCGGCGGCGAGTGGGAGATGACCCCCGCCGACTGCGCGAGCGGCACCGACCGCATCGCCTGGGCGGCCCGCCACTGGAATGCCGCGGCGGTGATCAATATCCAAGGGGACGAGCCGCTGATCGATCCCGAGGAGGTCTCAAGGATCGCGGAGCATCTCGCGGCAAACCCTGAGGACCCGGTGGTCACCCTGGCGACCCCGGCGGCACCGGAGGAGATGGCGAATCCGAACGCGGTCAAGGTGGTGCTGGCCCGCGACGGCTCGGCGCTCTACTTCAGCCGCTCGGCCATCCCCTATCCCCGGGGCGACGGTGGGGCCGCGCCGCTGAAGCACGTGGGGATCTATGGCTATCAGCGGGACGCCCTGCTGCGCCTGGCCGGCCTGGCGCCGGCGCCGCTCGAGCGCAGCGAGTCGCTGGAGCAGCTCCGCGCCCTGGAAAACGGAATTCCCATCCGGGTGCTGATCGTTGACAGGGCGTCGATCGGAGTGGATACGGCGGAGGATCTGGAGCGCGTGGAAAAAATTCTGACTGAACGGATCTGACGGAGCAAGGAGAAGAGACCCATGCCGACCAAGTACATCTTCGTTACCGGCGGCGTCGTTTCGTCCCTCGGCAAGGGAGTGGCCGCCGCTTCCGTCGGAGCCATCCTGGAGGCGCGCGGCTTTTCGGTGACGCTGATGAAGTTCGACCCCTACATCAACGTCGATCCGGGCACCATGTCCCCCTACCAGCACGGCGAGGTGTTCGTCACCGACGACGGCGCCGAGACCGACCTCGACCTCGGGCACTACGAGCGCTTCACCCACAACCTCGCCACCAAGCGGCACAACTACACCACGGGGAAGATCTACTCCTCGGTGATCGACAAGGAGCGGCGCGGGGACTACCTCGGCAAGACCGTGCAGGTGATCCCCCACATCACCGACGAGATCAAGGAGGCGCTGCGCCGGGTGGCCGACGAGCACGACGTGGTGATCGTCGAGATCGGCGGCACGGTGGGCGACATCGAGTCGCTCCCCTTCCTCGAGGCGATCCGCCAGTTCCGCCAGGAGCTGGGGCGCGGCAACGCCGTCAACATCCACCTGACGCTGGTGCCCTACATCGCCGCCGCCGAGGAGCTGAAGACCAAGCCGACCCAGCACTCGGTGCGCGAGCTGCGCGAGATCGGCATCTCGGCCGACATCGTCCTCTGCCGGGTCGACCGCGCGCTCCCCGACGAGATGAAGAAGAAGATCGCCCTCTTCTGCAACGTCGACACCCGGCAGGTGATCGCCGCCCGCGACGTCTCGACGATCTACGAGGTGCCGCTGATGTTCTCCCGCGAGGGGCTGGACGACGTCGTCCTCGAGCTGCTCAACCTCCCCCACTACGACCGCGACCTCTCGCGCTGGGAGAGCCTGGTGGCGCGGGTCAAGAACCCCCACCACCGGGTGCGGGTGGGGATCGTCGGCAAGTACGTCGAGTTCCCCGACGCCTACAAGAGCCTGAACGAGGCGCTGATCCACGGCGGCATCGCCAACGATGCGAAGGTGGAGCTGGTCTACATCGACGCCGAGGAGATGGAAGGGGGGAGCTGGCCGCACAACCTGTTCGAGGTCGACGCCCTGCTGGTGCCGATCGGCTTCGGCCAGCGCGGCACCGAGGGGAAGATCCGCGCCATCCGCTACGCCCGCGAGCACAAGGTGCCGTTCTTCGGCATCTGCCTCGGCATGCAGTGCATGACGATCGAGTACGCGCGGAACGTCTGCGGCATCAAGGACGCCACCTCCTCCGAGTTCGACGCCGACACCGAGCACGCCGTCATCTACAAGCTGCGCGACCTGCTCGGGGTCGAGGAGCTGGGCGGTACCATGCGCCTCGGCGCCTATCCTTGCCGCCTCAAGGAGGGATCGCTGGCGCGCCGGATCTACGGCGCGGCCGAGATCAGCGAGCGCCACCGCCATCGCTACGAGGTCAACCAGAAGTACCTGCAGACGCTCTCCGAGCACGGCCTCGTCATCTCCGGGCTGTCGCCGGACGGCAAGTTCGTCGAGATGGTCGAGCTGCCGGACCATCCGTGGTTCCTCGGCTGCCAGTTCCATCCCGAATACAAGTCGAAGCCGACCGAGCCGCACCCGCTCTTCGTCTCCTACATCGCCGCCGCCCTCGCCCAGCAGAAGCGGCGGGAGCACGGTGAGACGATCGAGGCACCCGCCGTCGCGCCGCGGGTCCTCTCCGAGGGTCCCGCCGTGACGGTGAAGGACCATCCGCCGGAGGTCCCCTCCGAGTTCCAGGTCCAGGGTTGATGCCGGGCCAGGAGGGGGCAATCGAACTCGTGGAGCTCGCGCCGGGGGTGGTTATTGGAGGCAGCGGCGGTGGCGCGTTTCCCGTGATCGCCGGCCCGTGCGTGATCGAGAACGAGGACTTGGTGGTCGAGATGGCTCACGCGCTGGCCTCGATGGCCGAGCGTCTGGGATTGCCGCTGGTCTTCAAGTCCTCCTTCGATAAGGCGAACCGCAGCTCGCTGAACAGCTTCCGCGGCCCCGGGCTGGAAGAGGGGCTGCGCGTCCTCCGGCTGGTCAAGCAGGAGACCGGCCTGCCGGTGATCACCGACGTCCATGAGCCGCACCAGTGCGCGCCGGCGGCCGAGGTCTGCGACGTGCTCCAGATCCCCGCCTTCCTCTGCCGGCAGACCGACCTCGTGGTGGCCGCGGCGCGGACCGGCCGGGCGGTCAACATCAAGAAGGGGCAGTTCATGGCCCCGGACGACATGCTCAAGGTGGTCGAGAAGGCTCGTGCCGCCGGCGACGGCGGTGTGACCGTCACCGAGCGTGGCGTCTCCTTCGGCTACCACAACCTGGTGGTGGACATGCGCAGCTTCGCCATGCTCCATGAAGACGGCATCCCGGTGATCTACGACATCACCCACTCGCTCCAGCTCCCCGGCGGCGGCGCCGAGAGCGGGGGGTTGCGGCGCTACGCCGAGCCCCTGGCGCGGGCGGCGATCGCGGCGGGCGCCGACGGCGTCTTCCTGGAGATCCACCCCGACCCCGAGCACGCCCTCTCCGACAGCGCCGTGCAGCTCGACCCCGAGCGGGCCGAGCGGTTGCTGGCGTCGCTGCTAGCGGTGCGCAAGGCGGTGGCGTGAGGCCCTCGCGCGAGGTTGCCGTCGAGGTGCTGGAGACCGAGGCGGCGGCGATCCGCGGCCTGGTCGGCCAGCTCGACGAGCATTTCGACCGTGCCGTCGACCTGCTGCGCTCCTGCGCCGGCCGGGTGGTCTGCACCGGGATGGGCAAGAGCGGGTTGGTCCTGCAGAAGGTCGCCGCCACCCTCTCCTCCACCGGCACGCCGGCCTTCTTCCTCCACCCCGCCGAGGCGGTGCACGGGGACCTCGGGATGATCGTGCCAGGGGACGTCGTGCTCGCGGCCTCCTACTCCGGCACCACCGAGGAGCTCCTCCGGCTCGTTGAAACCCTCAAGCGCTTGGGCGTGCCGCTGATCGCGATGACCGCCAACGCCGCCTCCCCGCTCGCCCGCCACGCCGATCTCAATCTGCCGGTGGCGATCGACCGCGAGGCCTGCCCCCTGGGCCTCGCCCCCACGGCCTCGACCACGGCAACCCTGGCGATGGGGGACGCCCTCGCCATGGCCGTCGTCGAGGCGCGCGGCTTCACCCGCGAGGACTTCGCCCTCCTCCATCCCGCCGGCCGGCTCGGCAAGCGGCTGCTCAAGGTCGAGCAGCTCATGCACACCGGCGACGCGCTCCCCAAGGTCGCCGTCGACACGCCGATGCGCGAGGCGATCTACGAGATGTCGCGGAAGGGATTGGGCATCACCGCCGTCGTCGACGCCGAGGGGCGCCTCGCCGGCTGCCTCTCGGACGGCGACCTCCGTCGCCTGCTGCAGACTGATGATGGGACGATCCTCAATCACACCGCCGGCGAGCGCATGACGCTGAACCCGCGCACCATCCCCGGCGGCGAGTTGGCGGCGGCGGCCCTCAAGGTGATGGAAGACCACCGCATCACCTCCCTCTTCGTCTGCGACGAGGCAGGCCGCCTCGAAGGCGTGGTCCATCTGCACGACCTCTGGCGCCTGGAGCTGTTCTAGACGATGAAGATCGCCGACCAGGATCTGGCCCGCCGGGCGCGGGAGCTCGACTGGCTGCTGTTCGACGTCGACGGCGTGCTGACCGACGGTTCCCTGGTCTACGGCCCCGAGGGGGAGCACTGGAAGGTCTTCAACGTCCGCGACGGCGTGGGCCTGAAGCTTGCCAAGGAGGCGGGACTCAAGATCGGCATCCTCTCCGGCCGCGGCAACGCCGCCCTGGAAGCGCGGGCTCGCGAGGTCGGTTTCGACGCCCTGATTCAGAACCATCATGACAAGGACGCCGCCTTCACCACCTTTCTCGCCGAGCACGGCGCGGCGCCGGAGCGGGTGGCCTACGCCGGGGACGACCTGCTCGACCTGCCGGTGATCCGCCGCTGCGGCCTCTCCTTCGCGCCGGCCGACGCCGCGCCCGAGGTCCGGCAGCGGGTGCACCGGGTGCTGACGGCTCCCGGCGGCCGGGGCGCGGCGCGCGAGATGTGCGAGCTGGTCCTCCACGCCCGCGGCCACTGGGATCAGCTCGTCGCCCACCTCCTCGTTGATTGGTAGGGTTGGTTTCATGCCCCGCCGCAAGAAGAGCCGCCTGCAAGCCCGGCTCGAGCCGGCCCTGCTCAACGCCGGCCTCTGGGTGTTCTCCTCCACTCTCGGACGGCTGCCCTGGCGCGCCGCGCAGCGGGCCGGCCGGGCGATCGGCGCCCTCGGGTGGACGCTCTCCCGGCGCGACCGCCGCCGCGCCCTCGATCATCTCGCCCTCGCCTACCCCGACACCCCCGAGGCGGAGCGCCGCCGGATCGCCCGCGGCTGCTTCCGCCACTTCGGCGAGATGCTGGGCGAGTGCCTCCATCTCTTCCATCGCGACTGCGATTTCGTGGGCTCCGTCGTCGAGGTCCAGGGGTGGGAGGAGATCGAGAAGGTGCGGCGGGAGGGGCGCCCGCTGATGATCGTCACCGGCCATTGCGGCAACTGGGAGCTCCTCGCCGCGGCGATCAACTGCGCCGGCGTCGGCATGGCCGTCGTCGCCCGCCCGCTCGACGAGCCCCGGCAGCAGCGGCTGCTCGCCGGGCTGCGCGAGCGCTTCGGCACCCCCACGATCGAGCGCGGCGGCGAGGGGGCTGTCCGCCAGCTCCTGAACACGTTGCGGCGGGGCGGCGCGCTGGGGCTCCTGATCGATCAGGACACCAAGGTGGAGGGCGTCTGGGTCCCCTTCTTCGGCCGTCCGGCCTTCACCCCGGTCGGCGCGGCCAAGATCGCCCTCAAGCAGCGCGCGGCTGTGGTCCCCGTCTTCATCGAACGCCTGCCCGATGGGAAGCACCTGGCTCGCTATCACCCTCCGCTCGACCTGCCCGCCGATCCGCAACAAGCGACCGCCCTGATGACCGCGAAGATCGAGGAGCAGATCCGCCGGCACCCCGAGCAGTGGGTCTGGATGCACCGGCGATGGCGGCGGCAGCCGCCGGCCTGACTTCCCCCTAAATAATAGAGCGTGTTACAGTAACGGCATGGCCACCGATCCCCACCAGAGGCTCACTATTCAGGAATATTTGGCGTTCGAACGTCAATCGGAGACGAGGAACGAATACCTCGACGGCGAGGTCTTCGCGATGACGGGGGCCAGCCGGGCTCACAATCTGATCGCAGGCAATATCTTCGGGGAAGTCCGGAACCAACTCAAGCGGCGCTCCTGTGAGGTCTATCAAGAAGCCATGCGGGTGCGCACCCCCGCCGGCCTCTTCACCTACCCCGACGTGGTCGTGGTCTGCGGCGAACCCCGGTTCGACGACATCCACTTCGACACCCTGCTGAATCCCACGCTGCTCGTAGAGGTCCTCTCCCCTTCGACCGAGGCGCATGATCGGAAGACAAAGGCCACCCAGTACCGGTCGATTCCGTCTCTTTCGGAGGTCATCCTCGTCGCTCAGGACCAGGTCCGAATCGAGCAGTACTCGCGGCTTGGAGACGAGTGGCGGCAAGGCGACCTCACGAATCTGGATCAGCTCCTTGAGATGCCTTCCATCGGCTGCACACTTCTGCTCAGCGACGTCTACGAAAGAGTGTTCAGGGAAATTTAGGCATGGCCACCGATCCCCACCAGAGGCTCACTATTCAGGAATATTTGGCGTTCGAACGTCAATCGGAGACGAGGAACGAATACCTCGAGGGTGAGATCTTCGCGATGACGGGGGCCAGCCGGGCCCACAACCTGATCGCCGGCAACATCTTCCGGGAGATCGGGAACCAGCTCAGAAGACGCCCCTGCGAGGTCTATTCCGAAGCGATGCGGGTGCGGACGCCTTCTGGCCTCTTCACCTACCCCGATGTGGTCGTGGTCTGCGGCGAGCGGCGATTCGACGACACCCACTTCGACACCCTGCTGAACCCCACGCTCCTCGTGGAGGTCCTCTCCCCTTCGACCGAGGCTTACGACCGGAGGACGAAAGCCCTCCAGTACCGGTCAATTCCTTCGCTGGCGGAGTACGTCCTCGTCGCCCAGGACCAGATCCTGATCGAGCAGTATTCACGGCAGGGGAACGAATGGCGGCGGAAGGATCTCACGGGCCTGGAGCAACTCCTCGAGATGGCTTCGATCGGCTGCACGCTTCTGCTCGACGACATCTATGAAAGGGTGTTCGAATAGGCGGGCCTGTTAAACTCTCCCGCCGTGCATCCCCGCCTCCCCCTTCTCCTTCTCGCCAGCCTGCTGATCCTCCCCTCTTGCCGCCCCAAGTCGGCATCGGAGTCGGCAGGGACCTGGACCCGCCTCGATCTCTGGCAGGCGGCGCCGGTCGTGGAATCGACTCCCCTCGAATGGAAGGAGGCGACGTTCCAGCGCGTCTCCTACCTCGGCGCCGAAGAGGTGCGGGACATGCGGCTGGTGCCGGCCCAGCAGCTCATCGCCTTCCCCAAGCGGACCGCCGGGCAGGTGCGGGCTCTGGAGCAGCGGGCCAGCTCGCGCGTGCGGTGGACGCTCCAGCCCGGGCGCGACGCCTACTTCTCTTTCGTCCCCCTGGGCTCCACGAACGGCTGCGAATGCACCTATCGGATCGGCATCCGCGAGTCGCCGGACCGGCTGAAGGAGCTCTTCAAGGTGGACGCCGAGCCGGTCGGTCCCCTCTCCCAGGCGGCGGTGGAGATCGACCTTACCGCCTATGCCGGCCGCAAGATCGACCTGCTCCTGCAGATCGACGGCTCGGCCGCGCACGCCCCGGATCAGCCGGTCCCCAGCGTGCTCTGGGGGAGCCCCGCGGTCTACAGCCGCAAGGATCTCCCGGCCGCGAAGCAGGCGAGCGCGGGGGACCGGCCGAACATCCTCCTGATCGGCATCGACACGCTGCGCGCCGATGCCCTCGGCGCCTGGGGCAGGGAGCCCAGCCCGTCCCCGGCGCTCGACCGTCTGGCCGGAGAGAGCGACGTCTGGCTCGACGCTTACACCGCCTTCAACGTCACCAACCCGAGCTTCGTCTCGATCCTGACCGGCCTCTACGGCAAGAACCATGGCGTCTACGATCTCAAGACGCCGCTGCCGCGGAGCCAGACGACGCTCGCCGAGCAGCTCGCGGGGGCCGGTTACGACACCCTCGCCCTGATCTCCGCCAGCCATCTGGGGGATCGCAGCTCCGGGCTTGGCCAGGGCTTCGCGGAGGTCCACACCGCGACCGAGCAGTCCGCCGCCGAGATGAACATCGACACCACGATGGACTGGCTCGCCTCCCACGCCGGCCGCAAGAAGCCGTTCTTCATCTGGCTTCACCTCTTCGATCCGCACACGCCGCACACGCCTCCCGAGCCGTACGCTCTGGGCTTTCGCCCCGCCGAGGTTCCAGGCCTCTCGCCGGTGCGCGCCTGGGTGCCCTTCCGCCAGCCCGGACCCCGGGGGTTTACCGAGCCGGTGCTCGGCGCCAACCGCGATCTCTACTTCGGCGAGGTGGCCTATCTCGACCGGCAGGTGGGGCGCCTGATGGATTTTTTGGAGAGCCGCGGCCTGCTGCGGAACACCGTGGTGGCCGTGGTGGCCGACCATGGCGAGAACCTGGGGGAGCACGGCATCCGGTTCCGGCACGTCGGGCTCTTCGAAACCACCACCCACGTGCCGCTGATGATCCGCTGGCCCGAGCGCCAGGGGCGAAGGATCGAGGGGCTGGTGCAGACGCTCGATCTCTACCCCACCCTCCTCGGCGCCGCCGGGCTCGAGGCCAACGCCACGGACGGCCAGGACCTGCGCGCGCTGACCGGCGAGGGGCACACGGGGCGCCGCGCCGTCTTCTCCGAGCACGCCGGCCGGCTCGGGGTCTCGGTGCGCACCCGCGAGTACCGCTATGGGGTGAACCAGGGGAACGCCCCCTTCCCCGACGGCCCGTACCTCTACGATCTGAAAGCCGATCCCGAGGAGACGCAGAACCTGGCCGGCCGCGGCCTCCCCGTCGAGAAGGAGCTGAGCGGCTTAGTCCTCCGCTGGCTCGCCGACCGGCGCAAGAGCCCCACCCCGCAATCGCGGGACCTCACTGAAGAGGAGATTCAGAGGCTGCGGGCGCTGGGGTATATGGGGGGCGGGGGGAAGAACTAGGAGACCGGGGACCGTTCCTCTCCAGCCTCCAGGCCGGCGCGGTCGATGAGCCGCTGCGACAGATGATAGCCCTGGGTCCTCATGCGCTCGAGCAGAGGAAGGACGGCGGGAATGAACCCTGCCCGCTTGGCGGCGACCAGAATTCCAGCGCTTCCCTTTACCCTTAGACCATAGGCCTGTTCGGCGATAAGGCGCGCTCGTCGCTCATCGATGAGAACGAGCCTGGCACCGAGATGATGAGCCGCCGCGATCACCTCCGACTCTCCAGGTCCAAGCTCTTTGGCGAGCAGAGGCTCCACAGGCAGATCTCCGGAGACATGCTCCAGCCAACCTGCGGCGGCCACTTCCGCAGCTCCGATTCTTCCGACTCCGGAACCCGTGACCTCTCGAAAGACTGCTTCAGGGACAAGAACGCGACGATAGAGCTCGGCGAGGAGATCGAGGTGGCCCACCATCGCCAGAGCGATAAGAGGACCGGCGTTGCAGACGATCGGTCCTTCAGGCATCCATGAATTCCCGGTCCAGCTCTTCACCGTCAAGGTCTGCCACGGGAACTCCCGACCGCCCCGCCAGCCACAGAAATTCGACCCGCGGCAGACCGCAGATCTCCGCCGCTCGTCCCGAGGAGATCCGCCCGGATTCGAAAAGCTTCAGCGTGACGAAGAACTTGGCTTCCTTGACGAACTCTTCCTGGGTCTGTCCGGTGCTCAGGAGGATGCTTTCCGGCAAATCGATGTGGATCATGCCACTACCCTACTCCGCCCCTTCCGCCGCCGCCAGCTCCGCCTCGCGCCGCCGGCGATAGCGGGCGGCCAGGAAGGCGGCGCTGACTCCCAGGAAGTAGAGGGAGATCGCGGGGACGGCGAAGATGCAGAGGTTCACCACGTCCGGGGTCGGCGTGATGATGGCGGCGGCGATGAAGATGATCACCACCGCGTGACGCCAGAAGCGCAGCAGCATCCGGGGCGAGACCACGCCGAGCAGGGAGAGCAGCAGGATCAGGATCGGCATCTCGAACATCAGGCCGAGCCCCAGGATCACCGTCAGCAGGAACCCGAAGTACTTGTCGGCGGTGATCACCGCCTGCAGGTCGCGGCCGAGGTTGAGCAGGAAGCCCGCGCCCATCGGGAACGCGACGTAGTAGCCGAAGGCGCCGCCCGCGAGGAAGAAGAGCGTGGTGAAGAAGATGAACGGGAACGCCAGCTTCCGCTCGCGGCTGTAGAGGCCGGGCGCGATGAACGCCCAGAGCTGGTAGAGCAGGAACGGGGAGGCGATAAACAGCGCCGTGAACGCCGCCATCTTGAAGTACAGGATGAACGGATCGGTCAGCGCCAGATAGGCGAGCTTGATGTTCGGATCGATCCGGTGGAGCGGGGCGACCAGGAACTGGAAGATCTTGCGGTAATAGGCCCAGCAGGGGATGAATGCGATGGCGATCGTGATGACCGCCCAGACGATGCGCTTGCGCAACTCTTCCAGATGCTGCATGAGCGACATCCGCGCCAGCTCGTCCTGCTGGCGAGTGGTGAGACGCGGCGGCCCGGGTGGAGGCGCGGGAGGAGTCATCCGTAGTGGGGTGTCAGGGCCGGGAATCGACTCAGCGGGGCTCCGGGAGATCCGGAGGAGCGCTGTAGCCAGGAGGAACCGCCTCGGGCTCGGGGCTGGAAGGAAAGCCGGCCGACCGGGGCTCGGTCATCTCCGGCGCCTCGCCGGGAGGCCCCGCCACGATCACCGGTTCGTGGTACTTCGTCTCCGGGGGATCCTCGAGCCGGCGGGTCCGCAG
This sequence comes from Thermoanaerobaculia bacterium, assembly GCA_035490435.1. Classification (GTDB taxonomy): domain Bacteria; phylum Acidobacteriota; class Thermoanaerobaculia; order Multivoradales; family UBA5704; genus DATARR01. Next base: position 49,003 of record DATHEF010000033.1, read on the forward strand.
CACCGCCGGCGCCGGGTTCTCCTCGAGCGCCAGCTCGGTGTTGATCGACCGCTTGAGCTCGTCGGTCGCCCGGCGGAACTCGGCCATGCCACGCCCCAGCGTCCGCCCGAGCTCCGGCAGCTTCTTGGGACCGAAGATGAGCAGCGCGATGATGAAAATGAAGGCGATTTCAGGCAGACCGAGCGAACCCATGGAGATCCTCCAAGGTCCCGATCATTGAACCAGGAGCCTGGCAAAGTCAAGGGACGGGGGCCGGGATTCGGTCCAGTGGTAGTAAACTGTCGGCATGAGACGTTCTTGGCGCATCGCAGCAATCGGCCTGTTCATTCTTGCGCTGGCGCTCGGCGGCCTGCTGGGCGACCGGCTCCTCGCGGTTACGGATGAAACCCGTGACTCTCTTCGTCTTTATACCGAGTTGGTGAACCTGGAGCACGACCGTTACGGAGCCGACGTGAGCTACCGCGACCTCGTCTACTCCTCGGTCAACGGCATGCTCCGCTCCCTCGATCCCCATACGGCCTTCCTGAGCCCGGAAGCCTACGAGGGGATGCGGGAGAAGCAGCAGACCAGCTTTTACGGATTGGGAATCCTGGTGGGCGTGCGCAACGGCCAGCTCACCGTCATCTCCCCCCTCGAGGGCACCCCGGCCGCCCGCCTCGGTGTGCAGGCGGGGGACGTCATCAGCACCATCGAGGGGGAGCCGACCGAGTCGATGACCCTCGACGACGCGGTCGGCAAGCTCAAGGGTCCCAAGGGGACCCAGGTCAAGATCACCATCGTCCGCCGCGGGCTCCCGCAGCCGCTGGCGATGTCGGTGACCCGGGCCGAGATCCCGCAGACCACGGTCCGCCAGACCTACATGCTCAACCCCACCACGGGCTACATCCAGCTCACCGAGTTCGCCCGCGGCTCCGGACGGGAGATCGCCGACGCGCTCGACAAGCTCCGCGGCTCGGGGATGAAGCAGCTCGTGGTCGACCTGCGCAACAACGGCGGCGGCCTGCTCGACCAGGCGATCGACATTGCCGACCAGTTCCTCCCCGAGGGCTCGATGATCGTGCAGACCAAGGGGCGGACGCGCGACTCGTTCCAGTCCTACCGGGCCAGCGGCAAGTATCCGCCGCTCGACGTGCCGGTGGTGGTGCTGGTCAACGAGGGCACGGCCTCGGCCTCCGAGATCCTCTCGGGCGCCCTCCAGGACCATGACCGCGGGCTCATCGTAGGCACCCCGAGCTGGGGCAAGGGCCTGGTCCAGACGGTCTACAACCTCTCCTACGGGGCGGGCCTGGCGCTGACCACGGCCAAGTACTACACGCCCTCGGGCCGTCTGATCCAGCGTGACTACAGCTCCTACTTCGACTACTACACCCACTCCGACGCAGGCTCCCCCGAGCTCACCGGCAAGCCGGTGGACCCGAAGGATGTCTTCCATACCGACCTCGGCCGCAACGTCTACGGCGGCGGCGGCATCACGCCGGACGTGATCGTCAAGGACCAGGAGCTGGCCCCCTACGAGCAGTACCTGCTGGCCCACAACGCCTACCTCAACTTCGCGGTGGACTACGCCAGCCGGAACAAGGTTACGGCGAGCTGGAAGCCGGACCCGGACAAGCTGCTGACCGAATTCGGCCAGTGGCTGATCAAGGAGAAGGTCGCCACCCGGGAAGAGGTGGAGAAGAACCTCGCCAACCAGGAGCTCCGCGACGGCTCGGTCCTGCAGATCCGCGCCGAGCTGATGAACGCGGCCGCCGGCCAGGAGGCCCGCCACCGCGTGCTCTCCGAGGGGGACATCCAGCTCCAGCAGGCTCTCAAGCTCTTCGACCGGGCGGCCAACATGCTGGCCCAGCGCCGGGAGAAGGGGGCTCCCAAGGTGGAGCAGGGAACGCAGACGAAGGGGATGTAAGGACAGATAGAAAGGGGATCGACTCCCCTGGATTGGAAAAGGCCGGCGGTGACGCCGGCCTTTTTGTTGCGCTCCCCCCCACCCCGAATCCTCACCCCCGGCCCCTCTCCCACCGCACTCCCCCCGACCGGGAGAGGGGAGCTCATGCGGGCGTTGTTTGCGCGTAGGGTGCGCTGTGCGCACCAGAAACGGCGATGGTGCGCACAGCGCACCCTACAAGCACGGCCTGTCCAGCCAAGTTCCCCTCTCCCGGTCGGGGGGAGTGCGGTGGGAGAGGGGTCAGGGGTGAGGATTCGGGGCGGGGGGGGCGTTCCGGAGTCCGGGGCCGCTCCTTGTCTGGGGCGCCCCCTCCTGGCCTCCCCCTGAAGGGGGAGGAAAAAGGCCTACTCCTCCACCCCGTCTCGCGCCCCGTCGATCTCCTCGAAGTAGTCCGGCTTGACCAGCACCTCGCGGGGCTTGCTCCCCTGGGCGGGGCCGAGGAGGCCGTCGCGCTCCATCATGTCGATCAGGCGGGCGGCGCGGGAGAAGCCGACCCGCATGCGGCGCTGGAGGAAGCTGGCCGAGGCTTGGCGCTCGGCGATCACCAGCCGGGCGGCTTCGTCGTAGAGCTCGTCGTCGTTGTCGCCGCCACCGCCGCCGGAGGCGCCGTCCCCCTCGGGAGCCTTGAGCACGTCGGGATCGAGCTCCGGCTTGCCGAGCTTCTTGAGCCAGCGGATCAGCGCCGCCGTCTCCTGCTCGGAGATGTAGGCGCCGTGCAGGCGCATCACCCGCGACGAGCTGGGGGGCATCATCAGCATGTCCCCTTTGCCGAGAAGCTTCTCGGAGCCTACCTGGTCGAGAATGGTGCGCGAGTCGTGGCGGCTGGCGGTGGCGAAGGAGATGCGGCAGGGGAAGTTCGCCTTGATGGTGCCGGTCAGCACGTCCACCGACGGCCGCTGGGTCGCCACGATCAGGTGGATGCCCACGGCGCGGGCCATCTGCGCCAACCGGGCGATCGAGGTCTCGACGTCCGAGGAGGAGACCATCATCAGGTCGGCGAGCTCGTCGATCACTACCACGTAATAGGGCAGCGGCTTCAAGTCGGCGGCGGTGAACAGCCCGTCTCCACCGTCGGAGAGGGAGAGGCGCTGCTGCGTTTCCGGGTCCGAAATGGCCCGGTTGTAGTAGGCGATCGAGCGGACGTGGACCTCGGCCAGCAGCCGGTAGCGGCGCTCCATCTCGGCGACCGCCCAGCGCAGGGCGTTGGCCGCCTTCTTTGGGTCCACCACGACCTCGCACTTGAGGTGCGGGATGTCGGCGTAGACGCCGAGCTCGATCCGCTTCGGGTCGATGAAGATGAACTGCACCTCGTCGCGCGTGGCTTTGTAGAGGATCGAGGTGATCATGCTCTGCAGGCCGACGCTCTTGCCCGCGCCGGTGGCGCCGGCGATCAGCAGGTGCGGCATGGTAGCGAGGTCGGCGTAGTAGGGCTCGCCGTGGATGTCGGTGCCGATCGCCATGTTGAGCACCGAGGGGGACTTGCGGAACCGCTCGTCGGCCAGCATGTTGCCGAGGCGGATGATCGAGCGCTCTTTGTTCGGCACCTCCATGCCCAGCGTCGAGCGGCCGGGCATGCGGTCGATGCGCACCGATTCGGCTTTGAGGGCGAGCGCCAGGTCGTCCTGCAGATTGACGATCTGGCTGACCTTCACGCCCGGCGCCGGCTGGAATTCGAAGACGGTGATCACCGGGCCGGGGCTGATCGCCTCGACCGTCCCCTCGACACCGAACTCGGCACAGCGGGTGCGGATCAGCTCACCCCGCCGGACCAGCTCGACCTCGTCCTGGGCGGTCCGCCCCTCCCCCATCTGCAGGAGGTTGACCGGCGGCAGCGTGCCGGGAGCGATGTCGCCAGCGAAGGGGAGCTCCTTCTGCGGCGCCGGCTTCGGCTTGAAGACCGGAGCCGCGGCCGTGGGAGCGGCGGGACGCGCGCCGGCGGCGCGCGGCTCGGCGGGAAAATCCTCATCCGCCTCCATCGCGGGGGCCGCGGGAACCCGGCGGACCGCGAACTCCGCTTCCCCCTTCTTCTCGGTCACCCGCCCGCGCATGGGGAGGTCCAGGCGGTCCGGCGGCGGTGCCCCGACCGACACTCCCGCGGCGGCCATCGACGGCCGGTGCGCCTCAGGGGCGGGCGTCTTCTTCTGCCTCTCCTCAGCCACTCGCTGGAGGTGCTTGGTGATCACCCGCCGGCGGTTCCTCTCCTTCTCCCGCCGCTCGTGCCGGCGCTCGCGGGAGAGAGTCCAGTTCTGCCAGAGCTGGCGCAGATGGTCGCGCCAGGCGGCGAGCACGTTGCCCAGGGTCGACTGCACCGCCAGGGCCGTGCCGAGGGTGACCGCCGAGGCGAGCACCACCAGGGTACCGGCGAGGTTGAGCCGCGACTGCAGGAAGTCCGCGAGCAGCACGCCGAAGGCGCCCCCGGTCTTGATCGAGCCGTCGGTCCAGACGATGCGGCCGAAGCCGATCTGGAGGAGGGCCGGGGCCGAGGCGAGCAGCAGCGCCGCGCCGAACCCGCGCCCCACGACGCGCGGAGCACCATGCCGCCGCAGCCGCCGCCAGCCGGCGATCAGCAGGAACAGGGGGATCAGAAAGCAGGTCAGGCCGAAGAACCCGAACGCCACCGCGGAGACCTGGGCCCCCACCGAGCCGGCCCAGTTGTGCGCGTGAGCGTCCACGGCGACGCTGTGCAGCAGGCTGGGGTCCTGGGGGTGATGGCTGCCGAGGCTGAGGACCAGGAACACGGCGACCGCGAGCAACAGGAGTCCCAGCAGCTCGTTCCCCTTCTCCGGGGAGAACGTGGGCCGCTCCGGGCTCGTGCTCTTCTTGCGGACGACGGCGACGGACATAGCTAGAAAATGGATGAACGAATCTCTCGCAACTAGGCATGAAGTCTAGCACATCGGAGGATTTTGGCCGTCGAGCGCCGCCCGGGCGTCAACACCCGGGCTACAAGGGAAACGAAAAGCCGGCTGAAGCCGGCTCCATCGCCGGAACCCTCAGGAACGCCGCAACGACAGCTCAGGAAGCAGCATTCCCTCCTCGAAATGCCGCTTCTCTGGATAAAAACGCCGCAGTCTTTCCCTTTGCGCGTTGAACCAGCCGCTTCCCAGTATCGCGCCCATGCGCCAGCGCTTCCGGCCTCCCTCCCAACGGCGCAAGATCGCCGCAACTTAACGTAGAAAGCCGCGGCAATGTTCCGGCAGGATCTCAAAAAGAAGCATCTACAAGATCAAATGCCGCATGTTGACGAGATGATGCCGCAATAATTCTCCAAATCGCCGCAACCAACACTCAACCGGCTGCATTCCCTGGCCAAGCCGCGGCATTTCCTTCAAGCCCGATTTACCGAGGTATGGGGAATGCCGCATCTCGAACTCGCTCCCCACTCTTTCCTGGGAAAGCCGTGGCGATTAGCGTGCTATCCTGGCCGCCTCAAGGAGCATTTACCGCAACATCAGGAGACATCGCCGCAACTGGACCGGGGAACGCCGCGACCGCACCCCGGCGGCTCCCCTCTCGAAGACACGTTGCGGCGATTCAAGGAGGTTCGATGAGCTCAAACCTTTCCGTCGCGGAAGTTCTGGCGAACCTGGAGTCGCGGGCCGCGTTTCACCGGGAGCGGGAGACCTTCCACGCCCAGCAGGAAGAGCAGCACCGGGAGGAGCGCGCCCGGCACGCCGCGGAGCTCGAGAAGGTGCTCCACAATCTGGAGACCTTCCGGGCGGCCTCTTCCTCGGCGGTGGAGCTCGTCCAGCAGCCACACGCCCAAGCCCCCGCGCCCGCCGAGCCGCAGGTGAAGGCCCCGGCCTCCGGACGGATGATGGCGAGCCGCTTCATCCGCTCCGTCGTCGAGAGCCGGGAGGAAGGCGAGCCCTTTGGAGCGAGCGCCGTCATGGCCGAGGTCAACCGCCGCTTCGCGGACCGCCTCCGCCGCCCCATCGACACCCGCATGGCCTCGGACGTCCTCCGCCGGATGAACAACGCCCGCCAGATCCATCTCGTGCGGGCCGGCAAGGCATTCTCTGAGGCGCTATATGCGAGGGGAGCGCGGGCGGAAGGGGAGTAAACGATGGCAACGCTATATTCCAGCCCATGGATCTGACGGCGTTCCCCGGCGGCGATCTCGTCCAGGAAGGCTTGGCCGACCTCGCCAGGGGCGTCGAGTCAGTCCCGGCTCTCCTTGTCCTGATCGGCGCTCACCGCCTGCATAGGATCGGCCTCCCCGTTGCCGAGACGGTCGTCGCCTCGCCGGAGCACCGCCTCTACGAGAAACTGGCCGAGACCGATCCGGACTCGGCGCACTCCCGCTACAACGCCCTGGTGCGGCGGCTCGTCAGCTTCGAGAACACGGCGGAATGCGTCGGCCTGTAGACGCGGAGCGGATCCGCCCAGCAGGAGCGGCTTGCCGAAGCGTACGTATTCACGTACGATGACGACATGAAGACCATCACCGCGAGCAAGGCCCGGGCGAATCTCTACCGCCTCATCGAAGAGACCGCCGACTCCAGCGAGCCCGTCCAGATCACCGGCAAGAAGACCAACGCGGTGCTGGTTTCGGAACAGGACTGGCGAGCCCTTCAGGAGACGATGCACCTGCTTTCGATCCCCGGCATGAGAGAGTCGATCCGGGAGGGGATGGAGACCCCCGTCGAAGAGTGCACCGAGGAGATCGATTGGTAGATCCGTGGCGCCTGGTCTTTACGAAGCAGGCGCAGAAAGATGCCAAAAAAATCTCTTCAGCCAACCTGAGGAGCAAGGCGGAAGAGCTTCTGGAGATCCTCAAGGAGGATCCGTTCCGCAATCCGCCGCGATACGAAAAGTTGGTCGGCGACCTGGCCGGCGCCTACTCCCGGCGGATCAACATCCAGCATCGGCTCATCTATCAGGTGCTGGAAGAGGAGCGGGTCGTCAAGATCCTGCGGATGTGGACTCACTATGAGTAGGCAGCCTCGGGAGGGGAGCGCTCCCCTCCCTGGCTCTTAGAGAATTACCCGAAGATCTTCGCGAGCAGCGGATCGGTCTGCGGCGGGGTGGTGCAGTTGCCGCCGGATACGGCGCTGCTCTGCGAGGGGTCTCCGCCCTGCAGGCACTCGCCGCCGCAGTAGCAGCTCGTGTTGCAGATCCCCCACGAGGAGCAGTCGATGATGTACCCCCCTCCGGAGTCGCACGGCGTCGTGAAGCAGGGGGCGGCGCAGTTGCAGACCGTGCCGCAGGCGCAACTGGTGGGGCAGTTGGTCGTCACCCCGTTGCAGGTGACATGTCCCCGCTCATTGGTGCCGCAGTCACGGTCCACAGCCGAGCAGCTCCCTGTCCCTGAGGTGGAGCAGCTCACGCTCGTCGAGCCTGTGCATCTCGCGGTGCAGGTGGCTTTCGTGGGCAGGGGCTGTTTCGCCGCGGGGACGGCGGCGGCGGCCGGGCTGGCGAGCACGGTCGGAGTGGAAGGGTTCTCGCCCGGCGCCTGCGCGAAGCCGGCAACGGCGACCAAGGCGACGAGACACGCGAGGATGCTTGCCTTCATCTTTGAGCCTCCTATTGAGTGCTCCCACTCTACTCCTTGTCAACGCTGCCTTCAATACTGTGCCCGTAAATCCCCAGAAACTCCCCCAGCCCCAACTCCTCCGCCCGCGCGCGCTCCGGAATCCCGGCCGCGGCGAGCGCCGCTTCCGCCTTCTCCCTCCCCCATCCTGACGCCAGCGAGTTCCGCACGGTCTTTCGCCGCTTGGCGAAGGCGAGGCGGACGAAGGCGATGAAGTCCTTCATCTCTTCCTGGGGCAGCGGCGGGGGCGCGAGCTCGAGGCCGACGAAGGCGCTGTCCACCTTTGGGGGAGGCCGGAAGCTGCCGGGACGGACCCGGCCCAGGATGCGGGGGCTGGCATAGGCGGCCACGATCACGCTGAAGGAACCGTAGGCCTCAGTGCCGGGGGCGGCGACGATGCGGTCCGCGACCTCTTTCTGCACCAGGAAGGCGGCGCGGGGGATCTGGGCGTGGTGCGGCAGGAGGTCCTCGAGGATCGCCGTCGAGACGTTGTAGGGGAGGTTTCCGGTGACCAGGGTCGGTGCGGGGAGGCGGTCCCAGGCGATCTCGAGGGCGTCGCCCACCACCAGGGCGAGACGCGGGTCCGGGAATCTGCGGCGCAGGAAGGCGGCCCAGGCGGGGTCGAGCTCCCAGCCGAGCACCCGCGCGCCGGCGGCGAGCAGCTCGGCGGTCAGCACGCCGCCGCCGGGGCCGATCTCCAGCACCCGCTCCCCCGCCGGGGCCAGAAATTGAATCAGCGGCCGGCAGAGGGCGCCGTCCACCAGGTGGTGCTGGCCAAGGGCCTTCTTCAAGAGGGGCTTGCGCACCGGGGAACGGTATCAGAGGATGTCCCCGCGGATGTGCCAATTTGGCCCGTGATCCGCCGTCAGGGCGGGCGGGAGCGAACCGCGGGATCCCGTCCTCCCTGCGGATACAGGGCAAGAACATCTATGGCATCCCCCTTGCAGCCTGGGGGTTCCCGGAGTGTCTATGGAACCGAATGTCGCCACGCTGAGCCGAGATATAGAACGCGAAACCATGACCCTCAAGCGGGTCGAAGCCGAGCTGCGCCGGGTGATCGTGGGGCAGGACTACCTGCTCGACCGCCTGCTGGTGGGGCTCCTCTCCCGCGGCCACGTGCTGATCGAGGGGGTGCCGGGCCTCGCCAAGACGCTGGCCGTCAAGACGCTGGCCCAGACGCTGGCGATCGACTTCCAGCGCATCCAGTTCACCCCCGACCTGCTGCCGGCCGACCTCGTCGGCACGCTGATCTACGACCAGCGGACGGCGGAGTTCCTGGCCCGCCGGGGTCCGGTGTTCACCCATCTGCTGCTCGCCGACGAGATCAACCGCGCCCCGGCCAAGGTGCAGTCGGCGCTGCTGGAGTCGATGGAGGAGCGGCAGGTCACGCTCGGCGACCGGAGCTACAGCCTCCCCGAGCCGTTCATGGTGCTGGCGACGCAGAACCCGATCGAGCAGGAGGGCACCTACCCGCTCGCCGAGGCGCAGGTGGACCGCTTCATGATGAAGCTCAAGGTCACCTACCCCTCCCGGCAGGAGGAGGCGGAGATCCTCGATCGCATGCTGGTGGCGAGCGACCTCAAGGCGCATCCGGTGCTGGAGCGCGAGCGCCTGCTCGCCCTGCGCGAGGTGGTGGACGGGGTCTATCTCGACGGCAAGATCCGCACCTACATCCTGGACCTGGTGCTGGCCACGCGTGACCCGCGGGCGGTGGGGCTGGCCGATCTCGCCGACCTGATCTCCTTCGGCGCCTCGCCGCGCGCCACCCTGTTTCTCGCTCGCGCCGCCAAGGCGCTGGCGATGGTGCGCGGGCGCGGCTACGTGATCCCGGAGGACGTCAAGGAGCTGGCTCCCGACGTGCTCCGCCACCGCATCATCCCCACCTATGAAGCCGAGGCCGAGGAGATCACGACCGACGCGCTGATCGCGCGGTTGCTCGACCGCGTTCCGGTGCCCTAGGACCCGAGGTTTTCGCGATGCTGGGTTTCCTGCGCCGACGCGAGCCTCCCAAGGATGCCAGGCCGGCTGAAGGCCGGAAGCGCAACGCCGCCCTGCCGGCGGACCTGATGCGCAAGGTGCGGCGCATCGAGATCGCCACCAACCGCCTCGTCGACCAGGGGGTCGCGGGGGACTACCACTCGGTGTTCAAGGGGCTCGGCATGGAGTTCGCCGAGGTGCGCCCCTATCAGCCGGGGGACGACATCCGCTCGATCGACTGGAACGTCACCGCCCGCATGGGCACGCCGTTCGTCAAGAAGTTCGTCGAGGAGCGGGATCTCACGATCTTCCTGGTGGTGGACGTCTCGGGGAGCCTCTCCTTCGGCTCGCGGGCGATCCTCAAGCGCGAGCTGTCGGCGGAGATCGCCGCCCTGCTCGCCTTCGCCGCCCTGCGCAACCAGGACCGCGTCGGCGCCGCCCTGGTCAGCGACCGTCTGGAGCTCTTCCTGGAGCCCCGGCGGCGGCGCACGCACGTGCTGCGCATGGTCCGCGAGATCCTCGACCGCCCGGCCTCGGGCGGGACCGACCTCGAGCAGGGGCTCGACGCGGTGCTGGCGACGCTCAAGCGCCGCTCGGTCCTCTTTGTGATCTCGGACTTCCTCGATTCTCCCTGCACGCGCGCCCTCAAGGCGGCCGCCGCCCGCCACGACGTGATCGTGGTGGAGATCGTCGATCCGCGCGATCAGGAGATCCCCGCCGTCGGCCCGGTCGTGCTGCGCGACGCCGAGACCGGGGAGACGGCCCTGGTGAGCGGCAAGCGGGTCGGCCGCCAGCACGCCGAGCTGCGGCGGCGCGAGCGCGGGAATCTCGCGCGGCTCGCCCGCAAGCTCGGCGTCGACCGCCTGGAGCTGCGGACGGACCGGCCGTACATCAATACGCTGCTGGCGTTCTTCGAGCAGCGGCGCAAGAGGTTGCGGCGGCGATGAAGGGAATGGACCGCATGGCGGGTTCCCGTAGGGTGCGCTGTGCGCACCAGAAACGGTGGATGGTGCGCACAGCGCACCCTACGGCAGCCTTGCTGATCGGGGTTTTCCTGACGGCCGCCCCGCTCCTCGCCCAGCCGCCCCAGGTCACGGTCACCCTCGCCCCCACCGCCCCCACCGTCGGCGACCCCGTGCGGGCGACGATCACGCTGCGGGTGCCGGCGGCGAACCTGGCGGCGGAGCCCCGCTTCCCGGCGTGGGGGAAGACGTGGGGGGAGGTGGAGATCGCCGGCAAGACCTTGCCGGGCAAGATCTCCGAGCAGGGGGGGATCGCCACCTGGGAGCAGCGGCTCACCCTGGCGGCGTTCCGGACCGGGAGCGTGCCGCTGCCGGGGATCGCGATCGCCGTGCCGCTCAGGACGGGGACCGTGCAGGCGCCGACGCCCGCCGGACTCGCCCTTTCTGTGCGCTCGGTGATCCCCCCGAACGAGAAGGACACGACTCCCAGGCCGGCCGCGCAGCCCCGTCCGCTGCCGCTGGGCTCCCGTTTCTGGTGGACGGTGGCGGGGCTCGCCGCCGCCTGCCTCGCCGCCGCGGCGATCCTCTGGCGCCGGCGCCGGCTGGCGCAGGGCGGCTCGAGGATGGTGCCGGCGCTGCCGCCGCTCGCCGAGCTGACGGCCGAGCTCGACCGCCTGCGCGCCGAGCCTTCGATGCTCGCGCTCCACACGGCGCTGAGCTTCGCCCTCCGCCGCTACCTCGGGCGCCGGCTCCCCTTCCCGGCGGTCGAGAGCACCACGAGTGACATCCAGCGCCAGCTCCTGTCGCGCCGGATGCCCGGCCCGCTGGTGCGGCAGACGGTCGAGCTGCTGCGCACCTGCGATCTCGTCAAGTTCGCCCGCCAGGAGGTGGGGGAAACTCAAGGGCGGGAGCGCGCCGAGGCGGCGCGCCGGCTTGGCGAGGAGTGGGAGTCGCACCTCGCCCCTGTCACCGTGGAAACGCCCGAGACGCTGGAGGCGACGGGCTGATGGGCGGAATCACGAACGCGATCCCCAATCTGGCGAGCCCGGCCTGGCTGCTGCTCCTGCTCGCCCTGCCGCTGCTCGCCTGGGCCCACCATCGCCGCTCGTCGCTGGGCGCCCTCACCTACAGCCGCCTGCCGGCGGGGCCGGGGAAATCCGGACGGCGCACTCGCGGCGCCTGGCGGCTCCACCTGCCCTTCTACACCCGCCTCCTCGCCTTCGCCTGCCTGGTGGCGGCGCTCGCCCGGCCGCAGCTCGGCTACGCCTGGGAGGAGAGCCTGACCGAGGGGATCGACGTCCAGCTCGTGCTCGACGTCTCGGGGAGCATGGGGGCCGAGGACTTCAAGCCGAAGGACCGGCTGACGGTGGCCAAGCAGGTGGTCAAGGAGTTCGTCGCCGGCCGGCCGGGGGACCGCCTCGGCCTCACCATCTTCTCCGGCGCGGCGATGACCCGGGCGCCGCTGACCACCGACCGCGACATGCTGGGCCTGATCGTCGACTCGGTCGAGCTCAACACCCTGCCGGACGGCACCGCGATCGGCGTCGCCCTGGCGAGCGCCGCCGCGCGGCTCAAGGACAGCCAGGCCAAGACCAAGATCGCCGTGCTGGTCACCGACGGCGCCAACAACGCCGGCGCGATCGATCCGATCTCCGCCGCGGCGCTCTGCAAGGGGCTGGGGGTGAAGGTCTACACCATCGGCGTCGGCTCGGCCGGCCGGGTGCAGGTGCCGCTGCCGGTGCAGGACCCGGTGACCGGCCAGACCGTGACCCGCCGCTACATCATGAACGTGCCGGTGGATGAGAACCTGCTGCGGCAGATCTCGCAGCGGACCGGCGCCCAGTTCTACCGCGCCACCGACCGCGAGGGGCTGCGGCGGATCTTCCACGAGATCGACCGCCTGGAGAAGACGCCGCTGCACGTGAAGCGCTACGTCCGCTATCGCGAGGCGTTCCCGCCGCTGGTCTGGGCGGGGCTCGCCCTGCTCCTCCTCCCCCTGGCCGCCGCCGGCCTGCAGGTGACCGCCGAGCCATGACCTTCGCCGTCCCCGACCTCCTCTGGCTCGCCCTGCTCGCCCCCCTGGCGGTGGCGGCGGCGATGGGACTCTGGCGCCGGCGCCTGGCGGCGGACGCGGCGTGGGCGGCCCGCGGCCTGTGGAGCCGCCTGCTGCCGGCGTTCGCCCCGCGGCGCCTGACGCTGTCGGTGGCGGCGCTCGCCCTGGCGGTGCTCGGCGCCTCGTTCGCGCTGGCCCGGCCGCGCTGGGGGAGCGGCGAGCAGAAGGTGGAGCGCAAGGGGGTGGACGTGGTCTTCCTGGTCGACTCCTCGCTCTCGATGGGCGCCCGCGACGCCGCTCCGTCGCGCCTGTTCGTCGCCAAGTCGCTGGTGCGGCGGATGACCCGCGAGATGCCGGGGAACCGGGTGGGGCTGGTGCAGACCGAGGGGGACTCGGTGGCGCTCGCCCCGCTCACCCTCGACGCCGGGGTGATCGACCTGCTGCTCGACGCGATCGATCCCGGCTCGCTCCCCACCCCGGGGACGGAGCTGGCGCCGGGGGTGGAGACGGCGCTGCGCCTGTTCGGCGAGGGGAGCGAGAAGCACCGCGTGCTGGTGCTCCTCTCCGATGGCGAGGACTTCGGCGGCGGCCTCGAGTCCGAGATCGCCAAGCTGAAAGAGGAAGGGGTGGCCGTTTTCGCCTTCGGCCTCGGCACGCCCCAGGGGGGGACGGTGCCGATCCCGGGGACGAGCGAGCTCAAGCGGGACGCCGAGGGCACGGTCGTGGTCAGCCAGCTCCACGAGGACGTCCTCGAGAAGCTCGCCCGCTCGACCGGCGGCGAGTACCTGCGGGCGACCAGCGCCGCGGTCGATCCGGCGCCGATCCTGCGCAAGATCGACCGCCTGGAGAAGCGGACGATCGAGAGCCAGAGCCTGAGCACGCTGGAGGAGCGCTTCCAGTGGCCGCTCGCCCTGGCGGCCCTCGCGCTGCTGGTCTACCTGGCGGTGGGACCGTTCGCGCCGGAGGCGGCTGTCCCCGCAAAAACCGCCCCGGCGAGGGCCGTCCCGGCGAAGACGGCGCCCGCCGTCGCGCGCGCCCACGTCTTCCCCGCTCTTTTCCTCCTCGGCGCGCTCGCCCTGCCGTCGCTCCCCTCGTTCCTGCAGCCGCACCTGCCGACCTGGGTCGAGCGCTGGATGTACAACCCGCGGGAGCGGACGGAGCGGGCGATCGACTCCTACCGGGCGGGTAAGCCGAAGGAGGCGGTGGGGCCGATGGATACGGCGTCGCGGCTGGCGCCGGGCGATCCCACCGTCCAGTACGACGCCGGCACGGTCCACCTCGGGGCCGGCCACACGCGCAAGGCGGTCTCGCTGCTCGAGGAGGCGGCCAAGCGGGCATCGCCCGAGCTGTCGCCGGTGGCGCACTACAACCTCGGCAACGCGCGCCTGGAGGCGGGCGACGCCGCCGGCGCGGCGGAGGCCTACCGGCAGGCGCTGCGCGAACGGCCGGCGGACCAGAATGCCAAATACAACCTGGAGCTGGCCCTGCGCGAGGAGAAGAAGCGGAAGATGGGGGCGCAGGGGCGGCCGCCGGGCTCGCGCGGCAACCGCTCCAAGAACCAGGACCCCTCGAGCCAGCAGGGGAAGGGGAACAGCCCGCAGCAGAACCCGCCGCAGCCGGGGAACCAGCAGCCGTCCGCGCCGCAGCAGGGGCAGCAGCCGCAGCCCGGCCAGGGCGCGCAGAAGCCGGGCGAGGGGCAGGACGACCGCCTGCCGCAGTTCCGCAACCAGCCGGACATGAATGGCCGCGAGGCGGCCTCGGTGCTCTCGGCGGTCGAGAACATGGAGCGCCAGCAGCGCCGCGACCAGGCGGCGAAGCGGGCGCGCCAGCGGTCCGCGAAGGGGAAGGACTGGTGAGAAATCCTGGTCTGCTCCTCCTGATGATCCTCCTCGCCCTCCCGGCGATGGCCGAGGAGATCAAGGTCACCCTCGAGCCCGAGGTGATCGGCCTCGACGAGACGGCGACGCTCACCATCGAGGTCCACGGCGACGGCTTCTCCACCATGAGCTTCCGGCCGGGTTTCGAGCTGGACAACCTGGAGGTCATCGGCCGCCCGTCGCGGTACGACGACATCCGCTTCACCAACGGCGACCTGTCGCGCACCTTCCGCACCTCCTGGCAGGTCCGCCCGCTGGCGCTCGGCAAGGCCCGGGTGCGGGCGATCGTCGTCGGGCTCGACGACAAGGAGGTGCGCCTGCCGGCCCAGGAGCTGCGGGTGCAGCAGGAGCCCACCAGCCAGGCGCAACGCCGCCCCCGCGCCCCGGACGAGGAGCAGGACGACCCTTTCCAGCGGCTCTTCGGCCGCATGCAGAGCCCCTGGCGGGAGGAGCCGCGGCAGCCGGAGGTCTTCCTCCGCGCCGAGCTGCAGCCGGCGCGGCCGGTGGCCGGCCAGCAGGTGCTCTACACCATCTATCTCTATACGCGCGAGGACATCGCCGGCATCTCGCCGAGCGGGATCCCGGCCTTCCGCGGCTTCTGGGTGCGCGACATCCCGCTCCCGCAGCAGCTCCCGACGGACATGGTGGACATCGACGGCCGGCGCTACGGCCGGGTGCCGCTGCTCAAGAAAGCGCTCTTCCCCTTGCGCCCGGGCTCCTACAAGGTGGAGCCGGCGACGATCGACCTGGTGGTGCAGCGCTACGACCGCTCCTTCTTCTCCTTCCGCCCGACGCTCGCCCACTCCGAGCAGATCCGGCTGCAGACGGCGGCGCAGACGATCGACGTGCAGCCGCTGCCGCCGGCGCCGCCGGGGTTCGGCGGCGCCGTCGGCGAGCTCGCGCTGGCGGCGGAGCTCGAGCCACGCGAGATCCACCTCGGCGAGGCGGCCACCCTCACGGTGCGCCTCTCGGGGGTCGGCAATCTCCAGGGGATCCGGGAGCCCCGCGTCCAGCCGCCGCCCGGGCTCACCCTGCTCCCCCCGCAGCAGGAGGGGAAGGAGGAGCTCAACGGCAGCGCCGTGCGCGGCACCCGGATCTGGCGCTACGCCGTCGTCCCCGACCGCGCCGGCCGCTTTACGCTGGACGCGCCGAAGATCACCTACTTCGATCCCGCGGAGGCCCGCTATCAGGTGGCGACGACGACGGATCTGGCGCTGACCGCGCTGGCCCCGCCGCCGAGTGTGGCCAGTCTGGCGGCACCGGCGCGGCCCGCCGCCGCCGGCGCGGCGGCCGGCACCGTGGGCGCCGGGCGGGCCGGCCTCTCCGGCCGCCGCTGGTCGCCCGTCCTCCCCTGGCTGGTCGCCCTCCCCTGGGGGCTCGTCCTGGTGGCGGCGCTGGTCCGCGGGCGGTCGGCGCGCACCGGTATCGAGAGGGGTGAGGAGAACGAGGAGGCCCGCCGGTTCGCGGAGGTCCTGCGCGAGGCCGAGGCCGAGGAGCGCCCCCGGCAGATGGCCCTGCGTCTGGAGGAGGCCTGGCGCGACCTCCTCGCCCGGCGCTGGGGGGTATCGCCGGCGACGCCCCCCTCGCGCTGGCGCGAGCTGCTGGCGGACCAGGGGGTGGAGGCCGAGGCCCTCGACGAGCTCGATCTGTTGATCGAGGACCTGCGCTATCTCCGCTCCGCGCCCCAGCTCTCGACCACCGACGCCCTGCGGGGGGACGCGATCTCCCGCAGCCGCCGTCTCCTCCGGCGGCTGGCGCAAGGCGCGCGGACAACGCTCGCCGTGGTGGAACCCTGACGCAAACTCTGCTACATTTCCATTCAGATACCATCATCCTGGAGTCGTGGCATGTGGAAGGGTTGGACTACAGTCGGGGGCGTCCGATATGAGTGACGCACTCGTGCAGGTCAGCATGCCGGAAGAAGGATTCCGTACACCGGACGACTACCACAGCCTCGAGCCCGTTCAGCTCGAGCGCTTCCTGGAGCGGCGCCGGGCCAATCCCAACTTCCCGCTGGAGCTCAGCCTTGCCGAGAACCTGGTGGAGGTGCTGCGCCGGGCGAACGGCTTCGTCCCCTCGGCGGCCGGCTCGATCCTGCTCGACGACCCTTCCGACAAGAAGGACGACCGCCGCCAGAACACCCTGACCTTCATCGCCGCCTTCGGCGACAAGTCCTCCTGCCTGGTGGGCAAGACGATCCCCGCCGACCAGGGGATCGCCGGGCGGGTCTACCTGACCGGCGAGGCCTACTCGACCCCGTACGCGCCGAGCGACCGCTTCTTCTACCGGGCGATGGACGAGCAGACCCGCTATCAGACCGAGTCGCTGGTCGCCATCCCGATCCGTATCGGGGTCGAGGTCTGCGGCGTGCTCGAGCTGATCAACCGCTGCGACGCCCCCGGCTACAGCCAGGAGGACCGCAACCTGCTCGAGATCTTCGCCGGCTACATCTCGATCTCGATCCAGAACGTGCTCGACGGCCGCCAGGCGCAGGAGATCGCCAAGCGCGACAACCTGACCGGGCTCTACAACGACCGCTACCTCCACATCGCCCTGACGGACTGCATCAGCCGCTGCAAGACCGAGGGGCTGGACATGGCGGTGCTGTTCCTCGATCTCGACTACTTCAAGCACGTCAACGACACCCACGGCCATCTCGCCGGCAGCCAGGTGCTGCGCGAGGTGGGGCACCTGCTGCGCCGCCGGGTCAAGCGCGTCGGCGGCATACCCGCCCGCTACGGCGGCGACGAGTTCGTGCTGCTCCTCCCCGGGGCCGACCTCGAGGCGGCGATCGACGTCGCTGAGGAGGTCCGCGCCGAGATCGTCGGCAACACCTTCTGCGCCGGGCCGGGGGACATCCAGCCGGACCCGCTGTCGCTCAAGGGGATCACCTGCTCGGTCGGCGTCGCCACCCTGCGGCAGCACCTCGAGCCCGACCTCTCGCTCGACGCCAGCAAGAGCACCCTCCTGCGCCTGGCCGACGCGGCCATGTACGTGGCCAAGGAGACCGGGCGCAACAAGACCGCCCTCGCCGGCCAGCCGGTGCGGCGGCGCCCCGGCTCCGACGTTCGTTGACCCCTCGCGAGGGGGGGTGCTAGGATGCCGCGGCTTCCTCCGGGGGCGGGTACCCACCGCTTCTGACCCCACGTACTGGATCGAATCAGCAGGCGGCTTCCGCGGAGCGCCTGGACAGGATTGCGTCAGATATGAGTAAAAAGCACCAGGTCGTGATCGCCGGGGCCGGCGGCATGGGCAGCGCGGTGGGCCTCTTGTTGCGGGAGCTCGGGGACTTCGACGTCGATATCTTCGTCGGCGACGCCGACGCCGGGAGGGCGAAATCCGCGGCGGCTTGGATCCGGGAAGGATCCCTCAAGTCCGGCGAGGTCCACTCCTTCCACCTGCCGGCCGAGGGGACGAACGGCGAGTTCGACGAGGCCCTCTCGCACGGCGAGATCCTGCTCGACTGCCTGCCGGGCAAGGAGGCCCCGCGCATGGCGCGCCTCGCCCGCCAGCACGACCTCCACTACACCAACCTCACCGAGCACGTCGAGGAGACCGAGGAGATCCAGCAGATCGCTCAAGGAGCCTCGCGCGGCTTCCTGCTGCAGACAGGCCTCGCGCCCGGGTACGTCAACGTGCTCGGCCACGGCCTCTATCAGCGCTTCTGCCAGGAGAACGGGGTCGACGGCGCCGAGCGGATCGAGATGCGCGTCGGCGCCTTGACCACCACGGCCCGGCCGCCGCACTTCTACGGCTTCACCTGGAGCCCCAGCGGCGTCGCCACCGAGTACATCAAGCCCGCCACCGTCCTGCGCGACCACCAGCAGACGACCCGGCCGTCGCTCTCCGAGCGGTGCACGGTGGTGATCGACGGCATCACGTACGAGGAAGACCTCACCTCCGGCGGCGCCGCCGACCTGCCGGCGGCCCTGGCGGGCAAGGTCCGCCATCTCGACTACAAGACGCTGCGCTACCCCGGCCACTACGACTGGATCGAGCGGGTGGTGGCGGAGACTCCAGCGGGCGAGGAGCCGATCGCATATCTGCAGGAGCGGATGGAAGCGACCGTCCCCTTCATGGAGGACGATCTGGTGGTGATCTACGCCGCGGTCGAGGGGCTCGGCGCCGACGGCACCCGGCGCCGGCTGGAGAAGTCGCATCTCATCCGGCCCCGCCGCGTCGGCGCCCGGACGCTCAAGGCGATCCAGACGACCACCACCGCCGGCCTCGCCGAGTCGGCCCGCCTGCTGCTCACCGAGAACCCGCGGGGGGTCTGCCTGCAGAGCCAGATCGATTCCGCCCAGTTCATGGCGGGCCCGTTTGTTGCAGAGATCTACCACCATTGAAAAAAGGCCGGCCCTGACAGCCTCCGCCGGCCCCATCAAGGTTTAGCCCGCCCGCGGGGCTGGGGTCTCTACGACAATGAGAGCGCTTCCGCGCGCCCTTGGCGCCTTGTCCATCGTCTGTCTGCTCGCCGCTCCGCTGGCGGCCACCACCTACCAGCGGGTCGCGGACGCCGACCTCGTCGACCAGGCGCCGGTCATTGTCGAAGCCGTCACCGGCACGTCCACGAACAGAGCCGACGGCCGGCTCCCCGCCACCGACTACCGGATCACCGTCGAGCGGGCGATCCGCGGCGCCGCGGCGGGGGACACGCTCACCGTCCGCGTTCCCGGCGGACGCCGCGCCGACGGCATGTCGCTGCAGATCTGGGGCGCCCCCCGGTTCCAGCCGGGCGAGCGCGTCCTCCTCTTCCTGGCCCCCAACGCCGACGGCTCGTTCCACGTCCTCCATCTGATGCTGGGCGCCTTCCACGTGCGGACGGCGGCGGACGGCCGGACGCTCGCTGTCCGCGATCTGTCGGAAGCGAAAGAGGTGAGCGGCGCGGGAGTTGACCCGGCGCGCGATCTCTCCCGTTTCCGCGGCTGGCTCGCCGACCGCAAGGCCGGGGTGCGCCGCGCGCCGGACTACCTCGTGCAGGGGACTCCGGTCCTTCCGGACAAGTACACCCTGCTTGAAGCCGGCGGCGCCCGCATGCGCTGGTTCGGCTTCGAAGAGGGAGGGAGCGTGGCCTGGGCCGCCAACAGCGCCGGCCAGCCGGGGGTCGCCGGCGGCGGCTTCGCCGAGTTCCAGCGCGCCCTGGCGGCCTGGAACGCCGAGCCCACGACCCCCATCCACTACGCCTACGTCGGCCGGACCGATGCCACCGGCGGCCTCGGCGTCTTCGACGGCGTCAACGCGATCCTCTTCGACGAGCCGATCGCCGATCCGTTCGACTGCGACAAGGGGGGCGTGCTGGCGGTCGGCGGCCCCTGGTACGACGCCCGGCAGCGGGCCGCCTGGGGCGGCGAGTCCTTCATCCCGGTCACCGGCGCGGACATCGTCACCAACGCCGGGATCGGCTGTTTCCTGGCCCGCAGCGCCAACCCCTCCAAGGCCGCCGAGGAGATCTTCGGGCACGAGCTGGGTCACACGCTCGGCCTCAGCCACTCCTGCGGCGACGCCGGCAGCGGCGCCTGCGCCCCGAACGGCCCCGCCGGCGACGCTCTGATGCGCGCCTATCTCCACGACGACGGCCGCGGCGCCCGCCTGGCCGACGACGACCGGCGGGCCCTCCAGGCGCTCTACCGGCCCGGCATCGGCGTGGGCGCGGCGCCGCTGGCGCCCCCCACCAGCCTCATCATCCAGGGGGCGGGGCTCACCGCCAGCCTCCTCTGGGAGGACCGCTCCGGCGGCGAGGAGGGGTTCCGCGTCTACCGGGCGACCGGCACCGGCAAGCTCGTCCGCATCGCGGAGCTCCCGGCCGGGACGACGGTCTATGTGGACCCCGGCCTGAAGCCCGGCTCCCACTACGAATACCAGGTCGCCGCCTTCAACGCCCGGGGCGAGAGCCGCGGCCCGCGGGCGGCGATCGCGACCCCAGCCCTGCAGCCGCTGCAGGCGCTCTCGCTGGCGCCGCGGCCGGCGGGCGGCAGAGGCCCCCGCACCGGTGAGCCGGTCGCCTTCGCCGTCTTCTTCTCCGGCCCGGCGCGGCAGGCGAGATGGGAGTTCCCCGGCGGATTGGAGCTGAGCGACGCTCCGTGCGCGCCGGGGTCCTTCTGCGCCTCCCACATCTTCACCACCCCGGGGGACGCGGCGGTCAAGGTCCGCCTGCTGGGCGATCTCGGCCAGGTCTCCGAGCGGACGATCCGGATTCACGTCGAAGGGCCGGCGCTCGACGCCGCCGAAGGCGCGTCGTTCCTCCCCAACGTCCTCTCGGCGCCGCTCGGCGGCGCGGTCCTGCGCAGCGACCTCTGGCTGGCCAACGACGGTGACTCCCCCACCCTGGTGCGGGCGACCTTCCGGCCGCGCGCCGCTGGCGCGCCGGTCTCCAGGGACATGACCCTGCTCCCCGGGGGCACCCTGTTCGTCCCCGACGTCCTGGGGACGCTGTTCGGAGCCGGCGGGCAGGGCTCCCTCGACCTCTCCTATCTGCCGTCCGTCACCGGCGGCGGCGCGGCGCGGGTGCGCGCCTTCAGCCGCGCCCGCTCCGGCGACCTCGCCGCCGGCAGCCTCGGCCCGCTCACCGCCGAAGCGCCGGAGGCCGCCTGGTCGGCCGACGAGCAGGTGGTGGCCGGGCTGCCCGGCGGCGATGGGTCCATCGTCACCCTGCTGGTCGACAATCTGGAGGAGAGCGGCGGTCAGGTCGCGATCGCGCTGTTCGACAGCACGGGGGAACCGGTGGGGGGCCCCGTGGCTCTCGACCTCGGGCCCCGCTCCTCCCGCTCCCTGCGGATCGACCGGCTGTTCCTCGATCTCGCCAGCCACACCGGCCCGTTCAGCGCCCGGATCGCCGGCAGCGGCATCCGCTTCGCCGCCGCCGCCACCCTGCTCGGGGGCGAGCTCCAGGCGCCGCTCTTCCTCCCCGCCCAGGCAGGAGTCGCCGGGAGCGAGCTGCTGATCCCGCGGGTCACGCGCGGCCCCGGCGCCTTCAACACCTTCCAGTTCAGCCGGCTGCTGGCCGCCAACCCCTCGGCGCAGGCGCGGGAGCTGCGCTGCGAGCTCTGGCTGCGCGGCGGCCAGGACGGCGGGGCGTCGAGCCGCGTCGCGACCCTGACGATCCCCCCCCAGGGCTCGGTCTTCGTCGAGGACGTGCTGCACGACCTCTTCGGCCTGAAGGAGGCCCTGGGCGCTCTGCGGATCTCCTGGAGCGGCGAGAGTCCGGCGCCGCGGGTGCTGAGCCTCACCGTTTCCACCGCGCGCGGCGGCGCGGGAAGCCGCTTCGCCGCGCTGGTGGACAGCCGGGCGCCCGGGGAGACCGCGAGGGCTCGATCCGTGGACTTCGGCGCCGCGTCCTCTACCTTCACCCGCGCGAGCTGGGGTGCGGTCAACCTCGGCGATGCCCCCGCGAACCTGCGGCTGAGCCTGCGCGGCCCCTCCGGAGAGGTCGTCCGCTCGGCCGGGTTGACGCTGCGCCCAAGGCAGAGCTTCGAGCGGGCGCTGAGCGGAGTCTTCCCGCAGACCGGCGACGGCCGCTGGACCGTCACTACGGAAGTGCTGGGGGGCGGACCGGTGCAGACCTACCTCTTCCAGACCGGCGCCGGAGGCGACGTCTCCTTCGTGCCGGGAGACGCGGATTAGGGCTTGACAACGCGCCTTCCGTACTCTCCCGGACGGACGCGCTCCGCGGCTGTGGAAAATTCTGCTCTCGCCCTGGAAGTACTTTCGACAAAAACTACCTCCCTGCTCTGGAAAGATTTTTCAACCTGTTGAGGTGAAATGAGTTGCCGGAATTGCACAAAAAGCTGTTCAAAGTGGGTCAAACCGATATGAGGGCGTGGCTTTCCTGGGCTGACACAGCTTTTTCCCACAAGGTTTTCCACAGTCTTTGTGGAGATCGGGGTGAGCACCGGAAAGCGCTCACGGCGTGAGCAGACGCTGCCCACTGAGTGAGCGGCGGCAGGGCGCGGCGCGGTAGAAACCGGGCGCCGTCCCCTTCGAGGCGGCGGCGGGGGGAACCCGGAACCCCTCCCAGACCGGTTGCCGGACATCGACGAGACCCAACGGGGTCGGCCAGGGGCGGCGGCGGAAGGCGGTCAGGGAGAGCGTCTCCTGCTGCTCGGTGTCGATCGTCAGCTCCACCTTCCTTATCGGGCCGCTCCGGCCCCCCGGCGGCGGCACCGCCGCTAGCAGGGCCTCCTTCCAGCCGGCGTCAACTCCCGGCCAAGCGCGCACCAGGGTGAGGCTCTGAGCGAGCAGCTCGGGATGGCGCTCCCAGAAAACCGCGGCGGCGAGCCGGGGCTCGTTCAGCAGCGCCTGCGCGCCGCGGGCCGGAGCGTCCGGGTCCGCGAGGTTGGCGAGCATGCCGTAGTAGGAAGGGAAGGGATCGAGCGGGTCGAGGAAACAGGCCCGCTCCAGGGCGTTGCCGGCCCAGGGGGCTTTCGCCGAGCGTCCGAGGACGCCGGCGACCAGCCAGAGGGAAGGGATGGCGCCCCCCTTCTCCGCCGCCCGCAGGGCGAGCCCGGCGGCGCGGTCCCGCTCCTCAGTGCCCAGGGCGAGCCGCATGGGGTAGAGCGGGAACTCGGGATCGAGCCGCATCGCCGCCGCGAGCTCCGCCTCGGCTTCCCCAGGCTGCGCGCCGGCCAGCCGCGCCCGGTCGTAGTGCCAGCGGGCGATCTCCAGGGGAGCCAAGGCGAGCAGCGCGGCCAGCGCGTAGATCCGCACCGGCAGCCGCGAGCTCCGCGCCTTCCCCCGGCCGCTGCCGGCGAGCGCCGCGCCGGCGGCCACCGCGGCGGCCAGGGGGAGCGCGGTCACCGCCAGCGCGCCACTGCCGAGCGAGGCCACGGCGCCGCTGCCGAGGCCGAGCAGGCCGCCCAGCAGCAACGCGGGGTCCCGCCCCTCCTCGCGCTCGGCGATCCGCCGTACGAAGAAGAGAACGATCAGGCCCGCCACCAGCAGCAGGCCGGTGATGCCCAGCTCATAGGCGAGCTGGACCGGCAGGGAGTGGAGATCCCCCACCGACTCCCCCCAGGGGTTAACCCGCAGCACCGGCTCGAGGAAGGCCGCCGCCGTCCACGGCACCGATCCCGGACCCCAGCCGAGCATCGGGCGGGTCTGGAACCCCTCGATCCCGGCCGCCAGGTAGGCGCCGCGGGCCTGGGCCGAGAGATCCGCCCCGGAGGCGATCCGCAGCACCCGTGGGAGCTGGACGAAGGAGACGAGCAGCGCGGCGGCCAGCAGCGCGAGCCACCCCCACCGCCGGCGCGAGCGGCCGGCCCGCGCGCCGAAGGCCAGGAGGGCCGCGGCGGCGAGCGCCGCGCACCCGGCGAGCGAGCGGCTGGCCAGGATCGCCGCCGCCGCCAGCCCGCCGGCGGCGAGGCCGGCGAAGCGCCAGGGGCCGAGCTCGCGCGCCGGCAGCACCGCCAGCGGCAGCAGGATCACCAGCCAGGCGGCGAGCAGGTTGTGGTGGCCGAGCGGCATCGCCGGCCGGGGGGAGCCCAGGGCCAGCCAGTCGATCAGCGACCAGAGAGCGACGCCGGCGACGACGAGCGCCAGCGCCCGCAGGCCCTGCCGGCGCTCCTCCTCCAGCCGCCAGCAGCGCTCGACCACGCCGGGCAGCACCAGGAAGGCCGGCAGGAGGATCAGCGCCACCCACCCCGCCCGCGGCACCGGCGAGGCCCAGCCGCTCGCCGCCATGGCGATCCAGAGCGCCCAGGGGAGCAGGCGCCCGGTGGCGCCCAGCCGCAGGGGGTCGCGCCAGGGGGGTGCGATCCAGAGCAGCGAGCCGAGGAGCGCGAGCGCGGCGGCGGCGCTCGCCGGCCAGGAGGGCCCCCAGGCGAACGTCCCGCACCAGGCACCGAAAAGAGCGAGCAGCAGGGGCGGAAGGAGGCCGTACATCGTGCGGCATTGTAGGCGATGCGCTATCCTGTCTTGTCCAGCTTGAAACTTTCCAGGAGAAATCCGATGACTGTCGATACCGTTAGCAGCGTTTCCAGAATCCTCGACTCCCTCGGCATCGAGGCCGAGAACCACGGCGCCTTCGACGGCGAGTGGATCCCGACCCACGGCGAGCGGCTGGAGTCGATCAACCCGACGACCGGCGAGACGATCGCGGCGGTGCGGATGGCCACGATCGAGGACTACGAGCGGGTGGCCGCGGTCACCGTCGAGGCCTTCCGCGAGTGGCGCACCTGGCCGGCGCCGCGCCGGGGGGAGATCGTGCGCCAGCTCGGCGAGGAGCTCCGCCATCACAAAGAGGAGCTGGGCCAACTGGTGACCCTGGAGATGGGCAAGGTCCTCTCCGAGGGGCGGGGCGAGGTGCAGGAGATGATCGACATGGCGGACCTCGCCGTCGGCCTGTCGCGCCAGCTCTACGGCCTCGCCATGCACTCCGAGCGGCCGCAGCACCGGATGTACGAGCAGTGGCACCCGCTGGGGCCGGTCGGCATCATCACCGCCTTCAACTTCCCGGTCGCCGTCTGGGCCTGGAACGCCATGGTGGCCGCCGTCTGCGGCGACTCGATGATCTGGAAGCCCTCGCACCAGACGCCGCTCACCGCGCTCGCCGTCACCCGCATCGCCGACCGTGTCCTCAAGGCCAACAACGCGCCGCCGATCTTCAACCTCGTCCTCGGCGGCCGCACCGGCGTCGCCGAGCGCCTGGTCGCCGACCGCCGCTTCCCGCTGATCTCCGCCACCGGCTCCGGCCGCATGGGGCGCGAGGTGGGCAAGGTGGTCGCCGACCGCTTCGGCCGCACGCTGCTCGAGCTGGGCGGCAACAACGGCATCCTGGTGATGGACGACGCCGACCTCGACCTCGCCTTCCGCGCCGTGCTCTTCGGCGCCGTCGGCACCGCCGGCCAGCGCTGCACCACCACCCGCCGCCTCTTCCTGCAGCGCGGTATCGCCGCCGAGATGAAGCGCCGGCTGGTCCAGGCCTACGGCTCGATCCGCATCGGCGATCCGCTGGAGCAGGGCACCCTGATGGGGCCGCTGATCGATCAGACGGCGGTGGACAACATGATGGTGGCGCTCGAGCGGGTGAAGGACGAGGGGGGGCGTGTCCTCTACGGCGGCAAGCGGATCGACCGTCCGGGCTTCTACGTCGAGCCGACCCTGGTGGAAGTGCCGCGGCAGCTCGCCATCACCTGTGAGGAGACCTTCGCGCCCATCCTCTACGTGCTCGAGTTCGACGACCTCGACGAGGCGATCCGCGTCCACAACGACGTGCCCCAGGGGCTCTCCTCGGCCATCTTCACCCTCAACATGCGCTCGGCCGAGCGCTTCCTGGCGGCGAGCGGCAGCGACTGCGGCATCGCCAACGTCAACATCGGCACCTCGGGAGCGGAGATCGGCGGCGCCTTCGGCGGCGAGAAGGAGACCGGCGGCGGCCGCGAGGCCGGCTCCGACTCCTGGAAGGCCTACATGCGCCGCCAGACCTGCACGATCAACTGGGGGACCGAGCTGCCGCTGGCCCAGGGAGTGGAGTTCAAGGTGGGAGCGTAGAAAGGGAACACGGACTGACACCGACGAACACGGACGGACAGGGACAGCAGGAACGAGCCCCTTGTCGTCCGTGGTCGGTCTGTGTTCGTCCGTGCTCGTCCGTGTCCTTTCCTACCCCACGATCGCCAGCCCGCCCGGCACGACCTCCACCGCCACCGGCTCCCCCGCCTCAACTTTCCGCAGCGGCTCGCCGCCTCCGTACATCGTCATCGCGCGGTCGATCGTGATCTCCGCCCGGCGGGTGCGGACGATCTGCACCGCAGGATGCCCGACATGCTTGCCGTTGTAGACCTTGGGGAAGATCGACAGCAGCACCGGCTTCGGCACCTCCTTGACGATCACCAGGTCGAGCAGCCCGTCGTCAATCCGCGCCTCAGGGGCGATCCGCATCCCGCCGCCGAAACGGGGGAGGTTGTTGACCACCGTAAACATCACCCGCCCCTCGAACTCGCCCGCGTCATGGACGATCCGCATGCGCGGCGGCACGAAGGTGATCAGCGTGTGGATCACGGCGTAGAAGTAGATCAGCGGCCCGCGCAGGATCTTCATCTCATTGGCGTAGCGGGTGACCTCGGAGTCGAACCCCACCCCGGCGTAGCTCACGGAGCAGGTCTCCCCGACGCGGATGAGGTCGATGCGGCGGATCTCGCCGCTCACCGCCCGCTCGACCGCCGCGTCGACGTCGGGGGGCACCCCCAGCGTGCCGGCGAGATCGTTGCCGCTGCCGAGCGGGATCACCCCGAGAGCGCAGGAAGTTCCCGCCAACCCCTGGACGGCGTAATGCATGGTGCCGTCGCCGCCGGCCACCAGCAGACGCTCGACGCCGTCCTCGGCCGCGCGCCGGGCCTGCTCCGCGAGGTCTCCAACCTTCCTCGAGACGCACAGCCCGGCGCCCAGCTTCGAGGCCAGCACGCGGATACGGTCGAGGTTCGCCCGGCCGGTGCCGCGCCCCGAGGACGGGTTGACCAGGAAACGGATGCCGCCGGATTCTGCCATCAGGCCTCCATGACCGCCGAGATGTCTTCCGGGAGAGCGGGCTGCCGCCGTCCCGTCCACGCCGTTACCCCGAGCAGAACGACAAATGACGCCGCCAGCGAAACCGCCGTCGGCAGTGCTCCCGGCGGCAGCGGCGGCTTGGGGAGTGCGGGGAAGAACGTCTGCCGGGCGAGGAACTCCAGCAAGAGGTTCAGCGCCGTGCCGGTGACGATCGACGCCGTGGCCGCCGCCGCCGTCACCCGCTTCCAGTTCAATCCCACGGCGAGAGCCGGCGCCAGAGCGGCGCCGAAGGTGCCGAAGGCGAAGGTCCCCAGCAGCGCGATCAGGTCGTTATAGCCCAGCGCCAGGGCCGCCGCCGCCACGGCGATCCCTGCGGTGGCGAGCCGCCCCCAGAAGAGCTCGCGGTCCACCCGCCGGCCGAGAGCGCGGGGGAGATCGCGGACGAGGACCGCGGCGCCGAGATTCATGAAGGAGTCCGCCGTCGACATGATCGCCGCCA
This sequence comes from Thermoanaerobaculia bacterium, assembly GCA_035490435.1. Lineage (GTDB taxonomy): Bacteria > Acidobacteriota > Thermoanaerobaculia > Multivoradales > UBA5704 > DATARR01. The sequence goes on from DATHEF010000033.1 coordinate 76,326, forward strand.
GGATCGCCGCCACCGCCAGCCCGGCCAGCGGCTCCGGCGTGAAGCCGAGGAGAAAAGCGGGCGCGGCATCGTCCGGCCTGGCGAGCGGCGCCAGCTTCCCCTGCGCCACCAGCGCCGGCACCGCGAGGCCGATCCCCAGCCAGATCAGCAGGCAGAGCGTCTGCGAGGAGCCCAGCACCAGCGGCAGCCATCGGAGCCGCCGGGGGTCGCGGATCATGTAGAACTTGTTGAGCATGTGCGGCTGGCCGAGGACGCCGATCCCGAAGACGAAGAAGAATCCCAGCGCGGTCAGCGCCGGAGTGCTCCCCAGCGGCTCCAGGAACGGCCGCCCGAACCGCGGCGAGGCCGCGATGCTGCGCACCACCTGGCCGAAACCGCCCCCCGCCGACATCGCGTACGCGAACACCGCGACCGCCGCCAGGATCATCAGGGAGCCCTGGAAGACGTCCGTATAGACGCCGGCCATCATCCCCCCGGCGACGCTGTAGAAGAGGAGGACGCCGAGGCCGATCCCCACCGCCACCGGCAGGCTCAGGCCCAGCACCGCCGTCAGCAGCGTCCCCATCGCCAGGAGCTGCGCCCCGAGGTAGCCGATCGTGCCGATCAGCACCGCCACCGCCGCCGCTCCGGAGGCTGTCCGGCTGCCGTAGCGGGCCAGGATGGCGTCCGGGATCGTGTAGACCTCCCGCACCTCGGCGAGCAGGCGCAGCCGCTTGGCGAGCGTCCAGGCCAGCAGGGTCGGCGTGAACCCGATCGACAGGTTGATGAACAGCGACGACAGGCCGATCCGGTAGGTCAGCCCCGGGCCGCCCAGGAAGACGAAGCCACTGAACGCCGCCGCCATGGTGGCGAGGCCGGTCACCACCACCCCCAAGCCCTGCCGCGCCACCCAGAAGTCGTGCGCGCTCCGCGTGCGGCGCAACGCCCAGACCCCGAGCCCCAGGCAGACCGCGAAGTAGACCAGCGTCGAGACGACGATCAGGGGGCGGTCGAGGATCGGCACCTCAGCTTCCCCCCGAGCGCAGCCGCCGCACCCGGTCGAGATCCTCTTCCCGCAGCCCGTGGCGGCCGAAGGAGAAGGCGTACAGCAGGCCGAGCCCGAGGAGAGGGATGGGGACGAGGACGAAGATCATCAGCGCCGTGGCCAGCGGCAGCCCGGCGACGTCCGGTCCGCCCGCGGGCAGGACCAGGACCGCCGCGAGCCCGCCCGCCAGGAGAACCCATAATGCTCCAAGCGGAATCACCAGGCCGCCAAGCCGGCCGTTCCGGGCCGCTCCCAGGGCGATCAGCGCTACCGGGAAGGTCGCGCCGCCGAACGCCGCGAGCCACGGCGCCAGAGGGGAACCGAGGGCGAAGCCGGCGAGCGAAGCCAGCGCCGCGAGCGCCAGCAGGACGAGGGCGAACGTTCGAGCCAAGCGGTCTCCTCAGGGAAACCCCTGGATTCTATCCGCTATCATCGCCCGCATGGCGAATCCCCAGATTCAGATCCTCGTCTGCCTGAACGAGCGCCCGCCGGACAGTTCCAAGCCGAGTTGCGCCCCCAAGGGCGCGCTCGAGGTCTACCACCGCTTCAAGGACCGGGTGAAGGAGCTGAAGATCCGCGACCGCGTGATGGTCACCCGCACCGGCTGCCTCAAGCACTGCAGCCAGGGGATCACCGTCGCCGTCTGGCCCTATAACCTCTGGTACCGCGGGGTGACCGTGGGGGACGTCGAGGAGATCCTCCAGCGCACCGTGCTGGAGGACGGCCGCGAGGTCGAGCGGCTACGGATGCCGGATATCCCCTGGGAGTAAAACGGTTCCCGTCCGCCGAACCTCGCTGGGAGACATCGCGAACTCTTTCCGGAAAGCCGCCGTGAAGTGGCTGTGGCTGGAAAATCCCAGATCGAGCGCCAGCATGCTGAGATCGGTGTCCCCCTGGGCGAGCGGCTCCAGGGCCTCCATCAGCCTCAGCCGGTTGAGATAGCGATGGATCGGCACGCCGGTCTCCTGCTTGAAGAGCCGGCAGAGGTGGTACGTCGAGACATGGAGGGCACGGGCCACGTCGTCGAGGCGGAGCCGCTCCCGGAACCGGACCTGCAGGATCGCCTTCGCATCCTCCACGTAGCGCCGCCGGGCCCGTTCCGGATCGCGGCGGACCGGCTCGATCCCCTCACGGCGGGCGAGGGCTCCGGTCAGAGTCCCTAATAGATGGAGGACCGCGGCCTCGACCGCCAAGGGGTCCACACCCTCGCCCACGAGACGCCGCACGATCAACCGCTGGCGCAAGCAGGCCGCGGAGAAACCCTGCCCGACCGTGTGGCGGAAAAGCCCCTCCATGCGGTCCTCCGCCGCCGGATCGTGATTCCTCAGGACGTCCTGCAGGAAATCCCGATGGATCACCAGGGCGCTCCCGTGATCGTCACAGCCGAAGGGGTGCTCGGTCCGGAAGGGGGCCTCGGGATTGTAGAAGACGACCGACGTCTGATCGATCAGGATCGGTCTCCCCGGCCCGTGGAGGACGAAGGCCCCCTGATGCACGAAGCTGACGACGTGCCAGAGCTGCTGCTTCTCTGCGGACAGCTCCCGCCGGGCCCCGGAGCAATCCCATCGCACGATGCCGAATCCGGGGGCCACGTAGGCCCAGTCCAGGCCCAGCCCCGGCAGATCCCCCGCCTTGCCGTCGATCGCCGGCTCGTTTGACTCGATCACGATTCCAAGATAACCCGGCTCGCCGCCTTCCTCTAGCAGAATCTTGCTCTTCTCTCCTCTCCATCTCCCAAAAGCAAAACCCTGATAGCGGGAGCCCCACCGCGGGCCCCATCCTGAGGTTCCGCGACGGCCGCGGTAAACACTGATTCGAAAGGAGTCAAGAATGAAGGGAAAAATTCTCTGGGTCGTGATGGCGGCGGTCCTGACCACCCTGGCCTCCGTCACCCCGTCCCAGGCAGGCACTTGCCAGGACGCCTGCTACGCGGAGGCCCAGGCCTGCATGAGGTCCTGTCAGGGCCAGGGGCTCGGGTGCCGCACGATCTGCACCGACGACTACAACGTCTGCCTCTCCAGCTGCTGAACGGTGCGGGTGATCGGGCGCGCACCTTTCGTCGCGGGTGCGCGCCCGTTTTTCAGCCCAGCACCGGCAGCAGCGCCGAGGAGACCAGGTCCCGGTTCTGCGGCGTCAACGAGTGGCGGTACTTCCTCGCCATCCCGGCCGTGTCGGCGCGGGTGACGATCCGCTCGTAGAGGTTGGTCCGCTGCTTCGGGATGTAGCCGGCCGAGGAGATGAGGTGCTCCATCTCGTCCTGGCTCATCCGGTAGGCCGTGCCGGCCGAGGCGACCACGTTCTCCTCGATCATGATCGAGCCCATGTCGTCCGCTCCGAAGCCGAGCGAGGCTTGGCCGATCTTCTTCCCCTGGGTGACCCAACTGGTCTGGAAGTGGACGATGTTGTCGAGGAAGAGCCGCGACACCGCGAGCGTCCGCAGATACTCCTCGGCATAGGTCTCGGGCACGTCCGGCATGTCGGTGTGGTCGTGCTGGAAGGTCCAGGAGATGAAGGCGGTGAAGCCCGCCGTCTCGTCTTGGAGGTCGCGGACGCGCTGGAAGTGCTCGACGCGGGCGGCGATCGGCTCGCCCATGCCGTACATCATGGTCGCCGAGGTGCGCAGGCCGTTGCGGTGCGCCTGCCGCATGACGTCGATCCACTCCTCGGCCGAGCACTTGGGGTAGGCCAGCACCTCTTTGCGGGTGACGTCCGAGAGGATCTCGGCGCCGCCGCCGGGGATCGACATCAGCCCCGCCGCCTTCAGCCGCGCGATCACGTCGTAGAAGCTCATCCGCTCCTTGCGGGCGATGAACTTGATTTCGGGCGGCGAGAAGGCGTGGAGATGGCAGTCCGGGTAGTTCGACCGCAGATAGCGCAGCAGATCCTCGTAAAAGGAGAGCGGCAGGTCGGGGTGCACACCCCCCTGCATGAGGATGCCCGTGCCGTTGAGCGCCAGCGTCTCCTCCACCTTGCGACCGATCTCCTCGAACGGCAGCAGGTACCCCTCGGGGTCCCCCGGCGCCCGGTAGAAGGCGCAGAAGCGGCATTTGTAGACGCAGATGTTGGTGTAGTTGATGTTGCGGTCGACGTTGTAGGTGGCGACCTCGGGGTCGTTGAAGCGGTTCCGGACCTCGTGGGCGGCAAGCCCGAGGTCGAGCAGGTCGCCGTCGAGGAGCAGCGTATGAGCATCGCCGGCCGAGATGCGGCGGCCGGCCAGGGCGTCGTCGAGAATCTGTTGAACGGGGCGTCCAGAGGGTTCGAGATTCATAGCACCTGTTACTCTACCGTATCCTGTCCCTGGAATGGAGGAGCTGCGCGTGCTGGTGGTGAGCGACGCGCGCAACGTAAAGATGCGGACTAGGGCGTGTCGTCCGGCTTCTCCTGGAGATAAAGATTCAGGTAAGCCGAGAGGAATTTGACGAAGTTCTTGTTGTAGATCTCGTTGTGCCCCGGGATCAGAGAGGCGCTCGCGCGCAGGACGAGGTAGGGCGAGGACTTGTCCCAGTTGGGCCGGGTCTCGGTCAGCCGGATCCCGTCGGGCAGCACGCCCTTGAAACCGTTGGCGTCCATGGCGCGCAGTGCCGCGCAGGGCTCCGCCGGCGACGAGGGCACGGCTTTCCGAGACTCGGCGAACTTGAGCCGGAGGTTCCGCATCTCCGCTGGGGAAGGGAAGGGGCAGCCGCAGGTCCCGGGTTTCTCCTCCTCGACCTCGACCGGGCCGTCATAACGGAGCTCATGGGTCTGCTGTGGGACGTAATGGCCCGCGCCCGTGAGCTCGGCTCCGAAATGGCCCCAGCGCAGCGGGTGCCAGAGGAGCCACAGGAAGCGGCCGATGGGAAAGGCCGTGCCCACGGCGGCATCACCCTCCGAGGCGACCGTCACCAGGACCGGGCACTGGGGCGCGTAACGGCCGGGCAGGGCCAGATCGCTGTCGAAGAGGCGGTACCGGTCAGCCTCGAAAGCCGGATTGATCAGCAGGACCAGATCGCCCAGCTCGTGGCGCTTCGCCTTGATCCCGGCGCCGTCCGCCAGGGGTCCGACGCCGTCCCGGCCGCTCCACTCGCCGGCCAGGGCCTTGTCGACAGCGGAAAAGACCAGGGCGCCGCCGAAGCTGTGCCCGGCCGTCACCATGGTCACGAATCCGGGGGAACGCTTCTGATCGAGATCGGTGTTGATCTCGTAGGTCAGATTGGCGAGGTCGAGGAGGACCCTGGAGCCGCCGTTCTCGCCGATCCGGTGGGCCGCCCGCTTGCGGTTGTAGAACGTCGCCCCCTGCAGCTTCCGGCTCGAGTCCCCGCGCCAGCCGAGGTAGATCCCGATCACCGGCCCCTTGTTGAGCCGGTCGGGATCCTGGCTGATCCCCTGCAGCACGCTGCGGAAACAGGCGACGTTGGAATCACAGACGCTGGCGCTGTGGTGCCACCCATGAACGAAGGTAAGGACGATCGCCCCCTTCTCCGCGGCGACCTCCCGCACCATCTCGAAGACCTGCTCCTTCTGGATCTCGTCCTTGACGTGGCCGTCGTCGGACAGCTCGATGAATCCGAGGGTGAAACCCTCGTACCGCTCGATCGACCGCCGGGCGACCTCCTCCCGGATCGGGTCCCCCGGCCGGCTGCCGGCGAGCGCCTTGAGATCGATCAGGCGCTCCGAGGGTCCGGTCCCCCGAAGCTGGGCGTGGGGAGTGCAGGCGCACAGCAGGGATAGAGCCGCAGATAAAGCCAGGAGAAGCCTGGGCATGGAGCCTCCTCCCGATGTCAGATCGGGATCGCACATCTAGAATCCTACGAATTTTTTCTAGTGTACCCCAGAAGCCCTGTACGACGAGGGAGCTTCAGCTCCAGAACTCGATCGGCCGAGGCTCCAGGATCAGGCCGTTGGCGTGGGCGCGGCGGTAGAACTCCTCGAGGCCTGCGAGCTCCTCATTGCGCAGGAAGAAGGAGAGGTTCTCGGTCAGGTAGGAGCGGACCTCGGAGGTATCTAGGCCCATCTCAGCGGCCGACTCGCGCACCAGGGTGTCGAGCGAGGAGAGGCCGTAGCGCAGGCTGCTCTTGAAGTAGAACGGCAGGTCGGGGATCTCCACCTCCGGCCGCACCGCCCAGACGGCGAAGACGAAGGGCAGGCCGGTGAGCTCTTTCCACTCTGCCGCCAGATCGGTGATCAGGTACCGCTCGCGGTCAACTTTCAGCGCCGGATCGCCGATCACCAGGGCCGCGTCGGCCTCGGCCAGCATGCGCTCCGGGTCCGGACGCTCGTGCAGATACTCGGGGTTGATCCCCCAGCGCTCGCGCAGCAGGATCCGGATCAGGGTCGCCGAGGTGCGGCTGTTGGTGTCGAGAGCGACGCGCCGGACCTCCTGGATGGGCACGCGTGAGACGAGGAGCACGCTGCGCACCTCGTGATGCGCCGCCACGCACATGTCCGGGAGCACCCGCAGATTGGGGATGCGCTGCACCTCGATCGACGGGATCAGCCCGATTTCGAGGTTCCCCTGCGCGAGCAACTGCGCCACCAGCGACGGCGGGTGGTAGCTCGGCGCGAACAGGTCCGCGTGATGGCCTTTGAGAAACCCCCAGGCCAGCGGCTTGCTGTTCAGGAAGTTGACGATGCCTACACGCAGCTTGGGCAAGGGCTCTCGGCTCCCCTACTTCGACATCGCGTTGAGGAAGTCCTGGTTGGTCTTGGTCTTCGACAACTTGTCGTGCAGCAGCTCCATGCTCTCCACGGTCGACAGCGGATTGAGCACCTTGCGCAGCACCCAGACGCGGTGCAGCTCGCTCTCCGGCATCAGCAACTCTTCCTTGCGGGTGCCCGACTTGTTGATGTCGATCGCCGGGAAGACGCGCTTGTCGACCAGCTTGCGGTCGAGGTGGATCTCGCAGTTGCCGGTGCCCTTGAACTCCTCGAAGATGACGTCGTCCATGCGGCTGCCGGTGTCGACCAGCGCCGTGGCGATGATCGTCAGGGAACCGCCCTCCTCGATGTTGCGGGCGGCGCCGAAGAACCGCTTCGGCCGGTGCAGCGCGTTGGCGTCGATACCGCCGGAGAGCACCTTGCCCGAGGGGGGCTGGACGGTGTTGTAGGCGCGCGCCAGGCGGGTGATCGAGTCGAGCAGGATCACCACGTCCTTCTTGTGCTCGACCAGGCGCTTGGCCTTCTCGATCACCATCTCGGCCACCTGCACGTGGCGGGTGGCGGGCTCGTCGAAGGTCGAGGAGACGACCTCGCCCTGCACCGAGCGCTGCATGTCGGTGACCTCTTCCGGCCGCTCGTCGATCAGCAGCACGATCAGCATCGCCTCGGGATGGTTCTTCTCGACCGAGTGGGCGATCGACTGCAGCAGCATGGTCTTGCCGGTGCGCGGCGGCGCCACGATCAGCGCGCGCTGCCCCTTGCCCATCGGGGTCGAGAGGTCCATCACCCGCGACGACATGTCGCCGGCGACCTCGAGCTTGATCCGCTCCTGCGGGTAGAGCGGCGTCAGGTTGTCGAAGAAGATCTTGTTGCGAGCGACCTCGGGGTGCTCGAAGTTGACCGCCTCGACCTTGATCAGGGCGAAGTAGCGCTCGCCCTCCTTCGGCTGCCGCACCTGGCCGGAGATGGTGTCGCCGGTGCGCAGATCGAAGCGCCGGATCTGGCTCGGGGAGACATAGATGTCATCCGGCCCCGGCAGGTAGTTGTATTCAGGAGCGCGAAGGAAGCCGAACCCGTCAGGGAGGCACTCGAGCACCCCCTCGGCGAAGATCAGGCCGCTCTTCTCGGTCTGCGCCTGGAGGATCTTGAAGATCAGCTCCTGCTTGCGCATGCCGGTGGCGCCCTCGACGCCCAGATCCTTGCCGATCTGGGTGAGTTGGGTGATGTTCATCTCCTTGAGGGCCCGAATGTCGAGCGCCTCCACATTCACCTTCTCCGCCTGGTTCTGTTGAGATTTGGCCATGTCGTTCCTCTTCGTATCTTTCGTATCGCTGATCATCTTGCACTCGCCTCGAGGTGGGGTGTAATCGCTCCCCAGAGTTCTTTGATCCCACTTCCCGAGCGAGCGGAAACAGGGATGACGGGAATCGTCTCTTTCAAGCCCAGCGTCTGGCGGACGTCGCGGATCGCCAACGTCCACCGGCCGCGGGTGATCTGGTCGATCTTGGTGGCGGCCACGATGACCGCCAGCCCCAGGCCTTCCAGATACTCGTACGCCTGCACGTCGAGGGGGGTGGCTCCCACCTTGCCGTCGACCAGGAGCACCACCGTATCCGGCGGCGTCTCCCGGAAGTACCCCTCGACCCGCGCCGCCCACTCCCGCCGCGCGTCCTTGCCGGCCTTGGCATAGCCGTAACCCGGCAGGTCGACGAAGTAGAAGCGCTGGTTCACCAGGAAGTAGTTGACCGCCTGCGTCCGTCCCGGCGTCGAGCTGGTGCGGGCGAGGGCTTTTCTTCCCAGCAGACCATTGAGCAGGGTCGATTTGCCGACATTGGAGCGTCCAACGAAAGCAACTTCGGGACGCCCGTCGCGCAAGTAGTCCCCGCTCCCGTGAGCGGACCGGATGAACTCCGCGGCCTCGACCTTCACGCGCTCTGCCTGCGTTCGCGGCGTTCGCGCACTTCGCGGTCGGAGAGCCCGACTTTCGCCGGCAGCGGCTTCATCATCTTTTTCAATCTGAAACCCGTTCCCGCGCCGGCTCTTCTGGAGACCGGCGCGGTCCGGGCTGGCTTAGGTATCAATCAGGTGTCAACAGGTGTCAATGGGCCAGGGAATCCGAGCCCACCGGAGAGTCGGAGGGCGCCTTGGTGTACTTCCCGTCCTTCTTCGGCAGCGGGACGAGCGGTCCGTCCAGGGCGAGCCGCAGGACTTCGTCCATCGACTCGACCAGGTGGAACTCCATGGCCTCGCGGACCTCGGCCGGGATCTCCTCGACGTCCTTCTCGTTCTCCTTGGGGAGGATGATCTCATTGATGCCACCGCGGTAGGCGGCGAGCACCTTGTCCTTGATCCCGCCGACCGGCAGAACCTTGCCGCGCAACGTGATCTCCCCGGTCATCGCGACGTCCTTGCGGACCGCGATCTTGGTCAGCGCCGAGATCAGCGCCGTGGCCATCGTGATGCCCGCCGACGGGCCGTCCTTCGGGATCGCTCCCTCAGGGACGTGGAGATGCACGTCGATGCTCTCGTTGAAGTCCGGCTCGATGCCGAACATGTCGGCGCGGCTGCGCAGGTAGGACACCGCGGCGCGGGCCGACTCCTGCATCACGTCGCCGAGCTTGCCGGTCAGCGTCAGCTTCCCCTTGCCCGGCATCAGGCCGACCTCGGTCTCCAGCAGCTCGCCGCCCACCTCGGTCCAGGCGAGGCCGGTCGCGACGCCGATCTCGGACTCCTCGTTCTTGCGGCGGGCCCGGAACCTGGGCTTGCCGAGGAGCTCGATGACCATCTCGGGCGTCACCGTGAGGGTGAGCGACGGCCCCTCGCGGACCACCCGGCGGGCGATCTTGCGGCAGATGGACGCGATCTCGCGCTCCACGCTACGCACGCCGGCCTCCCGGGTGTAGCTCTCGATGATCACCCGCACCGCCTCGGCCTCGACGCTGATCTTCTCCGCCGAGAGGCCGTGGTCGCGGAGCTGCCGGGGGACCAGGAACTGCTGGGCGATCGCCAGCTTCTCGTTGAGCGTATAGCCCGAGAGGCTGATGACCTCCATGCGGTCCTTGAGCGGCGCCGGGATCGAGTGCGTCACGTTGGCGGTGGCGATGAACATCACCTTCGACAGGTCGTACTCGACGTCGAGGTAATGGTCGAGGAACGAGTCGTTCTGCTCCGGGTCCAGCACCTCGAGCAGGGCCGCCGACGGGTCGCCCCGGAAGTCGGTCGACATCTTGTCGATCTCGTCGAGCAGGAAGACCGGGTTGATCGTCCCCGCCTTGCGCATCATCTGGATGATCTGGCCGGGGAAGGCGCCGATGTAGGTCCGGCGGTGACCCCGGATCTCCGCCTCGTCGCGCACGCCGCCGAGCGACAGGCGGACGAACTTGCGTCCGGTGGCGCGGGCGATCGACTTGGCGAGCGACGACTTGCCGACGCCCGGAGGGCCGACGAAGCAGATGATCGAGCTCTTGGTCTGGCCGATGAGCTGGCGCACGGCCAGGAACTCGAGGATGCGGTCCTTGATCTTCTCGAGGCCGTAGTGGTCCTCGTTGAGCACCCGCTCGGCGTGGTCGAGGTCCTTGCGCTCCTTGCTCCGCTTGCGCCAGGGAACCGCGACCATCCAGTCGATGTAGTTGCGCGAGACGGTGGCCTCGGCCGACACCGGCGGCATCGCCTCCAGGCGCTTGAGCTCCTGCTCGGCCTTCTCCTTGACATCCTTGGGGAGGCCCGCCTTCTCGATCTTCTCGCGCAGCTCGGTCAGCTCGTCGCCGCGGTCGTCCTTGCGCCCCAGCTCCTGATGGATGGCCTTGATCTTCTCGTTGAGGTAGTACTCCTTCTGGGCCTTCTCCATCTGCTTCTTGACCTTCACGTTGATCCGCTTGTCGATGTTGATCTTCTCGATCTCGACGTCCAGCAGGTCGTGAAGGCGCTGCAGGCGCTCATAGGGATTGACCAGCTCGAGCAGCGACTGCTTCTCGGCGGTCGCCACCATCAGGTGAGCCGAGAGGATATCGGCCACGCGATCGGCGTCGTCGAGCTTCAGGGTCGACATCAGCCCCTCGAACGCCAGGTGGTGCGACATCTTGGCGTACTGCTCGAAGGCTGCGAGGACCTTGCTCATGTACGTCCGCAGCTCCTCGCCCATCGGGTAGTTGACCTCGTAGGTCTCCACCTCGACGCTCAAGGCGCCGTCGGTATCGTCGACGCTGACGATCTTGCCGCGCTGGACCCCCTCGACCATCACCCGCACGTTGCCGTTGGGCAGCTTGAGGTTCTGGATCACGGTCGCGATGACGCCGACGTCGCAGATGTCGTCGCGCAGCGGATCGTCGATCCGGGGGTCCTTCTGGGCGGCCAGGAAGATCCGCTTGGTGGAACCCGAGAGCGCCCGCTCCAGAGCCAGCACCGAGCTCTCACGGCCCACGATGAACGGGGCCATCATGTGAGGGAAGACCACCATGTCCCGCAGGGGGACCAGCGGCAGGGTCTCGCGCTTCTTGGTGACGAATGATGAAGCCATGTCGGGTGCTCGCGCCTTTCCTCAGCCGGCCTTCTTGTAGAGCATGATCGGCTGGATCCGACTCGCAACGACCTCTTCATTGATGAGGATCTGCTTGACGTCGCGTTGCGAGGGAATGGTGTACATGAGGTCGAGCATCAGCTCCTCGAGGATGATGCGCAGGCCGCGAGCCCCGACATTGCGCTTGAGCGCCTCGCCGGCGATCGCCTTGAGCGCCTCGTCCGTGAACTTCAGCTCCACCCCCTCGAACTCCAGGATGGTCTGGTACTGCCGGATCAGACTGTTCTTGGGCTCGTGAAGGATGCGCACCAGCGCCTCCTCGTCGAGCTCCTCGAGCGTCGCGACCACCGGCAGACGCCCCACGAACTCGGGGATCAGGCCGTACTTGATCAGGTCCTCGGGCAGCACGTTCTCCAGGAACTGGCCCGTCTTCTTATCGCGCTTGCCCTTGATCTCCGCGCCGAAACCGAGGGACTTCTGGTTCATGCGGCGCTCGATGACCTCCTCGAGGCCGACGAAGGCGCCACCGCAGATGAACAGGATGTTGGTGGTGTCGATCTGCAGGAACTCCTGGTGGGGGTGCTTGCGCCCGCCCTGCGGCGGCACGTTGCACTGGGTCCCCTCGAGGATCTTGAGCAGCGCCTGCTGCACCCCCTCGCCCGAGACGTCGCGGGTGATCGAGGGGTTGTCGCTCTTGCGGCAGATCTTGTCGACCTCGTCGATGTAGACGATGCCGCGCTGCGTCTTCTCCTTGTCGTTCCCCGAAGCCTGGTAGAGCTTCAGGATGATGTTCTCGACGTCCTCGCCGACGTAGCCCGCCTCGGTGAGAGTCGTGGCGTCGGCGATCGTGAAGGGCACCGACAGCAGCCGCGCCAGGGTCTGGGCGAGCAGCGTCTTGCCGGTCCCCGTCGGGCCGATCAGGAGGATATTCGACTTCTGGAGCTCGATCTCGCCGTGCGACTTCTCCGCGAAGTCGATGCGCTTGTAGTGATTGTAGACCGCGACCGCCAGCTTCTTCTTCGCCTGCTCCTGGCCGATCACGTACTCGTCGAGGAGCGCCTTGATCTCCTTCGGCTTGGGGAGCGTCGTGTCCTGCTGCTGCTCGAGCATCCGGTCCTCGGCGATGATGTCGAGGCAGATGTCGACGCACTCATCGCAGATGAACACCGTGGGGCCGGCGATCAGCTTCTTCACCTCGCGCTGGCTCTTGTTGCAGAACGAGCACCTCAGGACTTCATCGCCGCTATCTTTCTTCGGCATTTCTCCTCCGTTGTGGGCGGAACGCTGATCAGGCCTTTCCTCGATGCTAGGTGCGTTCCTCAACGCCTGTCAACGTCTTGCCAGATAGAACAGGGTCCGCGGCAGAGGCTATTTCCGTTCCGCCTTCACCACGTCACCGGCTCAACCTGGGGTCTGCTACACCTCAAGGTGTCGCGAGACACCAAAAAGGCGTCAACGAATCGGGGTCGGAGTGGCCTCAGGCCGCCGCCGTATCATCACCCGGTCCGCGATTCCGTATTCGACCGCTTCTTTCGCTGAGAGAATTCTATCGCGTTCCGTGTCGCGATGGATCTCTTCTTTCGTCTTGCCGGTGTGGAACGCCAGGATTTCGTCCAGGCGGTCGCGCATCGACAGCATGTCCTTGGCGTGGATCTCGATGTCCGTCTGCTGCCCCTGCAGCCCGGAGATCAGCGGCTGGTGGATCAGCACCCGGCTGTTGGGCAGCAGCGTCCGCTTGCCCTTGGTGCCCGACGCGAACAGCACCGCCGCCATCGACGCCGCCTGCCCCACGCAGTAGGTGGAGACGTCGGGCTTGATGTACTGCATGGTGTCGTAGATCGCCAGGCCGGCGCTGACCGAGCCGCCGGGGGAGTTGATGTAGAGCGAGATGTCCTTCTCCGGGTTCTCCGCCTCGAGGAAGAGCATCTGGGCGATGATCAGGCTCGCCTGGTCGTCGTCGACGGGGCGGCCGAGGAAGATGATGTTGTCCTTGAGCAGGCGCGAGTAGATGTCGTAGGCGCGCTCGCCCCGGTTCGATTGCTCGACCACCATCGGAATCAGCATGCTTGAGTCTCTCCTTAACCTTCTTCGGTCGTCAGATGGGAGGCGCCGGTCTCGTCGTCGTCCGGTTCTCCCAGCAGGGTACGGATCGTCTTCTCGCGCCGCAACTGCGAGCGGAGCGAGGTCAGACGGCCGTCCTCGTCCAGCTTGCGGCGCAGCACCGGGGTCGAAACCCCTTGTGCGCGAGCCAACACCGCCAGGGTGCGCTCGAATTCCTCTTCGGTGACGGCGAGCTCCCGGTGGTCGGCGACGGCGTCGAGCAGCAGCCGCGCGTGCACCCGCTTCTCGGCCATCGGCGCCATCTCCTCGCCCACCCGGCTCCAGTCGATATTGGCCTTCTCGACGTCGACGCCGCGGCGCGACAGGTTCTCGGCGTAGTCCTGCACCATCCCCTCGACCTCCCGGCGCACGACCCCCTGGGGGAGATCGATCGGATGGCGGTCGCGGAGCTGGTTGAGCAGAGCCTGGTGGCGCGCCTCGCGCCGCTGCTCGTCCTTCTGCTGGCGCAACCGGCCGACCACCGCCTCGCGCAGCGCCTCGAAGGTCGCGAACTCGGGGTTCACCTTGGTGGCGAAGGCGTCATCGAGCGGCGGCAGATCGCGCTCCTTGACCTCGTCGACCTTGACCCGGAACTTCTGCTCGTGCACCTCGGGCGCCCCACCCTCCTCGGCGGCGGGGTGCTCGTGGCGGCGCTCGAAGGTCGTCTCCTGGCCGGCCGCCAGCCCCTGGACGGCGAGCGAGAGCTCCTCCCAGACCTGGGGATCGCCGACCTCGACGGTCACCGGGTCGGTCCGCTCCTCCGGATGCTCAGGCGTGCCGACGGTGGTCACCTGCAGGCTGAGCTGATCGCCGCGCGAGGCCGGCCGGTCGACCGTCACCCACTCGGACATCTGCTTGCGGATGTTGTCGATCGTCTCCTCGATCTCCATCGTCCCCGGCTCCACTTCCGGGTCGGGGAGATCGAAGCTGTCGATGTTGCGCAGCTCGACCTCGGGACGGATCTCGACCGTGGCCACGAAGGTCAGGGGCTCGCCGGGCTGCAGCTCGGAAACCTCGTTGACCTCGGGAGGGAGCAAGGGCTCGAGCGAGCTCTCGGCCTGCGCCTGCTTCCAGTAGCGGGGGAGCAGACGCTCCTTGACCTCCTCCTCGATCTCCTTGGCGAACCGGCGGCGGACCAGCTCGGAGGGAACTTTGCCCTGACGGAAGCCGGGAAGGCGGACCTTCTGGCCGTAATCGCGCACCACGCGCTGGGTCTCCGCCTCGACGGCGGGCGCGGGCACCTCCACCTTGATCTGTTTGCGGCAGGGCCCGACGTCCTCGAGAGAAAGCACGACGCTCATCAGTGGATTGACCTCATCGTCTGGTGCGAAAGAGGGGACTCGAACCCCCAACCCGATCTCTCGGGACTAGATCCTAAGTCTAGCGCGTATACCAATTCCGCCACTTTCGCTAGTGAGACCTCCTGGAACAAGGAGGATTGGGAGTTTGGGGAGGTGGTGAGCCGCGAAGGAATCGAACCTTCAACCCGCAGATTAAGAGTCTGCTGCTCTGCCAATTGAGCTAGCGGCCCGTTCGGTCTGGATCTTACTGCAAAGAGGATTGCGGTGACAACGCCCCGAGCGCAAACCCGCTGTTTCGTCTCCGTACTCCGTTGCAACGCTCGGAAATCGCCCCGCATTCCCGCCCGGTCCCGGCCGCCGTTCTCCCTCAGACGGGTCTCCCGCACCCGGGTCAACCACCCTGCACGAAGTGGACCACTTCCAGCCGGTCCCCCGCCCCCAGAGGCGTCTCCGCGAACCGGGCGCGCGGCACGAGGTCGCCGTTGCGCTCCACCGCCACCGTTCGCGGGTCGCGCCCCAGGCCGGCGACCAGGTCCGCCACCGTCGCCCCCGGAGGGACCTGGTGCGGCTCCCCGTTGAGGACGACTTCGAGGAAGGCGGTGGTGGTTTCCATGGGGGCCTTTATACAACAGGCGGAAGCACAAGGGACCTCAGGGACTGCGGAGACAACAGGGACTTTAGAGAGATCCTAACAGGACCTTCAGTTCCGCCCGGCCGATCGAGCTGACGGCGTTGATGATCAGCGCCGAGGTGCCGCGGCCGACCTGGGGGATGTCGAAGCCGAGCGCCAGCACTCCCTGGTCGTCGGTGCGGCCGGAGGCGAGCATGCGCGGCTCGATGACGGTCGAGATCATCCGCACCGAGATGTGGGTGCCGGCGACCGCCTGGCCGCTCTTGCTGGAGCTGGCGCGCAGGACCAGCGTCGCGCGGGCCCCGAGCACCAGGTCGCGCTCCTCCTCGAGCAGGAGGACGAGCTGCTCCTGGTCGGCCTCGCTGGTCAGATACTCGAGGATCACCTGGTCGAGCGTCCGCTCCGGCCCCGTCGGCCGCGCCGGCCGCGCCGCGGCCGGCGGCATCTGCGGCATCTGCGGCATTGGCGCCATCGGCTCGATCGGCGTCGCCGGAGTCACCGAGACCGCCGTGGGCCCTGACGGGCGCGCCAGGGTCTCGCTGGAGACGCCCCCGCGCGCCATCGTCTCGCCGGCGTCGAGGCGGGCCGGCACGGGGGGAGGCGGCACCGGCATGGCCACTGTCGGCGGCAGCATCCGTCCGACGATCGGCTGCGAGCTGGTCGGCGACCTGCCGATCACCTGATGCTGGCCCGTCTGGCGGCTGGCGGCGAGCGCGGCGAACTTGGCGTCGAGCCGGCCGTGGCGGATCGCCGCGATCATCGTCCGGTGCTGGTGGTCCATCAGGACGACGATGTCCTTCTCGTCCTTCCCTTCCGCGAGCAGCTCGGCGTAGCTCGCCCGCTTGCTCGCCAGCACCTGGCCGCCGACGTAGACGAGGCTCTCGATGAAGGGATTGGAGATCCCCTTGTCCTCCGTCTGGACGTGATAGACCACCTCGCCGTGGCGGACGTCGGTGTTGTATCCGGTGATCATGGTTAGCCGGTGATCATGCGCAGGGAGCCAGGGAAGCAGCTACTTTATAGTACGAGCCAGGGGATTCTAAGAAGAGGACGCCAGGGAAGCAAGCGGCGCGGTCCGCCGGAGCCCGGCCGCTCCGCCTGTATGGCAGGAGTCTACAAGCCTTGTCCCTGGAGTCCCTGCTGTCCCTTACGTCCCTTTCTCGCTTATAATAGGCGCAGCCCACCGAGCCTGCCCGGACCCTCCCCAGCAAATGGCGGGAGAGCAGGCCGACAGGGTGGTCCGGGAAACCGGGCCGCCTCCCGTGTTTTGGAAAGGCGGGGCGAAGAGCCGGCGGCTCGGGGGCAGGAATTCGTCCATATGAGCCGCTTCAATATTCTCCAGAGCACCCTCGACCAGCCGCGCAAGCGCCCGCCCTTGGGGCCGGCCTTCGCGAAAACTTCCCCGGAAAGCTCCCCGGCCACCCGGCTGATCGACGCCTTCGGGCGACGGCTCACCTATCTGCGGGTCTCGGTCACCGACCGCTGCAACCTGCGCTGCACCTACTGCCTGCCGGAGGACGCCGATTTCCCCTTCGGCGACCGCGACTTCCTCTCCCCCGCCGAGATCGAGACGATGGTCGGCGCCCTGGTGCGTCTCGGCATCCGGCGGGTGCGGCTGACCGGCGGCGAGCCGCTGGTGCGCAAGGACCTCCTGGAGATCGCGCGGCGGCTGAAGGCCCTCCCCGGACTCGAGAACCTGGCCCTTTCGACCAACGGCACCGAGCTGGCCCGCCTGGCCCCGGCGCTCCACGAAGCGGGCGTCGACCGCGTCAACATCAGCGTCGACAGCCTCGATCCCGAGCGCTTCCGCGAGATCACCCGCCGCGGCGACCTGGCCGAGGTCTGGCGCGGTGTCGAGGCGGCGCTCGCGGCCGGGCTCGATCCGGTCAAGCTCAACACCGTCCTCCTGCGGAGCAACCGGGACGACGTCGACCGGCTGGCGGCCCTCACCCTCGACCGCCCGCTCCACGCGCGCTTCATCGAGGTGATGCCGACCGGCGTCAACCACCACCTCCAGCCGGGGGAGTTCGTCTCCGCCGACGACACCCAGGCCCGCCTGGAGGAGCGCTTCGGGCCTCTGGAGCCGACCGAGCTGGGCCCGCGCACCGGCCCGGCGAAGGCATACCGCTTCGCGGGCGCGGTGGGCACGGTCGGCTTCATCACCCCGCTCTCCCACACCTTCTGCGCCGACTGCAACCGCCTGCGCCTGACCGCCCGCGGCGAGCTCCGCCTCTGCCTCTTCGCCGACCGCACCTACCCTCTCCGCCCCCTGCTCGCGGCCGCCGATCCGGCCGCCGCCCTGGAGGACGAGATCCTCCGCGTCCTCCAGGAGAAGCCGGCCGAGCACAACCTCACCCAGGGCGATTACGGCAACCTGCAGAGCTTCATGCAGATCGGGGGGTAGCCCGTCACGGCGCCAGCGCCCGGGTGGGCTCTACCCGCGAGGCCCGCCTCGCCGGCAGCCAGCTCGCCAGCAGCGCCGCCGTGGCCAGCACCAGGACGACCCCGGCGAAGGTGACGGGATCGGTGGCGCTGACCTCGAAGAGGAGACCGGCGATCGCGCGGGTGGCTGCCGCGGCTCCCGCCAGACCCACGGCGACCCCCAGCAGCACCGGGCGCATCGCCTGACGGACCACCAGGGAAAGCACCTTCCCCTCGGTCGCGCCAAGCGCCATCCGCAGCCCGATCTCCTGGGTACGCTGACTGACGAAGTAGGCGATCACCCCGTAGATCCCCACCGCTGCGAGCAGCAGGCCGATCGCCCCCAACGTCGTCAGCAGCAGCATGTTGAAGCGGGTGGTCGCCGCCAGCGAGGCGCGGATCTCCTCCATGGTGAGGAGGTCGAAGACCGGCAGCCGGGAGTCGACGGCGAGGATCGCCTGGCGGACCCGCCTGGAGATCGACGCCGGATCGCCGGCCGCCCGCACCACCAGCGCCATCGAAAGCCCATGCTCGCCCAGCAGATCGGAGTTCGCCTGCTCCAGCGGCACGTAGACCTCGGGCTTCGTGTCGTCCGCGAGCTGGCCCTGGCGGATGTCCCCCGCCACTCCCACGACCTCCATCCAGACCGGCCCCTCCTCATCGCGCCAGTAGGCGAGCCGCTTGCCGAGCACCTCCTCGCTGCCCCAGACCATGCGGGCCAGCTTGCGGTTGACGATCGCGACGTCCGGAGCGCCGGCGCGGTCGCGGGCGGTGAAGTCCCGGCCGCGCACGAGGGGGATGCGCAGGGTGCCGAAGTAGCCGGGCGTCACCTGCCGCGTGTTGCCGATCATCCTCTCCTCTCCCTCCGGTACCGGACGCTCTTCGATGTCGAGCGACGAGGAGACGTTGCTGCGCGACAGCGGCAGGATCGAGGCCGCGGCGGCCGACGACACGCCCGGAATCCGCCCGACGCTGTCGACCGCCTCCTGCACGGTCCTCACGGCGCGGTCCGGACCCGAGTAGTCGACGAAGGGGAGAGCGAGCTGCCCCGTCAGCACGCCGGAGGGATCGAAGCCGACCTCCACTTCCTGGAGATGGACGGCGCTGCGGATCAGCAGCCCGGCGCCCACCAGCAGCACCAGCGCCAGCGCCACCTCGGCCACCAGCAGGCCGGTGCGCATGCGGTCGCGCGGCGAGCTGACCGCCCGCCCGCCTTCCTTCAGCATGCTCTGCAGATCCGGCCGGGCGATCCGCAGCGCCGGCACCAGGCCGAAGAGGAAGCTGGCGGCGAGCGCCACGGCCAGGGCGAAGGCGAGCGCGATGCCGTCGATCCCCGCCGTCGCCAGCCGGGGAACGCCGGCCGGGCTGATCGCCACCAGGAAACGGATGCCGGCATAGGCCAGCCCCAAACCGGCCACCCCTCCGGCCAACCCGAGCACCAGGCTTTCGGTGAGGAGCTGGCGGACGATCCGCCCCCTCCCCGCCCCCAGGGCGGCGCGCACGGCGATCTCCCGCGAACGCGTGCCGGCGCGCGCCAGCAGCAGGTTGGCCACGTTGACGCAGGCGATCAGCAGCACGCAGCCGACGGCCCCGAGAAGGATCAGCAGCCGCTGCCGGTAGCCGCCCAGGAGATGATCGAGGAAGGGCTCGAGACGCGTCCCCCGTCCTTTGGGAGACAGGTTGTCGAGCGCGTCCAGCCGGCGGGCGATCGCCGCCACCTCCGTCTCCGCCGCGACGCGGGAGACGCCGGGGCGAAGACGGCCGAGGACATGGAGGTAGCTGTTGCCGAAGTTGGACGCCTGCTCCGGCGTGAAGGCGATCGGCACCCAGAGCCGGGCGTCCACCGCGCGCAGCTCGAAGGAAGGGGGCAGCACGCCGATCACCTCATGGGAGAGACCGTTGAGCCGGAAGGTGCGGCCGATCACTTGGCGGTCGGCGGCGAAGCGCTGGCGCCAGAGGCTGTCGGAGAGCACCACCACGCGCTCCCGCCCGGGGCGGTCCTCGGCGGCGGTGAACACCCGCCCCAGCTCCGGCTTGACGCCGAACACGTCGAAATAACCCGCCGAGACGCGGTCGCCGATAATCCGCTCCGGCGCGCCGTCGCCGGTCAGGTTGAAGCTCGCGCTCGTCGAGGCGGCGAGACGGGTGAAGGAGGCGGCCGCGCGGAATCCCAGGAAGCCGGCGACGGAGAGCGAGCGGTCGTCCCCATGGTCGGTCCGCCAGAGCTGGACGATCCGCTCCGGATGCGGGAAAGGCAGCGGCCGCAGCACCACCGCGTGGAGCAGGCTGAAGATCGCCGTGGTGGCGCCGACCCCTAAAGCCAGCGTCACGATGGTGACCAGCGCGAAGACCGGTGCCTTGCGGAGCTGGCGCAGAGCGAAGACGACGTCGTGCCGCAGCTCGGCGAAAACCTCGACCCATCGCCGTCCCCGCACGGTCTGGCGGCCAATCTCCCGGCAGCGGCGGCGCACCCCCTCGACCTCGCCGAAGTAGCGGAGCGCCTCCTCGCGGGCGGCGGCGGGCTCCACCCCCTCCTCGATCAGCGCGCGCTCCCGCATCTCCAGATGGAACGCGATCTCGTCGTCCACATCCTGCTCGACCGTGCCGCCCCGCAGGTGGAGACGGAAAACCCGGCGCCAGCTCGCCATCAGCATCCCCTCCTAAGCCTGCGCCGTGTGGAGCACCCGCCCCACCGCCTCGGCGTAGCGCTGCCAGGACTCCGCCTCGGCGTGGAGCTGGCGGCGCCCCTCGCCGGTGAGCCGGTAGAACTTCGCGCGCCGGTTGTTCTCGGAAACTCCCCACTCCGCCTCGATCCACCCGCGCTGCTCCATGCGGTGGAGCGCCGGATAGAGCGCTCCCTCCTCGATGCGCAACGCGTCCTCGGTCTGGCGGGCGATCCACCGCACCACCGCGTAGCCGTGGAGCGGCCCCCAGGAGAGGGTCTTGAGGATCAGGACGTCGAGCGTCCCCTGCAACAGGTCCATCTTGGCCATCGGGCTCTCCCCTAAACTGTCCAGGGGAAACGATAGAACCACTCCCCTAAGCTGTCAAGGGGAAATAGACGGCCGGTGGACGCTCTTTAGATCTCATGGGAGAATACGCACCCTGCCCGGGTTAGCACCGTCCCGGCCCCATCCCTTAAATCCTGAGGAGAGGAGACAATATGGCTGAGTCCACCGTTGCCGAACCGACGACCGAGACGCGCACCCTGGTCCACTACGAGGTGCGGGATGGCGTGGCCTATCTCACGCTGGACGATCCCCCGGCGAACACCTACACCCACGAGATGATGCGCCAGATCGACGACGCCGTTCTCAAGTCGCGCTTCGACAAGGACGTCTACGTCATCGTGATCAAGGGCGAGGGGGACAAGTTCTTCTGCGCCGGCGCCAATATCAACATGCTGAAGTCGTCCGACCCGTACTTCAAGTACTACTTCTGCCTGCATGCCAACGAGACCCTCAACCGCCTGGAGCAGACCCCCAAGCTGGTGATCGCGGCGCTCGCGGGTCACACGGTCGGCGGCGGACTGGAGATCGCCATGGCGGCGGACATCCTGATCGCCAAGCGGGGCTCCGGCAAGGTCGGCCTCCCCGAGGTCACCCTCGGCGTGCTCCCCGGCACCGGCGGCACCCAGCGCCTCGCCCGCCGCGTCGGCAAGAGCCAGTCCATCGAGCTGATGGTCACCGGCCGCCTGATCGACTTCGAGGAGGCGCAGCGCATCGGCATCGTCAACAACATCTTCGACGGCGACGACTTCCTCGGCCAGGTCCACGAGTACGCCAAGCAGTTCTGCCCGCCGAACAAGGCGGCCAAGGCGGTCGGCCGGATCAAGCGCGCCGTGCAGTCCGGCGCCGAGGTCCCCTTCGAGAGCGGCCTCGCCATCGAGCGCGAGCTCCAGCAGCAGCTCTTCGAGAGCCCGGACGCCCGCGAGGGTCTGGACGCCTACATCGGGAAGCGCAAGCCGGAATTCCGCGGTTATTGAGAAGGGGAATGCCGCCCCTCCGGGGCGGCCCTCACTCCCCAACCCCTCTCTCCCACCGCACTCCCCCCGACCGGGAGAGAGGGGCTCAAGGAATTGGTCTTTGTTTTTGGCTAACTTCTCCCTCTTCTCCCGGTCGGGGGGAGTGCGGTGGGAGAAGAGGGCCGGGGTGATGAGGGCCCACGCCCCAGATACGAAAGGTTCCGAATGACGCACAGCGACAACGACATCGTCCTCGCCGCCCCGGTCCGCACTCCGATCGGCAAGTTCGGCGGCGTTCTCTCCCCCCTCTCGGCGGCCGATCTCGGCACGGCGGCGGCGGCGGGAGCTCTCGAACGGGCGGGGCTCGATCCCGCTCACGTCGATCAGGTGATCTTCGGGCACGGCCGCCAGGCCGGCGGCGGCCCGAACACGGCGCGGCAGATCGCCTTCCGCGCCGGCGTCCCCGTCGAGCGGCCGGCCTTCACGGTCAACCAGGCGTGCGCCTCGGGGCTGCAGGCCGTGGTCTCGGCGGCGCGCGCGATCCTCCTGGGCGAAGCGAACGTCGTCCTCGCCGGCGGCACCGAGAGCATGTCGAACACCCCCTACTACCTCCCCCGCGCCCGCTGGGGGTACCGGATGGGCAACGCCGAGATCGTCGACGGCATGTACCAGGACGGCTTCAACGACCCGCTCTCGAAGCTGGTGATGGGCGAGACCGCCGAGGAGCTGGCGGCGGAGATGGGGATCGACCGCGCCGCCGCCGACGCCTACGCCCTGGAGAGCCAGCTCCGCTGCGAGCGGGCTCGCGGCGCCGGCCGCTTCGACGCCGAGATCGTGCCGATCAAGGTGGCGGGGCGTAAGGGGGAGGTCACGGTAGAGCGCGACGAGCATCCGCGCGACGGCATGACCCTGGAATCGATGACCAAGCTGTCCGCCGTCTTCCGCAAGGGGGGCGTGGTCACCGCCGGCAACGCCTCGGGGATCACCGACGGCGCCGCCGCGATCCTCGTCGCCTCGCGCGCCGCGGCCCGCGAGCTGGGCCTGCCGGTCGTCGCCCGGCTGGTCGGCTGGGAGGTGGTAGGCGTCGATCCGCGCATCATGGGGATCGGCCCGGTGCCCGCCGTCCGCAGGCTGCTGGAGAAGACCGGCCTCGACAAGGGCGCGATCGACGAGGTCGAGCTCAACGAGGCCTTCGCGGCCCAGGTGCTCGCCTGCAACCAGGAGCTGGGCTTTGACGGCGCCCGGCTGAACCCGGACGGCGGCGCCATCTCCCTCGGTCATCCGATCGGCGCCTCGGGAACGCGCATCCTGGTCACCCTCCTCCACGGCATGGAGAAGCGGGGCGGCGAGCGCGGCATCGCAACGCTCTGCGTCTCCGGCGGCATGGGGATCGCGGCCCTGGTCCAACGCGAGGCGGCATGACGGCAGGAGCGAGCGGTCAGATCCTGGTCGCGAGCGACACGGAAAAGCGGGCCTCGTTCTACACCGTGGCCCTCGCCGCCGCCGGTGTTCCCGAACGGGCGATGCGGGTGGTCACTCCCTTTTCCGGGATCCCGCCGCGCGACCTTGCCGCCAGCGCCCGGGCGGTCGTCCTCTGCGGCGGGCTGGACATCCACCCCGAGCGCTACGGCGAGGCGATCCGCCCCCATGCCCGGATCGAGCTGGACGTGGAGCGCGACGAGATGGAGTGGGACCTCCTCGAACTTGCCCAGGAGCGCCGGCTCCCCGTCTGGGGGGTCTGCCGCGGCCTCCAGGTGCTCAACGTCTATTTCGGCGGCTCGCTCTGGCAGGATCTGCCGACGCAGCTCCCCAGCCAGATCGACCACAGCCAGTCGAAGACCCTGGACCTCCTCGCCCACACCCTGCAGGTGATCGAGCCGGAGGCGCCGCTCGGCGAGTTGCTCACCCGCGACATTCCGCTGGTCAACAGCCGCCACCACCAGGCGATCAAGCGGACGGCGGAGGGCTTCGTGCCGGTCGCCCTGTCCCCCGACGGCCTGATCGAGGCGACCGTGCTCGACCGCGGCGACTGGTGGGTGCGCGCCGTCCAGTGGCACCCCGAGAATCTGATCGACCTCGCCCAGCAGCGCGCCCTCTGGATCGACTTCGCGCGCGCCGCCGGATTCGAAGTTGGATAACGATGAGTGATTCCCCCATCCACCTCCACCGCGAGCACCGCATCACGACGATCACGATCTCGCGCCCGCCGCTCAACATCCTGGACATCCCGACGATCGACCGGCTCGGCGAGACGATCGCCGAGCTGGCGGCCGATCCCGAGCTGCTGGTGATCATTCTCCGCGGTGCCGGCGAGCGCGCCTTCTCCGCCGGGGTGGCCGTCCAGGACCACACTCCGGACCGGGTCGGCCCCATGCTCGACAGCCTCCACGGCACCATCCGCCGGCTGCGCGACCTCGACGCCGTCACCATCGCCGCCGTCCACGGCCACTGCCTGGGGGGCGGGATGGAGCTGGCGATGGCCTGCGACCTGGTGATCGCGAGCGACGACGCCCGCTTCGCGGTCCCGGAGATCGAGCTCGGCTGCTTCCCGCCGGTGGCCGCGGCGATGTTCCCTTCCCGGATCGGCGCCGGCCTCACCCTCGACCTCGCGCTGACCGGCAGGATGCTGACCGCCGAGGAAGCCGAGCGGCTGGGACTGGTGACGCGGAGGGTCTCCGCGGGAGGCCTCGACGCCATGGTGAAGGAAATCGCCGAGCGGATCGCCACCCGCAGCGCCCCGGTCGTGCGGCTCACCAGGAAAGCCGTCCGCGCCGGCCGCGACCTCCCCTTCCCGGAGGCGCTCGCCGAGACGGAGCGTATCTATAAGGAAGAGCTGCTGCCGCTGGAGGACGTGGAGGAAGGGGCCGCCGCCTTCCTGGAGAAGCGGCGGCCGGTCTGGAAGCACCGGTAGGAACACCGGCTCATACCTGGGGATCACGCCTCCAGGCGTTTGACCCATGGAACGTCTGAAAGTCCACGGTCGTAGGAGAGCACCTCCTCGATCCCGTGCTCCCTCATCACTCCAATGTGGACTCCGTCCCGAGTGGATAGGCCCGGGTAGGCCTCGAGGAGCCTGCGCGCCTCTACCATGGCGCGATCTGTGACGGACAGGATCGGAATTCCCAGATGGGTCACGGCATCGAAGATTTGAAAACCCACCTCCGGAGTCTTGAGGTTACGGTAACGATGCAGGATTTCCTGAAGGATCTCGGTGTTGGTGCAGGCCGCGGGTCCCTCTCCAGCGACGACCCGGTCGAGGAAACGCTGACAGGGCAGGCGTTGAGGGCTCTCCCGTCCCGCCGCATACATGAAGATGTTGGCGTCGATCAGGATCACGAGTAACGCCCGGCGACGGACTCTTCGATCATGATCTCCACGGAATCGACCGGCGCTTCGAGCGACTTGAGCCGGGCCAAGGCGTCTCGGGGGCTGAGGGTCGCGCCGCCCAGCGCTTCGTCCGCCTTCTCCCGGAGGTGACGCCGGGCCCACTCGGCGAGAGGCAGGCCCGCTCGGCGTGCGGCAGCCTGAAACTGGGAGGATTCCCGGTCGCTGACGGGGATCTGTAAACGCTTGGCCATACTCATGAGTGTGAGTATGGTTGCCTCCATTGCCGACCGTCAAGGCTGGGCAGCTCATTGCGCCGCGGCGGCGTAGCCCAAAACGGGGGGCCGGATACCGTTACAGCGGTCTGGTCCCTCAGCTCCTGACGTAGATCCCGAGAAGGCGATTTTCCGGATACCGCAGGCCCATCCGGCGCAGCCCCCGCCAGACGAGGAGCTCTAGCTGGTTCATCCGTCTGAAGCTGTTGAAGACGCATAGATCGTCCAGCCACATGAACTCCCGCTCCTCGAAACCGGCTTGCTCGAAGAACCGGCGCAGCACGCCGCGGGTGTTCATCCTGTAGGTGGTCGGGAAGACGTCCTCGCCGTCGCATTCCCACAGGAAGCGCGTGGCGTGACGATGAAGGCTGTAAGGGAGCAACCGCGAGATCAGGGTTACCGGGGAATGAAGATTGACCGTGAGGACGATCGCGACCCCGCCCGGGCGTACCAGGCGGGCCAGCGCCTGCACGAAAGGCTCGGGAGCGCCGACGTGCTCGACCACCATCCGCACCGTTGCCAGATCGAACCGTGAACGCGATTCGTATTCCTCGAGAGCGCACTGCTCGCGCTCGTGAGCGAACCTGTTGCGCTGTACGTTCTCGCTCGGGTCCACGGCGACGAGCCGCGAGCATTGGTCCGCGAGCCGCCGGGCGAGATCTGGATTTTCAGGAAAGGGGCTCTGTCCGCCGCCGGCGTCGAGCCAGGAGCAACCTGGAGCGACGAACTTGCCGACCACGGCCTCATAGATGTCCATGGGCTGAAAGTAGGAGTACCGCAGCCGCTGCCGAGGCCCCCAATCGAGAGCGTCCGGCTCTCCGTATTTCTGGAAGCACAACGCAGCCAGCTCATCCTGGGACGGCATCGAGGACTGGACAGGAGGTGACATGAACATCTCGGTCACGGATGGCCCTCCTTTTCACAGTAGTAAATATGTGTATACAGATCCTCCTAAAGAGGACCCTTAAATTATATCCAAGAGTAGCGGGAAAGCACGATGCGAAAGCCGAGTCCCCCTTCCCAAGCGTTCCGGTATGATCCCCGCGTCCGGAGACCGGCCCACCCCGGCCGCCTCCGGACCCAAATCCTGGATTCCAATCCGACTTGTGGAGGAGATCGCGATGCCTGAGACCCTTCTGGTGGAACGCGTTGGGCGCGTCGCCATCCTGACTATCAACCGCCCCGACAAGCTGAATGCCCTCAACGAGCAGGTGCGCGTCGACATGCTGGAGGCCCTCGGCCAGATCCAGACCGACGACGCGGTCGGCGTGGTCGTTATCACCGGCGCCGGCGAGAAGTCGTTCATCGCCGGGGCGGACATCGGCGAATTCGCCGGCCGCACCCCCTTCGACCAGCGCCACGCCATGCGCAGCCCGCGCATCTTCGACGTCATGGCGAGCTTCCCCAAGCCGGTGATCGCGATGATCAACGGCTTCTGCCTGGGCGGCGGCTGCGAGCTGGCGATGTCGTGCGACATCCGGATCGCCTCGGAGAAGGCGCGCTTCGGCCAGCCGGAGATCAACCTCGGGCTGATCCCGGGCGGCGGCGGCACGCAGCGCCTCCCGCGCCTGGTGGGCGTCGGCCATGCCATGCGGCTGATCCTCACCGGCGACATGATCGGCGCCGCCGAGGCCAAGGAGATCGGCCTCGTCGAGATGGTCGTCCCCGCCGAGGAGCTGCGGGCGAAGACTCTGGAGCTGGCCGACAAGATCGCCTCCCGGAGCCCGCTCACCCTCAAGGTCGCCAAGGAGGCCCTGCGCGCCAGCGAGCGGCTGCCGATCGACGACGGCATCACCTACGAGCGCGACCTCTTCTGCCTCTGCTTCTCCTCCGCCGACAAGGAGGAGGGGGTCAAGGCGTTCCTGGAGAAGCGGCCGGCCCAGTGGACGGGGCGCTGAGCCGATGGCCGCCCCGCACGCCGACCTGCTGTCGCTGCGCTCCGAGTTCCCGATCCTGGAGCGCACGACCTACCTGATCAACAACTCCCTCGGGGCGATGCCGCGCGCCGTTGAGGACGAGATGGCGGCCTTCACCAGGGCCTGGGGGGAGCGCGGCGTGCGGGCCTGGAGCGAGGGGTGGTGGGAGATGGGGGCGGAGACCGGCGATCTCCTCGCCCCCCTGCTCGGCGTCCGCCCGGGCGCGGTCTCGATGCACCAGAACGTGGCGGTGGCGGCCGCGATCTTCCTCTCCTGCATCGACTATCCGGCGGAGCGGAACAAGATCGTCTACGAGGCGCTGAACTTCCCCAACGTGATCTATCTGCTGGAGGGGGAACGGCGGAAGGGGGCCGAGATCGTCACCGTCCCCTCGGACGACGGCATCGGCATCCCCACCGAGCGATTGCTGGCGGCCATCGACGAGCGGACGCGGCTGGTGCCGGTCTCCCACACCCTGTTCCGCAGCGCCTACGTGCAGGACGCCGAGGCGATCGCCCGCCGCTGCCGCGAGGTGGGGGCGATCATGATGCTCGACGTCTATCAGTCCACGGGCGCGGTGCCCCTGGAGCTGGAGGCGTGGGGAGTGCACGCGGCGGTGGGCGGCTCGGTAAAGTGGCTCTGCGGCGGCCCCGGCGCCGGCTATCTATGGGTGAATCCGGAGATCGCCGGCTCGCTGCGGCCGGCATTCACCGGCTGGCAGGCGGACGCGGAGCCCTTCGCCTTCCATCCCGGGGCGATCCGCTACCGCGAGGAGCCCGCCTGGCGCTTCCTGACCGGCACGCCGAACATCCCCGCCCTCTACTCCTGCCGCCCCGGCTACCGGATCGTGGCGGGAGTCGGCTCGAAGAAGATCCGCGAGCGCTCGCTGGCCCTCACCGACCACCTGATCGCGCTCGCCGAGGAGGCCGGCTTCGAGCTGCGCACCCCGCGCGACCGCAAGCACCGCGGGGGCACGGTCTCCATTTTCCACCCGGAAGCCGACCGCCTCTGTCACGAGATGATCGACCGCGAGATCGTCTGCGACTTCCGCCCCGGCGCGGGAATCCGGCTCTCGCCGCACTTCTTCAACACCGAGGAGGAGTTGGAGCACGCGGTGGCGACGCTGAAGGAGCTGGCGGGAAGGTAGAAAGACGAACACGGACTAACAGGGACGAACACGGACAAACACGGACATAGAAGCCTGATCTCCATCTGTCCCTGTCAGTCCGTGTTCGTCCCGTGTTCGTCCTTGTTCCTTTTACTGATCGGTATCCCGCAACCCCTTGTTCCCTCGCAGCGCCCGCGCTCCTGCGAGCAACCCAATACCCACCCCCAGCGCCGCCAGAGTCGCCTTGCCGGGGTGCAGGGCCGCCCGGGTGTAGGGGCTGGTCTCCACCACCCGCCCCTGCCAGTTCTTCCCCCGCTCGCCGCCGTCGTACTCCAGGGGGGAGAAGAGGTTGTTCCGCCCCTGGTAGGGGATGTCCGTCTTCTGCGACTCGAAGCCGAACTTCTCCAGGGCGACATCGGTCAGCCGGGGAGCCACGGTCTCGGCAACGCTCATCGCCTTGCCCATGCCGCCGGCGTGGATCTCGCGCACCGGCTTCTGGGCGCAGTCGAGAATCGTGTGCGCCACCACCTCGGGCGCGTAGACCGGCGGCACCGGCTGCGGCTCGACCCCGAGCAGGCTCTTCGCCTTGTCGAAGAGCGGCGTGTCGATGCTGGAGGGCTTGACCAGGCTCAGCGAGATCGGCAGGCCCTCGGCCTCGAGCTCCAGGCGCAGGGCGTTGGTGAACCCCTTGACGGCGTGCTTGGCCGCGCAGTAGTTCGCCTGCAGCGGCACGCTGCGGTCGGCCAGGACACTTGCCACGTTGATCAGCGCGCCGCCCTCCTCGCGCAGCAGGGGCACCGCCGTCCGGCAGCCGTAGACCACCCCCCAGTAGAGGACGTCGAACTGCCGCCGCATGTCCTCGATCGACAGGTCCTGGGCTCGCCCGTAGAGGGCGACGCCGGCGTTGTTGACCCAGGTGTCGACCCGCCCGTAGTAATGCAGGGCCGCCTCCCCGATCCTCTCCACCTGCCGGGGGTCGGCGACGTCGGCCACGATGTAGGCCGCCGTGCCCCCCTGCAGACCGATCTCGTCGACGGCGTTTCGCAGATCGTTCTCGTTGCGCGCGGCGAGCACCACCTTGGCGCCCGCCTCGGCGGCCATCTTCGCGGTCACCAGGCCGATGCCGCTCGAGGCGCCGGTGATGACCACGACCTGTTCAGGCAGACTCTTGAGCTGTACTTTCATCAAAACACCTCCTCGGCGGCAAACGCGCCGGTCCATCTTGGGTCATTTTCTGATGCCCGATCTGTGCCAGTGGGCGCTTCGTTGTACCCTTAAGGCACGGCGAAATTGCTCGCCGGTCTGACAGGAGACCCCTCATGAAGAAGACCGCTCCCAAGAAGATGACGCTTTCCCGCGAGACGATCGGCACGCTGAGCGACAGTGACACGCAGAAGGTCTTTGGCGGCGCCTACTCCGATCGATGCACCACCTCCGTGAACATCTGCTGCCCTGACAACTGACGTGGCGGCGGATCAGGGTGAGGGGACCCCGGGACCCCGGGGCTCTCTTCGTTATCTCCAATAGATAACAGGGCCTCCGAGGCCCACGAAAAGGAGACCCCGTGAAGAAGACCGCCCCCAAGAAGATGACCCTCACCCGCGAGACGATCGGCACGCTGAACGATAAGGACATGAAGGCGATTCTGGGCGGCGCCCTCCCGGAGACCACCAACTCCAAGAACGTCTGCTGCAACTAAGCTCCACAGTCCGGTAGGGGCGCGGAAAGGCCGCCGCGCCCCTACACGTGGTTCAGCAGCATCAGCTCGTGAGGGTGCGGCTCCAGATAGACCTGATCCTGAAGATACGCCACCCCTTGCCGCCGGACGTGATGGCGGATCAGGGTGAGAGGGACGATCAGCGGCACCAGCCCCAGCCGGTAGCGCTCGATCGTCTCCGCCAGCTCGGCGCGGTCCTCGCCGTCGAGGGCGTCCGAAACAAAGCCCGCCAGGTGATGCTGGACGTTGGTATGGCCGCGCCGGGTGGCGGGACGGCGGAGGATCTCCGTCAACCCCGCGCGATAGGCGGCGGCGAGCCCGTCCGCCGGCGTATCCTTCCCCGCTCCCCCCAGCAGACGGCCCAGCCGGCGCATGCCGGACTGGTTGCGCCCCAGGAGCAGGAACTTGTGGCGCTCGTGGAAGCGCATCAGCCCGGCGCGGGTCCACCCCTCCCGCTCCCCCTGGCGCCAGCGATGGTGGACGAAGATGCGGGCGATGAAGTTCTCGCGCAGCGGCGGATCGTTCAGCCGCCCCTCCTCCTCGACAGGCAGGTCCGGCAACCGCGCGATCAAAGCCTCGGCGAACAGGCCACGGCCGTCCTTCGACGGCGCACCCGCCCCGGCGTAGGTACCGGGATAGACCTTGACCCGCTCCATGCCGCAGCTCGGGGAATCCTTCTTGAGCACGTAGCCGTCGAGCTCCATCCCGGCCAGGGCCTCGGCCCGCCGCCGGGACCAGGCGCGCATCGGCTCCGTGTAGTCCTCCCCGGTGCTGGGCATGACGAGCCGGACCTCCTCCCCCATCCGCTCCAGCCGGATCGGCGGCCGCGGGGTGCCCATCCCCAGCTCCACCTCGGGGCAGACCGCCACCCACTCGACGTAGCGGCCGAACGTGTCGGTGAGAAAGGCGTCCCGCTTGTGGCCGCCGTTGTAGCGCACCTCCTGGCCGAGCAGGCAGGCGGAGATGCCGATGCGGATTTTGGACAGCTCTGAAGCTGGCATTCCTTATATATAGCGCAGGACTCTTGCCACACCCGGGATTGAAATCCCGGGCTACCGACAATCGCCCCTTCCCGGGGCTCCGAGGAAGTCCCGGATGGGACGGCCGTAGGTAGCCCGGGATTTCAATCCCGGGTGGCGGCACCCGGACAACGGACCCCTCCCTGCTACCATACCGCCCATGGCCACCCCAAACCCCCTGCTCATGATCCCCGGCCCCGTGGAGCTCTCGCCGGCCGTGCTCACGGCGGCCTCCGCGCCTCCCCCCAGCCATACGTCCCCCCGCCTGATCGAGGCGTTCGGGCGATCGATCGAGCGGATGCGGGAGGTCTGGCTGTCCGGACCGGCGAGCCAGCCGTTCATCCTTGCCGGCAGCGGCACCCTCGCCATGGAAGTCGCGGCGGCC
Source organism: Thermoanaerobaculia bacterium (assembly GCA_035490435.1). Classification (GTDB taxonomy): domain Bacteria; phylum Acidobacteriota; class Thermoanaerobaculia; order Multivoradales; family UBA5704; genus DATARR01. The sequence goes on from DATHEF010000033.1 coordinate 107,661, forward strand.
AACCTGATCGAGCCTGGGGACCGGGCGCTGGTGGTCAGCACCGGCTACTTCTCGGAGCGGATGGCGGAGATCCTCCGCCGCTACGGCGCCGAGGTGACCGAGGTGACGGCGCCGGTGGGCGAGGCGCCAACGCCGGAGCAGGTCCGGGACGCCCTCGCGCAAAGCGGCCCCTTCAAGGCCCTGTTCGCCACCCACGTCGACACCTCGACCGGCGTGCGGATCGACCCCGAGCCGCTCTGCCGCCTCGCCCGCGAGGCCGGGGCGCTCTCCGTGTTCGACGGCGTCTGCGCCACCGCCGGCGAGCGCTTCGAGATGGCGGCCTGGGGGGCCGACCTCTACTTCACCGGCTCCCAGAAGGCGATCGGCCTGCCGCCCGGCTTGGCGCTGATGGTGGCGGGCGAGCGCGCCCTCGCCGCCCGCGAGTCGCGCAAGGCCCCGGCCCCCCCGCTCTTCCTCGACTGGAGCTCGTGGCTCCCCATCCACCGTGCCTACGAGGAGCGCAAGCCCAGCTATTTCGCCACCCCGGCCACCTCGCTGGTGATGGCGCTGGAGACCGGGCTCAGGGAGGTCCTGGAGAACGGCGTCGAGACCCGCATCGAGACCCAGGCCCGCGCCGCCGCCGCGCTGCGGGTCGCCTGGGCCGAGCTCGGCCTCCGCTCCGTTCCCGGCCCGGCACTGACAGCCAACACCCTGAGCGCCCTCTACTTCCCCGCCGGGATCGACGCCACCCTGCTGCCGCGCATCGCCGCCCGCGGGGTCACCGTGGCCGGCGGCCTCCACCCGGCCCTCAAGGCCAACTCCTTCCGCGTCGGCCACATGGGCTACACCGCGACCCAGCCGGACTATCTCCGGCGCGCCGTGGAAGCCATCGCCGGCGCTCTCCAGGAAGGCGGAGCCGCCGCCGATCCCAGGGCGGCCGTGGCGGCGCTGGAGCAGGGGCTGGCCGTGCCCGCCTGAGCCAAGACAGCCCGGAGCAGGGCGACGACGGCCCGCGGGTCTATACAACGCCTTGCCGATCGATAGGACGCCTCGCCGATCCTTACCACGGCCCGTCATATCCAACGACGGCCTGGGGATGCTTACAACGGCTCGCCGAGCGATACGACGCTTCGCGGATCCTTACGACGGCTTGTCGTATCCAACGACGGCCTGCCGATGCTTACAACGGCTCGCCGATGGATACAACGCCTTGCCAATCGATACGACGCCTCGCCGATCCTTACCACGGCCTGCCTCTGCTTAGGGCGGTTCGCCGACCGATACAACGTCCTGCCAATCGATACGACAGCCCGTCGTATCCAACGACAACCCGCCGATGCTTATGGCGACTCGCGGATCGATAAAGCGCCCTGCCGATCGATACGATGGCCCGCCGATCCTTATGACAGCCCGTCGTATCCGGACAACAACCCGCCGATGCTTACGACGGCCCGCAGATCGATAAGACGCCTCGCCGATCCTTACGACCGTACGAATTTCCCCCCATGGTAGCCTTTAGAACATGCCTGACAGCTCGTCCGCACCTCCGAGCCGATGGCCGGAGCCTCCCTCCGGCATCGCCGCGAATCCCGCGGGGATCAAGCCGCCGATCCCGGCCACCCCGGCCGTTCTCCAGAAGGAGCTGAGCGGCAAGCCTCTCCTCTGGGTGGGCGCCGGCACCTCGGTCGCCGCCGGGTATCCCGGCACCGGCAAGATCCTCGACGCGCTCGCCGAACGGGCGGACGACCCGGTCGATAAAACCGCCCCGTTCCCCAAAGTTGTGGATGACTTCGTGGCGTCGCGCGGCGCGGGAGAGCTGGGCGACATCCTGCAGAAGCTCTTCGAGCCGATCTCCAGGGAGGACCGCCAGCCGACGCCCGTGCACCGCGCCATCGCCCGCTTGGCCGGCACCGGCCGCTTCCACGCCATCGCCACCACCAACTACGACGACCTCCTGGAGCGCGCCCTTTCCGACGCCGGGGTGCCGTATGTCCTCCAGGCGCTCGAAGGCAATGCCCCGGTCGCCGGGGACGGCGCCGTCCGCCTCCTGAAGCTCCACGGCTCGCGGGAGGATTGGATGAAGGTGGTGCTCTCCGGCCGCTCCTACCAGGAGTTCGGCCGGAGCTACCCGTTTCTCTCCGCGCAGCTCGACGTCCTCCTCCGCCAGCGAGCCGTGCTCTTCGTCGGCTGTTCGCTCCAGGACCCCCGCCTCCTCGACTGGCTGGCCGCCCAAACCGAGGAGGCGGCGCGGGGCTTGAAGCCCTGGCGGGCCTTGATGACGGAGAAGAATTGGAAGACGGCCACGGAGGCCACCTGGGAGGGGGGACACGCCTCCGGGGCGCTCGCGCGCGGCAACGTGCGGCCGTTCATCCTGCGTGACCATGCCCACCTCGCCGAGTTGTGGGCGGGAGTGACATCCGAGGTCGCCCCGGAGATGCGGCGGCTGGAGATCGAGGTTGAAGTCGGAAACGAGGGGGAGCCCTGGAGCGCCCGCCTCGCGGGCTGCCCGGACTGGCAGCCGCGCGACCCACTCGCCGACCCCGGGCTCCTGGAAGATCTCGAAACCCTTCGCGCGCTCGATCACCGTCCCTTGCCGACCGACGAGCGCGGGCGCCTTTCCACGGAGGCCGCCGGAGCGGCAGCCGCCCTGCGCAATCTGGCAGCGAAGGTGGGCGACCGGCTGACGGACGCCCTCCTCTCCCCCGCCGCGCGAAAGGCTCTGACCGCCGCCATCCAGGCCGGGACTGGCGGGGAGCCCCCACTGCTCCACCTGCGGGTGCGCCCGGCCCACGGCGGCGAAGCGGCCGAGCGCCGGGCGGACCGGGCCCTGGCCCTCCCCTGGGAGTTGCTGCGGCTCGACGAACACTTTCCGGTCGAGGAGGGGACCCTCGATCTGGCGCGCGAGGCCATGGTGCCCGGCGCGCCGGGCCTAGTCGCTCCCAGCAAGCCGCTCTCCGTGGTCGCGACCGTCGCCGCGCCCATCGATGCCACCGCTCTCGACTATGAAGAGGAGATGTACCGCCTCTGGCGCGCCCTCGGAGAGAAAGCCGAGGAGCGGCGGCTCCTGGTGACCGACCTGGGGACCCTCGACGAGCTGGCCCGCGAGGTCGAACGTTTCCAACCGCCGGCCATCCATTTCAGCGGCCATGGCCGGCCCGGTGTGCTGTTCTTCGAGGACGAGGCTGCGCTCTCCGACGAGGTGCCGGTCGCCGAGCTGGTCCGCCGGCTGTACGAAGCCGGTCCACTGCCGCGGCTCGTCTATCTCTCGGCCTGTCACGGTGCCACGGCAGGTGTAGCCGGCCGGGCAGAGCCCGGAGAGCGGATGGTCGACACCGCGCTCGCCCGGGAGGAGACCCAACCCTCGACCGCCGCCTCCCTCCACCGCGCCGGCTTTCCTCAGGTCGTAGCCTACTTCGGCCCGGTAGGTGACCAACAGGCAACGCGGGCCGCAGCCGTCTTCTACGCCACCCTTGCCTCTGGCAAAAAGGCTCGGGAGGCCCTGCGCCGGGCGCGCCGGATCTCTGCCGAACCGCATCAGGAGCATGGCCGCTTCACACACGTCTATCCCCTCGGCTGGGCGCAGCTCGCTCTCTATCACCGAGGCGAAGACGTGCCCACATCCCTCCCGACGCTCGGGAGCGAGCCATCAGTCGATCTTGGAGAGGAGAGGCGGCGGATCTTCGAGCGACTGGACCGCGAGGGCGGCAGCGAGCGGGTGGAAGGCATTCGTGGCGTGCAGCGCCTGCGCTTCGGCTTCGTGGGCAGGAGGAAGGAGCGGGCGGAGGCGCTCCGCCGTTGGCGCCGGGGGGAGCGCCGGCTCGTCGTCCTCGGTCTTGGTGGACTCGGTAAGACTGCCCTCTGCACGGAGCTGGCGCCGCTCCTCGCTCGCGATCTCAAGGTTGGCGGCGCCCTCGTGCTGGCCCTTGACGGGCGGCATGCCGGCGCGCAGCCGAATCCGGTCCTCTCCCTCTGGCAGGAGGTCCAGGCCGCAGCCTCTGGAGACGCCTGGAGCCAGACTCTCGCGGATCTCCAGAAGGAGGGCGTGACGGGCGAGGCACTCGGCCAAGCCATCGTAGAGCTGGCGAAGCTGGCAGGAGGACTCCTGCTCTACCTCGACGATGCTGAGAGCCTTCAGGCACCGCTCGGTGAAAGCAAGATCGGACAGTTCCGCGATCCGGAACTCCGTCGTTTCTGGGAGATCCTCATAGAAAAAACCACCACAGAGGGTCCGCTCGGCCTCCTCGTCTCCTCTCGTTATCTGCCGGAGGGGACACCCCAGAACGCGGAGTTACACCTGTCGCAGCTTCGCCGCTATGAAGTGGTGCGCCTCCTCGCCTGGATGCCAACCCTGGGCCGGCTCCCCGCCGAGGACAGCGCGTGGCTCGCCGGGGAAATCGACGGCCATCCGCGCACTATTGAATATCTGGAGGTCTTGGCGCGGGCTCAGGAGGAGAGCCGGGTGCCGCCGGGCAGACGCTACGAGGGGACAAAGTGGCGGGAGGAGATCCTGGAACCGATACTGCCCAGGACTCAGGAAAAAGTCGACACCGACCTGTTGCTCAGTAGGGTTTGGGGGGCCTTACCTACGAATGCGCAGGAGCACCTGGGCCGCTGCACTGTCATTACGGCTCCTGCTCCGTGGGACGCAGTGCTTACGCTTCAGCCAGAGGAAGGGACAGCGAACCGGTTGGTCGAAACCGGAATGCTGAGCCCGTTTCAGTCTCCTCTCGGGGCTGAGGACTGGTGGGCGCCGCACAGGCTGGTCGCCGAGGAGGCCCGGCGCCGCTGGACGGGAGAGCCAAGAGACGCATACCGCCGGCTTGGGGAGTGGTACGAATCGCGCTTCAATGAAGAGCAGCGGTGGGTGTGGGCGGAGCGTGCAGTACAGCATTGGACGGATGCCGGGGAGGGGGATGGGGGATGGCAAGTGGCAAAACAGCTTATCCTCCACCTCCGTGATGTGGGCCGTTACCGGGAAGCTCTTGCCTGGGTAGAGCGGGTGCTCGTGGCAACTCCGACTGGACAGCAACTCGGGATGACATTGATGTACCAAGTACAACTCGGGAGGATTGCCGGTTTCACACCTAGCGACTCAGAGAAGATCTTGCTAGAGGCGCTGGAACTTGTAAGCCAGAAGGATCGAGGGTTCGTTTTGCACGAGCTAGGAGATCTATCGTTTTTTAATTACGAATTGATAAAAGCAAAAGAATATTTTGGGCAGGCTGCAGAGGCGAAGACAGCATTCTTCGGAAAAAAGCATCGCTTCGTCGCAACCTCTATACACACTCTAGGATGCGTGCAACAAGCCCAGGGTGATCTCGATGCGGCGAGACGTAACTTCGAATGTTCTCTAGAAATTCTTGTCCAATATTTAGGCACCGAAATCCACCCCGAAGTAGCCGCCTCCTACCATGAGATCGCAATTGTCCTTAAAGACCAAAAAAATCTTGATGGAGCGAGGCAATATCTCAAACGCTCTATGGAAATTCTTGGCCAATTCTTCGACACCGAAACCCACCCCGAAGTAGCCGCCTCCCTACATGTGCTTGCAGGCGTCCTCCAGGCTCAAGGCGACCTCGACGGCGCGCGAAAGACTTTCGAACGGGCGATCGAGATCAAGGATGCTGTCTATGGGACCCGTGAGCACTACTCGACGGCGACCACCGAGAACAATCTGGGGTTTCTCCTTATCAGGCAGGGAGAGATCAAAGTTGGAATGAAGCTCCTGGCTCACGCCTACTCCGTCTTTCAGAGCAAGCTCGGCCCCAACCACCCCTACACCCGCGACTTGGCGCCTCTATTCGAGAAGAGTCCCCCCGAGCCCCAGGAATAGTCGGCCAACCCCGGCGTTTACACTCTCTGTCCGCCAGGGAGGACGACGCCGTGCCCGCCGCCGAACGTGAAGAACGCATCCGCCAAGCCCTTCAGCTCCTGATCGACGAGGCCCGGGAGCGGATCGACAGCCATCCGCTCGGCCATCTCGTGGCCGGGCGCGGGGAGCAGATCGATCTCCGGCTGACGCTGCCGACCGCCCTCCGCGACGGCCAGCTTGGCAGGGTGGGGCGCGACGCCTCGGAGGCCCTCCAGGAGGCGGTGCAGTCGCTGCTCCAGCACAGCGCCCTGTTCCAGCCGGGGCGCGTGCTCTGCCTGCGCTGCCAGACCGCGGCCTGCGAGCACTCCGCTCCCGCCGATGGCCGCCAGGTCTTCGCCGGCTGGGGGCCGGCCGGCCTCCCCCGCTTCGCCGACTTCGGCCAGTGGCTCCTCCAGCGCCGCGATCCCCGGGTCGACCTCCTCTACCGCGACTCGCCGCAGCTCATCACCGTGGTGGTGCCGGAGGCGGAGCTCGCGGGGGGCCTCATCCCCGCCTTCCGCCAGCGGGAGGACAGCTACCGCATCCACGCCCAGGTCACCGCCGGCTGGTATCAGGCGCCCGACCGGGATGGCCCGTCGGGATTCCGGAAGCCGTTCGCGGTCTCCCTCCAACTGGTCTCCACCCGCTCGCGGCGCCACGGCCGGCGCTTCGGTGTCAACGTGGTCGGCGTCGGCCCGGGGGGCGAGCCGCTCGAGAACATCTACGACCGGATCGGCGCCATCCCCTGGGGGGACGCGGTGCGCTGGGCGCAGGGGGTGCTGGTGGGGATCGAGGCGCAGATCGAACGGCAACCCCGAACGGCGCGCGCGCCGATGGAAAACGTCGAGAAGCGAATCGAGGGGCTCGCCAACGCCGTCGCCCGGCGGCTGGAGAAGGACTGGCGCGGCAAGGAACGCCGCACCGTCCACGGCCAGCAGCGCCACGCCGGGGGGGACCGCCCCACCCGCATGGCGATGGCCGATCTCGCCCGCGCCAACGCGGCCGACCTCCTCTTCGACACCCGGCGCGAGACGCTGGTGGTGGTCGGCGACCGCGGGCGCGCCCACGTCTTCAATCTCGCGGGAAAGCTGGTGACCTCGGTGCGCTACAACCCGGCGGTCATCGAGAAGCGGCGGCAGAATGGCGTCTGGCGTCCCGCCGCCACCGAGGAGATCCGGAAGGTGCGCGAGCAGGTCGCCGCGGTGGCGGCGGGGGCGTGAGCTCGCCGTCCCCGGGCCGCCTCGCCAGCAGCGGATAGGGGTCCCGCGCGGCCCCCTCGACGTAGATCCCGTAGTGCAGATGGGTGGGCGTGCCCTTGGCGTTCCCCGAGTCCCCCACGTAGCCGAGCACCGTTCCCACCTCCACCCAGTCGCCGAGGCCGACCGTCGACCAGTCGTCGAAATGGGCGTAGTAGTGATACCAGCCGGCGGGGCCGACGACCCCCACCGTGCGCCCCCCCAGCCGGTTCAACCCCTTGCTCGTCACCACGCCGTGGGTGGAGGAGATCACCGGCGTGCCCCGGCGGGCGAAGATGTCGATCCCCTCATGATGCCGGCCCCCGGAGCGCGTGCCGCCCCAGGTGTCGGCGAGCTGCGACCGCTCGATCCCCTGGACCGGTACGGGGAGCGACTCGGGCGGCGGCTCGCGGTAGAGGCGGACGACCCGCACCATGTTCTTCAGATAGGGGAAGGCCCAGATCAGGAGCAGCGCGAGGAGTGCCAGCCCGATCAGGCGCCCGAGGATCCGCCGCGCGCTCATCCTCTTAGCCTATGTCGATCGTCTCGGGCGGGGCCACCCGCGTCGTCCGCAGGCCCCGGGCCTCGGCGGCGCGAGCGAACCAGCCTGCGTCGCGCAGGGCGCAGCGGTACCAGTCGTTGTTGAAGAAGGCGTAGACGTCCGCCGCCGCGCCCCAGAGCTCCGCCGCCCGGCCGGCCCAGTCCGCGAGGACCTCCGGGGTGTAGCAGCCCGGGGGCGAGGCGGTGCCGCCATGGAAGCGCAGATATCCCCAGTCCGCCGTCCGCCACTCCGGGGTGATCGGCCCGCCGCGGTCGGCGAGGCAGATGGCAGCCCCGTGCCGGACGAGCACCTCGCGGACGCTCTCGGTATACCAGGAGTCGTGCCGGAACTCGACGGCGACCCGCGCCTGGGGGGCGAGGAGGGCGAGCGCCGCGTCGAGCCGCTCCTCGTTGCGGTGCATGTTGGGGGGGAGCTGGAGCAGGATCGGGCCCATTTTGGGGCCCAACTCGCGGGCGCGGCTCATCAGGCGCTCCATCGGTTCCTCGGGGTCTTTGAGCTTCTTGAAATGGGTGAGGAACTTGCTCGCCTTGACGACGAAGACGAAATCCTCCGGCGCCTGGGCGGCCCAGGCGCCGAGGACCCCCGGCCCGGGGAGCTTGTAAAAGGTCGCGTTGACCTCGACGACCTGGAAGCGCTCCGCGTAGAACCGGAGCTGCCCGGGCTTCGGGATCTCGCGTGGGTAGAACGAGGCGTCCCAGTGCCGGTACTGCCATCCCGAGGTTCCGATCCAGACCGCCATCGCGGAGATCTCCTGCTGCAATGGCCGTTCCCATGGCTGTTCCCATGGCTGTTCTAATAAAATGGCTGTCCCGATGACACGCCTCGCTCCCCTCCTGCTCACCCTCGCGCTCGCCGGCCCGGGCCTCTCGTTTCCCGGGGTGCGGTACCCGACTCCGACGGGGGACGTCTGGGTGGAGATGGCCGCCGCCGGCAAGGGCAAGCCGCGGGAGGGGGTAGGGCGCGGGGCAATCGAGGCGCCGCCGGAGCGTGTCTTCCGGGCGCTCGCCGACTACGCGCACTGGTCGGAGTTCATGCCCTTCCTGCTGAAGTCCGGAGCGCAGGCTCAGCCGGACAGGTCAGTGGTGGGCGATCACGTGATGAAGCTCCCTCCTCCCGGGGGGGAGCGCCACTACCGGGTCCGCTTCCGCCAGAGGGTCGAGACCGGCCCCGCGGGCGGCACTGCGAGGAAAACGTGGAAGATCGACTGGGCCTACATCCCCGGCTCGGGCAACGTCGCCGGCCATCACGGCTCCTGGACGCTGACTTCCCTGGGGCCGGGCCGCACCCTGGCCGTGCTCCGCCTCTACACCGATCCCGGCGGCCTCACCCCGCACTGGGCGATCGACCGCGGCACCGCCGAGACGATCCCCTGGATCCTCCACGGGCTGCGCCAGCACGTCCAGCGGTCGCGGTACGACGGTCCGTGAGTTAGAATCTCTCCGTCCGTTTTTCGTCCCACAGCAGGTCTCGAGGGTTTATGCGCCAGAAGAAGAATGTCCTCCCGCTGGAAGTCCACCTGGGCACCGAGCTGCACCGCCGCTCGACCGAGCTGACCCGTGCCTGGCTGGACCGGCTGCTCGAACGCCTGGACGTCCAGCCGCGCCGGATCTTTCCGGCCGAGGCCCTGCTCAACCATATCCCCGAGGTCCTGAGCGCCATCTCCGACTACCTCTGCTCGGAGGGGGATGTGGCCTCCGAGCAACTGGTCCGGGACGAGTTCGCCAAGCTGGCGCGGCTCCGCCGCGAGCAGGGCTACGACATCGACGAGATCCTGGCCGAGTTCGAGATCCTCGGGGAGATCCTCTACAAGGCGCTGCGCGAGGACGCCCGCAACTTCCGGCACAAGGTGCCGCCGGACTATGCCATCGAGGTCGCCGAGCGCCTCCACCGGGCGCTGACGTCGATCACCGCGATCACGGCCACGACCTTCCGCGAGGAGGGGTTCCGCGACCGCCGCGAGCGAGCCCGCCTGCTGGGGGGCTTCGGACGCGATCTGGCGCACGAGCTGCGCAACCGGCTGACCACGGCGGAGATTGCCATCCATCTGCTCGACAGCGCGCCGGAGCCCGCCCAGCGGGAGAAGGCCCTGCGCACGCTCCAGCAGACGTTGCGGCGGCTCAAGGGGGTTGCCGACGACGTCCAGGCGCTGGCGATCGCCCAGGGGAGCGAGGAGACGGCGCAGGGGCGGCGGCTGTCGCTGCGGACATTGATCGTGGAGACGGTCGAGGAGCTCCAGACCATGGCGGGAGAGCGCGGGGTGCGCGTCGAGATCCAGGAGCCGGTCCCCGACGTCCAGGTCGACGCCACCCGCGTCGAGCTGGCGCTGATCAATCTGGTGGGCAACGCCGTCAAGTACTCCGATCCTGACGAAGAGGACCGCTGGGTCCGCCTCGGCGTCCAGCGACAGGAGGACGGTTACTGGCGGATCTCGGTGGCGGACAACGGCCTCGGCATCCCCGAGGAGATGCACGACCTCATCTTCGAGCAGTTCGTCCGCGCCCACCCCGAGGTCGCCGACGGCACCGGTCTCGGCCTCGCCATCGTCCAGGCCGCCATCGACCAGATCGGCGGGCGCATCTGGCTCGAGAGCACGCCCGGCGAGGGCACCACCTTCCACTTCACCGTGGTGGATCCGCCGGCGGCGCGGGAGAGCTAGGTCCACCGGACGGATCTTGCATACCATCTCCCCAAGGGTTGATTTAACCCTCGAATTGGAGCATGGTGAGGGTGTACTTCAAACAAGGGGAGATTGATCATGAGTAGTGCCGAGCTGAACCGCTTTCTGGAGGACGTGCGGAAAAATCCCTGTCTGCTGGACGAGCTCCGGACGTTGCGCCACAACCCCGAGGCGGCGCTCCTCTGGGCGGTCGACAGGGGTTACCACCTGACGCTGGGAGATCTGGCGGAGACTCTGGACAGCGACCGGGAGCTTTCGGACGAAGACCTCGACCAGGCCGCCGGCGGCGACGATAACTGGCCCCTTCCGTAACCGGCGAAGCCGCGGCCGTGTTGACCTCCGCGGACTGGCTGGAGGTCCTCAAGCCCCGGCTGATCGAGCCGCTTTTCGATCCTGAAACCGTCGCGCGCCTTCGCCAGCTCGCCATCGGTCTGCCCGGCCAATGCCAGGGAACCCTCGAAGTCCGGCTGGCGCCCGGCACCGCTCCGGTCGATCTGTCGCTACGCCTCCGTACGGCGGACGAGGCCCGCGCCATGGCGGAGCGGCTCCCATTCTCATCCATCAGGACATTTCTCCTCGGCTGGGCCGAAGCCGGAGGGCCGCTTGCGCCCGTCCGCTCCGTCTGGCTGGAGCTCGACCTCGACCGGATGACGGCCGGAGAGGCACCGGCCCCCGTCGTTTGCGCGAAGCTCCCCAAAGGCGCCGATCCCGGCTGGCTCACCGGTACGCTACTCCCGGCTCTCCAGGGCGGTCCGCTCCCAGCCGGTCAGCGCGCTCGAATCCTCTCCTGTCTCGACGCCCTGCCCCCCTCGGCCAGCCTCCTCTACGTTTTCAGCCTGCGTGCCCGAAGGAGCGACGCCGTTCGATTGGAGATCTTCGGCCTGGAGCCGGCCGAAATTCTCAATTACCTCCAGAGTATGAACCCGGAGTTGGTCCCCGCCGTCGCAAAGGCGGCCCCTCTCTTCGAAGGGGTCGAGCGGCTCCACCTTTCGTTCGACGTGACCGATACGATCCTGCCCAGGATCGGCATCGAAGGCTCCTTCCCCCGGCAGCCTTCCCGAGAGCCGCGCTGGCGGGCTTTCTTCGAGCACCTGGTGCAGTCTGGGGTCTGCTCCCCCGGAAAGCGAGAATCCGTGCTCGCCTGGCCGGGGTACGACACCTTCTGGACGGCCCCGGAACGATGGCCGGTCGCCGAGATCGGGCCCCGGGGCGCCTGCCTGCGCACCCTCAGCCATGCCAAGGTCGTCTGCGTTCCGGATCGGGAGCTGGAGGCCAAAGCCTATCTCGCGTTCGGGCCGCCCGAACGCTCCAGCGAGGGAGCCACCGCGAGCTCCCGGGCGAGCCGCTCGGCCTTCTCAACATAGCCGGGGAGCCGGAGCTCCGTGAAGATCCGGCGAGCTTCGCCGAGTTGCCGCGCCGCCTCTTCGGACCCAGCGCCACTGACGAGCGCCAGCTCGAGGCGGGTACGCCCCATCTCGAAGGGGGCCTGGATGGACTGAAAGCTCTCCAGCGCCGCTTCGAGCCACCTCGTCGCTCCTTCCGGGTCGCCGGCTTCCCGGGAAACACGTCCCAGCGCCCGCTGTGCCATGCCGCTCCCATACCGGAACCGGACCGACTCGGTGATGTCGAGCGCCTGGTGGGCGAGATCCTGGGCTTCGTCGAGCCGCCCGGCGAGCAGACACGCCTCGGCCAGGAAAGCGGAGAACCAGCCCAGGAGCTGCAGCATCCCGGTCTGGCGCAGCCGCTCCGTGGAATCCTCCAGCGCCTCGATGGCCCGGGGGAGATCCCCCTTTTCCAGGAAGGCGTAGCCCAGGAAGCCCAGAGCCGCCGCGGTGTTGAGGGGGTCCTGGGCCCGCTTGAGCCCCCCCTGACACTCCTCGATGCCACGCTCCCAGTCCCCGAGCGACGCGTAAAAGTAGCCGGTGCTCCAGGAGGGATCGAGACGAGGATCCTGCAAGGCGCGCCAGATGGCCTCGGCCCACTTCATCTTGTCGAACGCCTCCTCGAACTGCCCCAGGACGTAATGATGGAACCCCGCCACCCAGTAGGCTTGCCCCTGCCACCACGGTTCGTCGCTCCGCTCCAGCAGAGCGAGGGACTCGCGGCCGTGCTCGATCCCCTCCGAGAACCGCCCCGACCAGAAGGCATCGCGGCAGAGCACGTACCAGGCCTTCCCCTCCGTTGCCGTATCGCCGGACCGCCGCGCCGCCTCGATCGAGAGGCGCGCATTGCTTGCGGCCTGCTCCTGATCGCCGAGATAGCTGTAGGTATGGGCCAGCCAGAAATAGTACCTGCCTGCCAGCGACGGATCGCCCAGCCGGTCCACGAGTCCCTGGTTTTCGAGGAAGATCTCCAGCGTCTCCGGGAAGCGGGCCAGCGGCAGGAGCGACTCCGCGAGTTGCAGGATCAGCTCCAGGCGGCGGCGCCCTCTCTCCGCTTCCGGCAGGCGTTCGCAGTGGACGAGAGCTTCCCGCAAGGCCTGCGCCGCCTCGGAATGAGCGTACCGGCTCGCTGCCTGGCCGGCGAAAAGGATCAGATAGGAGACCGCCTTTTCCGCATCGCCAGCCTTGGAGTAGTGGTACGCCAGGGTGTCGTAGACATCCTCGAGACGGCCGGCATGAAGCTGCTCGAAAGCCTGGCCCGCAGCCGTATGAAGGCTCTGTCGCCGGCCTTTCAGTAGCGTCTGATAGACCGCTTCCTGGGTCAGGGCGTGCTTGAAGAGATAGCGCGGCTCCTCAACCGTAGGCTCCTCGTAGAAGAACTCCCATCGCTTGAGGTCCGAAAGGAGCGGCGTCAGATCGTCTGACTGGTTCCAGACCTGCGTCAGCAGAGGAAGGGAAAACTCCCTGCCGAGGACGGAAGCGGTCTGGAGAAGCCGCTTGTGCTCCTCCGGCAAACGGTCGATGCGGGCCATCACAACGCCCTGGATCGTGTCGGGGACCAGGACGTCCGGATGTTCCAGCAGCGACCGCGTCAGCTCCTCCAGGAAGAAAGGGTTGCCCTCCGCCTTGCTCAGCACGGCCTCGACCAAGGACTCTGAGGGCTCGGCCCGTTGCAGGACATGCCGGACCACGGCCTGACTCTCCGACCCCGTCAGCCGCGAGAGAGCGATCTGAGTGGCATAGGACTTCTCGATCCAGGGCGGCCGATAGCCGGAGCGATAGGTTGCCAGGAGCAGCACGCGGGAGACGACCAGCCCTTCCACGAGAAACGCGAGGAAATCCTCCGAGGTCTTGTCCACCCAGTGCAGATCCTCGATCTCGAGGACCACCAGGCTCCCCTGGCCCAGGTTCAGGATCATCTGTCGCAGGATCCGAAAGATCCGGGCCTGAAGCGCCTGCGGGCTCAGCTCCGCCAGCCGCTCGGTCCCCTCTTCGATCCCAAGGAGATGAAGCAGGTAAGGCAGCGCCTCCTCCACCTCCATCCCCGCTCTCTGCAAACTCACGGTGACCTTGGCGGCCACCGCGGCGGGATCGTCTGTCTCGGCGATTTTCCACTCGTTGCGCAGCATGTAGAGGATGGGCAGATACGGCATGCCGCTCGCATAGGAGATGCACCGTCCGGCCAGGAACAGGACGGGACGATCCCAGAGCCGCCGGCGGAGCTCATAGACCAGCCGCGACTTTCCCGCGCCGGCCTCGGCCGCGATGCCCACCACCTGCCCCTCCCCTCCCGCGGCCCGCTCCCGCAACTCCTCCAGAGTCGCCATCTCTCGCTGACGCCCCACGAAGGGAGAACGTGCCATCCCGTCCAGGACCGCCTGCTCAGAGAGAAGAAGCCCAATGCCCAGGAGCCTGAAAGCCTGGACAGGGGCCTCCTTGCCCTTCACCTGAAGCGGCCCGACAGGTTCCATCCGAGCGGAGCCCTGGAGCAACCGGCCGGCATCCTCGCTCACCAGGATGGTCCCGGGCTCGGCGAGCTGCTGCAGCCGGGCGGCCAGATTCGTCGTGTCCCCGATCGCCGTGTAGTCCCGCCGGAGCTGATCGCCAATCCCCCCGACCACCACCCAGCCGGTATTGATCCCCATCCGAACCTTGAGATCCAATCCCTCCTGCCCGCCAAGCTCCGCATGATGCTCCTGGAGGAGCTTCTGGAGCCCCAGAGCGGCCAAAGCGGCTCTCCTGGCGTGGTCCTCATGGGCGATCGGAGCCCCGAACAGAGCCATGAAGCCATCGCCCAGGAACTGGTTGATGGTCCCCTCATAGCGGTGGACCTCCGAGAGAGCCAGCTCAAAGAACCGGTTCAGCAGCAGGTGCATCGTCTCCGGCCCCAGCCGCTCGGCCAGGGACGTCGAGCCCACGAGATCGCAGAACAGGACGGTGACCTGCTTGCGCTCGCCTTCGAGGGCGGAGCGGGACTGGAGGATTTGGGTGGCGAGGTGGGGGGGAGTGTAGCTCCGGACGGGAGATAGATCAGGCTCGGCGGCAGGAATGGGCGCTTCCACCTTGGAACTCCCTAGTGGGGAGCCGCACTCCCCGCAGAACTTGAAGCCGGGGGGGGGCTCAGCGCCGCATTGGGGGCAGAGAGCGGCCAGCTTGGCGCCGCACTGGCCGCAGAACTTCATGCCGAGCGGATTGTCGAAATTGCATGACTGGCACTTCATAGGGTTCGTCCCTCACGTCAGCCGCCCCTAAATCCAATATAGCTTCCAGAGAAGTATGTATTCGGCGCCACTCGACGAATCGATTGCTGACCCAGCGCAGGCCTAAAAGCTAGGACTAACAGAATCGCCTGTCAATCTACGGGTGATCCGGTACCGCTTCGGCAGAGTCCTCATCGCTCGATATTTACACCAAGCCTGAATCTGGCTAGTCTCCATAGCCTTGGCAGAAGTTCTCCTTGTTGGGTCAACTACGAGTTTCATGGGGTGCAGAATGAAAAGGTCTGGCTTCTCTCCTGGGCTAGGAGGCGAATCGACGGATTTTGGTGCGAGCGGCCTTCTCGGAAAGCCTGATGTGTGTACTAAAATCGCAGCCGAACTCAGGCAGCATGCGGTGCCATGCAAGGATGGCAGCGTAACCTGGCTCTCCACGAAGCAGTCCGAAACCGGGGCAGCGGTGCCCCTTGGCCCGCATCTCTACGGCGGCACCTCGGGTATCGCGCTCTTCTTGGCCGCCCTCTACCTAATGACGGGGCAGGAAGAGCACCGTTCGCTGGCCCTGCAGACGATCTCCTCTCTTCGGCAGAAGCTTGCCGACCTAACGGATGACCCTGGCCGCGCCAGGGGGCTCCATCTCGGCGTCGGAGGCATGATCGGGCTGGGCTCGTTCCTTTACGCACTGGTGAGGATCGGGGGTTGGTTGAACGATCCTTCTCTCCTCGAGCAGGCGTTGGACGCGAGTCTCCTTTTTTCAGCTGAACGAATTGAGGCCGACGATTCCCTGGACATCGTTCACGGCAGCAGCGGGGCGCTGCTGGCCCTACTCGCTTTGGACGGAGCCCTTCCGCAAGCCAACGCCGCCGGAACAACACCTCTCGAGCTCGCGGTGCAGTGCGGCCACCATCTGCTGGCGCGGCGCGTTTCGTGGGACGGTGGGCCGCGGGCCTGGCCACCCAGGCCCGGACTCGCACCGCTCTCCGGCTTCGCGCATGGCGCTGCCGGCATCTGTTATGCGCTGACCCGGCTCTACGCGCGGACCCATTCGCCCGAGATCCTCGACGCCGTCGAGGAGGGACTTGCGTTCGAGCGCCGCATCTTCTCGCAGGAGCACGGCAACTGGCGCGATCTCCGCAGACCGGAGCCCCGCTTCATGACGGCTTGGTGTCATGGCGCCCCGGGCATCGCCTTGGGCCGTCTCGGAATGCTTGACGTCATCGACGATGCCGAGATCCGGCTCGAGATCCATACGGGCCTGGAGACCACACGGCGGTTGGTCTTCGAGGAGCTCGACCACCTTTGCTGCGGCAACTGCGGGCGAGCGGAGATTCTTGACTACGCCGCTCGCCGACTCGACGAGCCCGCCTACCACGAGGATGGACGAGCCCTCCTCGAGCAGGTCCTCGCTCGGTCGGAGGAACGAGGAGGCTTTTTCGTGGTCAGACCGAACGGAGAGCCCGCGTTCGAGCCCTCGCTGCTCCGGGGCATCAGCGGAATCGGGCTCTCCCTTCTCCGCTGGGCTGACCCCGAAACTCTACCTTCCCCACTGCTGCTCCAGTAGGTCCGAAGGCCATCCGAGATCAATCTTTCTGCTCTTGCATAGATTGTGTATTCCGGCTTACTCTTGTTGGGCTGTCTGGGGCTGTTAGTCCCTAAAGAGGTCTGCGATGTCTCATCTCGGTATGGCGGTTTATCGCTGGGGCTGGAGGTTTCAGGATCATTTCCTCAAGGTCTGGCTGGAGCCCACAGTGGCGGAGTTGAAGCGGGAGAGAGTCATCCGGGCCTTCTGGTTCGATCGCTTCGACACCCGTGGACCCCACCTGTCGGTCGTTCTCACCCTGGCCGACGCGAGCTTCTCCGAAGCCGCCGAACGAGTCTTACCATCGCTCATGCAGTATCTGGCCGCCTTCCCCAGCACAGATCCCCTGAGTCAGGACGAGGTCGCCGACCTTCATGAGGCCTGCCGCGGCAAGATGCAGTCGGAAGCCGACCGCCTGCCCGGGCTAGCTGAAAACGACACCTTTCTTACCTACGAGCACCCCTCCTGGGATTTTCCCTTCTCGCTGAGCCAAGGCCTGAGCGACGAGGAAGAGCTATGGACTCTCGTGGACGATCTCTCAGAGCGCAGCATTGCCGAACTCGCGACAGACCGGCCCACGCCTGCGCGGGCGGCCGTCCGCTTTGTGGCGGCGGCGGATCTCGCCCTGCAGAGCGCCGGGCTCGACGCGGCCGATTACTGGCGCTATCACGCCTCGACCCTTCTGCTCCCGCTCAAGCAACGCCTCGTTGCCGAGGAGGAACGAGTCTTAGCCGATCTGCCGACTTGGATCGGAGAGGGGAACCGGAAGCGGTTTGAACCGATCTTCGACGAGATCGCGACGGCGGACGAGGTGTGGCCGCACCTGTCGCGCCTGGTGGAGATCGCGAGCTCTCGCGACGACTCACAACCCGGCGGCCGCTGGGCGTTGCTGCGCGAGATCCACCACTCGACGTTGAAGCAGCTCGGCCTAGGCGTCGCCCTTCACATCCCGCTGATCCTCAGCGCCTGGAATCGCAGTCTGATGCGTGGCTCGCTCGTCGCATCGGGCTTACCCAGCCCGACTGTGCAACGGAGTACGGTATGACGCACTCGCCGACCGCCTTTCCCGATCCGGTGCTGACGGCGAGCATCTATTGCGAACGCCGCCAGGACCACTTCCTCAGCAAAGCCATCGCCCCCTTCTGGCGAGAGGTCCGGAGCCTGGAGGCGGAGCGGGATTCGTATCTGTGGTTCGTGCGCTATGGCCGCTGTGGCGAGCACGTGAAGGTTCGGCTGCACGCACCGGAAGAGCGGCGGGAAAGCTTGGCAGCCCTGCTGGCCAAAGCGGTCGAGGCCTACTTCGCCGAGCATGCGCCGCTAAGGGCCGCGCCGCGCAAGGACTGGAGCTCGCTGCCGCCTATCGACGAGCAGGACCAGGCCGAGCAGGACTACCCGGATCGAAGTCTGCTGTGGACGCGCTACCAGCGCAGTCACGTCAGCCTTGGAGGCAAGCCCTTCCTGGAAGACGACCGTTACGTCGCGTTGATGACCCGATGTATAGGTGAGGGTTGCGAGATTGTCTTGTCGTCGCTCGTCCTCGACGCCACGGGTCAGACCCCACATACCGTACGCCAATCCACCCTGCTCAAGCTCCTCCCTTCCGCCCTTCAGTCGCTCTGCCCGGACATGGGCGAGCTGAAGGAGTATCTGGCCTATCATCGGGACTGGCTGATCCGCTTCTCCCTGGTCAGGCGCAATGCGGATCCGCTCAAGACGGCTGAGATCCTCAAGTACTTTGACGATCAGGTGGCCGCAACAGAGGCGAGCGCCCTCACGCCGTTGCGCGCGGTCGTCGCGGCGCAATGGCGTCCCGGTGCCGAGGCCGATCAGCCCGAGCTATGGGGCTGGCGCTCCAGCCTTTCCAGCCTTCGTGCCTACGTCGAGCCGCTCGCCGCACAGCCCGGGTATCGCCTCGACCCATTCGCCGTCAATCCGGCATTCGCTCCTTATTTCAAGGTTCTGCACGGAATGGCCAATCAGGTCGGCCTCAACATGCTGAACGAGGCCTTCACACATCACCTTCTGCTACAGGCTGCGACACCGGTAGTCCGCGTCCCGGAGCCGGCCTCCACCGAGTCAAGAACCGCAGGAACTGCGCAGTGAATGAGACGGCGACAAGTACCGGGGCAGCGCCGCTGGTGGCGCGCATCGCCGGCCTGGAAGCGTCCGCGGTGGAGCCATTGGCAAGCCCACGTTGCGCGGAGTTGGCCACAGTCGTCGTGGCCACTGAACGAGAGCTGGACGAGGTCCGCTCACAGCTCGTCGACAGGCTCTACGCGGAAATCCATGGAGCACCCGCCGAGCTGAGACGCCTCTTCCTCGCCGTCAAGCGCGACAGTTTCAACCACCGGAGCATCTCCAGGCATCGCAACTCGTCGCTCTGGCCAAGTCTCCACGAACGAATTGGTCCTCTCGCCGAGAGTGTTGTCGCTCTCGAGCAGAGGCTCGCGGATGAATGGGATACTCTGCGCGGCGAGTTCGCGAGCGAAGGCGGTCGGCAAGCGCGCTACCTGTGCCGGCTCGTGCTTGAAGAAAAAGGCTTGCTCCGCGGCCTCGCCCTGGCCGGTCCATCGATGGTCGGGGATCTCCGTCGCTTCTGCAAAGAGCCCGGCAGGCCGGTCGGGAGCAAGCAGATGAAGCTTGCGATAAGCCTGAGCCGATACGTTAGCCGCTCGGCGCTCAAACTCTCCCCGAACTCGACGTTGACGCGCTCGGCGCTCGGCAGCGTCGAACGCGAGACTCCCGATAGCCTGCGGCTGCTCGGCAGCGGCTGGCAGGAGAGATCCCTGCTCCGTCTCCGGCGCATCTACGTTGACCAATGGCGCGATCTGCTCCTATGTCATTCCGCATTCCGGGCATCCTTACCCATAGGGCTCAACGAAAGTATCCAGGAGATCGAATCCGGCCGCTTTCGCTGGCTGCGCCCCGGCCGGTGGAAGCGTAGCGTGACGGGGACGGACCTCCATTTCGTCCAGGATGCCTTCGTCAACACCCGGCGAGAAAATCGGCCTTTCCGGTTCGCGTTCAACCTGCTTCAGGCAGGTCCCTTGAGCTTCCTGGACCTGCAGCACCGGCTGACAGGCAAGACGGAGCACGAGCGGAGAGTTATGGAAGCGGAGTTGGACCAGCTCCTGGATCTGGGCTTCCTGCGCTTCCTCCTGCCCTGGTCAGAAGATGAGGCGCACGTCGAGCTGCAGTTACTCCGCCATCTGCGAACGATTTCGCAGCTCGAGGAGATCGCAGACTTCCTGGATCGGCTGGTGGAGTTGCAGCAAGGCTATGCCGACGCGGCCGAGCCAGAGCGGGCGCTGCCGGAAATGGCGAATCTGAGCGCGGGGCTCACCCGACGCCTTGGCGAACTCGCCGGTCTTGATCTGAACCCGGTGGAGGACTACCGGCGAGGCCGCTTCTACGAAGACGTTCTGCTCGTCCGAAGGACTGAGGCGGGATCGGAAGATCTGGTCCAAGTGTCCCGCGCTGCTATGGAGCGGACGGCGGCGAGCACGGAACCGCTGGTCCGTCTCGCATTCCTCTACAGCCACCGCCACGACTTCCTCCATGCCCTGGCCGAGCTCGCGTCGCGGCAGTTCCCCCATCAGCAGACAGTCGGTTTTCTCGATCTGTTCAGCGCGGCGCAACCTCTATGGCGCCAGTATGACTGTTTCCTCGCGGAAGCGACGAAGGACCCTGACGGCTGGCGCTCCTCGTTCGATCCGTTCGGACTCACCGCGGTGGAGGAACTCGACCGGTTACGGCATTCGGCGTGGGACGGCCTCGGCTCCTGCGTCACGGCCGTGGAGCACGCCGAAGTGTTGTCCGGATCGGCCCTGGCCGATCTCCTCACGCCGGTCCCCCTACGCTACGCCCCGCTCGTGGGCGTCTGCCTTTTCCTCCAGCCACTGGACGACTACGGCGAGCGATGGTTCCTCAACCGTATGCACGAGGGCGTCGGGCGCTATGGCAGCCGATTTACCTCAACGATGAGCCCGAGCACCCGCGCCCGGTACACGGACTACCTCGCCTCGCGGACTCCCTTCGAGATCGACGGGGAGCCGCTCGAGTTGCTCGATCTCCTGTGCTCCCAAGGAGACACTCTCAATGTCCACGCGGTGCAGACACCCTGGGTGCTCGACATCCACGGCAATGGTCCCCACTCTTCCTGCGCGCGCAGGCTGCGCTTGCGCGACTTACGCGTCGAGCTCGCCGGCCCGCACCGGCTGCCGTGGCTCATGGACGCGGACGGCCAGCGATTCCTCCCTGTCCATCTTGGCGGAGCATCGCATGCCTTCATGCCGACGATCGTCAAGTTTCTCTCCCTCTTCGGCCCGGGAGAATTCCGATCCGTTTGGCCGCTGCGGCGCCTGCAACACGAGGGCGAAGGAGAGGTTCTGAAGCGGCTAATGATCGATAGCGTCGTGTTCGGACGCAAACGCTGGTCGTTTCCCTTGCGCTCCATCGACAAGCGGCTTGCCGCTCCAGATCCCGAAGCGTATGTCGCCCTCCAGGATTGGCGGCTGCGCCAAGGCATCCCGGAGAGGGTCTTCCTGCTGCAGAGGATTCCCCACCGCGTCCTCGCCGATCGCTTCAAACCGCAATACCTGGACCTGACCTCACCCCTCTCGCCGTCAATCCTGCGGACCGCGATAGAGAACGGCAACGGTTCCGTCAGCTTCGAGGAGATGCTGCCTGACCCGGAGGCGTTTCCGCGAGATCGTGATGGCCGCCACTGGGGTGTCGAGTTGCTGCTCGACACTCTTGCCCTGCGTCCGCAGCGCTATAACGCGGGATCCAATAAGGAGATTCCGCTGCGGACACTTGGGGCTATCCCCACCCTGCCACCCGAGCCGGCGACGGCTCATTTATAGAAGGAGCAGTACCATGGACGAGCAGAAAACGAACGAGGCCAATGACGTCGAAATCGAACCCCTCTCGGACGAAGCCCTCGAGTCCGCTTCCGGAGGTGCCATTGCTCGTGAAGCATTGGATGATGGCTCGAGCAATAGCTGCTGCTCCTGCTCAAGCTGCAGCTAGAGGAGTTTAAGTTCGGTACCTGGATACCCCCGGCCCGGACCCGGGTCGGGGGCCTCTTGGGCTGACTCGAATGGCAAACATAAAAAGCGTAAGTAAAACCGGCCCCGACTGGACCTACTTTGTTGCCCTCAGCGGCGAAGCAGGCCGGAGGTGGGTCGGAGAATTCAGCCAGGGAGAACCCGCACGGCTAGAAAATTTGATGCAACGATCGCTGGATTTGTTTTACAATAACCGTATTAATGAAGGTTGGGAATTATTGCTCCACATCGAAGCTTCATTTCCGGACCTCCCCGCCTCCGCTGTCGCTTCAGTTTTGTACCATCGCTTCCTCGCGGTGTCGGCCTACGCGCACTATTGTCGGGGCGATTTCGGCAGGGCAGAATGCCTGCTCACCGAAGCTCACCAAGAGGTGCAGCAGATCATTGAAAGGCATCCCTTCCTCCTATCGCTCGCGAATCGATGCTCCGACCTCCGTCTTCAGAGGATCCGCATCTCAAGGAGTCAGCGCCAGTGGGACGAAATGGCGGAACGAATCGAAGCCGTCAGGCGAATCTTGCGCGATGAATTGCCGCTCTGCACCTTGAGTGACGGAACGTCCATCTACTTCGCAACCCTGGTCAAATTCTATGACTCGCTGCCGGACCTGAGTGAAGAGGAACTCTTGGCGATCCACGCCGGTTTTGATCCAGATTTGCGACTTCGTCAGTTCGAGATCCTGGTGAGTAGTCTCTATATGCTTCCAGGCTTCATAATTCCATATCCGTAAAGCATTTTCGAATCTGGAGGTACCGAGCTTCGACATGTCGCCGATCTTGACCCTGGAAGACTGGCGCGCCTTCCATCTTTTTTATCATGCCGGCTTGGAGCGAGCGGTCCTGGGATTCGTGCGCCCGGTTGTACGTTCGCTGTGGGCTGCGGGCGAGATCGACAGCTTCTTCTTTATCCGTTACGCGTTGGGCGGTCCGCACATCCGCTTACGCCTGCATGTTCACCCAAGTCGTGCGGCAGCCGTTGATGAAAAAATCGCGGCGACGGCTTCCTCGTTCCTCGCTCGCTGGCCCTCGAACGATTCACGTGACGAGGAAACCATCCGACGGACCAACCGCACCATCCTGGCCAACGACCCCCACGAGCACGAAGACCTTGTTTATCCGGACAACCACCTGATTGCGGCACCTTTCTGCCCGGAGGTCGAACGTTACGGCGGTACGGCGCTGCTGCCCCACTCGTTCGATTACTTCGCAGTCTCGAGCGTCAAGGCCCTCCGGTACTGCACTCGGCACTATGCCGAAACCCGCGCGCGCCAGCTCTCCAGCACCTTCCGAATCCTGGCACGGCAACTCTGGAGCTTCGCATCTGACGAGGAGGAGGTATTCGCCGTCCTCGCAGCGTTCATATCCAGCCGCAGGCTGGCTCCTATCCTACCCCATGGTGACCGTGCCTACGAGGAGCGGCGAGACGATTTCATTTCGCTCCTGAATGCCGAGCTTGACGCGTTGAGCGCTGCCCAGGCCGTCTCGGATCTCGACGACGCGGCATCCCGGCAGCTCTCCTGGGAGGCTCGTGAAGCGGCTCCCGATATCCGGTGCAGGATCGGCGCGAGCCAGTTGCATATGACGGCCAACCGCACCGGGGTCACCAACGCAGAGGAGGTGTATCTCGGCCGTATCCTGGAGCGCGCTGCGCAGGACATCGCGACGACCGAGCCCATCCGGTGGCGCTCCATTTGGGACGGCCTGCTTCGGTGCCACGAGCCGGCCGAAAGAAAGCTTGATCAGATCCGAAAACAGACTCTGGCGAATTATTTCCTGGCAGAAGAATCGGCGATCAACCCTCCCGTTCCTCTCTCTAGCTGACCATCACCCGCTTCACCATCCGGTCGAACCGCTCCCCCGCCAGGTAGACACCATCCAGCACGTTGGGGTCGAGCTCGTCGGCATCATCCTCTTCCTCGTCGCTCTCCCCTCCCGGGCCCAGGTCCCGATGCCGTTCGCGGACGGTCGTGGAGAGATAGATTGCCAGCGCCCGGTAGAAACGGGCGGCGAAGCCTGGGTCGGCTGCAAGCTTGCGGTTGAGGATCGCCTTCGAGAGGGCAAAGACGGTCGACTCCTGCAGAGCCTTGACGGTGGCAGAGGGGGGGCGGGCATCCACGAAGGACATCTCGCCTACGATCTCTCCGGCGTTCAGGCGTGCTATCTCCCGCTCTGGACCCCGGCGGCTCCGGAGTCGGACGGCGAGTTTCCCCTCCAGGAGGATGAAGACGGCGTCCACCGGCACCCCCTGCTCGATCAGGACTCCCCCGGCGGGGACGAACCGCTTCGCGCCGGCGGTGATCATCCACTCGACGTCGTCGTCGTTGAGCTGGCCAAAGAGGAAGAGGACCTTGCGCATGCTGGGCTCCTTGTTCAGGCGATCTGTCGCTCGGCGAGCCTCGCGAAGGCGCCGCCGCGTTGGAGGAGGTCCTGATAGCTCCCCTCCTCCACGACCCGGCCGCCGTCGACGACGTAGATGCGGTCGGCGTTCTGGATGGTGCTCAGGCGGTGGGCGATAACGATGCGGGTGGCCTTCAGGCGCTCCAGGCTGCGGCTGACGATCTCCTGGGTGCGGTTGTCGAGCGCGCTCGTGGCCTCGTCGAAGAGGATGATCCGCGGCCGGTTCACGATCGCCCGGGCGATCAGGATGCGCTGCTTCTGGCCGCCGGAGAAGGTCTCGGCGCCCTCGCTGATCACGGTGTGCATCCCCATCGGCATCGCCTTGATGTCCTCCTCCAGGCCCGCCGCCCGCGCCGCTTCCCAGGCGTCGTCGATCCCCAGGTTCGAGCTGCCGGTGATGTTCGAGAAGATACTCCCCGCCATCGGCCGGCCGGTCTGCAGGACGACGCCGATCTGGCGGCGGACGGACTGCACGGCGAGGCCAGCAAGGTCCTGGCCGTCGAAGTAGATCGAGCCCGAGGTGGGCTTCTCGAAGCCGAGGATCAGGCGCAGGCAGGTCGACTTGCCGGCTCCAGACGGGCCGACCAGAGCGATGAACTCCCCCGGGCCGGCGCGGAAGGAGACGTCGTCCAGGATCAGGGGGCCGTCCCCCTGGTAGCGGAAGGAGACGTGGCTGAACTCGATCTCGCCGGCGAGGTCCCCCGGCTCGGCTTTGGACTGGTCGACCTCGGGCACGGTTTCCAGGATCGGCGACAGGCGCTCGTAGAGGGGCACCATGGTGAGGACGCTCGAGAAGGCCGAGACCAGGGAGAGCGCAGCGGCGAGGAACTGGCCGAAGGCGGCGCTGAAGGCGAGGAACTCCCCGATCGGCATCGTCTCCGTCGAGGCGTAGCCCACCACGGCGAAGATGACGAGCGAGGTGAGCACCCCGTAGACAGCGTTGTAGGCGGCCTGGATGTTGGCCGCCCGTTGCGCCGCGAGGGTCCGCCGCCGCTGCTCGGCGAAGCGCTCGGCCCAGCGAGCATAGGCCCGGGCCTCGGCGCCGGCCACCCGAAGCTTGGCGATACCGTTGATCAGCCCGAAGAGCAGGCTGGCGATCTTCCCCTGCAGATCGAGGAGTGCCCGCTGATGGCGGATCTGGAGATAGACCAGCCCCGCCGTTACCCCGGAGAGGAGGAGCACGAGCGCGGTGGCGATCAGGGCGAGCCGCCAACTGTAATAGAAGAGGAGCGCGAAGCTGAAGACCGAGAAGACCGCTCCCAGGAGCAGGGTGAGGACGTTGCCGGTCAGCATCTCCCGGATCGCGTTGACGCCCAGCGAGCGGTTCGCCAAGTCCCCCACCGTGTAGCGGCGGAAGAAGGTCACCGGCAGCGAGAGTAGCCGGTCCCAGACCGCGGCCTGCATGCGGCCGTCCGCCTTGCCGCCGAGGCGGAGGACGGCGATGCTCCGCGTGAGCTGGAAGATCGATCCGGAGAGAGCGGCGACGACCAAGGCCAGGGTGATCTGCACGAGCTGGCTCCGGTCCGCGCCCGGGATGACGTTGCCGAAGAGTTGTCCGGTCAGGATCGGGACGAGCATGCCGAGGAGGCCGCCCGCGGCCCCCATGAACAGGATGGTCAGAATGTCGTCCCGGCGCCCCGCGAAGGTCGCCCGCAGCAGATCCCCTTTGGTGAGCGGCCGCTCGGGCAGCGGCGGATAGAACATGTGGGCATCGCCGCTCAGGCTCTCGGCCACGGTGGCGTCGACCCGGACCCGCGCCCCCGACTCCGGATCGACCATCTCGTACGCCCTGGACGAGACCGGCAGCAGGGCGACCGGGCGCTTGTTCTTCTGTTCCGAGTCGAGGGAGAGGAAGCCGACCAGGGGGCCGTTGTCGCGCCGCCACCAGTCGTCGCGCAGGATCACCCGGCGGGAACGGACCCGGGAGGCGGCGCAGATCTGGGTAAGGCGGTCCTCCAGCTTGCCTCCGGCCGGAGCGTCGGCTCGGGCGCGGATCGCGATCCCCTGGGCTTGGCCGACCAGGGCGCAGGCGGCGAGCAGAGGGTCGGAGCCGGCTTGGAGGCCGGCGCCCGCGCCGTCCGCCGGCAGGAGGACGGAAGCGAGCCGCGCGTAGGCGCCCCGCAGGCTGGAGCGATCGAGGTCCAGGCGGCGCTCGAGGCGCTCGCGGTCCTGCCGTTCCACTTTCTCGCTCTGGAGGGCAACATAGCGGAGACAGAGCTCGTGGAAGCGGGCGAGCCCCGGCCAGAGCCCCTCTCCGGCCAGGAGGTCGCGCGTGCCGAGGGCGGAGATCCGCGCCTCGCCTTCACTCACCAGCCAGAGCCCCTCCGGCACGGGGAAGAGATTCCCGTCGCTCAGGGCGAGCTCCGCTTCGCCCAGCAGCCGGGAGCTCCCCTCGAGGTGGCGCACCCAGGCGACCCCATCCCGCGGGCGCGCCGCCTTCCCGGCCTCGGCGAGGTGGGTCTCGGTGCCCGGGCGCAGCTCCGCGAAGACCTTGGGACCCGCGGCCCGGGAGATCCCCCCCAGGAGGCCGGCCAGCCAGCCGTCGAGCCGCGCCGCGAGATCGGCGGCCGTTCCCGGATCGCGGGCCAGCTCCTGGAGGCGATCCGCGGGGAGCCGCCGCAGAATCGTGCCGGCGTGCCCGACGGCGAGAAGACTCGAGGCCGCGGCCTCCTGGAAGCCGCAGAGGAGCTGGCCCGGAGCTACCGAGCAGAGGTGGACCCGCGGCCCCTCCCTGCCACCCGGCACCGCGAAGACCTCGGCGCTCCCGGCCTCCACGTACCAGACCTCGGGAGTGGCATCGAGGCGCAGGGGGGCATTACCGGCGAGCCGGACCTCTTCGCTCTCCGCCAAGGCTCGATCGAGGGCCGACATGGTCTACTCCGCGCTGATCAGCCGGGAGTAGGGGCCTTCGATCCCCTTGAGCTCGTCGTGGGTTCCGCGCTGCACCACCTTCCCCTTCTCCAGGACGATGATCTCGTCGGCGTCGCGGATGGTGCTCAGGCGATGGGCGACGATCAGGCAGGTGCACCCCCGCCGGCGCAGGTTCTCGTCGATCCGGCTCTCGGTCGTAGGATCGAGCGCGCTCGTGGCCTCGTCGAGGACCAGGACCGACGGCCGGCCCACCAGCGCCCGGGCGATCTCCAGCCGCTGCCGCTGGCCGCCGCTCCAGTTGGCGCCCCCCTCCTCGACCGGGCTGTCGTACCCCCCCGGCCGCGCCGCGATCTCCTCGTGGATGCAGGCATCCTTGGCCGCGGCCACGACCTCGGGCAACGGGATCGTGGCGTCCCAGAGGGTGAGGTTCTCCCGCACCGTCCCCTCGAAGAGAAAGACGCTCTGGTCGACCGCGGCGAGCGAATGGGTCAGCACCCCCGCCGGCGTCTCGCGCCGCTGCCGGCCATCGAACCGGATTTCCCCGCTCCAAGGCTCGTAAAGGCCGGTCACCAGCCGGGAGATCGTCGATTTGCCGCTCCCCGAGCCCCCCACCAGGGCGACCCGGGAGCCGGGCTTCAGGGTCAGGTGGAGACCTTCGATCAGCGGCGGATCGAGCCGGCTGTAGCCGAAGGCGACGTCGCGCAGCTCCAGAAAACCTTGCAGCCGGACGGGTGTTCCCGCGGGTGGCGGCTCCCCGGAGCCGCTGCCGGCGCTCGGATCGATCCGGTAGCGCAGGACGTCGTCGAGCCGGTTCATGTCCCCCTCGACCATCTGCAGGCGACCGCCGAGGCTCACCAGCCGGTTGATGGGGGCGATGAACGCGGCCATCAGGAGCTGGAAGGCCACCAGCCCGCCGAGGGAGAGGCTGCCGTTCATCACCCGCAGGCCGCCGAGGCCCAGGATCAGGGCCGTGTTGACCGCCGAGAGCAGGGGCGGGACGGCGTCGAGCATCTGGGTGTAACGCTCCAGCTCCTGCCGGCCGTTGACCACCTTGGCCTGGTAGCCTGCCCAGCGCGCGAAGAGGTCCGATTCGCCGCCCGTGGCCTTCAGGGTCTCGATCGTCTGCAGGCCGCCGATCGCCGTGCCGAGCAGCTTGCCCTGGTCCTGGACGAGCCGGCGGTTGCCGTCCACCCGCTTGCGGGAGACGAAGCGAAGGGCCGCCACGTTGAGCGAGACGACGGCGATCCCGACCAGGGTCAGCACGGCGTCGTACTGGAAGAGGACGGCGGCGAAGAAGACGACCATCAGGACGCCGAGGGCGTTGGTCGCCAGGTCGCGCGAGAGGAGCTGGGCGACGCGGTCGTTGATCGCTACCCGCGAGCTGATGTCCCCCGCGAAGCGCTGGCTGAAAAACTCCGAGGGCAGGCGCAGGACGTGCCAGAGAAAGCGGCTGGACGAGCCCACCGCCATCCGGGTCTCCAGCCGCAGGAGGTAGACCTGCTGGATCCAGGTCAGCGCGCCGGCCAACAGCGCCGCGGCCCCCATGGCGAAGAGCAGGGGGGGCAGCCAGTCCCGCCGGTTCTCCAGCAGCACGCTGTCGACGAAGATCTTGGAGAAGACCGGGACCACCAGCCCCGGGATCGCCAGCGCCAGTCCAGCCAGCAGGACGAAGGCGAGCGCCGCCCGCGAGCCGGCGAGGCGGCGGCGCAACGCGGGGATCAGCCGCGGCGGATCCCCTTGGCGTTGAAACTCCGTCCCGGGCTCGAAGGTCAGCACGACCCCCGTGAACGCCTGGTCCAGCTCCTCCTCGCTCACCTCCCGCGGCCCCGTCGCGGGATCGTTGAGGAAAACGCGCCCTTTGCGGAAGCCGTCGAGCACCACGAAATGATTGAAGTTCCAGTGCAGAATCGCCGGCAGAGGCATCGAGCGCAGGGCTTGCGGCTCCTTCTTGAACCCCTTGGCGGCCAAGCCGTAGCCGCGGGCGGCCTTGACCACGTTGCTCGCCTTGCTGCCGTCGCGCGACACGCCGCAGGCGACGCGCAGCTCTTCGAGGGGAACCCAGCGGCCATGGTGGGCGAGAACGATGGCAAGGGCGGCCGCCCCGCACTCGACCGCTTCCATCTGGAGGACGGTGGGAGAGCGGCGGAGCCTCACAACCCGGTCGCCTCCCGGACCCTGGGGATGATCAGGCGGATGGGGCGGTCCTCCTGGACCACGATGTCGCCGGAGGCCAGCGTGCCGCTGCTGATCTTGAGGTTCGGCCCGCGCGAGGAGGACCAGCGGTAGCCGGTGGGCGTCGCAGGGTCCCGCGTTAGGGCGACGTTGACCTGGATCGGCGGCCCCTGCTCCATCAGCCGGGTCACCAAGGCCTCGTTGCCCAGCAGGCGGATCATGCCGCGGGAAGTCGAGGGGAACTCCGCCACCCAGGTCACCTTGCCGAGCAGCGAGCCGTACTCCTCCCGCTTGACAGTGCTCGGCGAGAGCCGGACGGTCATCCCCGGCTGCACTTTCTTGCCCGTGGAGGCGGGGACGAAGAGCACCGCCTGGAGGTTCTCGGAGAGCACCTCTACGCTGAGGATGGCCGTGCCCGGGTTCACCACGTCGCCGCGGTTCGCCAGCACCTCGAGGACGCGGCCGGAGTAGGGGGACAGGATATTGACGTTCTCCCCCAGCTTGGCGTTGAGCTCGCCGATCTCGAGCTCCAGATCGTGGATCGCGGTCTGGCGCGCCTGGAGCTGCTGGTCGAGCTGCTGGTCGGCCTCGATCCGCTTGAGGTCCAGCCCGTTGAGGTCGAGCCGCGCCTGCGCGAGCTGGTCGCGCTTGGCGTTGAGCGACTGCTGGGTAGTAAGAAAGGTCTCCTTGGTGATCAGGCCGTCGTTCAGCAGGCTCTGCTGGGCCTCCAGCCGCTCGCGCAGGAGGGAGATGTCCTTCTCCAGGGACTCGGCGCTCCGTTCCAGATTGGCCCGCTGCTGCGCCAGGTCACGGGCCCGCAACTGCTTCTGCTGGTTGGCGATCCGGGCCGCTTCCTCGTACTGGGAGCGCAGCACCCCCTGCTTCGACCGGTCGTCGGCGATCTGCCGCAGCAGCGCGTCCTGCTGGATCCTGGCCACCGGCTGACCCTTCTCGATCACGTCGCCGATGCTGACCAGCACCTCCTGAACCTGGCCGGTGGCGTTGGAGACCAGATCGGAGATCCCCCCCTGCCGGAGCAGGATGCCGTCCCCCTGGGAAGTGGTGGGGATCGAGCCGAAGACCCCCCAGCCGATCGCGGCGAGGAGGAGCGCGCCGATCCCGGTGAGCGCCAGCCACCCCTTCGGATCGGTGACCTGCACCATCTGGTCGAGCTGCTCGGGGGAGGAGAGCCGCTCCAGGGCCACCTTGCGGAAGATCATCGCGCGCCCTCCCGTGGAGAAGGAAGGGTGATCAGGCGCGAGACCTCGACCTCTCCCGTCATCCCCCCCTCTCCCAGCAGGGTTCCAGTCTGAAACCGGAGCTCGAGCAGCGAGAGGGCCAGGGCGAGCTCGGCCGCGACCTCCGTCTGCCGCGCGGCGATCAGCCGGTCCCGCTGCGAGATCAGGTCGAGCAGCGTCGAGGTCCCTCCCCTGAGCTTCTTCTCCTCGTTGCCGACCGTCCGCTCGAACAGTCGCACCGCCGCGCGGGCCCTTTCCAGCCGCAGGGCATCCCGGCCCACGGCGTCGAGCGCCGCCGGGACGTCCGCCCCGATCCCCTTGGCCACGAGGTCGATGGCCAGGGCGCTCTGCCGGCGGGCGGCGTCGATCTGCAGGAGGGCGCCGCGGGCGCGCTGGTTCCGGGTGGGCCACGAAAGCGCCAGGGAGGCCAGGGCGCCGGCGCCGGGGACGTTGCGATAGAGCGGCGAAAGGAAGTCGCTGGCTCCCCCGCCGGCCGCGATTCCGGAGTAATTGGGCGCAAGGATCAGGTCGAGTTGCGGCTTGAGCGCGTTCTCGGCGGCTTTGCGTTGGAGATCCAGCTCGGTCTCCCGCTGCCGCGCGGCCTCCAGGTCGGACCGGTGACGGAGGGCCAGCTCGATGAACCCCCGCGCCTCCGTGTTCGCCGGAACCTGCTCTGGACCGAGGCTCGGGAAGGGGTCGGAGGGGAGGGGGAGGGTCGCGATCTCCGAGGGTCCCAGGCCGATCTCGCGCCCCAGGTCCTGACGCTGCGCGAAGAGATCGCGCTCGCCGCCGATACGGGCCGACTCCGCGGCGGCCAGGTTCGCCTCGAGCTGGACGAGGTCGGCCGCCGGCACCTGGTCGGCCTGGATCAGCTTGCGGGTGTTGTCCAGCAGATCCCGCGAGCTCCGCTCGTTGACGCGCAGCACGTCGAGGTTGTGCTCCGCCGCCCTCACCTGCCAGTACTGCGCGACGACCACCCGCAGCCGCTGGGCCACGGTGTGGCGCAGGTCGAACCCGCTCGCCACCACCTCGCGCTCGGCGGCAAGCTCCTCCGCCTGCACGGCGGCGCGCCCCCGGCCGCGCAGCAGCGGCTGGCGGAGCTGGAACCTGACCGTCCCCGTGTTCAGCGCCCCCGAGCCCGCGGTGACGTCCTGGGCACGATCGAGTTGGAGCTGCGGCTCGAGGATCAGGCCGTTGCGGAATTCCTGGCTGACTCCCAGGGTGCTCTGCAGGGTCCGGGTCTCCTGGCTGGAGGAGAGGAAACGCGGCTCCTTGCTGCTGGTCTGCGTCAGCCCCGAGACGACCACCGGGTCGAACCTCCCGGACGCGATCTGGAGCGCCCCGCGCGCCGAATCGACCCGGGCCGCCTCGATCGCCACATTGGGGTCGTTCGCCAGCGTCAGCCGCACGGCGTCCATCAGCGCCAAGCCTCCCGAAGGCGCGTCCTCCGCCAGGGCGACCAGCCCACCGAATGCCACTAGTAAAACGAACATCGAGAAGCTAGGGTGATGCTCCAAAGTACTTTAGGCTACCAGTATGAGTAGAAGGCTTCAACTTGAGGCCCTCGGCGCCTCTCCGGCGGAGGCCGAGGAGCTTCTGGCCTACAACGAGAACATCTTCGACCTCGGCGCCCTCAACTCTGAGGTGCGCTTCCCGCTGCCGGACGAGCCGTTCGTCGCCTTCTGGGAGGCCGTCGAGCGGGAGGCCGGGACGCGCGGCGCCTTCGCCGTGCTGCGCGAGCGCCTGCCGCAGCTCCGGTTTCCGATCCGGGCCGGGATCAGCGAGACCGAGCCTTATCGGGCGGCCACCCGGCGCGGCGTCCCCGTCGAGACCCTGCCGGAGGCGACGGGGCTGGAGATCGCGCGGCCGGAGGCGATCGAGGTGGTGATCCATCCGAGCCCGGCCGGCCGCATCCCCCTGCTGATCGCCAGGAGCCGGCCGGAGTTCATCGCCCTGATCCGGGCGCTCACGAAGAAGAACGAGCCGGAGCCCATCCCCGACGCCCAGGGGGCGCTGATGGTCTCCGGCTACAACAACTGGAGCCGGGTCGGGGAGCTGCGCCGCCGCTGGGAGGCCCTGGACCCGGCCGAGCGGGAGACCACGACCTGGGGCGAGGAGCTCCAGCGGAGCCCGCGCGAGCTCTACCAGGACCGCTTCATCCTGCTCTCCGACGGCCCCTACAGCGCCGTGCCGGCCGCCGACCTGGGCCTGGACGAGGCGGAGTGGCGCGAGATGTCCCTGGTCATCCGCCGCGAGCACGAGTGCGCCCACTACCTCACCCGCCGGCTCTTCGGCTCGATGCGCAACAACCTGCTCGACGAGCTGATCGCCGACTATGCCGGGCTGGTGGCCGCCACCGGCGGGTTCCGCGCCGAATGGTTTCTGCGCTTCATCGGGCTCGAGGAGTTCCCCCGTTACCGGCCCGGGGGACGCCTGGACCTCTACCGAGGGAAACCGCCGCTGTCGGACGGCGCGTTCCGGGTTCTGCAGTCTCTGGTCAAGTCGGCGGCCGAGAACCTGGAGCGGTTCCGCGGCCCGCAGGAAATGGCGCTGACGATCGCGGCGCTCGCCTCGCTACGGCTGGAGGACCTCGCCTCGGAAGGCGCGGAAGAGCTGCTCAACCGGGCGGCGATCGCCGCCGCCGCCGCGGTATGCCCCAGCGGCGACCAGTGGGAGTCCTGGAGGAAGTAGAGGATCTCCCCCCGCGCCGCCCGCTGCTGGAAGACCGGCGTCAGGTCGAGGAATCCGGCCTCGGGGTCCTCCCGCCGCACGACGGCGGCCAGCCGGCCGGGGAGGTCGTTCTCCCGCCAGCGGCGCGGCGCGGCGTTGGCGGCGAAGTGGGTCCGGTCGAGATAGATCCGGTCCTTGCTGGGCACGAAGACGACGAGGAACTGGGAGCCCTGGCCACGGCAGAGCCGGCCGGCCTCGCCCAAGGTCCGGCCGACCACGTCCAGGTCGGCGATCTCCTTAGGCGAAAGGGAATGCGCCGCGTACTCGAAGTACATCCGTAGGTCCCGGCCACTGCTCGCCCGGAACTCTCCATAGGGGTAGGCCAGGGTGCCGGTGGCGTCCTTCCCCTCCTTGGTGCGGCCGAAGCGGCGCAGGGCGTACAGGGCGTTGCGGGTGAAGGAACGCAGGGCAAAGGAGTGGTTGCGCCGCGACAGCTCGGGCCAGATCGGCAGCGCCGAGCTGTAGCGCTCGACGTCCTGGAGGTCGTTGCCCTCGAAGAAGGCCCAGACGCAGGCCTTTGGGTGGAGCGGCAGGCCGTAGCGCCGGAGCACCTCCAGCTCCTGCTGCGGGCCGTACCAGGACTGCCCCAGGTTGACCACGTCGCGGTGGAGATCGGCCCCCAGACGGGCGGTCATCAGCTCCGCCGCCGTCACCCCCCACCCCTCGATGAAGGAGTCGCCGACCACGATGACCTCCGCCGCGTGAGGGTCCGACCGGTTGCGGAAGCCGTTCTGATCGTACTCGTAGAGCACGCCGTCCCAGACGAACCTGTCGTGCGGCCGGTGGAGGTGGAGCAGCGTGGGATCGACCAGGTTGCCCGGATGGCTCCACGGCTGCGCCGCGGGGGTCCCGAAGAGGACACGGAAGTCGACGACATGCAGCAGGACCAGCATCTCGAGCAGGCCGACGAAGAGGAGAGCCGAGGCGCTGGTTACCGCGAACCCCTTCGCCAGCTCGCCGCGCCGCCGCCGCGCGATCCAGAGGGCGATACCCCAGCCCAGGAGGTAGAGGGCGAGGATCCCTGAAAGCAGGTAGATGTTGGGAGAGAGGCTCGGGCTCGCCCAGAGATGGACTCCCAGAGCCAGAATGCCGCCAAGCAGCGTCAGCCGGAGCACAGCCCTGCCCGGTTCGGGCTTCAGCATCGCGTCTTCCTCCTGGGAGACCCGAATTCCGGAACTCTGGAATTCGCTGCGATCGGTAGCAAGAGGCGGGCCAGGGATGGCTCAGCCGGCCAAGCTGGCGAAGAAGCTCCAGTCGTCTTCTTCGAGCGGGACTCCCTGACGGCGGCGCCTGGCGGCGGTCTCCGCTTCGAGATCCCCCGGCGTCACGACGCGGGCTCCGGCGATGGCCGGCTCGGCGCGAACCCCGCCGAGGAGACGGGAGAGGTCCTCGCGGAAAGCGCCGGGGTCGCGGAAGGCGGCCACGTCGAGGGCGATGAAGAGGTGGGCGACTCGGCGGGGCTGGTCGAAGGGGGGCGTGTAAAGATGGGAAAGCTCAGCGTCGAGGGGCATCCCGGCGAGCAGGGCGCAGAGGATCTCCACCATCATCCCCAGGCACTGCCCCTTGTGCCCCCCCAGCGGCTGGAGGACGGTCTCCTCCCCGTCCACCACCCAGCCGGGCTCCAGGGGGAGCCCGTGCGCCCGGTGGTGCTTGACCTTGGAGTAGGAGACCTGGCTGGTGGCGAAGTCGGCGCAGAAGAGGTCGTCCCCCGCCCCTCGCGCCGCCATCGAGATCGGGTTGGTGCCGAAGACCGGCCGCGTTCCGCCGTGCGGCGCCACCAGGGCGTCGCTGTTGGTGAAGGCGAGCCCGATCACCCCCTGGCGCGCCATCGCCAGGGTATAGACCGCGGCGGCGCCGAAGTGGTTGGAGTCGCGTACCGACACCGCTCCCACCCCGTGCTCGCGGGCGATCCGCACAGCCTCGTCCGCCGCCACCCGGCCGGCGACCAGGCCGAGGGCGTTGCCGGCGTCGAGCACCCGCGCCGCGCGCTCCCCCGACCAGCGCAGCTCGGGGTTCGCCTGGCTGCGGCCGCCGTCGAGCTCGGCCAGATAGGTGGGGAACAGGCGGACGCCGTGCGTGTCGACGCCGCGCAGGGAGGTCTCGAGGAGGCCGTCGACCACGTACGCGGCGTGCTCGGCGGAGAGCCCCCGCCGGCCCAGGGCCTCGGTCATCAGGCGGGCCAGGGTTTCGGCGGGGACGGTCCTCAATCGATCCTCTCGCGCACGAAGCGGGCGAAGCGGTCGATCCCCTCGGCGATCCGCTCCTCGTCGACGTAGCTGAAGGAGAGCCGCACCTGCCGCTCGCGTCCGGGTGTCAGCGCGAAGAAGCGCAGCGGGCAGACGATCACCCCGTAATCGCGCGCGCAGGCCGTCAGGCACTCGTCCGTGAACTCGAAGGGGAGGGTCACGGTGAGGAAGAACCCCCCCTCGGGCCGGTTCCAGAGCACCCCGCCGGCTCCCCCCAGGGCGGCTTCCAGGCAGGCCAGCATGCGGTCGCGGTTCGCCCGGTAGAACGGCAGCTTCTCCTCGACCAGCGGGCGCAGCGAGCCTCCGGCCTCCAGGAGGATGCCGCCGGCGATCGCCTGCACCACGGTCGAGGTGTTGACGGTGGTCAGGCTCTTGATCTTCGACAGCTCGGCGGCGAGCGGCACCCGCCGGCTACCAGGGAGCAGGACCTGCTGGTCGGCGACCAGATAGCCCAGCCGCAGGCCGGGGAAGAGGGTCTTCGAGAAGCTCCCCATGTAGACGACGACCCCGTGCTCGTCCAGCGCCTTGAGCGTGGGCAGCGGCAGGCCGTCGTAGGAGAACATGCCGTAAGGGTTGTCCTCCCAGATCAGCATCCCGTGCTCGCGGGCGAGGGCGAGCAGCTCGCGCCGGGCCTCCACCGGCATGCGGGTGCCGAGGGGATTGTTGAAGTCCGGCACGTCGTAGAGCGCGCGCGGGCGCCGGCCCATCCGCCGCGCCGCGGCGATCCCCTCCGCCACGGCTCGAGGATCGAGCCCGCGCTCCCCCGTGGGGATGGGGATCAGGGTCAGCCCCATGATCCGGGCGAGGCCGGGGATGCCGATATAGGCGGGATCGCTGACCAGCAGCGCGTCGCCGGCCGGGTCGATCAGCCCCAGCAGGAGGATGGCCATCCCCTCCTGGCAGCCGGTGGTGACCAGGATCGACTCCGGAAGGGCGGCGATCCCCTCGTCGGCCGCGAGCTGGCGCGCGATCAGGTCGTTGATGATGCCGTTGGTCTTGTTGTACTGCCCGAGGTCATTCCAGACCGCGCGCTCGGAAGCGCCGGAGGCGGCCGCCCGCGACTCCACCCAAATCGCGGCCCGGCCGAGGCTCCCCTCGACGTCGAAGAACCGCTCCGACGGCCGCCCCGGAGCGAACGAGACGGCGTCCGGATAGCGGAGCACCACCTCGTTCAGGAAGTTCATCACGTCGAGCAGCGGATCGGCGAGCGAGCTCCTGAGAGTGATATCCATGGGGCTCCGCGACCGGGCTCAGAAGGTGTTCTTCTTCTCGAGCTGCTCGAAGAGCTGCTGCACGCTCTGGTCGGAGAAGTCGCCGCCCAGCCGCTCGATGAACTCGAACATCATGCCGGACCCCGGGTCGCGGGTGGAGAAGATCTGCCGCAGGCCCGGGCTCTGGATCACCGTGGTGTCGAACTCCATGCCCGCGGCCTTGAGATCCTCCGCCATCTGCGGCAGGTTGTCGACGCCGACGGCGATGTGCTGGACGCCGGGCCCGAAGTGCTCGACGAAGCGGGAGACCTGCGACTCGGGGGTGGTCCCCTCCAGCAGCACGATGGTGACCGCGCCGGCGCTGAGCACCGCCGAGATCATCGCTGTGGCCTTGCCCTCGGTCCGCCGGCGCTCCTTCAGCTCGAACCCCAGGATGTCGGTGTAGAACCGGATCGACTCCTCGAGATCGCGGACGGCGATCGCGACGTGGTCGATCGATTGGGCGTATTTGGCGAGCAGCGCCGCGGGCTTGGTTTCATTGGTCATAAAAAAAGACTCCTCTAGCTGGGGATTTCCCGAGCGCGACCTCGGGTTGGGCGATCCTGCCATAGAAGTGCGCCTCCCTCGGGCCAACGGGACGTTTCTCGCCGACAAACTATCACCGGACGCGCGGCGCTGTGGCATTCTGAGGAGGATGGTGGACCGCGCGCCCGCCCTGCGGGCCATCCTGCTGGGAGCGAGCAATCTCAGGATCTCCCTCCCCTTCCTGCTCGACCATGTCCGGCGGCGGGCCGGCGGGCCCGTCGAGACGCTCGCCGCCTGCGGCCACGGGCGCTCCTACGGCACCTGGAGCCGCTTCCTCTTCGTCCGCCACCTGCCGGGCATCGCGGGCTGCGGCCTCTGGCCGGAGGTCGAGCGGCGCCCCCCGCTCCCCACCTTCGCGCTGGTCACCGAC
The DNA here is from genome assembly GCA_035490435.1 of Thermoanaerobaculia bacterium. Classification (GTDB taxonomy): domain Bacteria; phylum Acidobacteriota; class Thermoanaerobaculia; order Multivoradales; family UBA5704; genus DATARR01. The sequence goes on from DATHEF010000033.1 coordinate 145,027, forward strand.
GTCGGCAACGACCTGCTCTACGGCGCCGGGGTGGGCGAGATCGCCGCCTGGGTGGAGACCTGCCTCGACCGGCTGGTCCCCGCCCAACCAGAAATCGTCATGACTCTCCTCCCTCTGGCGCACCTGGAGCGGCTCTCCCCCCGCCAGGTCCGGCTGGCGGCCTCGCTGCTGTTCCCCGGCCGGGAGGTCGCCTGGCCGGCGCTCCTCGACCGGGCGAGGGACCTCGACGCGCGGCTGCGGCGTATCGGCGGGGAGCGCGGCGCGCGCCTGGTCGAGCCCGCCGCGGACTGGTACGGGCTCGATCCCATCCACCTCCGGCGCCGCTCGCGCCGGGAGGTCTGGAGCTGCATCCTGCCGCCCGCGCCCGCCGTGCCCGGGACCCCCGCCGGCACACGGCGGATCCCGCTCCTCGGCGCCGCGGAGGCCCGCCTGTTCGGGGTCCCCCTGCGCCGTTCACAGCCCGCGATCCGCCTCGAAGACGGGTCGACGGTCGCCTTTTACTGAGCCGGAGCCTCAAAAAAGTGCTCATTTGGCCCTAGAGGTTCTAAGGCGAAGAAGATTCGACCCCATTTTTACGTCTTATCTGGGCAGGAGGATTCATGCCCATGGACGGAACCTGTGACATCGGATACCAGCGTCTCTTTTCCCAACCACGGATGGTCCGGGACCTGCTTCGCGGCTTTCTGCCGGAAGAGTGGCTCGGCTGGCTCGACCTCGTCACCCTCGAAAGGCGGGACGGCGGAGCGCTCCTCGACCGGCCGTCTGGCCGGCCAGACAGCCGGCCGGACGGCACCCTGATCTGGCGCCTGCGCTGGCAGGGGGGCTCGGACTGGGTCTACCTGCTGCTCAAAGCCCAAGGGGAGGTGGACCCCTTCATGGCCCTGCGCCTGGAGCTCGACCGCAGCCTGCTCTACCGCGCCCTGCTCCGCCGGCGCCGGGCAGCGCCCGCGCGGCTGCCGGCCGTGCTCCCCGTGGTGCTCTACAGAGGCGATACCCCGTGGGCCGCCCCGCTCGACGCCCGCGAGCTGTTCCTGCCCCTGCTCCCCGCCCTGCAGCGCCACGTGCCCTCGACGCGCTACCTGCTGCTCGACGCCGCGAACGCTCCGCTGCCGGCGAACGCCGGAGAGGAGAACCTGGTCGCGCTGCTCTGCGAGCTCGAGCGGAGCCGGACGGCCGAGGCGGTCGATCCCCTCCTGGAGCGGCTGGCGGCGCTGCTCGCCGGTGCCGGGACCGAATCCCTGCGCCAGGCCTGGAGCATCTTCCTCGGCTGCTCGTTCCTGCCCCGCCGGTTCCCCGATCTCTTCGCGGCCACCATGCCGGAGGGTGTGCTAGCGTGAAGACGACACGGAGGACCCTGAGATGCGGAACACCCTCGACGACAGCCTCCGGATCCCACGCCAAGCCGCCCGGGACCTCGCCGGTTTCCGCGCCTGGGCGGTCTCCCGGCGCTTCCCCAGGCACGGGCGGATCGATTTCCTGGCTGGCGACCTCGAGGTCCGCATGAGCCCCGAGGATCTGCAGACCCACAGCCTGGTCAAGACGGAGATCGCGGCGATCCTCCATCTCCTGGTGGCCCGCCAGGGGTTGGGGGAGGTCTACGTCGACCGTGCCCGGGTCTCCAGCCCGCCGGCGGATCTCTCGGTGGAGCCGGACGTCGTCGTCGTCCTCTGGGAAACTCTCGACAGCGGACGGTTGCGATACATCCCCGCCGCCAGCGGGAAGCCCGGCCGTTTCATCGAGATGGAGGGGGCGCCGGACGTCATCGTCGAGATTCTCAGCGACAGCTCGGTCCGCAAGGACCTCACCCACCTGCCGCCGCTCTACGCCGCCGCCGGCGTCCCGGAGCTCTGGCGGGTGGACGCCCGGCATGAGCGGCTCCGCTTCGAGATCCTGGAGCTGGAGCCGGGCGGCTATCGGAAGATCAAGCCTGACAGGGAGGGGTGGACGCGCTCGCCCCGGCTCGGCTGCCGGTTCCGCCTGACGCGCCAGCAGACGCGCCCCGAGCGCTGGAGCTACCGGCTGGAGCACGATTGAGCGGGGACGACTCCTTCCGGCTGCTCGAAACCAGTGAGAACCGTTTCCGGATCGAGATCCCGGCGGCGAGCCCGCTGTTTGCGGGGCACTTCCCCGGCCACCCGATCCTCCCCGGCATCGCCCATCTCGCGATCGTCGAGCGCGCCTTGGGGATCCCGCTCGCCGCGGTACGGGCGATGAAGATCCGCCGTCCGGTGGCGCCGGGGGAGACGCTGGAACTCTCCCTCGGCGCTCCCAAGGGGGATGGCTGGACCCGGTTCGAGATCCGCCGCGGGGAGGAGATGGTGAGCAACGGGTCCGTCGCGACGAACCCGGGTGGGGCGGAGCCGGAGGAGACGAAGCTCCCGGTTTTGGGCGAGCTCCCCATTCTCCTCCCGCACGCTCCGCCGGCCCGGCTGGTGCACGGCGTCCTCGAGGTCTCGGCCGCAGGGGTCGTCTGCGCGGCCGAGGTCCTTCCGTCCCATCCGCTGGCGGCCGCGGGGCGCGCCCCCGCCCTGCTCGGTATCGAGGCGGCGGCGCAGGCGGCGGCGGTGCTCGAGGCGCTCGCCCGCCGGGAGGAGGACCCGGCGCCCCGGATCGGCTACCTGGTCGGCGTCCGCGAGGCGCGCTTCGCGGTGCCGTCCCTCCCCACCGGCCGGCCGTTCCGGGTCTCGGCAAGGCTGCAGGGGAGCGCTCCGCCACTCTCGATCTACGAGATTGAGGTGGATAGAGCCGTGACTGGCACGGTCAGCACCTTCCTGACCGGCGCTACTCGTGACGAATGATGGACATCGGATCGACACGAGTGGCCCGGTAGGCCGGCAGCGAGCTGGCGGCGAGCCCCACCATCGTCAGGATCAGGACGACCGAGACGAAGACCGCCGGGTCGGTCGGCGTCACCCCGAAGAGGAGCCCGGAGAGGACGCTGGTCGCCCACGAGGCGGCGATGAGCCCGAGGAAAAGCCCGACGAGGGTCAGCCCGAGCCCTCGCCGGAGCACCATGACGATGATCTCCGAGGCCCGGGCGCCGAGCGCCATGCGGATCCCCAGCTCGCGGGTCCGGCGGCTGACGGCGTACGACAGGGTGCCGTAGAGACCGATCGCGGTCACCAGCAGCGCCGTCAGGCTGAAGGTCCCGAACAGCCAGGAGAAGAGCCGCGGCTGGGCGAGCGTCTCCTCGACCTCGTTGCTGAACCGGCTCACCTTGACGCCCAGGTTCGGATCCAGCTTGCGCAGGATGGCGCGGATGGGATCCACCGCGCTCAGGGGATTGCCCGCGGTCCTCACCTGCAGCGCCATGGTGGGCTCGTAGTGCTGGGCGAACGGCAAATAGAAGTGGGGGTGGGGCTCGGCCGGCAGCTCCGTGAAGCGGATCCCGCGCACGACGCCGATCACCTCGCAGACCGTGCCGTCCCGTAGCGCCACGCGCTCCCCCACCGCCTGGCGGTCCGGCCACAGGGTCTGCGCCGCCGCCTCGTCGAGGATCACGACCGGCGGGGCCTCTTTGCGGTCGGCGGCCGAGAAGTCCCGGCCGCGGACGAGCGGGACCCGCAGGGTGTCGAAGAACCCCGGGGTCACCACGTTGTACTCCAGTATCACCGGCGGCCGCCGGACCGGGCCGTCCGCCGGCTGCAGGCTGCCGAGCCCGCTCTCTCCGGCCTCGCGCGCGAGCGGCACGGTCAACGTCAGGGCGGCGGCCTTCACGTTGGGCAGCCGGCTCACCTGATCGAGGAGCTGATCGTAGAAGGCGTAGCCGGAGGACTCCTGAACGCCGCGCAGCGACAGGTCCATCTTCAGGTTCACGATGTTCCGGCTGTTGAACCCGGTCTGGACCGACCGCAGGTTCTGAAGCGTGCGGACGAACAGGCCGGTGCTGACCAGCAGCATCAGGGAGACGGTGACCTGCCCGACCACCAGGATCTCCTGCAGGCGGGTGCGGCCGCGCTCCTGCGCCCCCTCGCCTCCCCGGCGCAGCATCGGCACGACCTGGCGGCGCGTGGACCACAGCGCCGGAGCCAGGCCGAAGAGCACCCCGGCTCCCAGGGACAGCCCGAGGGTGAAGGCGATGACCCGGCCGCCCACCGCGACGCTGATCGTCGGCTGGAACCGCCCCAGCGAGAGTCCCTGGATCGCATCCACCGCGAAGAGGGCCAGCAGGAACCCGGCGACTCCGCCGATGCACGATAGCGCCACGCTCTCGGTGAGCAACTGGCGCACCAGCCGACTGCGGGTAACCCCCAGCGCCAGCCGGACGCCGATCTCCTCCTGCCGCGCCGCCGTCTTGACCAGCAGCAGGCCCCCCAGGTTGGCGCACACCACCAGCATGAGCAGCGCGGTGACGGCGGACAGCAGCAGGAGCGGGCCCGAGAGCGTGTCCTGGCTGCCCGGCCAGACGCCGAGCCCGGGATAGAGCGCGAGCGCGGGCGGCCGTCGATCCGGCGGCAATCCCGCCGCGAGCCGCTTCGCCAGTCCGTCCATCTCCACCTGGGCCTGCTCGCGGCTTACCCCCGGAGCCAGCCGGCCGAAAAACCAGTAGAGCCAGGCGGGCTTAGCCGCGAACAGGCCGGCCGACAGGCGCGAGGGGAGGAGAAGAGGCGCGGTCTCCATCGGCACCCAGACGTCGATCTCCTCCGTGTGGACCGTGCCGTGGAACCCCTGCGGCGCGACGCCGATCACGACGAAGGCGCGGCCGTTCAGGTTGAGCGGGCTGCCGATCGCCTGGCGGTGGGCGCCAAAGGCGCGGTGCCACAGGCCGTAGCTGATGACCGCCTCCGGCTGCTTCTCGCGCCGCCCTTCGCCGGGGACGAACAGGCGCCCCTGGGAGCTCTTGATGCCGAGGAGCGTGAAGTAGTTGTCGGTGACCAGTTGACCGCTCACATGGAGCGGCTCGCCGATCCCGGCCAGGTTCAGCGGCAGCGAATAGTAGGCCGCCAGATCGGTGAGCACCCGGTTGGAGCTCCGGTAGCGCTGGAACGTCGAGTAGTCGAGCGCGGGGGAGAACTCCTCTCCCGGCACCCCCTCGATCGTCAGCGGCTTGGCAGCCAGGGAGACGACCCGGCCGGGGTTCGCCACGCCGGGGAACGGACGCAGCAGCAGCGCGTCGACGACGCTGAACACCGTGATGCTGGCGCAGATGCCGAGCGCCAGGCAGGCGACCGCCACGATCGTGAAACCGACGTTGTTGTTCAGCTTGCGGAAGCCGTACCGGACATCCAGGGGAACGCTGATCATAGGAAGCTCGAACCGCGCCGTCGCAGAATTGGAGACGGTCCTCCTTGTCGGGAGTTCCGCCAAAGATTAGCATCTTTGCATGGCCATGAAAACTGGTTTCTGGACGCTCGCTCTTTTTTTCCTGGTTACGGCGCTCGCCGGGCAGGATTCGCCGATCCAGTGGCCGGTCCCGCCGCCGGGCCCCCCTCGCGCGGCCGCCGCCCTGCCGCGCGTCCTGATCGGAGCCCCCGAGCTCGCCGCGGCGCTCGCGGCGGGGGCCATCCCCCTCGACGCCGCGGATCTCGGCAGCGACCTCGGCGGTGACCTCGACGGCCTTCGCGCGCGGCTCGCCGGGCTGGGGATCTCCGGCCGGGAGACGGTCGTGGTCTATGGGACGGACCGCGAGGCGGTCGCCCGCGCTTACCGGCTCCTGCGCTGGGCCGGATGCGCCGAGGTCCGCGTTCTCGACGGCGGGCACGCCGCCGGCCGGGATCTCGAGACCGGCCCGCGCCACGCCGCCGCCGCGTTCCGCCCCGCGGCGCGCGGCGGGGAAGCCGAGGCGGACGCCGGCTGGATCGCCGGCACCTTCGCCCAGGCCGGCGTCCAGCTCCTCGACGTGCGCGACGCCCGCGGGTGGGAGCGCTGGGAGACCCCTCCCACCTTCGCCGCCGGCCACATCCCCTACAGCCTCCCTTTCGATCCCCGCGCCCTGCTGGCCGCGGGCGGCGGCTGGCCGGACCCGGACGCGGTCCGCGGCTACTTCGCCGCTTTCGGCCCACGCCCCGGCGATCCGGTGCGCATGGATTCCACCTTCGTGCTCTACGGAGAGGACGCGCGCGATCCCCGCCCCGACCTCGGCTATCTGCTCCTCAGCCTGGCCGGCCTCGACGCCCGCGTCTTTCCGGGCGGGTGGAAGGAATGGAAGGCGGACGGCGCGCGGCCGGTGGTGAGAGTGGTCTCGGCCGCGGACCTGGCGGCCCGCCTGCGGCGGGAGAACCCGGGGCTCGCCGCGGACCGCCCGCCGCGCGGCCTCCTCCTGTTCGACCTGCGCGAGCCCCGGGACTTCGCGATCGGCCACCTGCCGGGAGCCCTCAGCCTCCCCTTCCTCCACTTCCCGGAAGACTTCGGCAAGGCGGTGGCGGCGGGGTGGCCCGGCGCCGACCGCGCCACGATGCCGCTGGTGCTCTACTGCTATGGGATCGACTGCGTGCGCAGCCGCAAGGCCGGGGCCCAGGCGGCGAGCCTGGGCTTCCGCGACGTGCTCTGGTTCCGCGGCGGCGTCGAGGAGTGGCGGCAGGCCGGCTATCCGCTCCTCGACTCACCCCTACCTGCTCAAGCGCCTACTCCGCCTCCTTCGTCCCCGGAGCGGGCTTCACCCGCAGGTGGAGACGGACGTCCTTGATCCTGACCTCCGGGCCGTCGTCGAGCGCCAGCGTGTCGGACGTGCTCAGGGCCCGGTTGCGGTCGGCGTCCCGCCAGCCGCGGGAGGTGTGCGCCCTCCCCTCGCGAGGCTTGACCTCAACCCAGCTCTGCTCCTTGAGATCAGCCTTCAGCGCGCCCGCCGGCTCGACCACGAGCCCGGTTTCCAGGTAGTAGCCGGGCCCCATCCAGGTGACGACGTAGAGCTGGCCGTTGAGCCGCACGGAGGAGCCGACGGCCAGGGCGACCTGGGTCTCGATGTGGACGCTGCCGCAGGTCTTGGTGTTGTGCAGCGAATCGCAGTAAGCCAGCGACTCGGTGCCGGGCTCCGCCTCCAGGATCATCTCCTGCGCCTTCGCGGCCGCGGGGAGAAGCGCCAGGCCAAGGACGGAGATGATCGCGGTGGGGAGGATGACGCGACGAAACAATTGCATGGTTCGGCTCCTTTCGAGAAAAGAATTCCCCAAAGAGATCTCATGGATCGACCGCCTCTCATCGGCCTCCCCCGATTAGATGGAAAACAATCGAATCTACGAAGATTTTACCACTGATCCAGCGGACCACAGCCGGCGGAAGCAGAACCACTGGTGCGGCTGCCGCCGGATCACCTGCTCGAGATCAGCGGTGAACCGGCCGAGCGCCTCGCGGAGGTCCTCCTGCCGATTCCCGCTCTGCGCGACGTGGATCGCGGGCCGCAGGATGCAGCGGTAGCGCAGCCGCCCCTCGCGCAGGACGAAGACGGGGACGATCGGCACCCCGGCGGCGCGGGCGAGGGCGGCGGGGCCGACCGGCAGCGCGAACGGACGGCCGAGCAGGTCCACCTCCACCGTGCGGCCGCCGGAGCGCGGGCGGTCCCCCTGGAGCGCCACGACCTCCCCCCGGCGCAGGGCGTCCAGGAGGTCCATGCCGAGCTGCGGATCATTGGCGAAGTGGGTGGTGTGGAGGTCGCCTCCGCAACGCCGGATCAGCCCCTCGATGAACCGCTGCGCCCGCGGGTCGATCTCCGGCTCGCGCACCACGTGAACGCGCCGCCCGTCCCGGGAGGAAGGAAGCATCGAGCCCACCTCCCAGGCGCCGATGTGGGCGGTGACCAGGATGAAGCCGCCGGCGCCCGCCGCCAGCTCGCTCCAGGCGTCCAGCCCCTCGGCCTCGACGGCGAAGGCGCGGTCCGTGCTCAGCCGCTCGTTGCGCTCCGCGAGGCACCAGGCGAAGGTATGGAAGGTGCGGTGGATCCGGCGCTGGCGCTCCCACCAGCCGCAGGGTCCGAGCACCGGTTCGAGGTTGGCGGCGATGGCGACGCGGATCTTCCGCAGGGCGATCCAGAAGAAGGCGGTGAACAGGTTGAGCACCACCCGCAGGCCCCAGGTGGGAAGGATGGAGATCCCGAGCTGGTGGAGGCGGAACCAGAAGACCCCGGTGATGTGGAACGGCCCCAGGAGCCGGCGGCTCCAGCCGCCCTCCGGCGCATGCGGCGGGGTCTCGCGGGGAATGGCAACGCTCATGAAAGCCGTCTTTCGTCCTTTCCTTCGTCCGTGCTCTTGGTGTCCGTTGTCTTATTGTCCCACGGTTCGGGCTTTGGGCGGCGATTTCTCTCCAGGCAGGCCTCGAGGGCGGGCAGCACCAGGATGGTGGCCAGCAGGCAGGCCGCGATGCCGCCGCCCACCAGAATGCCGGCGTGGCGCAGGCCGGGCACCCGCGACGAGAACAGGCTGCCGAAGCCGATCACGGTGGTCAGCGTCGCCAGGGAGAGGGCGAGGCCCATGTCCTCGGCCGCCCCCTTCAGGCCGCGGTCCGGGTGGAGGCGCTTCCAGTGGACGGCGTGCCCCCCGAGGTCGATGCCGGTGCCGAACAGCAGGGGGATGGTGAACGCGGCCAACAGGTCCAGCGGGAGGCCCGCCAGGCCCCAGAGGCCGAAGGTCCAGAGGCTGCCGAGGGCGAGCGGGAGGGCGGCCAGGAGCGCGTCCCGCACCCGGCCATGGAAGGAGGCGAGCACCACCGCGCCGACCAGGATCAGGGCCAGGACGCCCGACCGCGAGAGATCCGTCACGGCGAGGTTGCGCAGCTCCCGCCCGACCCGCGGGATGGAGGCCAGGGCGACGTCCCCGGGCCGGGGGGAGAGCCGCGCGAGCTCCCGCGCCAGGGCTTCCGTGTCGACCCCGGCGCCGCTGCCCAGAGGGAGCCGCACGTGCACGGCGACCACGGACCCTCGAGGCCCCTGGCGCACCAGCTCCGACATCCAGCGCGGCCACTGGCCGAGAGGGGGCGCTCCCGGGTCCTTCCCCTGCCCGATGGCTTGCAGGGTCTCCAGGGCGGGGGCGAAGGGGTCGAGCCGGAAGCCGGCCGCCACCAGCTCCCGCCGCAGGTCGTCCGCCGCCCGCTCCAGGGGGAGCCCGCGCAGCTCCGCCAAGCGCCGCTGGAGGCGATCGCCCCGCACCAGCCAGTCGGCGGGGGAGGTGATCTCCGCCTTCGGCCCCAGCCGCGCCGCCAGCAGCTCGCGCGCCGCGGCGGCGCGGTCGAGCGCCTCGTCGAGGGTGCGCCCGCGCAGGACCACCGAAAAGGTGTCCAGACCCACGGAGAAGGTCTGCACCAGCAGCCGCTCGGCCTCGGCCGACGGCGCGTCGGCCGGCCGCAGCGCCCGCAGGTCGGTGGAGAGCTCCAGGCGCGAGACCCCCCAGCCGGAGACCAGGGTGAGCAGAGCCGTGAGGGCGAGCGACAGGCGCCAGTGCCGCGCCGACCAGCGGGCTATGCCGGCGAAGACCGGCTGCCCGAACCGGGGCCAGAGCCGCAGCGGGCGGAGGCGGGCCGAAGCGCGCGGGAACGCGGCGGCGAGGGCGGCCGCCACCGTGGCGGTGGTCACCAGGGTGGTGATCACTCCGATGGACAGCACCAGCCCCACCTCGTGCAGCAGCCGGAAGTGGGCGATCCCCAGTGCGGCGAGCCCCGCGGCCGTGGTCAGGGCCGCCGTGGTGATCCCCGGCCCGGTCTCCCGGAAAGTCGCGGCCAGCGCCGCCGCGACCTCCATTCCCCGCTGCCGCAGCTCGCGGAAATGGACCGAGGCGTGAATGCCGTAGTCGACCCCCATCCCCAGGAGAGCGGCGGTGAAGCCCACCCCCAGGGCGCTGATGCTCCCCAGTCCCAGCGCCGCCCCGCCCACCATCCAGATCGTGCCGGCCGCCACCCCCGCCAGAATGATGGTGGTGAAGAACCACCCCTCGAAGCCGAGGATCATCACCAGCGCCAGCCCGAAGATCGTGCCCGAGGCCGAGTTGGTGAGGTCGGCGCGGAAGAAGGCCTCGTCCTGGGCCGCGTAGATCGGCCCCCCCACGGCCTGGAAGTCGAGCGGCACGCCCGCGGACTCGCGGACCGCGCCGTAGGCCCCGCGCAGCGCGGCGATCAGGGCGCGCCCCCCAGCGGGGTCCATCTCGGCACTGGCGGGGGTGAGGATCACCAGAGTGGCGTCACCGTCCGCGGAGACGAACGCGCCGCTCAGGGGGTCGATCGGCAGCGACGAGGCGGCGGCCCCGAGCAGCCCCTCCGAGAGGCCCAGGGGGTCGGCGGCGAACAGCGGCGCCGCGAAGCCCCCCACCGGGCTGCGCAGTGCCCCCCGCATCTCGGCGACGCGGTCGTGGATGGCCTGGGGCTCGAGGCGGCGGGCGAGGTCTTCCCGCCAGCCGGGCGTGCGGAGCAGCAGCGGCATGCGGGGCGCCACGTGACCGAAGAAGAAGCGCTCGTCCTCCTCCGTCAGGCCGGAGCGGGCCTCGGCCACCAGCGGGCTCTGCCGCATGCGGTCGGCCAGCTCGCTGGCGGCGTTGATCAGGATCTCCGGTTCCGCCGGCCGCCCGCCTTGCGCGCGCACCAGGATGAACACCTTCTCGAAGCCGCCGAAGGTGTGCAGGAAGGTGCGGTAGTCCTCCGCCGCCGGCGCCCCCTCCGGCAGCAGGGACTCGATCCGGGTCTCGATGCGGAACCGGGAGGCCGGGATGAGGCAGGCCAGGGTCAGCAGCAGCGAGGCCGCCAGCACCAGGCGCGGCCGGCGGGCGATGAAAGCTGCGAACGATGACGAGAGGCGGCCGAGCATGGAGGACCTTGCGGAAAGGAGATCAGGCCGAGGCGCCGGCGTCCACCACCAGCGTCTGGCCGGTGATCGCCGCCGCGCGGTCCGAGAGGAGGAATTGGACCGCCTGCGCCACGTCGGCCGGCCGCACCCCCTGGGCCAGGCATTCGCCGGCGCGCAGGTAGGTGACCGCCGCCTCGGGCAGCCCCGCCGTCAGGTCGGTGGCGACGAAGCCGGGGACCACGGCGTTGACCCGCACGCCGCGCTTGCCGGTCTCCCGCGCCAGCGAGCGGGTGAGCCCCAGGATGCCGGCCTTGGAAGCGGCGTAGGCCCCCTGGCCGGCGACGCCGTGGAGGGCCGACAGCGAGGAGACGTTGACGATCGCCCCCCGCCGCCGCACCATCATCCCCCGCAGCACCGCCCGGCAGCAGCGGAAGAGGCCGCCGAGGTTGGTGTCGAGCACCGCCTCCCAGTCCGCGTCCGAGGTCATGGCGAGGAGCGATTCGCGGCGCAGCCCGGCGTTGTTGACCAGACCCGCCACCGGCCCCAGCGCCGCCTCCACCTCGGCGACCAGGTCGTCCGGCCGCGCGGGGTCGCGCAGGTCGAGGTGGAAAGCCAGCGCCCCGGTCGCCGCCGCGACCTCCCGCGCCGCGCCCTCGCCGGTGTTCCAGGTGAAGGCGACACGGGCGTCCGGCTCGGCGGCGAGGGTCTCGACGATCGCCCGGCCGAGACCCCGGCTGCCGCCGGTTACGAGGACCGCGCCCATGGCAGCATCTCGAGCCGGGCGCGGGCGACGGCGCCGGCGATCCGCAGGCTGTCCAGCAGCGGCCGGTAGTGGCTGGTGGTCCGCCCGTCGGCGAAGCCCAGCCGCACCGGCACCGTGATCACCCGGAAGCCCCGCCGGGCAGCCCGCACCACCACGGCGCTCTCGGCCTCGAAGCGCGCCTCGGGGAAGCCGACGTCCTCGATCAGGCGGCGCGAGTAGAAGCGGAAGCCGGTCTGGATGTCGGCGAGATGCTGGCCGGCGGCGAGCGAGATCACCCGCGAGGAGAGGCGGTTGCTGGCCCGGCGCACCGGGCCCATCTCGCTGAACAGGTGATCGCGCACGCCGAGCACCAGGTCGCCGCCGGCCGCCGCCGGCGCCAGCAGCTTGGGGATCTCCTCGGGGAGATGCTGGCCGTCGGCGTCGAGGGTGATCACGCCGTCGAAGCCGCGGCCGAAGAGGTCGGCGAAGGCGAAGGCGAGCGCCGCCCCCTTGCCGCGGTTGCGCGCGAAGGAGTGGACGCGCGCGCCGGCGCGGCGGGCCTCCTCGGCGGTGCCGTCGGTCGAGCCGTCGTCCACCACCAGCACCTCCGGCAGCTCGAGCAGGGCGCCCCGCGCGACCGCCCCCACCGAGGGGGCCGCCTGGTAGGCGGGGATGGTAGCGGCGATTCGCAGAGTCAAGACTCCTCCCTCGAATGGCGGGATTTTAGCCCAACCCGGCAAAATCGCTTTCTCATCGCCGGAAAACCCAAGGGTTCAGGCCCTCCCCAGCACGACCCACGCCGCCGCGCCCCCCGCCGCCAGGCTGGTGGCGAGGACCACGGACGGGGCCGGCAGGGGGGAGCCGTCGAGGGGGGAGAGCCCGAGCCCGGGATCGGGCTCTTCGCAGCCGGGGGTGGGGCCCAGTGGGTGGCCGGCCGCCGCCAGCACCGCCGCGGCCAGGTGGCCCCCCCCGTACTCGCCGGTGACCGCCTTGGGCGCGGCGACCGGCGGCAGGGGCGCGCCCGCCCAGACGGCGCGCAGCACCTCGGCCTCCAGCCGATCGCCGTCGATCGCGCCGGCGGCGCCGGAGACCACGAGGTCGACGCTTTCGGGTTCGACCCCGGCGCGCTCCAGGGTGCGCCGCAACCCCCGGGCGAGCGCCCGGTGGCCGCGTCCCCAGCCCGAGGGGGTCGCCGTGGGGTCGAAGGCGCTCCCCCAGGCGAGGATCCGGGCCAGGGCGCGGCCGCCGCGGGCGGCGAGGCCGGCGGCGCTCTCCAGCACCGCGATCGTCCCCCCCTCGCCGGCCAGAAAGCCGTTGCGGCGGCGGTCGAAGGGGCGCGCCAGCTCCTCGCCGCCGGCTGCCGCCCGGGCCAGGGCGCCGAAGCGGTCGAGCAGGGCGTGCAGAAGCGGCGTCATCTCGTCCACCGAGCCGGCGAGGACCCGGCCGGCCCGGCCGGCGGCGATCCCGGCGGCGCCGGTGCCCAGCGCGATCAGCGGCCCGGCTTCGCGCTGACAGATCGTGAGGCTCGCCCCGCGCGCCTTGAGGGCGATGGCGATCTGCGCCGCCGGCGCGTTGGCCACGCTCTCCATGAACAGCGACGGCGAGGCCGCCTCCGGGTTCTCGAACAGGATCTGCTTGAGCAGCGTCTCGGTGTTGGTGGACGGCCCGAAGGCGGTGGCGATCACCACCGCCGTGCCGGCCTCCCCGGCGGCGTCCGCCGGGTCGGCGGCGTCGATACCGGCGCAGCGCAGGCCCATGCGCGAGGCCGCCACCGCCAGCTTCGAGGGGGGGCTCATGCGGCGCGACTCCGCCGGCGAGAGCCAGCCGGCCAGCGCGCCCGCGGGCAGCAGGCAGGCGCGGCGGGCGCCGCCGGGAAGGTGATAGCCGGCCGCGCGGTCGACCTCGACGGCGAGGGGAGCGCCGGCGGCCAGGGCGGCGGCGAGGCCGTCGCAGCCGCTCCCCCAGGCTCCCAGGGTGCCGAGACCGGTGATGAAGACCGGCTCTCTCAAGCCGCCGGGCCCGTCCACCGCGAAAAGACGAGCGCGGCGTTGGACCCACCGAAGGCGAGACTGGTGGAGACCGCCGCCCGCGCGCCGGCCAGGGGGAGGGGTTCGTCGAGCACCAGCGCCACCGGCAGCTCAGGGTCCGCCTCGCCATCCCGCCGCACCGGGTGCAGCTCGCCATGCCGCAGGCAGAGCACCGTGGCCACCGCCTCGATGGCGCCGGAGCAGCCGAGCAGATGGCCGATCAGCGCCTTGGTGGCCACCAGCGGCATGCCGCCGGCGCGCTCGCCGAACACCCGTTGCAGCGCCTGCCACTCGGCGGCGTCGTTGAGCGGCGTGCCGGTGCCGTGGACGTTGATGAAATCGATCGTCCCGGCGGCGAGGCCGGCGTCCGCCAGCGCCGCCTCGAGCGCCGCCGCGGCGCCCGCTCCCGAGGGGTCCGGCGCCGTCATGTGATGGGCGTCGCAGGAGGCGCCGGCGCCGGCGAACACCGCCAGCGGCTCGGCCCCCCGCGCCAGCGCCCGCGCCAGCGGCTCCAGCACCAGCACGGCCGCGCCCTCGCCGAACGACATGCCGGCGCGCCCGGCGCGGAACGGCCGGCAGGGCACCTCGTCCACCGAGCGCAGGGAGTTGAACCCGGCATAGGTGAGCTGGCAGAGGGAGTCGGAGCCGCCGGCGATCGCCACCTCCACCTCGCCCGAGCGCACCGCGTCCAGCGCCGCGCCGAGGGCCAGAGCGCCGGAGGCGCAGGCCGAGGAGTAGGTCACCACCGGGCCGGTGACCCCGAGATGGCGCGCCACGGCGTCGCCGGGAGCGTTCACCTGCTGCGGAATCAGGGCCGAGAGGCGCGCCCGCCGCGGATCGCGCAGGAACTCCGCGAAGAAGAGCTCGCTCTCGTACATGCCGCCCGTGCTGCTGCCGAAGTAGACCCCGATCTCGGCATCCTCGTCGAACGGCATCGCCAACCCGGCCGTCTCGGCCGCCTCCAGGGCGGCGAAGAGGGCGAAGCGGTCGGCGATCGACAGGCGGCGCCAGCCCGGGCAGGCGCGCGCCAGAGTCGCCGGCGGCGCTTCCACCTCGGCGGCCAGATGGGTGCGGTGCTGGGAGTGGTCGAAGCGCTGGAACGGGCCGATGCCGGGCTGGCCGGCCCGCAGGCCCGCCCACAGGGGAGGGATGCCCCAGCCCAGGCCGCAGACCGCGCCGACCCCGGTGACGGCGACCCGCCGGTCCGGTTGATCTGGCTGCATGACAGGTTCCAGGGGTGCCACCTCTCGGCGGTCTTCTAGGTCCGCCCCTCGATGAACTGGGAGAGCGTAGAGACCGAGGAGAAGACCTCGCGGCCGATCTCCTGGCTCTTGATCCGGATGCCGAACTCCTTCTCGAGCGCCACCACCAACTCGAGGGCGTCCACGGAATCCAGCCCCAGCCCCTCCCCGAACAGCGGGGCCTCGTCCTCGATCATCTCCGGCCTCACCCCCTCGAGGTTGAGGCTGTCGACAATCAGGCGCTTGATCCGGGCCGTGGTGGCTGCTGCTTCCGACATACGAGAAGAACCTCTGAGATCCGGCGGCTCCAAGTCCACCGTGCGGCACGATCCGCAGGTTTTTAACTCCGGGTCGTCAATGCTAGCGTGCCCGGGGGGCGCTGGCAACTCGAACCCTTTCTTCAACAAGTCCTTAGCGACCCCGGGAAGCCCCGCCGCTGGTATCATCCCCCCCTTCGCGGAAAGGAGACGAGCGGCCGGTTTGAGCATCCAAGACCCCATCCTCCAGGCGTTCGAACGTCTCGCGCGGCGCGCTCCCCTCGCCCCTCTGGTGGTCTCGCCGGAGCGGCGGGCGACGGTGAGCGACGTTGACGCCCTGGCGCGCGCCGCCGGCAGCCTGCTGGCTGCAAGGCCCCCGGCTGCAAGGCTTGCGCCAGGGACCGTCGTGGGCCTCGCCGCCGCCAACGGTCCGGGCTTCCTCGCCTCGCTGCTGGCGCTGCGCCGGGCGGGGCTCGCCGCCCTGCTGCTCGATCCTCAGAGCCCCGAGTCCGAGGCCGGCCGCATCCTCCGAGCTCTGGGGGTTCCCGCTCTCCTGCGCTGCTCCCAGGGCTGGCCGGCAGGTCCGGAGGGGTGGTCTTTCCTGTCCACTCCAGGAGACAGGGAGGAGCCTCCGAGCCCTCCTCTCCCGCTCGACATCGCCGTGGTCAAGCTCACCTCCGGCTCCACCGGCTGCCCGCGCGGCATCGCCGCCTCCTCGGAGGCGCTGCTCGCGGACGACGACGCCCTCACCCTCTCGATGGGCCTGTCGGACGCCGACCGCCTGCTCGCCACCATCCCGCTCTCCCACTCCTACGGCCTCGCCAGCCTGGCGCTGCCCGCCTTGGTCCGCGGCACCGTACTGGTGATGCCCGAGGCGTCCGGCATCTACGACCCCTTCGTCACCGCCGCGCGGCTGGACGCCACCTTCTTTCCCACCGTCCCCGCCTACCTCGACGCCCTGACGCGGATGGGCGAGCCGCCCCCCCGGCCGGACTCCCTGCGGCTGGTGATCACCGCCGGCGCCCGCCTCACCGCCGCCACCTCCGCCCGCTTCCGTGAGGCCTTCGGCCTGCCGGTCCACGTCTTCTACGGCTCCAGCGAGTGCGGCGGCATCTGCTACGACCGCGAGGGGGGAGCCGCCGAGCGGGGCACTGTCGGCGCGCCCGTCGAGGGGGTGCGGGTCCTGGTGGAGCCCGACGATGGCCGCGTCACCGTCCAGTCCCCCGCCGTATCGTCCGGCTATCTGCCGGACCCGGACGAGCGGCTCGCCGGCGGCCGCTTCCGCGCCGGCGACCTCGCGGTCTGGCAGGACGGCGAGCTGGCGCTGCGCGGGCGGGTGGACGACCTGGTCAACATCAAGGGGAAGAAGGTCAACCCGCGCGAGGTGGAAACCGTCCTGGGCGGGCTCCCCGGGGTCGACGAGGCGGCCGTGCTCGGGGTCCCGCTGGCCGGCGCCGGCGAGTTGCTGCGCGCGGTGGTCGCCTGCCGGCCGGGGAGCCTCACGGCCGGCGAGGTGGTCTCCTGGTGCCGCTCGCACCTCTCGGCGCACAAGGTGCCGCGCAGCATCATCCTCATTGACGCCCTGCCGCGCAACGCCCGCGGCAAGCTCGACCGCGCGGCGCTCCTTGCCCTGGAGGCGGACCGCCGTGCCTGAGCCCTACCGGCCACCCCCGCTGCTGCTCGGCTCGCTCGCCCTGCACGCCGCCGCCGCGGTCGCCCTCGCCGCCGCCCCCCGGCACTGGCGGGCGGTGGCCGGCCTCTGCTTCGCCGACCACGTGACCCTCGCCGCAGCCAGCCTCTGGCCGCGTGGCCAGTGGGTAGGGCCCAACCTGCTCCGCCTCCCCGCCGGCAGCCCGGAGGAGAGCCGCGAGATCGCGCTCACCTTCGACGACGGGCCGGACCCCCAGGTCACCCCGCGCGTGCTCGATCTCCTCGACGCCGCCGGCATGCGGGCGACCTTCTTCGTCATCGGCCGCCGCGCCCGCGCGCATCCCGATGTCGTCGCCGAGATCGCCCGCCGCGGCCACCGGGTCGAGAACCACACCGACACCCACCCCCACCTTTTCGCCTGCTACCCCGCCGGCCTCCTGCGGCGGGAGATCGAGCGCGCGCAGGAGTCGGTCGCGGCGGCGGCCGGGCGGCGCCCCCGGCTCTTCCGTGCTCCGGCCGGCCTGCGCAACCCCCTCCTCGACTGGGTGCTCCACAACTCCGGCCTCCGCCTCGTCGCCTGGACTCGGCGCGGCTTCGACGCCATCGAGAAGAGCCCGGCGGCGATCGCCCGCCGCCTGCTCGGCGGTCTCGCGCCGGGGGACATCCTGCTCCTCCACGACGGCCGCGCCACCGATCCGCCCGCCGGCAACCCGGTCGTCCTCGAGGTCCTCCCGCGGGTGCTCGACGCCCTGGCGGCTCAGGGGTTGCGGTCGGTGCCCATCCCCGATCCGCCCGGGACGGCCCCATGATCGAAAGGAAGAAGAAGAGCCGCGCGGCGCGGGAGGTCCAGGACGTCCTCTACAAGATGCGCACCGAGGGGATGTCCCCCGGCAAGCAGGCGGCGGCGGTGGCGCTGGGGGTGTTCATCGGCTGCTCGCCGCTGATCGGCCTGCACCTCGCGCTCTGCCTCCTGTTCGCCAAGCTGTTCCGGCTCAACGTCGGGCTCACCTATCTGGCGGCGCACGTCAGCCTGCCGGGGATCACCCCGTTCATCCTGCTGGCGGAAATGGAGACCGGCCGACGGCTGCGCGGGCAGAGCTATCTCCACATCCACGTCGCCGATCTCAAGGAGCTGGGCCTGCGGCAGGTCGGGGCCGACCTCCTGATCGGCAGCGCGGTCATCGGCGGCGTGCTCGCGGTTCTCTTCGGCCTCCTCGCCTGGTGGCTGGCGCGCCGCCGGCAGGCGCACCCCGAGTTGGAGGCCCTGCTCGAGGAGGCGGCCTGCCCGTACCTGAAGCCCGGCATCTTCGACTGGGAGTTCGTGCGCGGGAAGCTCCGGTACGACCCGCTCTACTTCAATCTCCTGCGCCGGGGGTTCCTGCCGGCCGAGGGGACGCTGCTCGACCTCGGCTGCGGCCGGGGGATCGTCTTCGCCCTGGTGCTGGCGGCCCACGTGCAATCGGCGAAGGGCAAGTACCCCGAGGATTGGGCGCCGCCGCCGCTCCACCTCGCCTTTCACGGGATTGAGGGGCGCCCCAAGGTCGCCGAGGCCGCCCGCGAGGCCCTCGAAGGCAAGGCCGTCATCGAGGACGCCGACCTGCGGACGGCCGGCTACCCCGAGGCCGACGCCATTCTCCTGCTCGACGTCCTCCACTACCTGCCGGCCGCGGAGCAGGAGGCCGTGCTGGCGAAGGCCGCCGCCGTCCTGCGTCCCGGCGGCGTCCTCCTCCTCCGCGACGCCGATGCCGCCGCCGGCTGGCGCTTCACTGCCACCCGCCTCCAGGAGCGCTTCTCCGCCCTCCTCCGGCGGCACTGGAAACAGCGCTTCCACTTCCGGAGCGCGGCCGAGTGGACCCAGCTCCTCGAGCGGCTGGGGCTGACCGTCGACCTCCAGCCGATGGGGATGGGGACGCCGTACGCCAACGTGCTGCTGGCGGCGCGGCGGAACCCGTAGCCACCCTTACTCGTACCGGATCGCCTCCTGCGGATCCACCGCCGCGGCCCGGCGCGCCGGCATCCAGCTCGCGAACAGGGAGACCGCGGCGAGCAGCACCGGCACCGCCACGAAGGTCGCGGGATCAGTGGGAGTAACGCCGTAGAGCAGCGCGATCATCAGCCGGGTCACCGCCAGGGCGAAGGCGAGGCCGATCGCGACGCCGGTCAGGGTGACCGCCAGCCCCTCCCGCAGCACCATGCGGGAGATGTCCCGCCGCTGCGCGCCGAGGGCCATCCGCACCCCGATCTCCCGCTTGTGCTGGCCGACCACGTAGGAGATGACGCCGTAGATCCCCACCGCGCCCAGCAGCAGGGCGACCAGGGCGGCGATCACCAGCAGCAGCATGGTGAAGGAGGTCCGCGCCATCGAGCGCGCCACCATCTCCCGCATCGGCCCGACGCGGGAGAGCGGCAGGTTGGGATCGAGCTCGCGGATCACCCCGCGGATGGGAGCCACCAGGGCGGCGGGATCGACGCGCCCCTTCACCACCAGGAAGAAGCTCCGCGGCGCCCACTCCTCCTTGGCGTCGAAGCGCACCATCGGAAAATAGATGCTCTCGGCCGGCTTCTCCTCCAGGCCGCGGTCGTGGACGTCGCCGGCGACGCCGACGATCGTGTACCACGCCGGCTCCTTCTGCATGCCGGCGGTCAGCCGCTTGCCGATCGGGCTCTTGCCTTTCCAGAAGCGTTCCGCGAGACCACGGCTGATCACCACCTCCCGCCGCGACAGGTCCAGGCGGTCGAACCCCCGCCCCGCGATCACCGGGATGCCCATCGCCTGAAAGTACCCGGGGCTGACGAAACGGGTGCCGAGGAGCGGCGGCACCTCGTCGGAGCGCACCGGGAAATCCTCCATGGTGTAGGCGCTGGTCGAGTCGTCGCCGGAGAGCGGCAGGGGATCGACGGTGGCCGCGCCCGCCACCCCCGGCAGCGCCCGCACGCGATCGAGGAGCTGCCGCACGAAGCCGAGGGTGACGGCGGTGTTGGGATAGACGGCTTCCGGGAGGTCGAGCCGCAGGGCGAGAATGCCTTGCGGCTTGAAGCCGGGATCGACGCCGCGCAGCCGCCAGAAGCTCTTCACCATCAGCCCCGAGCCGATCAGCAGCACCAGGGCGAGAGCCACCTGGGCGACCACCAGGACGTTGCGGGCGCGGTGGCGCTCGCGCCCGCCGGTGCCGCCGCGCCCCCCTTCCTTCAAGGCCGGCACCAGCGCCGGACGGCCGTAGCGCAGCGCCGCGAGGCCGCCGCAGAGGAGGCCGGCGAGAACGGAGAGCAGGAGGGTGAAGAGGAGCACGCGGCCATCGACGGCGATCTCCTCCAGCCGCGGGATCCCCTGCGGGCGCAGAGCCGCCAGCAGGCGCACGCCCGCTCCGGCCAGGGCGAGCCCGAGGGCGCCGCCGAGCAGCGCCAGCGTCAGACTCTCCCCCAGGAACAGGCGGGCGACGTCGCCGCGCGTGGCGCCGAGGGCGGTGCGCACGGCGACCTCCCGCTGCCGCCCCTCGGCGCGCACCAGGAAGAGGTTCGCCACATTGGCGCAGGCGATCAGCAGGATGCAGGCGACGCTTCCGAGCAGCACCCAGAGCACCCGCTCGACGTTCCCCACCACGTCGTCGCGCAGCGGATTCACCAGGACGGTGAACTTCGCCTGCTCGAGCATGCCGCGGTTGATGTCCCCGTCGCTGTAGACCTCCGGGATGCGCCAGACGAGCACCGAGAGCTCGCGGGCGGCCCGCTCCGCGGAGATCCCCGGACGGAGCCGGCCGATCCCCCTGTAGTTGAAGTTGCCGGCCTCGAGTTTGGCGTGATTGATCGTCATCGGCACCCAGAGCTCGGTCTCCGGCGAGGGGAAGCGGAACCCCGCCGGCATCACGCCGACGATCCGGTGCTCGACGCCGTTGATCCGCAACATCGCTCCCAGGGCCTTGAGATCACCGCCGAAGCGGCTCCGCCAGAGGCGGTCGGAGAGGACGGCGACCTTCTCCGCCCCCGGCTTCTCGTCCGCCTCCTGGATCGCCCGGCCGTGGGCCGCCGGCACCCGCAGCACAGAGAAGACCGAGCCGGTGGCAGCCGTAGCGCCCAGCCGCTCGGGGCTTTGCCGGCCGGTCAGCGTCATCGAGCCCTCCGAGTAGATCCCGAGGTCCGTGAGCACCCGGTTCTCCCGGCGGTAGAGAACGTAGCTGCCGGTCGAGTGGTCGAAGTGGCGGAAATTGATCCCCGGCGCGTCGTTCCAGACTCCGACCAGGCGGTCCGGCTCCGGATAGGGGAGCGGCCGGATCACCACCGCGTCGACGACGCTGAAGATCGCGGCGTTGGCGCCGATGCCGACGCCCAGGGTGATCACGGCGACCAGCAGGAAGCCCGGGCTGCGTCGGAGCCCCCGGAACAGGGAACGGAACGTCGCGGAAACAGAGCTCATCGGCACCTCCAGAAGCAGACGGCGGAGCGCCGCCTCCAGAGCACACTACGGAACCGGGAGCGAAGAGGTTACAGCCGCCGCCCGGGAGATGTTCCGGAGACCCGCAACCGGGTTACCATGTGATTACTTCTTTGATCTCCTGAAAGGAGCGGTAGATGAGAATGCACGCTGTGCTGTCTTTCCTTGCCGGAGGATTGCTCTTCCTCGCCGCCTCGCATCCGGCGGCGGCCGAGGGCCGGGTTACCTTCAACGACATGGTCGTCCAGAAATGCCCGGACGGGAGCTGCCCGTGGAAGCTGAGTTGCGGCGTGGAGGGGAAGCCGGAGTCCGAGATGTTCGCGGGGACCAAGGCGAAAACCAAGTACACCGTCAACATCAACCGCGGCCTCGACATCCGCACCTTCCCGGCGGAAATCCGCTGCACCGCCTGGCTGGACACCGGCTGGATCGGCACCACCTGGGACAAGCTCAACACCGCCACGATCAGCGTCCCCGCCGGCGGCGAGTACACCCTCGACATCAACAGCCGCGACAACGGCTCGGTGACCGTCCGCATGAGCGTGGACAGCCTCGAGATCTTCACTCCCGCTCCCGCCGCGCCGCCGCCGGCCGCCACGGGGAAAGCCACGGGAAAGAAGGCCGCCGCCGCTCCCAAGCCCCAGCCCGCGCCCCAGTATCTCGGCATCTTCAACCCGGAGCCGGAGGGTCGCGCGGTGGTGGTCGGCCTCGAATGGGGCCCGTTCAAGAAGCGGGTGGATGAGCTCGCCACGCGGGGGCTCCAGCTCATGGATATCGAGACCTTCGAGCAGGGGGGCAAGGTCTACTGGAGCGGCATCTTCCGGAGCACCCAGATCTCGACTCTCCTGATCGCCAACCAGGACTGGGACACCTTCCTCAAGAACTGGAAGACCGTGACCGGCAGCCGCAAGCGGCTGATCAACTTCACCGTCTATCAGAACGGCGGCAAGGGCAACTTCGCCGGACTCTTCCGCGACCTCAGCGAGAAGCACTCCTTCTGGGTCGGCCAGTCCCGCAAGGACTTCGAGGCCAAGGTCAAGGAGCTCGCCGGCACCCAGGGACTGCGATTGCTCGACATGAACGCCTACCGCTCCGGCGGACCATCGCTCCTCTACGCCGGGACGTTCCGGTTTCAGGAAGCCCCCAAGGAGTTCTGGACCGCCCTCGATCAGAATGCCTTCAACGCCAAGTGGCAGGCGGCCCGCGCCAAGCAGATGCAACTGGTCGACGTCGAGACCTACAAGGACGGCGACAAGCGCTTCTACGACGCCATCGTCCACGCCGGCTCGCCGGGGGAGGTGGCCCTGAACCTCGACGCGGCCGCCTTCACGGCTCGCTGGCGCGACATGGTCGCCAAAGGGCTTCGCCCGACCAACCTGTCGGTCTACCGGGACTGACGTCTCCTTGGAAAGGCATGGCGGGCGCTATGATGTCCGCCATGCCCGACACCCCGGAACCCACCGAGCCCGAACCCCTGGACCCCGTCGACGAAGCCAGCGAGGAGAGCTTCCCGGCGAGCGATCCCCCCTCCTGGGAGCCGCTCCACCCCGGCCCTCCCCACAGGCATCCTGACGCCCCCCACGACTGAAACCGGTCAGGCAGGATAGAACTCCACCTCGCCCGCCTCCCGCGTCAGGAGCGTGCCGGCCTCGCCGCGGGCGATGCGGGTGACGTCGGCGAGCGCGCCGATGGCAGCCGTCTTGCCGGTGCGCTCGGCGAACTCGACAGCGGCCTCGACCTTGGGGCCCATCGAGCCGGTGGCGAAGTCGTAGGCGGCGAGGGCCTTCGGCGAGGCCCGCCGGATCGCCCGCTGAGTGGGCTTGCCCCAGTCCAGATAGACCGCGTCGGCGTCCGTCGCCATGATGAAGAGGTCCACCTCCAGCTCGCGCGCCATCATGCAGCTCGCCCGGTCCTTGTCCACCACCGCGTCGATCCCCTGCAGCCGGCGCCCTGGCGCGTACATCGTCGGAATGCCGCCGCCACCGGCGCAGACCACGATGCACCCCTTCTCGAGCAGCCACTTGACTGGCCGGATCTGGAAGATCCGCTTCGGCAGCGGCGACGCCACCACCCGCCGGAAGCCGTCGCCGTCCGGCGCCATCACCCACCCCTTCTCCGCGGCGAGGCGGCGGGAGTCCTCCTCCGTGTAGACCGGGCCGATCGGCTTCGACGGATTGTCGAAGGCGGGATCGTCCGGATCGACCTCGACCATCGAGAGGATGGTGGCGAACGGCTGCTCGAAGGGGAGGAGATTGCCGAGCTCCTGCTCGATCATGTAGCCGATCATCCCCTCCGTCTGCGCGCCCAGCACGTCGAGGGGAAAGGCGCTGGCCTGCTGATAGGCCGCGCTCTGGAGCGCCAGCAGCCCCACCTGCGGACCGTTGCCATGAGTGATCACGAGCTGATGCTCGCGCCCCAGCGGCGCCAGGGCCTCGGCCGCGATCCGGACATTCCTTCGCTGATTCTCGGCGGTCATCTCTTCGCCCCGCCGTAACAGGGCGTTGCCGCCCAGGGCTACCAGGATTCGCATGCGCGGACTCCCACGTTGTGGACCGGCTCGCGCCGGGAAAGGGGGAAGTCTACTCCTGTGGCGGGCTTGCCCCCTCCAAGGCATCTGTGCCGCCCCGTGACACTCCACCCCGCCGCCTCCGTATACCTTGAAAATGGAAGAGCGCCTTACCGCCTCCCCCGCGTGGGAGCTGTTGCACGGAGCCGACCGCCTCCTGACCGAGGTGATCGCCGGCCGGGACCTCCTGCGCCACTGGATGCGCCTGTGCGTGACGATGGCGGCCTGCGCCGCCGTCTATGGCACCGTCCTCGGGCTCTGGCACGGCCCCCGGCTCGCCGCCTTCGACGCCCTGAAGCTGCCGCTCGTCCTCCTCCTCACCTCCGCGCTGACCGTCGGCTTCGCCTGGACGGCGGCGGCGGCGCTGGGGCTACCGTTGCGCTTCGGCCAGGTGGCGGTGCTCACCTTCCTGGCGCTCACCGTGGCCAGCGTGCTGCTCGCCTCGCTCGCCCCGGTCGCCTGGTTCTTCAATCTCAGCGCCCCGGCCCCGACCCCGGCGGCGCGCACCGCCCACAACCTTCTCTACCTGCTGCACACCGCATTCGTCGGCGCCTGTGGCCTCGCCGGCACGGTGGCGCTGTGGAAGGCGATGCGGCGGCTCGACGCTCCGCTCCGCACCCTGCGCGCGGTCTACGCCGTCTGGGTCGCCGCCTTTGCGCTGGTGGGGAGCGAGGTGGCGTGGGCCCTGCGGCCGTTCGTGGGCAGCGTCTACATGCCCGTCGTCTTCCTGCGTCCGGACGCTCTCGAGGGCAACGTCTACGAGTTCATCTTCACCGACATCCTGCCGCATTTCGTCTCATGGTTCTGATTGGACGCTTTGAATCTGGAGGAATCGCGAATGGAAACGCCGCTCTCCGCACCGCAGGTCCCGCACCCCCGCACCCTCGCGGGCGTCTTCAACGAGCTGCTGACGCGCCCGCTCGCCTTCCTCGACCGGACGCGCAACGGCGGCGAGGTCTCGCCGCTCCGCCTGCTCGCCGCCTCGGCTCTCTGCTATGCCCTCTACGGCGCGGCGGCGGGCTTCTTCCAGGGCGGCGACCAGATCCTCGTCGCGGCCCTCAAGGCGCCGCTGATCATCTTCTTCACCCTGCTGCTCTGCCTGCCGAGCCTCTACGTCTTCTCCGCCGTGGCAGGGGCTGAATGGACGCGGCGGAACTTCACCGTTCTGCTCGCCGGCTTCGCGGCGACCCTGGCGCTGGTCCTGCTGGCGCTGCTGCCGATCAACTGGCTGTTCTCCACCAGCAGCCGGCAGCTCGGCGGCGCGGCCTTTTTCCAGTTCGTCCTCTGGCTCCTCGCCCTCGGCCTCGCCTGGAGATTCCTCCGCCACGGCTTGCTGGCGAGCGGCGCGCGGGGCGGGCTGATCGTCTGGCTCCTCCTCTTCTGCGTCGTCTCCCTGCAGGCGGCCACCTTCCTCCGCCCCGTCATGGTGAGGAAGCCGGGCGCGCCGATCTTCGTCAGCGGCAAGAAATCCTTCCTGGAGCAGATCGGGGACGTGTTCGACGAGCCGCCGATCCCGGCGGCGAAGGCGGCGGCGGTGAAGGCTAAGAATCCACAGCCTGCGAAACCGGCCGCTCCGGCGGTAAAGAAGCCTTGACGGGGTGCCCGGGGGGTTGGTCACCCGGAGGGCGATCTACCCCCTACGCCCCCCGCACCGCCCGCTCCACCGCCACCTTATCCCCCGCCTCCATCGCGATCTCCGCCTCCAGGCTCTCGCGATCACGGAAGATCGTCGCCACGGCGGCGATCCGTCCCCCCTCGCGGAAGGTGACCACGGCGTCTTTCCCGGGGATCGATCCAGAAACCTCGATCGCGTCCCATTTCGTGGCATGCCCGACGTAGGAAATGGCGACGTCGTAGTGCTGGCTCCAGAAGAACGGCGCGTCGTCATAGCGCTCGTTCCGGCCGAGGATGTTCCTCGCCGCCGTCTGCCCCTGGCGCTCGGCCACCACCCAGTGCTCGACCCGCATGCGCTCGCCCGAGTAGGGATCGGGCCAGCGGGCGATGTCCCCCGCCGCGAAGATCCCGGGCGCGCTGGTCTCCAGGAGCTCGTCCACCAGCACGCCGTTGTCCACCGTCAGCCCGGCCGCCTCGGCCAGGGCGACCCGGGGCCTGACGCCGACGCCGATCACCACCAGGTCGGCGGGCAGCGAGGAGCCGTCGTCGAGCCGGACCTCCCCCTCGCCGATCGACGCCGGCTTGCGGCCGAGCCGGAAGGCGACCCCGTGCTCCTCGTGGAGCGAGCGGATGAAATCGCCGAGCTGCGGCCCGAGAACCCTGCCGAGCGGGCGGTCCTCGGGCCCCACCACCGTCACCTCCAGCCCGCGCGCCCGCAGTGACCCCGCGGCCTCGAGGCCGATGAAGCTCGCCCCGATCACCACCGCGCGCTTCGCCCCTTGGGCCGCCGCGATGATCGACCGGCTGTCCGCGAGCGACCGGAGATAGCGGACGTTCGGCCCGTCCGCCCCCGGGATCGGCAGGTGGACCGGCTCGGCGCCGGTGGCGAGGAGCAGCGCCCCATAGGCGAGCGAGCGGCCGTCCGCGAGGGTCACTGTCCGCGCCAGGGGATCGATCGCCGTCACCCCGGTCCCGAGGATCAGATCGATCCGGCGCTCGTCGTAGAACTCGCGGGGGTGGAGCGGGATCCACTCCTCGGGCGCGTTGCCGGCGAGATAGTCCTTCGAGAGATTGGGCCGGTCGTAGGGGATGTCGGCTTCGGGGCCGATCATCATGATCGTTCCCTGATAGCCCTCGCGGCGGAGCGCCTCGGCCGCGGCGTTGCCCGCCGCTCCGGCGCCCACGATGACGACCGGCTCAGGGCCGGATGCCTGGCGTCGCGGGATCGCCTCGATCTTCTCGCGGACGGCGATCCGCTCCCCCTCGCGCTCCACCCTGTAGCAAGAGACCGGATTGAGGGCCGGCGCCCGCAGCGCCTCGCCGGTACGCAGGCTGAAGCAGGCGTGGTGCCACGGGCAGCGCACCGTCTCCCCCACCACAACCCCCTCGGCGAGCGGGCCGCCGTAGTGCGTGCAGGTGGCGCCGATGGCGAAGATCTCCTCCCCCCGCCGCACCACCAGCACCGCCTCGCCGCCGCTGTGCCCGAGGAGCTGGCCGCCGTCCGGCAGCTCGGAAAGGGGGACCCCCTGCGCCAGATCGGGACCCGAGAGTTGCGTTTCCCCGCTCATTCGTCCATCCTCCCTTGGAATCCAGCCGCTATCCTACTGGAGGATGTAGAAATCAGGGATTGCGGTCCGGGAGGCGGGGCAAAAGTTTTCCGCCGCCTGACCCGCGAATTGCGGCATCCGACCCACGGGTCGCGGACTCCGACCCACGGGTCCGGCTCTCCGACCCACGGGTCGCGGACTCTGACCCACGGGTCCAGCTCTCTGACCGACGGGTGGCGGACTCTGACCCGCGGGTCCAGTTCTCCAATCCGCGGGTCGCGGACTCCGACCCGCGGGTCCGGCTCTCCAATCCGTGGGTCGCGGACTCCGACCCACGGGTCCAACTCTCCAATTCGTGGGTCGTGGGCCTTGACCCGCGGGTCCAACTCCTCAATTCGCGGGTCGTGGAACCCGTCTGGTGGGTCCGACTCTTCGGCGGGTCCTATAGGATTGCCAACGGACCAGCAAGAAAGGAAGCTGAGGAGCCTACTTGAAGAAACTACCGGAGCTTTTCGCCAACAACCGCCGATGGGCTGCCGAGATGGTCGCGCGCGATCCGGACTTTTTCGCGCAGCTCACCGCGCAGCAGGCCCCCGCCTATCTCTGGATCGGCTGCTCCGACAGCCGCGTGCCGGCCAACCAGATCGTCGGTCTGGAACCGGGACAGATGTTCGTGCACCGCAATGTCGCGAACGTCGTGATCCCCACCGACCTCAACTGCCTCTCGGTGCTCCAGTACGCCGTCGACGTGCTCCGCGTGCGGCACCTGATCGTCTGCGGCCACTACGGGTGCGGCGGGGTGCAGGCGGCGCTCGCGGGCACGAAGCTGGGGCTGATCGACAACTGGCTGCACCACGTGCAGGAAATCCGCAGGAAGTACGCGAGGGACCTCGAAGCGCTCGGGGATCTGGGAGCCCGCGCCGACCGGCTCTGCGAGCTCAACGTGCTCGAGCAGGCCGTGCACGTGGGCGAAACCACGATCGTGCAGGACGCGTGGGCGCGCGGCCAGGATCTCACGATCCACGGCTGGATCTATCGCCTCGACGACGGATTGCTCCGGGACCTGGGGTTCTGCGTGACCGCGCCGGACGAGGTCCCGGCCGCGCTGGCGAAGTCGGTCGCCGCCCTCGGCCTCAACCAGCCATGAATACCAGAGTGCTGATGGCCGCGAGCGCGCTGTTCATGGGCTGCCTGGGCGCGGCCGCTTCGTTTCTGCCCCAGGAGATCCTGACGTCGATCGGCGCGCCTTCCCAGGGAGCGCTCCCTCTGCTGGTGCAACTCGGGGGCGCGCTGTACGTAGGATTCGCGATGGTGAACTGGATGGCGAAGGGAAACCTGCTCGGCGGCATCTACAACCGGGCGGTCGCGATGGGAAACTTCGCTCACTTCGGCATCGGAGCAACGGTCCTCGTCAAGGGCCTGCTCGCCGGCCAGACCGCGCTCGGGATCTGGATTGGCGGCGCGGCCTACTCGGTGTTCGCGGTCTGGTTCGCGCTCGTCGCGTTCGGATCGCCGGTGAAAGCGGAAGGGAAAAACCTCAATCCCTAAGGCCGCTCCCGCGTCGCGGCCCGGATCGCCTCTTCCAGGCCAGCGAGGAACCGCGACCGGTCCTGCTTCACCATCGACGCCGGGCCGCCGGTGACCACGCCGGCCTGGCGGAGCTGGGACATCAGCTCGCGCGTGGCCAGGGCGTCGCCGATCGAGTCTTCCGTGAACAGGTGCCCCTTGGTGCTGAGCACCCGGGCGCCCTTTTCGAGACAGCGGCCGGCGAGCGGGATGTCGGCGGTGACCGCGACGTCCCCGCGGCCGATCCGCTCGGCAATCCAGTCGTCCGCCTCGTCGAAGCGCCCTCCCACCACCACCTGCTGGATCTGTTCGTCCATGGGCACGGACATGCGGCTGTTCGAGACCACATAGACCTTCCAGCCGTGCCGGTGGGCGACGCGGTAGATCTCGTCCTTGACCGGGCAGCCGTCGGCGTCGATGTAGATCTCGTGCATCGGCCCGGATCGTAGCACCGGCGGTTTCCTTGCCGCGCGGCCGGGCTGGTGGGAAACTCTTCCATGCTCAAATCCCGCCTTGCCCCTGCCATCGCGATGCTCCTGCTGCTCTCCGGCTGCTCCGGGCCGAAGGCTCCAGCCGCGAGCACCCCGGAGCCGCCGCGGCAGGAGGCCGCCGCGAGCTTCGTCAATCAGGTCTGGAAAGTGAGCCGGTCGTCCGGCGTCGAACCGGGGATGCTCTACGTCTTCCTCTCGGACGGCACCCTGGTCATCACCTCGCCGCACGCCAAGCCCGCGTTCGGGACGTGGAGATCCGAGGACGGGGCCCTGACCATGGTGGAAGAGTCGATCCCCTACAAGGTCGAGATCCTGAAGCTGAGCCAGGCCGAGTTCTCGATCCGGATCCACAGCCCCGGCGAGCCGCTGGAGATCACCTTCGTCCCGGCGGACCGTCCTCAGACGAGCTGACGCAAAGCCGCCTCCAGCCGCGGCAGGGCTTCCTCCACGTCCGTCATGGAGACCGCGCCGACGCTGAGACGGAACCAGCCGTCGTCCTCGGTCGAGCCGAAGGCCTGGAAAGGCACCACGGCGATGCCGGCTTCGTCCAGCAGCCAGCGGCGCACGTCGTCGTTGGTGCGCAGCTCGCCCCTTCCGGCGACCTGGCGGCCGAAGGGGTGGATGCGGGCGGTGAGATAGATGGCGCCCATCGGCGGGATGCTGTCCACCGGCAGGCCCTGCCCCTTGATCGCCTGGAGACCCGCGTGCAGCCGGTCGAGGCGCACCTGGAGCTCCCGCTGGAAGACCTCCTCGTACTGGCGGATGCCCTCCGGATCGTCGAGCAGCTCCACGGTGGCGAACTGCTCGGCGCGCGGCGCCCAGGCGCCGATGTGGCCGAGCACGGCGGACAGCCGGGAGATCACGTCCACCGGCCCGACGGTCCAGCCGACCCGCAGCCCGGTGGCCGCGAACCCCTTGCTGATGCCGTCCACGAACACGGTGTAGCGCGCCATCTCCGGGATCAGCTCGGGCGGCGTCACATGCGGGATGCCGCCGAAACGGAGCATCCAGTAGATGTGGTCGTAGAGCAGGAAGAGCGGGCGCTCGCCGCGGCGGGCGCGCCCCTCGTTCTCCTCCAGGATGGCCTCGCAGATCCCGAGCAGGTCCTCGCGCGTGAAGGCGGTGCCGGTGGGGTTCAGGGGGGAGTTGAGGCAGAGCAGGCGGGCTCCGGGGAGGGCCGGGAGCAGATCCGCCCGGCTGGGGAGGAACCGGTGCTCCGGCCGGCAGACCACCGGCACGCCCACGGCGCCCACCATGTGCACATAGTGGTTGTTGTTCCAGCTCGGCACCGGGTAGACCACCCGGTCGCCGGGATCGCACAGGGTGCGGAAGACGCAATAGATGATCGGCCGGGCGCCGCCGGTGACGAGCACCGACTCGACCGGGTAGCGCAGGCCCATCTCCCGTTCGTAGAACCGTGTCACGGCCTGCCGCAGCTCGGGGATGCCGCTCGCCGGGGGGTAGTTGGTCTCCCCGCGCTCCAGCGCGGCGCGAGTGGCATCGGCGAGCCGGGCCGGGATCGGGAAGTACCGGGGATTGAAATCCCCCACCGTGAGGTTGCAGACGGTCCTTCCCCCGGCGACCAGGGCGCGGATCTCCGACGCGATGCGGAGGATCTCCGAACCGACGAGGCCGGCCGCCATGGTGGAGACCCGGGCTTTGGGATCGGGTCCGGGATCACGGGCGAGCGCCGCTAGGTCGAGGCAGGTCTCTCGAGTTTCCATTGGGTTGACTATGCCAGGATCGGACCCGGTATTCCAGGGGTCCGGGGAGCGCCATGCCGCCCGGCCTACACCCTCCCAGGTGCGGCCATGGGGGCGGGGGGAGACAGCAACCCCGCCCTTTATACCCGCCGCAACCCCTCCCCCAGATGCTCCAGCCCCCGGGCCACATCCTCCGGCATCACCGCGAAGCCCAGGCGGAAGTGGCGGGGGGATTCGAAAAACTTCCCCGGCACGATCGAGGTGTCGCGGCCGCGCAGCCAGTCGTGGAGGGGCTCGCTGTCCTCCTCGTTCCGGAGGCGCGGGAAGACCTTCATCGAACGCGTGGGAACGACGCAGTCGAGTTGCTCCCGGTGCTCGGCGAGGAAGGCGCGGATCTGCGCGATGTTGGGATCGAGGATCGCGCGGCTCCGCTCGGCCAGCCGGGGGAGCTGCCGGAAGGCGGCGGCGGCCAGGGTGTCGCTGGGAACCGAGTCCACCGCCTGCATCGGGTCCCGGGTGAGCCGCAGGCGGCGCGCGACGTCCGGCGCGCAGAGGACCCAGCCGCAGCGCAGTCCCGAGAGGCCGTAGCTCTTGGTCAGGCTGCTGGTGGCGAGCACGTGAGGGCCGAGGTGAACGTGGCTCGGCGGCGCCTCGTCGAACCAGATGTCGCGGTAGACCTCGTCCACCAGGAGATAGGCGCCGACCTGAGCGGCGAGCCGCGCCAGCTCGCCCACCTCCTCCGGCGGCAGCAGCACGCCGCTCGGGTTGTGCGGATTCGCCAGCACCACGAGGCGCACGCGGTCGGTGAGCTGGGAGCGGATCCCGTCCAGATCCAGGCGGTAGCCGTTCTCGAAGCGGCGCTCGAACCGGCGGACGCGGGCGCCGAGGAAGCCGAGGGCGGCGAGGAGCGGCTCATAGGTGGGGCGCTCGACCAGCACCTCGTCGTCCGCCTCGATCAGCGCCGCGAAGGCGAGGAAGTTGGCGCCGGAGGTCCCGGGAGCGGTCACCACCTGCTCCGGCGCGACGCCATAGCGCGCGGCGATCGCCTCCAGCAGAGGGGGGTAGCCGTCCCGGTTCGCTCCATTGACCTGGAGATCCCCGGGCTCCAGGACGAGATCCTCCGTCGAGCAGCCCAGCATGCCGCTGTTGGCGAGGTTGTACCGGGCCGCGGCGTGATCCTTGGCCCAACGCATGTAGACGCTGCCTCTGGTCATGGCTGAGCCTCCCTCATCCCTGAATGATCTGTCGGAAAGATTCCGACGCGTCAGCCGACGTGTCGGAACGTCCGGAAACCCTTATTTCTCAAGTAAATCGCTCGTTTTCCCTGGCACCGGACTTGCCTAATGGGAAAGACAGTCGAGGCCAGCTTCCCAATAACTCCGGATCGCGCCGAACAGCTCGACCGGACTCTCAAAGAAGGAGAACAGTATGGGCTTTTATGGACCGGAACCGTTTACCACCGCCACCGCCACCTACGTCTGGATGGGCCTGGGGAGCCCCGGCGCGTTCTTCGTCGAGGTTTCAGGCGACGCTCCGAACTATACCTCCGGCATCACCCTGGTCCGCGACCCCCAGTGGGTCGGCGGCCTGAAGATCAACGTGATGGGCTGGACCGGCCCGCTGGGCCAGGGGACCACCCCGTACACGGTCCACGGCTCCTTCCCCGGCTCGTTCGTGCCGGAGATCGTGGTCTCGGGCTCCAACCATACGATCGTGGTGAAGGTCAACGAGATCCCTGCCGAGAAGGCGGACGACTACCTCCAGAAACGCGCCCAGGCGGCGTAGCCCGCCGCAGGAGGGCTCCTGGGAGCGCCGGCGCTCCCAGGAGAGCTTTCCCCTCAAGCCTACAGACCACGACTCGATCCCGCCTCCGGATTTCTGGGCCGCCAGAAGAAGTAGACCGGCACTCCCAGCAGGA
Source organism: Thermoanaerobaculia bacterium (assembly GCA_035490435.1). Lineage (GTDB taxonomy): Bacteria > Acidobacteriota > Thermoanaerobaculia > Multivoradales > UBA5704 > DATARR01. Next base: position 177,477 of record DATHEF010000033.1, read on the forward strand.
AAATCCCGGTCCCGATCAGCGCGTTGCGGGTGTCGGTGAAGTAGATGTTGAGCACGATCCCCATGCCCGCGAGGATGAAGAGGAGCGGCACCCAGGGGTAGGCCGGCACCGGGAACGGCCGCGGCGCGGCGGGCAGCTTCCGGCGGAAGACGATCAGCGCGCCGCCGGCCAGCGCGAAGAAGATCCAGTCCGCGAAGACGGCGTAGCTGAGCAGGCGGTCGTAGGTGTTCGACAGGGCGTAGGCGGCGGCGAGGCCGCCCTGGAGCAGGATCGCCGCGGTCGGTGCCCGAAAACGCGGGGAGAGGCGCGCGAGCGAGCGGAAGAAGAGGCCGTCCGCCGCCATCGCGTAGTAGACGCGCGGCGCCGAGAGCAGGGAAAGGTTCATGAAGCCGAAAGTGGAGACCACGATCAGCAGGCTGATCACCCGGGCCCCGGTCTCCCCCACCAGGAGCGCCGCCATGTCCGCGGCCGGCGTTTTGGTGGCCGCGAGCGCCGGCGCCCCGAGGACGTGCACGTAGGCCACGTTGGCCGAGACGTAGACCGCGATCACGCAGAAGACGCCGATCAGGATGGCCCGCGGCAGGTTGCGCTGGGGCTCCTTCACCTCCTCGGCGACGTAGTTGAGGTTCTGCCAGCCGCCATAGGCGAACATCGCCGGCACCAGCCCCGCGAAGAAGGCGGAGAGCAGCGGCAGCCCGCCGAGGTCCGCCGGCACGAGCGGCTCGAAGGTCAGGCCCGAGTGGCGGGTGAACAGGAAGGCGCCGACGATCAGCGCCGCCAGCGCCACCGTCTTGGAGAAGGTGATGACGTTGAGCACCACGGCCCCCGGCTTGATCCCCAGGGCATGGAAAGCCGCGACGGCCAGCAGGATGGCCGCGGCGAGCCACCGTTCGCTGCCCGGCGGCAGATCGACCAGCCGCGCCACGTACTCGGCGAAGGCCACCGCCACCGCCGCCGTGGCCCCGGACTGGACGATCAGCAGCAGCCCCCAGCCGTAAAGGAAGGCGACCATCGGGGAGAACGCCTCGCGGAAGAAGGCGTACTGCCCGCCCACCCGCGGCATCACCGTGCTCAGCTCGGCGAAGACGAAGGCGCCGAACAGGGCGATGAGGCCGCCGGCGATCCAGACCCCGAGGATCAGGAACGGCGTATGGACCGCTCGCGCCACCACGTAGGGATTGATGAAAATCCCCGAGCCGATGATGCCGCTGATGACGATCATCGTGGCGTCGAACAGGGTCAGACGCCGGGCGAAACCCGGATTCGGGCGCTCTTCCATGATGACTCTCCCTCTTCTTGCGGGAGAGTCTAGCGCCCAAACCTGGCAAACACCTTGCTAGAGCCAACTCCGGAGGCATCCCCCTGCCGGAGAGCCTCCGAGGTTGTATGTTGAACCGAGCTTTCGCAGAACCCCAGGAACATCATGAACCGGAGCTGGAGGCGCCCGAGCGGCAGCCGGAAGAGACGAAACGCCCCCGCCAGCCCCTCAGCCGGCGCGGCATCCTCTGGATCGTGCTGATAGCGGCCCTCCTCCTCATCGTCGTCCTTATCGCCCGGCACTTCGACGAATATCTCCGCCGCACCCTGGAAGCCAAGGTCAACCAGCGGCTGCACGGATACCACGTCACCCTCGGACACGCCCACCTGAGCCCCTTCGGGCTGTCACTGACCCTGGAGCAGGCGGTCATCCGCCAGGACGCCAATCCCAATCCGCCGGTGGCGGAGATCCCCCGCCTGACCACCAGCGTCGAGTGGCGGGAGATCCTCGGCGGGCATCTGGTGGCCGACGCGGTCTTCGACGGACCGCGGGTCCACGTCAATCTGCCGCAGCTCCGCGAGGAGGACCGCGACCAGGTTAAGGTCCAGGACCGCGGCTGGCAGCAGGCCCTGGAATCGATCTACCCGCTCAAGTTCAACCTGATGCAGGTGCGCGACGGGGACCTCGTCTACATCGACACCGACCCCAAGCGGCCGCTCCACATCTCGCACTGGAACGTGACGGCCTCGAACATCCGCAACATCCGCTCGCGCGACCGGGTCTACCCCTCGTCCATCCATACCGACGGCGTGGTCTTCGACACCGGCCGCGCCGTGCTCGACGGCAACGCCGATTTCCTGGCCGAGCCCTACCCCGGCGTCCACGCCAACTACAAAGTGGAGAACGTGCCGCTCGAACGCCTGCGGTCGTTCGGGGAGCGGGCGAACCTGACGCTCACCGGCGGCGCCCTCTCCTCGCAGGGGGAGGTCGAGTACGGGCCCAAGCACCGCGAGGCCCGCATCGCCGACGTCACGGTCCGCGGGCTCCGCCTCGACTACAGGCACACGGAGGCCACCGCGGCGGCCGAGAAGGCCCGCGGCAAGGAGGTGGCGAAGGTGGCGAAGGACCAGCAGCCCGCGATGCTGGTCGAGATCGAGCGCCTGCGGCTGGTCGACGGCAACCTCGGCCTGGTCACTCCGGTGAAGGACCGCCGCGTCCGCCTGTTCGTGAGCGGCGCCGACCTCGACGTGACCAACATCTCGAGCGGCTTCCGGGAGGGACCGGCGAAAGCCAAGCTGACCGGCCACTTCATGGGCCACGGCTCCGCGCGCGCCTCCGCCACCTTCCGCGACGCCACCAAGGGGCCGGATTTCAATCTCCTGGTGGCGGTCGACGGAGCGAGCCTCCCCTCGATCAACGACTTCCTGCGCGCCTACGGCAAGTTCGACGCGGCGCAGGGGACCTTCTCGGTCTACTCCGAGGTCAAGGTCCACAACGGCCGCATCGACGGTTATGTCAAGCCGCTGTTCAAGGACGTCAAGATCTACGATCCGCAACAGGACAAAAAGAAGCCCGTCCTGAAGAAGCTCTACGAGAAGATCGTGGGCGGCGTCTCCCATCTCCTGGAGAATCGCCCGCGCGACCAGGTCGCCACTGTCGCCGACCTCTCGGGGACGATCTCGGATCCGAACACCAGCACCTGGGAGATCATCGTCCGCCTGGTCTCGAACGCCTTCGTCAAGGCGATCCTGCCGGGCTTCGAAAGAGAGGCCAAGGCCAGACGCTAGGACGGGAGCGGCTCCAGGCCAAGCGGTTCGAGGCAATACCCGGCCCGCTGCCGCCGGCGCCAGAAGGGGGCTTCGGGCCAGCGCTTTTCCCGTGCGTAGTGATGACGTTGCAGGTCGAGGCAGGCGCCGTAGGCTCCCTGCATGAGATCGAGATAGGCCGCTTGGGCTTCCTGGTGACCCGCCAGGGTGTCCGCGATGGCCTGCGCGGCATAGAAGCCGGAGCCCATCGCCGATCCGATGCCATTCGAGGAGAGGGGATCATAGGCCGCCGCGGCGTCTCCGAGGGCCAGCCAACCCTCTCCCGCGATCGTGTCCAGACGGGAGGTTTCGGCGGGGAGGATCCGCGGGGGACCCGCCATCCCGTAGCCATGGCGCTCGACGCGGGCGCGGGTTTCGCCGGTCTCCTCCAGGGCACTCCACCAGGACGCGGCACCGCTCTCCGGCACCAGAAAGCGGCGGTCCAGAAGGTCGCCGTCGGTCATGAAGGCGACCGCCAGACGGCCGTCGGCGAGGAGGGCCGAGTACCACCAGCCGGAAGGGACCGCCTCCACCAGGGTGTAAGTGTCGGCGGCCGGCGCCGGGCTCCGCAGCAGGGCGGCGGCCCCGACGAGGCGGTCATAGCGCAGCCGGCGGGCGCCGAGCCGCCGCGCCAGGTGAGCGGGCCTGCCGGTGGCGTCGGCGACGAAGTCGGTCCTCAGAACCTCCCGGCCGCTGGAGGATTCGATCTCCAGGCGCCAGCCGCCGTCCTCCGCCGCGCAGCGGGTGAGGCGGCTCCCCCAGCGCCAGTCCACTCCGGCGGCGCGGGCGCGTTCCGCGAGCCCTGTCTCAAAGGCGAGCCGGTCCACGTGCCAGCCATCCCCCTGGGTGCCGGCGAGGAAAGGGCGCTCGCCCGGAACGGAGGAGCCCCAGACGGACCGGTTGCCGAGGGAACGCAGGTGATCGCCGCGCTGGAGGAGGTCCTCCAGGCCGAGGTCGCGCAGGAGACGCGTGAGAGTGGGCGGCAGGCACTCGCCCACTTTGCGCTCCGGCGCGGCGCGGGACTCCAGGACGACGACCCGGAGCCCGCGCCGGGCCAGGACGAGGGCGGCCACCGCACCCGCGGGGCCACCCCCGGCCACGGCGACGAGGGGAGGGGAGCCCAACCGCTGGCCGTTCCTCAACGATCGTCGCGGCGGAAGGGGAGCCGCCGCGGCCGCGGCCGGGCCTTGCTCTCGGCCTCCGTGCGGGCCGGCAGGGCTTCCGCCGTCACCTCGGTGAAGAGCGCCCGATTTTCCGGCGCGAGCGGGCTCTCGGCCCGTTTCACCTGCTCGAAGGTGGGATCGGGCTCTTCGTACTTCTCGGCGCGCCCTGTCTCCACCCAGTAACGGCGCGGCCAGCCCGGCTCCGGAGTATCGCCAGGCGGCACCGGCTGCTCGGCGACGATCCCCATCGCGTTCCAGTTCGCGACCATCTGGTTGATGCGGGCCTGGTTGGTACCCTGGCCGGTCAGATCGCGCAGCCAGAACTGGCGGTAGGCGAGGTGCTTCATCCTTTGCGCCGGCGGCAGGCCCGGCACCGAGAGGCGTTCGTAGGACTGCATGGCGAGCACCTGGTTGGGCACCCGCGCCGCCCAGAAGGAAGGGAGCGAGAGGTAGTTCGAAGGGTTGTATCCGGAGAGGCAGCTCGCCTCGTCGGTCTGCCAGGGGATGCCCAGCCAGCGGGTGAGGGTGCCGGGGCCGCTCGCCTCCAGGGGACCGCCAATGCCGAGCGCGATCTCGGGAGTGAGAAAGGGGCCGTAGTCGTCCTCGGGCTGCTCGCCCGTGGGCAGGATGTTGAGCCGGAAGAGCAGGCCGCTCTCGCCCGGGTCCCGCCACATGCTGGGGACGCGCATCGGCCAGGTCAGCTCGATGCCGGGGTGGAACGGACCTCCCAGGCAATCTTCCAGGGGGGCACGGTCCAGCACCGCCGGCTGCTCGGCCAGGGGGACGTCCTGGATCGACCGCCGCGACGGCTCCGAAGGTCCTCTCTCCCCGGTCTCGAAATCCCCCTCGGCCCAGCACCGCAGCCATTCATATTGAGTGTTGGTCACCGCCAGATCGTAGATGGAGACGTCGAAGTCGATGCCGTCACCATAGAAGGGGGGCAGGCCGGCGGGATCGAGCGGCGGCAGATCGGCGCGTGGCGAGGGGTTGGTCCAGGGGGGTGGCGGCTGGCGGAACCAGTGGAACAGAGCTTCGCGGACCGGCCGGTGCTCGGGAGCGGGGCTGGCGAGCTTCTCGAGATAGGCGGGAGCGGTCAGATCGCTCGGCGAGCCGGCCCCGAAGAGGAAGTAGATCCCCTGATTCACCCACTGGCTGTTCACCAGGCGCTCGAAGAGGGGGAAGATGTGCTCCCAGAACACCAGCTTCGGGGGCGGCGCGATCCACTCCTGGCGCAGGAAGAGGTCGTAGACCACGTCGTACAGGGTGACCACCCCGTGGAGCCCCTGGCCGTAGTTGGGCGGAGTGACCGCCACCATGGCCGGCTCGGCTTCGAGGACGCGGTCGCCGAAGCGGACGGTGGCCCTTACCGGACCATCCGAGGTGTCGTCGTACCAGCCGTCGTTGTTGGCGAAGGTGACCGCCTGGGCTCCGGAGGCCGAGGCCGAGTGGCCGGCGCCACCGATGACGATCAGGCGGCCCGTCTCGTCGGTGCGGATCTCGCCCAGGGGCACGAGGATGGGATGGCTCTCCGCGAAGGAGATCCAGCCCTGATCGAAGGCGTACTCGGGGCCGTGCCGGTCCGGACCGCTGATCCGTTTCGCGCCGGGGTCGATCACCAGATCGTCGCGCTGGGCGCCGGCGACCTTGGCATTGCGGTAGGTCGGCGTCATTGCGAACTGCTTGAGGTCGAGCGCATTCAGGAACTGGTACCAGGCGGCCTTGCGGTTGGCGAGGTGGACCTCCCAGACGATCTCGGCGTCCGCGGCGGTGATCTCCTGAACCACCTCGCCTGCCTCGTCGTACCCATAGACGCGGAAACGGGCCGCCTCGCGCCGGATTTCCCCCGCCGGCGTCTTGTAGCCCGAGGGCCCGGGATCGGCCGGATGGCCCGGGATCTCGGGAGCGAGATAAAAGTCTTCCGGCGGCGCGTTGCCGACCCGGGAGATGCCGATGGCGGGGTGGATGGCGCAGCGAACGATGCGATCGCTTTCGGACATGGGATTCCCTCTCCTGAATGTATTAGCTTCGGCTTAATTTTAACACGCCGCGATAGAATGCCCGCGCAGTTCTTCAAAGAGAACACGCCGTCGAGGAGGAGGAAGACGCATGCGACTGGCTCTGGCCAATCTCAAGGGGGGAGTCGGCAAGACGACGACCGCGGTCAACCTGGCGGCCGCGTTCGCCCGCAGTGGCCTCTCGGTGCTGCTGATCGACCTGGACCCGCAGGCTTCGGCGACCTTCTCGCTGGGCGTCGGCCGCGATCAGGCAGGGGTGTCCACGGCGGAGGTGCTCACCGGCAAGGCGGAGGCCGCCGAGGCGGTGGTCGAAACATCCGTCCTGGGGCTCTACCTTCTCCCGGGCTCGCTGCGGCTGGCCGGCATGGACATGGCCCTGGCCCGCAAGCAGGAGCCGGAGAAGCTCCTCAAGAAGGCCCTCAACCCCGTCCGCCGGCGCTATGACGTGATCGTGATGGACAGCCCGCCCGGGCTCTCGATCCTCACCGTCAACGCCCTCGTTGCCGCCGAGGCGTTCATCGTCCCGGTCTCCCCCCACCGCCTCGACACCGAGGCCCTGGACGGCTTCCTGTCGCTGGTCGATTCGTCGCGCGACCGCATCGGCCGCAAGACCGAGCTGCTTGGTATCCTGCTCACCCTGGTCGACCACCGCACCCGGGTGACCGACGACGTCGTCGCCACCGTCCGGCGCGACTACGGCTCCAAGGTGTTCCGCACGGAGATCCCGGTCAACGTCCGCCTCGCCGAAGCGCCCGCCCAGGGGCGTCCGATCTTCGACACCGAAAGCTGGTCGACCGGCGCCGCCGCCTACGGCCACCTCGGCGGCGAGGTCCTGCGGCGGGCCCGGAAGGCGGGGTTGCTGTAGGAAGTCGCGAGGGCCCTACTCCACCTTCCTCCCCGCCGCCATCGCCTGCTGGACATAGCCCATCAGACTCCGCATGTTGCCGGTGTCCATGCCGTGGACCGTGGTCTCCTGCTGCCATACCTGGCCCACCGACTTCGTGATGCCGGGATCGCCGCCGGTGAACTCCTGGACCAGCTCCATCCAGCGGCGGGCGAGCGCCTGCACCCGTTCGTCAGCGGGATCGGTCCCGTTGTCCATCTCGGCCTGGACCTTGGCCATCAGCTCCGGCCACTCGGCCTCGACCTGACGGATCCGCTCCGGGCCGAGGAGCTCTCCCCTCTTCTTCAGCTCGTCCATCTGCTCCGGGGTGTAGTACTTCTCGTACATCGTGGTCTCCTCGATGATCTGGAGGAACTCCTCCGTTGGAATCTTCTCGTCCGACACCCAGCGCGCCGCGACTCTCTCCAGGCGGTCGCACAGGCCCTGCTGCAGCTCGATCCGCTCCTTCAGGTGCGCGATGTGGAGCCGCAGCACGCGGTCGGGGGTGACGTCGGGGCGCCGCAGGAACTCCCCGGACTCCTCCAGGGAGAACCCCAGAGTCCGCAGCGACAGGATCTGCTGCAGCCGCGCCACGTCGGTCTCGGTGTACAGGCGGTAGCCCGACTCCGAGCGGAGCGACGGCGAGAGCAGCCCGATTTCGTCGTAGTGGTGGAGCGCCCGCACGGACACTCCGGTCCGCCTGGCCAGCTCGCCCACCTTCCAGGGCGGGGGGCGCATCGGTTGTCTCCTTTCCGGCCGGTCCATCCGGCCACAAGAAGACGATAGACCCTCACGTTGCGTGAGGGTCAAGAGGTTTTTTCAACTTCAGGCGAACCTGGCGATCCCTAATAGTCAGCGTACCCCTCGCGGGTATGGACCCGGCCGCCACCCTCACGCAGCCGGACCTCGACCTTGTGCCACTTCCCGTCCCCCTTGGCGGTGGTCGGGTAGTAGCCGAGGGCGTACTGCTGGCGCAGCTCCTGGAGGATGTTGCGGAAGGCTCCCTCCAGCTCGTCGATGCGGTTGATCGCGAGGATGCGCCCGCCGCTCTCCTTGACCGCCTTCTCGAGCTGATCGAACTCGCGGTCGTTGCCCTTGAAGTCGCGCCAGGCGGAGGTGAACGAAAGATGCTTGCCGCCGAGCTGGATCCAGTAGATCAGCGACTGCCCGGCGCGGGCCTTCCAGAGGACGTCCGCGGCGGGCAGGACGCTGTGCACGTCCGAGCCGTCGGAGAACAGCACCACCACCCGCTGCCCCTGCCGGGCGTCGAGGAGCTTGAGGGAGAGGTAGAGGAAGTCGTTGACCGCCGTCCCGCCCGCCGCCTGGGTGGTGGCGATCGCCGAGTCGAGCTCCTTCTTGTCGGAGGTGAAGGGGGTGAAGTTCAGCAGCCGGTCCGAGAACAGGGCCAGCATCGCCTCGTCGGAGGGTTTCATGCCGTCGAGGAAGGCGCGGGTGCCCCGGCGGACGGCCTCCAGCCGCTCCCCCTGCATGCTCTCGCTGGTGTCGAGGAGCAGGACGGCCGTCAGCGGCAGCTCGTCGCGGCCGAAGGTGACGAGCTGCTGCGGCACGCCGTTGTCGAACACCTGGAAGTCTTCCTGATTCAGCGCCAGATTGCTCTTGCCGAAGCTGGCCACGCTCGCGAACAGGGCGCGCAGCTTGAGGTTCATCTCGTCGTTGATCTGCACCGGCAGGGTCACGATGGTGTCGGCGCCGGCGGTGCCGGAGGTGGTATGGGCAACGGCCCGGAACTCGCGCCGGATGTTGTCGTCGCCGACGTCGAAGCTGAACTTGTAGGGGGGCTTCTGCGACGTTCCCATCAGCTTGCCGTTGACGAACACCTCCACCCGATCGACCTTCTCCCCGGAGCTCACGCCGATGTCCACCTGCGTGGTGCCGAAGACCGGCTGGTCCGGGCTGGGGCTCTGGATGCGCACCGCGACCTGGGCGAGCGCCGCGCCCGCGAGCAGCAGCCCCGCGGTCCCGGTCATCACCGCTCGATGCAAAAGAGCTGCGTGACAGCTCATGGCGCTACCCCCGTTCCCGTGGTTTCGGCAGGCGGAGCGCTCAGGGCCTGCACCAGCACCTGGAGGCGCGACTTCGAGTTCTCGTCGAGGAATGTCCGCGTCAGCGCGAACTCGTCGGCACGGACCGCGTTGTAGAGGTAGCGGGAGGCGCCGGCCTCACGGGGGGTGGACTTGGCGAGCGCCTTCTCGATCAGCGCGGTCGCCTCGCCCGGCGCGCCGCGGCGGTCGAGCACCGCGGCGAGCTGGATGTGCAGCCGCAGATCGTCGGGGAAGCGCTCGATGCCCTGGCGCAGCACCTTCTCCGCCTCGGAGGCTCCCTTCTTGTTGTCGCCGTCGAGCCGGGCGAGCTCCTGGTAGGCGAGCGGGGTGACCCAGGAGGGCTCCTTGTCCGCCACCAGCCCTGCCAGCAGCTTGCGGGCCTCGGCGTCCTGGTCCAGCCGCTTGAGGTTGAGCGCCAGGCGGAGGCGGCCCTCGGCGTTGGCGGGCTCGATCTCCAGGGCCTGGCGCAGGAGCTTGACGGCGGTCTCGGCCTGCGCGTTCTTCTCGTAGACCGTCGAGAGCGCCAGCAGGGCGGCGATGTTGCGGCCGTCCAGCTCGATCCCTTTCTGGAACATCTCCGCCGCCGGGAGCTGCTGGGCGGACTGTAGGAGCAGCCCGCCGAGACTGGTCAGCAGGCGGCTGGCGACGAGCTTCGCCCCCTCCGAGCCGGACTGCTCGCTGTAGAGGAGGGCGAGATCCTTCGCCATGTTGCGGGTGTGGACCATCGCCAGGGCGTGGCCACGGACGCGGCGCTCGAGCAGGCGCCGGTAGGCCTCGTGATGGAGCACGGCGATCGGCACCAGCGCCTCGAGGTCGGCGGCGCCGACCTGATGAATCACCGTCTGTTCCTCCTTGAGGAGGATTCGGTGGGTCCGCGAGTCCGTATCCACCGCGACCGCTGTCTCGAGCTCGATCAGCTCGTCCGGCGCCTGGTCGGTCTGGCCCGCCGACCAGTCGGACAGGATCTTGCGGTACAGCTCCTGGATCTTCGCCGGCGGAATCTCTGCTCCGGCCCGCAGCCCCAGCGAACCGGTCCCTCCCCGCGCCTCCGTGGAAGCCGCGGGGCCCTGCGCCCAAGCGGTCTGGCCAGCCCACAGACAGACCACCGCCGCGAGCCAGACTAGAGGCTCGCCAAAGTGCTTCCCCTCTGTTCGCGCACGCATGAGACCTCCGACATGGAATGCCTCCGTCCTCTCCTCCGGGGAGGATCAGACCAGTGGATACTTAGATGACCTGCAATAAAATAAAACAGCTCCGGATCATGGAGCCTATTATAGGTGTTCTCAGGCGGGATTTCGTGACATTCCCGAAAGAAAACAGGGAAAGTCGCCTCTTCTAAGGGTAATCCAGAGCCTATACTTGTAAGTAGGAAGTTTTAAGGAGAACTGAATGCGCTTACCTTGCCTCGTTATCTTTGCGCTTTTTGCCTGTTTGTCTTCAATCGCTTCGCGATCAGCTACCGCAGAAACTCCGGCAGGGTGCACTTGTGGAGACCCTACTAATTCTTGGGCAACAGAAAACTTCCTGTACATCCCCGTACGCTAGTCGAGCCAAAGCTTGCGCAACGCTTCGCGAGAGTCAAAACCAGAGTGCCCAAGCCTACGCAGATGGCTACTGCAGATCCCTTGGCGCCTTTGGCGGTGGCTGCGCACTGACTCAGACGGTGCTCTTTTGCGCTGAAGAGGACAAGTGGGACTGGGTTTCCCGGTCTCAGTTCAAATTCGGGTGCATGAGCTGCCCATTGGTGCTCCCTTATTAATCCGGCATCCAACGCCTGTAGTTGCCTGATAAGAAGAAAGGGCGGGATTCCTCCCGCCCTTTTCTGGCAAACCGATGGTCCCGCCTATCCGCGTGGGTGGCGCGGCTTGCGCGGGGGCTTGGTGCCGTCGACGATCCACTTGGGAACGTTGAGGGACTGCAGCAGGTTGCGCCGGGCCTCCGGCGTGAAGACGTAGTTGGTGAAGTCGCCGGACGACGCCTTGCCGGTCGAGATCGCCGCCGTGGCAGACGGCAGGGGGCCGAAGACGAACGGATAGAGGTCGACTTCCGGGATGTCGCCGCCGTAGGTGGCGTTGATCGCGTCGATGAACAGGTTGGCGATGTAGGCGTAGCCGAACGGCGTCGGGTGGACACCGTCGTAGCCGAAGATGCCGCCGGTCAGGAACGCGCTGGTGTAGCTGATGCCGCCGACGCGGATGCCGTTGGTCGCGAGGTCGCGCAGCACGGAGTTGGCATCCACGAAGGCCGCGCCCTTCTCGTTGGCGACGGCGCGGATGGTGGCGTTGTAGGCGTCGACGTGCGCCTTGATGGTGGCGGCCTCGGCGGCGGAGAGCACCGCGTTGTTGGAGAGGGGCTGACCAGTTCCGTTACCGATTCCCAGGGGGATGCCCCGGCCGGTGGCGAGCTCGGTGCTGGCGGTGAGCAGTACGAAGTCACCCGCCTGGAGCGGACCGTCGGGGCCGATCAGCGGGATCGGATTGCCGCCGGGACCGCGGACGAGCTGATTGGTCCGCGGATCGACGAGGAACCGCGGGATGGTGGTCACGAACGGGATGCTCGTCACGTCCGGGATGTTGGCGACCACCAGTTGCTTGACGCCCGCCGTGGTGGTGATGGCATTGACCACCAAGCGGTAGTCGGCGTCGAACTGGGCCGCGGAGGTCAGCGTCACCCCTTCGACGGCGATACCGGAGGTGGCGGCGGCCAAGGCGTCGTTGTTGCCGATCCAGAGCGAGACGAAGGTCGGATGGAGCGACTGCCCCTGCTGGAGTTGGGTGGTGCCGCCGCCCAATCCTCGCAAAACAAGGTCCGTGGGGTCTGTGGGACTCGTAGAGTGCGTCTTGGTGAGCAGATCGTGGAGGCTGGCGCCCGGCACGGCGAGGTTGTTGTAGGGGCGCTGCAGATTGAGGTTGATCGGCTGCCCGGTGCCCGGGGTGGCCGAGATCATCGTGGGGAAGAGTCCGGTCAGCCGGAGGGCCCCGGGCAGACCCGGCGCGCTGACCAGCGGCTGCTCGAAGCCGGTGGTCTTGCCAGTGGCCTGGCGGTAGATCAGGGCCGGGTAGCTGTTGCGCTGGAAGGTCTCGTTGATCGAGCCGTTCGAGAAGCCGGCGGTCAGGCTGTCGCCCATGGCGACATAGGTCGTGAAATTGGCCGCGCCGGTGTTCACCTGAGCGAACGCCGCCCCGCCCACCATGAGGAGAGCGAGCGCCAGGGCGCCTGCCTTTAGCTTGGAACGATACATCTGCGATCTCCTTGAATGGATCTCGGGTTAGTAATTGAGCGTCACACCCAACAGCACGGCCTGCGTCTTGTAGGCGCCCAGGAAGGGGCCCTCGCTGGCGCGGAACTCGTTCTTGGTGCGCTTCTTGAAGTCGAGGTACATGAGTCCGATATCGTACTTGAAGCCGGTCGTGCGGCCGTAGCCGATGCAGTAGCCGGTACGGTCGGCGTCGGGGAGGAGCGGCGAGACCCCCTCCTCGGGCTGCGGGGTCTTGTCATAGACCAAGCCGAAGCGCCACTGCGAGGCCGGGCTCGTCGTCCAGCGCAGGCCGGCGCGGTAGCTGTAGGAGTTCTTCCAGTCCTGCGGCAGGCTGGTGTCGGGCAGGGATTCGCCCGGGCCGCCGGTGAAGTTGATCGGCACGCTCTTGAAGGAGCTCCAGCCCGTGTAGTTGAAATCCGTCTCCAGCAGCAGGTCGCGGGTGAGGGCGAAGGCGAGGCCGAGGCTCGCCTGGTCGGGGTAGTCGATCGCGGTCTCCACCGGCAGTTTTTTGCCGAAGGGGATCTGGGTTCCGACGATGGTGTCGAACACCGGGTTGCCGCTGGAGATCTGGGTCACCCGGGCGCTGCCGTCGTAGTCCACCGAGATCTTGCTGCGGTAAGAGAGGCCCCAGGAGAAGCTCTCGTTCCAGCGGTGCAGGATGCCGACGTTGAAGCCGTAGCTGTTCTTGGTGTAATCCGACTCGAGGTTCAGCCGGCCGACGTCGGCGGCCATCAGGGTGAACGGGTTGATCGCCGCGATGTGCCGGTTGAGCTCTACCTTGGAGACGCGGACGATGCCGCCGACGCCGATGCCGAAGGTCGGCGTCACCTGCCAGCCGATCGTCGGGTTGATATCGAAGGCCTGCAGCGAGGCTTTGGTCGAGAGGAAGCGGCCGGCGAACTGATCCGGGTTCTCCCACGAGGTGGTGAGGCCGAACGGCGTCTCGATGCCGAGGCCAAACTTCCAGTTGGCGGTGAGCGGCTGCACCCAGTAGAAGTGCGGCGGGAACTCGGACAGGGCCTCCTGCTTCGCCGAGTAGCTGGGCCCTGGGAAGGGGGCCGCGCCCTGGAACTCCGCCTTGGTGCTGTGGATCCAGGTGAAGCCGCCCGAGACGCCCGTCTTCTCGACGAACGCCAGGCCGCCGGCGTTGTAGAACAGCAGCGACGGATCGTCGGCCTGCGCGGTGAACGCTCCCGCCATGCCCGTGGCCTTGGAGCCCTGCTCGAAGATGCTGAAACCGGCCGCGTGGAGCGGTGCCGCGGCCAGAGTGACGAGGGTGACGACGCCTAAGGCCCCCCCCAACAAACCTCCTCGCCTATACATGGATCTCCTCCTGTTGGATTCCAACCTGTTTTGATTTCAAGAAAATTAGTGGCGCCGACTCTCGATTCCTCCGAGGTGGCGCCCGAGTTGCGGAAATCGGGTCTCGGAAAGGTCTTTTCGGCTTGCCTAAACGTTAGTCTCAACGCCCCGGGGTGTCAACGCCTTCGGGGATGGGGACAATGGGGGACAAACTGTTAGAGTAGGCTCCTTGGAGGTGAGCAACATGTTCGAGAGTCCGGTCCACCAGGAGACCTTCAACAAGCTGAGGGAGTACCTCGGAGAGCTGTTCGAGGAGCCCTATCACGATCCCGAGAACGACCATTTCTACGTCCGCTACGGCTCGACGGTGCTCGAGATCTCGGTCGAGGCCTACGGCGCCGACGAGACGGTGATCGTCATCATGTCCTACTGCGTGCAGGACGTGGAGCTCGACGAGGAGCTGATGGCGGGGCTGCTCGAGCTCAACCACCAGATGGCCTGCGGCCACTTCTCTATGGTGGGCAATGACATCTTCTTCGCCCACTCGGTCTTCGGCAGCAACCTCGACCCGCGCGACCTGCTGCGGGCGATCACCGCCGTGGCGACCGTGGCCGACGACTACGACGACCGGATTGTCGCCCGGTACGGCGGCCAGACCGCCCTCGAGCGCATCCAGGACACCGGCGGCCGGCGCCGGCGCCAGGAGATCGGGAGCGAGTAGGTGAGCGGCGGGCCGCCGCTCACCACTGGTTGCTCTTGACCGCCGCCTCCGCCTCGCGGTCGAGCTCGCGCGTCTTCTCGGACTCCCGCTTGTCGTAGAGCTTCTTGCCCTGCACCAGGGCGAGCTCCACCTTGATCCAGTTCCCCTTGAGGTAGACGGAGAGCGGCACGACGGTCAGCCCCTTGAGCTGGGTGCGGCCGAAGAGCCGCTCGATCTCCCGCCGCCGGAGCAGCAGCTTTCGCGTCTGCTCCGGGTCGTGGTTCTCGCGGTTGCCGTGGCTGTAGGGGCTGATGTGGACGCCGACCAGAAAGGCCTGGTCGTTCTTGAAGTCGACGTAGCTGTCCTTGAGCTGCACCCGCCCCTCGCGCACCGACTTGACCTCGGTGCCCTTCAGGCGGATCCCCGCCTCGAAGGTCTCCAGGACGTGATAGTCGTGCAGGGCCCGCCGGTTGCTCGCGAGAGGACGGATCGCGTCTTTGCCCTTGGTCGACATGGGGGGAGTGTATCAAGCGGAGAGCTACCCCGCCGCCGCCTTCGCCCGCGCTCCCAGCTCCTTGAGCTCCGCGAAGTCCCGCCCCTTCACCTCCGGCCAGGTGACTCGGCGGGTGGCCATCGCCTTCTCCAGCCGCTCCCAGAGCTCGCGGTTCTGGACCGGCTGCCCCTCCTGGGTCTTCCAGCCGCGCTTCTTCCACCCCTCGATCCAGCGCGCGGCGCCGTTGCGCAGGTAGTCCGAGCCGGTGTGGATGGCGACGGAAATCCCCGTGGGCAAGCTGTCCAGCGCGGCGATCGCGCCGAGCAGGTCGAGCTGGTTGGCGGTGGTCGCGGGGAGCCCGCCGGCGAGGACCTTCTCCTCCCCCTGGTAGCGGATGAGAGAGGCCCACCCTCCCCGTTTCCCGGCGCAGGAGACGCGCAGGAAGACCTCCGCCTCGGGGGGCTCGCCCGGAGCGGGAGCGGCGGCCACCCGCCCCGCCCGCTGCTTGCGGATCTCGAGCGTGGCCAGCACGTCCGCGCGCTCGTTCCAGCGGTTGCCGGCGTGCCCCTTGACCCAGTCCCAGCGGATCTGGTGCTCCTGGATCAGCTCGGCCAAGCGGCGCCAGAGGTCCTCGTTCTGGAGGACGCCCTCCTTGCGCCGCCAGCCGCGAGCGATCCAGCCGGGGAGCCACTCGGTGATCCCCTTGCGCAGATAGAGGGAGTCGGTGAACAGGTGGACCCGGCAGCGCTGCTTCAGGGCCTCCAGGGCGCGGATGGCCGCCGTCAGCTCCATCCGGTTGTTGGTGGCCACCGGCTCGCCGCCGGAAAGCTCGCGCGCCTTGCCGCTCGCCGGGTCGATCAGGATCGCCGCCCAGCCGCCGGCCCCCGGGTTCGGATCGGCGCCGCCGTCGGTGTAGATGGTGATTTCAGGGGTAGGTTCGGTCATCGAGGGTCCTCAGAGGAGCGGCGCGCAATGTAGAGGAAATGGCGGCTGAAAGCAAAGCTCGCCCGGACATCAATGGCACGTCTCTTGCGGCACTTATCGAACAGGACCGGCGCAAAGCCGGGTGTTCTGATGCTGTTCCAAGGAGGGCCCGCCTCAGTTCCAACCTCATCGGTAAAAAGGAGGCATCCACGTGCAAGACGCCGTAACTTCAAGCTCATCCCAACAGGGCACGGGATCATTCGATCGTTCCACCACCGGGCTCGACCCCAAGCATGACGATTCCAGCATGATGTACCGGGTCGGCCAGGCCGCCATGGTGCTGAGCGGCGCGGCGCTGGTGGCCCTCGTCGCCCGGCACCGCTGGTCCGGATCGCAGCCGGACGACCGCGAGGCCTTTGAAACGGCCGCTGAGGCGGAATCCACACCCTCCATCCATACCGCTCTCACCATCGACAAGCCGCGCGCGGAGCTCTACGCCTACTGGCGCCAGTTGGAGAATCTCCCCCGGTTCATGAAGAACCTGATCGAGGTCACCGACCTCGGCGACGGCCGCTCGCACTGGGTCGGCAAGAGCGCTCTCGGCCTGAAGGGCCAGTGGGACGCCGAGATCGTCGAGGAGCGCGAAGGGCAGTTCCTCTCCTGGCGCTCGCTCCCGGGCTCCATGATCTCCAACGCCGGCACGGTCTCCTTCGAGGAGTCCCCCAACGGCCGCGGCACGATCGTGCGGGTCACCATGGAAGTCGGCACCGGGCTCGGCAAGGTGGCCAGCAAGCTGGGCGGCGCCAACCAGCAGGAGGTTCGCGAGGACCTCCGGCGCTTCAAGGAGCTCATGGAAACCGGCGAGGTCGCGACCACCGACGGCCAGCCCCACGGCACCCGTTCGCTGATCGGCCACCTGCACAACCCCATCTGAGGATCGACAACAGCGCCTCGAAGGAGGCCGGGAGATATACAACATGAGAGCAGTCTGCTGGAACGGCAAAACCGACATGCGGGTCGAGACGGTCCCCGACCCGGAGATTCTGAACCCCCGCGACGCCATCGTGAAGATCACCTCGACGGCGATCTGCGGCTCGGACCTCCATCTGTACGACGGCTACATCCCCACTATGAAGAAGGGGGACATCCTCGGCCACGAATTCATGGGCGAGGTGGTGGAGCTCGGACGCGGCGTCAACAATCTGAAGATCGGCGACCGGGTGGTTGTCCCCTTCACCATCTCCTGCGGCAGTTGCTTCTTCTGTAAGAAGGAGATGTTCTCACTCTGCGACAACTCGAACCCCAACGCCTGGATCGCGGAGAAGATGATGGGCCACAGCCCCGCCGGCCTCTACGGCTACTCCCACATGACGGGGGGCTACGCCGGCGGCCAGGCCGAGTATGCCCGGGTGCCTTTCGCGGATATCGGCCCCCTCAAGGTGCCCGAAGGGCTGGAGGATGAAAAAGTCCTCTTCCTCTCCGACATCTTCCCCACCGGCTACTTCGCGGCGGAGAACGCCAACATCCAGCCGGGGGACACGGTGGCCATCTGGGGGTGCGGCCCGGTGGCCCAGTTCGCCATTCAGAGTGCCTGGATGCTGGGCGCCGGCCGGGTGATCGCCATCGACCGGGTCCCCGAGCGCCTGCTGCTGGCGCAGACCTGGGGGCGCGCCGAGGTGATCGACTACGAGGAGGTGGACAGTGTCCTCGACACCCTGAAGGACATGACCGGCGGCCAGGGGCCGGACTGCTGCATCGACGCCGTCGGCATGGAGGCGCACGGCACCACGCTGGACGCCAAGGTCGACAAGCTCAAGCAGGCCGCGAAACTGACCTTCGACCGGGTCCACGTGCTGCGCGAGTCCATCATGGCCTGCCGCAAGGGGGGCACCCTGTCGCTCGTCGGCGTCTACGGCGGATTCGTCGACAAGATCCCCATGGGCGCCGCATTCAACAAGGGGCTGACCCTCAAGATGGGGCAGACGCCCGTCCAGAAGTACATGCGCCCGCTGCTCGAGAAGGTCGAGAAGGGGGAGATCGACCCCTCGCGGGTGATCACCCACCGGCTCGACATCGACGATGCCCCGTGGGGGTACAAGACCTTCCGCGACAAGGAGGACAACTGCATCAAGGTCGTCCTCAAGCCGGACGGCAACGGCGGCTTTCGCCAGCACGGCCACCTGGGGCACTCCCACAGCCATGGCGGCCACGGCGGCAATGGCGGAAACGGGCACACGCACTGATGAGGCAACCTGCCCGTGACAACCTGCGGCGGCTGGCGGGACCAGCCGCCATCCCGGTGCTCGCCGGAGCCGCCCTCGCCAGTACGGCCCTGATACTGGCGCGGGCGCTCCGGCGCCGTCCGCCCATCCAGTTCCGCGACCGGGTGGCGGTGATCACCGGCGGCTCGCGCGGCCTCGGGCTGCTGATGGCCCGCGAGCTGGCGGCGGAAGGGGCGCGGATCGCCATCCTCGCCCGCGATCCGGCCGAGCTCGACCTCGCCCGCCGGGAGCTGGCGGCGATCGGCGGCCGCCGCGTGCTCGCCCTCCCCTGCGACGTGGGCAACGAGGACGAGGTCCGCTGGGCGATCGACGCGACGGCCGAGCGCTTCGGCTGCCTCGACATCCTGATCAACAACGCCGGCATCATCCAGGTCGGCCCCCTGGAGCACATGACGGTCGACGACTTCGAGGAGGCGATGCGGGTCCACTTCTGGGGCCCGCTCCACGCCACGCTGGCGGCCCTCCCCCACCTGCGCAGGCGGGAGACCGGGCGGATCGTCAACATCTCCTCGATCGGGGGGCGGATCGCCATCCCCCATCTCGTCCCCTACAGCGCCAGCAAGTTCGCCCTGGCCGGCCTCTCGGACGGCCTGCGGACGGAGCTGGCGAAAGAGCGGATCTACGTCACCACGGTCTGCCCGGGGCTGATGCGCACGGGCTCGCACGTCAACGCCAAGTTCAAGGGGAAGCGGGACGAGGAGTTCTCCTGGTTCGCGGTCGGGGATTCCCTGCCGCTGACCTCGATGGCCGGGAAGCGGGCGGCCCGCCGCATCCTCGAGGCCTGCCGCTACGGCGAGCCGGCCCTCACCCTGACCTGGCAGGCGAAGACCGCCGTGGCCGCCAACGCGGTGGCGCCCAACCTCGTCGCCAGATGCCTGGAGCTGGCGGCCCGGTTTCTCCCCGGCCCCGCCGGCGAGGAGGGCCAGGAGGCCCGCCCCGGCTGGCAGAGCTCCTCCCGCTGGGCTCCCTCGGTGCTCACCCGCCTCGCCGATGAGGCGGCGGTGGAGAACAACGAGCTGCGGGGGGCGGCGGTGGAATATGGGAGCAAGAATGGGGGCCGTGGGCGGGAGGAGGGGGCAAGCGACGACACTTGAGGACGCCCCGCCCGGGCATCAATGCCCGGGCTACGCCTCAAACGAAAAGCCGGGTGAACCCGGCTCAAAAATCCTCCGTAGCGCTTGAGCCGGCTTCAGCCGGCTTTTCACTTCCTGCGTAGCCCGGGCATTGATGCCCGGGCGGGGCGTCCTCAAAGGCGATACCATTCGCCGCGGATCGAGAAAATCAGGAGAGCCGGCCTTGGACAACCCCGAAATCGCCCACATCCTCGAGGAGATCGCCGACATCCTCGAGTTCCAGAACGCCAACCCGTTCCGCATCCGCGCCTACCGCAACGCCGTGCGCACCGTCGAGACGCTGACCGTGCCGCTGCGGCGCTGGGTCGAGGAGAAGAAGCCCCTGACCGACCTGCCGGGGATCGGCAAGGAGATGGCGAACCACATCCAGGAGATGGTCGAGACCGGCACGCTCGGCTTCCGCGACGAGCTCCTGGCCGAGGTTCCGCGGTCGCTGATCGAGCTGATGCGCCTGCCGGGCCTCGGTCCCAAGAAGGCGAAGAGGATCTGGGACGATCTCCAGGTCGGCTCCGTCGACGAGGTCGAGGCCGCCGCGAAGGAAGGGCGAATCGCCGCCCTGCCGGGCTTCGGCGCCAAGAGCCAGGAGAAGATCCTCGCCGGCATCGCCGAGTACCGCCAGCATAGCAGCCGTTTCCTGCTGCCCGAGGCGGAGCGCTCCGTCGAGCCGCTGCTCGCCTACCTGCGCGAGACCCCCGAGGTCGAGCGCCTGGAGGTCGCCGGCAGCTACCGCCGGCGTAAGGAGACGGTCGGCGACATCGACCTGCTGGCGATCGCCTCCGAGCCGATCCCCGTCATGGAACGCTTCCGCGGCTACGCCCAGGTGGACAAGATCCTGATGGCCGGCGACACCCGCAGCACGGTCGTCCTCGGCTCCGGGCTCCAGGTCGACCTGCGGGTGGTGCCCGCCGGCTGCTACGGCGCCGCCCTCGTCTACTTCACCGGCTCCAAGGAGCACAACGTCAAGCTGCGGCGGCGGGCGGTCGAGCGGGGATTGCGGATCTCCGAGTACGGCGTGTTTCAGGTCCAATCGCAGGTCCACGAGGAAGTGCCCGGGGACTGCGTC
Source organism: Thermoanaerobaculia bacterium (assembly GCA_035490435.1). Lineage (GTDB taxonomy): Bacteria > Acidobacteriota > Thermoanaerobaculia > Multivoradales > UBA5704 > DATARR01. Next base: position 197,820 of record DATHEF010000033.1, read on the forward strand.
GCCGGCCGCGAGGAGGCGGACGTCTACGCCACCGTAGGGCTCGCCTGGATCCCCCCCGAGCTGCGCGAGGACCGCGGCGAGATCGAGGCCGCCGCGGCCGGCCGGCTCCCCCATCTGATCCGGGTGGAGGATCTGCGCGGCGACCTCCACATGCACTCGACCTGGTCGGACGGCCGCAACAGCATCGAGGAGATGGTCGAAGCCTGCGTCGCCAAGGATTACGAGTACATGGTCATCTCGGACCACAGCAAGTCGCTGGCGATGACCGGGGGGCTCGACGCCTACCGCCTGCGCGAGCAGTGGAAGGAGATCGACGAGGTGCGCGCCCGCCACCCCGAGATCCGCATCCTGCGCTCGATGGAGGTGGACATCCTGGGCGATGGCTCGCTCGACCTCGAGGACGAGATGCTCGCCGGGCTCGACCTCGTGCTCGTCTCCCTCCACTCCCGGCTCGACCTGCCGGCCGCGCAGCAGACCGAGCGCGTGCTGCGCGCCCTGGAGCACCCGGAGGTCAACATCTTCTGCCACCCCACCGCGCGGCTGATCAATCGCCGCAAGCCGGCCGAGTTCGACGTCGAGGTCGTCCTCCGCCGGGCCGCCGAGCTGGGAGTGGCGGTGGAGCTGAACTCCAGCCCCAGCCGCCTCGACCTCAAGGACACCCACCTCGTGCTCGCCCGCGAGCTCGGCTGCAAGGTGGTGATCGACACCGATTCCCACCGTACTCGCGAGCTCGAGCTGATGCGCTACGGCGTCGAGCAGGCCCGCCGCGCCGGCCTCGGACCCCGGGACGTGCTCAACACCCTGCCGTTCGAGGAGTTCTGGGCGGCCATCCAGCGCTGATCCGTCTTCTCACCTTGTATGTAGGAAATACAGCAACTTACCTTTTCTCTTCCCATATCAGGGCGCTGGAACCCGGCCACTCCAGCCCCTCGGGATCTCCAGAAGCCCCGAAAAAGCGCCTCTTTCCACGATCTTTTCCTTTTGGCATGTCACTTGCTGGTCTTTGGGAGCGGTAAGGCGGCACTGCCCTGGATCATCTCAACTCGATTTACATCGGAGGGAAAGGAATGAGCGGACGGATCTTGATCACCGGCGGCGCCGGCTTCATCGGCTCGCACCTGGCGGACGAGCTGCTGCTGCACGGCTACCAGGTCCGGGCCCTGGACGACCTCTCGGAGCAGGTGCACGGGCCGGGAGCCTCACGGCCCGGTTATCTCTCCCCGGAAGTGGAGCTGGTGGAGGGGGATGTCCGGGACCCGCAGGCTGTGCGCAAGGCCCTCCAGGGGATCGACGCGGTGTTCCACCTGGCGGCCCGGGTAGGCGTCGGCCAGAGCATGTACGAGATCGAGCGCTACACCAGCGTCAACAACCTGGGCACCGCCGTGCTTCTGGAGGCGCTGATCGAGCGGCCGGTCGAGCGGCTGATCGTCGCCTCCAGCATGAGCCTCTACGGCGAAGGGCTGTTCCGCGACGCCGACGGCCATCTGGTACCGGGCGGCGAGCGCGACCGCGACCAGTTGCGGGCCCACGACTGGGAGGTGCGGGACGCTCAGGGTCGCCCGATGACCCCGCTGCCCACGCCGGAGACCAAGACGCCCAACCTCTCCTCCGTCTACGCGCTGTCGAAGTACGACCAGGAGCGCCTCTGCCTGATGGTCGGCCAGGCCTACAACCTGCCGGCGGTGGCGCTGCGCTTCTTCAACGTCTATGGCACGCGGCAGGCGCTGTCGAACCCCTACACGGGGGTGCTCGCGATCTTCGCCTCGCGCCTGCTCAACGGCAATCCGCCGCTGATCTTCGAGGACGGCCGGCAGATGCGCGACTTCGTCCACGTCTCGGACATCGCCCGCGCCGGCCGGCTGGCGCTCGAGGTGCCCGCCGCCGCCGGCCACGTGCTCAACGTCGGCAGCGGCCGCCAGTACACCGTGCTGGAGATCGCCCGCGCCATGGGCGAGGTGCTCGGCCGCGAGGACCTGGAGCCGGAGGTCACCGGCAACTACCGCGTCGGCGACATCCGCCACTGCTTCGCCGACATCACGCTCGCCCGGCGCATCCTCGGCTACGAGCCGGCGATGCCTTTCGAACAGGGACTGATCGAGCTCGCCTCCTGGCTCGAGGGGCAGGTGGCCTGCGACCGCGTGGCCGAGGCGCGCGCGGAGCTCACCTCCCGGGGGTTGACGGTATGAACACTCAGCGGACGAACACCCAGAAGACGGTTCTGATCACCGGCGGCTCCGGCTTCATCGGCACCAACCTGGCGCACCGGCTCGCCTCCTCGGGATGCCGCGTGCGGCTGCTCGACAACCTCTCGCGCCCCGGTGTCGAGAACAACCTGCACTGGCTGCGCGAGACCCACGGCGACCGCGTCTCGATCGAGATCGCCGACGTGCGCGACGCCTTCGCCGTGCGCCGGGCGGTGGCCGGGGTCGAGGCGGTGTTCCACTTCGCCGCCCAGGTGGCAGTGACCACCAGCCTGGTCGAGCCGGTCCACGATTTCGACGTCAACGTCCGCGGCACGCTCAACGTCCTCGAGGCCGCGCGCGCTCAGGCAGAGCCGCCGAAAGTCCTCTTCACCTCGACCAACAAGGTCTACGGCGGCATGGAGGACGTCGTCTTCAAGCGCCGCGGCCTGCGCTACGAGCCCTGCGACGAGACCCTGCGCGCCCGCGGCTTCGGCGAGGACCGGCGGCTCGACTTCCACAGCCCCTACGGCTGCTCGAAGGGGGCGGCGGAACAGTACGTGCTCGACTACGCCCGCAGCTACGGCCTGCGCACTGCCGTCTTCCGCATGAGCTGCATCTACGGCCCCCACCAGTTCGGCACCGAGGACCAGGGGTGGGTCGCCCACTTCCTGATCCGCGCCATCGACGGCCGCCTGCTCACCCTCTACGGCGACGGCATGCAGGTGCGCGACATCCTCTTCGTCGAGGACCTCGTCGAGGCCTTCCTGCTCGCCGAGAAGAACATCGACTCGATCGCCGGCCAGGCGTTCAACATGGGAGGCGGCCCCGGCAACACCATCTCCCTGCTCGAGCTGGTCGACCTCATCGAGTCGCTGCACGGCAGCCGGCCCGAGGTGTTCTTCGAGGACTGGCGCACCGGCGACCAGCGGTACTACGTCTCGGACTTCTCCCGGTTCGCGACGGCCACCGGCTGGAGCCCGCGTGTAAACGCGAAGCAGGGAGTCAGCAAGCTTTACAACTGGTTGCTGGAGTTCCGCGGCCTCGCCGCCGGCCCGATCAAGGCTCCCGCGATGGCGGAAGCCCACGCTTCGTAAACCTCCTGAGGGCGGTCCACGGCGGACCGCCCTGCTCGACCGCTCCAGGGTTCGAGCCGTCCTCCGGGACGGCACGAATTTTGGATATATACCCGCGGCAGTATCTCGATTGGGCCCAGGGAGGGACCGCATGAGCAATAACCATCCATTGCCCCGCAAGGTCTTGATGACCGCGGATACCGTTGGGGGAGTCTGGACCTACGCCGTCGAACTGGCGCGGGGTCTCGCCGAGCGCGGCGTCGAAGTGGCGCTGGCGACCATGGGCGACCCCCTGAACGACTTTCAGCGCGAGAAGGCGGACCGCATCCCCCGCCTCAAGGTGTTCGAGAGCACGTTCAAGCTGGAATGGATGGAGGACCCCTGGCGCGACGTCGAGAAGGCCGGCGACTGGCTGCTCGGCCTTGAGGAGCGGGTTCGCCCCGACCTCATCCACCTCAACGGCTACGCCCACGGCTCGCTCCCCTGGAACGCCCCGATGATGATGGTGGGGCACTCCTGCGTCCTCTCCTGGCACAAGGCCGTCAAGGGGGAGGCCGCGCCGGCGGACTGGGACCGCTACGCCCAGGCGGTGACCGCCGGCCTCGCCGCGGCCGACCTGGTGGTCGCCCCGTCGGAGGCGATGCTCTCCGCGCTCGCCGAGAACTACGGGCGCTTTCCGGGCACTCTGCGCAAGACCCGCGTCATCCTGAACGGCCGCGACTCCCGGGCGTTCAAGCCGTCGGCCAAGGAGCCGATCGTCTTCGCCGCCGGCCGCCTCTGGGACGAGGCCAAGAACCTCGAGGCCCTGGACCGGGTGGCGCCGAATCTCCCCTGGGACATCTTCGTCGCCGGCGAGAACATCCATCCGGACGGCGGCGAGATCCGCCCGCACCACACCCGCCTGCTCGGGCATCTCTCCCAGCGGGCGCTCGCCGCCTGGCTCGGCCGCGCCTCGATCTACTGCCTGCCGGCCCGCTATGAGCCGTTCGGCCTGTCGGCGCTGGAGGCCGCCCTCTCCGGCTGCGCCCTGGTGCTGGGGGACATCCCCAGCCTGCGCGAGATCTGGCGCCACCGTGCCGTCTTCGTGCCGCCGGACGATCCGGAGGCGCTGGAGAACGCCCTCAAGCGGCTGATTGAGGATCCGGACCGCCGCGCCTCGCTAGCCGCCGGCGGCCGCGCCCGGGCGCTCCAGCTCACCCCCGAGAAGATGGTCGACAGCTATCTCGCGGCCTACGGCGAGATCCTGGCCGACCGCGCCGCCGCCCTGGACGCTGATCTGGATGATACGGGGTCTTATCCCGCGCAGGTTGCGGTCTAGCATCCGGTCGAAATCGGCCCCATGCGGATCGTCTTCTTCGTCCACTCGCTGCTGTCGGATTGGAACCACGGCAACGCGCATTTCCTGCGTGGCGTGGCCGCCGAGCTGATCTCGCGCGGCCACGACGTCGCGGTCTTCGAGCCGCGCGACGCCTGGAGCCTGCAAAACCTGCTCGCCGACCGCCCGGATGCCCTCGACGGCTTCCAAGCCGCCTACCCCACCCTCGCCAGCAACCGCTACGACCTCGCAACGCTCGACCTCGACCGCGCGCTCGACGGCGCCGACCTGGTGATCGTCCACGAGTGGAACGACCACGGGCTGGTGCGGCGGATCGGAGAGCACCGCGCCCGGCAGAGGCCGGCGGGCTACCGGCTGCTCTTCCACGACACCCACCACCGCTCGGTCACCGCGCCGGAGAGCATGGCCGCCTACGACCTCGCGAACTACGACGGCGTGCTCGCCTTCGGCGGCGTCATCCGCGACCTCTATATAGACCGCGGCTGGGCGCGGCGGGCCTGGACTTGGCACGAGGCGGCCGACACCCGCGTCTTCCACCCCATCCCCGGCGAACCGAACGAGGGGGACCTCGTCTGGATCGGCAACTGGGGGGACGACGAGCGCACGGCCGAGCTGCACGAATTTCTCATCGCGCCGGTGCGCGACCTCAAGCTGAAGGCCCGGGTGCACGGCGTCCGCTACCCCGAGGAGGGGAAGCGGGCCCTCGCCGAAGCGGGGATCGACTACGCCGGCTGGCTCCCCAACCACGAGGTGCCGCGCGCCTTCGCCCGCTTCCGGGTGACCGTCCACGTGCCACGCCGCCCCTACGTCGAGGCGCTCCCCGGCATCCCGACCATCCGCCCCTTCGAGGCCCTCGCCTGCGGCATCCCCCTGGTCTCCGCGCCCTGGAACGACGCCGAGGGGCTCTTCCGCCCCGGCCGCGACTTCCTGGTCGCTCGCGACGGCGGGGAGATGCGGCGGCATTTGCGCGACCTGCTGGAAGATCCGGCGCTGGCCGCCGGGATCGCCCGCTCGGGGCGCGAGACCGTGCTCGCCCGCCACACCTGCGCCCACCGCGTCGACGAGCTGCTGGCGATCGGCAGCGAGCTCGGAGTCCACGTGGAGGCGCCCTTGGGAGCCACCGCATGAACATCGCCTTCTTCGGCTCGAGCCTGGTCTCCGCCTACTGGAACGGGGCCGCCACCTACTACCGGGGGATCATCCGCAACCTCGCCGAGCGCGGGCACCGGATCACCTTCTACGAGCCCGACGCCTTCGAGCGGCAGCAGCACCGCGACATCCCCGATCCGGAGTGGGCGAAGGTGGTCGTCTATCCCGCCGACGAGAGCGGGGTGGCACGCGCGCTGGAATCGGCCCGGGGCGCCGACCTGGTGGTCAAGGCGAGCGGTGTCGGGGTCTTCGACGATCTCCTGGAGGCCGCCGTGCTCGACCTGCGGCGGCCGGACGGCCTCGCCATCTTCTGGGACGTCGACGCCCCCGCCACCCTCGACCGCATGGAGAGCGATCCGGCCGACCGCTTCCGGCCGCTGGTGCCGCGCTACGACTTCATCTTCACCTACGGCGGCGGCGACCCGGTGGTCCGGGCCTACCGCCGTTTCGGCGCCCGCGAGTGCGTACCGATCTACAACGCCCTCGATCCCACCACCCATCACCCCGTGGATCCCGACCCGCGGTTCGAGGGCGATCTGGGATTTCTCGGTAACCGCCTGCCGGACCGCGAGGCGCGCGTCGAGGAGTTCTTCCTGCGAGCGGCGGCGGAGTGCCCCGACCGCCGCTTCCTGCTCGGCGGCAACGGCTGGGGGGACAAGCCCATGCCGGCCAACGTGAGCTACCTCGGCCACGTCTATACGCGCGATCACAACGCCTTCAACTGCACCCCGCTGACGGTGCTCAACATCAGCCGCGAGAGCATGGCCCGCTACGGCTTCTCGCCGGCCACCCGGGTCTTCGAGGCCGCCGGAGCCGGCGCCTGCCTGATCACCGACGCCTGGGAAGGCATCGAGATGTTCCTGGAGCCGGAGCGGGAGGTGCTCGTGGCGGCGGACGGCGAGGAGGTGGCCGCGCGCCTGCGTGGGCTGACGGCCCGGGACGCCCGCCAGATGGGCAGGGCGGCACAGCGCAGAATCCTCGCCGAGCACACGTATGCTCACCGGGCGGCGCAGGTCGAATCCATCCTGGGACTCACAGCTCCCGCGGGCGCCGGCGCCCGGTTCCCAGCCGGCATGGAGGCACTTCCGTGAGGCACGAGCCGCTCGACATCGTCATCCTCGGGCTGTCCATCACCTCGTCGTGGGGGAACGGCCACGCCACCACCTACCGGGGGCTCGTGCGCGAGCTCCACGCCCGCGGGCACCGCATCCTGTTCCTGGAGCGCGACGTGCCGTGGTACGCCGACAACCGCGACCTGCCGAAGCCCCCCTACGGCCGCACCGAGCTCTACTCGACCCTGGAGGAGCTCAAGGACCGCTTCGAGCCCGCCATCCGCCGGGCCGACTTCGTGATCGTCGGCTCCTATGTGCCGGAGGGGGTCGAGGTCGGCCGCTGGGTGACCGACGTGGCGACGGGGATGACCGCCTTCTACGACATCGACACGCCGGTAACGCTCGCCAAGCTGGAGCGCGGGGACTACGAGTACCTCTCGCCCGAGCTGATCCCACGCTACAACGCCTACCTCTCCTTCACCGGCGGGCCGACACTGCGGCATCTGGAGCGGCGCTACGGCTCGCCGATGGCGCGGGCGCTCTACTGCTCGTTCGATCCCGCCCTCTATCGCCCCGAGGGGATCGAGCCGCGATGGGACCTCGGCTACATGGGAACCTACAGCGACGACCGCCAGCCGGCGCTGGAGCGGTTGCTGATCGAGCCGGCCCGGCGCTGGGCGCGGGGGAAGTTCACCGTCGCGGGCCCGCAATATCCGGAGGGGCCGGAGGGGATCCGCTGGCCGAAGAACGTCAAGCGCTTCGAGCATCTGGAGCCCAAGAAGCACTCGCGGTTCTACAACCAGCAGCGCTTCACGCTGAACATCACCCGCGCCGACATGGTGGTGGCCGGCTTCTCGCCGAGCGTGCGACTGTTCGAGGCCGCCGCCTGCGGGACGCCGATCATCAGCGACAACTGGCCGGGGCTGGAGACCTTCTTTAAGATCGGCGAGGAGATCCTGACCGCCAAGACCCCCGGCGAGGTGCTCCAGTACCTGCGGGACATCCCTGAAAACGAGCGCCGCGCCCTGGGAGAGCGCGCCCGCGCCCGGGTGATGCGCCACCACACCGCCGCCCACCGCGCCGAGGAGCTGGAGGGGTACGCCTTGCGGTTGCTGGCTTCGCGGGTGGCGGCCTGATGCAGGGGCGGGGACAAGTCCCCGCCTTGGGTGTAGTACCCATGCTCCTCGGGTATACTCATTCCTGCTATGGGCTCCGAATCCACCACCACCTTCCATCTCGCCGTCTCGCCCGAAAGCGCCCGTCGCTTGACGGAGCTCGCCGTCAAAGCGGGGGTTCAGCCGGAAGAGTTCCTCCGTGTCAGCGTCGAGGAATGGCTCTCCCATTCCCAGACCAGCTTCTCTGAAGCCGCCTCCTACGTTCTCAAGAAAAACGCAGAGCTCTACCGGCGACTCGCTTAACTCCTGGTGCGCTACCTCAGCCTGGAGGAGGTGCTGGAGTTGCATCGGATGGTGATTCAACAGTTCGGTGGTATATCAGGGTTACGCGATCCGAACGGTCTGGAATCGGCTCTCGCACAGCCACGGATGACCTTCGGAGGGGAAGACCTCTATCCCTCGCTCGTCGACAAGGCCGCGTCTCTCGGCTTCTCCTGATCAGGAATCACCCCTTTGTAGACGGCAACAAGCGGGTCGGACATGCGGTCATGGAAGCTTTTCTGGTTCTGAACGGATACGAGATCCAGGCTCCCATCGACGAACAGGAGGAGATCATTCTCCGCCTAACTGCCGGTGAATTGGATCGTGCCGCCTTTACAGATTGGCTACGCTCAAGAATTTTCTGGTTCGGTTCATAAGTTCGGCATCGGAGGAGATCTCATGGACAACCAACCCATCCTCGGCCTGCGCACCGCGCTCTACCGGGTGACCGATCTCGACAAGGCGAAGGAGTGGTACCGCGCCGTCCTCGGTATCGCCCCCTACTTCGACGAGCCGTTCTACGTCGGCTTCAACGTCGGTGGCTTCGAGCTGGGGCTCGATCCCGACATCTCCGTGGGGGCGCCCGGCCCGGACGGCGTCGGCGTCTACTGGGGTGTCGAGGACGCCGATGCGGCCCTCGCCCGTCTCCGCGAGCTCGGCGGCCGCGAACACGCCGCGGTGACCGACGTCGGCGGCGGCATCCGGGTGGCGGCGGTGCTCGATCCCTTCGGCAATGTCTTCGGGGTCATCGAGAACCCGCATTTCAAGATCGAGGGGCCGGCGCTGCCGAGCCCTCACTCCTCTTAGGTCTCTGACGCGGGGCTGGGGAATGCCTGGCAAGCGATTTGCTGCTCTTCGCCGGAACCGCATGCAGGCCCGCGGTCCTGATCCTCGTACAGCGGAGCGACATGGCCAACTTCCCGGAAGCAGCGTCGAAGACAGCGGAATCCCCGCTCGCGGACGACATCGCGGCGCTGGGCCCCTGGTTTCACAATCTCCATCTGCCGGACGGCACGCAGACCGTTCCCGGCCACTTCCTCGGCGACTTCCCCACCTTCAAGTGGAAGCAGATCCGGGACCACCTGCCCACCGACCTCAGCGGCTGGACGGCGCTCGACATCGGCTGCAACGCCGGCTTCTACTCCTTCGAGCTGGCGCGCCGGGGCGCCAGGGTCACCGGTATCGACCATGATCCCCACTACCTGCGGCAGGCGCGCTGGGCGGCCGGCCAGTTCGGGCTCGATGACCGCGTCCGGTTCGAGGAGAAGCAGGTCTACGACCTCGGGGCGAGCCCGGAGAAGTACGACCTCGTGCTCTTTATGGGCGTGCTCTACCACCTGCGCTACCCCCTTCTCGGCCTGGACATCGTGGCGCGGAAGGTGGGGCGGCGGATGATCTTCCAGACCCTCACCATGCCGGGCGAGGAGGTGGCCGAGCCGCCGTTGGACATGCCGATCGACGAGCGGGAGCCGATGATCGAGCCCGGCTGGCCCAAGATGGCCTTTATCGAGCACCGGCTGGCCAACGATCCCACGAACTGGTGGGCGCCGAACCACGCGGCGGTCGAGGCGATGCTGCGCTCGTCCGGCCTCAGGGTGCTGGAGCGTCCCGGCCACGAGATCTACGTCTGCGAGCCCGGCGAGCCGCGCGAGGAGCTCGCCTGGATCGAGGACGAGCTGCGCGCCGCGACCGGCCGCGCCCGCTAAAGGAGACGCGATGGCCGACGACCTCCAGGAGGACCCCTCGGCGCGGCGAAGCCGCAACAAGGAGGACGAGAAGGGCCAGGAGCCCCAGAAGAGCTACGAGACGATCCTCGAGCAGGAGATCGCCGCCGGGCTCACCGAGCTGGAGCGCCCGGCGATGGCCCTCCTCCTCTCCGGGCTCTCGGCGGGGCTCGACGTCTCCCTGAGCCTCCTGTTGATGGCGGTGGTGCACACCCTGACCGACGGGGTGCTGTCCAAGCCGGTTTCCGAGATCCTGGTCGCCCTGACCTACGCGTCGGGATTCCTGTTCGTGGTCCTCGGCCGCTCGGAGCTGTTCACGGAGCACACCACGCTCGCCGTGCTGCCGGTGCTCGACCGCCGCGCCTCGCCCGTCCAGCTCGGCCGGCTCTGGGGGCTGGTCTACATCGCCAACCAGGCCGGCGCCGCGGCGTTCGCCGCGTTCCTGGTCTTCCTCGGGCCGCGGCTGGGGGTGATCGAGCCCCGCGTCTTCGGCGAGATCGCCTCGGGGCTGGTCGAGCACCCCGGCTGGGTGATCCTGCTCAGCGGCGTGCTCGCCGGCTGGCTGATGGGCCTGCTCTCCTGGCTGGTGGCGGCGAGCCGCGACACCATCGGTCAGATCTTCATCGTCCTGCTGGTGACCACGGCGATCGGCCTCTGCCACCTGCACCATGCGGTCGTCGGGACGGCGGAGGTGCTGGCCGGCGTCTTCTCAGGTCAGGGAGCGACGCTGGCGGACTTCGGCAAGTTTCTCCTCTGGGCCACCCTCGGCAACATGCTCGGCGGGTTCTTCTTCGTAGCACTGATCAAGTTCGGGCATATCCGCTCCAGCAGCGAATAGATTAGATCAATTCCTCGGTGATCGATTCGGCACGGATCTTGCGGGTGCCTCCTGCCGCATGAGCTCCACCGGGGCTTGCAGCGACGGCTCCGGACTACAACTCGTACCAGCAACAGGAGGAACTCAAGATGAAGCTCGAATCTCTCAAGGATCTTTACCTCGAACAGCTCAAAGATCTCTACTCCGCTGAGACGCAGATCGTCGACGCGTTGCCGAAGATGGCCGAGGCGGCCCATTCAGCGGACCTGCGGAAGGGGTTCAACGATCATCTGCGGCAGACCGAGGAGCACGTCCGCCGTCTCGAGAAGATCTTCCAGAACCTCCAGGAGAGCCCGAAGGGACATACCTGCGAGGGGATGAAGGGGCTGCTCAAGGAAGGCGCGGAGATGGCCAAAATGAAGGGCGAGCCCTCGGTGATCGACGCCGGCCTGATCGCCTGCGCGCAGCGGGTGGAGCACTACGAGATCGCCGGCTACGGCACGGTGCGCACCTACGCCGAGATGCTCGACAAGGATGACCACGTCACGCTCCTCGAGCGCACGCTCCAGGAGGAGGAGGAGACCGACGAGCGCCTGACCGAGCTCGCCGAAAGCCATATCAACCAGGAAGCGCAGGTCCGCTGACCAGCGGTCCGGCGCAGGGATCGCGAGCGCTCCCCTCCGCGGGAGCGCTCGCCGTCCCTGGGAGGAAGAAGAGGCCTCTATTCTGTGTTCTCAGCTTCGGACGCTCCGTCGTAGAGGAACGGGCCAAGTGCTACACCCCAACGGAGGTGAAGTCGTCAACGGGTAGCAGCCAATCCAAAGGAAGGGGTGAAAACCATGCCGGAAAACAGGACCACCACCGATCATGAAGAGATCCGCCGTTGGGCCGAAGAGCGCGGTGGGCGCCCGGCGGCGGTGGTCAATTCCCAGAACAACGAAGATATCCCCGCGGGGGGCCTGCGGATCGACTTCCCCGACTACGACGGCGGGGAGCCCCTGCAGGAGATCACCTGGGCGGAATTCTTCGACCGCTTCGAGGAAGAGAACCTGACGTTCATCTTCCAGGAAGAGATGGTCTGTTGAGTCGGATCCGTAGATCGCGGAAGCCTTGAGGGCGGGGACGGGGTCCCCGCCCTTGCCATTTCAGGAAGCCTCGGCCCGCCCCTTCAGCAGCCGCAGCACCTGCGCCTCCAGCCGGCGCAGGCCGTTGGACTCGTCCGCGGGCGAATCCTCGACGGCATCCTCCAGGGTGTCCCGCAGGGTCCCCTCGAGGAAGCTCTGGATCACCACCGGGTGGACGTAGTACTTGCGGCAGATGGCCGGCCGGTTGCCGAGCTGGCCGGAGACGTGCTTGATCGCCTCGACCACCGCCTTGTTGGCCTCCCGCTCGCTCTCGCAGGCGCCGACCTCGAGCAGCGCCGAGAGGGCGAGCACGGTCCCCCCCCAGGTGCGGAAATCCTTGGCCGAGAAGTCCTCGCCGGTGGTCTCGCGCAAATAGGCGTTGACGTCCTCGGAGCTGACGCTCTGGCGCTCGCCGTCTCCATCGAGATATTGAAAAAGCTTCTGCCCGGGCACGTCGCGGCACTGCTTGACGATGCGGGCCAGGCGGCGGTCGTGGACCTCCACCGAGTGCTCCTTGCCGCTCTTGCCGCGGAATTCGAAGCGCAGGGTGGCGCCGTCGACGTCGACGTGCTGGTCGCGCAGGGTGGTCAGGCCGAAGGAGTTGTTCTGCTTGACGTACTCCTTGTTGCCGACGCGGATCAGCGTCGTCTCGAGGAGCTTGACGACGGTCGCCAGCACCTTCTCACGCCCCAGGCCGCGCTGCGACATGTCGCGGTCGATCCGCTCGCGGATCTTCGGCAGCGACTCGCCGAAGGCGATCATGCGGCCGAACTTAGTCTCGTCGCGGACCTCCCGCCAGTTGGCGTGATAGCGGTACTGCTTGCGCCCCCGGGCGTCGCGGCCGGTCGCCTGCAGATGGCCGTTCGGGCGGGGACAGATCCAGACGTCGGTCCAGGCGGGCGGGATGACCAGCTTCTGGATGCGCTCGAGGGTCTTCTCGTCTTTCACCGTACGCCCCTGCGGGTCAATGTAGGTGAACCCCTTGCCGCGCCTCTGGCGGCGGATGCCGGGCTCGTCGTCCGTGACATAGCGCAGGCCGGCGGCCTTGGCGCTCTCCAGGGGGTCGACGAAAACGGCGATGGTCAGGCCGGTATCGAGTTTCTCGCTCTCGTCGATGGCAATGGCGGTGGGCATTGGGTCACCTTTGCCGGGCTTCCGGCACTCCGTTGCAACTCTTACCCGGAGGACACCCCGGGCAGGGGGCGGACCGGCTCCTCTTTGCCGCCGCGCCCCACGGAATCGGCGTCGTCTCTTGCATCGGCCATGCCCGTATCGGCCGTGGCACACAACCTGCAATTTAGTGTTGCGTGCGTCAGGGCGGTCCCCCGCCCGACTCTCCAAATCGAAACTTCGTAGAGCTGATGAGCACCACCGTGTCGATGTCCTCGGTTCCCTCTCCGGATCCCGAGCTCCGCTTCTCCGGCCCGCAGCCGCCGGCAGGCCGGCAGCCGGGCCGGTGCCTCGTCGTCTCCGATCGCCTGCCCATCCTGCTCACCCGCGAGGGGGGCCGGGGGTGGCGCGTGTCGCCGGCCAGCGGAGGGCTGATCTCGGCCCTGACCACTGTGCTGCGCGACCGGCGCGGGGTCTGGATCGGCTGGCCGGGGGTGGCTCAGGAGGAGACGCCGGGACTGCGCCGGGTGCTGGCGGGCGCTATTCACGAGGGGGGCTTCTCGCTGCGCCCGGTCATGCTCAGCGCACTGGAGAAGCGGCACGGCTACGGCGGCTTCTCGGGCGAGGTGGTCTGGCCGCTGTTCCACGACCTGGCCGGCGAGTGCGATTTCCAGCCGGCCCACTGGCAGGGCTTCCTGAAGGTGAACCGGAAGTTCGCCCGCGTCACCGCCAGGACGCTGGCGCGCGGCGCCTCCGGCACGGATCTCGTGTGGGTGCACGATCATCTGCTGATGAATCTCGCCCTCGAGCTGCGGCGCCTGGGAGTCGCCTGTCGCACGGCCTTCTTCCTCCACCTGCCGTTCCCCTCCCCCGACCTCTTCCTGCAACTCCCCTGGCGGGAGCAGGTGCTGAGCGGGCTGCTCGCCTTCGACCAGATCGGCTTCCAGACCGAGCGTGACCTGGAGTGCTTCCTGGCAGCCGTGCGGCGGCTGACGCCAGCGACGGCGGCGGAGCGGACCGGCGATGGCCTCTGGTCATTGCGGGGCTCCTGGCAGGGGGTCCCCTTCGACCTGCGGGCCGGCGCCTTCCCGGTCGGCATCGACGCCCGGGAGATCGAGGAGCGCGCGGCGCGGCCGGAGGTGGCGGCAGAGGCGGCGGCGCTGCGCGAGTCGCTGGGGGGTGGCCAGCTCATCCTCGGCGTGGACCGCATCGACCGCGCCCACGGCATCCCCGAGAAGCTCCGCGCCTTCGCCGCGGCGCTCGCCCGCTATCCCGAGCTCCAGGAGCGCGCGACCCTGGTGCAGTTCGCCATCCCTTGCCGGGAGACCCTCCCCCGGCACACGGCGCTGCGCGCGGAGATCGAGCGCCTGGCCGGCGAGATCAACGGCTCGTTCGGCCGTCCGGGCTGGGTGCCGGTGCACTATCTCCACCGCGAGCCGGAGGCCGACGAGCTGCTGGCGTACTACCGGGCGGCGGACGTCGCCCTGGTCACGCCGCTCAAGGCCGGCATGCACCTGATGGCCAAGGAGTACTGCGCCGCCAACGTGGAGGGGCGCGGCGCGCTGGTGCTCTCCGAATTCGCCGGCGCGGCGCCGCAGCTCGCCGCCGGCGCGCTGATGGTCAACCCCTTCGACACCCAGGCCGTCGCGCGCGCGTTGCGCCGGGCCCTGAAGATGAAGGACCGCGAGCGCGGGACCCGCATGCGCAGGCTGCGTAAAGAGGTGCGGACCCGCGACGTCTTCTGGTGGGCCGGGTCCTGCCTCGCCGCGGCGTCCGCCGGGCGTCTGGACGAAAGTGCCGCGAAAATACATTTCGGAATCCAATGAACAACACGTTTTCCCTCCATGTGGAGGGGAATGTCCACGGCTCGCTTGCGCGCGGCGTGCCGACCTTCTATAAATGTCCGCCGCGCCGACGACTCCGGCCGCGTCGCCTGATGGAGAACGAGACATGGATGCCCCCGAGAATTCGCTGAAAACCCCGCAGTCCGGCGCGCCGCGCAACGATCTCGCGGGACTGCTCGGCCCCGGCGTCATCACCCTGGACCCGCGGGGGGACGTGCGTTTCGCCGACACGCGGGCGCTCGAGCTGCTCGGCTGTGCCGACGGCTTCGAGCTGGAGCGCCTGTGGGAGAGGCTCAAGGGGCGCCTGGAAGACGCCGGCCTGAGCTGGAACGGCGCCGGCGGCGGCGGCCAGGAGCAGCGCGCCGTGCTCGACCTCGCCGTGGAGGAGGGCGCGACCGGAGGGGCGCCGCACCGCCTGCTCTTCGATCTGCGCCGCGAGCCCGAGAGCGGCGGCGTGCTGCTCGTGCACAGCCTGGAGACGCTGGCCGGGCTGGAGAGCGATCTCCGGCTGACCTCGCAGATGCGGTCGGTGTCGCAGATCTCGCCGGCGGTGGCCCACGACCTGCGGGCGCCGATCAACGCGATGGTCTTCAACATCGAGATCCTCAAGGAGATGCTGGCCTCAGGCCGGGCCACCGACCCGGCCAACAAGGACAAGCTGCTGCGCTACGTCAACGTGCTCAAGGAGGAGCTCTCGCGGCTGCATCGCGGGATGGAGAACTTCCTGGCCTACATCTCGCCGCGCGGTGACCGCGACGAGACCCTCGACCTGCGCGAGCTGGCCGAGGAGCTGGCGACGCTGCTGGTGGCCCCCGCCCGCAAGCAGCAGGCGCGGGTGGAGTCCGAGTTGCCGGCCGAGCCGGTGCCGGTGGACGCCAACCGCTATCTGCTGCGGCAGGCGCTCCTGCACCTCGCGCTCGCCGCCCTGACCGGCGTGCCCAGGCAGGGAGCGCTCCACGTGCTGCTGGCGTGCCAGGACGGCCGCGCCCGGCTGCGCCTGTACGGCGTCCGGGGCGCGGACAGCCCGGTGGAGGCGGACGGGGCGCAGCCGGAACCGCCGGCCCCCGGGTTCGACCTCAGCTTTTCGGCGGGCGGCGCGCTCGCCCAGCTCTGGGTGGCGCGCGCAATTCTTGCCGCTTACGGCGGCGAAGCGCGGGCTATCAGCCCGGATGGGGAAGGAATGACCGGGGTCTCTCGGGTATATGAGGTAGAATTGACGATCTCAGAGAACCCGAGTAACGGGAACAAAGGAGTGAGGTGACCATGCCACATGCGCTCGCGGTCGATGACGACCCAAATTTTCTCTCAGCTCTCGCCGAGCTGATCGAGGGGCAGGGTTTCACCACCAATACCGCCTGCACTTTGCGGGATGCCCGCTCGCTGGTCAGTCACCGGACCCCGGACGTGGCGCTCGTCGACCTCTACCTCCCGGACGGCAGCGGCATCGAGCTGCTCAAGGACCTCGAGCTCGGAGCTTCGACCGAAGTGGTGTTGATGACCGGCCACGCCGATGTCGAGAGCGCCGTCCAGGCGCTGCGGCTCGGCGCCAGCGACTATCTGACCAAGCCGCTCGACATCGGGCGGCTGAAGAGCATCCTCGCCAACGTGGCGAGCATCCAGCCCTCCGCGCAGACCACCTCCTCGTCGGTCACCGAGACCCAGGAGGTGGGCCGCCTCGGCCTGCTGCTGGGGGCTTCGCCGCCGATGCAGGCCCTCTACGAGATGCTCAACCGGGTGGCGCCGACCGACGCCTCGGTCTTTCTGATCGGCGAGAGCGGCACCGGCAAGGATCTGGCCGCCCAGACGCTGCACCTGCTGTCGCGGCGGGCGAAGGCCCCCTTCCTGCCGCTCAACTGCGGGGCGATCTCGCCGACGCTGATCGAGAGCGAGCTGTTCGGCCACGAGCGGGGGAGCTTCACCGGCGCCCAGCGGCGGCACAAGGGGTACTTCGAGCGCGCCCACACCGGCACGCTCTTCCTCGACGAGATCACCGAGATGCCGATCGAGCTGCAGGTCAAGCTCCTGCGCGTGCTCGAGACCGGAGCCGTGGTCCGCATCGGCGGCGACCAGGCGGTCGACGTCGACGTGCGGGTGATCGCCGCCACCAACCGCGACCCGCTCAAGGCGGTGCAGGACGGCAAGATGCGCGAGGACCTGCTCTACCGCCTGCAGGTCTTCCCGGTGATGATGCCGCCGCTTCGCGAGCGCGGCGAGGACATCCAGCTCCTCGCCGACTACTTCCTCGGCCAGCTCAACGAGCGGCAGGGGACCGGCAAGGTCTGGAGCGAGGATTCGCTCGACCGGCTGCGCACGCACTCCTGGCCCGGCAACGTGCGCGAGCTCAAGAACGTGGTGCACCGGGCGTTCATCATGGCCGACCATGAGATCACCCCGCGCTGCCTGCCTCGGGAGGTGGGGGGGGACTCCGGCTCGATCCGCAGCCTGAACTTCCAGGTCGGCTCCTCGATCGAGGACGTGGAACGCCGCCTGATCATGGCCACCCTCGACGCCTACGCGGGGAACAAGCGCAAAACGGCCGACATCCTGGGAGTCAGCCTCAAGACGTTGTACAATCGCCTCAATACCTACCGCGTAGAGTGATGGCGGCCGGGGAGTGGTAAGGTTCGACACCTTGGGAACGGCTTTAGGTCCCTCACCCCTTGAGGAGCCCCTCGTGAGGTTGTATACTCCGACGCCGTCCGACGACTCACTGATGACTTGGACAAGGGAGGCTGTGGCATAAATTCTGCTTCAGAGCAACTCTGCGGGTGAAAACCTGAAGCCACAGACTCGAACGAGACAACCAAGTCAAACAAGTCAACAGTGAGGAGGAGGACGCAATGAACCGTAACTCTTGGATGCTACGCGCGCAGGTCATCTGTCTGGCGCTGGTCATGGCTCTGGCGCTGAGCGCCTGCAGCTCGACCAAGTCGGCGGGTACACAGGTTGACGACGCCGCCATCGTCGCCAAGGTCAAGGCGAAGCTGGCTGCTGATGGAGATATCAATCCGTTCAACATCGACGTCGATTCGAACGATGGCGAGGTGGTCCTGCAGGGCACGGTCAAGAAGGAGGACACCCGCAGGAAGGCCGAGCAGTACGCCCGTGACACCGACGGCGTGAGAAGAGTGAGAAACCTGATCAAGGTGGGAGATAACGGGTAGGCCGTAGCCCTCCTCGTCTTACATCAGTTCCATTTAACAAGGGAGAAAACAAAATGAAGAAGCTGTCCGTTCGCCTTTCGCTTCTCTGTCTGGTCGCTATCCTGGTGCTTCCGTTCGCCGGCTGCAAGAAGGAAGAGACCGACGAGGAGACCCCCGCGACCACGACCGACACCACGACTTCCACCTCGATGAGCACCGAGACCTCCACGATGGCTACCACCACCGACACCGGCATGGGCACGATGTCCACGGACACCGGCATGGGCATGGGTACCGACATGACCACGTCCTCGCCGATGGGTTCCGACACCACCCAGCCGCCGGCTGGCAAGTAGTCGCGGTCGCAGATTGGATCTGAAGGGCGCTCGCGAGTCGGGCGCCCTTTTTGTTTGCCTCTCCCCCTCCCGCGTTCCTCCTGTAAGAATTTCCCTCGCCGGTCCGGCCTTCTTCTGGCACCCAAGTTGCTCCTTTTCGACCGCTGAACCGCGGAGATCTTCATCTCCACGGAGAATCGTGCGATCAGGAGGTGCATCATGGAGAACTTGCAAGGGAAGAAGGTCGCCATTCTCGTCGCCGACGGCTTCGAGCAGGTCGAGCTGACCGGGCCGAAGGAGGCCCTGGACCAGGCGGGAGCGAAGACCGCCATCGTCTCTCCCGCCGAGGGGCAGGTGAAGGGGTGGAACCACACCGAGTGGGGGGACCGCCTCCCGGTCGACGTCCCGCTCCAGCGGGCGAACCCCGAGGACTACGACGCGCTGCTGCTGCCGGGCGGCGTGATGAACCCGGACAAGCTGCGGGCCAATCCCGCGGCCGTCCGCTTCGTGAAGAGCTTCGTCGACGCCGGCAAGCCGATCGCGGCCATCTGCCACGGGCCGTGGACGCTGATCGAGGCCGGCGGGGTGCGCGGCCGGAAGATGACCTCGTACGGATCGATCCAGACCGATCTCAAGAACGCAGGGGCCAACTGGGTCGATCAGGAGGCCGTGACCGACGGCAATCTCGTCACCAGCCGCAAGCCGGACGACATCCCCGCCTTCAACCGGGCGATGGTCGATCTGTTCGCGCGCTCTGAGGTGGGAGCGCGGCGGTAGGGTCTACGACGCTTGCTGGAAGACCTCGTCCAGGAACCGCCCGGCGGCGGCGCGGAATTCGTTCGTCCACTCGTGCCCGCCCTCGAAGATGCAGGGGCGGACGTCGATCCCCTTGCCGCGCAGGAATTCGACGTCGTGCTCCATCTTGGCGGCGTCGTACCACTCCTCGCTGGTGCCGCGCCCTAGCAGGACGGGCGGGAAGTGGCCGAGGTCGCGGCTCTCGAGCTCCGGCGGCAGGTCGCCGCCGAGCACGATCACCCCCCGGCAGGCATGGCCGGAGCCGGCGGCGGCGCGGTAGGCCATGGCGGCCCCCTGCGAGAAGCCGAGGAAGACGAGCCGCTCGGAGACCGGGAGCTCGCGTTTCACCGCGGCGACCACGCTCGTGACATAGAGCAGATTGTCGAGGATCGCCCGCTCGCGCTGCTGGCGGGTCATCCAGCTCGCAATGACAGCCCCCGTCCGGTTGTAGAAGGGGTGGAGGGCCTGCACGGCGCACAGGGCCCAGCGGGAGGAGCCGGGCAGGCGGCGCAGCTCCTCCAGGTGCTTCTCGGCGTTCTCGCCGTAGCCGTGAAACCCCACCACCAGCGGGCACCCTTCCGGCTCCGGCGGGGCTTCGAGGAGGTAGCGGCCGTGGACCAGGGCCGCGATCTCCCGCTCTTGCGTGCGCTCGGTGCTCAAGCCCGCCGCCTCTCGGCGCGCTGGCGCAGGGGGGCCGCGAGCTCGCGAACCCGCTCTTCGAGAGTACGCGGAAAGCCGGACTCGCTCCCCCGCTCCTCGATCAGCCGCACCAGCGCGCTCCCCACCACCACGCCGTCGGCGACGTCGCCCACCGCCGCGACCTGCTCCGGGGTCGAGATGCCGAAGCCCACGGCGAGCGGCTGGTCGAGCCGCTTGCGCAGACGCTTGACGTCGCGCGAGAGATCGGTCGCCAGGGCGGAGCGCTCGCCGGTGACGCCGGTGCGCGAGACGTAGTAGACGAAGCCGGTCGAGGCCTCGGCCACCTTGGTCACGCGGTCGCGGGTGCTGGTGGGGGCGAGCAGGAAGATGGTGTCCACCCCCTGCTCGCGCAGCGCCGGGATGAAGTCCCGCTCCCCCTCCTCCGGCGGCAGGTCGACGCAGAGCACGCCGTCGACACCGGAGGCGGCCGCCTGCTCGGCGAAGCGCTCGACGCCGCGGGCGTGGATCGGATTGAAGTAGGTGAAGAGGACGATCGGCACGCCGAGCTTGTCGCGGTGCCGGGCCACGAGTTGCAGGATGCCCGACATCTTGGTGCCGGCGGCGAGCGCCCGCGAGGCGGCCCGCTGGTTGATCGGCCCGTCGGCGATCGGATCGCTGAACGGCACGCCGAGCTCGATGATGTCGGCGCCGCCGGCGGCGAGCGCGTCGAGGTACTCGGCGGTGGCGTTCAGATCCGGATCGCCCGCCATCAGAAAGGGAATGAAGGCGCCCCGGTTCTCGTGGGCGCAGTTGAAAAAGACTTCGTCGATCGCGCTCATCGCGTCTCACCTCGCTGCCGGGCAGCCGCTGCCTCGGCGAAGGACTCCACGTTGCCATCCGCAACGTGCTCGCGGTCCCATGCGAGCACGGATTCGACGTCCTTGTCCCCGCGCCCCGAGAGGTTGACGAGGATGACCCGCTTGCGCGACAGGCGCGGCGCGCGCTTCAGAGTCTCGGCTAGCGCGTGCGAGCTCTCGAGCGCGGGCAGGATCCCCTCGGTGCGGCCGAGCCGGTGGAAGGCGGCGATCGCCTCGTCGTCGGTGGCCGAGGTGTACTCCACCCGCCCCTCGTCGTGCAGCCAGACGTGCTCCGGGCCGATCGCCGGGTAGTCGAGCCCGGCCGAGACCGAGTGGGTGGGGGCGATCTGCCCCTCCTCGTCCTGAAGCACGAAGGTGCGCGTGCCGTGGAGCACGCCGAGGGCGCCGCCGGCGAACCGCGCCGCGTGCTCCCCAGTCTTGCCGCTGCGGCCGCCGGCTTCGACGCCGATCAGGCGCACCCGGCGGTCTTCCAGGAAGGCGGTGAACAGGCCGATCGCGTTGCTGCCACCGCCGACGCAGGCGATGGCGAGGTCAGGGACCTCGCTCCCCGTCTGGCGCTTGAGCTGGAGGCGAGCCTCGTCGCCGATCACCCGGTGGAAGTCGCGCACCATGCGCGGGAACGGATCGGGGCCGAGCACCGAGCCGAGCACGTAATGGGTGGTGCGGACGTTGGTGACCCAGTCGCGCATCGCCTCGTTGATGGCGTCCTTGAGGGTACGGCTGCCGGAGTCGACGGGGACCACCTCGGCGCCAAGCAGACGCATGCGGTCGACGTTGAGCCGCTGGCGGCGCATGTCCTCGCTGCCCATGTAGACGATGCAGGAGAGGCCGAGCGCCGCCGCGGCGGTAGCGGTGGCGACGCCATGCTGGCCGGCGCCGGTTTCGGCGACCACCCGCTCCTTGTCCATCAGGCGGGTGAGCAGACACTGGCCGACGGCGTTGTTGATCTTGTGCGCGCCGGTGTGGAGCAGGTCCTCGCGCTTGAGGAAGATGCGGGCGCCGCCCAGCTCCTCCGACAGGCGCTCGGCGAAGTAGAGCGGCGTCGGCCGGCCGGCGAAGTCGTTGAGCAGGCCGGTCAGCTCGCGGCGGAAGCCCCGGGAGCGCCGCGCCCGGTCGTAGGCGCGGGTCAGCTCCGCCAGCGGCGCCATCAGCGTCTCGGGAACGTAGCGGCCGCCGTAGCGGCCGAAGTAGCCCTCCTGGTCAGGCAGGGTTCGGGGTCTCGCCATCTCTCACCTCCTGAAAGAGCCGCCGCAGCAGCTCCAGGTCCTTGATCCCGGGGGCGGACTCCACCCGCGAGCAGACATCGATCGCATAAGGGCGGGCGGCCTCGACCGCGCGCCGAGCGTTGTCCGGGCCGATGCCGCCGGCCAGGAAAAGCCGCCGGTCCGCCAGCTCGGCGGCGCCCGCGTAGTTCCACTCCGCACCGGTGCCGCCGTAGAGGTCGCGGTGCGGGGCGTCGATCAGCACCCCCCAGACCGCGCTCCAGGCCGCCAGCTCCGCGCCGCCGGGCAACCCGCCGGTGCGGAAGGCCTTGATCGTTCGCGCCGCGAACGGGCCCACCGCCTCCGGCCCCTCGTCGCCGCTGAGCTGGACGAGGTCGAGACCGACGCGCTCCACGGTGTCCGCGATCGCGGCGGCCGGCGCGTTGACGAACACGCCCACCAGCGGCACCCGGCCGCCCACGGCTCCGGCGATCTCCCGGGCCCGCTCGACGCTGACGTAGCGCGGACTACCCGGATAAAAGTTTAACCCCAGGTAGTCGGCGCCAATTTCAACCGCCGCCAGCGCGTTGGCGGGATCGGTGACGCCGCAGATTTTGACTTTGACCGCCATCAGGCCTCCGCTCCGATCAGCAGCTCCTGGAGCTTCGCCGCCGGGTCGCCGGCGAGCAGCAGGGTCTCGCCGATCAGGAAGGCGTCGAAACCGCTCTCGGAGAGCAGGGCGACGTCGAGCCCGTCGCGGATGCCGCTCTCGGCCACCTTCACCGCCTCGGACGGCAGACCGGCCAGCAGCGCGATCGACCGCTCCAGATCGACGTCAAAGGTGCGCAGGTCGCGGTTGTTGATGCCGACCATCTCCCACGGCTCGCCGCCGAGCTTGGCGATGTCGCCGGCGTCGTGGGTCTCGACCAGCGGCACCAGCCCGAGGCCGCGGGCGAGGCGGGCGTAGCGCGCCATCTCTTCCGGCTCGTAGAGGGCGGCGATCAGCAGGATGGCGTCGGCCCCGGCGTCGCGCGCCCAGGTGAGCTGGACGGGATCGACGATGAAGTCCTTGGCGATCGCCGGCAGCCCCGAGGCCGCGCGGCAGGCGGCGAGCAGGTCGTAGCCGCCATGGAAGAAGTCGGGCTCGACGACCACCGACAGCGCCGCCGCGCCGTTCTCGGCGTAGAGGCGGGCCTGGGCGATCGGATCCACCCGGCCGTGCAGCGAGCCGAGCCGCGGGGAGCCCATCTTGACCTCGGCGATGATCGCCGGATCGCGCCGCCGCGCCTTCAGATGCCCGAGGAAGGCGTTGTTCGAAGGCGTGCGCGGCTCCCCCTCTTCCCAATCGGAGGCGTCGGCGCCGCCCACCTCGGCGATCCGCTGCCGGCGGCGCTCGGTGATCCGCAGCAGGATGTCGGGGGCGCTCATTCCTCGAAGCTCCTGAGCTCTTCCAGCTTGCGCTCGGCGGCTCCCGAGGCGAGGGTGGCCTGGGCGATCCTGACCCCCTCGTGGAGATCGGCGGCGAGGCCGCCGACGTAGAGGGCGGCGCCGGCGTTGAGCGCGGTCACGTCCGCCAGCGCTCCGGTCTCGCCGCCGAAGACACGGCGCACGGCGGCGGCATTCTCCTCGGGGGAGCCCCCCGCCAGCTCTTCCAGCCGGGCGCGGCGGAGGCCGAAGTCCTCCGGCTCGACGTCGAGCATCCGCACCTCGCCGCCGCGCACCTCGGCGACGCGGGTGCGGCCGGTGGTGGTGATCTCGTCGAGCCCCTCGCCGTGGACCACCAGGGCGTGCTCGGCCCCGAGGTCGCGCAGCACATGGCCGATCGGCTCGACCAGGGCCTCGGTGTAGACCCCCATCACCTGCCGGCGCGCCCCCGCCGGGTTGGTCAGCGGCCCGAGAACGTTGAAGATCGTGCGCAGCCCGAGCTCCCGCCGCACCGGCATCACCTCGCGCATGGCGGGGTGCAGCAGGGGGGCGAAGAGAAAGGCGATGCCCACCGTGTCGAGCGTGCGGCCGGCGGTCTCGGGGGAGACCTCGATCTTCACCCCCAGGGCTGCCAGCACGTCGGCGCTGCCGGAGCGGCTGGAGACCGAGCGGTTGCCGTGCTTGGCCACCGCCACCCCGGCCGCCGCCGCCACCAGCGCCGCGGCGGTCGAGATGTTGAACGTGCCGCGGCCGTCGCCGCCGGTGCCGCAGGTGTCGACCAGTCCCTGCCGCTGGTGCGGAATGGCGATCGCCCGCCGGCGCATGGCGGCGGCGGCGCCGGAGATCTCGGCGACCGCCTCCCCCTTCATCCGCAGGGCGATCAGCAGCGCCGCCTTGAAGGTCTCGGTCACCATGCCGTCCATGATCTGGCCGAAGAGGTCCTCGGTCTCCTCGCGGGAGAGGCTCTCGCCGGCCGTCAGGCGGGTCAGCGCGGCGCGGATCTCAAGCGGCATCGGCGCCCTCCGCGCTCGCCCGCTGGCATAGATCGAGGAAATTTCCTAAAAGGTGGGCGCCTGCGCCGGTCAGCACCGACTCCGGATGGAACTGCACGCCCCAGTAGGGGAGCTCGCGGTGGCGCATCCCCATCAGCGTGCCGTCGTCCGCCCAGGCGAGCGGCTCGAGCTCCGCGGGCAGGGTCCCCTCCTTGACCTCCAGGCTGTGGTAGCGGGTGGCCTCGAACGGGTTGGGCAGGCCGGCGAAGATCCCCAGATCCTCATGGCGGACGGGGGAGGTCTTGCCGTGCATCAGCCGCGGCGCGCGGTCCACCGTGGCGCCGAACGCCACCCCGAGCGCCTGGTGGCCGAGGCAGACACCGAGCAGCGGCACCTGCGGGCGCTCGCGGAGCAGCTCCAGGCAGACCCCGGCGTCCTCCGGGCGTCCGGGGCCGGGCGAGAGCACGATCCCCTCGGGACCGCGCGCCAGCAGCGCCTTGACACTCTCGGCGTCGTTGCGCACCACCTCGACCTCGGCGCCGGCGCCGGCGAGCACCTGCACGAGGTTGTAGGTGAACGAGTCGTAGTTGTCGATCATCAGGATCATGACCGTCTCTCCAGCTCTTCGGCGAGGGCGACCGCAGTGAGCAGCGCCGCCGCCTTGTTTCGGGTCTCCTGCTCCTCGGCCGCCGGATCGGAATCGGCGACGATGCCGGCGCCGGCGGTGACCGAGGTCTCCCCCGCGCGGACCACCAGGGTGCGGATGGCGATGCAGGTATCGAGGTCCCCCGAGAAGGAGAGGTAGCCGACGGCGCCGGCGTACGGCCCGCGCGCCATGGGCTCGAGGGAGTCGATGATCTCCATCGCCCGGATCTTCGGCGCGCCCGAGACGGTGCCGGCCGGAAAGCAGGCGAGCAGGGCGTCGAGCGCGTCCTTGCCGGTCGCCAGCTCGGCCTCGACGCTGGAGACCAGGTGCATGACGTGGCTGTAGTGCTCGATCTCCATGAAGGTCGGCACCCGGACGCTGCCCGGCACCGCCACCCGCCCGAGGTCGTTGCGGCCGAGGTCGACCAGCATCACGTGCTCGGCGCGCTCCTTGGGATCGGCCAGCAGGTCCTCGCCCAGCCGCTTGTCCCCCTCGGCGTCCATGCCGCGCGGCCGGGTGCCGGCGATCGGGCGGGTCTCGATGTGCCGCCCCTGCTTGCGCACCAGCATCTCGGGGGAAGCGCCGACCAGCGACACGTCCGGGGATTCGAGCAGCACCATGTAGGGGCTCGGATTGACCATCCGCAGCGCCCGGTAGAGGGCGAGGGGCTCGATCCGCCGCGGCACCCGCCAGCGGCGCGCCAGCACGACCTGGAAGATGTCGCCGGCGGCGATGTGCTCCTTGGCCTTCTGCACGGCGCGGCGGAAGCTCGTGCCGTCGAGGCTCGGCAGGTCGGTGGCTGCCGGCCCGGGGGACTGCCCCGGCATGGCGACGCCGCCGCCCCCCGACTCCTCGGTGATCACACCCGACAGCCGCGCCAGCTCCTTTTCCGCCTCCTCGACGCTCACCTCCCCCTCGATCTCGTTGGCGATCGCCAGCACCCGCTGGTGCGCGTGGTCGAAAACCACCAGGGTGTCGAAGCGGGCGAGCAGGGCGACGGGGAGGTCGAAGGGATCGGCGGGGCGGTTGGGCAGGCGCTCGACGAGGCGGATCAGGTCGTAGCCGAAGTAGCCGACGAAGCCGCCGGTGAACGGGATCGGCCCGGGCTCGCTGTGGACCCCCTGGAGGACCGCGTGCAGGGCGGCGAGCGGCTCGCCGGGCAGTGTTTCGGTCTGCCCTTTGCGCTCGACCTCCAGACGGTCGGGATAGAGCCGGTAGATCTCCCGCGGCGCGGCGCCCAGGAAGCTGAAGCGGGAGACCCGCTCGCCGCCAGCCACGCTCTCGAACAGGAAACGGTACGGCGAAATCGCGGTGAGCCGCCGGTAGACCGCCAGCGGCGTCAGGCTGTCGGCAAGAAATTCACGTACGTGCGGCACGGCCCGGCGCGGCCGGCGCGAACCCCCCTCAGACATGGGATGACCTCCAAAACAAAAATAAAAGACAGCAATAAATCGAGCTACGCATTAGGAGTGTCCCGAAGAGGCAAAACCGTGTCGCCGAATCAGCTCTTCCGTAATTTCCGCCGGATCGACCCCGCTCGCCTGCAGCAGAACCAGCAGGTGATAGAGGAGATCCGCCGCCTCTCCGATCAGCGCTTGGCGCCGTTCACCTTCTTCATCCGGCCCCCGGAGGACGGCGGAAACCGCCGCGATCGCCGTCTCCACCCCCTCCTCCCCCACCTTCTGGGCGATCCGCTCGATGCCGCGGGCGAGCAGCCGCGCCGTATAGCTGGTCTCGGGGTCCGCGCCGCGCCGGGATTCGAGCACCGCCGCCAGCCATCCCAGCTCCAGCCGGGCGGCGTTGGGCTCGAAGCAGCTCCGCGTGCCGCGGTGGCAGGTGGCACCTACCGGCCGCGCGCGCACCAGCAGGGCATCGCCGTCGCAGTCGGCGGTCACCTCCACCACCTGCAGGGTATTGCCGGAGGTCTCCCCCTTCTTCCAGAGAGATTGCCGGGAGCGGCTCCAGAAGTGCGCCTGGCCGGTCGAGAGCGTCTTCTCGACCGCCTCACGGTCGGCATAGGCGAGCATCAGCACCGCGCCGCTGCCGACGTCCTGGACGACGACGGGGATCAGGCCGCGGTCGTCGAAGCGGAGCTCCTCGATCTTCATTCCATCTCCTCCCGCACGGGGAACCCCGCCGCCGCGATCTCCCGCTTCACATCCCCCACGGTGTAAGTCCCTTGATGGAAGATCGAGGCGGCGAGCACGGCCGCGGCCCCGGCGGCGAGCGCCTTGACGAGATGCCCGGCCTCCCCGGCGCCCCCCGAGGCGATCACCGGCACCGGCACGGCCGCGGAAACCTCCTCAATCAGCGCCAGGTCGTATCCACCCTGAGTGCCGTCGCGGTCGATGCTGGTCAGCAGGATCTCCCCCGCGCCGCGCTCGACCCCCTCGCGGATCCAGGCCAGGGCATCGATGCCGGTGGCATTTCTCCCGCCACGGGTGACCACCTCCCAGCCGTCCTCCCGCTTGCGGGCATCCACGGAGAGCACCACGCACTGGCTGCCGAAACGGCGGGCGAGCTCGCGGATCAGCTCCGGCCGCTCGACGGCGGCGGAGTTGATCCCGACCTTGTCGGCCCCGGAGCGCAGCAGCCGCTTGGCGTCCGCCTCGCTGCGCACGCCGCCACCCACGGTGAGCGGCACGAAGACCTGCTCGGCGGTACGGCGGACCCATTCGGCGTCGGTGTCCCGCTCCTCGGGGGCGGCGCCGATGTCGAGGAAGACGATCTCGTCCGCCCCCTGCTCCGCGTAGCGGAGCGCCGACTCGGCGGGGTCCCCCTGGTCGCGCAGATCCTCGAAGCGCACCCCCTTGACCACCCGCCCAGCGGCGACGTCCAGGCAGGGGATCACCCGCCGCGCGAGGTTGGTGGGCCCCGTTACGAGCATACGGCCAGCGCCTCCTCCACCGTGAACGCCCCCTCGTAGAGCGCCCTTCCCACGATGGCGCCGGCGATCTCGGGAAGCCGCCGCGCCGCCTCCAGGTCGCAGAGGGCGTGGACCCCGCCGGAGAGGAGCGCCGGCAGCCCGGAGGTGCGCGCCACGCGCAGGGCCAGCCCGAGGTTCGGGCCGGTCATCATGCCGTCGCGCTCGACATCGGTCACCAGGATGGCCGGGCAGGGCACGCCCATCAGATGGCCGCAGAGGTCCCCGAGACCGCGCGACGCCCCCTCCGTCCAGCCGGCGATCCGCACCTCGCCGTGCGCCACGTCGAGGGCGGGGACCAGCCAGCCGGGCCGCTCCTCCGCCAGGGCGCGGAAGCCGTCGACGTCCCGCGCCACCATGGAGCCGATCACCACCCGGTCGCAGCCGGCGCCGAGCGCCCAGTCGATCGCCTCGCGGTCGCGCAGGCCGCCGCCGAGTTGGATCTTGGCGCCCACGGCCAGCATGCGCTCGATCAGCTCCCGCTGCGGCGCCTCACCCAGCGCGGCGTCGAGATCCACGACGTGGACCCGGGCCACGCCGGCGCGGGCATACGACTCCAGCACGGCGACCGGATCGTCGCCGTAGACCGTGGCCTGGGCGTCGTCCCCTTGGCGGAGGCGGACGGCGCGGCTGTGGCGGAGGTCAATCGCGGGGATCAGTTCCATGCGCCATCTCCAGGCATCTTCAGGAAGTTAGAGAGCAGCCGCAGCCCGGCCGTGCCGCTGCGCTCGGGGTGGAACTGCGTGCCCATCACCCGCTCGCGCCCGGCGACCGCGGGGAAGGCGCGGCCGTGGGTGCAGCGGGCGAGACAGAGATCGTCCGGCACCCCCTCGGGGGCGTAGCTGTGGACGAAGTAGACGTAGCGGTCGGCCAGACCTTCCAGCAACGGGTGGTCGGCTACTCCATGCAACCGGTTCCAGCCGATGTGCGGCACCGGCACGGTCGCCGGCAGACGGGTGACGCGGCCGGGGAGAAGGCCGAGACCGTCGGTGGCGCCGAACTCCTCCCCCTCGTCGAAGAGGATCTGGAAACCGACGCAGATGCCGAGCAGCCACGCCCCCCGCGCCAGCGCCTCGCGCAGCGCCCCCTCGACGCCGCCGCGCACCGCCTCGCGGGGGGGCGCGAAGGCTCCCACCCCCGGCAGCAGCAGGCAGCGGGCGGCGGCAACCCGCTCCGGGTCGGCGCTGATCTCGGCCCGCCCGCCCACCCGCTCGACGGCGCGAACGAGGTTGCCAAGATTGCCGACGCCGGCGTCGATGACGAGGGCATTCATGTCGACAGCGTCCCCTTGGTGCTCGGCACGTCCGTGGAGCCCGAACGCCGCGCGATCGCCTGGCGGAGCGCCAGCGCTACGGCCTTGAAGGCGGCCTCGGCGGCGTGGTGGCCGTTGCGGGCGGCGAGGATGTCGAGGTGGAGCGTCAGCCGGCCGCGGTCGGCCAATGCCTGGAAGAAGTCAGCGACCAGGGTGAGCGGGAAGTCGGCCGTCACCCAGCCGCCGGCGATCTCGGGCGGCGCCGCGTAGTGGAAGGTGCCGCGTCCGGAGAGATCGACCACCGCCCGCGCCAGCGCCTCATCCAGCGGCGCGTAGGCGTGGGCGAAACGGACGATCCCCCGCCGGTCCCCGAGCGCCGCCGCCAGCGCCTCGCCGAGGGCGATCCCCACGTCCTCGACCGTGTGATGGAGGTCGACGTGAGTGTCCCCCTCGGCCGCGAGGTCGATCCCCAGCCCGGCATGGGTCGCGAGCGCCGTCAGCATGTGGGCGAAAAAGCCGTTGGGAACCTGGATGCGCCGAGCGCCACCGTCGAGATTGAGAGCGAGATGAATCCGGGTCTCGCCGGTCGTCCGCTCAACCGTCCCGGTTCTGGCGGAGGCTGTCGTAGGGGCGGGGCTTGCCCCCGCCCGGGAGGGGACAAGCCCCTCCCCTACGTTTTGATCGGCACGGTCGCTGGGGACAAGGAAAGGTTCGCCCCGCAACGCCGCCCGCGTCGCCCGCAGCGACGCCCCCGTCCCGATCGACACCCGGATACACCCCGCCAATCCTGGATATTGGCTGACATCGCGCACCCGGATGCTCCGCGCCTCCAGCATCTCCCGCACCTCGCGAGCCCGCTCCGGCGGAGCGCAGCGGATCAGCAGGAAGTTCGCCTCGGAGGAGAAGACCTCGAAGCCCTCCTCCGCCAGCATCGCCGCCCATTGCGGCCGGCGGGCCACGAGCAGCCGCACCCGGCGCCGCGCCTCCTCGTCAGCCTCCAGGGCCACCCGCCCCGCGATCACCCCGGGATGGCCGAGGTTGTACGGCAGCTTCACCTTGATCAGCTCGGTCACCAGCCGGGAATCGGCCAGCAGATACCCGAGCCGCATCCCGGCGAGCGACCACGCCTTGGAGAAGGTGCGGAAGACGATCAGGTGCGGGTAGCGCGCCAGCAGCGGCCGGTAGTCGTACCGGCAGAACTCGCCGTAGGCGTTGTCGAGCAGCAGCGGCGCCTGGAGTCTGTCGAGCAGCCGCTCCACCCGCTCGACCGGCAGGGCGTCGCCGGTCGGGTTGTTGGGCGTGCAGAGGAGAAGAGGCCGGCGCGGATCGCGCTCGACCTCGGCCTCCAAATCGTCGATGGGGATCTTTAGGTCCGGCCGCGGCGGCAGGAACCGGGGAACGCCGCCGGCCTTGAGGACGAAGCTACGGTAGAGCCCGAAGCTCGGCTCGGCCCCCAGCACCTCGGTCCCGGGAGCCACCAGCGCCGTCAGCGCCACGGAGAGCAGCTCGTTGGAGCCGTTCCCCACCAGCACCCCCTCGAATGGGTGATCGTGCAGGCGGCCGAGGTCCCGGCGCAATTCGTCCGCGTGGAAATCCGGATAGCGGGCCCAGTCCGCCGCCAGGAGCCGCGCCGCCATCTCTTCCTTGAAGCGACGCGGGAGATCCCAGGGCACCTCGTTCTGGTCCAGCTTGTGCCGGCTGGGGGTGAGGTCGAGGTGATAGGCCCCGAGCGCCCGCAGCTCAGGGCGGACGAAGAGGGCGGGGTTCATCCCAGCCTCCGCCTTGCCGCCGCCGCGTGCCCGGGCAGCCCCTCGACATCCGCCAGGGCCGCCGCCGCCGCCGCGCGGTGGCTCGCCGCGACCGGCGTGAAGCGGATGGTGTGGCTGCGGCGCAGGAAATCCTCGACGCCGAGCGACGACGCGAACCGCGCGCTGCCGCAGGTGGGGAGGACGTGACTGGGGCCGGCGACGTAGTCGCCGAAGACCTCGGGGGTCGCGGCGCCGATGAAGATCGCGCCGGCCGCGCGGACGTGCAGGGCGAGCACCTCGGCGTCCCGCCCGACGAGTTGCAGGTGCTCGGGCGCGATCCGCTCGACCAGCTCCAGGGCCTCCTCCAGCCCCCCTACGACGAGCGCGGCGCCGAAGTTTCCCAGCGAGGCACGGGCGGTCTCGGCCGTCGCGAGGTCGGCGAGCTGGCGGTCGATCTCCGCCGAGACCTTCTTGGCCAGCTTGATGTCGGTCGTGATCAGCACCGCCGCGGCCTTGGGGTCGTGCTCGGCCTGGGCCAGCAGGTCGGCCGCCACTACCCCCGGATCGGCCGTCGGGTCGGCCACGATCACCACCTCGCTGGGGCCGGCGAAGCCGTCGATCCCGACGTCCCCCACCACCAGCTTCTTGGCCGCGGTGACCCAGGCGTTCCCCGGGCCGGCGATTTTGTCCACCCGGCGGATGGTGTCGGTGCCGTAGGCCAGTGCGGCGATCGCGTGGGCGCCCCCCATCCCCCAGATCTCGGTGACGCCAAGGCGGGCGAAGGTGTAGCGCAGGGCCGCGTTGGCGCGGTAGGACCCGGGCGGGGTCGCGACCGCGATCTCCTTCACCCCGGCCACGCGGGCGGGCACGACGGTCATCACCACGGTCGAGGGGTAGCTCGCGCGGCCGCCCGGCACGTAGAGGCCGACCCGCTGGAGCGGCGTGACCCGCTCCTCCAGCTCCACCCCCTCCTCCTCAAGACGGTAGCCGGTCCGTACCTGCGGCGCGTGGAAGCGCTCGACAGCGACGATGGCACGCTCCAGTGCCTCGACGAAGCCGGCGGGGAGATCCGCGCCGGTGATCGCGGGGGACGAGAGCGCGAGGCCGGCCACCGACTCCGCGACGGCGCCGTCGAGCTTCTGGGCGTAGTCGAGCAGGGCGCGGTCCCCTTTTTTGCGGACGTCGCGGACGATCTTCTCCGCCCGGCTCAGGGTCTTGGCATCCAGCACGGTCTCACCACGGCGGACGAGGCGCTCGACCGCGCGGCGGCCGGCACGAGAATCGGCTTTCAGAACTTCGATCGGGCTCAAGAGACTACTCCCGCCGCTTCGAGGCGGCCAATCCAGTCGTTGAGAAGCGCCCGGTGGCGCTGGTAGGACGCCCGGTTGACCACCAGGCAGGCGGCGACCTCGGCGACGGTCTCGATCTCCACCAGGTGGTTCTCGACGAGCGTGCGCCCGGTCTGGACGATGTCGAGCGCCAGCTCGGCCAAGCGCAGGATGGGGGCGAGCTCGATCGAGCCCGAGAGCTTGACGATCTCCGCCCCCCAGGCGCGCTCGGCCACGACCCGCCGCGCCGTGTTCGGATACTTGGTCGCGAGGCGCACCTGGGTGCCCGCCGCGGGGAGCGCATCCTCGCGACCGATGAAGGAGAGCCGCGAGCGCCCCTGGAGCAGGCGCACCGGCACCAGCAGGTCGCCGTCCACCTCCCCCAGCACGTCGCTGCCGACGATGCCGCAGTCGGCGATCCCGTGGGTGACGTAGAGCGGCAGGTCCCAATCCTTCAGGGAGAGCACCTCGATCCCCTCCTCGGGGAGCCGCGTGCGCAGGCTCCGGCCGGAGCCATCGAGGCCGTCGAGGCCGATCCCCGCCGCCCGGAAGGCGGCCAGCGCGGCGTCGAGGTTCCGCCCCTTGGGGAGCGCCAGACGGATCACGCCGAAGCCTCCAGCAATCTTTCCAAACTAAGCGAGAAGCCCGCCGCCGGCACCTCAGCGCCGAGGGCGCGGAACAGCCGGTCGTAACGCCCGCCGCCGCCGACCGGCAGCGCGGCCGGGCCGGCGTAGGCGTGGAAGACGAGACCGTCGTAGTAGGGGCGGTCCCCCTCGCCTCCCGCGAGAAGCGGGTCGAGGTTGCTCTGCGCGAACTCGGCGAGGTCGATCGTCAGCAGCACGCCGGGGAAGTCGGCGGCGAGCTCGTCGCGCAGGGCATAAAGGCCGCGCAGCCGGTCCGCCGCTGCTCCTCCCAACTCCTCCGGCCGATCCGGAACGCCGTTCTCCACCACC
This sequence comes from Thermoanaerobaculia bacterium, assembly GCA_035490435.1. Classification (GTDB taxonomy): domain Bacteria; phylum Acidobacteriota; class Thermoanaerobaculia; order Multivoradales; family UBA5704; genus DATARR01. Next base: position 230,927 of record DATHEF010000033.1, read on the forward strand.
GCGAGGAGCGTCGAGCCCGCCCGCCGCACCTCTCCGCGCTCGCGCCGCGCCACCGCCGCCGCGAGGCGGAGAGGATCCTCCGCGTCCGCCGCGAGCAGCAGCCCGTCGAGCGCCCCGGCGAAGCCCAGCACCACTTGCAGCCCGTTGCCGCCGCCGGCCGTGGCTAGTTCCAGGAAGAGCCGCAGCACCTCGCGCTCGGCCCGCTCGCCGGCGAGGCCGAGCAGCTCGGCGCCGATCTGGTAGAACTCCCGCGCCCACCCCGCCCGTTCCTCCTGATAGCGGATAACGTCCCCCCGGTAGTAGAGGCGCAGCGGCAGCTCCAGCGACTCCAGCCGGGGCGCCAGCAATCGCGCCAGCATCGGCGTGAAGTCGGCGCGCAGGGCGAGCAGCTCGCCGTCGCGGTCGACGAAACGGTAAAGCTCGCCGCGTGTCGCCGGGGTCAGCAGCGACTCGTAGGGCTCCAGGTAGTCGAGGATCGGCAGGATCACCTCGGAGTAACCGGCCGCGATCAGCCGGGCAACCAGTCCCTCCTCGGCGTCGCGCCGCCGCCGGGCGCTCTCGAAGAGCAGGGCGGCGACGCCGGTGGGGAGGGCGGCGGAGACTCTCACGGGGCGTCCTCTGCTTCCGGTTCCAACCCGGCGGCCCGGCGGGCGAGGTCGAGCGGCAGGTCGCGCCCGGTCATCAGCCGGAACTGCCCGCGGGCCTGATCCACCAGCACCTCGCGGCCGTCGATCGCCACCGCTCCCCGCGCCGCCGCTTCTGTCAGCAGGCGGGTCGGCCGGTCCGGGAAGTAGACGAGGTCGATCACCACCGCGCCCTCGCGGAGTCGCGAGACGTCGAACGGCAGCGGGTCGTCCGCACCGCGGCCGAGCGAGGTGGCGTTGATCAGGAGGTCGAACTGGGAGGGGTCGAGATCGGCGAGCGGGCGGAAGGTGACCTTCAGATGATCGGCAGAAATCTTGCCGCGCTCCGGATCGCGATTGAACATCGTCACCCGCGCGCCGGCGCGATCGAGCCCCGCCGCCGCCGAGCGTCCGGCGCCGCCGGCGCCGACCACCGCCACCTCCATCCCTTCGATCCTCAGGCCGCGGTCGCGCAGGGGGAGCACGACGCCGTCCGGATCGGTGGCCTCGGCTTCCCAGACCCCCTGGTTGCAGACCAGCGTGTTGGCGGCGCCGATCAGGCTGACCAGCGGGCTCTCGGCGCCGCAGACCGCCAGCGCCGACTCCTTGAACGGCGCGGTCACCGAGAGGCCGCGGATGGAGAGCCCGATCGCCTCCAGCCCCGCGTTCTCGATCACCTCCAGCCAGAAGTCGCCGAAGGATTCGGCATGGAACGGCAGGTAGACCGCCGGGATGCCCAGCGCGCGGTAGGCGGTGTTGTGGATGCGCGGGGAGAGCGAGTGGGTGACGGGGTTGCCGAGCAGGCCGAACAGCGCCTCGATGGGCGGCAGCTCCGGCAGGCCGTAGTCGCGCCGCAGGCGCTCGATCGAGATCTGCCCCGGCGCTCCGGGCACCTCCCCGAGCGCGCCGTAGACGACCGGGGCGCCCAGGCGGGGGGCCACCAGCCGCGTCCAGGCGCCGATGGCGCCGGCGGCGAAGGCGGCGACGTCGCGGCGGCCGAGCGAGGCGAGCAGCAGCAGCGCCTGCACCTCCTCCCCCGCCTGCGCGGCCGTGGGCACCAGCTTGTAGAGCGCGGCGGGGACGGTGGCCATCCGCTCGAAGGTGGCGGTTAGGCCGTCGACCCCGGGGGCCGGCCCGTGCCAGGAGATCACCCGCTTCTCGGCCGGCACGCCCTTGAGGATGTCGGGGGTGAGATCGCGCGCCGCCTCCAGATCCACGTAGTCGTAGCGGCCGGCGGCCTCGATCAGTCGCTGGCGGCGCCGCTCGGGCGTCCCCTCGGACCCGCCCCCCTCGGCCCGGCTGCGCAGCGTATAGAGCAGCTTGCCCGGAAAGACGCGGGCCAGGCGCGCGGCGTCGAGATCGCCGACGAGATCGGCACGGATCTCCAGCCAGTCGACCCCCTCCAGGTCGGAGACCATGGGCACGGCACTCCCCGCAGGGAGGGTCGTGACGGTCGCGACCAGTGTGGCGCGTGCCCGCGCGGGCGATGTCTCCAAAACGAAAACCTCCTTCCAGACCCGGAAGGAGGCGACGTGTGGCGGCAGGCGGTCTCTCGTCCCGGGTCCGTGACGCCGGGACGTGCCCGGCTCAGTTCACGGAGTGATGATGGCTCTGCGCACGCCAGCCCCAGACGGTGAAGATCTGAGGGCGGCGGTTGGTGTTTTGGCGCATCATCTAAAATCCCGTTGAAGTTCAAGGATATCCTACGGAGTGGCGGGGATGTCAAGCGGGAGCCACCCCTCTCCGCCCCATGCGACAATGCTCCCGCCATGCACAAGCTCGTCACCTACCTCCTCCGCTACGGCCTCGCGGTCGTCTTCGGCAACGTCTTCCTGGAGCAGATCGGCGCGCCGATCCCCGCGCTGCCGACGCTAATCGTCGCCGGAGCGCTGGCTCAACGGGGGCGGATGGAGATCGTCCCGGTGCTCGCCGTGGCCCTCGTGGCGTCGCTGCTGGCCGACACCATCTGGTTCCTGATCGGCCGCTGGCAGGGGCACCGGGTGCTGCGCACGGTCTGCCGCCTCTCGCTCTCTCCCGATTCCTGCGTCCGCGGCACCGAGGACCTCTTCGAGAAGGCAGGCATGAAGTCCCTTCTCTACGCCAAGTTCCTCCCCGGCTACAACACCATCGCGCCGCCGCTCGCCGGAGCGATGAACAAGACCGTCGCCTCCTTCCTGTTCTGGGACGGCCTCGGCAGCCTCCTCTGGCTGGGCTCCGGCCTGCTGATCGGCTACGTCTTCCACCACGCCGTCAACCAGGTGCTCCACCGCCTGGAGGATCTCGGCTTCTGGGCCGGCGTGATCGTGGGCGTGGTGCTGGCGCTGGTGATCCTGGCGAAATGGTGGCAGCGGCGGCGGATCCGGAAGATCCTCCGGCTGGCCCGCATCTCGGTCGACGAGCTGAAGAGCCTGATGGACAGCGGCAACGCGCCGACCATCGTCGACGTCCGCAATCGTTCGTCCCATCTCCATGACCCACGGCGCCTCCCCGGAGCCTTGCGGATGACGATCGACGAGATCGACGTCCGGCTCGGCGAGTTGCCGCGGCACCAGGAGATCGTCCTCTACTGTGCCTGACCGAGCGAAGCCTCCGCGGCCCGTGTGGCTCGCGCTCTGATGGACAAAGGCTTCAAGCGGGTCCGCCCCCTCGAAGGAGGGCTGGACGCCTGGGCCGACGCCGGGTATTTCACCGAGGACGAGACGATCGTGGCGATCCGGCGCCCGGGCGCGGGCTAGAATCCCCTCCAACGCAGAGGAGACGCACCACCTTGCGACACCAGACCATCGCCCGCATCCTCAATCTCGTCGCCGACGAGGACCAGCAAATCCTCAACCTTTCCGTGGACGGCGCCCGCGCCCTCCTGCTCTCGGAGGACCCCGCCGACGTCCTGCGGATCGAGGGCTCCTTCGCCCTCCTCGCCCGCGACGGCCAGCGGGTGCGCCTGGCGCGCAGCCTGGACCGTCCGCTGCGCTACTTCCTGGCCAAGGAGAAGGACGGCCCGATGCTGGTGGTGGCCGACCGCATCGACCAGATCCGCGACGCGCTGGAGCGCGAGGGGCACGGCGACCAGTTCCACCCCTCCTACACCCGCATGATCCCGGCCCATCACGTCACCGAGATCCAGCTCGTCGGCTGCCCCGATCCCAACCCGGTCTACCGGCGCTTCTTCGATCCGCCGCGCGAGGTGCTGCCGCCGGATCTCGACGTCATCGGCGAAGCCTACGTCCGCGCGCTCTGCGAGGAGATCCGCCTCTGGCTGGCCGCCCTGCCCGCGGCCGAGCCCCTGGGCGTCCTCTTCTCCGGCGGCATCGACAGCGGCGCGCTCCTGCTCGCCCTCTACCACGAGCTGCTGGCCGCCGGTCAGAGCCCGGCCCGGCTCAAGGCGTTCACCCTCGCCGTGGACGGCGGCGGCGCCGACCTCGAGCAGGCCCGGGAGTTCCTCCGCCACACCGATCTCCAGCTCTTCGGCGAGGTCATCGAGGCCAGGAGCGCCGATATCGACCCCTTCGCGGCCGTCGCGGCGATCGAGGACTACAAACCCCTCGACGTCGAGTGCGCGGCGATGAACCTCGCCCTCTTCCAGGGGATTCGCGAGCGCTACCCCGACTGGCGCTTCCTCGCCGACGGCGACGGTGGCGACGAGAACCTCAAGGACTACCCGATCGAGGAGAACCCCGAGCTGACCATCCGTAGCGTGGTCAACAACCGCATGCTCTACCAGGAAGGCTGGGGGGTGGAGGCGATCAAGCACTCCCTCACCTACAGCGGGGGCTTGAGCCGCGGCTGTGTCCGGGGGTACGCCCCCGCCCGGCGCCACGGTTTCGTCCCGTTCAGCCCCTACAGCCGCCCGCGGGTGATCGCCGTGGCCGAGGCCATCCCCTTCGCCGAGCTGACCCAGGGCTCCCACGAGGTGCTCTACAGCCTGAAGGGGGAGGTGCTGCGCCGGGGTATCCGGAAGGTGACCGGGCTCGATCTCCCCGTCTTCCCCAAGCGGCGGTTCCAGCACGGCGCGGTGTCGGAGGAGACCTTCCGCGGCCGGTTCGATCTCCGCCCTGTGAAGTACCGGAGCCACCTGCTGAGCCTCTACCAGGCCTAGCCCGTGGAAGCGTCCTCGCGCTGGGTCCGCTCGCTGCGAGCCCCCCGGCGGCAGATCGATCCTTGGGAGCCCATCGGCCATCTCTGGGAGGAGGAGCGAACGCCGGACGGCGGGCTCCTCCCCGCCTTCACCATCTTCCTCGCCGGCGCCGAGTGCCCCTTCACCTGCGTCTTCTGCGATCTCTGGCGTGAGACCCTCGATGGGCCGACGCCCCCGGGCGCCCTGCCCACCCAGTTCCGCAAGGCCCTCGCCGCCACCGGTCCTCTGCCGAGCCCGGCGGCGGTGAAGCTCTACAACGCCAGCAACTTCTTCGCGCCGCGAGCAGTGCCGGTCGAGGATGAGGAGGCGATCCTCGATCTCGCCGCCCCCTTCGCCCGCGTCACCGTGGAATGCCACCCCCGCCTGATCGGCGACCGCTGCCTGCGTTTCGCCGAACGGCTGGCCGGCCGCCTGGAAGTGGCCATGGGATTGGAGACGGTCCATCCCGAGGCCCTGCCGCGCCTGAACAAGGGGCTGACCCTGGACGACTTCGACCGCGCCGCCGCGGCCCTGCGCCGAGCGGGGATCGGCATGCGGGCCTTCGTGCTGGTGGGCGCGCCGTTCGTGCCGCCGGAGGAGGCGGCCGAGTGGGCGGTCCGCTCCGCCGTCCACGCCTTCGAGCAGGGGGCGGAGCGCGTCTCGCTGATTCCGGTCCGCGGCGGCAATGGCGCCATGGAGGCCCTCCGGGATGCTGGGGACTTCACCCCGCCCCGTCTCGATCAGCTCGAGGAGGCCCTGGAGCGCTGCCTGGGTCTTGGGATCGTGACCGCCGACCTCTGGGATGTCCGCCGCTTCGCGAGCTGCCCCGAGTGTGCCGACGCGCGCCTCGCCCGCCTCGATCGCATGAACCGCTCGGGCCAGTCTGAGCCGCGGGTTGGCTGTACGGTCTGTGGAGGAGGATCTTGAGGATTGCCATCGTCGGCTCTGGCTTCGCGGGCTCGATCCTCGCCCGCATTCTTCAGATTCAGGGGCACCGGGTGCTCCTCCTCGACCGTCAGAAGCACCCCCGTTTCGCCCTGGGCGAGTCCTCCACCCCGCTCGCCGCGATCTGCCTGGAGCGCCTCGCCGCGCGCTATGGCCTCGACGATCTCCACGCCCTGGCCGCCTGGGGCCGCTGGATGGAGTGCCTTCCCCATCTGCGCCGGGGGCTCAAGCGGGGCTTCACCTTCTATGGCCACGAGCCGGGCCGCGCCTACGCCAACGGCCCCACCAACGAGCGCCGTCTCCTGATGGCCGCCAGTCCCACAGACCGCATCGCCGACACTCACTGGCTGCGGGAGGACGTGGATCACCACCTCGCCCGGGAGGCCGGGGCGGCGGGGGTCGAAGTGCTGGAGGAGGTGGATCTGACCGGTCTGGAGAAGCTGCCCGGCGGTTGGCGCCTCTCCGGAACGCATCAGGGGCGGTCCGTCCACTTCGAAGCTGATTTGCTGATCGACGCCTCCGGCCCGAGCGGTTTCCTGGCTCGGCACCTTCCGATCCCCAGGGTCGAGACCGGTCTTCATACCTCCCTGGTCTTCGGGCACTTCGAGGGGATGGCCCCCCTCGCCGATGTCGCGGGAGACGCGGCGCTCCCCGCCGGCCCCTATCCGGACGAGAAGGCGGCCGTTCACCACATCCTGGAGGAAGGGTGGATGTACGTCCTCCCCTTCGACCACGGCACGGTGAGCGCCGGCTTCGTGATCGCCGATCCTCGCGCCCGGGAAGAGCTGGCCTCCCTCTCCCCGGACCGCGCCTGGGAGCGCCTCCTGGCCCGCTACCCGACGCTCCGGGACCAGTTCGCCGCCGCCCGTCCAACACGGCCGATCGGCAAAATCCCTCGCATCCAGAACCGCCTCGCGCAAGCATCCGGGGACGGCTGGGTCCTCCTCCCGCACGCCTTCTGCTTCCTTTCCCCGCTCTTCTCGACGGGAATCGCCTGGAGCCTGCTGGCGGTCGAACGTCTGGCCGGGCTGCTGGAAAAAAGTTCTGAGGGGCTCCAGCGCTACGGCGATCTCCTGAACCAGGAGGCGGATCACGTCCAGAAGCTCGTCGCCGGAGCCTACGGAACGATGCGGGACTTCGACCGCTTCGCCGCCGGCTCCCTCCTCTACTTCGCCGCCGCCAGCTTCGCCGAAGCCAGCCAGCGCCTCCTCCCCGGTCCCGCCGACGGCTGGGCCTGGAACGGGTTCCTGGGGAGCACCGATCCCGTGACGAGGGAGATGGTGGACCGTGTCTTCGCCGCTCTCCCCAGACCAAACTTCGAGGAGGAGATCCGGAACGCCATCGCGCCGCGCAACCTGGCGGGTTTGGCGGACCCGGCGCGCAACCGGCTCTATCCAGTGGACATGGAGCCTCTGGTGGAGAACGCGGGGCTACTGGGGCTCACGCGGGAGGAGATCCGGAGGGAGATTCCGCGGCTGCGGGGTCAGCTGGAACCATGACGGTTGGCGTTATATAACGGCAGGCGTTATCCTCTTCCTGGTGATCCGATCCTTGCCCAACGTCCATCCCGGCGAAGTGTTGCTGGAAGAGTTCCTGAAGCCCATGGGGATCAGCCAAAACCGCTTGGCGCGTGAGATCAGCGTACCGCCTCGACGGGTCAACGAGATCGTCCTCCGCAAGCGCGCCATCAGCCCGGATACGGCCCTCGGTCTCGCCCGCTATTTCGGGACCTCCGAGCGGTTCTGGCTCGGATTGCAGGGGGACTTCGATCTTGAGACGGCCAAGAACGAGCTTTCGGATCGCCTCGATCGAGAAGTAAAACCGCGCGCCTCCGCCGCCTAGTTTTTCGCGGATCAGGTGGATCTTAGATTAGCCACGTGCGGAACTCGCCTGACGCGGATGGGAACCCGCAAGCGCGGAAACGGCCTTCGCGAGTTTGTCAGCGAGGAGCGTAAATCTCGAGGTCTGACAGGTCGATCACGGTTCTGGCCTGCATCAGGAAGTCCAGGCCAATGAGCTCCTGGATCGGAAAGCCATAATCCATGGCTCCGATCTGGATCGGAAAGCTGCTCAGGGACAGATCTCCGAGAGACAGAGAGTCGAGCCGCTTCGAGAAGACGAACTCGGAACCGCCGACTCCTCGGACACGCCGAAGCGGATCGTTGGGCTCCGGGACGAGACCCAGCTTGACCGCTTCATCCGCTGAAAAGAGCGTTCCGGCGGATCCCGTATCCAGAATGACTTCGCTCAGGGTGAGCTTCTGGGCTCGGTACTGACGTAAAGGAGACCCCCTTCTAAGCGGATCTTCACTGAGCCGCCCGAATTCCCCACCAGGTTACCTCGCCAATGTCGAGGTCTTCACGATCCGTGTGGAGAACGTAAAGCTCACGCTCTGGTGCGCGATGGTGCAGTTGTTTGTAGCCCTGCATGGCCGCCGTTCCATCAGAGAAGGAATCCACCACAGCCAAGTCTTCCAGGATTCTTTTTCCGGATTGGCTGTGCGCCTCCAGCGCTTCCACGAGGAGCCAGCGATGTGGGTAGGTTTGGCGAATCTGGTTCCACTCCATGCGCGTCCTCCGTCTGACGAATACCCTACCAGAACACAGGAGCTACAGAGCCGCCGGCCTATCCCTGCACCAACCCCAGCACCGCCCGGATATCCCCCTCCAGCATCCGGTCGCGCAGCATCGTCGGCGCCGCTTCCCGTACCTGGAGGTAGAGCCGCCGCGTGCCTTCGCCGAGCGGCTCGGCGATCTCCTGCCGCCGCTCCGGCCGCGTCCTCTCCTCGAACTGCTCCGCCTCGCGGCCGGCCTGCTCCCAGTCGGTCGAGGCGCCGGGGCGCGGCCGGGCGGGATCGATCTCCATCGCCACCCGCCACTCGATGGCCTGGGCAGCCACCAGCAGCTCGATCGCCAGGACGGACTGCGCGTTGCGCAGCACCGTCCGCACCTTGCGGGCGGCGATGGTCGCCATGGCGTTGTGGTCCTCGGAGTTCGAGGAGGTGGGGATGGAGTCGACGCTCGCCGGGTGGGTCAGGACCTTGTTCTCGGAGACGATGCCGGCGGCGCAATATTGGACGATCATCAGCCCCGAGTTGATCCCCCGGTGCGGGATCAGGTTCGGGGGGAGGCTCCGGTTGTGGTGGCCGTCGAGCAGCATCTGGGTGCGCCGCTCGGAGATGTTCGCCAGCTCGGCCAGCGCGATCGCCAGGACGTCCGCCGCCATGCCCACCGGCTCGCCGTGGAAGTTGCCGGCCGAGTAGGAGATCCGCTCCCGGCCGTCGTACCCCGCCGGCCAGTTGGCCGCGAACTCGTGATCCAGGGGGGGCATATCGTCGCCGGGGAAGAAGAGCGGGTTGTCGGTGGCGGCGTTGATCTCCGCCTCGGCCACCTTCCGGGCATAGGCGATGGCGTCCCGCGAGGCGCCGTGGACGGCCGGAGCGCAGCGCAGGGAGTAGACGTCCTGCACCGCGCCCGCCCGCTCGATCAGCTTGCTGCCGCGAATCCCCGCGCGGACGTTCGCCGCCGTCGCGATCTGCCCGGCGAGCCCCCGCGCCTGGTGGACGCGCGCGTCGAAGGCGCGGGCACAGCCGCAGACCGCCTCGAGACTGAGCGACAGGGCGCCATCGGCCGTGTCGGCCAGGCGCTCGCCGTCGTGGACCGCCAGCGCCAGCAGCGCCGCCGAGAAGGTCGCGCCGTTGGTGAGCGCCAGCCCGTCCTTGTAGCTGAGCGCGGGGACCTCCATGCCGAGGTCTTCCTTGAGGTGCTCCAGCCCGGAGCGCAGCTCGCGCGTCTTCTTGGAAAAATCGTGCGGCAGTTCCCCCGGCTCGCGCACCACGTAGTACCGGCTCTCCCCCAGCAGCACCACGAAGAGCTGGGAGAGCGGACAGAGGTCGCCGCTCGATCCCACCGAGCCGCGGATGGGCACCAGCGGCACGATCCCCCGGTTGATCATCGCCTCGACGGCGAGGACCACCGCGCGGCGGATTCCGGAGTGCCCCTTGAGGAAGGCGTTGAGGCGAATGACAAGGGCCGCCCGCACCACGTCCGGCTCGAAGTAGTTGGCCGGATTGCCGGCGTCGGCCGTCTCCCCCACGCCCACCGAATGGCTGAGCAGGATGTTGCGCTGCAACTGCTCCAGGCAGTCGGGCGCGATGGGGACGTTCTTGAACTCGCCGAAGCCGGTGGTGACGCCGTACTCCAGAACCGGCCGCCCCCCCTCCTTCTCCCACTCCTCGACGTAGCGCGCCACGATCCCCTCGATCTGCCTCCGGCTCGCGTCGACGCGGCTCCACGCCTCCGGATGCATCTCCACCCGCACCCGCGGATCGCGGGCGAGACGGGCGAGGTCGGCGAGGGAAAGCGAAGCTCCGTCGAGGATAACCGAGGCGCCATCGAGGACGACCGGCGGATGCGCGGGGTCGGTCATCGCTGGTCCCCGATCTGGCCCAGGATGGCCTGGATCGTCGCCACCAGCTCGCCGCGGGGGACCTCGCGCTGCCCGGGGCGCTCCTCCAGCCAGTCCTGCCGGTTGGCGATCGCCTCGGCGCGCTGGCGCCCCATCTCCATGTCCTTCAAGGTGACGATCCCCTTCTCCTTCTCGTTCGAGCCGTAGAGGAGAGCGATCGGCACCCCCCAGGCGTCGGCGTACTTGAGCTGCTTGCCCGGCCCCTTGGCGGTGCCGAGGTAGAGCTCGGTCGGGATCCCCGCCCGGCGCAGCTCCCAGGTCATGGCGACGTAGTCGTCCTGGAGGGCGGCGTCCATGTTGGTGATCAGCACCTTGGCGGTGGACTTCTGGTGCCCCGTCCGGCCGAGGTGGATCAGCGCCGCGAGCAGGCGGTCGACGCCCATCGAGGCGCCCACGGCAGGGACCTTCTCGCCCAGGAAGCGCATCACCAGATCGTCGTAGCGGCCGCCGCCGAAGACGGAGCCGAACTGCGGCGCGTCGAGCAGGACCGCCTCGAACACCGGGCCGGTGTAGTAGGCGAGGCCGCGGGCGATCGAGAGGTCGAGCGACACCTGGTCGTTGCCGTAGCCCAGGGCGTAGAGGTGGCTGGAGATCCGCTCGACGGTCGCGATCTCCTGCTCCGCCCCCTCGACGCCGGCGAAGAGGTCGCGCAACTGGGCCACCACCTCGCGGCGGTCGTCGGCGGGGATCTTCAGAAAGCGCTCGATCTTGTCCACCTGCTCCTCGGCCAGCCCGACGCCGGAGATCGGGTCGCCCGAGGCGTCGACGTAGCCGGTGGTCAGCTCCATGCGGACCTTCCTGGCGCCCACCTTGTCCAGCTTGTCGAGCACGCGGAAGACGTCCGCCCCCCGCTCCGGGGGGATGCCGGAGTAGGCCAGCAGGCTGTTGAGGATGCCGCGCGAGGAGTAGCGCACCCGGAACGGCCCCACCTTGAGGGCGTTCAGGCTGTCGCACATGCCGGCGAGGATCTCGGTGTCGGCGACCTCCGAGACGACCCCGACCGAGTCGAGGTCGAACTGGGTGAACTCGCGGAAGCGCCCCTTGTCCGGCTTGTCGGCGCGCCAGACCGGCGACACCTGGTAGCGGCGGAACGGGCGCGGCAGGTCGCGGTACTGGGCGATCACCCGGGCGAGCGGGACGGTGAGGTCGAAGCGGAGCCCCAGCTCCTCCTTCTCCGGGTTCCGCACGGTGAAGATCGACTGCTGGGCCTCGGAGCCGGCCGAGGAGCCGCGCAGCACGTCGAGGTATTCGATCGCCGGGGTGACGATCGGCACGAAGCCGTAGAGCTCGTAGACGCCGCGAACGGTGTCGATCATCCACTGCCGCGCCAGCATGTCGGCGGGCAGAAGGTCGCGCAGCCCGCGCGAGATACGCGGTTCCACGGTTTCTGTCATGGGAACGTCCTCCAGCGAACTGCAGGTACTGCCGTCAAAAAAAGAAGGGGACTTGGTACCGGCGTCCGGAGTTGAACCGGAGACCTCCTGAGCCACAGTCAGGCGCTCTAACCAGCTGAGCTACGCCGGCACGGACGGGGAATGCTACGCGCAGGCGGGAGCCTTGTCAAAGGACAAGGCGGAGGGGCCTACCGCGCCACCAGCAGGTTCGAGGCGAACCGCTCCTCCGAGTCGGTCCACGTCTTGCGCACCTCGAAGCCGGTGTCCGCGGCCAGCGCCGCGATCTGCTCGCGGTCGAACTTGTAGGAGCTCTCGGTGTGGATCGTCTCCCCCTCGGCGAAGGGGACCTCGATTTCCAGGCTCCGGATCGCCACCGTCTGCGCGCGGCGGCTCTCCAGGTGCATCTCCATCCGGCCTTCCCGCGGGTTGTAGACCGCCTTGTGGCGGAAGGCGCCGAGGTCGAACTCCCCCCCCAGCTCGCGGTTGATGCGCACCAGGAGGTTGAGGTTGAACGCCGCCGTCACCCCCAGCGCGTCGTCGTAGGCGGGGATCAGCACGCTCTCGGGCTTCTTGAGGTCCACCCCGAGGAGGAACCCCTCGCCGGGTTCGAGCAGCGCCCGGATGTCGCGCAGCAGGACCCGCCGCTCTTGCGGGTCGAGGTTGCCCAGCGTGGAGCCGAGAAAGAGGACGAGCGTCAGCCCGGGCGCGCGCCGATCCTCCCGGATCTTGCGCAACGCCGTCTGGTACTCCCCGATATAGCCGGTGATCCGGAGCTCCGGATAGGAGAAGAGCAGCGAGCGGCTGCTCGTCTCGACGGCGGACTCGGAGATGTCCACCGGCACGTACTCGAGCTTCCCCTGGCGGGCCAGCAGGGCCTCGATCACCAGCCGGGTCTTCTGCCCGTCGCCGCTCCCCAGCTCCAGCAGCCAGACCGGCCCGCCCAGGGTGGCGACGATCTCGCTCGCGTGGGTGCGCAGGATTTCGGCCTCCGCCCGGGTCGGATAATACTCCGGCAGGACGGTGATCGCCTCGAACAGGCGCGAGCCCAGCTCGTCGTAGAAGTATTTGGGATAGAGGAACTTGGGGGACGAGGTGAGGCCGCGGCGGACGTCCTCCGCGAAGGTCGGGGCGACGCGCGCCACGCCTACACGGCTGAGGCGGAGGCGCTCGGTGGAAGGGCTCTCGGGGGCGGCCGCGCCGTCCGGGAGCTTGGGACCTGCTTCGAGGTGGGTCTCCATGACGGCCATGGAAGCCCATGGTAGCATCCCGGCGCCGTCCTGGACGGGCTTTCAAGAGCCGGCGCGGACGGAACTGTTTCATCCCTCGGGGAGGAAATCACATCAATGAGCGACGAGCGCGAAACTCTGGAGCTGGATGTCGTCTTCGTAGGCGCCGGGCCGGCGAGCCTGGCGGGAGCCTGCCACCTCGCCCGGCTGGCCAAGCAGAACGGCCTGGAGCTTTCGATCGGCGTCCTCGAGAAGGGGCGGGAGATCACCAGCCACGCGATCTCGGGAGCCGTGGTGGACCCGCGGGCGCTGAAGGAGATCTTCCCGGACGACTGGAAGTCCGCCCCCTTCGAAGGCGAGATCGAGGGGGAGAAGGTGCTCTGGATGACGCCGAAAAAGGCGTACTCGATCCCCGTCCCGCCGCCGATGAACAACCACGGCAACTACGTCGCCTCCCTCGGCAAGCTGCTCAAGTGGATGGCCCCGAAGGTCGAGGCCGAGGGGGTGGACATCTTCTTCGAGTTCCCCGCCGCCCAGGCCCTGGTCGAGGACGGCCGGGTGGTCGGCGTCCGCACCGGCGACAAGGGGATCTCCCGCACCGGCGAGAGGAAGGCCAACTACGAGCCGGGGGTCGACATCCGAGCCCAGGTCACGGTGCTCGGCGAAGGGGTGCGCGGCACCCTGGTCAAGCAGCTCGCCGAGCCGTTCGAGCTCTGGAAGGGGAAGAATCCGCAGCTCTACGCCATCGGCCTCAAGGAGGTCTGGGACCTCCCCCCCGGACGGGTCCAGCCGGCCAGCGTGATCCACACCATGAACTGGCCGCTGGGCTTCGACAACTTCGGCGGCGGCTTCATCTACGGCATGCAGAACGACCAGCTCATCGTCGGGCTGGTCGTCGGGCTCGACTACAAGAACCCGCTGCTCGATCCCCACGCCGAGTTCCAGCGCCTGAAGACCCACCCCGAGATCGCACGGATGCTCGAAGGGGGGAAGATGTCCTTCTACGGCGCCAAGGCGATCCCCGAGGGGGGCTGGTGGTCGATGCCCCGCTCGCACGGCGACGGTTTCCTGATCATCGGCGACTCGGCCGGCACGCTCAACAGCCAGCGCCTGAAGGGGATCCACCTCGGCATGAAATCCGGCATGCTGGCCGCCGAGACGATCGTCGAGGCCCTGAAGGCCGGCGGCGCCACGGCCGAACGGCTGGCGGCCTATCAGGCGAAGATCGACGCGAGTTGGGTGCGGGAAGAGCTCTGGCCGGTGCGCAACTTCCACCAGTCCTTCGACCGCGGCCTGCTCGGCGGCTTCCTCCAGGGGGGCCTGGGGATGGTGACCGGCGGGCGCGGCTGGGGGGTCAAGGACCGGCTGCTGACCGAGGCGGGACACGAGCGGATGATCCCCCTCAACACTCCCGAAGGTCAGCGGCTGCAGAAACCGGCGCCAGTCGCGATCGACGGCAAGCTCACCTTCGACCGCCTGGCGGACGTCTACAACTCCGGCACCGCCCACGACGAGGACCAGCCGGTCCACCTGCTGGTGCACGACACCAGCATCTGCGTCGAGCGCTGCACCGTCGAGTACGCCAACCCCTGCCAGCGCTTCTGCCCGGCCGCCGTCTACGAGATGGTGGAGGACCCCGCCGCCCCCGCCGGCCGCCGGCTGCAGATCAACGCCAGCAACTGCGTCCACTGCAAGACCTGCGACATCATGGACCCCTACGGGATCATCACCTGGGTGCCGCCGGAGGGTGGGGATGGGCCGAACTACGGGAAGATGTAGGGCGCCCGAAGGCGCCCGCTCTACCCCTGCGGCCGGATCGTGCAGTCCCCGCTGCCGGTCTCGACGTGGATCTCGGTGCGGCCGTCGCCGCGCCTGGCGCCCACCACCTTGTGGCCGGACTTGCGGAGGACGGCGTCGGCGTAGCCCACGTTGAGGTCGCCGCTCCCCTGGTCGGAGACGATGTTGAACGAGGCGTTCGAACCGGCCTTGATGTCGACGTCGCCGCTGCCCGTCTCGGCGCTCAGCCGGCGGGTCCGGGCGAGCGAGCTCCGCACCGTGACGTCGCCCGAGCCGGTCTCCGCGATCAGATCCTCGAGCTCGACCGAGAGCACCCGGACGCCGCCGGAGCCGGTCTTCGCGACCACCCGGCCGGCCTCGCCGTCCTGCAGGGTGACGTCGCCCGAACCGGTGTCGAGGGTCAGCTTGCCGGCGGAGACCTTCTGGACGACCACATTCCCCGAGCCGGTCTCGACCGAGCCGTTGCCGACGAAGCGCCGCACGATCACGTCCCCCGAACCGGTGCTGATCGTGGTCTCGCCGCGGGCCGAGCCGACGACGACGTCGCCCGAACCGGTCTCGATCCCCATCTGGCCGGTCTGCGAGGCGACCTGCACGTCGCCGCTGCCGGTCGAGATCGCCAGGGTGCCCTCGAGGTCCCCCCCGCGCACCTTGCCGACGGCGTTGCTGAAGGCCAGATTGGCGCCGGCCGGCAGCGCGATCCGCAGGTCCACATAGAGCGTCGGCGCCGAGCTCTTCCGGTAGTAGATCTTCACCCGCTCGCCGCGGTAGGTGGTGGTGGTGTTGCCGATGTTGCTGAGGAAGCTCAGGAAAGACGGCAGACCCGTGTCATCCCCCTCCCCCTTCTTCTCCGTGGGATAGCTGTAGGACCGGTACTTGTCCACCGGATAGGAGAGGGCCCACTCCGGGCGCCCCTTCTTGTCGTGCCCCTTCACCCACCGCATCCCCTGGAGCAACCGCTGCGTCTCGGCGGCGCTGCCGGCCTCGGCATGGACGGTCGCGTCGACCACCACGTTCGGCCCCTGGCCGCGCACGATCTCGATGTGGCCGGCGAGATTGGCGAGACGGATCTCGCCCGTCGCCGGGAAGGGCTGCTGAAAGGAGCGGACCTGCTCCGCGAAAAGAGCGGCCGTGCCCCCCAGGCCTGCCGCGAGCGCCAGCCCCAGGGCCAACGCGGGAATCTTCGTCTCTGGCTTCATGACCTTGCCTCCCGTTTTTCCATTCACCGTTGAGCACTACGGGCGGCGGGAGGAAAAGGTTGCAGGAGGCCCGGGCCGCCGCCTCACGCGGTAAACTCACCCCCGCTTCCGACCCTTCTGGAGGAGAACGCATGCGTCATCCGCTCATCGCCTGTTGCCTCGCCGTCGCCGCGGCGCTCACCCCCCGTGCCGCGACCCCGGAGGTCCCGCCGCAGGAGCAGACCGGTCAGCTCACCATCGAGACCGCCCTGGCGCCGGACGCCTATGGCCGCCGGCCCCTGCAGCAGGCCTGGTCCCCCGACGGCAAGCGCCTGATCTACGTCTGGGATGTTGGAAACGGCAAGGGCGGCAAAAAGGATGACAAGGAAGCCCTCTGGCACTACGACGCCGAGACCGGCCGCGGCGAGATCCTGGCGCGGTTCGCGGACCTCGGGGAAGGGGGGAAGGAGTTCGATCTCGACGCCTACTCCTGGGCCCCCCAGGGGGACTCCCTGCTCCTCTCCTCCAAGGGCGATCTCTACCTGCTGCCGCTCGCTCCCTCCACCCTCAAGGCCGGGAAGCTCCGCCGGCTGACTCGCACGGAGATCGAGGAGACCGACGCCCGCTTCTCGCCCGATGGCCGCCGCATCGCCTTCGTGCGCGCCCAGGACCTCTACGTGCTCGACCTCGCGAAGGGGCAGGAGACCCGGCTGACCAGCGACGGCCGGGAGAACACCACACTCAACGGCATCGTCGACTGGGTCTACGGCGAGGAGATCTGGGACCGCGAGCCCCGCGCCTACTGGTGGAGCCCGGACAGCTCCCACATCGCCTACTACCGCTTCGACGAACGCTCGGTCGGCATCTACTCGCTGCTCAACGACTCTCCACTCTACCCGGAGATCATCCTGCAGAAGTACCCGAAGGCCGGCACCAACAATCCGCAGGTGAGGATCGGCGTCGCCGATCTCGCCACCGCCAGGACCACCTGGATGAAGACCGGCGATCCCAGCTCCTACCTGGCGCGGCTCCAGTGGACGCCCAAGGGGGACGCGGTCGCCATCCAGCGCATGAACCGGGACCAGAACCGGCTCGACCTCCTCCGTTGCGGCGGCGCCGACGGCGCCTGCGTCACCCTGGTGACCGAGCAATGGCGGACCTGGATCAATCTCGGCCGCGACTTCCGGTTCCTCCCCGACGGCCATTTCCTCTGGGGCTCCGAGCGCGGCGGCTGGCGCCGCCTCTATCTCTATGGCGCCGACGGCACGCTGGTGCGCCCGGTGACCCCCGAAGGGTGGTCGATCACCGATCTCCACGCCGTGGCGGAGGACGGCACCTGGGCCCTGGTCACCGCCTTCGCCACCTCCGAGCTGGGCGCGATCGACCGCAAGGTGGCGCGGGTGCGCCTCGACGCCGCCGAAACTTCCGAAAACCGGGGCTGGGAGGTGCTGACCCCCGCTCCCGGCTGGCACCAGGCCCTGGTCTCGCCGCGCACCGGCTCCTGGGTGCACGTCTGGAGCGACGCCAACACTCCGCCGCGCATCGAGGTGCGGCTCGCAGACGGCGCGGTCGTCCCCTTCCCCTCCGCCGCGCCCAGGCTCGACGTGGCGGCGCTGCCGCGGTGGGAGTTCCTCACCATCCCCGGGCCGGACGGCTCACGCCTGCCGGCGCGCCTGCTCAAGCCCGCCGGCTTCGACCCGTCCAAGCGCTATCCGGTGCTGATCTATCACTACGGCGGTCCCGGCTCGCAGGTGGTGGACAACAACTGGGGGGGCCGGTCGGTCTGGCACAAGCTGATGGCCCTGCGGGGGTTCGCCGTCTTCAGCGTCGACAACCAGTCCTCGATCTTCTTCGGCAAGTCGGGGGAGGACCGCGACTACCGCCGCTTCGGCCCGGTCAACCTCGCCGGCCAGCTCGCCGGGGTCGACTACCTGAAGAGCCTCCCCTGGGTGGACGCCTCCCGCCTCGGTCTCTGGGGGTGGTCGGGCGGCGGCGCCAACACGCTCTACTGCGTCCTCAACCGCCCCGGGGTCTGGAAGGCCGCCGTCGCCGGCGCCCCGGTGACCGACTGGAAGCTCTACGACTCGATCTGGACCGAGCGCTACCTCGACCGCCCGCAGGACAACGCGGACGGCTACCGCGACTCCTCCCCCATCACCTACGCCGCCAACCTCAAGGACCGGCTGCTGATCGTCCACGGCCTCGCGGACGACAACGTCCACCCGCAGAACACCGTCCAGATGAGCGGCGCCCTGATCAAGGCCGGCCTCCCCGTCGAGCAGGCCTTCTACCCCGGCCAGAAGCACGGCTTCCGGCCGGCGGAGCTCCGGCACTTCTACGCCCGGGCGATGGATTTCTTCGTGCGCGAGCTGGAGGGCAGGGAGGGGAACGTGGAGGTCAGGGCCGGCGGAGGTGGTTGAGGCGGGGTGCCCTTCGAAGCCTCACCCTCGGTCCCTCTCCACGAAGTGGAGAGGGAGGGCGCGCGTAGGGTGCGCTATGCGCACCGTTCAACGTTCGCGGTGCGCACAGCGCACCCTACAAGCTCGTTCGGTTCTGTCAGGCCCTCCCTCTCCACTTCGTGGAGAGGGACCGAGGGTGAGGCCTCGGAGGGCAGGCTGCCCCAGCCACCAACGAGCCCCCTGAACCCTTCTACTCGCCTGTATACTGCTTCAAAATGATCGACGCGTTGGTGCCACCGAAACCGAAGGAGTTGCTGGCGGCGTATTCGAGGTCCACCTTGCGGGCCGTGTGGGGGACGAAGTCGAGATCGCACCCCTCGCCCGGCTCGTCGAGGTTGATCGTCGGCGGCAGGATCTGGTCGCGGACGGCGAGCGCCAGGATGCCGGTCTCGAGACCGCCGGCGGCGCCCAGCAGGTGGCCGGTGCAGGACTTGGTGGAGGAGACCGCCAGCTTGTAGGCGTGGTCGCCGAAGACGGTCTTGATCGCCCGCACCTCGGAGAGGTCGCCGAGCGGCGTCGAGGTGCCGTGAGCGTTGATGTAGCCGATCCGCTCCGGCTCGATGCCGGCGTCGCGCAGGGCGGCCCGCATCACGCGTACCGCTCCCTCCCCCTGCGGATGAGGGGCCGAGATGTGGTAGGCGTCGGCGCTCATGCCGTAGCCCACGACCTCGGCATAGATGGGAGCGCCCCGCCGCTTGGCCGACTCCATCTCCTCGAGGATCACGAGACCGCACCCCTCGCTCATGATGAAGCCGTCGCGCCCGGCATCCCACGGCCGGCAGGCCTTCTCGGGCTCGTCGTTGTGGGTGGAAAGGGCGCGCATGGCGCAGAAACCGGCAACGGCGAGCGGCGTGATCACCGCCTCCGTACCGCCGGCGATCATCGCGTCCGCCTCGTCCGACTGGATGAAGCGGAACGCGTCGCCGATGGCGTGCAGGCCGGTGGTGCAGGCCGTGGCCGGCGAGGTGCTCGGGCCCCGGGCCCCATGATGGATCGAGACCTGGCCCGCCGCCATGTTGACGATCTGCCCGGGGATGAAGAACGGCGAGACCCGGCTCGGCCCCTTCTCGAGCAGGATCTTGTGGGTCGCCTCGATCAGCGGCAGGCCGCCGATCCCGGAACCGATGACCACCCCCACCCGGTCGGCGTTCTCCTCGCCGATCCGGAGTCCCGAATCCTCCAGCGCGAAGCGGGCGGCCGCCAGCGCGAAGTGGATGAAGGTGTCGCTCTTCTTGACCTCTTTTTTATCGACGTAGTCGAGCGGATTGAACCCTTTCACCTCGCCCGCGATGCGCGACGGGTACTCCGTCGTGTCGAAGCGGGTGATCGGGCCGATGCCGCTCTTCCCGGCGAGCAGGGCACTCCAGTTCTCGGCCGTGCCGACCCCCAGGGGCGACACCAGGCCGACCCCGGTGACGGCAACGCGACGTGGCTCTCTCTTCAAGACTGGATCTTTGCCGAGGCTGGTGGAGGTGGACGGACCCTAGTTCTGGTCCCCGGCGTTGTTCTGGATGTAGTCAACGGCCTCGCGGACGTTGCTGATCTTCTCGGCCTCCTCGTCCGGGATCTCGATCCCGAACTCCTCCTCGAAAGCCATCACCAGCTCCACGATGTCCAGGGAATCCGCTCCCAGGTCCTCGGTGAAGCTCGCATCCAGCGTGACTTCCTCTTCGTCGACCCCGAGCTGCTCGACGATGATGCTCTTGACCTTATCTGCAATAGCCATCGATGATTCCCTCCTTGTCGATCTTATCGTGATCGGCCCGGGGCGCGCCCGCGCACGACCTGCGGTTCTAGCACAAAGCTCCTGCGCGAGTCCATTCAGGGATGTCAGATATAGAGGCCGCCCGAGACGTTCAGGGTGTGCCCCGTGATGTACCCCCCCTCCTGGCTGGCGAGGAAGAGCACGGCCCAGGCGACGTCGTCCGCCGAGCCCAGGCGCTTCAAGGCGATCGCCCCGGTCAGCTCTTCCTTGGCCGCCGCCGGCAGCCCCTCGGTCATCGCGGTCTCGATGTAGCCGGGGGCCACCACGTTGACCGTGATGTTGCGGCTCCCCAGCTCGCGGGCGAGCGACTTGCTGAAGCCGATCAGCCCCGCCTTCGAGGCCGCGTAGTTCGCCTGGCCGGCGTTGCCCATCATGCCGACCACCGAGGAGACGTTGATCACCCGCCCCCAGCGGCGCTTCATCATCCCCCGCACCACCTCCTTGGTGAGCGCGAAGGCGCCGGTCAGGTTCGTCCGCAGCACCCGCTCCCAGTCGTCGAGCGACATGCGGGCGAGCAGGTTGTCGGCGGTGATGCCGGCGTTGTTGACCAGGATGTCGATGGTGGCGAAGTCCTCGGGCAGGCTCTTCAGCCGCTCGCCGAAGGTCTCCGGCGCCGTGACGTCGAGGGCCAACGGCCGGGCGCAGCCGCCGCCGGCGTCGATGTAGGCGGCCAGCGACTTCAGCTTCTCCTCGTTGCGCGCCGCCAGCACCACGCGCGCGCCTTGCAGGGCGAGCAGCTTGGCGATCGCCTCGCCGATCCCCTGCGACGCGCCGGTCACCAGCGCGGTCTTGCCGTCGAGCTTCAACATCAGTCTGTCTCCTCCTCCGCCAGCAACTGCCGGAGATGATCGGGATCCGAGATCCCGGTCGCGCGGGCCGACCGGACGATGCGCCGGTTCAGCCCCGAAAGCACGTTGCCCGGCCCTACCTCCACGAACGCCTCGACCCCGAGGGATTCTTCCATCCAGAGCACCGACTCGACCCAGCGCACCGGGCTGTCGATCTGGCGGATCAGGGCGTCGCGGGCCGCGCCCCCGGTGGCGGCCGGAGCGGCGTCGACGTTGGTCACCACCGGCACCCGCGGATCGCGGAACTCGGTCGCCGCGAGCAGCGGCGCCATCCCCTCGCGGGCTGGACGCATCAGCGGCGAATGGAAGGGGGCCGAGACGGCGAGCAGCGCCGCCTTGCGGGCTCCCCGCTCCTTGGCGAGGACGACGGCGCGGTCGATCGCCCCCTTGTCGCCGGCGAGCACCGTCTGCGCCGGACCGTTCAGGTTGGCCACGGCGCAGACCTCGCCCCCCGCTGTCGCCTCGGTGGCGATCGCGGCGATGGTCTCGGCGTCGAGGCCGATGATCGCCGCCATCGCCCCCTTGCCTACCGGCACCGCCTCCTGCATCAGCTCGCCCCGCCGGCGCACCAGGCGCAGGGCGTCGGCGAAGCCGAGCGAGCCGGCCGCCACCAGCGCCGAGTACTCGCCCAGGCTGTGCCCCGCCATGGCGACCGGCACGAGCCCTGGCGCCAGGACGGCGAGCGAGCGGTGGACGGCGGTCGCGGCCGCCACCAGCGCCGGCTGGGTGTTGGCGGTGAGGTTCAGCTCCTCCTCGGGCCCCTCCCAGCAGAGCCGGGAGAGCGGGAAGCCGAGGGCCTCGTCGGCCTCCTCGAAGGTCTCGCGGGCGGCGGGCGAGGCGTCGGCCCACACCTTGCCCATGCCGACCTTCTGCGAGCCCTGTCCGGGAAAGACGAACGCGAGCTTCCTGGTGGCGATGCTCATCCGGCTTCGGCCTCCTGGTGGTCGTTGCCCAGGAGGCGCTCCTCCTGGCTGTGCAGCTCGGCCAGCTTGTCGCTGATCTTGCGGTCGAGCCGGGCGTTCGAGAACTCCGTGGCCCGGCGGATGGCGTTGTGGATGGCGCGGGCGTTCGAGCGGCCGTGGCCGATGAAGCAGCCGCCGTTCAAGCCCAGCAGCGGCGCCGCCCCGTACTCACTATAGTCGGTGCGCTCGCGGAAGCGGTCGAAGGCCGGCCGGGCGAGCTGGTAGCCGAGCTTGCCGCGCGGGCTGCCGGCGATCTCCTCGCGCAGCATGCGGAGGATGAACTCCGCCAGCGCCTCGGAGCTCTTCAGCACCACGTTGCCGACGAAGCCGTCGCAGACGATCACGTCCACCGTCCCCTTGAACAGGTCCCCCCCCTCGACGTTGCCGACGAAGTTGAGGCCGGTCGTCTTCAGCACCTTGAACACCTCGCGGGTGAGATCCGTCCCCTTTCCCTCCTCCTCGCCGATCGACATCAGGCCGATGCGCGGCGAGAGGGTGCCGATCACCTCCTGCGCGTAGAAGTGCCCCATGACGGCGAACTCGCGCAGGTGGACCGGCTTGGTGTCGATATTGGCCCCGACGTCGAGGAGCACCGTGCGGCCGCGCGGGTTCGGCAGCACCGCCGCCAGCGCCGGCCGGTCGACGCCGGAGACCGTGCCGATCACCATCTTGGCGGCGATCATCGCGGCGCCGGTATTGCCGGCGGTGACCATCGCGGCCGCCCGCCCGTCCTTGACCAGCTCGGCGGCCAGGCGCAGCGACGAGCGGCGCTTCTTGCGGATCGGCGTGATCGCCGGCTCGTCCATGCCCACCACCTCCTCGGCGTGGACGATCTCGATCCGCCCGTCCGAGGAGCCGATGGAGCCGTGCTTGCGCAGCTCCGCCTCCAGGCGGGCGCGGTCGCCCACGAGGAGGATCGAGCAGCCGTCCTCGCGGGCGGCCTGGAAGGCACCCTCCACCGCGCTCTGCGGCGCAAAGTCCCCCCCCATGGCGTCAACGGCGATCGGCATGACGGGCTGAAATGGGTGGCCGGACGTTGTTTATCCGGACGATTGATCCCAGGATCTCCGGCTCCCTCTCCGCGAAGGAGAGGGAGAGAAAGCCCGGGATCAGAGAGCCTCTTTGCCCTCGATCACCTGCCGCCCCCGGTACTGCCCGCAGCTCGGGCACGCGCGGTGCGGCAGCTTGACCTCGCCGCAGTTCGGGCAGGTGGACATGGCGGGATGCTCCAGCGCGTCGTGAGCGCGGCGCTTGTCGCGGCGGGCTTTGGAATGGCGGCGTTTCGGATTCGGCATAGTCGTCGAGCCTCTTCAGGAATCGTGTTATTTCTCTTCAAACCGGCTTTTCAGCGCGGCGAGAGCCTCCCAGCGCGGGTCCGTCTTGGTCTCCGCGCAGGAGCAGGCCCCCTCGTTCAAGTCGGCGCCGCACTCCGGGCAGAGCCCTTTGCAGTCGGCGCGGCAGAGCGGCTTCATCGGCACGTTGAGCTGAAGCTGCTCGATCAGGATGGGGTCGGTCTCGAGGATCTCCTCGGTGATGTACATCTGCCCCAGATCCTGCACGTGCAACGCATGCTCGCTCTCCGCTTCCGGCTGGCGGTCCACCAGGACCATCAGCTCGATGTCGTCCCGGGTGGGCTCGACGATCGGCTTCAGGCACCGGTTACAGCTCAGGGTC
This sequence comes from Thermoanaerobaculia bacterium, assembly GCA_035490435.1. Classification (GTDB taxonomy): domain Bacteria; phylum Acidobacteriota; class Thermoanaerobaculia; order Multivoradales; family UBA5704; genus DATARR01. Next base: position 254,379 of record DATHEF010000033.1, read on the forward strand.
TGCTCGTAGGAGAGCCGCGCCCGCAGGAAAAACCCGGGATCGGCGAACACCACCTGGCCGCGCCAATGGACTGGACCGAGAGCCAGCAGCTCGGGGCGGTCCAGGGTCTCCGGAGAGACGTTCTGCGTCTCGTCCCAGTTGAAAGGTTCGTCACGAACCTGATCCAGCCAAATCTTCATGAGAAAATCTCCAACCGGGGCAACCGCGAAGGCTAAGGGATTTCCCCTCCCGCTGTCAATCGCACTCCTGCAAGCGGAGGAGGAAGGCGGAAGGCGACCGGGTCGCCAGGACCGAGGCCCGCTCGCAGGCGGCGAGGGGAGAGAGCAGCGTCTCCCAGTTGCGCCATCGCTCGACCTGCCGCCGGTCCGCCAGGGGAAACTTCTCCAGGCCCTTGCGGAACTGGGAGACCAGCCGCAGGGCCGGACGGGGTTTCACCCACAACCCCAGAATGATCTGGCCGGAAGCCGGTTGCCCCGGAATCGGCTCGGTGCCCGGGCCGTCCCCGGCGGGCGGCACGAGATGGTTGATCTGGGGAGCGAGAGCCTTGGCGCTCGCGAGACTCGCGTCATCCACGGCAACAATGCTCCATCCGGACGCATTCCCCCGCGGCATGTTCTGCGCCAGCAGCCCCGCGAGCCCCCGCGCCGGCACCGCCCACCGCTTCTCCCCCGGCGGGTTGAGCACCGCGATCCCCGGCACGTCCCCCAGGGGGCCGAGGTGCAGCCCTCCCCCCTTGGCGTCGAACAGCACCATCGCCGCCGGCGGCAGCGGCCGCTCCGCGTCGGCCGGCCAGGCCGGCCCGGCCACGGCGAGCAGCGCGGGAGCGTCCGCGCTCGCCACGAAGGCTGGCGGCGGCGGCACCGGCGCGCCTCCCACCAGCGTCAGGTCGAGATCCCTCCCCTGCCGCCGGAGGACGTAGTCGCCGGCCGGGAAGTCCGAGACCTCCTCTCCCAGGTGGAAGATCCCCAGGCTGACAGGGTAGTCCGGGGCGGTTCCTGCCGGCGGCGCCGTCGGCAGCGCCGGCTCGGCGCCGGAGCGCACCGTCCAGTAGCCGTCCCGCCAGGCGACGTGGAGGGCCCGCTCCTGGACCTCGTCGCGCTTCCCCCGCTCCTCGCGGATCTCCCCCCCCTTCAGCCAGGGGTTGTCCGCCAGGCGGCCGGCGAGCTTCGCCACCGCCGCGAGAGCGGGATAGACCCGCGCCACCAGCAGGAAGCGGTCGCCGTCGAGGTCCGAGCAGGCCACGATCTCGCTCGACGGCGGCACCGCGAAGGGGCCGAACGAGCGCATCACCGGCGCCGGCAGATCGGCCACCCGCGCCGCCGCGGCCAGATAGGCCGGACCGTCGGCGATCGCCCCCTCCAGCTTGCCCAGGTTCTGGTGCGGATAGGGCACCCACAGGCAGGCGCCATACTCGCCCGAGGCGAGCAGCCGCGCCGGCAGCCCCGCCGGCGCCGACGCCCGCTCGCGCGGCCAGTACCAGTAGAAGAAGTGCCCCGCGATCACCAGCAGGAGAATCGGGACTACCGCGAGCCGAAGAAGCCGACGCATGGCGCCGGAAGGTACCACGAGTGCCGGGAAGCCGGAAAATGGCGGGGGCCGGTCCGCGGACCGGCCCTGTATCGATCAACCTCCCGAGCGGCTCACTGGCGCCCGCAGACCGGGTTCACGCAGTGCGGGTGCTCGTTCGGGTGGGTGTAGTTGGTGTGGCAGTGCGTCAGGTTGGCGAACAGCGCCCAGCAGTCCTGACCGGCGTCCGAGCACTTCCAGCCGGGATGGAAGTTCGTGGTGCCCGGCAGATTGAGGTCGGCCTGACCGTCGCAGTTGGTGTCCACCGAGAACGCGGTGGGGATCACCGTCTCGTTGAGGCCGGCCTTGTAGCACCACGGCATGGCGTTGATGCCCAGGGTGAGAGGCTGCTGCACCGGCCCGGCGACCTTGCCGTTGTCCAACCGGGTGAACCGCAGGCAGGCGTTGACCGCCAGGGTGCCGTCGAAGGTGCCGCAGGTGCCGCAGGCCGGGTCGATCTTGGCGGTGATCGAGGTCTGCTTCTGCGTGCCACAGAGGCAGACGTCGACCTGCCAGTTGGTGTTGCCCACGCCCGGACAGAAGACCGAGAGATTGCTGGAGCTGCGCATCTTCAGCGCGCGCAGGATGACTGGAATCGTCGCCGTCCCCGACGTGGAGAACACGCCGTTCGCCAGGCGCTGCACGATGGTGTCCGTGCTGCCCGCGATCCCGGCGGGCACGGTCGTCAGCGGCACGCCGGTCAGCGGGATCGACCCCGAGAACGCGGACGAGCCCGTGCAGAAGAAGTCCGCCGGCAGGGGGTTGTTGGTGAAGTCGGCCTGCGTCGCCGGCGCGGTCGTGAAGATGTCGATGCCGCTCGTGATCGTCGGCGGGGCGGCCGCGGCAGCCATCACCGGTGCCGTTAGCAGGACACTCAGGGCGATCGCGCAACAGGCCAGTTTCGAGGTGCTCATATGCATGTCCTCTCCTGTCTCGCACCTCCAGATTGGAAGGCGCGACGTTGAAATCCGAGGACGGTCCTCACGGAACCGCCCGATTGCAGAGGGTGCACCCCAAAACAAGCAGAAATTTAGAGTATTTGAAATAGACTGTCAACAGGCGATGATCTCAGCGGTCCAGATCCACCTCGACGATCGCCGCCGCGAGCTCCTGCAGCAGGTCGTCCTCCCCCTCCTCCACCCCGAGGTCCACCAGCTCGGCGCTGGCGTCGCGGACGAGATCGGAGAGCAGATCGTCCTCCGGATAGGCGAGGAGTGGCGGGACGGCGCGGAACGGCGCCGCGCCGGCCGCGATCGTCTCGCGCAGGAAGTCCGCGTAGCCACGGGCCGAGGCGGCGAGGCCGTGGTGGAGCTCCATGTGCCGGCGGGCGTTCTCCCCCATCCGGCGGCGCAACGGCTCGTCGGCGGCGAGGGCGCGGAGGTAGGCCAGCAGCAGGTCCTCCTCCGTGTCGTCGAGCGGCACCTTGGCCGCCGCGTCGTCCGGGATCTCGACGAACGATCCGGTCTCGTTCACGATCAGCGGCTTGCCCAGGCCGAGCAGGCGGATCACCGTGCCCGAGGTCTCCCCCGCCGTCGGGTGGCGCAGGTTCACGGCGACGTCGCACGCCCGCATATAGAGAAGGAAGCGGTCGAGCTCCAGCCGGCCGGTGATGGTGACCCCCGCGCGCAGCTCCGGGGTGAGGACGCGGTCGAGCTCGAAGTGGGGCGAGACCTCGCCCACGATCAGCAGCCTCATCGTCTGGGGGTCCGGCACCTCCCGGCGCAGGCGGGCGAAGGCGCGCAGCAGCACCTCGGGGCGTTTCGAGGCGGTGAGGAAGCCGAAGGTGGCCACGGCGAAGGTCCCCGGCTCGATGCCGAGCGCGCGCCGCGCCTCCTCCGGAGAGACCTCCGGCAGCCCCTCCAGGCTCAGATGATGCGGAACCGTGGCGATCCGCGCCAGCGGCCGCGAGGCGAGCACCCGGTCGCGGGTGAAGTGGTTATGAACGATCACGCCGCGGCTGGCGTCCACCGCCCGCTCGAACAGCGGATAGCTCCAGGGGTCGAGCGGCACGCCGGTCGCCACGCACCGCCGGCCCATCGCCGCCCCCGTCTTGCCGTAGGCATAGCGCATCTCCCCCACGTAGGCTTGCGGATCGCCGCCGAAAAGGGTCAGATCCCGCACCAGGTGATGGATCACGTATTCGTGCAGCACCACGACGCCGGGGTGATCGATCAGCGACCGGTAGATCGACGCGTGATAATCCCGGTTGTTGCCGAGCTGATAGAGGACGGCGTCGAACCGTCCTTGCGCCAGTAATCCCGGCAACGCCCGGTGGCCGTGAACGGGAAAGCGCGTCTCTTCCGGCCGGAACCCCTCGTCGACGATCAGCTCGATCTCGCAATGCTCCGCCAGGTGCGGCAGCAGCTCGGCGCTGTAGTCCGCGATCCCGGATTTCTGGGGCGGCAGGGGGCTGTAGTAGGCGACGCGCACGGACCGAGTCTATGCCATCCGGCCACGCCGTCAGGGCATCAGGCGGCGGACGAGCTCCTCATACTTTTCGAGGTATGGGAAAGGCGGGTCGGCAGACAGGGTCGGGCTGTCCAGATTGTGGCCGATCAGGTCCGCGTGGTCGCCCGGCCATTTCGCGGTCGGCTTGCGGGTGCCGTTGCGCGTCGCGGATTTCAACGACACCACGCCGTCATTCTTGCCAGGAGCATGGTGACTCACGATCGCGAAGGTCGGCAGGAACAGCGCCGAGACCGGCAGGAGGCGCCCCTGCCGGCCGACTCCGGCGACTTCGAAATACCGCACGCGGGGATCGTCGGGACATTCTTCGTTGAACGTGCGCGCGGTCGCCTCCGACAGGTCGTGAACCGCGTTGGTGTTCTCGCGCAGCTCGGCGATGAATTCGCTGTGCGCTCCCAGGTGCGGAAATTTCGTGAACGGATTGGCCTTGTCGAGAAGGGTCGCGATCGGCGAGCCGAAATGCGGAGTCCCGATCGCGGTGAGCGACGCGATCCGGGACGCGACGCCGCGCACGTTCCTGGCGATCAGGAAACGCGCGTCGAGCCCGCCCATGCTGTGGGCCAGGATGTGCACCGGCGACGTGTCGAATTTCGCGTCGAGGATCTGTTGGGCCAGTAGCTCGGCGCGTTGCTCGATCGTACCCAGCGGGACCGTCGTCGCCGCCAGGACGTTGGCGCCCAGCTTCGTCTTCAGATGGTTGGCGACACCCTTGAAATACTCGATCTTGCTGAACCGATCGAACCCAAGAACGCCGGGAGCGAGAACGATGTTCATTGACGATCCTCCCCTATTTATCCGTGCCGCCGGGAGCGCTCACGGCTGGCAGGGCTGCGGCGCCGGAGCACGCGGATCGCCGCCCACGCGCCGGTCGATCCAGTCCAGGATAACCCCATAGGAAACCTGGGCGTTGGGATGCAGATTCAGGTCATTCCCGGCGTCGGGGATGGCCACCGTCTCCAGGCAGGCGTCGGGGGCGTAGAAGCTCGCCTCTCTGGCGAAAGTGTTCGAGGCCGAGCAGGTCGGAAGGCCGCAGAAGACCCGGTCGTAATCGCCGACGATCACCAGCACCGGGACATGGATGTCCTTCGACGGCTCCAGCCAGACCAGGGGATTGCTCAACTCGCCCGTGGTGACGGTCTCCTTGATCTGCTCGTCGAGCGCGACCACCTGGGGGTCGAACGGCGGATGGTAGAAGAGATCGGCTCGACGGCCCGGACGGGCGGTCAGATAGCCGGCCGTCAGCCCCCGGCCGCCGAGGACCGGATCGAGGCTCGCCGGATAGAAGGACGCGAACGCCTCCATCAGGCCGGCGCCCAGGGTATGCGTCAGACCGGTCAGCACCACGCCGTCCACGTCGCCGTAGTAGGCCGCCTCGAGAATCGTGATCGCGGAGCCCAGCCCGTGGCCGACCCCGACCACCCGCTCGGCACGGACACGGCCGAACTGGGGCACCACCAGATCTCCGCCCCGCAACGCCTGCACGATCTGGTGACCCACGTAGGCGTCCGCCTGGAGAGTGACGGCGCTCGCCGGGGGGTGATCGCTCCGGCCGACGCCGATGCGGTCGATGTTGACCACGGCGTAGCCCGCCGCCGCCGCGCGCCGTACGTACGAGTAGATCTCGGGCTGGTAGGGGAAATCCCAGTAGAGGTGCCCGTAGGTCGCGCCCGAGGTCGTGATCTGGAAGGTCTTGCCGTGAACGCTCCCCGCGGCGCAGAGATCGGCGACCACATCGTAGACCGTGGCGTCGCCCGGCGAGAGGGTCACCGGGATCGACACCTCCTCACACCTCAGACCGCCGGCTTCCGCGTGGGCGGCCGGCGGCGCGAGCGCCAACAGTGCCACGGCGGCGAGCAGCCGCGCGCCGAACCGGACCGTGAAACGAACGGCGGGAACTCGCGGATTTCGAGCGTTGTTCATTCTTCTTCTCTCCAGGACTCAGTTTCATCGTCGGCGGGCTCGCTGAGGAGCCCGCCCCAGATCTCGTTGTAAGGAAAGCGAAGCCGAGGGGGAGGCCCCCCACACCCTCTATGTCAAGGGATCGGCTATCGAGGGATCGGCCCCAAGGGGGCTGCCTACGACCTGCTTCCACGCCGTGCCCCGCGTGGCGGCGTCCAGCCGCTCGGCGAGGCGCGACAGGTGACAGGTGGGAACCGCGGGAAAGAGATGATGCTCCGCGTGAAAGAACATGCTGTAGCCGAGCCGGTTCACCCAGCGCCCCCGCTGCGTGCGCGCGAACAGTCCGCTCGGCTCGCAACCGTGATGGACCGTCCAGACGGCGAAGAAACCGGTCAGCGATTCGCCGATCAGCATCGCCAGAACGTGCCAGCGCAAGGCCTGGAGCGGGAGAACGGTGGCCAGGACGGCGACGGCCAGGAGCCCCGCTACCTCGGCGGCGATCCAGCGGCGCTTCGCGGGCGAGCCGAGCCGCCACGCCGCGCGATGCAGCCGGAGCGGGAACAGCGGCCCGACGAGGATGGCCTGCCACCAGGCAAGGCGGGCGGTGGAGCCCTCCGCGTCGTCCTCGTCCAGACAGTGACGGTGATGGTGAAGATGGGAGACCTGCACGGCGTGCATGCTGCCGAGCATGAACAGACTCAGGCCGAACATCACAAAATCCTGCACTCGCCTGGGAACGCCGAGGGTGTAATGCTGCGCGCCGTGGGATTGCCGCAATCCGGTCAGAAAGAAATAGAACGAGCAGACGGCGCCCAGGATCCAATGCCCGGCGGCATAGCTCGCGAAGGAGCCCGCCAGCCATGGCAGAGGAAGCACCAGCTCCCAGGCCTTTTCAGCCCACGTGAGTTGCAGCAGGTCGCGCCACGGAACAGCACGGACCCGGGCATCGCCACGGATCGTCGAGCTCGGCATGAGCAGACTCCCAGTTTTGTTGGTCTGGGAGCTAACTTACCACAAAGCTGTTTCAAACGCCCGCGGCGATCGGCCGCTTCGCCAGATAGAGCGCGCCCGCGGTGACCAGAGTGCCGGCGAGGATGGCCACGACGTACATCCCCAGGGGCTCGACGGCGTGGGGGATCAGCAGGACGAAGACGCCGCCGTGCGGCACCATCAGCCTGGCGTGAGCCGCCAGCGCGATGGCGCCGGTCACCACCGAGCCGGCCACCAGGCAGGGGACGACCCGCAGCGGGTCGCGGGCGGCGAAGGGGATCGCCCCCTCGGTGACGAACGAGATGCCCAGCACGGCCGCGGCCTTGCCGGCGTCCCGCTCCTCCTGGGTGAAGCGGTTCTTGAACAGCGCCGCTGCCAGCGCCAGGCCCAGCGGCGGCGTCATGCCGGCCGCCATCACCGCCGCCATCGGGCCATACACCTTGGAGGCGAGCAGGCCGACGGCGAAGGTGTACGCCGCCTTGTTGACCGGCCCGCCGACGTCGAACGCCATCATCGCCCCGAGCAGCGCGCCCAGCAGCACGGCGCTGCTCGCCTGCATGCCGTTCAGCCAGCCGGTCAGCGCGTTGAGCACCGCCGTGACCGGCGGCCCGACGACGAACATCATGATCAGTCCCACCACCAGCGTCGAGAGCAGGGGGAGGATCAGCACCGGCTTCAGGCCCTCGAGATTCTGTGGCAGCCGGATGTGATCGTTCATGAACTTGGTCACGTAGCCCGCCAGGAAGCCGGCCGCGATACCGCCGAGAAACCCGGCGCCCAGCGTCATCGCCAGCATGCCGCCGATCAATCCCGACGTCAGCCCCGGACGGTCGGCGATCGAGTAGGCGATGAACGCGGCGAGCACCGGAATGTAAAGCTGGAACGCCGTGCCGCCGCCGATCTTCATCAGCGCCCAGGCGAGCGTGCCCTCCCGGGCGCCGGCGTCCAGGCCGCCCACCGCGAACGCCAGGGCGATCAGCAGGCCCCCCGCGACCACCAGCGGCAGCATGTAGGACACCCCGGTCATCAGGTGCTTGTAGGGACCGGTGCGCGTGGACGTGCGCGGTGCTTTGAGATCCTTGACCGCTTCCGCCGGCACCGCGGCGGGGGCGGGCAGCGCCAGCGCCTCTTCGATCACTTTTCGCCCGTCGTGCAGGGTCGCCTTGGTGGTGGTCTGGAAGAGGCGCTTGCCGGCGAACCGCGCCGGGTCCACATAGGCGTCGGCGGCGAGGATCACGGCGTCGGCGCGCTCGATCTCCTCGTCCGTCAACCGGTTCTTGGCGCCGACCGAGCCCTGCGTCTCCACCCGCATCTCGCAGCCCAGCGCCGCGGCCGATTTCTTCAGCGCCTCGGCGGCCATGAAGGTGTGCGCGATCCCAGTCGGGCAGGCCGTCACGGCGACCAGATGCTTCGCCGGGCCGGTGGCAGGTGCGGGTGCTGATACGGGGGACAGTTCCAGCGTCGGCGCCTCATGCTCCTCGCGCAGCTCGGCGAGCGCGTTTTCGATCACCACGCGGGTCTTGCGGATGGCGTCGCTGACCGGCACCGCGACCATCGGCTTGCCCGCGAAGCGCGCCATGTCGACGTGGATGTCCGAGGCCACGATCACCACGTCCGCCGCCGCCACGTCCGCGGGCGACAGCGGGCTCTTCACCCCTTCGGCCCCTTGCGTCTCGACCTTGAGCTCGTGCCCCATGATCGCGGCGGTCTTCTTCAACGCCTCGGCCGCCATGTAGGTGTGGGCCACGCCCGTCGGACAGCCCGTGATCGCGACGATTCTCGCCATGGTGCGGCTCCTGTACGGTTACTTCAGATCTTCGATCTCGACTTGCTCGATCAGTTTTCGATGCGAGTCCCGGTCCTCGATCCCGGGTCCAACGCGCGTCACCGCATAGGCGCCGCTGGCGGTGGCGAACCTCGCAAGATCGGCCAGCGCCATACCCTGGAGCTTCGCGTGGACGATCCCGCCGACCATCGCGTCCCCCGCGCCGACCGTGCTGCGGACCTGGACCTTGGGCGGGCGAGCCAGCAGCGCCTGCTCGCGATCGACGAACACCGCGCCGTCGCCGCCCATCGAGACCACCACGAGCCGGACGCCGCGCTCGAGCAGCGACTCGCCGGCGGCGCGGACGTCGGCGGGCGTCGCGAGCGTCCGCCCGACCAGCTCGCCGAGCTCCTCGATATTGGGTTTCACCACCTCCGGACCGCTCGTCAGCGCCTCCCGCAACGGCCCGCCGCTGGTGTCGAGCACGACGTGCCCGCCGCGGTCCTGGAGCAGTTCGATCATGCGGGCGTAGATGACGTCCGGAGTCCCGGCTGGAACGCTGCCGCTGAGGACGAACCAACCCCCTGGCTCGACAAGCAGGAAGATCCGCTCGAAGAGCTCCACGAGGTCTTCCGCCTCCGGCGCGAGGCCCGGAAAGTTGATGTCCGTGGTTTGCCCCGTCCGATCGTCCACGATCTTGATGCCAACGCGCGTGCGGCCGAGGACGCGGACGAAGAGGTCGGCGATCCCCCGGTGGGTGAAGGACGCTTCGAAGATATCCGCGTTCTCGGCGCCGAGAAATCCGGTCGCGGTGACCTCCACCCCGAGGTCGGCGAGGCAGCAGGCGACGTTCACCCCCTTGCCCCCGGCGTCCGACCGGCTCTCGGCCACCCGGTTTACCCGCCCCGCGGCGAAGCCGGGGATACTCAGGGTCTGATCGATTGCCGGGTTGAGCGTGACCGTGACGACCCGTGGCTTGCTCATCCCTTCACCAGGCCGCGCACCGCCTCGGCGCTGTCACAGGCGAGCGCCCGCCGGGCCAGGGCGACGGCGTCCCGCATCGAAACATTGCGCACGCGGGCCTTGATCGCCGCGATGCTCGGAATGCTGACCGAAAGCTCGGCGACGCCGAGACCGATCAGGATCACCGCGCCCAGCGGCTCCCCCGCCACCCCGCCGCAGACACCGACCCAGGTATCCTTTCCTTCCGTGGCGCGCACCGTCTGATCGATCATCCGCAACACCGCCGGGTGGAGCCCGTCGGCCTGCCGGGCCAGCAGCGGATGGCCGCGGTCCATCGCCAGCACGTATTGCGTCAGATCGTTGGTGCCGATCGAAAAGAAATCGACCTCCGCCGCCAGCTCGGACGCCATCATGACCGCCGACGGCACCTCGATCATGATGCCGATCTCGAGCCTTTCGGCGCCCAGCTCTTGCCGCACCCGCTCGGTGATCGCCACCGCCTCGCGCAGGTCCCCAAGGCCGGAGATCATCGGATACATAATCTTGATCGGTCCGTGCGCGGAAGCGCGGAAGATCGCCCGCAACTGGGTCTTGAACAGCTCAGGATGGGCGAGGCAGAGCCGGATGCCGCGCACGCCGAGGAACGGGTTGTCCTCGGCCGCGAGATCGAGATAGGGCACCGCCTTGTCGCCGCCGATGTCCAGCGTGCGGAGGATCAGCGGCAGGCCGGCCAGGGCCTCCACCGCCTCCCGGTAGGCGGCGTACTGCTCGTCCTCCGAGGGGGGCGAGTCGCGCTCGAGGAACAGGAACTCGCTGCGCATCAGGCCGATCCCCTCGCCGCCGGCCTCCACCGCCTGCGCGGCCTCCCTCGCCAGGCCGGTGTTGGCGACCACCTCGATCCGCACTCCGTCGGTGGTGATCGCCGGCTCGTAGCGCGTCCGGTACTCCGCGTCGCGCATTCCGGCCAGCGAGCTTTGCGCGGCGCGCGCCGCGGCAAGGTCGTTCGCGCTCGGATCGACGTAGAGGACGCCGTTGTCGCCGTCCAGGACCGCCGTCGCGCCCTCCGGCTGGTGCATCGCGACCGGTCCGACGCCGACCACGGCCGGAATTCCCAGCGATCGCGCGATGATCGCCGCGTGCGAGGTCGGCCCGCCCCGCGCCGTGCAGAAGCCCAGGACGCGCGCCGGATCGAGCGCCGCGGCGTCCGAGGGGGTCAGATCCTCCGCCAGCAGGATCACCGGTCCCGCCGGCAGCTCCGGCTCCTCCTCGATCACCTCCGCCAGCCGGCGCAGCACGCGCGTGCCGACGTCCCGCAGGTCGGTCGCGCGGCCGGCGAGCAGCGGATCGTCCAGCTTGGCCAGGGAATCCGCTTCCGCGTCGATCGATTCCCGCCAGGCCCAGCCGGCGCTCTCCCCCTGCGCGATCCGCCGTTCGGCCCGCGCCAGCAGATCGGGATCGGCCAGGAACTCGGCGTGGGCGAGGAAGATGGCGGCGCCGGCCGCGCCGGACTTCGCCTTCACCTCCTGATAGAGCTCCTGGAGCTCCACGCGCGCCGTGTCGATCGCCTCGTCCAGCCGCCGGCGCTCCCGCTCCGGATCCTTGGCACAGCGCTCGACGACGATCCGGCTCTGGCGCAGCAGGCGCAACGGCCCGATCGCGAGGCCCGGCGACGCGGCCAGCCCCCGCACGGTGGCGCCGGCCGCGCGCGGCGACCAGCCGTGCGTCGGGCCGCCGAGGGCGATCTCCTCCGTCTCTTCGAGCTCGATCAGCCGCTTCAGCGCCGCCAGAGCGGCCTCCGCCTGCGGCCCCCGCGCCGAGATCCTCACCGCGCCGCCGGCCTTGACGCCGAGCCTCAGCAGCCCGGCGAGACTCTTGCCGTTGGCCCGCTTCGCGCCGTGGCGCACGATCACCTCGGCGTCGAACCCCTTGGCGGCCTCGACGAACGCCGTCGCCGGCCGGGCATGCAGGCCGTGCGCGCCGCCCACGACCGCCTCGACCGCGAGGCCGCCCTCGGTCGGCCCCCCGTCCTCAGAGGACGCCGGGGCATCCACACGCGGCGCGGTGAGCGCCGCGATCACCTCCCGCGCGTGCGGGGTGAACGCCAGCCGGTCCACCAGCTCGTCGTCGTAGAGCAGGCCGGTGAGGTTGCTGAGGATGTCGAGATGCTCGTCCGAGCGGGCCGCGATGCCGACGATGAGGCGCGCCGTGTCCCCCTCCTGCCACAGGACGCCGTCAGGCACTTGGAGCACGGCGATCCCCGTGCGCTGGATCAGCTCGCGGTCCCTGGGCAGGCCATGGGGGATGGAAACGCCCTTGCCGAGATAGGTGTTGGCGACCTGCTCCCGCGCCAGCATGCTCTCGGCATACCCCGGCTCGATGCACCCGGAGCGCACCAGCAGCTCGGCGACCTGCCGGATGGCGTCCTCCTTCGATTCGGCCCGCGCGCCGACCCGGACGTTCGCGGCTTCCAGTTGCAGCATGCCCGACCCCTCTACGAATGCCCCGCCGCTCCGGCGAGGGCCGGGCCAGTTTATCCCGGGCCGGGCGGATCCAGACTGGGGTGCCCTCTGGGGCGTCCTGCCCCTCCGAATCCTCACCCTCGGTCCCTCTCCACGAAGTGGAGAGGGAGGGCCCACGTAGGAAGGGCTGCCTCAGCTCACAGGATCTTGACGGCCCGTGCCGAGCACGGCATTTTTCCTCCCCCGGAACGGGGGAGGTCAGGAGGGGGTATTCCGGTTGAGGAGCGCTCTCCTACTCGCGCCCTCCCTCTCCACTTCGTGGAGAGGGACCGAGGGTGAGGATTCGGAGGGCAGGCTGTCCCAGAGGGCAAGATGTGTGTTGAGGGTAGACGCTGCCTCGCGCCTGCCGCTCCCCTCACCCGGCTTCAAAGAATCTCGACCTTCAACACGTTGCCCTGGCTGTCGGCCAGGAGACGGCCCGAATTGTACTTGCCGTTGACGATGATCTCGATCTGAACATCCCTGGCGGGAGGCGGGCCGCGCTTCACGCGAACACTGTGGATCTTGGCGCCTTCGAAAGACATCTTTTCCTTCACCGTCCGCACGAGACCGGGAATGCGATGTGACGCCACCTGATCCAGGAAGAAGGGGCTCTCCGCGAAACTTTCGCCGTGTTCGAGATGCCCCGGGCTGGGGTCGCCCAACTGGACGCCGGAACGGTTGAAGTAGTGGTACTCGCTCACGCTCTCCTCAGCCTTGGGATCGTGCACCCGCAGCGTGTCCGAGGAGTCACGGAGATAGAGCTCCAGGACCCGCGTCTTGCCAGGCAACCTCTGACGATAGGCCTGCAGCAGCATGGACAGTTGTGGCTCTTCCCATACCGGCCCCGCGGGTTGGACAGGATTGACGAAGGGCCCGCCCTCACAGGAGGTGACGGCCAGAACCGTCAGCGCGAGGGTGAGGAATCGAATCGGAGTCATGGATGGATCCCTCCTTCAGCGGACCTCGAAAACCGCCTCCACCTCCACCGCCACGTCATAAGGCAGCGCGCTGACCCCGACGGCCATGCGGGTGTGCCGGCCGGCTTCCTCGAAGACCTCCACGAACAGATCGGAGGCGCCGTTGATCACCTGCGATTGGGCGACGAAGTCGGGCATGGAGTTGACGTAGCCGGCGATGCGCACGCAGCGGACGGCGCGGTCGAGATCGCCGTCCAGCGCGGCCCGGAGCTGCGCCACGAGGTTCAGGGCGCAGAGCCGGGCCGCCTGCTGCCCCTCCTCGATGCTGAACTCGCGGCCGAGCTTGCCGATGAAGCGGCGCTCCCCATTCCATTGCGAAAGCTGGCCGGTGAGAAAGATCAGGTTTCCGGTGCGGACGGCAGGAACGTAATTCGCCCCGGGCTTGCTGGGCTCCGGCAGCTCGATCCCGAGCTGCCGCAGGCGATCGTCGACGCGACTCATTCGAGGCCGCGCCCCAACGCCTTGCCGATGGGCCGTCCGAGGAGAAGGAGCGCCAGCCCCACGGCCGCCCAGAAAAAGCTTCCAATCCACCGCTCGTCCGAATAGCTGGGGAGATCCCGGCCCACAAGCCTGTAGGCAAGCATGGAGACAGGTCCTGCCAAACCGCCCAGCACCATGACACTGCCGATCAGGCGAGCCATGAATGTAGAGAACTTCTGGTATGGGTTCATCGTTCCGGCCTCCCGGAGCGGACGGTCCTCGATGGAATCGGGCATGGCCGCGACGATAGCACGCGCGCGAGCGATCAGCTGTTGATCTCCTCGCGCGCCCAGATGTCCCCATACTCGGTGACGAGCCCCTGCTCGTCGACCCCGATGCGCGCCACGACCCGGCCGCCGGCGCTTTCGTAACGGTAAAGGTTTTTATCGAGACGCGCGTACGACTGCTCGAGGGGTTCGAGCGAGAAGCTCGGAAAGCGGAGCCAGGCGGCCCGCACCGGCGCCGCCTCCCCCACCTTCAGATCGAGCCGGCGGATCGGGAGCGTGTTGGTCACCGGACTGAAGTTCAGATCGATATCGATGCAGCCGGCCACCTCGGGACAGTCGCGGCCGTTGAGTTGCCAATCCCCGGATAGGTCGCGCAGCACCTCGACCTCGACGTCCTGGTCCCCCACCCATCCCAAGACCTTCGCGGCGAGCGTCCGCCACGTCGCGTCACAGCCGATCGTGTAGTCCAGCCGGCAGGCCTGCCGCTCGTAGAGGAACACGGCGGTCCCCGCGATCCGCCAGCCGGTCGCGAGCGCGGTCACGCGGCAGGCTTCGTGGCCGGGCAGATCGCGCCGCCGCCAGAGAACGGCATGCGTTTCCCTCTCCATCGTTTCACTCCTCCAGACAATCCACGGGAAAAGAATCTCATGAAATCGCTGGAGCGCCGGCGGTAGAAACAGGCGCCGCGCACATAGAGCGTCTTGCCCGGCCTGTCAGACAGCCTCTAAGGGCATACCGGGCAGTCGCCAAGTCTGGGGCAGCAAACGATGTCCTCGCCGCAAAGAACATAGCGTTGACAGAGGGAGTAGGCCTTCGTGGGCGCGAAAAGACTGACCGCGGCAGCCGACAGAGCAAACGCCAGGATCACGAGCTTCTTCCGCATGGACGATCCTCCTCGTAAGTTGGAGCGGAGAGTAGGCTGACCGCTCCTTAAGTGGTTGCGAACCATAGGCTGATTCGCACAGCCTGTCAACCTCATATCCGAAGAGGCTCATATCCGAAGAGGATTGTAGCCGCCCTGGAACGAAGACAGGACGGCCACAGGACCGCCCTACAGATCAGTCCTAACGAGGGCTATGGGCACCAGCAGATCTGACCATTAGGGCAACAGATCAATGTGTCGCCGCAGTTGACAATATATCCGTTGGCGCAAAAGACAGCGTGGGCCGGAGTGGGCGTCAAAAGGCTGGCCGCCGTGGTTGCCGCGAGAGCGAACGCCAAGAGAACGAGCTTCTTTCGCATGGATGATCTCCTCTTAGGTTTGGAAGCGGACAGCAGGCTGCCGCTTATTAAGTCTTTGCAAACCATAGGGTCTCTCGTACGTTTTTGTCAATGCTAAAGGTCCTCCCGCACGTAGAGCGCCTCGTAGAGCGCCTTGCCCGGCCGGACCTGCCGGATCTGGCCGGAGGCGCCCAGACGGCGGAGGACGACCGATGCCGTTCCCGGCTCGACGGCCTTCTTCAGCACGTCCTGGTAGCGGTCGTTGACCTCCTCGGCGATGGCACGGGCGCCAAACTCCTCCCCCACCGGCTGGCGATCGACGACGCGGGCGATCAGGCGGCTGACCATCGGACGGTTGCCGAAGTAGGCGATCTCCTCCTTCGCGCGGTCCTCCTCCGGAGCGGCAGGGGGCGCGGCGAGCTCCGCGGCGGCCTCGGCCGCGGCCTTGAACGCTTCGAAACGCTCGCGGGTCTTCTGCAACTCGGCGTCGTGCAAGGCGAGCTGATCGCGGTGGTGGGCCTCCTGCTCGGCGTGAAAGTTCCGCCGCCCCTGGTGAAAGGCGAGCCGCGCCTCCAGATTGGCCAGCATCTGCGCCACGGAAAGTGTCTTGCTCATAGAATTCTCCCAGGTGCCGCAAGGTCCCCTCCGCTCACCGAGCCTCAGATTGGCTCAGCGCACCGCCGAGTTGCGGCACTTCATCCGGACGGCTCCTTGCAGAGCGCTATGGCGGCATGGATCTCCCCAAGTCCCGACACTATCACGGCAAACTGATCCGACTCAAGCCAACTCTCCCTCCTATAAGCTTACAACGCGCCACTCCCTCCTTATAGCTCTCCGCAAAGACCTGAATTGATCCGTCTTCGTGTTACGTCGCGTCTCTGTCTACTAAAAATGACTAGAGATAAAAGAATTCGAGGTAACTTTTCCTTACGTCGATTCACTTTATGGTTAAGTCGCGGCATTATATCGTCCCGCGACTCCTACCGTGGTTACGAGCAGGCACTTTTTCCAAAAGACGAGTCACTTTAGCTTGACTCCCATCATCCCAGGCTTATTTCAATTCATTACGGGTCTCTGCGCTTCCTCAGGAGCTTGCCTCGCATCACTGTAACCATAAAATGCCGCGTCGTAAGCTTACGACGCGGCATTCCCTCCTCCCGTGAGGAGATCAGGCGTTAAGTCTGAACACTTCCGCCCCACGCGCGCTCCGCTAAACTCGCTTCCATGGGCATCGTCACTCAACGGGTCGCCTCCCCGCTCGGCTGCTGGACCCACAGCCGGTGGAGCCCGCCGCACCTGGCGGGCCTGGTCGAGTCGTTCTGGTATTTCGAGGGGACGGTGACTTTCGCGCGGGAGCGGAACTTTCCGGACGGGATCTTCGAGCTGATCGTCCACTTCGGCGAGCCGTACCGGGTCGTCGAGGGGGGCTGGACGGGGCGCTGCTCGACGGCCTGCTTCGGCGGCCTGCAGGCGAGCTCGTGGGTGGTCGAGGCGCCGGCGTCCTCGCCACCGGTCCTCGGCGTGCGGCTGCATCCGGCCGGAGCCTACGCGCTGCTCGCCACCCCACTCTCGGAAGTGAGCGGGCTGACGGTCGATCTCCAGGACCTCGCCGGCCGGGCCGCCGACGAGTTGATCGAGTGCTGCCATGGCGCGGTCTCCGCCGAGGAGCGCCTGCGCCGGGCGGCGGACTGGGTCATGCAGCGGGTGGCGCGGTCTCCGGGGGTCGATCCGGCGGTCGCCTGGGTCGCCGGCCAGATCGAGCGCAGCCAGGGCGCGGTGTCGATCTCCGAGTTGCGCGAGCGGGCCGGTTTTTCGAAGACCCGTCTCGCCAATGCTTTCCGCGCGCAGATCGGGGCGACTCCGAAGCAGTACGCGCGCACCCTCCGCTTCCGCCGCGCCCTCGCGATGGTGAACGCGGGAGCGGATTCGCTCGCCGGCGTCGCGCTCGCCGCCGGCTATTACGATCAGCCGCACATGAACGCGGAGTTCCGCGAGCTGAGCGGCTTCTCCCCGCGCGAGTTCCTCGCCGCCCGCCGCTATCCCGAGAGCGTCAGCATCGCCGAGACTTTTTTCCAAGACCTGGCGCCAGGGCCTCTCTAAGATCCTGACAGCCACAAGAGAGTGGCCCCGAAAAGGAGGAGACATCATGACGGCCCAGGTGATTCCGTATCTGCACATAAAGGGCGCGGCTCGCGCCATCGAGTTCTACCGGCAGGCGTTCGGCGCGACCGAGGTGCTGCGCCTGAGCGAGCCGGACGGCAAGATCGGGCACGCCGAGATCCAGATCGGCGGCGCGCGGATCATGATCGCGGACGAGTACCCGGAGTACGGGATCCTCGGCCCACAGTCGCTCGGCGGCACTTCGGTAAGCCTCCACCTCACCGTCCCGGACGTGGACGCTTTCGCCCAGCAGGCCGTGGCTGCCGGCGCGAAGCTGGCGAAGCCGATCAAGGACGAGTTCTACGGCGAGCGGGGCGGCAGGCTGGAGGACCCGTTCGGGCACGTCTGGCAGGTCATGACCCGCATTGAGGAGGTGTCGCCCGAGGAGATGCAGCGGCGGTACGACGCGCTGCTGGCGGGGGGCGGGCAGGGGTGAGGGCGGTGGGTTGGCAGGATAGCGGCCTCGCCGCCCGGGATTGAAATCCCGGGCTACCGACAATCGCCCCTTCCCGGGGCTCTGCAGAAAGGGTCTTGGAGTCCCGGATGGGACGGCCGTGGGTAGCCCGGGATTTCAATCCCGGGCGGCCGAGGTGAGGTCGCAAGCCACCCGCCCAGGCGGCCTACTGGAACCGGCGCATGAAAATCGCGCTCGATCGCCGTCCCTGCTCCGGCCCGCCCAGGTGATCAGCCAGGAGTCTCCCGTCCAGGCCGCGTTGCCGCAGGAGATCAGGAAGAAGGGACCGCCGCGACGACCAGATATCGAAAATCGAGCCCGGCGGAGCTCCCCGGCGCACCCCGGGGAGGATTGACGTCGAAGTCCGGACCGGCGGGACGGCCCGCCGCGTCGAACCGGTGCGCCCGGATCACCTGCCCGGCCGGGGAACCCGGCGCCGCGATGCTGTGCCCGGCGAAGACCGCGACCCATCCGCCGTCCGCCAGCGGCACGACCCGGGGGATGGCCCGCGCGTCGATCGGACGGCTGTTCAGCACGTACGCCTCGCCGTCCCGATCCACGCGGCGCTGGTAAAACTTCGGGGGGCGGTGCCCGGTGTCGTCCGCGGCCTCGATCAGGATGCGGAAACCGTTCGCGTCCGGAGTGACGGCCAGGGCGGCCGGGGAGCCGTTCACCGTGGCCAGACGGGACTCGAAAGGATCGGTCGGAGTGCCATCCGCCTCGTAATGGCGGCCCTCGACATCCGGCGAGAGGGTGTCGCCCAGGCGATCTCTCCCGTCAGAACATCTGATTGGAGAGATTCTACCGGAACCGGCGCCAGACGATCGCGCTCTGGCCGCCGTCGCCGGGGGCCCGATAGGCGATCACCCAGGAGTCCCCCGTCCAGGCCACGTCGCCGCAGGTCGGCGGGTCGGGATTGGGGCCGATCTGGAAGGCCGGTCCAAGCGGCGCGCCGCTGGCGGCGGCGAACAGCCGCGCCCGCAGAACCCCGTCGAGCGGCGGCCGCCAGAGCAGGAGGAGATTGCCCGCGTCGTCGAAGGCGGCGGAGAAGTAATCGACTTTCGGAGCGCTCGGCACGGCCACGATCTCGGAGGTGCGCGGCCGGCCCGAGGCGTCGAAGAACCGCAGGTGGACCGAAAAGTTGAAGGCGTCGCCCCAGACCCTCCAGACGGCGGCGAATCCTCCGCTGGACGGATCGCTGACAACGCGCGTATCGAAGAGGATCGGCCGGCCGTCCGGAGCGCCTCCCGGGAAGACGTTGATGTCGAAATCCTGCCCCACGGGCTTGCCCTGGCGGACGATCCGCGCCCGCAGGACCTGCCGCGCGGGCGCGCCCCGCTTCGCCACGCTGACGCCGCTCCACAGCGCCACGAAATCGCCGCCGCCTACCGGGGCGAGCTGGGGCGCGAGAAAGGGCGCGTCGATCGCCCGGGTGTTGAGAACGATCCGCGCTCCCAGGGGTTTGCCGGCGGGCGAGGCCGGCACCAGCGTCAGGTTCTTGGCGACGGCCTGGTACCGGGAGACATACAGGCGGCCATCCAGCCCGGCCACGAACCGGGTGCCTGGCTTCAAGGCTTCCGGCGGCCCCACCGGCGCGCCGGCCGAATCCAGGAGCTGGCGGAAATGAAACGCGGGATCGTTGAAGGGGGAGTCGGTTTTCAGGATGAAGACCTGAAAGCCGTCCGGAATCGCGGTGGCGAACTCGATCTGGGGGTGATAGTAATCTCCGCCGATCCGGCTGATCACAACCGGCGCGGGGTCGGTCGGCTCGCCGCTTGGATCGTAATGGCGCCCGTAAGCGTTGATATCGCCGCTATCCTGATAATCCCAAACAATCTCGAAAGATCCGTCGGGCGCCACGGCCAGAGAGGGACAACCCGGATGAAAGCTTTCGTGGGGGATGTCGACCTGGACCTCGGGCCCCACGGGGGCGAGCTGGGCCGCGAGGCTCTGGGGGACGAGCCCGCCGAGCGCGAGAGCGCCGAGGCAAAGAAGCCATTTCCCGTTCATGAGAGATCTCCTGGTATAAAGAATTCATCGATCCTAATCCTTATACGGAGACGGGGCGTTGAGGGTCCAAGGGCCTGGGGTCTCAATCCAAGGGTAGACTCGAAGGCCGATCTGTAAGGAAGCGACGACCGCCAAACTACCAGATCGTTTCTATGTCCGCGCAGTCCTGGATCAGGCCGTCTGAAGTGACCACGGGGATGCCATGGATTTGAGCCGTGGCGATGATGAGCCGGTCGCAGGGATCGGAGTGGGATACCGAGACCTCCTGTGACAGCCCAGCTATTTCCGAAGTGATCGGCAACTCCTGAATTTCGTACGTTGCGAGCACCTCGCGAAACCATTGACGGGGGGAAGAGGTAGATCCAGCTTCTTCTTCCGATGCTTGACCGCAACCTCGAAGGCAGAGATGGCAGATACGTAGAGCTCGGTATCCGGGTTGGCTAAATGCTCCCGGGCTACAGCCGAGCCTGGGCTCGCCGGCCGTCCAAAGGAGAACGCAAGTATCGAGGAGGAGCCGCATCGGCTCTAATCTTCGGGCCAATCCTCGGGATCGAGAGGCTTGGATGGATCTTCATGGAAGACGATCTTCCCCAATACGGGATGGGGTTCCAGCAGCTTTGTCCAAGGCTGCTGGCTCCGGCTCTCGGCCCGGAACGAGGAGAGGACAATGACCTCGGCGGGTCCGGGAGGGAAATCCTCGGGGAGGCGGATCTCGACCTGATGATCCTGAGGAACGGTGATCTTCAACTTGTGAGCATGCATCGTGTTCGCCTCCGAGAGCATTCTACTCCATCAGCATATGCCACCCTCACCGCCACGCGAACACCGGCTGCTCGTAATGCGCCACCCGGGTCTCCCGTCCGGCGACCGCCACCTCCGCGAACTGATGCAGGACCGCCGCCGTCGGGGCGTAGACCAGGGTGCCCAGGATCGAGAGGGCGAGGACGGGGCGGTCGCTCTGGGGGATCGATTGGACGACGAGGTTCTCCGGGTCCAGGAGATCGCCGAGCGGAACGAGGTAGATGCCGGCCACCTCGCGCGGGTCCGGACGGAGGGGGGCCGTGGCTGATCCCCAGACGACGACGGGGGTGATCACGAAGCCGGAGCGGGTCGGATAGTCGTCCAGGCAGCCGAGGATGGCGCCGGTCGGCAGGGTGAGGCCGACCTCTTCCTCGAGCTCCCGGAGCGCCGCTGTCTCGGGGGTCTCCCCCGGATCGAGCCGCCCTCCGGGGAGCGCCCACTGGCCGCCGTGCCGCCGCAGGCCCGCGGCCCGGCGGGTGAGGAGGACGGCGGCGGAACCGGTCTCGCCCGGCACCACGACCACCGCCACCCCCGCCGCGCGGCTCTCGCCCAGGGGCACGCTCCGGCGGTCGAAACGCCCGAGGTTCCGCTCCACGGCGGCGTGCAGCCCATCCCCGAAGTCCGGCGTCATGCCTTCAGCATAGCCAAAAGCCTGATGTAAATGGCGTTTTCATACTATCGACGGGCCTCGCGGTGCGATAGAGTCGAGCCGGAAACGACGACGATGACAAATTCCTTTTCATTTCCTGACGGATTCCTCTGGGGGGCGGCGACCTCGGCCTATCAGGTCGAGGGCTCCCCCCTGGCCGACGGCGCCGGACCGAGCATCTGGCACCGCTTCACGCGCACCCCGTGGCTGGTGCCGAGCGGCGACAACGGCGACGTGGCCTGCGATCACTACCGGCGCTACGAGGAGGACGTGCGACTGATGCGCGACCTGGGCTTGAGCGCCTACCGGTTCAGCGTCTCGTGGAGCCGCGTGCTGCCGGAGGGGCGCGGCCAGGTCAACGAGAAGGGGCTCGACTTCTACCGCCGGCTGGTGGACGCCCTGCTCGCCAACGGCATCCGGCCGCTGATCACCCTCTATCACTGGGACTTGCCGGCGGCGCTCGACGACCGCGGCGGCTGGCTCAACCGCGACGTGGCGGACTGGTTCGCCGAGTACGCGCGGGTGATGTATCGCGCTCTCGACGACCGGGTCGAGATGTGGTCGACGCTCAACGAGCCCTGGGTGGTGACCGACGGCGGCTATCTGCACGGAGCGCTCGCGCCCGGGCATCGAAACCTTTTCGAAGCTCCGATCGCCTCGCATCACCTGCTGCTCGCGCACGCCGCCGGGGTGGAGGCCTACCGTGCCGAGGGGAAGCACCGGATCGGCCTGGTGGTGAACCTCGAGCCGAAGGTCCCGGCCTCGGACAGCGAGGAGGATCTCGCCGCCGTTCGCCGCGCGGACGCCTACATGAACCGGCAGTATCTCGATCCGGTGATCCATGGACGCTATCCGGACGAGATGCGCGAGGTCTTCGGCGAGGCCTGGCCGGATTTCTCCGCCGAGGATCTCGCGCGCATCCGCCAGCCGATCGATTTTCTCGGCGTCAATTACTACAAGCGCGGCGTGACGCGATTCGACGCCACGGCGCTCCCCGTCCGGGCGAGCGAGGTGCGGCAGAAGCGTCACATCTATACGGAGACGAGTTGGGAGGTCTATCCGCCGGGGCTCACCGACACGCTGGTCTGGGTCAAGGAGCAGTACGGCGACATCCCGCTCTACATCACGGAGAACGGCGCCGCCTTCTACGATCCCCCCACCGCCGACGGGGAGGTGCGGGATCCGCTGCGGGTGGACTACCTGCGCGACCACCTCCGCGCCGCACGCGAGGCGATCGATCGCGGCGTCGATCTGCGCGGCTATTTCGTCTGGTCGCTCTTCGATAACCTGGAGTGGAGCCTCGGCTTCGCGAAACGCTTCGGCATCGTGCACGTGGATTTCGACACGCTGAAGCGGACTCCCAAGGCGAGCGCGCGGTTTTATTCGGAGGTGATCCGGACGAACGGGGGGGTGTTGGGGTAGGCGGGATTCGGACCGTCCTGCCCTGCGAACCCCTCATCACCCCGGCCCTCTTCTCCCATCGCACTCCCCCCGACCGGGAGAAGAGGGGGACTCTCCGCTGAATGTTTTCGTAGGGGCGGGGCTTGTCCCCGCCCGCAACGTTGCAGGGCGGGGACAAGCCCCGCCCCTACGTTTCTATCCCGACGGCCTCTTCACAACGATATTCGCCGGCAGCTTCCGGATCACCGTCCCCCGGAACACGATCCCTCCTGGCGGCACTTTCATACCTTCCCCCACCTTCAGCCGCAGCGAATCCCCCTCGGCCGTCAACGAATAATCGAGCGCTCCCCACGGAGTCGGCATCCTCTTCACGGATACGCCTCCTTGGGCGGAGATCCAGGAATCCGGCACACCCGCGGCGAGGACGAGCGCCTGATCGGAGTCGCGCTCGTAGGCTAAGAGATCGAGGAAGGAGCGGATGAAGTCCGAGGCGACCCAGGTGTGCGGGAGGTCGCCGAGAAAGCTGGGAGCGCGCTGGTCGCGATAGACCACCTCGGGCCACTGGTTCCAGGCCGGCGGACGTCGATCCTTCAGAAAAAGATCGAGCAACTCGTGGGCACGCTCCGGCTGACCCATGCGGACGAAGGTGCCCACGGCTCGCAGCTCGTAGGGGGTGTAGGCTTTCCAGTCGCCGGCTTTCCGCTTTTCGATCTCCTGCCAGTAAGAATCGAAGGTCTTCTCCAGAGTCTGCGGCGGCAGCTTGGCGCGCAGATTCTCGAGCTCGCCGCCGGGGCTGAGCGCGGTGGTGGTGGAGGTGGGATCGCGATCGGCGTGGTCGGCGGACGCGGGGATGTAGTCGATCTTCGCTTCGCTCATCACCCGGTTGATCGAGGCATAGAGATCGGTGCGAAATTCGTCGCGGCTCGCGGCCCAGCGATCCGCTTCGTCAGTCTTTCCCAACTCGCGGGCGAGATCGGCGGCGTTCTTCAATCCCGTGAGGGCGAAGAAGTCGTCCCAGTAGGAGTGGACGGGGTGGGACGAGTACCCCTCGTGACTGATCGATTCCGGGAGCAGGCCGAAATAGCGGAGCTTGGCGGGCTGCCGGTATTCGTCTGTACGGCGCTGGCGGCGAAGCTCGTCGATGTAGGCGACGGCCTTCTCGACGTGCGGCCAGACGCTTTCCACCGTGCCGCGATCGTGGGTGTAGCGCCAGTACTCCGCCACCAGGAAGATGAATTCGCCGTGGCTGTCGTTCTCCGGAACGGGATCGGCGCCGCGGGCGTCCACGCAGCAGGGGACCTTGCCGCTGGCGAACTGGTAGGGGGCATACCACTCGATGAGCTCGCGGACGGGCTCCGCCAGCCCCGAGCGCAGCAGGGCCGAGGAGGTGAGCGAGCCGTCGCGGATCCAGGTGCGGGCGTAGGAGCGGGAGCCCGGCTGAATGGCGGGGCCGTCGCGATTGATCAGGATGTGGGCGATGGCGGTCCGAAAGGTTTTGACCAGCGGGTCCGCGGCGGGGGGGAGGTGGAGATCGACGCGGTCGAGGCGCTGGTGCCAGTCGCGGGTGGCGGCGGCGAGGGCGGAATCAAAGGGCGACGAGGCGGCGCCCAATTCCTGCTTGAACGGCACCACCAGATCCACCGCCCGCTCCCCTCCCGCATCGAGATCGAGATCCCACGCCAAAGCCCCCGACGCATAGCCGACAGAATCCTTCACGCGCGCCGCCCCGGGCAGTTCCCCCTTCCGCAGAGATTCGGAGATCTCGCCGCCGTCGAACGTCGTGGCGCCGAAGGCCGACGGCCTGCTCTCAGGGATGACGCTCCGCTCGCCATTCACCGTCACGGCGCGGCCGTCCCAGGCGATCTCGCGGATGGCGGAGACTCCTCCCGCGGCGTTGAGGAACTGGGTGGGCGGGTTCACCTGGAAGGGACGGAGGGCGAGGAACAACCGCAGGCGCTTCGCCTTTCCCTGATTGCGGACGCGATAGCGCGCGTGGAGCGCGGAGCTTCCCGGCGGCCCCGAGGCCAGGGCGGTGATCTCCAGGGAGAGATCGCCACGGGTCCAGGTCACGGTGGGGATGGGAAGATATCCCTCCGCGAGGGACTGGCGGGGCTCGGCGCCTCGCCAGGAGATCAGCTCGCCGTCGATGAACAGAAAGGGTTCGATCGAGAAGGCCCCCTGCCCCACTTCCAGGGCGCCGTCCTCGCCGAGGAGCCCCTCCTCGCGGTCGCCGTCGACGCCGACGACGGTCCAGTACTCCTGCTCTCCGGAGAAAGAACGGGGGTAGGAGCCGCGGGGCGCGTCCTTGGCGATCGCGGCGAACAGGGCGTTGATCGACGGCGCCCAATCGAGGGATTTGACCTCGAGGCGGAGCAGACCCAGGGCCGCTGTGCCCTGGGGACGTCCTCCGCTCCGGCTCGGAGCGTTGGATATCCCCGAAAGCCGTAACCTCAAATACCGCGACTCCGTCTCCGGCAGGTACAGATAGTCCCGGCCGCCGTTGCCGCCGATCACCTCGCGGACCGTCGTCCAGGCCTTGCCGTCGTCCGAGATCTCGACCGCGTAGGAGGCGGGGTTCGCGGCGGGCGCCCAATCGATCACCAGCCCTCCGTACTCGCGAGGCTCCAGGAAGTCGTAGACGACCGTGCCACCGGAGGTGGCGATGGCGGGCGTGCGAGTATAGGGGTGGGCCGGCGGCAGCTCGGTAAACTTCAGGTCGTCGATCCAGACCGAGCCCTTGCCGCCAGTGCCGGCGGTGATCGCGATCTCGAGGGCGGCCACCTGTTTCATCTCGCCGCCGCCCGCCGGTCCCCAGGCGAACTCGAGCTGGCGCTTCTTGATCTTCAACGTCCGCCAGTCGCGGGGGAACTCGAAGCCGCGGCGGTTCATCCACCAGACGTTCTCACCCGCGGGATCGATCAGCTTGAATTCGAGATTGTTCACCGGAGCGTCCGCGCGGAGCCGGAAGGAGATCTCCCAGTTGGCGGGCAGATCGAGCGGGAGCGGCCGGCGGGCCACGGCGTAGCCCGCGCCGCCGTTGAAATCGAAATCGAGGCGCAGCGCGCCCTGGTCCTGCGCGAGATCGAGACGGACGCCGTCCGAAGGGGCCGCTGTCCAACGAGTGATGGCGGCGAAGTCGTCCAGGGTCCTCGTCTGCGCGGCGAGGGGAGAGGCGGCGAGCAGCAGGAGAAGGGCGATCCCGATCCTCACTCCTTCACGCTCCCCATCAGCAGACCCTGCACGTAGTGGCGCTGCAGGAAAAGAAACAGCAGCAGGACCGGCATGACGGTGAGGACGGAGCCGGCCATCATCATCTCGGTGTCCTGCACGTGCTCGCCGAACAGGTTGGCGAGGGCCACGGGCAGGGTGTATTTCGCGTCGTCGGTGAGCACCACCAGCGGCCAGAAGAAGTCGTTCCACGTCCCCAGGAAGGTGAAGATGGCGAGTGTGATCAGAATGGGACGGCAGAGCGGCAGGATGATCCCCGCGAAGATGCGCGCCTCGCTGGCGCCGTCGATGCGCGCGGCGTCCAGCAGCTCGTCGGGGATCGAGAGGGCGTACTGGCGGACCAGGAAGATGCCGAAAATGGTTGCCATTCCGGGGAGGATCACCCCCCAGTAGCTGCTGATCAGCCCCAGTTGCCGCATCAGCAGGAAGAGCGGGAGGATGGCCACCTGCGACGGCAGCACCAGGGCGCCGAGCAGAAATCCGAAGATCCTCCCCCGGCCCGGGAATCGAAGCTTGGCGAAGGCGTAGCCCGCCATGGCGTTCAACAGCACCGAGAGCACGGTGACCGCGGTGGCCAGGAACGCGCTGTTGAACAGGACCCGGCCGAGGTTGAGGCGGACGAACAGCTCGCGGTAGTGCTCGAAAGTGACGTGGCTCGGGAAGAAGGGGGGCGGCTCGGAGCTCGCCTCCCCCGCCGGCATCAGCGAGGCCATGATCATCCAGACCAGCGGCAGGATGGTGAGCAGCGCCGTAACGATCAGGGCGGCGTGGAGGAAGAACGTGGCGACCGGCCGCTTCATGCCTCCCCCCGTTTCGCCAGACGGACCTGCAGAGTGGTGGCGGCGAGGATGACGACGAAGAGGACGAAGGCGATGGCCGCGGCGTACCCCATGTGCCAGAAGCGGAAACCCTGCTTGTACATGAGCAGGGCGACGCTCAGGGTGCTGTTGAGCGGCTCCCCCTGGCGGGTGAGGACGAACGGCTCGGCGAAGAGCTGGAAGTAGCCGATGCAGGTCATCACCGCCACGAAGAGGAAGGTGGGGGCGAGCATCGGCAGCGTCACGTCGCGGAGCTGTCGCCACCAGCCGGCCCCCTCCAGGCGGGCCGCCTCGTAGAGCGGCTCGGGGATGCTCTGCAATCCCGCCGCGAGAATGATCATGTTGGCACCGAAGTTCTTCCAGATCGACAGCAGGATGATCGCCGGCATCGCCCAGCGGGTGTCCCCCAGCCAGTCGATGGGCGAGATCCCGATCATTCCCAAGGCATGGTTCAGCAGCCCGAATCGCGGATGGTAGAGGTAGCGCCAGACGGTGGCGACCGCCACCAGGGTGGTCACCGCCGGCGCGAAATAGGCGGTGCGGAAGATCCCGGGAAAACGGGTGAGCCGCGAGCTGATCATCAACGCCGCCGCCAGCGAGACCACGACGGTCAGCGGGCCGCCCACCAGCACGAAGTAGACGGTGTTGCGCATCGCCTTCCAGAACAGCGGATCGCGCAGCAGGTGGGAGTAGTTCTCGAAGCCGACGAGGCGGAGGTTGCGCCAGTCGGCGACGGCGTAGAGATCGAAATCGGTGAGGCTGAGGAGCAGAGCGGCGGCGATCGGCAAGAGAAAAAACAGAAAGATGATGGCGAGCCCCGGCCCCACGAACAGCCAAGCCGCCCTCACCTCGCTCGGCAGCGCCCGCCGCGGCGCAGCGATCGAACTACCTGCCATCGCCTCAGCGGACATGGGCTCGCCTCCCCGCCAGCACCTCGCGCCGCTTCGCCAGAATGCGGTCCACCCGCTCGTCGAGATCGGCCAGGGCGTCGTCGACGCTCTCCCGGCCGCGGATGGCGGGCTCCAGGCTCTGCCAGATCTGGACGCTGATCTCCTCCCACTCCGGCACCTTGGGAGCCGGCGCCACCTGCTCGAGCTGGGCGCGGAAGGCGGCGGTCTGGGCGTCGCCGGCCAGGCTGGGAAAACCCCAGGCGCTCGCCCGCGGCGGCAGGTCGCCGGTGAGCCCGTGGAAGCGGACCTGCACCGCCGGCTCGGAGAGGAACTCGACGAGCTTCCAGACCTCCTCCGGATGCCGGGAGGCGCGGAACAGGACCAGGCTGGCACCGCCGGCCACGGAGACGCCGGGCCAGTGGTGGGAGCCGTCCGGCGCCGGCATGGGCGCCGTCTTCCACTTGCCCTGCATCGCGGGTGGCAGCCGGCGGCGGAACTCGCCGACGTTCCATGGGCCGGTGATGAAGAAGGCGAAGTCGCCGGCGGCAAACTGCTGGTAGACGTTGGTGACCTGGCTGTTGGACCACGCCGGGGCGAGGCCGCCGCGGAAGAGGCCGACGTAGAAGCTGGCGGCCTGGCGGAAGGCGGGCGAGCGGAAATCGCCGTAGCGGTCGCCGTCGCGCAGCAGGCCGGCGCCGAGCTCGCGGCCGAGGATTACCGGCTGCTCGTGCTCGTCGACCGGCAGGAGGATGGCGAAGCGCCCCGGCCCCTGGCGGGCCTTGATCCGCCGCATCGCCTCCAGCCACTGGCTCCAGGTGCGGGGGGGCTCCGGGAAGCCGGCCTCCGCCAGCAGGTCGGTGCGGTAGAAGAGCAGCCGGGTGTCCACGTACCAGGGGATGCCGTAAAGGGCGCCGCCGGCGACGTTGGTGTCCCAGATGCCGGGGAAGTAGTCGGTCGGGGCAATCGTGGCGGAGCCCCGCACCCGTTCGTCCAGCGGCGCGATGGCGCCCAGCGAGGTGAGCTCGGGGATCCAGGTGTTGCCCACCTGCGCGAGATCCGGCGTGGTGCCGCCGACGCAGGAGGTGAGGAGCTTCTCGTGAGCGTTCAGAAAGGGGATCTGCTGCACGTCGACGTGGATGCCCGGGTTGCGGCGCTCGAATTCTGGCACAAGGTCCTTCACCACCTCCCCTTCCCGGCCGAGGGCCCAGAAGCGGAGGGTGACCACCCCGGTGTCCCGGGGCTCGCAGGAAACGAGAGAGGCAGCGAGCGCGGTCGCCATCAGCCAGTCGCGGCCGCTCAAGGCGCGGTCGCCTCCTCCAGCCAGCCGCCCCTGAAGCCGGCGCGCTTCAGGCCGCGGACGATGTGAGGGTTCTTCCGCATCGTCTTCCAGACCAGGCCGCTGCGATGGTTTTCGATCATCGCGACGATCGGCCCCTGATCGATGCCGAGATAATCGACGTCGAACCACCCCTGCGCCGGATCGACGTGCCCGCTGGTCACCCCCTGGCGGGTCCGCAGCGTCGGATTGAAGGCATCGAGGAAGCCGTATTTCGCATAGAGATTGCCGCCATAACGATCTTTCATCTCGCGCAGGGCCGCGATCGACAGCTCGGGCGTGAAGACGATCGACGAGATGGCGGCGGTCGGCGCGATCGTGCCGTCGTCGCGGATCTCGCCGGTAGTGGCGCCGCGCGCGGCGTAGCCGTAGAAGGTGCGCTGCCGGCCGTCGATCGTGACCGTGGCGTCCATCGGACCGTCGCAGGCGGTGAGCCCCCAGACGCGCTCGCCGTAGTCGCGGTAGCCGTTCGGATTGGCGAGCGCGTAGGCGTGCTGCGAAAGGGTGGCGCGGCGGGAGTTCTCGAAGTAATCGAAGCCAGCGATCCCGTGCCCGCGTATCGCGTCGTCCTGGATGCCGCGGAAGTCGACCCAGACGTGCGAGTACTGGTGGCCGAAGAGCGGCGCGAAAAGAAAGTGCTCCTGCCCCTCGAACGTCCCCCAGCGGGCGGTCTTCATGTACTCCCCCCAGGCGCTCGCGTCGACCGGATGCGTCGGCGAGCCGAGGGCGAGGAGGACGACGATCATCGCCTCGTTGTAGCCGCGCCAGTCGTAGGTGTGGAAGCCCTCCTCGGGGGTCCAGCCCATGCTGATCGCCGGCTTCCGCACCTGCTCCCAGGGCCAGTCGACGCGCCCGTAGAGCTCCTCGGCCGTGGAGCGGATCGCCGACTCGGTGGCGTCGTCGCGGTCGAAGTAGGACTGCGCGAAGAGGACGCCGGCCATCAGCAGCGAGGTGTCGACGGTCGACAGCTCGACGGTCTTGAATCGCTCGGCGGTCTTCATATCGAGGAAGTGGTAGAAGAAACCTTTATACCCTGAGACGCCGCGCGCCTCGGGGCCCTGCTTCATCGCCGCCAGCGAGCCCAGGGTGGCAAGGGTCCGCGCCGCGGCCTGGACGCGCGGCACGTACCCCCGCTCGGCGCCGATGCCGTAGGCCGTGAGGCCGAAGCCGACGGCGGCGATGCTGGAGAACGACGGCGTCGGCGCGCGGTCGGGGATCAGCAGGGTCTGCGGATCGGCGAGATCCCAGAAGAACTGGAAGCCGCGGCGCTCGACGTCGTCGAGGAGCGCCGGGTCGTCCATGACGATCGTGGGTGTGAGAGTGGAACGGCGCGCCGGAGCGCCTGTACAGCCGAGCGACGAGACGGCGAGGAGGAGCGCGATGATTCTTCTCGTCATGGGTGCTCCTCCTCGCCCGCGGGTTTAGAAGTTGATCTTGAGCCCGACCTGCTCGCGGCGGGGCAGGTTGATCACGCAGCTCGCGTTGCCGAAGTTCGAGTTTCCACCGGGTCCGATGAAGTTGTCCAGACAGCCGTAGCTCGCCCAGTTGAAGGCGTTGAAGATCTCGGCGACGACGCCGACCGAGACGTCGTGGAAGACGCCGAAATCCTTCTCCAGGTGGAAGTCGACCGAGCGGTCGGCGAAGCCCCAGGTCTTCTCCGGACGGATCGTGCGCTGGAACGGATGGGTGGTCTCCCGCGCCGGCAGGTCGAAGCCCTGCGAGAAGTCGAGGACGTTGAAGGCGGCGCCGGTCCCCAGGGTGATGGTGGTGCTGAAGCGCGTGTCCCACGGCAGTCCGAAGATGCCGGTGGCGATGATCCGGTCCTTCTCCGAGCCGGGCACGTCGTGGCGGCCGTACGCCGCCGCGCTCGGGAAGTCGAGGCTGAACAGGTCGTTGCCGGTCTGCTCGGCGGTGATGGCGTGCGTCCAGGCGAGGTGCACTCCCCAGTTGTTCGTGTAGGGGCGGTCGAGCGAGAGGAAGATGCCGTCGTACCAGTACCGCTTGCCCTCGGGGTCGGAAATGATCACGTTGCCGTAGCCCGGCACCAGTGCCTGGCAGCAGAGGCCGCTCGCCGACAGCCAGGTGAAGCCGTGATAGCCGCGGACACCGTTGTAGCTCAGCGAGCCGGTCCAGTTGCCGAGCGCCTGCCGGACGCCGAGGTTCCACTGGTTCGAGTAGGGGATCTTGGTGTCGTTGTTGAGGAGGTAGATCTCGGGGCTGGTCTGCCCTGAAGCGATCAGCGTGTGTAGACCGGCGGGCGTCAGATAGCTGGGGTTCCACTGGATCGTCCCCGGCCGCCCGTCGGGCGAGAACGCGATGCGATAGACCGGGAACTGCAGGCGGTAGCGCTCGTCGAGCGTGGCGTTGAGGAAGAGGCGGTCGAAGTAACGGCCGACGCCGCCGAAGAGGATCGATTTGCCGGTGCCGGTCAGGTCGAACGAGAAGCCGAGGCGCGGCTGGAACGCGTTGGTGTACTGCGAACGGTTGTTGCCGTTCGAGAAGTAGCTCGCGTCCACCCGGCCGGCCAGCGCCGCCGCGATGTTGGCCGGCGTCACGTAGTCGGTGTCGATCTGGTTGCTCTCATAGTCCCAGCGCAGGCCGAGGTTCACCGTCAGGCGCGGATTGACGGTCCAGGTGTCCTGGCCGTAGACGCCGTACTCCTGGTTGTTGGCCGACAGGTTCGGATTGCCGAAGCCGAACTGCGCCTCGAAGGGCTGAGCGAACGTGTAGCCGTTCGCCGGGTCGTTACGGAAGTTGTAGACCGGGTTGCCGGTCTGGCTCTTGTTGACGTTGTAGCGCAGGAAGTCGAGGTTGCCGCCGACTTGGAGGCTGTGATCGCCACCCGCCTGGAAGGTCGGGAAGTTGTAGTCGTCGCGCAGCTCGATCCGCCGCTGGTCGAACTTCTGGCTGGTGTCCCTGCCGCCGATTCGGATGACCCCTTCGTAGTTGAGCCCGACGAGGTCGGGATTGAGAGCCGTCGGGTTGAAGATGTAACTCTGCAGGCTGAGCGTCGCCTGGTTGAGGGCCCGGTCGCTGTTCCAACTGTGGCGCAGCGTCGCGCCGGAGACTTTGTTCTTGACGTCCGACGCCGACTCGAACGACACCTGCCCGCCGAAGTCGCGCGTCTCGTGCTCCGTGCGGTAGTTGCCGCTGAAGTCGAGGAGCTGGTTCTGCGCCGGCTGCCAGCTCAGCTTGCCGAACGCCAGGTTCGATTTGAACGGGCTGGCGAAATTGCCGGTGTACTGGCCGAACTGGCCGAGGAAGTTCGGGTTGACCGACACCCCCCGAGTGGCGTGCTCGTCGACCCCCTCATAGGAGAGGAAATAGTGGAGCCGGTCCTTGATGATCGGTCCGCCGATCGAGAAGCCGGGCTGGCTGCGCTTGTATTCCTCGTTCGAGGTCAGCGTCGAGTACTGGAAGTTCTGCGGCAACTCGGATACCCACTGCCGCGGCTGGTAGAACCAGAAGAGCTGCCCGCGCACGTCGTTGCCGCCCGACTTGGTGACGGCGGTGATGATCGCGCTCGACGCCTTGTCGTACTGGGCGCTGTAGTTCTGAGTAATGACGCGGAACTCCTGCACGGCGTTCTGCGGGAACGGGTTGCCGCGGCTGGAGTCCTGCCCCACCAGGCCCCCCGACAGCACGTCGTTCTTGAAGCTCACGCCGTCGATGAAGACGTTGGTCTGCTCGGCCGGCTGGGCGTCGCCGGAGATCGTCTTGCGCTGCGGATCGGCCGAGATCCGCATGCCGGGCGCGAGCGCCGCGAAGTTGAGGAAGTTGCGGGTATCCTGCGGCAGGTTCTCGATCTGCTGCGTGGTGACGTTGGTCGCCGCCTCCGGAGTCCGCATGTCGATGGCCTGCTCGCCGATGACGGTGATCGATTCGGTGATCACGGCGGTCGGCGCCATCGCGAAGGTGACGTTCAGGTTCTGGCCGACCAGCACCCTCACCGTCTGCGTGCGCTCCTGGAAGCCCTGCGCCTCCACCGTGATGATGTACTCCCCCGGGGTGAGGCCGCCGAGCTGGAAGGCGCCGTCGGGGCCGGCGGTGCTGGTCTTGACGAATCCCGAGGCGGTGCCGACGGCCGTGACCGTGGCGCCCGGGAGCGCCGTCCCCTGATCGTTCGTCACCTTGCCGCGGACGTTCGCCGTCGACGATTGGGCGAAGGCGGAAACCGCCAGGGCGCCGGCGAGCAGCACGAACAGAAACGATTTGAACAGTCTCCTCATGAGTCCTCTCCTTTTCTCGATGCTCTCAAAACTTCAATCAAGATCCGTCGCCGCGCCGCCGCAGGAGCCGCGCACCACCAGCGTGGTGGCCACGGTCTCCTGGCGGCGCTCGTGCTCGTTTTTGCTGTCTACCGCGTGCAGCAGCCGCTCCATGGCGCGAGTCCCCAGCTCGGCGATCGGCACGTGCACCGAGGAGAGCGGCGGGGTGATGTAGCGGGCGATCGGGATGTCGTCAAAACCGGCGAGGGCGATGTCGCCGGGCACCTGGACCCCCGCCTCGCGCAACGCGAAGAGACAGCCGATCGCCATCGAATCATTGGCCGCGAAGACCGCCGCCGGCCGCGGCTCCAGGGCCAGCAGACGCTGCCCCGCCCGGTAGCCCGACTCCTCGCTGAAATCGCCGCCGAGCTCCAGCGCGTCCGACCGCTTCATCCCCAGGGAGAGCAGGGCGTCGCGGTAGCCGCGCAGGCGCTCCCGGGCGTCGGCGTTCTCCTCCGGACCCCGGATGAAGGCGATCCGCCGGTGCCCCAGCCCGGCCAGATGCCGCACCATGGCGAACGCGCCGCCATGGTTGTCCACGTTGATCGCGTCGAAATCAGCCCCATCCTGCCGGTCCTCGATCGGAGTGTTCAGGAGCACCACGGGGAGCGTCTCCGGCAGATTGCGGCGCAGGGACTGGGCGTCGACGTCGGGCGACAGTACGATCAGCCCGTCCACCCGTCCGCGCAGGGCGCGCAGCACGGCCTCGATCTCGGCGCGGTCGCTGTGGAAGCCGGAGATCAGCACGTGGAAGCCGCTGCGCCGCGCCGCGAGGTCGATCCCGCGAATGACCTCGGAGAAGAACTCGCCATAGAGGTCCGGCAGCAGCACGCCGATGGTGTCGGTCTGGTTGGTGATCAGGCTGCGGGCGGCGCCGTGCGGGACGTAGCGCAGTTGCTCGATCGCCGCCAGGATCCGCTGCCGCGTCTCCACGGCGACCGGCCCCTTGTCGTTGAGCACCCGGGAGACGGTGGCGATCGACACCCCGGCCTTGAGGGCGACCTCTTTGATCGAGGCGCTCAACGGTATCCCTCGCGACGGTCCGGCAGAGCAGGAAATTTGTGCAAGGCGGCTCCTGGACGGCTGTCCATGGGGCGGTGTAAGCGTTTACACCGACGTACCGTAACAGCGGTGTCGCCGGGTTGTCAACGGAGATGCCGGGGTGGGCCAAGCGCTTTTCCAGGTCATTGTGCCCTTTGGGTCGCCTTGCCCTTCGAGGCCTCATCCCCGGCCCTTCTCCACGGAGTGGAGAAGGGAGACCAGCAAAAGCCCCCGATTCGGAGACTTTCCGCGGATCGCCCTCCCTCTCCACTTCGTGGAGAGGGACCGAGGGTGAGGATTCGGAGGGCAGGTCGCCCCAGCCAGCAAAGAGGGTCTGTACCCCCTCTACCCCTTCGGCCGCAGCCGATACCCTTCCCGCTGGGCCTTGTGGATGACCTTGTTCCGCTTCTTCTCCTGGAGGCGCGCCAGCTCGTCCTGGCGGATGTGGAGATGGTGCTGCTCTTTCTGTAGCTTGCGGTAGCTCTCCAGACGCTCGGCCGGCAGCTCGCCGGCGGCGACCGCCGCCTCGACGGCGCAGTCCGGCTCCCCCTGGTGCTGGCAGTCGCCGAAGCGGCACTTCCCGGACAGCTCCTCGATCTCCGGGAAGACCGACTCGATCCCCTGCTCCCCCTCCCAGAGCTGGATCTCGCGCAGGCCGGGGGTGTCGATGAGGAGCCCGCCGGTGGGGGCCAGGAACAGCTCGCGGTGGGTGGTGGTGTGGCGGCCGCGGTCGTCCCCCTCGCGGACATCGCCGGTGCGCTGGGCCTCGCGCCCCAGCAGGCGGTTGATGAGGGTCGACTTGCCGACGCCCGAGGAGCCGAGGAAGCCGACGGTCTGCCCCGGGACGACGTAGGCCGCGAGCTCCTCGCACCCCTCGCCGGTACGGGCGCTCACCCGGTGGACGGGCACGCCCATGGCCACCGCCTCGATCTCGACCAGGCAGGTCTCGGGATCCTCGCAGCGGTCGAGCTTGTTGAGGACGACCACGGGATGGGCGCCGCTGTCCCAGGCGGCGGTGAGGTAGCGCTCGACGCGGCGCGGGTTGAAGTCGCCGTCGAGGCCGGAGACGAGAAAGATGGTGTCGACGTTGGCCGCCACCACCTGCTCCTCGGTCTTCTGGCCGGCGCTCTTGCGGGAGAACTTGGACTTGCGGGGGAGGATGGCGTGGATCATCGCCCGCCCCTCGCCCGTGGGCAGCCGCAGGGCGACCCAGTCCCCCACCGCCGGATGGCCGAGGCTGTCGGGCCCCTTCATCTCGTGGCGGAGCTTGCCGGCCATGTCGGCGTAGTGCTCGGCGTCACCGGTGGAGACCTGATTGAGCCCCTTCTGCGCCACCACGCGGGCGGGCACCAGCCCCTGCTCCACGTACGGCGCGAAGGCGGAGGCGAAAAAGTCGTTCCAGCCGAGGTCTTCGAGGGTCAAGGATCAGGCGTCCATGTCATAGGCGGCTTTCAGCCAGCGGCGGACCTCATCGTCGATCTCCGCGAGGCTGGCGATCGGGATGCGGTGGGTGATGCGGTCCTTCTTGGCAAAGCCGCCGGTGTCGATCAGGCGGCCGATGGCGGCGGTGTCCTTGAGGGCAAAGCCGAGGTCGATCCGCGTCTTCGTGGCGGGCTTGATCTGGGCGAAGACGTGGTTGCGGTAGAGCGGGACGATCGTCGCGCACGGGCAGGCCTTGACCTCCGGGGCGATCGCGAGCCCGAGCCGCAGCAATTCGTCGTAGATCGGCCGCAACGGCGCCTTGCCGCCGGTGAACATGGCCTCCACGTAGTCGACGGCGTGGCGGAGATAAGCCTCGGGATCGTCGTCCTCCCCGCCCTTCCCCACCGAGCGCTCGGCGAGCCACCAGGCGGAGTTGGTGCCCAACCCATGCTCCGCCTTCAGCCAGTCGCGCCGCTCCTTCTCGGCCGGCGGCCCCTGCTCCGCGATGAACCGCAGCCACTCGTCGAGCGACCGGCCGGTCTTCTGGGGCAGGGCGTCGATCCAGGTCCGCACCATGGCGACGCTGGGATGGACGCTGTAGGGGTGCGCCAGGGTAGATCGGGACATGGGCTCAGGCGGCATGGGTTCAGTCTACCAGCCGCGCCTCAATGCGGATCGAACGTCCCCGCGTTCAAGGCCTCGACGCGGGCCTTGGCGCGGGCCAGCGGCGGCACGTCCCACTTCGCCCGCTCCTCGTCGGTGATCGCGGGATCGACCTGCCAGAGGTACCACGGGCCGTCCTTGTCCTTCTTGAACTGGGTGCCGTAGAGCTGGGGCTTGCCGCTCCACATGAGATAGCGATCCTTGGAGGCGGCGGCGAGCCAGCGGGCGCCCGGGTAGTCCGGATCGAGCTCGACCGCCTTGGCCGCCCACTGGTTGGCACGGTCGTAGTCCGCGGGCTCGGTGCCGTGCTGGAAGACCATGGCGGCATGGATATAGTCGGCGGCCTCTCTGGCGCCCTCCTTCTCCATGATCGCCAGGGCCCGCTTCCGCCGCTCGGCGTCCCGTTTCTCTATCGCTTTCCAGTCGGTACCCTCCATATCCCCGGCGCGGTCGCCCTGATCCTCCTGATAGAGGCGCTCGAGCTCCGGGTTGAGCGACCCCTTGCGCGCCGCGGTGGCGCGGGCCTGGACCTTCTCGAGGACCGGCTGCCAGCGCGGGTCTTTCCGCAGGGGCGCGTAATCGGGCTCGGTCGCCAGGCGGTCGACGTCCCGGCATCCGCGGGCCACTGCCTTGTCGATGAGCTTGAAGGCCTCGTCCGCGCTCTCCTTCTCGCCGGTCCGGGCGACGCAGGCCGCGGCGCGCAACAGGGCGCGAGCGGCCTGGCGATCGTCGGGGGCGACCGCGGCCGCGGTGTAGTACTGCCCCGCGCAGCCGGCCCAGTTGGCCTTCTCATAGAGATCGGCGGCGTTGCTGGAGGCCTCGTCGAAGCTGGGATTCATCGTCGCGGCCTGCTTGCGGGCCTCGGCCAACATGGGCACTTCCCACTTCGCCCGCTCCTCGTCGGTGACGGCGGGGTCGACCTCCCAGAGGATCCACTTGCCCTCGACCTTCTTATACTGGGTGCCGTAACGTTGCGGCTTGCCCTGGTCCATCAGGTAGCGATCCTCGGTGGCGGCGGCGAGCCAGCGGGCGCTGGGGAGGTCGGGGTCGAGCTCCAGCGCCTTGAGGCACCACTGGTGGGCCTGCTGGTAGTCGGCGGTCTGGGAGCTGTGCTGGAAGACGAGGGCGGCGCGGAAGTAGTCGTCGGCTTCCCTGAGCCCGCCCTGCGCGGCGATCTCACGGGTGCGCTTGAGCCGCTCCTCGTCCCGCTTCCCCACCACGGTCCAGTCGATCTTGTCGCCGGCCTCGCGGTCCTTCTGGTCCTCGTCGCAGATGCGGGCCAGCTCGGCGTTGGCCTTCGCTTGGCGGACAGCGTCCCGGGCCTTGACCCCGTCGAGGAACGCCTGCCAGCGCGGGTCCTGCCGCAACGGCTCGACCTTGGGGTTGGAGGTCGCCCGTTCGACGTCGCGATGGCCCTTCGCCGCCGCCTTGTCGAGCAGGGCGAACGCCGCGTCCTTGTCGCCGCCGGCGGCGGTGCAGGCCGCGGCGGCGAAGTAGGCGCGGGCCGCCTGGGCGTCGCGGACGGCGGCGCGGGCCGCGGCGGTGAACAGCTCGGCGCAGCGGGCCGAGTCGTCCTGGCCGTAGGCGGCGGAAGCCTGCTGGAACAGGCTCTCGTAGGTGGGCGGGGCCTGAGCGCCCGCCGCTCCGGCGAGCGTCAGCGCGAAGACAGCGAGGGCGGTGACGATCCTGTGACGTTGTTGGCGCATGGCGCGGACCTCCTCCGAAGATTCCTACTTACGAAGGAACCGGGTCAAAGTTCCCCGGGTCAACTCCCCAAATAGGCCGCAAAATCCGCCGTTCGGCGAATGGAGACTACGCCGGCCCGCTCCATACCCTTAGGCTGCATGGAAAGGCCGGGGAGGTAAAATCCCATGACATTGAGTAAGCACCGCGAGAGGCGCGCCGGAATCGCGCTCGCGCTCTCGTTGTTGACGTTCGTACCCGCCGTTGCCCGCAGCCAGGAGCCCGTGCAGGCCGGTTCTCAGGCCGGTTTTCAGGCAATAACCCTGCAACAGGCGCTCCGGCGGGCGCTGGAGGCCAACGCGAGCACGGCCACGGGCCGCTCGCAGATCGCGGTCTCGCAGGCGCAGGTGCGCCAGATCCGCTCGTCGATCCTGCCGCACCTCGATCTGGATACCGCCGTGACCCGCAACAGCAACGAGGTCTCCTTCGAGGTGAACGGCTTCCGGACGACGATCCTGCCGCTCTACGACTACAGCGCCCGGATCAACCTCAGCCAGCCGATCTACGCCGGCCGGCGGGAGAGCATGGCTCTCCGCCAGGGGCGCCTGACGGTGACCAGCGGCGAGGCCGGGCTGCGGTCGACCGAGGACATGGTCCTGCTGTCGACGGCGTCGGACTACCTCGGGATCATCCAGGGGGAGGCCCTGGTGGACGTGGAGCGGAAGAATCTGGAGCTGGCGCAGCGCCGCCGGACCCAGGCGCAGGCCTTCTACGAGGCCGGCGAGCAGACCCGGGTGAGCGTGCTGCGGGCCGAGACGGACACCAAGGCGGCCGAGCGGGCGCTGGCGGCGGCGGCCCAGAACCGGGACCTGGCGTCCAGCCGGCTGCGTCTCGACCTCGCCCTGGACGAGCCCGCCGCGGCGTCCCTGAAGGTGGCGGCGCCGGAGCTGAAGTTTCCGCCCCTGCCTCCCGCCGAGGCGCTGGTGGCCCAGGCGCAGGCGAGCCATCCGGCGATCCAGCGGGCCGACCTGGCGCTGCAGATCGCCCAGCTCGAGACCTCCAAGCAGCGGGCGGCCCGGCTGCCCACCGTGCGGGCCGAGGGGGACGTGCTGCGCCAGCGGACGTCGTTCCCGGCGGACCAGACGGCGGCGCTGACGATCCGGCTGACGATGCCGATCTTCGACAGCGGCGAGATCTCGGCCAAGGTGGCGGTGGCCCGCGAGCAGCAGCGGCAGGCCGAGATCGCCCTCGCCGAGGCCCGGCGGCAGGTGCGGGAGGACGTGCTCCAGGCGCTGCTCAACCTGCAGACCGCCGAGAAGGACCTCGCTCTCGCCCGCGAGCAGCTCGCGGCGGCCGAGGCCGAGTACAACCAGAGCTTCGAGCTCTACCGGGCGGAGGAGGCGACGGCGCTCGATCTGCAGACGTCGGAGGCCGCTCTCGCCTCGTCCCGCCGGGCGGTGGCGAACGGAACCGTGAACCGCGACCTGGCCGAGCTGAACGTCTGGTCGGCGGCCGGAACTTTGAAGACTTTGATCCTCACCGAGGGGGGTGGGCAATGACCAAGAGAACTCTCGCGCTCGCCGCGGCCCTGATGGCCGCCGTGGCCTGCGGTGGCGATAAGAAAGCCGACCCGAAGCCGGCCGACACGACGGCAGAGACCTCAGCCGCAGCCGCCAAACCCGCGCCGCCGCTGCCGGCCGACGTGGCGCAGCTCGCCCCGTCGGAGCAGCCCGCGACCGCCGCCGCCGATCCGGCGGCGACGGCCGCCGCGGCCACCAGCCTCGCCGCTCTCCAGCCCACCGGCGAGTTCGTCTCGCCGTCGCGCTCCGAGGTCGCGCCCAAGCAGCCCGGCCGGGTGGCGGCAGTCTACGTCGACGCCGGCTCGCGGGTCAGCCGCGGCCAGCCGCTGCTGACGCTGGAGACCGACTACCCGCGGATCGAGGTCCAGCGGGCCGAGGCGGATCTGGCGCGCGCCAGGGCCGCCGAGAACGACGCCCGCCGCGACTTCGACCGCAAGAAGGGCCTGCTCGGCAACCAGTCGATCCCGCAGGCCACCTACGACCGCTCGCAGTCGGCCTACGAGCAGGCGCAGGCGGCGCGGGCGTCGGCCGAGGCCTCGCTGTCGCTGGCGAAACAGCACATGGCGGACGCCGTGATGCGCTCGCCGATCACCGGCGTGGTCTCCGAGCGCCGCACCGACGTCGGCGAGCGCCTCGGCGAGGCCGGCGTCGCCTTCGTCGTCGAGCAGACGGCGCCGCTCAAGCTGCGCTTCAGCATCCCCGAGCGCTATCTCGGCGAGCTCCGGACGGGGCAGCCGGTGACCGCCCGGGTCGACCCCTACCCCGGCGAGACCTTCACCGGCAGAATCAAGACGGTGGGGGGAGTGATCGATCCCGCGACGCGGACGTTCTTCGCCGAGGCCGAGTTCGCCAACGCCGACGGCCGGTTGCGCCCCGGGCTCTTCGCCCGCATCGATCTCGGCCACGCGGGAGCGCGTTAAGGAAGAAGAGGGAGATACAACGCCATGCAAAAACTTGCCGAGCTCTGCGTCCGCCGTCCGGTCTTCGCGACGGTGCTCATCCTCGCCCTCGTGGTGGTGGGTTTCTTCGGCTACATCCAGCTTGGAGTGGACCGCTTCCCGAAGGTCGACTTCCCCTTCGTGGTGGTCACCACCACCCTCCAGGGCGCCGCTCCCGAGGAGATGGAGACCGAGGTCACCGACAAGATCGAGGAGGCGGTCAATACCATCAGCGGCATCGAGACGCTGATCTCCACCTCGTCGGACGGCGTGTCGCTGGTGCAGATCCAGTTCGCCCTCGAGAAGGACCCCGACGTGGCGGCCCAGGAGGTGCGCGACAAGATCAACCGCGTCCTCTCCGAGCTGCCCCGGGACTCCGATCCGCCGATCATCGAGAAGCTCGATCCGGACGCCGACCCGGTGATCTCGATCGCGCTCTCCGGCCCCGCCTCGCAGCGCGACATCTCCGACTACGCCGACCGGGTGCTCAAGCGGCGCCTGGAGACGGTCTCCGGCGTCGGCCAGGTCAAGCTGGTCGGCCAGCGGCTGCGGCAGATCAACGTCGTCACCAACACCCAGAAGCTCAACGGCCTGGGGCTGACCTCGGCCGACGTGGTCAACGCGCTGGCCAGCCAGAACGTGCAGATCCCGGGCGGCAAGGTGACCCAGGAGCGGCGCGACCTGACGCTGCGCACCTATGGCCGCGTGCTCTCGCCGGATGAGTTCGCGCGCCTGCCGGTGACCACCCGCAACGGCTACCCGGTGCGGGTGGGCGACGTCGCCCGCATCGACGACGGCGTCGAGGAGGCCGAGTCGATCGCCAGCGTCGACGGCAAGCCTGCCGTGGTGCTGCAGATCCGCAAGCAGTCGGGCACCAACTCCATCGCCGTGGTCAACGAGATCAAGCTGCGGTTGGAGGAGCTGAAGGCGCAGCTGCCGGCGGGCTGGAAAGCGGAGATCGTCCGCGACCAGTCGAAGTTCATCGTCGCCGCCGTCGACGCGGTGAAGGAGCACCTGGTGGCCGGCTCGATCTTCGCCGCCTTCATCGTCTTCATCTTCCTGCGCCGCTTCCGGCCGACGCTGATCTCGGCGATCGCCATTCCGAGCTCGCTGATCGCCACCTTCGGAGCCATGCAGTACATGGGCTTCACGCTCAACGTGATCACCCTGCTGGCGCTGACGCTGGCGGTGGGCATTGTGATCGACGACGCCGTGGTGGTGCTCGAGAACGTCTTCCGCTTCATGGAAGAGAAGGGGCTCTCCCCGCGCGAGGCCGCCATCGAGGGCACTCGCGAGGTCGGCCTCGCGGTGCTGGCGACCAGCCTGTCGCTGATCGCGGTGTTCCTGCCGGTGGCCTTCATGGGCGGCATCGTCGGCCGCTTCATGTACTCCTTCGGCGTCACCATGGCGTTCGCCATCGCGGTCTCGCTGCTGGTCGCCTTCTCGCTGACCCCGATGCTGGCCTCGCGCTGGCTGCGGGCCAAGGACGTCGCCCAGCCCGGGCACGGCTCGCGGCAGAAGGGGTTCTACGCCCGCGTCGAGCGCGGCTACCTGCGCCTGCTCGACTTCGCCATGGCCCATCGCTGGCTCGTGGTGGTGACGATGGTGCTGGTCTTCCTCTCCATCGTGCCGCTGTTCATAGCGGTGAACAAGAACTTCCTGCCCAATGACGACGAATCGCAGTTCCAGGTCGTCGTGCGCGCTCCCGAGGGGGCCAACCTCGACGCCACGCAGAGGATCATGGAATCGATCGCCGGCCAGGTGCGCAAGCTCGATGGCGTGGACACCACCGTGGTCACCATTGGCGACGACCCGCAGCAGACGCTCAACCTGGGATCGGTCTACGTCCAGCTCTCCGATCCCAAGAAGCGCAAGGAAGACCAGTTCGAAATCATGCAGCGGGTGCGCGACCAGATCGTGCCGCAGTACCAAGCCCTGAAGCTGCGTGCCCAGGTGGTGCAGGTGTCGGCCTTCGGCGGCGCCGTCAACAACGACATCCAGTTCTGGATCGGCGGCCCGGACCTCGCCAAGCTCGATCAGTACGCCAAGGTGCTCAAGGCCGAGCTGGCCAAGGTGCCGGGCACCACCGACGTCGATACCAACTTCATCGTCGGCAAGCCCGAGCTCGGCGTGCGGATCGACCGCGACAAGGCGGCCGACCTCGGCGTGCGGGTGCAGGACATCGCGAGCTCGCTCAACGTCCTCGTCGGCGGCCAGAAGGCGACCTCCTACTTCGAGGCGGGCGAGGAGTACGAGGTGCACGTGCGGGCCGGCGAGGCCGACCGCAACAACCCGGCGGCGATCGCCGCGATGGAGGTTCCCGCGATCACCCGCGGCACGGTGCCGCTGCGCGACGTCGTCACTCTCCAGGAGGCCACCGGCCCGTCGCTGATCAACCGCCTGAACCGCCGCCGGCAGGTGATGGTCACCGCCAACATGAAGCCCGGCTTCTCGCAGCAGGTGGCGATCGACGCCCTCAACAAGACGGCGGTCGGGCTCAAGATGCCGCCGGCCTACTCCTTCGGCCTCGAGGGGCAGTCGCGCGAGCAGGGCAAGGCGGCAGCCGCCTTCGCCACGGCGTTCCTGCTGTCGATCATCTTCATGTACCTGATCCTCGCGGCGCAGTTCGAAAGCTGGCTGCATCCGGTCACGATCCTGATGTCGCTGCCGCTGACGGTGCCGTTCGCGCTGCTGTCGATCCTGGTGCTGAACCAGTCGCTCAACATCTTCTCCTGCCTGGGCGTGCTGGTGCTGTTCGGCATCGTGAAGAAGAACGCGATTCTGCAGATCGATCACACCAACGGCCTGCGGTCGCAAGGGATGCCGCGGGCGGAGGCGATCCGGGAGGCGAACCGCGACCGGTTGCGGCCGATCCTGATGACCACGCTCGCCTTCGCGGCCGGCATGATCCCGCTGGTCGCCTCGAGCGGCACGGGAGCCGGCACCAACCGGGCGATTGGCTCGGTGATCCTGGGCGGCCAGTTGATGTCGCTGGTGCTGACGCTGATCGGAACCCCGGTCTCCTACAGCATCTTCGACGACTGGGCCAACGCGCACCTCGTCTCGCGCGTGCGCAACCGGTTCTCTCGGCGCCGCCGGGCCACGGAGGATTCGGTGGGAATCCATCCGGCGCCGGCGACGGACTGAAACCATTTCTGAAGAGACTGAGGGCCTGAACCCGGTTTACTGGGCCATGCCCTCGAAGCTCCTCCGCAGATCCACGACGGG
This sequence comes from Thermoanaerobaculia bacterium, assembly GCA_035490435.1. Taxonomy (GTDB): domain Bacteria; phylum Acidobacteriota; class Thermoanaerobaculia; order Multivoradales; family UBA5704; genus DATARR01. Next base: position 298,004 of record DATHEF010000033.1, read on the forward strand.
CGTGGCGCCCGCCGTCACAAGGGCCAGGGGCGCGAAGTGGTGCTCCACGCCATGGGGCGGCACGGCCTCGGGCTCCTTGACCGTTCCAGGCCACTCGACGTCCCCCGTGGCCGTACGCGCCGGGATCAGCCAGTAGTCGCCCGGCCGATAGGTCCCCTCGGGCTGGAACTGGACCTGGACCCCCTTCTCCAGGGAGATCCAGCCATCGCCATCGCCGGCCTCGCCGAACACAAAGAGCACGCCGCCCTTCGGCAGCCTCGTATCCTCCTTCTTCTTGTACGAGGACTCCTGGTGATCCCAACGGCGCAGGAAGGCGTGCTTCCGCGTCGCTTCGTCCTGCTCGTCATAATCCGGCAGATTAACGTTGTCGCCCGCCGCCTTTTCGAGGGTGACCGTGGCGCGGGCGGCGTCGATATCCGCGACCCGTAGCAGGGGCCCGGGCCTGCCGCTCAGATCGATGACGTCGTCCACCAGTTCCACCCAGTCGCCCCGCTTCAGGCCGGTGGCTTCATCCCGCCCCAGGCTGCCGAGTTGCGCCGTCATCCCCCGCAGAGTGCGGATGGGGAAAATCACCGAACCGTTCTCCCGCGACCACTTGAAGGTCACCGCCTTCGTGGCGGCCGGGCCGCCCTCTTCGTAGGCCTGGATCTCCACACGGTAGAGCTGGTTCTCGGCTCCCCGGTAGCGGGCCTCGGGAGAGGCGATGCAGGGATTGGTGTCGTCCCCTTCCATCCTGGCCCGGGCCTTGAGCTTGCCGCGATTGGGCGGCTGCCAGAAGCTCACCCACTTCTGCCACTGGCCGATGACCGCGTCCCTGGTCTCGCCCACGATGCCGACGCCGGGCGCCTCGCGGACGGCCCGCACCTGCCAGACGAGCTGTGCCCGCGTGGCGGTGTCCAGCCTGCCCAGCGCCACCTCCCGGATGGCGTCGTCCTGAACCCAGGTGATGTGCCGCTCCCAGACGTCCAGGTAGACCAGGAAGGGAAGCTCCGTGGGGAGTTCCGCCGGCTCGGCGTAATCCCGCTGCTTGGAATATTCGATCGGCTTGCCCTCCGCATTCCCGGGGTTCTCGCACAGCAGGCCACCGACGTAGTAATGGCCGGGCTCGATCGTCAGGTCCGCGAGCCTGCCGTTGGCCTCCGTCACCTTGGCGATCGCGAAGCCGAGGCCTTCCTTCGGCCCGCCGAACGGTCCGATCATATCCGCCGCCAGAGTCCGCAGATAGTGCAGCAGGATCGCCGACTGCTCGTTCCAGTCGGCGTCGAGCTGGACCCGGCCCTGCTGCATCAGGACACGGGTGAAATTCTTCCGGGGATCGAAAGTGACGCGTGAGAAATCGCCTTTCATGGTGCCTCCTGGTCGGCGTAGATCAAGTCGGCGTCCCCGCCGGCCGGTGTGTATTCTTCGAGGCGGGCCCGGAGGTTCGCGGCCCGCTGCGGCTCATAAAGGTGATGGAAGACGCCCATTTCCGATTGATCTTCCGCGCCGCGCCGGATCTCCTCCGCGCAGTGGTCGGAGAGGCGGGCGTAGAGGGGCGAACCGTAGCGCACACCGCGGAATCGCGGGCGCACCCGCACCTCCTCGCCGGCGCCGGCGAGGTCGGGCTGGCATTCGAAACGACGCGGCGTGCGGGTGTCCGGGTCCGGGAGATAGGAGGAGAAGCGCAGGCAGCCGATCCGGCGCCGCGCCACGCGGATCACGCCTTCGAAGATGCTGTTCTCCCCCAACTCCAGCGCGTGCACCCGCACCTGGCCGAAGACCGTGCACCGCTCCACCGTCAGGCGGATGTGCGCTACGGCGGCCTCCACCGCGCCCACGGCCAGCTCGTCCGGACGGGTGGCGTCCACGATGCTGTCGCTGATCCGCATGGGGATCGGATCGGTGCCCACCTCGTCCTGGCTGACATAGATCGATCCCACGATCGAGCGTTCGATCACCACGCGCATGGCGCTGAGATCGAAAAGCTCAAGGCTGGGCTCGTTGGGCCAGCGGGGATTGCAATCGTTTTCCAGTCCCCAGCCTGGCACCAGGGTGCAATGGCGCAGGGTCAGCGCCGCCAGGTCCCCCCGCACCTGTACGCTCCTGCCCACCACCATCACCCCGTCCAGCGTGAAGGCGCTGCCGGCCTCGCCCGTCACGGTGAGGGCGTCCGTGGCGGAGACCCGCAGCTCGGGCAGGCTGATCACCGGCCGCGTCCGCCACGCCGCCCGGATCTGCAACCTCTGATCCTTCGCCAGCTCGACGTTGACCGGCTCGGCGTAGAACTCGCTGTCGAGGATCTCGATCACCGCGTGCGGATGATCCTTGGCGAGCCGCAGGGCCTCGCCGATGGACTTGACGGTGGTGTTGGCAGGCCCGCGCTTGGCGACCTGAATGACCGCCGCGCCTTCCGGCTGCGAAAGGAGCCGATCGTACTCCCCGCCGCCGACGTCGGCGCTGAAGCCATAGTTGTAGGAGACCCAGACGTCCTTGTCCCGCCGGTCGCGGTGGAACACGATCCGCCCCGTCTCCGGGTCCACCGCCACCTTGTCCTTCGGCGGGGCGTAGCGCCAGTCGCTCAGGTCCGCCACCACGATGCGCTCCAGCGGGACCGGTTCGGGAACGCTCTCCGTGGAACCCTTCGCCTTTTTGCCGACCCAGATGTAAACGCTCTTGTCCGGACCGTAGTAATCCCCTTTCCTCGCCTCGAAAGCCCGGCGGGAGATGGGGAGGGGAAGGTTCAGCTCCCCCGCGATCGCGGTGGGATCGTCCTCGGCCACGGGACGCACGAAGAGCGGCGTGTCATTGCACAGCACGCTGAACGTGAAAAGGTTTTTTGCCGACTTCTCCACCAGGCAGGCGGGAGCCATGGTGATCGGATACGAGCGCAGCCGCCAGACGAACAGCCCGACGCCGGAGAGGCCGGGAGCCCGGCCCACGCTGGCCGTGTAGGCCGGTCCCGTGAACGGGCTTCCCAGGTGGCCCAGGGCCTCGCCCCGGCGCAGATCCAGCGTGCAGCCGCGGTCGAGTCGGAGATGGCTCATGTGCTGGGTGAAGCCGAGCAGCTCGTAGAACTCCACGGCCCGCGCCGGCCAGCCCGCCACGTCCCGCGCCAGCAGCTCCAGCAGCGCCAGCGTCCCCTTGCTCCGCCGGTAGCGCAGCGTGTTCGCCACCTCGCGGCGGGGAATCAGGGCCTTGTTGAGGTCCGCCCCGCCGGGACGCCCCGCTTCAGGGACCGGCCGGTAGCCGATCAGGTCTCCGAGGTACGGCACCACCCAGTCCTGGCAGGTCTCGATGAACCAGTTGTCATAGAGCTGGCCGATGTCCTCCTCGACGGCGTTCACCTGCTCGGCGATCACCCGCAGCAGGGCTCGCAGCGGCTCCCCCTGCTCGAAATCGCGCTGCCGGTGGACGGCGGGCAGCAGCTCATAGAGACGATCTTCCGGGCCGTTCATGACTTCAGCTCCTTGAGGATCAGCGTGTCCGCCACCTCGGGCGATAAATAGAGCAGTTGCGCGGGATGGGTCATCCCGTCGTCGTCGGCCTTCGCAAGCGATGCGTGGAGGCGCTTCTTCGGCTGATCCTCGAGATTGGTCTCCTTCAGGAGATCCTCGGGATCGCGGGTCGTGAACACGTCCACGTCAACGTAATCCACTCCCGGCACGCTCTGGATGGCGCGGTAGGCCTCGCTCAGCACGGCGCCCTGCCCCAGGTCGCGGCGGTCGAATCCGAAGGCCTGGAGCATGGCTGCGCGGACCTTCGGCTCCACCTTCTCCCAGAGGTAGTCCGGCAGCACCCGCACGGAAGCCTGGACGATGAGGAACGCCCGCTCGCGCACCTCGATCCGTAATGCCTGGCGCGGATCGCCGTACAAGCGCAGGGCCGCTTCGAGGTTCTGGAGCAACTCGGAATCCGTTCCGATCGGGATGTCGTCCTCTCCCGCGATGGTGACGTGGACAAGCTCTGCGAAGCCGTCCGAAAGGAGCGCGGCCCGGGCCTTGCCGACGCCGGCGAAGGTGCGGGTGAAGTCCTCGTAGTCCTGCACCGAGACGAGCCGGTCGAGGGCCAGCACCGCCAGGGGCGCGTTGCGCCGCGCCTGGTCGCGGCTTTCGCGGTCGGCGCCGCCGGTGGCCGGGAGCGGATTGATCACGTCCTTGACGCCCAGCGGCCGGGTGGCCAGTTGTGTGATCTGTTCCTTCTTGACGTTGCCCCCCTTGCCGATGCCGTTGCGGTAGGTCGCCCGCACGTTCTCCGGGCCGGTGGGCAGCCGCGCGCCGCGCTCGCCGTTGCCGAAGACCACCGTGGTCTGGCCGCCGTCGTCGATGCGCACGATGTAGCTCCGGTCGGTCTTCTCGAGGCCGGCCAGGCTCTCCGCCTCGTGCCAGAGGAGGTCGTTGACCCGCACCTTGAGCGTGCTCTCGATGCCGGACGGCGTGGGTGCCGAGACGTAGGTGAGAGGCGGCTGCTTCAACGTGAAGGACTGCAAGGATTTGCTGGCGTCGCCGCTCCCCATCACCTCGAAACGCGTCTCGCCGTGGGTGGCCTTGGAGACGTTGCCGTAGATCTTGAGCGTGTCGCGCCTGTAGCAGTAGGCCAGGGGCTTCGCCAGGGTCAGCGTGCTGTGGGTGCGGTCGCCGGGGATGGGACGCTTCTCTTTGCCGGTGGTATCCGAAATGACGTTCGTTTCGAGAGTCTTCACCCCCTGCTCAACCCCGGCCAGCATGACCAGCTCGGCGGCCGGGACGCCCGGCACCTGAACCTCCACTTTCCCTTTTTCATCAAGCTGCCCGACGTCCGCCCGTTCGCCGCTGACGATCAGCCAGCGGCCGGGCTGAAGGCCGTCGTACAGCCCCGCCAGCTCAACCTCGCCGCCGCAGAGCGGCTCGGGGATGGGCACCTCGGCCAGCGGCAGCTTCTCGCTCTGGGCGAACACGGCGGTGCCGCGGATTACCGCAAAGGAGTCTTTCTTGAAATCGAGCCAGGGGTCCAGCAGCTCGACCCGCGTGCTCTTGCCTGAGATCCCATATGCCGCGCGCGAGCCTTCGGTGCTGCGCGCGACCTGAGTGATCACCAGAGGGCTCCCCTGGAGACGGTCGTCCGGCCGTTCGAGCACGATCCAGCCGCCGGGGACGATCTGCGGATAGGAGGCGTCGAGGTGGACGATCTTCGCCGCCTCCAGGCTGTCCGCGGCGGACCCCAGGAGCAATCCCTCCGCGAGCACGGTCACCCGGTTGTCGTCCGGCTCGGACACCTCGACCCTGCCCAACTCGGTGCTTGGGCTGGACACCCGGGCGTCCGAGAGCCCCCCTGGGGTCACATTCATGCTCAGCCTGATCCCATGACGCTGGAAGTTGAAGGTGAGGCCAAACGACGCGGAGACGTCCACGAAGATCTTCTCGGCGGCGGCCGGAAAGTCGATCTCGAACGAGCTGGCACCGTTCAGGAGCCGATCGGCCTGCCCTGCCGGCGGGTCTTCGATCGCGAGCGTGCCGATCTTGATCACGAGCCGCAGAGAGGTGTTCGTAATGAAGAGGAATCGGGCTTCGACGCTGAAGGATTGGCCGGTGAAGTCGACGAATTCCCGGAGATCCCACTCTCTGGTTTCGATCTTGACGCCGTCCCTCTCCTGCCGGATCAACTGCTTCAGTGGCGCGTTGTGACCGAACACGGAGGCCCGCACGCGCAGGGCATGCACCTCGAAGTCGGGAGGCAGGGTGACCGGCGCGTTCGCCCAGGCCGTGTACAGCGTGTCGCGCAGCTCGGGCCTGGCCACCGCCAGCAAACGGGCGGTCAGGTCGGAATCCGCGCTGAAGAGCTTCGCGGCGTCGCGGTCCAGGTGCGCGCTGCTCCGCACCTGCGGGCGAGGCTTCCTGCCGAGCGTCTCCAGCACGCTGGGTAAAGCCGTAGTCCGCGACGCCCCGCTTACGGCCTCCAGCCCGAAAACCTCGTTTTCCGCGACCGGCGTCGCGGCGGCCTCGAGCTCGCCGATCAAGCCGCCGATCCATGCCTCCAGCTTCGCGGAGCCCAGGTTGCGGACGGTCGCCAACTCTTTCCGCAGCGTTGGGAGGATCTCTTCGACGGTGCTCCGGACTTCGGCTTCATCGGCTCCGCTTTCAAGGGTCTGCTTCAGCGGCTCCAGCTCCCCGATCACCCTCGTGGTGGTCTTCTTCGGGGTGATCCCGTGGGCGTCGAGATCGCTGAAGCGGGCGAGCGTCCCGCCAAAGTCCGGAGCGCTCCGGAGAGCCTCCGGCACGGCTTCCGTGCCGGCGCCCTTATCCCACTTCTGCAACCAGGGCCTGACCGTCACCCAGGTGCGGTCCTTCTTCGCGTCGGGCTCCACCGCGATCGCCCGGTAGAGAGCCGGGAATCCTTTCAGACCGATCAGCAGCGGATCGTTCACCTTCACCTGCGTGTTAACCCCCTGGAGATAAACCCCCATGCCGCGGTCCTTATCCCTAGTGATCGCATTCTGCGGCCGCGTGAGCCGCACCTGGAGGTTGTTCCAGGCGGCGCGGGCGGTGAGGTTTTCCATCGTCTCGAAGGTCTGCGGCAGCTCGCCGGGGCCGGGCACGCTGCGCGCGGCGGCGCCGGCGGGGATCAACGCCTCGGGCCCTTCGTCCAGCAGGTAGGCGAGGTAGGTGCTCGCGGCCACGCCGGGGCGCGGCTCATAGCCCACCAGCCGCGCCAGCTCCAGCACCGAGCGCCGCTCCGTGGCTGTGCGCAGATAGCCCTCGTTGGCGATGCGCTCCTGATAGAACGTCAGCACGTCCCCCACCAGCGCCCAGGCATCCAGCAGGGCCAGCGAGGGATCGGAAGCGTCACGAGTGGTGAGCCCTTCCAGCGCCATGAAATCGGAGCTGGAAAGGCGCGCCTGCATGGTTTCCAGGAACGAGGCGTGCGTGCCCACGCGGTAGGCAAGGGCGTCCAGGCCGGGCCGGTTGGCGATCGTTCGCGGCGTCAGGGGCTCGGTGCCTTCACAGCAGCCGCAGCCGCAACCGCCGCCACAGGAACAGGGCTGACTCATCGGCCACCTCGCATCTTGAGCTTGATCTGGCCGTTGTCCGGTAACCGCCGGTCTCCATCGAGCCGGGCGATCTCCAGCGGGGCCAGGGGAAGGAACCCTTTTTCGATCTCGCCGGCGGGGCCCTCGTGGAGCCGGTGGAACGCGACGATCCCCACGCTCTCCACGCCGGTGACCGACTGCGCGGCGGCGATCAGACGCGAGAGGGCGATCCCCTCGCCGAAGGAGAGGTTGTCGGCATGGAAGAAGCCGCGCCGGCCGTCCGGCAGCGCGCGGCTTCCCAGGGTCTCCAGGAGCGCGGCTTCGACATGGCCGCTCACGAAGGAGGAGCGCACGCAGACGCGCAGCTTGACGTACAGCGGCACGGAGACCGCCCGCTTCACCACCACGTCGTGACCGATCCGCCGGTAGCGGTGGAGCTTCCGCTCGATCTCGCGCAACAGTCCGCCCACGTTCTCCTCACCGCTCCACGGATCCACCGCCACCAGCACCTCGGGCCAGCTTCCAGCCCAGCGCATCACGGCGGCGGCGCGCTGCACCCGTCCCGGGAACTCGCGCTCGACGATACGGGCGTAGTCGTCCGCCGTGATCGCCCGCTGCAAATCCTTTCGAAAGGCGTGCGGCGCGAGGAGGCGGACCTCGGCGAGCGGCTCGGGAGCCGTTCCGCCCCGCGCCGCCAATGGGTTCCGGGGACGCAGGTTCACGCCGGAGATCGTGAGGCCGTCCGCCAGGACGAGGTGACGGATCGACTCCGCGCCCACGTTTCCCGCCGGCCCGTTGCCCACACGATAGGAGGCCTGGAAGACCTTGCCCGCCGGGGGCGCGAAGCCCATCTCGCCGTCGCCGAAACGCAGGTGGGCGCGGCCGTCATCGTCCACCTCCGCCACGAAGTGCCGGTCCCCGGGGCCGGACTCCAGCAGGTCCCGCCGTACGCTCCACGCCTCGGAGATCGTCACCTGCGGCATGGCCTGGCGCGGGTCCTGGCTCAGCAGGCGCGAGGCCGGAACATGGCGCGAACGCGGTGGGAGAGGCTGGCGGAAGGTCAACGGCGCCCGTTGCAGGTAGGGCCGAAAACGGCCGGAGAGCAGTGGCGTCTCCGCGTGCCTTCCCTCGCCCTCACAACGGGGCTTGGTCTTGCCCGGCGGCACCGGGTCCCATTCCTTGTCGTCCACCGTGCGGCCGTGATCCACCAGGAGGATATTGCCCCGGGCCACGCTCACTGGATCGAGAATGCGGCAATCCTCACCGCCGAGGCTGGAGACGCAGAGCGGGAACGTCAGGGCGTCCTCGCGCGCCCACTCGATCTCCACGATCGGCTGCTTGTAGAGCTCGTCCACGCTCCTCGTCACGCGGGTGAGCCGCACCACCTGCCGGTGGGAGAGGTCGGCGTCGGCGGGATGGCCGGTCTTCGGCCCGCGCACCTCTTCGAAGAGAAGCAGGTCTCCCCGCCTGAGATCCAGGCGGCGCCGGGGCTCGTGCGGCTCCAGAGGCGGCTCGCACTCGTCGTCGTGATCATAGGAAGGCTTTCCATAACCGTACGGCCTCTCCTCCGGCTTCGGCGCCGGCGGCTCTTCCTTGATCCATTCGTCGCGCAGCGTGGCCCGCGTGGCGTGGCGCGGCAGGCAGCACTCCCGGTCTCCCCAGGCGTAGATGCGGATCTCGTTGTGCGCCTCGCGAAGCTCGACCGGCCGGCCTTCGAGCACCGGCTCGAAGACCTCGTACATCTCCTCGAAAATGCCCCGCAGGTCGTCGTCCATGAGCGGCTTGCCCAGGGGCGGCGAGGGGTCAAAGCCGGTGATGAAATGGAAATCGTCGCTCTTGAACGTGTAGTCGGCGCTCGTCTCCACGAACACCCACGCGCGGGCGTTGCATCCCTCGTGCATCGGGTAGTCCACGAGACGGACGTGCCGCCGCACGGAGGTCCGCCGCCGCGCCGTGTCGAGGTACGCCTCGGTGCCTACGGCATCCTGGTAATAGCTCAGGTGATCGCCTACGTAGGCCAGCAGCTCCACCAGCGTGACGCCGAGGTCCGGCACGTGGCGCTCGCGCCAGTCCGGCAGAGTGACGGACAACCGGTCCAGGATCAGTTGCCGGAAGCTGGCGTAATCCTTGGCCAGATAGTTGATCGCCGGCTCCTCCAGGGGCTCCGGCGGGCAGTGCGGCTCCTCCCTGCAATCGAAATCGCTCGGGCAACCGATCTTGAAATCGAGATCGAGACAGGCGTAGCGAGGGTCGATGCCGGGGAACGGCCGCGAGGTCGGCCGGCCCTGCTCGTCCGTCTCGCGCAGGCAGAGGCGGTAGGGCGAGAAGCCGCCGATCCCGTCGAGCCGGAGGTGCAGGCAGTCGTCCCGCTCCTCGTCCTCCATGCGGCAGCATTGCAAGTCCACCACCCGCACCGGCCGGCCGCCGCCGCACGGCTCGATGACAATGTTTTCCGGCTGCAGGCCCGTGGGTGCCTTGTCGAGGAAATAGAGCGTGACCGTCTGCTGGTCCTCGCCGACCTCCAGGTAGTCGAGCCCGTTCCAGTCCTTCGCCTTCCGGACGTCGTGACGGCGCCGCTCGTCGTTGCAGATCAATCCGGGATCGCTCTTCATGAGCCGCTCCGTTCGAAGGTGTCGACGCGCGTTTCGCCGGTGCGGAGCACGACGTACTGAAGGACGACGCACAGCGTCGAGTCGCGGCTGGTGACCTCCAGGGCCTGCACCTGGATCACGTCGCCCAGCCAGCGCTGGAGAGAGGCCTGGATGGTGAACTGGAGGGCCGCCGCCAGCTCCGGGCTGTTGGGGGCGAAGACCAGTTGCAGCAGGCCGCTGCCGAAGTCCGGGCGGTTGACCCGCTCGCCGGGATTGGTGAAGAGCAGTTGCTCGACCATGTCCCGGACGTGGTCGTCGGTCCCGGTCGTGGCGGTGCGGCCGAGGCGATCGAAATGGAAGGGATAATCGATGTTCATCCGGTCCTCACGTTACATTCCGGTCGCCCGCGTCTGCGTGGCCACGATCAGCAAGGGCGTGCCCGTGGGCGCGCAGATGGCCTGGCTGTCCAGCAGCAGAAGGGGCTGGCCGTTCGAGGTGATCCGCGTGGCGGCGGTGATCCATTGCGCGGTGACGCACGGGCCGTTGCCGGCGGACGGCGGCGGCATGGCGCAGCCCGCCACCACGTAGGGGGCCGCGAACGTCACCGTGGGCATGCCGTTCACCGTCACCCGGGGATTGGGGACCGTCGGCTGCGCCTGCCCGCCGTGCGAGCAGAGCACCGTGGCGCCGACGTGAAGAAGGGTTCCCGGCATGGCACGCTCTCCTTTCTAAACCACCACGAGGGCGACTTTGTTGATCATCACGCTGGGTCCCACGAGCTCGATCGAAGCACCCTTGCCGTTATTGATATAGATTCCGGTGTCGTTCACGACAATCATCGCCCCCGTCGGGCTGCGCAGGATCACGCCACCCGTTCCTGGCGGGGCCGGAGCGGGCACGGGCGCCATAGCCGGCAGCGGCGGCGCGTCGCTAATGACGATCGAGTGCTGCAACGTCGTCTGCAGTACGATGTTCCCGCCGGGAGGGATGGCTGGCGGCACCAGGGCGGCCGCCGGCACCTCCGCCGCGATCCCCCAGAAGCCGCCGACCCAGATCGGATAGTCCGGGTCTCCCTGCTCGAACTCCACCCACACGCCGGCGCCGATCTGCGGCACCATGAACGTCCCCATCTGCTTGCCCGCGATCGGCACGCAGGGCATGGCCCAACTGGTGGGGATGAAACCCGAGACGTCCGGCACCATCACCATGATGCGGCCGAGCTGCATGGGATCGATGTTGTTGATCACCGTGCCGCGGTACTTCCCGTAGAACTTCTCTCCTTGGCTCATGCTGGCACCCTGGGAACCGTCGAGATCAGGCCGTTGCGGGCAAGATTGAAGCTCTGCTTGTACTCGCCCCGTTTGATGTTGTGCGTCACGTTCTTGACGTAATAGAGGCCGTCGAACGCCGTGCCCACGCCGCGCACCCCCACCAGCTCGCGGGCGCGCAGCGGCCGGCCGTAGCGCAGCACGTCGAGGTTCCCCTGCGCCGACACCACCTCCGCCGTCTGCGCCGCCTTGGCGAGGCCCACCAGCGCCGCCCGCACCGGCCCGTACTTGGCCGTCTCCCGAAATTCCGGAAACTGCTTGGGGATCGCCGGCACGAGGCCCAGCGGCGGGTTGAGCGGCGTGATGCTGGGAATGGGGATCACGAAAATCACCTTGCTCTCCTGGTTCTGCACGTAGACAATCGGCAGCGCGGCATTCTCTCCGCTGTAGCTGAAGCTCAGCGATTCGACGTTGGTCTCGGCGTCCATGTCCACGTTCAAGGCCGGCTGCGGCACTCCGACTTTGATCTCCGGCCCCCAGTACGCGATGCTGGTCCCCGTCACCGGCCCCGGCTTGAGGTAGAAGACGTAGCCCACCTCCTCGGCGAGGGCCCGGATGTAGGCCAGATCGCTCCCCTGCTGCCGCGGGATGCGGTCCGTGGGGATCGGGATGTCGATCAGCACGCTGGGGATCACCATCGGGATCACCCCGAACAGCGCGTATTTCGCCAGCAGCAGCAGCACCCGGACTTCGTTCGGCATGGCCGGAAGCGGCAGGTTCTTGATCGGGTTGAACAGGTCCCAGTTCATCACCGCGGTCAGATCGGTCCCCGTCACCGTCAGCGTCGAAGTGGAGCTGTCCGATCCGGACGCGACGTCCGTGCGCGTGACCACGCCGTCGATCAGCACCTCGGCCTGACCGTTCACGGTGGCGATCAAAACCACGCGGATGATCGGCGGCAAGGAGCTTCCCGCCACCAGGAACAGGGTTTCGAGCGGCGACCGCTTCCCCAGGTTGAAGGTGAGCTGGAAACCGCTCTCCGCCGTGGCGCCGGACGACACCGTGACCTGCACGCTGGCCAGGGCGTCGATCACGTCCTGCCCCACCGGCAAGGGCACCATCGGCCCCACCATCAGCGTCAGATAGAAACCGTTATTCATCGGCCCCGCCCGGCAGGCCCTCCGGCAAGGGGATGCGCAGCCGCCGGCCGATCTCCTCCGTCAGCTCGTCCGGCCGCAGTGCCCGGTTGGCGTCGCAGAGCCGCCAGAAAAGCTCGGGATCGCCCAGGTGCCGGGCCGCGATGTTGTCCAGCCGGTCGCCCTCGGTCACGACGTGTGCGCGCAGCAGCCCGAAACGCTCCGGCTGGGGCACGAACCGGCGCCGCAGATAAATGACCTCCTCGCCCTCCGCCGTCATCAGCTTCACCGTCTCGATGCCGTAATAACGGCTGGAGGGTGAAAAAAGCGTGCTGGAAAGCGGGACCGCTTGCAGCATGTTCTGGAACAGGTCGCTCATGGAATGCCTCCGATGCCCAGGGGGCCGAAGCCGCCGCCGGCGATCTTCGCCGCCAGTTGCTCCTTCTGCTGGAAATAGCTCATGAACAGGCTGCCAGCCTTGTGGACGAAGCCGACGTCATTGATATTGAGCACCCGCATGCCCAGGCTCACCTTGGCGCGGATGGGGTTGAGGTTGGGATCGAACGCCTCCTCAGTGACGCTGAAGTCCGTCACCCGCACGGGCAGGATGCGGCTCTTGCTCCAGACGAAGATGGTTAGCGGCGCCTCCATGGGCGCGATCTCCAGCGTTCCCGACTGGGCCCGCGAATGGTTCTCCAGCACCTGGGCGCTGGAGGGGTAGATGATCGTCTCCAGCGCCGCCAGTTGCGGATGCAGGCCGAGCTCCACGGCGATCCGGTTCTGCCCCTCGTCCGGCAGCTCGAGCTGGTCCGTGACGTCGATCTCCGCCTCCAGCTTGAGCGTCTCGACCGGAGGTGCCTTGAGCCGCAGCGCCTGCGAGCGGTCCGCGCTGTCGCCCACCCCCTGCACCTGCAACGTCCGCGACAGCGAGTCCGGGTTGTACTGCAGCACGATGATCCGCCGCACCGCCGCCGTGACCGGGTCGATCAGCACGAGGCCGCCTTTGAGGATGCGGGGGGAGCGGGGGAAGTTGGTCATAGGGCGACAAGGCTCCCAAGAGAAAGATCTCTCATCGCGGGAAACGCCTGGCAACGAGAGGTATATGGCCTCGCCTTGAGTAGGCGCTGGAGGACTGAACTTTGTTACAGGAGAGTGGTCATGCGAGCTGTTGATCTCCACGCGGCACGGGGAAGTCCCCGACGGGAGGACGCCGCAACAGTTGAGGCAGCCAACTCTCCCGGCGCCGGTCGAGGAAGCGGTAACGCTCCGGCGAACGGGATCTCAGGAGACCGGGATTGTTCACATAGACCATCACCGCTTCCGCGAAGTCCTCTCCAGGACCTCCGGCAACCATGTAGTCGCTCAACGGCTGCTCGATCCACCGCGGATGATTCCAATCCCCCTCCGTGATTCTGTGAGTAGCCGGCGGTGGCGTGCCGTTGTCCAGGGCCGTACGCACGGCGGGGACCCCGACGTCGTACAACTCGGGGTTCAAGCCCGGAGTCCAGCCGACCGCCCGCCGATACTCGTTGAACGTCGCCGGGTTCTCTCGCATGGCGGCTTCCGCCAGCCCGTGCCCCATCTCGTGCTCAACGATCCTGGTGACATCCTGTTCGGGCGTTGGAACCGGCAGGGGCGCTCCGGGCGTCTGGCCCGGCACTCCTACAACCCCGGCCACGACCGAGGGATAGGTGCCCCTGGCATTGCTCCGGCTGATGGGAAGGGGCTTCCTGCTCGTCGTGGCCGCACGGTAGACGGTCAGGTGTCCGGCACCGAAACTGGCTCCTGTATCAGGCCGTGGCACCGCCGCCCCGGCTGGAGTGATCTCGTAATCCATGTCGTAGAAGACGATCTGTTCGACCGGCGGCACGCCGCCTATCCTGTTCTCGAACTCTTCGAACGCTCTGATGATCCGGGAGTACACCGGGGAAGCGTCTCCAGGATCCCAGGATTGCCAGACGGATTGGGTCAGGCCGCTTCCAGCCGGAGTACCTTGACGCGGAAGGCTGACCCTCTGCTCCTCAAACGTGCCCGTGTGGATGTCCGCCACCAGATAACGCCGTCTCATGATCCCCTCGAACTCGGACCGGGTCATCTCGGAAGAGCTCGCCGCCGGAGCGGTCTGGGCCGGCGCAGCCGCCTGGGAGGACTGCTGTCTGGCCAACTGAAGCGGGTAGCTTCCGATGGGGATAAACGGACTCGAGCGCGCGCCGTTCTGAACGGTACCGGCGACCGACTCGGCCTCCCGTTCCGCTGGACTGGAAGGCGGGGCCACATTGAGACCCGAGCTTGGCGTCAACCCCTTTCCTTGCTGGACGACGTGAGTGAGCTCGTGAGCGAGCAGCTTCCGCCCCTCGGCCATCTCCGGCGCGTACAGCCCGTTTCGGAAGACCACGTCGCTGCCGACCGTGTAGGCCAGCGCGTCCACCGCGGCCGCCGAACGCGAGGCCACATCGCCGGTGTGGACCCGCACTTGGCTGAAGTCATGACCGATCCGGGGCTCCATGAAGGCACGGACCCCGGCACCGAGCGGCTGTCCCGAGGAGAATAGGGCCTCGCCCACGATGGCCGGCAGTCCGCCGCTGGCCGATTCCTTCTGACTCTTCTTGCGGCAGTCCTCGCACTCGCCGCCCCCGGTGTGCTGCCCGCAGGCGCACTTGCGCTGTAGAAGGCCCACGGGGCAAAAAGGGGATGCTGGTTGGCGGGCTGGAGGCAGATTCGATCGATTCACTTTTTCCCTTTCCTCACCGCTTCGAATCGGCGCGGAGTGCGTCCTCAGGGAATCCGCTCCTCTACCCGGTAGCGCCGGGCTCGCTCACCCAGGTAGGTTTCGCGGAGTGCCTGGCACTGATCGAGGTAGGTCTCGTCCGCAAAGGCCGGGTTGGGGCCGCGGCGGACCATTTCTCTTTGCTCTTCGGGTACGATGAAGTCAAATCGAGCGGCGCCGGTGGGGTTGTTCCGCTCACGGGAAAAAGATTCGCCGCAGTAAGGGTCCCTCAGCCGGAATCCTCGCGCTTCCAACCCATGCTCACGGCGGATGAGGTTTTCCCTCTCGACACTGCGGTGGTGCCGAGCGTCTTCACCGATCACCTCTCCCTCTTCGTCTCCATGGCCTCTCTGATTCTCGATCAGCCATGCATGACCGCAGAGCTCGTGCGAAAGCACGAGCCAGGGCTCCATGTTCTGCAGTCTGCCGCTGACCGTAGCCGCGCCCCAGGTCCTCTGGCTGTTCGGGGATGGCACCTGGATAATGCGAAGCTCGGCGCTTCCGGTCCGGGGGTGCTGCGAGTCGTTGACTTCGATCGTCCAGAGATTCCCCCCGGTGACGAAGTCACAGAGGCAAGTCGAACCCGTTGGGTTGGAAGAGGCCGCGGCCTGCGAAGCAGGCCCGGAAGCGGCGTCCACGATACCCATGACAGCACCGATGAGGCCCCCGATGATGAGCCCTGGCAGAGCGCCGACCCCAAGTGCATACGCGCCGATCCTGGCACCAGTCAATGCACCGCGACCGAACTGATGAAGGAAGCGCTGCCCTCGGGTACGGCAGAAGTTCTCGTTCGCGCTGACCCGGCCGGTGCTCCGGTCCACGGCGACGCTCGCCTGGGGGGCCAGAGTCCGCAAATATTGTTCTACAGCCTCTCCGTTGGTCGGGGTAGGGCCGCTGGAACTCGGGGTAGGGACGGGCTGAGCGGGACGGGCGACCTGAAGAGCGCGCCTCAACCGGGGTGGCATGGTCCGGCTCCGCACCGGCTCCCCAAAGCGCTCGGCGATCCGCTCCGCTTCCTTCTCCTCGGGGCTGTCCGGCTCTCCGATCCGCAACTCTCGGTCTATGCTCAGACCTTCCTGTTGCGCAACATGACTCAATTCATGGGCCAGGAGGCTGAGACCCGCGGGCGAGTGTGGCTGATATTGCCCTGGACCGAAGACCACGTGCCGGCCGGCGGTGTAGGCCAAGGCACCAACGGCGCTGGCGGAGCTCGCCGCGGATGTATCCGTATGGACTCTTACATTGCTGAAGTCCCGCCCGAAACGCGGCTCCAAGCTGGCACGCGCGACAGGATCAAGGGGCTTTCCCGAAGAGCGCAAGACGTCATGGACCAGGGGCGGCGCCATGTCCGGCCGCGCGCGTCCGGCTGGAGAGCGATGAAGCTTCCTCTTGCGGCATTCTTCGCACTCGCCGCCTCCCGTGTACTGGCCACACCCGCACTTCCGCCGCAGCACGGCGCCCTCCGGGGTCGGCGTGATCTTCGCCTGAGCTGGGACCCTCTGCCGCATCATTTCTCAGTCTTCGCGGCGTCCCGCACTCCGACCACCTTCTGGTCTCGCACGGCCTCATGGACGATCGGCGGGACCTCGGAAGGCTCGGTGCCCTGGCTCCTCCGCCTCTGCATCTTCTGCTTCTTCTTGCACTCCTCGCACTCGCTCCCGCCGGCATGCTGGCCGCAGGCGCACTTGCGCTGAAGAATCCCGCTTCGGATGGGAGCGTCGATCTTGGACGGATGGGCGGGCTCAGTCTGCCGCATCACTTCCCAATCCCCCCATAAACCGACTGAGCGATCTGCGTCCCCAGCCGTCCCGGGCTTCCATCCGCGCCGATCTCGAACCCTTCCGCCCTCACGGACGGCACGGCTCCGCCCGACGCCAGATTTCCTACGCCGCCTTCGGCGAGCAGCCGCCCAAGCTCGGCTTCCACCGCCGCCTGCAGATGCGGGCGCTGCGCATGATCGAGATCGATCCCTTCGAGGACCAAGCGATCGATGTGGAGGTTCACTTTCATGCCTTCACCTCCACCGGCGCGGTCCAGCGGAAATCCGCTTCGTTGATGGGGCGGCCGAGCTTCAGAAACTCGGTGCGGGCGGCGGCGAGGACGTGCGGCATGGTCACCGGCGTGCCCGCGTCGGCGGCGAGGAAGGCGGCGTTCATGGCCACGTTGTTGATCGCTCCACCGTTCAGGCCGAGACGGGCCAGGCGGCTGAAATCCAGGCCGGCCTGTTTCGTCTCGGGCGGGAAGATGCGCTTCCAGATCTCCCGGCGCTCGCCCTCGGCGTGGGCAGGGAAATCCAGCAGGAAGCGGAGGCGCCGCAGGAAGGCGGAGTCCAGGGAGCTCTTGAGGTTGGTCGCCAGGATCGCCAAGCCCCGGTAGGACTCGATGCGCTGGAGGAGATAGTTGATCTCGATATTCGCGTAGCGGTCGTGGCTGTCCTTGACCTCGCTGCGCTTGCCGAACAGGGCGTCCGCCTCGTCGAAGAAGAGGATGGCCCCACCGTCCTCGGCGGCGTCGAAGAGGCGGCGGAGGTTCTTCTCGGTCTCGCCGATGTATTTGCTCACTACGGTCGAAAGATCGATGCGGTAGAGGCTCAGGCGCAGCTCGCTCGCGAGCACCTCGGCGGCCATGGTCTTGCCCGTGCCGCTCTCGCCGGCGAACAGGACGCTGATCCCCAGGCCCCGGTTGCGCCGGGCGGCGAAGCCCCAGTCCTCGTAGACCTGGCTGCGCAGACGGACCTGGGCCGCGATCTGGCGCAGCAGGTCCAGCTCGCGCTGCGGCAGCACGATGTCGTCCCAGGTCGCCCGCGGATCGAGACGCTGGGCCAGTCCTTCGAGGCGCGGCCGGGCGCTCGCCAGCGCGGCGTCCCAGAGGCGCTCTCCCAAAGGATTTTCCGATTCGACGCCTTCCGGCCTGGCGTCTTCCTGGGTGGCGCGGGCGATGCGGCGCAGGGTCTCAATGTCGAGGCTGAACTGGCTGGCGAGCCGCGACGGCAGATCCGCCGCGGACTCTCCCAGGGCCGCGGCCCAGGCCTCTTTCTGCTCGGCGGGCGTGGGCTTCGCCACGTCCAGGGCCACGCTGGCTTCCCCCAGCCCCGGGCGCACATCCTGGGTGGCGACGAAGAAGACGCCGTTGGCGCCCGCGAGGAATCGGCCGAGCGGCGGCGCCTGCCCTTCGGCGGGCGCCGCCCTCTCGGTCTCCTGGGCGTCGAGATAGAGGGCGAAGGGGGACAGCGCGCTCTCGCGCTGCACCAAACGGGCGAGGGTCTCCAGATCGGCCACCTGCGTGGGCATCAGCTCGGCAGGCAAGCGGTAGAGACCCAGGTCCAGCGAGGCCGCCGCGTGCCAGGCCACCAGCCGCTTGCTCGGAACGTCCGGACCCAGAAGCTGGAAGACCGGCAGTCGGCGGCCCGGTTGGGCGGCCTCCAGACGGCTCAGGATCTGGCGGACCACGGCGGCCTGCGACGGCGGCAGCTCGGCGTCTCCCTCCGGCGGCCGCAGGGGGAGGAGGAGCGGGCTGAGGCGGTCGTCCAGATAATTCAGGCCCTTGAGGAAGTTGACGATGCGCTCGTCCGCCCGCAACGCGCTGGTGGTGAGCGGCTGCGCTCCGGGCTGGTTGATTTCGATCATCCGCCAGTGCCTCAGAGGGCGCTCGGGCGAGAGCACGTCCCAGGCCGGATCGTCGAACAGGGCCATGGCGAGCGCGAAGGTCGGCCATGGGCGCGCGGGGTCGTCCTGGGCGCGGGCGCAGAGCGGGGCGATGCGCGTATCCAACTCCAGGGAGACGCAGAGCAGGAGCACGTCGCGCTCGAATCTGGACAATCCGAACCGGCGGACCAGCACCACCAGGGCCGGCGGCGGGTCCATCTCCTCGGCCGCGGCCATGGCCTTGGCGGCCTCTTCGATATGCGCCTGGGTGATGGCCTCCGAAGCCGGCGGCAGGGCGAGGATGGGCGGCGGCGCATTTTCGGAGGAGGGCCGGCGCCGGAATCGCTCGGCGAACGAAGAGGGCCTGGGCTCGGCCGCGGACTCGACGGGGAGCGACGGCGCGGGCGGGATCTGCTCCCAGTCCGCCAGCCGCTCCAGGCGCAGGCGCAACCAAGCCAGGGCGGCCGAGAGGAAGGCGTCGTTCGCTTGCGGCCAGTCGGCGGTTTCGGCCATCAGATCGTCACTTTCTGCGTCGGGTCGAAGAAAGGCGGCCCGTCTTCCGGACGCCGCACGAGCAGGCTGTCCACGCCGTCGATCCGCAGGCGAACGAAGGGATTGCCCACCGGGGCCTTCTTCACGATGAACTTCAAGGTGTTCGTGGGATTGGGGTGAGCCGGCGGCGGCGGGATCGGCGGGAGCGGCTCGGCGGGGATCTCGCGGTCATCGATTAACAGGACTGCGCGTTGGCCGGGCCGGAATTTCGGCTGGAAGCTCACGTTGATCTCGGAGGTCCCGTTGCCGTCGGGGGGAGCCGTGGCGGGCAAAGTTGTGATGCGCGGCGCCACGGTCAGCGGCAATTCATTGGTGGTGCGGACGTCGTCGCCGCTGGTGAGCTCCACCGAGACCGTGTAGAGCCCGGCCACCCACAGGTCGGCGTCATCGGTCAGCGTGACCTTGATCTCCTTGTCCGTGGCGCCGGGCTCGATGGTCACCGGGGCCGGATCGGCGAGGCGCGGATTGAGGAAGAGCACCTTGGCGGTGCCGGCGTCCAGATGGTTGCCTTTCAGCGTGACCACGTCCCCCAGCCGGGCGCTGAACTGCCGGTCCGGCAGCTCGACGCTCAACAGCTCGGGAAATGGAGAGCCGACATCCGCCCGCGCGGTCACGCCGGTGCCGTCCTTGCCGCGCTTGAGCACGGGGAGCGGCGTCTTGGAGGCGCGCTGGCTTTCGATCAGCACCACGGAAACCTGATAGCAGACGGAAGTCCGGTACTGCGTCTGGAAAGCCGGCCAGAGCTTGGCGATCTCCTCCGCCGGCAGCGTCTGCTGGGTGATGCGCACGCGCTCGATCTGCTCGTGCAGATCGCTGCCCAAGACGTTGGACTGGGTGGCGCTCTCGATCTCCCCGGCGTCGAGCACCGGATGGTCATGGAGCACGCTCATGGCCCGCCCGAGGAGCGCGTGGCTGAGCACCTCGTTGGCGTCGTCGTTGTAGGCGGTCAGGAGATAGAACAAGTTCAAGGGCAGCGGCGGATGGCCGGTCTCGCCCGGTTTGAGCAATCGCGGCATGTCCATGTTGCTGAAGGCGGCGTTGATCTGCGTGTGGTAAAGAAACAGATTGACCTGATCGTTGGTGAGCCCCACCTCCCGCGCTTTGTCGAGCGAGCGGACGGTCACGTTGGCGATCCCCAAACCGTGCGAAAGCAGTTGTCGCAGGGTCGCCGAGACGGCGGCAATGGCGAGTCCGTTGCTCATCGTCCCTCCCCCTTGGACCGTTGGCGCAGGTATTCGTCGAGGTCCACCGCCGGCCGGGCCGCGGGCCGTTCCCGCGCCGGCGCCTTGGGCGCGGCCGTGGCCCGGACTTCGATCCGGCCGATGGTGACGTGAATGACCGGCTCCGGCGCCGGCGCCTCCCGAAGGGGAGCGAAAGGCTGGCGCTCCGCGAGGGTGACCCGGGGCTGGAGTCGCGGGACCGGCGATTCCTGATGCTGAGGCTTTTCCGTACGAAATTCCCGTGGGCCCTCACCCCCCGTCGCCCTCTCCCGCGGGGAGAGGAGGGACGTGACGGCAGCGTCCTGCCTTGGCGGGATCTGGACGACAGTCAGGGGCTGAAGAAGAACAGGTTTGGCCACAGCCGCCGCAGCCAGGTTCCCCCTCTCCCCCCGGGAGAGGGGGTCAGGGGGTGAGGCCTCGAAGGGCTGAACGCTCCGCTGGGCAACGACGCTCTGAACCCGCTCCGGCTCCGCCTCAACCGGCGCGGGCACCCGCCGCCGGACCGGCTCCGGCTTCCTCCGCGGCTCCGGAGAATCTTCAGAAATCTTTTCAGCCGTGGCCTCATGGGCGTGGTGCTCCTCGGAGCGTTCTGCCCTTCGAGGCCTCACCCCGCCTCTCCCGGAGGGCGAGGGGGAACGGGATTCAGTCTTCGTGGGAATGGGCGCGGGCGGCGGAGCCGCGCTCTCCGTCACCGTCTCCTCAAGAAAAACTGTAGATTCCCGAAGCTCCGGGGCCGCCGGAGCCAGAGGCTCGAACCGCGAGGCCAGGCGCGGCTGGAGGGCCGGCGCGGGGGCCAGGCTTTTCGCCGCCAGGTTGCCGAGATAGTCACTCATCCGCGGATCAGCTCCAGATAAGAACGGCGCCGCCAGGGGCTCAGCGCCAGGATGTCCGCTTCACGCCAGCCATAAGCCGAGGCGAGGATGTGGATCTCGTGCAGGAGCGCCCGCGCCCAGGCGTCGATCTCCGTCCAGAAGAACGAGGCGATGTCGAACGCCGCCAGCCAGGAGTGACGGCAGGCGGGGCAGTCGAGGGCAAGCTCGACATCCCCCTGCGGATCGGCTTCGGCCATGCGGTTGGCCACGGCCGCGAGCGCTGTCTCGGGCAGCCGTTCCACCGGGACGTCTCCTCCCTCGGAATCACGGGCGGCGAGCAGGCAGCGACCCAGCAGGCGCCGGCGGGCGCCGTCCAGGTCCCCGGCCGTGGTCATCGCGGACACGTCCAGGCTGTTGGGCAGGCGGAAGGTCAGCTCGAAGCCGCCGGCCATCAACGCCAGCGGTTCTTCCACCGTGCCCTCGGGTGTCCGGATGTCCGCCACGTCGAAGGCCGTCTCCAGCCGTTCGCCGCAGGCGGGGCAGGAGGCGAGGCTGACCAGACGCGGCCCGAAGGTCCACTCGCGGAGGGTCAGCAGGCGGGCGTCCCGCCGGCCCACGCTCTCGCGGGCGAGATCCTCGAAGGTGGCCTCGGGGCAGGCCGCGGCCACCAGGATCAGCGCCCGCCGGACCGGCGGCTCGGCCAAGCCGCGCTCCCACGCGTCCAGCAGCTCCTGCGCGGAAAAAGCACGCATGACGAGTCCCTACGCCGCGGGCTCGGTGAAGCTCGGCTCGCTCGGCTCCTGCAGCTCGTAATCGCGCTCCCAACCCTCGTTCTCCAGCTTGATGTGCTGAATGGCGACCGCGTTGGCGTTGGCGTCCAGGTCCGGCAGCGCCTGGAACTCCGAGACCCAGCAGCGGAAGACCTTGTAACGGATCGCCGGCTGGCCCGCTTCGTTGTAAACCTCGATGAGGACGTCGCGCCGGAAGTCCTTGAGGGAGACCTCCGCGCCGAGCCCGGAGCCGAAATTCCACACCTTGTTGGCCCACTTTTCGAACTCGGTGTCATGGGTGACTCCGCGCTCGAGCGTGATGGCCTCGAACTTGGTGCGGCCGGGGGACTTGCGGGAGGTGCTGGGATCGCCGCCCTCGCGGTGCTCCACCACCTCGGTGGTGCGCTTCATGCCGCCGACCTTGCTGATGCCGGCGACCGGTGCCGTGCTCCCTACCCAGAAGACACGGAACTTGAAGTTCTTGTACGGATCGAAACGATTCGCGTTGACATTGAACTGGGCCATGACCGTGTCTCCTTAGGTCTCGATCTGTCCGGCGAGCTGCTGGATCTTGATGATCACGAACTCGGCCGGCTTCAGGGGAGCAAAGCCGACGACGATGTTGACGATGCCCAGGTTGATGTCGTTCTGCGTCGTGGTCTCCTTGTCGCACTTGACGAGGTAGGCCTCGCGCGGCGAGCTGCCCTGGAATGCGCCCTGACGGAAAAGGTTGTTCATGAAGGCGCCGACGTTGGTGCGGATCTGCGACCACAGCGGCTCGTCGTTGGGCTCGAAGACCACCCACTGCGTGCCCCGGTAGAGACTCTCCTCGATGAACAGGGCCAGGCGGCGGACGGGGACGTATTTGTATTCATCGGCGAGGACGTCCGCTCCGCGCATCGTCCGCGCGCCCCAGACGACGCGGCCAGTGACGGGGAATGATCGCAGGCAGTTGACACCCAAGGGGTTCAATTTGCCGTTCTCGTCATCGGTGAGGTTGACTGCCAGCCCCTGGATTCCATTCAGAGAGGCGTCGAGCCCGGCAGGGGCCTTCCAGACGCCCCGCGCGACGTCCGTACGGGCCATGACACCCGCGACGGCTCCGCAGGGCACGAATTCCGCGATCCGGCCGTCCTGGTTGGGGTCTGCTTCGAGAACCCGAGGGAAGTACAGCGCGGCGTTCCGGGCCTCGTTTCCAGAGAGGCCGAGGTCTGTGAGCGCCTGGTTGTTGTCCTTGATGATGTCGGAAGGCTTTTTCCAACCCGCGGGTGGATCGACGATCAGCATGGCGCGGCGCTTCTGGCAATAGGTGAGCGCGGCTTGATAGATCGTCGTCTCGGTCGATCCTTCGCGCGTCTCTGGCGGAATGCAGAGCAGGTTGAAGAGATCGACCTTCTCCAGGGCGTAGAGCCCCTTCTTGTCGATATCGCCTCCGGGCGGAGTGAAGTTCTTCAACTTCAGCGACAGACCGTCCGTCAGGGCGCTCGACGCATTCGTCTTGGCCGTCGCGAAATCCTGCATCGAGGTGTTCAGCGCGGTCACCTCCGCCGCGGTGTCTCCTCCCGCCACTTGCTTGTCGTGGAGCGCCTTCTTCTTTTTCGCCAGATCCTGCTCCGCGACCGTCACCGCGTCACTGCCGGCGGTCACCGCGGGAGCCGGATTGGCGTCGAGGTCCCCGACCCAGCGCACCAGACTCGACTCGGCTTTCAGGACCCGGTCGACCCGCCGGGGGCTGTCCTTCTTGGTCGACAAGCTGAGGAACTTTTCCGTCAGGCCGCCAGGAGAGTCATCGCGGACGGTGAGATTGAACTGGTCCGCGGCGACGCCATCGATAGTGGCGCGCAGGTTCGCCCCCCATTTTCCCGAAGAGGCGGCTTCGAGGATCACCGCGCCAATTTCGATCCGCGCCTTGTTGACGGATGCGGCGCCCTTGACCGCATCCGCGGCGGCCTTCTTGACGGCGGCGAGGTCACCGCCACCTGCCGCAGCGGCTTCAGCGGCCTTCGCCACCGCGTCGGCGGCCCCATACTGGGGCGTGTTCTTGGACTTATCGGCCTCCGTACGCGCGGCCGCCGCGGCCGCCGCGCCATCGGCGCCGTTGGTGGCCGCCGCGACGGCCTTGGCGACGTCCTCCGAGCTCTGCCGGGCCGCCTCGTCCGCGAACGGCGAATTGAACAGCCGCACGATGATCGCCTGTCCGCCGCCGTTCATAAAGAAATCCCGGACGGCATATCCCATCGGGTAGCCGTAGGTCACCGCTCCGAAATTTCGCTCGAAGTCGCCGAGTCCGAAGACGGTCACCGCTTCGTCCTCCGGTCCGCGAGGCGCCCGGCCGACGAACGCCGCGATCGACGTCGCCACCCCGGTGATGGTGCGGACGCCGCTCGGAATCTCCTCGATGTAGACGCCTGGATAGCTGACTGTGACTGGCATAAGGGTTCCCTCTCTAGCCGCAGAGCCCGGTCGCCCCGGCGCGGCCCGCTGTCCATTCAGCGTTCCGCAAGGTCTTCGCGACACCTGGACAGATAGGCGAACCGCTCCACCATTTCGTTACACGCTGATCAAAAATAGGCGACGCCGCCTCTGGAGCCGGCACCAACCGGGCGATCGGTTCGGTGATCCTGGGCGGCCAGTTGATGTCGCTGCATCCCGTCCCGCTCGCGAGAGAGCGAAATAGAAAGATAAGATCATCCTCTATGGGCTACGACTTCATGGCACGGTCGAATTGCGTGTGAGCGACGAGCCGGCTGCCGGCTCGCCGGAACTGGCAGCGCAGCCTGATCGGGGAGTCGCGAAAGGCTCCGCCGTCGAGGTGCTGCTGGCGGCCCTGCGGCTCGGGGTCAGCTCCTTCGGGGGGCCGGTCGCGCATCTGGGCTACTACGAGCGAGCCTACGTCCGCCAGCGCCGATGGCTCAGCGACGACGAATATGCCAACCTGGTCGCGCTCTGCCAGCTGCTGCCCGGCCCCGCCAGCAGCCAGACCGGGTTCCTCATCGGCCTGCACCGCGCCGGGTGGCTGGGAGCCCTCGCCGCCTGGGTCGGCTTCACGCTCCCCTCGGCGGTCCTGATGTACGCCTTCGCCGTGCTCGCGCCACGCCTCCAAAGCCCGGTCATGGACGCTTTTCTGCACGGGCTCAAGCTGGTGGCCGTGGCGATCGTGGCGCAGGCGGTCTGGAGCCTGGCCAAGCGGCTCTGCCCAGACCGCCGCCGCACCGGCATCGCGCTGCTGGCGGCGGTGCCGCTGCTGGTCGCCGGCGGCGCGGCGATGCAGCTCGCCGTCCTGGCGCTCGGCGCCGTGGCCGGCCTCCTCCTCTGCCGGGACCTCGAGCTCCCAGCGATCCGGCTGCCGCGGGACGTCGGGCGGACCGTGGCGTGGGCGGCGTTCGGGATCTTCGCCGCGCTGCTCGCCGGCCTGCCCGTCCTCGCCTCCTGGGAGCCGCACGGCTTCGCCGCCCTCGCCGCCGTGTTCTACCGGGCGGGAGCGCTGGTCTTCGGAGGCGGGCATGTGGTCCTGCCGCTCCTGCGCGACGCTCTGGTGCCCACCGGCTGGATGTCCGACAGCACGTTCCTCGCCGGCTACGGCGCCGCCCAGGCGGTGCCCGGCCCGCTCTTCACGCTGGCGTCCTATCTGGGCGCCGTCTGTACGCCCCCAGGCTCTTCCTCCGTACTCTGGGCGGTGGGCGCGGTGCTGTTCAT
The DNA here is from genome assembly GCA_035490435.1 of Thermoanaerobaculia bacterium. Lineage (GTDB taxonomy): Bacteria > Acidobacteriota > Thermoanaerobaculia > Multivoradales > UBA5704 > DATARR01. Next base: position 323,442 of record DATHEF010000033.1, read on the forward strand.
GTTCCTGCCAGGACTGCTGCTGGCGATCGCCGGGATGTCGCTCTGGAGCTATGTCGCGCGGGCTCCCGGCGCTCAGGCGGCCCTCGCCGGCGTCAACGCGGCCGTGGTGGGGATCCTCGGCGCCGCGCTCTATGACCCGGTGTGGACGGCGGGCGTACGGACCGGCACCGATGTCGCGATCGCGCTCACCGGCCTCCTGCTGCTCGAACGCTGGCGGACGGCGCCGATCGTGGTGGTCGCGTTCTGTGTGGGCGCGAGCCTGGCGGCGGCCTGGATCGCGGCGAGCGGCGCCTGAAACAGAAAGAGGGGCCCGCGGGGCCCCTCTCTCTGTTTGTGCCTGTCTCGAGGGACAGGGCTTCAGCTTACCGGCAGGTCCTGCCCTTGCAGCTGTTCGAGCAGCACTGGCTGTTGCTGGTGCAGCTCGCGCCCTTGGCGCTGCAGCTACCGCCGCCGGCCGGATTCAGGAAGGCCGCCAGATTGGGGTAGCTGACCGCGAAGGCGCCGTCGACCGTGCCGTTGTTCGCGGCGTCGCAGACGTCGTTGAGGTTGGTGCCGCACGCTCCGTAGAGCTGGCCGACGATCTGGCCGGAGCTGTTGACCACCGGCGAGCCGCTGCTGCCGCCCTCGGTGGCGCCCACGGTGTCACGGCTGTAGATGAAGTTGCCGCGCGCCAGGGTGCGGCAGGTGCCCTTGGTGGTGTCGACCACGCCCTCGGTATAGGCCTGGGGCGAGCCCTGGGGGTGGCTGATGCGGTACAGCCCCAGGTTGTTGGTGTTGGCCACCGGCGTGCTCAGCCAGCCCAGGTAGGTGGTGACGCCGTCACGCGACGCCGGCGTCGTGGCCAGTTGCAGCAGCGTGTAGTCGCTGGTCGAGCCGCTCGCCTTGATGGTGGCGCCGACGGTATCCCCGGTGTTGTTGAAGGGCTGCGTGCAGTTGGGGTTGCTGCAGGTGGTCTCGTAGTCGAAGTAGGTCTCCAGGCTGGAGGCCTCGCCGCTGGTGCTGATGCAATGGTGAGCGGTGAGGAAGTACGGGATCACCGAGGTGGTGACGGTGTCCGCGATCAGGCCGCCGGTGCAGATGTAGTAGGAGGCCCCGGACTGGAACAGCATGCTGGCCACCGCGTCCTTGGCGTTGTTGACCACGGCGCTCGACTGGCACGCCGCGTTGACCACGCAGGTGGCATTGACCGAGCAGAGATTGCTGGCCTTGGAGATCGCGCCGAGATCGCTGGGATCGAAGACGCCCTCGGGCCGGTAGCGCGGAGCGGCGAAGCGGGCGCCCATGACGCCAACTTCCGCCAGGGTCTGCTGCGGGGCGCGCTCGCTGTTGACCGGCGAGTGGACCTGGAGCAGGAGCTGCTGGCCGAAAACCGTGTTGGTGTGCAGCACGCCGTCGCCGAGCGGGCCGCGGCCGGTGTAGGGGCCGAAGGCCTGGCCCGCGAGGTTGTAGACGTAGAGCTCGGCCCCGCGCGGCAGGTCGACGCCGGTGAGGTGGAGACGGAGGGCGGTGGCGCCGGGGACCTGCACCGCGGCGGTCAAGCAAGCGGGTCTTGCTATAAAGCAGCGCATGGTGAAGGTCGTGCCCTCGGGTTGCTCGTCTTGCCGGCTCTCGTTTTCGCGATCTAACGTCCGGAAGGAGCAGCCGAGACGCCGCGACCTCTGTGGCAGGCCGCCAATGCTGAAAGCCCGGGTATGCTGGGCCTGTGAGACCATCGCCGAAGCATCCGGTCGTCGAGGAGTACGCGCGGCTCGCGCCCGAGTACGACGCGAGATGGTCGTTCTATGTCGAGGCCACGTCGCGTGAAACGCTGGCCCGCTTACGCCTGAAGCCGGCGGACCGGGTGCTCGATGTCGGCTGTGGCACCGGGGCTCTGCTGAGCCGTCTGTCGAGATCGCACCCGGCGGCGCGGTTGACCGGAGTCGATCCGGTTCCCGAGATGCTGGCGGTGGCCCGCCGCGGGCTGCCGCCGGCGGTCCGGCTCGCCGCGGGCTGGGCGGAGCGGCTCCCCTTCGCGAGCGGGCGGTTCGATGCAGTGGTATCCTGCAACGTGTTCCATTACATCCGGCAACCCCTGACCGCCTTGCGCGAAATGAACCGGGTCCTGCGTCCAGGCGGTCAGCTCGTGATCACCGATTGGTGCGACGACTATCTGGCCTGCCGTGCCTGCGATCTTTATCTCCGCCTGTTCAGCCCCGCCCACTTCAAGATCTACCGCCGGCAGGAGTGCATGAGCCTGCTGCGGGCTGCCGGTCATCGCGACGTGAATGTCGAGCGCTACAAAATCAACTGGCTGTGGGGCTTGATGACGGCGAGAGTCACGAAGGCAAATTCTTCAGCTCCAGACTCTGCTTTCTCGCCGCGCTGATCTGCTCGCCCCTGCCATCGAGGAGGGATTACATTGATCGTCAAGACCGCTCAGCGATCCCGCGGCATCAAAAGCCTGGTCTGGAGCGGTCTCGCCGTGACTCTGCCGTTCTGTGCCGCGGCCGCCCTGCACGAGGAGGCCCGCATCACCGTCGGCGATCTGGTGGCAGTGAGCAGCGACCGCCGGGACGTGCCTCACGTCGAGCCCTGCCTCGCGGCCCATCCAGCCGATCCAGGCCTCCTGTTCGGGGCTGCGGTCACGTTTCCGGAAGCCAACCCCAAGGAGGGCCTCGCCGCTTCGATCGTCGCGGGATTCCGCTCGTCGGACGGCGGGAGGACCTGGGCTCAAGTCCCCTTCCCCGAATGCCGGATCGACCCCTGGGTGAGCTTCGGAAAGGATCATCAGGTTTATCTTTCCTGTCTGGGCAGGCACAACTCCCTCCTCGTCTACCATTCGGCAGACGCGGGACGGACGTGGGGAGCCCCCGCCCGGGTTCCCGCTGGTCACGGCGGCGATGACGCGGACAGGCCGGTGCTCTCCGTCGGCCGCCCAGCGGAGCCGCGAGGAGGAGCCGTCTATGTGACCTTCGGACAATCCTCTCCGGCGCCCGGCCTGCGGAAGCCGTCCTATGGGCCCTCGGTCGCCCGTTCCATCGACGGCGGCCGGACGTTCTCGCAGCCTGTTTTCCTGAAACACGACAACCTGACGCAGCAGCCGTTCGACGCCGTCGTGCTCTCTTCCGGCGCCCTGGTGGCCTTTTTCATGGACTACTCCACTCCGCAGGAGGCCCCCCTGCCACACCGCAGGACCTGGATGGCGAAGTCGCGGGACGGTGGCCAGACGTTCTCGATCCCGGCCCTCGTCCACGCGCAACTCGGCGACGAGATGCCCTGGTCGGTTGCCGCCGACCGCTCCACGCGCCGCCGCGACTGGATCTACCTGGCGGTGGATGGGTCCTGGCGGCGGGCCGCGAGCGGGCCGGAGGAGAACCGCGCGGCCGCCGGAGGCGGTCTGCTCCTGCGGGTCTCGGAGGATGGGGGGGAATCCTGGCGGGCTCCGGTGAGCGTGACCGATGCGCCTCCCGGAGCCAACGCCGAGTTGCCCGCGATCGCCGTGAACGGCGACGGCGTCGTCGGCGTGGCGTGGTCCGACACCCGGCGCGATCCCAAGGGGGAGTGCTTCGACATCTATTTCACCGCCTCTCTCGACGGCGGAGCGACGTTCCTCCCCAACGTGCGCGTTACACCGGAGCTGTCGTGCCCCAAAGCCTCCGCAAAGCAGCGGGGCGTGGCAGTCCGCTGGCCCTTTGGCGGTGACTTCAGCGGCTTGGCCGCCGGGGCGGATGGCCGATTCCACCTCTTCTGGGTCGACAGCCGCACCGGCATCTATCAGGTCTGGACGACGACCGCCCAGGTGACCCCTCAGCCGTAGAAAATCATCCGATGAAACTCCGGATCCCCCGCACCCTCCTATGGCTCGCCGGAGGAGCCGTAGCCATCGAGATCGCCGCCCGGCTCAATGTCCGACGCGAGCAGGCGAGGCGCCGCGCGCTCGGCAGCCGGCTCTTCACGTGCGTCCTGGGCGAAGGGGATCCGGTGGTGTTCGTCCCCGGCTACCAGGGCTCGACCGAGTTCTGGCAGCACGCGTTCGATTCCCTGGCAAGCCGGCATCGCCTGATCTTCGTCGATGCCCTGGGCTTCGGCCGCTCCCCCTGGCCGGACCGGCCGCCTACCCTGGACGATCATCTCAACGCCCTGCGCGAGACCCTGATCGCCGAGGGGGCTATCAGCCGGGTAACGCTCGTTGGTCACTCCTTCGGCACCGTCCTCGCCGCCTACTACGTGGAGCGGTATCCGGACGAGATCGACCGCCTGCTCCTCCTCGGCGCTCCCGTCTTCGAAGGTGAGGACGACGCGCGGCGGCGGCTCCGCGAGATCTCCCCCATCGCCGCGCTCTTCTCTCTCAACCGCTTCCTCGCCCGGGAGGCCTGCATGCTGATGTGCGCCCTGCGGCCGCTGCTCGAAACGCTCCTGCCGCGCCTGAAGCCAGACCTTACCCATGGAGTGGTCCACGACGCCGTCCTCCACGACTGGCCGTCCGCCGACGGAGCCCTCCGCGTCCTCCTCACCCGGCCCATCACCGAGCCCCTGCGCCGGATCGGTCCCAAGGTCACCTTCATCCACGGCGATGCCGACGGCATCACGCCTCTCGCCCGCATCCGCGAGCTGGCGGCGGAGACCGGAGCCTCGGTGATCGAGACCTCGGACGTCCACCTCTCCTATGCCTCCCGGAGTGCCGGGCTCATCCGCGAGCGGATCGAAGCCGCTCTCCCAGCAATCGCAGGCCGTTGAAGATGACGATCAGCGAGGCTCCCATGTCGGCGGCGATCGCGGCCCAGAGGGAGGCGTGGCCGGCGAACGTCAGGAACACGAACACGGCCTTGATCAGCAGAGAGAAGCCGATGTTCTGCCGGATGACGCCCAAGGTCCGGCGCGAGTGGAGAATCAGCCAGGGGAGCCTCGAGAGGTCGTCGGACATCAGGGCGACGTCAGCGGTCTCGATCGCGGCATCGCTCCCCGCCGCGGCCATGGCGACACTCAGGGTGGCCCGAGCCATGGCCGGAGCGTCGTTGACTCCGTCGCCGATCATCGCCACCTGACCGTAACGGGCGACGAGCCGGTCGATCGCCTCTACCTTCTCCATGGGGAGCAGCTCGGCCTGGACCTCGTCGACGCCCGTCACCTTGCCGATCGCCTCAGCCGTTCCCCGGTTGTCGCCGGTCAGCATGACCACCGCCTGAATACCAGCATCGCGGAACGCCTGGACAGCGCCTTTCGCCTCCGGACGCACCCCGTCCGCAACGGCGATTAGGCCGCAGACGTGGTCTTCCGTGCCCACCACCACCGCCGTTCGCCCAACTTGAGACATCGCCGTCAGCCGCTCGTGAATCTCGGGGGTCTCCTGGTTCCGCTCCTCCAGATAGCGGTGGGAGCCCAGCCAGTACTCCCGTCCCTCGAAACGGCCGGTGGCCCCCTTGCCCTGGAGGATCTTGAAGTCCTCGGCGGGGCGGACCTCGATCCCACGGTCCTTGGCATACGCGAGGATGGCCCGGGCGAGGGGGTGCTCGCTCCTCGCCTCGAGGGCCGCGGCCCGCTCCAGCACCTCCCGTTCGTCGTGGCCCGCCAGGGGGACCAGCTCGATTACCGTCGGCCGCCCCCAGGTGAGGGTGCCCGTCTTGTCGAGAGCCACCGCCTTGATCCGCGCCGGCACCTCGATGAACAACCCGCCTTTGACCAGCACGCCGTGCCGGGCCGCGGCCGCCAGGGCGGCGACGATGCTGACCGGCGTCGAGATCACCAGGGCACAGGGGCAGGCGATGACGAGCAGCACTAGCGCGCGGTAGAACCAATCCCCCCAGGCACCGCCGAACAGCAGGGGCGGGACCAGCAGGACCAGGATGGCGAGCGCCATCACCGCGGGCGTGTAGACCCGGGCGAATTTCTCGACCCATTGCTCGGAGGGCGCTCTGCGGGACTGGGCTTCGCCGACCATGCGGATGATGTGCGCGAGCGTGGTGTCGCCGGCGCGCCGGGTGGACTCGATCTCCAGCGCGCCGTTGCCGTTGATGGTGCCGGCGAAAACCTCGTCCCCCGCCGTCTTGGGGACGGGGACGCTCTCGCCGGTGATCGGCGCCTGGTTGACCTCGCTCACTCCCGCGGCCACCCGGCCGTCCAGCGGGATGCGCTCGCCCGGCTTGACGACAAGGCGGGTGCCGATCTCCACGCCTTCGGCCGGCACCTCCCGCTCACGGCCGTCGGCGCCGAGGACGCGGGCGATCGCCGGCGCCAGGTCCATCAGGGCAGCGACGGCCCGCCGGGCGCGCCCCACGCTCCAGGATTCGAGAGCCAGCGAGAGCGCGAAGAGGAATGCGACCGTCGCCCCCTCGAACCATTCGCCGATCCCGACCGCTCCCGCGACGGCGATGGCCATCAACAGGTTCATGTCCGGCCGCAGCCGCTTGAGGGAAAACCACGCCTTGGGCAGGACGTACCAGGAGCCGGCCAGGATGGCGAGGGCGTAGAGCAGCCTCGAGGCGAGCGGCACGCCGTGGGCGAGGCCCAGGCCCTCGGAGCCCAGGGCGCGGGAGATCCCCCCCGCCAGTCCGGCATGGACGGCGAAGCCGGCGAGAGCCGCGAGGCCGCTCGCCGCCGTCAGCGCCTTGCGTCCGCGCCGCTGCCAGAAGCCTTCCGGCTCCGCGCTCTCGGTGGCCTCCGCCCAGACCTGGGCTCGCATGCCGGTGCGCTCGACGGCCTTCAGGATCTCCCCCTCCGCGACCCGCGGCGCGGCGACCGTCATCTTCGCTTTCAGGATGTCGAAGGAGAGGCGGTCCTCGCCGCCGACGAGAGGGCCCACCTCCCGCTTGAGGATCGCCACCTCCTCGGCGCAGTCCATGCCACGGATCTTGAAGTGTCTCGCGACGTCCTGAGTCATTCTTCCTCCTCCGCGGGTCGAGGCTTCCGCAGGCGTTCCCGCGTCTGATGAACGAACTGGTAGAACGTCGGCAGCGCCAGCAGGGTGAAGAGCGTCGAGGTCACCAGGCCGCCGATCATCACGACCGCCAGGGGGCGCTCGATCTCGGAGCCGTGGAGGCGCAGCACGAGCAGCGGCAGGAGGCCCAGGATGGCGGTGCCCGCCGTCATCAGCTTGGGGCGCACGCGCCCGATCGACGCCTCCCGGAGGGCCTCGCCGAAAGGCCTCCCCTCCGCCAGCAGGGAGCGGGTCTGGGAGACCAGCACGAGGCCGTTCTGGACGGCGATGCCGAACAGGCCGATCAGCCCCACCAGGGAGGAGACGTTCCAGGTCTCGCCGGCGAGCCAGAGGGCGAGGATGCCGCCGACGAAGGCGTCCGGCAGGGTGGCGAGGATGACCAGGGTCTCGGCGAAGGAGCCGAGCGCCAGGTAGAGGAGCACCAGCACCGCCAGCAGCGCCACGGCGATGGCGAGCGAGAGGGAGCGCAGGGCGCGCGCCTGGTTCTCCACCCGGCCGCCGACGTCGAAGTAGTAGCCGGTGGGCAGCTCGAGCTTCGCCGCCAGCCGCTCGCGCACCTCGGCCGCCGTGCCGCCGAGGTCGCGGCCGGCGACGCTCGCCTCGACCGCGGTCCGGCGGCTCCCGGCCTCGCGCTGGATGGCCGCGGGTCCGAAGTCCTGTTCGATGCGGGCGAGCTGACCGAGGGGGACGCGGGTGCCGTTGCGGCCGTCGATCAGCAGCGCGCCGAGAGAGGAGAGATCGGCTCGCCGCCGGTCCTCCAGCCGCACCACGAGGGCGAACCGGCGCTGCCCGACCCAGATCTGCGAGACCTCCTCGCCCGCCAGCCCCACCCGCAGGGCGTCGATAACGTCGGCGGGCGTGAGCCCCACGCGCGCCACGGCCTCGCGGTTGACGGTGACGCGGATCTGCGGCAGGCCGGTGAGGGCCTCGGCCCGCAGGTCGGCGATGCCGGGGATCGGCTCCATCAGCTCGCGGGCTCGCGCGGCCAGCCGGGAGAGGAGGGGGAGATCCGGGCCGTAGATGCGCACCTGGAGGTCCGCCGGGGTGCCGCCCAGCCCTTCGTCGATCCGCATGCCGAGAGGGGTGGTGAAGAGCACGGTGACCCCCGGGACCTTCTCCAGGCGCTCGCGCATCCTCGCCTCCAGCTCCTCGAGAGAGCCGGAGCGGCCGGCCTTCAGGACCACCAGGACGTCGGAGACGACGTGCGGCATCGGGTCCTCGGTGCTCTCAGCGCGGCCGGTGCGGCGCACCACCTCCTGGACTTCCGGGAACCCGCGCAGCACGTCCTCCACCCGGTGGTTGCGCCGGTCCACCTCTTCCAGCGAGGCCTCGGGGGGGAGCAGGGTCTGCAGCAGCAGCGCCCCCTCGTCCAGCCTGGGCATGAAGTCGGAGCCGATCTGGAAGGCGAGCAGCAGGGCGGGGAGGGTGACCGCGAGCGACAGCACGCGGACGAGGCCGGCGTGGCGCATGCACCGGTCGAGCAGCGGGGCATAGATCGACTTGATCCAGCGGATCAGGGCCACATCCTCCGGGCGCCCGGGGCGGTTGGGGCGCAGCAGCCAGGCGGCGAGCACCGGCACCAGGGTCAGGGCGAGCGCCAGCGAGGCGGCCATGGCGGCCACCACCGCCGCCGCCAGCGGCCGGTACATCCGCCCCTCGATGCCGCTCATCGCGAAGAGGGGGGTGAAGACGGCGATCACGATCAGGGTGGCGAAGGCGATCGGCCGGCCCACCTCGACGGCGGCGGCGAAGGCCACCTCCCGGCGGGGGCGCGCTCCGCCGGCCAGGGTGAGCCGGTGGAAGACGTTCTCGGTGAGGATGATGGCGGCGTCCACCAGCAGGCCCACGGCGATGGCCAGCCCGCCGAGGGTCAGGGTGTTGAGCCCGATGCCGGCCGGCTTCAGAATCAGGCCGGCGATGGCGATGGAGAGCGGCAGCGTCAGGGTGACGATCAGCGCCGCCCGCAGGTTGCCCAGCAGCAGGAAGAGGACCGCCACCACCAGCAGGGCGCCGAGCAGCACCGCCCGGCCGACGCCGCCCAGGGCGGACCCGACCAGCTCCGCCTGGTCGTAGAGCACGCGCACCCCGACACCCGGCGGCAGACTGCCGGCGAGGCCCGCCACCGCGGCGCGCACGCCGCGCGACACCGCGACCGTGTCCGCCCCGAACTGCTTGACCACGCGGCAACTGACGATCTCCGAGCCCAGGCCGTGCGCCATGCCGCGGCGCACCGCCGGCGCCTCGCGGACCTCGGCCACCTCGCCCAGCAGCACGGGGGTGTTCTCCCGCACCGCCACCACGGTGGCGCGCAGGTCGCCGACGTTGGCGGCGCGCCCCACCGCGCGCACGGTCCACTCGATGGAGCCCTGGGCCACAAAACCGGCGGCGGCGTTCTCGTTGGAGCGGCGCACGGCGGTGAGCAGCTCGTCGAGCGTCACACCGAGGGCCGCCATGCGCTCGGGATCGAGCTGCACCTGGAACTGCCGCAGGTGCCCCCCCATCACCTCGACGGCCGCCACGCCGGGAACCCCGAGCAGACGGTTGCGCACCTCGAAGTCCCCCAGCTCGCGCAGCTCCATGAGGCCGGCGGACCCCGGCCTGGCTTCGATCACCAGCTCCATGATCTCGTTGAGCCGGTTGGTGAGGCTCGACACCAGGGGGGCGCCGGTCCCCGGCGGCAGCTCGCGAGCCACCTGGTTGACCCGCTCGCTGACCAGTTGGCGCGAGAGGTAGTAGTCGGCGTCGGGCTCGAACTCGACGCGCACCTGCGCCACGCCGGCCTGCGAGGTGGAGCGGATGCGCCGCACCTCGGGCAGGCCCGCCAGCGCGAGCTCCAGGGGCACGGCGACGCCGGTCTCCAGCTCTTCGGCCCCCATCGCCGCGTTCTGGACGAAGACGCTGAAGACCGGCGTCGCGAGGTCGGGAAAGACGTCGCGCCGCAGGTCGCTCAGCCAGACCGCGCCGACCGCCGCCGCGGTGAGCGCCAGCAGGAGGGTGAGGACCGGCCTGGCGAAGGAGCCGCGGAGGATACGCTCGATCATGGCCGGATTCCTTGGGCGCGGCGTTGGCCCTCATCACCCCGGCCCTCTTCTCCCGGCCTCCCCCCCAGCCGCCGGGAGAAGAGGGAGTGGTTAGTCAAAAAACAACAACTCTTTTCTTTTTGAGCCCCTCGCAAAGCAGTTCTAGTCATGATGGTGCTCCCCGCCGCCTTCCTTCTTCTCCGCTTCGGCGCGGAGTACGAAGGCCCCCTCGGCGACGACGGGCTCCCCGGGCTTCAGTCCCGAGACGATGGCCACCTCGTTGCCCAGGTCCCTGCCGCGCTCGACCGGCCGCACCTCGAACCGGCCTTCTCCGCGCGGCAGGAAGACGACCCACTGGTTGTCCATCCTCTGCAGGGAGGTGGCGGGCACGGCCACCACCTTCTCCCCCGCGCCGCTGGTACTGATAAAGGCGGTGGCGAACATCCCCGGCTTCAGCCGTCCCCCCGCGTTGGGCAGGTCGATGCGGACGGGCACGGTGCGCGAGTGGGCGTCCACCTCGCCGCCCACCCAGACCACCGTCCCCCGCAGCTTCTGCTCCGGCAGGGCCGCCAGGGCGATCTCGGCGGGCGATCCCACCCGTACCCGGACGGCGTCGCGCTCGGGGGCCTGCAAGACCAGCCAGAGGCGCGACAGGTCGGCGATCCGGAACAGCGGCCGGGAGGGATCGGCCATCTGCCCCTGGACCGCCGCGCGCTCCAGCACCGTTCCGGAGATCGGCGAGAGCAGGGCGAAGCCGGACAGGTCCCCCCGTCCCGTCCCGCTCCCGATGCCCAGGGCGGAGACGCCCGCCGCCGCCGCCTGCGAGTCCGCCTCCGCCTCGGCGAGGTCGGCCTCGGCCCGTTGCAGCTCGCCGCGAGAGACGATCCGCTCCGCGGCGAGCCCGCGCTTGCGCTCGGCGGTCTTGCGGGCCAGCTCCAACCGGGCGCGGGCGGCGGTCTGCCCCGCGCGCGCCTGCCCCAGCTCCACGCTCCGCAGCTCCGCCAGAGCCTGCCCGCGCCGCACGAACTGGCCCGGCGCGGCCGCCAGCCGGACCACCCGCCCGGCGATCGGCGCCCCCACCTCGGCGTAGGCCTGCTCGTTCACCTTCAGCTCGCCGAGAGCGGTCACCCCTTCCCCGCCGGGGCGCAGCTCGGCCGCGAACGTGGTGAGCTTCAGGTCGCGCAGCACCTCGGCGTCCACCGCCAGCACCCCCTCGCCGGCCTCCTCGTGCTCGCCTGCATGGTTCTCCGCGCCGTGAGCCGCGGACTCCGGCGGCTTGTCCTGCCGTCCGGCCGCCTCGTTCATCGCCTTGTCCTTGCCGCAGCCGGCCGGCAACAGCGACAGGACCAGGGCGATCCGGATCGTCCACTCTTTCTTTCTCATTGCAGGGCTCCGGCGGCCGTCTCCAGCTCGTAGCGCGTCAGCGACGCTTCGAGCAGGCGGTCCAGGTAGGCGAGGCGGGTTTCCACGATCTCGCGGCGGATCAGCAGCAGCTCCCCGAGGCCGATCTCGCCGGCCTCGAAGCTCTTGAGGGCCAGCGATTCATTGTCCTGCAACGCGGGAAGGGCCGTCCGTTCCAGCTCCCGCACCGCTGCGAGCCGCCGGTCGAGGGCCGAGTACGCGCCGCGGACCTCCGACTCCGCCGCTCCCCGCGCCACGGCGAGCGCCTGGCGGAGCGCGGCGGAACGCGCCTGGCCCACCGCCAGCGTCTCCTGGCCACGGTTGTGGACGGGGAGCGCGATCACGACGCCGGCGGTCACGATCTCCGCGCCCTCCTCCCGCGCCACGCCGCCGCGGGCTCCAAACTCCGTCCGACCCAGGGCCTGGCCCAACAGGACCTCGGCCTCGGTCTCGCGCAGCTCGGCGGCGAGCGCGCGGAGGTCGGGCCGCCGGTCGAGACCGGCCAGCAGCACTTCCAGGCCTAGCGGGGAAATAGGGGCGAGAGGCCCGCGCACCTCGACAGTCTCGCCAGGCTCCAGGCCGAGCATCGCCGCGAGCCCCGCGAGAGCCGCGCCCGCCTCGGCTTCCGCCGCGCTCTGCCCGGCCCGGGCGACGGCGGCGGCGGTCCGCGCCCGGTTGAGCTCCAGCGCCGTGGCCTCGCCGGCCTCATACCGGCGCTCGGTGGCGGCGAGCAGCTCGTCCGCGGCCTGGCGGCTCGCCGCGAGCAGGGCGGTCCGGTCCATGGCCACCAAGCCGCGGACGAAACCGGTCCGGACCTCCCGCAGCAGCAGGCGCCGGGCTTCCGCCAGCTCCGCCTCGGCGCGGTCCAGCGCGGCCCGCGCCCCCGCCACCCGGGCGGACCGCCGGCGGCCGGCGTCCAGCCCCTGGGTCACGGCCGCCTCGAAGTCGAAAAAGCCATCCCCGGCGCGCCGGTAGCCGCCGTCGACCTCCAGCACCGGATTCTCCTGGAACCGCCGGCCGGCCTGAGCCTGCCGCGCCCGGGCTTCCTCGACCCGGCCCCGCGCCAGGATGACGGTCCCCCCCCGTTCCCGGGCGAGCGCCAGCACTTCCTCGAGAGTCAGGACCCTGGCAGTCCTTTGCTGGCTCCCCGCGGGAACGGCGCACAGCGGCAACAGCGCCAATAGCGCCAGTAGCGACAATGCGGCCCACGGCCGCAGCCATTGAAATCTCATCGGTCACCTCTCGCGAACGGGTACGGTCGGCCTCTCGCCCGCGCGGCGGGAGACGAAGAAAAGGAGCAGATCCGCGGTGTTACGCGAGAGGGGATTTCGGGACGTGGAAGATGTCGCGGGGATCGGCGGAGAGGACGCGGTCCGCCGGCGGGTCGCCGACGATCGCCGTCGAGGCGGCAACCAGGTCTACCCGCGCCCCAGCCGTCAACACGGAGAAGCCGGGCAGGCAGCAGGCGCACCCCTGAGAGGGGCAGCAGTTCTGCGCGGGTCCGCAGTCCGGGCACGAGTCCGCGACCGCCGCCAGCGGCGCGAGGAGCGCCAGGACGGCCAGCAAAAGAGCGGCGAGGAGGGCGGAGCGTCGTGCCACGAGGGGCATCTTACCCCAGCCTCACAGCGCGATCAGTTGCAGATCGAGCACGTCGGCGTTACCGCCGCGGATCTCGTCCAGGACCGCCGGCGCGGGCAGGTGGTCGAGGTTGATGCGGGCCACGGCGGCCTCGGCCCCCTCGAAGACGATGTTCTCCGTCTCCTGGACGTTCAGGTTCCCCGCGCGCAGGTGCTCGAAGACGTGCGCCAGCACCCCCGGGCGGTCGCGGTGCCGGACGACCAGCATGTGCGAGGCGGGGGTCTTGCGGGCCAGGTTCACGACGTTGGGCACCTTGCCCGTCTCCATGTAGGTGCGGACGATGCGGACCGTCTCGGCGGCGATCGCCTCCTGGGCCTGGGCGGTCGAGGCGCCGATGTGGTGCGTCCCGTAGACGCCCGGCAGGGCGAGGAGCGGGTCGCTCATCTCGCCGGTGGCGGCCGCCGGCTCGGCGGCGAAGACGTCGAGGCCCACGCGCAGGCCCTTCTCCCGGACGGCGGCGGCCAGCGCCTGGGGATCGACCATCTCGCCGCGGGAGGTGTTGATCACCATGGCGCCCGGTTTCAGCCGCGCGAGCAGCGCGGCGTCGACGATCCCCCGGGTCTCGGGCTTGAGCGCCAGGTGCACGCTGAGGATGTCGCAGCGCGCGGCCACCTCGGCGGGCGACGGCGCCAGGGCAACCCGCGCGGAGTTGCCGGCGAGCCCGAGCTCCCGCGCCTCTTCCTCGGAGAGCGGCCGGTCCTCGCCGTCGAACCGCAGGCTCCAGAGGACCACGTCGAGGCCGAAGGCGGCGGCGCGGCGGATCACCTCGGCGGCGATGTTGCCGGCGCCGAGCAGGCCCAGGGTCTGCCCCTGAAGCCCCTGCGCTTTCGAATACTCCTTCTTGTTCCACCGGCCGGCGCGCAGCTCGGCCACGTTGTCCGGCACCCGGCGGTCGAGCGCCAGGATCAGCGCCATCGTCAGCTCGGCCACCGCGACCGAGTTCTTGCCCGGGCAGTTCGACACGTAGATGCCGCGGCGCGAGGCCGCCGCCACGTCGATCGTGTTGTATCCCGCGCCGGCGCGCACCACGAGCGCCAGCCGGCCGGCGTTGAGCATCTCCTCGGTGACCTTGGTGCTGCGCACCACCAGGACTTCGGCCTGCGTCTCGGCGATCGCCCGGGTCAGCGCCTCGTCCTTGAGGTCCGGCTGCTGGACCACCTCGCACCCGGCGGCCCGGAGCCCCGCGATCCCGCTCTTCTCGAAATTGTCGGCGATCAGCACTTTCATCACAGGATTCCCCTACCCCTAGATCAGATGCACGAGCAGGCCGTCGCGGAGCTTCGGCTCGAACCAGGTCGACTTGGGCGGCATGATGCCGCCGGTGTCGGAGATCGCCATCAGGTCGTCCATGGTCACCGGGAACAGCGAGAACGCGACCGCCGCGCGCCCGCCGTCGACCGCCTGCTCCAGCGCCGCCGTGCCGCGCGCGCCGCCGACGAAGTCGATGCGCGGGTCGGAGCGCACGTCCCCGATGCCCAGCAGATCCGCGAGCACGGCCCGCTGCAGGATCGAGACGTCGAGCTGGTCGATCCGGCCGGCGCCTTCCTGGCGCGCCGCGTCCAGCTCGAGCGTGTGCCAGCGGCCGTCGAGGTACATCGAGACCTCCCCCTTGCGCGACGGCTCCGGTGCCCCCGGGCGGACCGGCAGCTTTGCCCGCACCGCCTCCAGGAACTCCGCCGGCGAGCGGCCCGCCAGATCCTTCACGATGCGGTTGTAGGGAAGGATCCGCACCTGATCGTCGGGGAAGGCGACGGCGAGCATGGTGTCGAACTCCCCCGCGCCCTCCTTGCGGCGGAGGGCCTCCCGCGCCCGCGCGGCGCTCGCCGCCCGGTGATGGCCGTCGGCGATGTAGAGCGCGGGGACGCGGGCGAAGGCGGCGGTGAGGGCATCGGCATCGCCGCCGGTGACCCGCCAGAGGGTGTGCGCCACCCCGTCCTCGGCCGTGAAGTCGTAGAGCGGGGGGGACGCGCAGGCGCGCCGCGCGATCTCGTCCACCTCGGCCGAGGCGTGATAGGTGAGGAACACGACCCCGGTCTGGACCCGCAGGTCGATCATGTGGCGGGTGCGGTCGTCCTCCTTGTCGCGCCGGGTAAGCTCGTGCTTCTTGATCAGGCCCTGCTCGTACTCGTCGAGCGAGTAGCACGCCGCGAGCCCGGTCTGCTCGTGGCCGCCGGCGCGGAGCCGGTAGAAGTAGTAGCCCGGCTCGGGATCGAGAGTCAGCGGCGCCGCGCGCCGCAGCTCCTCGAAGCTCCGCACCCCCTGCGCGTAGACCGCGTCCGCGTGGGGATCGGTGCCGGGGGGGAGGTCGATCTCGGGACGGGTGACGTGGAGGAAGCTGAGCGGGTTGCCGCCCGCCTGCGCCCGCGCCTCCTCGGTGCTGACGACGTCATAAGGGACGGAGGAGACACGGGCGGCCACCTCGGCCGCGGGACGCAGGGCTCGGAAGGGTCGGATCGATGCCATGCGCGTATCTTATGCGATGGATCAACCGTCGTCCCTGCCTCCAACCTCGAGGAGTTGTCGTGCCTCGGTCACGATCTCCGCGATGATCTCGGCGGCGGGTTGAACGCGCACGACTTCGAGCACGCTCTCCGAGCCCGCGGGCATGTCCATCTGTTCCAGATCGCCCGTGGTGTCGCGGGTGGGCACGATGGCGCTGTACTTCGGCATCTCGTAAGGGACATTGAAGACACCGGGGAACAGCAGGGTCGAGCCGATGCCCGGAGGCTGGGTGGACGGCGGCTCGGTCGCGGCCCGGTTGGCGAGGACGCGCTGGGTTGCGTTGGGGAATTCCGGGCCGAAAGCCGTCGTGAACTTGGTGGCGTGCCGCCCTTTCGCGCTCACCAGACGGGCCTTGTAGCCGGGGTGGGCATACGACTCGGCCGACGCCGCGAAGCGGGTGCCGATCCAGCCGCCATCGGCCCCGGCCCTCAGCGCGCGCAGGAGGCTGCGGCCGTCGGCGATCCCCCCGGCCGCCAGCAGGAGACAGCGCTCAGGCAGGCGCGAGCGGATCTGGGCGACGAGGGCCAGAGTCGGAATCGTCTGGTTGTGATTGTGGCCGCCGGCCGACTTTCCCTGGGCGATGACCGCGTCGCAGCCGAGGCGGCCGGCCTGCTCGGCGACGTCCGCCGATCCGGCCTGAACCCAGACCCGCGACCCTGCCGCTTGCAGTTGATCGACCCAGGCCTGGGGAGGCAGGTTGAAATGGAACACCACGACGGGCACGCGATGACCGGCGGCGATGTCGATGTGGTCCTGCGTCGTGAAATCGCCCAGGGGGCCGGAGGCCAGGATGAAGTCCACCCCAAAGGGGTTGACCGTCTGGCTCGCGATCGCGCTCAGGCGCGCGTCGACCACGGGAGGGGGCTCCGGCGCGGCGCCATAGACGCCGAGACCGCCGGCATTGGAAACCGCCACGGCCAGTTCGGGCAGTCCCACGAAAGCCATGCCGGCGCTCACGATGGGGTAGCGGATGCCGTAGTCACGGACGAGGCGCGTGTCGAGCGACACCTCCTCACCCCGGTCGTCATCATCCTTTTCTTCATCGCGGGCCCCCTGGCCGGCACGGACGGGATTGGCGCCCAGAAGAGCGAGGGCGGAGGCGCTGCCCAGAAGTCCCAGCACCTGGCGGCGGTCGATCGTGAACGGGCTTTTATGGTCCTGACTGTCGTCGTGAGACATGAGTGAGTCCTTTCCAGAGAAGGGTCAAAAGGCGGCGGCCGGAAGGGCGGGGCCTTTCCCGCCCGGGGTCGCCGGGAACTTGACACTCTGGAAATCGAAATCCGCGGAGAAAAGACGACAGGGAGCGAGGGGTGCCCTCTACGACACCCTTTCGAAGCCAACCAGGACCGCCTCTACCGCCTCGGATCAGCGGCATTTCTGGCGCGCAGGCTCCTAATAGACCTGCGGACAGCCGCCGCCCTTGACCGGCGGCACGCAGCCCCTGCAACTGCCGTAATCCTCCTCATCCGCGGGCGGATTGCCACAAAGGAAACAACAGATCTCGCCCGTCGGGCACTGGTCGTTGCTGGTGCAGCCGGTCATGAAAGAGGGAGCGGGCGCCAGATCGTTGAGGGTCTGGGCCTGCTCGCCCGACAGGGTCGCCAGGAACCGCGCCGTTGCCGCGTCAGGCGCCGGGGCCGGCGCCGGCGGCGTCTGGGCCCAGGACTGCGCGAACGGGATGAGGGAAAGGAGGGCGAGGAGGACGAGAACGGGCTTTTTCATTCGTTCATCTCCCAGGTTGGCGGAACCGGCAGGAGACCGGCCGCCTCCAAGGGAAAGGGTGCGCCGGCGCGCCGGGGCCGAGTCAAGGCCCGCCCAATCCCAGGGCGATGCCCTGGGCTTAGAGAGAACGGCCCGCTGGGCCTCCAAAGTTGATCGCCCACACCAGGGCTGCCCAATAGATGCCCGCACCAGGAAGCCCTCCAGCGAAGGCGGTAGAGACGTTCCCAGGTCCTATACGACACCCTTTCGGAGGCCACGGGGACCGCGGGACGTCTCCGCCGGAGGGCATGCCGTTGCCGATAGCAACGCCCGATCGGGGCAGCCTCACCCCATCTTGAAAAAACCCACCCGTCCGGTCCGTTACGTTCAAATTCGAGCAATTTGCATCTCAATCGATGGCCATCGTATTTGACCGGCAGGGGGTCCAGCCGCAAATCCGTACGAGGGTCTGCTCAAGGAATCCTCAGAACTTCGATTCGGAATCGAGTCTCAATGAAGAATCGATGTTCATCAAACCCGTTCCGCTGATCAGGAACCAGGAGCACGTTTCGGGTAGCATCGTAGTATATCCCTCTAACTCCTGACGTACATTCCATAAAACGATTGATCAAGTAGTCACCTAGCGGAAGCATTTCGGATTGAGGAACACTGCTGCGCCGTCCCTCCGCGGCAATGGCCTGCGCAGCGTCGCACGCCGTATACCCTCTGGGACTGTAGTCGAATACGGCACCTCCGCCAGGAAGGAATCGCTCCATGTCGTCCGTTTGACTCAGCAACTTCTTATTGCGACCCGTCCACTGGTTCTTCGACTGGAAGAGGAGGCCCTTCGTTGTCATCTCACCTGTCGCCAAGTCTTCGTATTCGACCTGAAAGATACCGTCTGCCCCAAGGCGCTTCTCCACAGATCGCTTGCTTTTACTCAGGAACTTCTTGTACGAAAGACTCCATTTATAGTCGACGCCGCCAGTGGTGATGGAATGCGGGTGGCGCGTACGAAGCGCGGACCCTAAGTCTCCGGTGATTGTGTCCTCTTCTGCTGAACCGGCCTTCCAGCCCTCCTCTGCATGGGGCACGCGGTTGCGAATGTGGGCAGCAATCTCGTCGAACACCTCATCTGGAAGAATATCTCTCATAGTAGCTCGGTTAATGCAGGGACCGCAGTAGGGACTGTTGGGGCCTAGAGTAGAGCAGGACTAATCTGGGGGGCCTCGCAACGCCCCTCCACCTACACCCATCGTGAGTACAGATCACGCAAATGACGGTTTGGTTGATTGAGCAGGCCTCCTTATCCGATTGCCAACCTCGGTAGACCCATCTTCCGGAAGTACTGCGGCGGGCAAGGCAATCGTCAAGGACCATGCGCCGACTCCGTCGTGTTTCGCGCCAAGTCCAAGCCATAACTAATTGATTCTGATGTAATAGAAAACGGCGACATTGGCTGGACGCGTTTCTGATCCGTGCCGCACTTCAGCATCTGGGGATAGTGCCGTGGGCTCTACGGGACCGAAATCAAGCGCTGGATAACCATACAGATCATCGCCACCCTTGTACCTTGCACGCTCTGCATATTTGGCCTGCTTGTGACCGTGTGTCTGAAATTGATCCGGCTGCGGCTTTCCAGCCTCGCGATTATCTTCTGGATCCCTCCACTTATCAGTGCGACCATGATTCATTCCACGAAGAAACAGACCACGAAGGTCTGAAAGACTTTTACCGTTGGACAGGACGTGGTATCTTGAGCCAACAACTTGACTACCGTCGGCGAGAGCCCATTTGGACTTCGCCGGATCAAATATAGTTGGATCGCCCGCCGCCTGCGCAAACTCGGCAGGAGTAAAAGTGGAAGTAAAGATGCTACCCACAGGAGCAGACAGGGAGCGACTCAAAGCCTCAGCCCGCGAGGTTAGATCCTGAGCTTCCGAGGCAGCAGAATTAGCCGACTTTTGCGCCCTATCAAGCTTGCTTGATCCAGCCTCAATCACACCATATGTGGTGATCGCTGCTACGACAATCGACGTTATGGATGTGATGATCAGCCCCATAAGGGTCGACTGCTTCTTCTCTCTGTCTGCCAGTGTCATTTCAATGTCACTCCTTGGTTACAGTTGCCTTGGGGGCTAACGCTCGACATGAGCGGCAGACGAGCACAGCTCATTGACAGTTAGCTCGATGGGTTTAGGCGTGGCCAACGTACAGCTCGATCCTCTTGAAAAGTTCCTGAATAGACTGCAGTCCATTCGTAAGCATGTCGAGGGTTGGATCATTACGGTGCTTCACGTCCACCCAAGTTTTATTTGCTACGATTGCCGCAAGACCAATCTCACGTAGGTCGTCGGAGTCGGCCTCGGTTGCGAGGTTTGCCAGTAGATCCGCCGCCTCTCCAAGCGTTGCCTTAAGGCGGACTTTTGCCCCTAGGCGACGAGCCAACGCAACGATCTGCTTCTCCGCCTGTTTGGCGGACTTGTTGTAGGCGCCCAGAAGATGAGTTCCAGTAAGCCCTCGACGCAGTACGTCGATGACATAGAGTCGCAGTATTCCGCATTCAATAGATCGGAGCCGCTCTCGGTATACCTCAAGAGGCTGCCCGTAGGGATCTTTGATAGCGAGACGCTCGGCCAAGACATTGGCGGGAATGGCAACCGCTTCAGCAGCAGATGGCTGGAATATCACGATCATGTCAAAGGTCGAAAGATCAAGAGAATTGATGTCCGTTGACATATACTCTTCAATATTGATTCCAATCTCTCGCATTGCGATGATCGCGTTTGCGGCGGGTGGATCACCATCCGAACACTCTGCCCCTGCGCTAACGATTGTATGGATCGGACTAAAGATGTGCTTGGCCAGAGCCTCTGCCATTGGGCTGCGGCATGTATTCCCAGAACAGACGAAGAGGATTCGGCTCATACTGTAAGCTCTTAAATTTACCTGACGCTTCTGGCTACCTTACCGACATCTCTGTTGGCATGGTCTGAGTTAACCATGGCTATGCAAAAATAACTTTTGCCTTCTTGGCTCGTTTAAGAGTAGGTTAGACCAGAGACGACGTCAAGAGAAGACCGCTGTCATGGACGCGCCACCCGATGGCGAGGAGCCCAAAATGGCCGGCCTTGGAGTATTCTGAAGAGACAGAGAGTCTGATCCGTCCGCAGCCCCTAGGGAACGGCCTGGAAGCGACCGGACCGGTGGCCCTGGAAGGGCCGGGACGAACCTCGACGAGCGGATTTCAGGCGCGGGACCCGCTCTGGCCCACGCTTGGGCCGGGAGATCCCTCGCCGGGGGCGGTCCGGCCCATGAATGGGCCAGACGATCCTCGACGGAGACGGAGCGGCCCACGCTTGGGCCAGAGGCGCCCCCGCTTGGACGAAAGCGGTACAGCCTGGGCGGAAGGCCCATCTCTGGGCTATCCGAGCCGGGGGATGGGCTGGCACGGCCCACCCTTGGGCCCGAGCGAAATTCGCGTGGGCGCGGCCGCGATATCCATGGGCGCTCACGGCGGTCTCGCCGTGCCTGTCCTACTAACAGCCGCAGTAGTCGCAAGCGACGCGAACGGAGTAATCCGTGATCACCCCGTCGCAGTGAGCCCCGCCTGGATAGCAGGCCCCGACGCACCAGCCGGAAGGCTGCGTGTGGGCGGCGTCATAGTAGTACTGATAGTCGCAAACCCTGAAGCAGCCACTGCCGGCGGCACGGCTGTCCGCGGGCAGGGAGGTCATCACGGCGATGAACAAGGCCGCCAGGAGGAAAGGCAATCTCAAGGGATACAGGAATCTGGCGAAGCGTTGACGCACGGTTCTCTCCTTTTCGAGCAGCACACCATAAAAATTACTTGTGTTTCTCCTATCAACCATGGTGCTGCCCGCCTCGTTTAGCGAGCCGGGGACGGCGCGGCCCGCGCTCGGCCCCGGGATCTCTCATCCCACCGGAATCGACAACGCATGCCGGAACACATTCCGCGGGTCCCATCGCGCCTTGATGCGCTGCAGGCGCGGATAGTTCTCTTTGTAATACAAGGTGTGCCACGGCACGCCGGAGGTATTCAGGGCCGGGTCCGAGAGGTCGGTGTCGGGATGATTGATGAAAGCCCCATCGTACGCCTCGCCCGGGACCGGGACGCCCCCGGTCTCCGCGAACAGATCCCGATAGAACGTCCGCACCCAGGCCAGATTCTTCGCCTCTTCCCGTGGATCCAGCCAGCCTGTGGTGCATGCGATGTCGAGAATCGAATCGCGTTGGGCGGTGGCGGTCGCGTCGCGCGCGACGGTGTTGATTCGCCCGCCATAGGTTGCGAGTCCCAGCATCCCGCCCATGATGTCGTGGTCGGTGCGGATCAGATAATCGTACGCGACGCCGATCTGGCGATCCGTGAACCGTTTCCTGAGCAATGCGTCCTTCACCTTGGCGCTCACCCCGCCCGGCGGCGCGGCGAACAGATCGGGCAACGGGTTCAGGGCGAACTCGAGCCAGGACATCCGCGCGAGCTCCCGGCCGTGCGGTGCGATGCCCCCCTCGCTCAGCATCGCCAGATGATCCTCCACCTGCCGCTCGGCGCCGTCGCCGGCCGTGCTCACACCGCGGACGATAATCTTTCCGAACTGCTTGCGATGAATCTCCAACAGGGCCCAGAGAGAGGCGTGCGGAGAATCGGCGCCGCTGTTTTGCTCGCACCAGGCGCCGTGGTTCCTGAGGAGCCGCAGGAAGGCCGGCTCGTCGATGTCGCTCCAGTTCCATTCCGCCTTGAAGGTCGTGATCGAATCCGGCGCGCGGGGCAACAGCCCGGCGGGATCCTCGCCGGATGCATCCGGCGACCGGAACCAGTAGCGGGTGACGACGCCGAAGTTGCCGCCGCCCCCGCCGGTATGCGCCCACCAGAGGTCGCGATGCGGATCGGAGCTCTCCCGGGTTGCCACCACGGGGCTCGCCTGTCCGCCCTCGTTCACGGTGACCACCTCGACGGCATAGAGATAATCCGCCGCGAGACCGAGCTGGCGGCAGAGGAAGCCGAAGGCGCCGCCGGCCACGTGCCCGCCCATGCCGATGTCCGGATGCTCGCCGAGCGGGATCACCACTCCCCACGTCTCGAACAGCGCCCGGAAGGTCTCGCCCACCGTCGCGCCGCACTCCACGGCCACGGCGCCCCGGTCCGCGTCGTAGTACACGCGCTTCATGGGCGAGACGTCGAGGATCACCCGTACCTCGGGATTCGAGACGAACCCCTCGAGGCAGTGCCCGCCACTCGTCACGGCGAGACGCCGGCCTTCCCTCACCGCCTCCTCGACGGCCGATACCACCTGATCGGTCGAGCTGACCAGCCGGACATAGTCCGGGCTCGCCCTGAACCGCTTATTGAAACGTTTCTCGACCACCGCGAGATACCGCGGATCTTCGGGGCCGATTCTGCCGGATTCGTTCTTTGTGCCGCCGGTCGTTTGTGGTGTTGACATCGTCTCCTCTGGATGCCGGCAAGGTCGGCGCCTGACCTCCCGGCGAAGGAGCCATTGTAGCTCTCGATCTCAGACGTCCGTTGCCTCACGGACACGTCGAGAACGCCGACGTATCCTGGATCGGCTTGAATCCCGTGCCCTGCGGATTCGTGTAGGTCTTCGCCGTCCCCGTCATCGTGTCGGTGACGGTGACGCCGACCTGCACGTTGGTGAGGCCGCCGGCGTAGACCCAGAAACGGCTGTTGTAGCCGCAGGCGTTCAGCACCTTGATCACCATCTCGACGTTCGAGGCGTCGAAGAACCAGAAGTAGCCGGTGTCCGCCGTCAGCGGGACGGCCTGGCCGGCGCCGGTGTGGCCGTCCGGCGTCTTCCAGGTGACGTCCACGCGGAAACGGCCGCCGCTCAGGCAGAGGCTCGTGGGCCCGGCGGCGCAGGTGGCTTTCTCGAGGATGCTCTCCAGATCTTCCGAGGTCTGCTCCACGATCCTGTCGAGCCCCGCCGGAGACTCGCCCTCCTTGGCGCCGCAGCCGCCGAAGGCCGAGGTGTCCTGGATCGGCTGGAACGCCGTGCCCTGCGGGTTGTGGTACGCGCGGACGGTACCTGTCTTCGTGTCGGTCACCACGATGTCCGCCTGGACGTTGGTCAGGCCGCCCGCGAAGACCCAGAACTTGCCGTTCACCCCGCAGGCGTCGAGCACCTTGAGGACGGCTTCGACGTTGGAGGCGTCGAAGAACCAGAAGTAGCCCGTATCCCCAGTGAGCGCCACCGCCTGCCCCTGGCCGCTCTTGCCGTCGGGCGTGCGCCAGGTCATCTCGACCTTGAAGCGGCTGTTGCTGACACAGAGGTTGGTGGCCCCGGGGAAGCAGACGCCCGAGGAGCCACCCACTCGCAGGGTGACGCCGGCGTAGCGGCTGCGGGCGTTGAGGCCGACGTAGTACGTCCCCGCTTTCGGCGCGGCGACGGTGACCGACTCCGGATTGCCGGCATGGGCCGAGGCGGCGTCCGACTGCGCCAGCGTCGGCGGCGCGCCGAAGCGGACGTAGAGGTCGACGTCCCCGGTCCCGCCGCTGGTGGAGACCACGAGCGGCGGCGCGCTGGCCCCGACCTGGACCGTCCAGTAGACGAAACCGCCCGTTCGCCGGTCGGCCAGCCCGTCGAGAGAGAACTGCGGATCGAACGCGGCGTTGGCGGACTGCGAGGCGGTCCAGCTCCCGCCGACCTGCTTGAGGTTGAGGTCCGCCAGCAGCCCCGGCTCGGTGTCGGTCGCCAGGGCATTGAAGCGCAGGTCGAGCCCGCCGTTGTCGTCGAGGCCGGGGAGCGCGCCGAGCTCGAAGGGGACGGGGCCGGTGAACCGGTTGTGGTCCAGCCAGAGCGTCTGCAGATTGCCGAGGTTGAGGAACGAGCCCGGGATCGTGCCGCCGAGGCGGTTCGAGGAGAGGAGCAGGCCGATGAGCGCGGTGGCGTTGCCCAGCTCTGTAGGGACCGAGCCGCCGAGCTGGTTCTTCTCGAGGTTGAGGAACATCAGTTGCGAGAGGCTGCCGAGCTCCCGCGGGATGAGCCCGGAGAGCTGGTTGTCCGCGAGGCCGAGCTGCTCGAGCGCCGCGAGGCTCCCCAAGCCGGCGGGGATCGCGCCGGAGAGCTGGTTGTCGTCGAGATAGAGTGTCTGCAGGTTCGCCAGCCGGCCCAGATCGGCCGGGATCGCGCCGCTGATCTGGTTCCCCGAAAGGTCCAGATAGGTCAGCGACCGCAGGCTCCCGAGTTGCGCCGGGAGGCTCCCCGCGATCCGGTTGCCCCCGAGGCTGAGGAGCTGGAGGCTGGCGAGGTTGCCCAGCTCGACGGGGAGGCTGCCGGTGATCCGGTTGAACGGGAGGTCGAGGATCACGAGCTTGCTCAAGGTCCCCAACTCGCGGGGGAGCGCGCCGGAGATCTGGTTCAGGGCGAGCTGGAGGCTCTGCAGGTTGGTGAGATTTTTCAGGTTCGCGGGGAGGCTCCCCGCCAAGCCGTTCTCGCTCAGATCGAGGCCGGTGATCGTGGTGCCATCCGCGTTGCACTGGACGCCCGCCCAGGAGCATTCGGTTCCGGCGGCGCCGAGCCAGCCGGTCCGGTCCGCCCAGTGCGCCCCGCCGGTCGCGTTGTAGAGGCTCATGAGAGCCGAGCGCTCGGCCGCCGGGACCGACCCTTGAGCCGGAGCGGCGAGCGCGAGGAGCGGCAGAGCGGCGAGCAGCCGCGCGACAGACCGGGGAAGCAGAACTACGCCCACGTGACCTCCTGGGCAGGAATGGCCCCTGCCGACTGCGCCTGGAAAAAATCCGCCTTTCGGCGAATGGCCCGATTCGTGCCTATATCGTACCCTGTTCGGGTGAGAGACAGGAACGGAGGCGACAATCCCATGCCAGGCGAGCCCGAGACCCCGGAGGATTGCTACGAGATCCGGCTCAAGGAGCGTCTCGACGACCACTGGACGAGCTGGTTCGAGGGTTTGAAGCTCACCGCCGATCCCCAGGGCGAGACGGTGATCTCCGGCCCCGTGCCCGATCAGTGCGCCCTCCTCTCCGTGCTGCGCAAGATCCACGACCTCGGGCTGACGCTGATCTCGGTTCAGCGGCGCCTGGGGAAGCGCTAGGCAGGCAGGCGGAACACGGACGAACACGGACAATCACAGACGAACAGGGACAGACGCGCCTCGATCCCGGCAGTCTCCTCTGGTCCGTGATCGTCCGTGTGTGTCCGTGATCGTCCGTGTTGTCCGTGTTCGCCCTCCCCCTTCGCCCTCCCCCCAGCTTGACCTTCCACGCCCAAGGCGGCAGAGTGGAGCCGTGCACGTGCTCGCCGTCCACTACGCCCCGGGAGCCGGGGAGGCCATGGCCGCCTCGCTCGCCGAGGCGCTCGACAAGACGCCCTATGAGACGCGGGCGCGGCTCTCCGATCCGGAGGGGGGGCCGGCCGTGGTCGCCCGCTATGGGGAGATCGAGCCCGCCTGGGCGTGCGCCGGCCGGCTGCGGGCGAACGGCATCTCCCCCATCCTGCTGACGGAGGAAGATGTCGAGACCGACCCCCGGCGCTTCCTCGTCCGCGGCTTCGAGCTCAACGAGCAGGGGATCGCCGCCACCTCGCGCCGGGGGGAGACCGCCGAGATCGCCGCGCGCGACATCGCCCTCCTCCTGCGCGGGGTGCGGATCGACGAGCAGACCGAGCTGAAGACGACCGAGCAGCGCAAGTTCAGCGCCAGCCGCGCCCTGCTGACTCAAGGGCTGATGATGACCAAGAAGGTCCGCACGACCGAGAAGGTGACGACCTCGTCGCGGGAGGAGTTCCTTCACCTCTACGCGGTGGGGCGCCCGCCCCTGGTGTTCCGCTCGGGCGGACTCGATTACCGGTCGTTCGGGAACGCTCTCCAACCCTCGGTGCAGGCCAATTTCACGCACCTGATCGAGGAGATGCGCCGGACCTTTCCCGCCGCTCCCTACAACGAACGGCTGGCGAACCGCCAGTCCCGGCAGCGGATCCTCGGGCCGGGACTGACCGACAATCACCTGGACATCGCCGTCTCGCTGCTCTCCCATCTGCTGCTGAGCTCACCCCCCTCCCGCTGACAGGATCAAGGAGAGCCACGCCCGTGCATCTCCCTTCCCTGCTGCTGGGAGCGCTCCTCGCCCTCCAGGCCGCGCGGCCCGGAGGCGCTCAGACGCCGCCTCCCCCGCCTGCACCCTTGACCCTGGACGAGGCGATGACGGCCGCCCTCGCGGCCAGCCCCGCCCTGCGCGCGGCGGGGCTGGGGCGAGCGGAAGCGGCCGCTCGTGGAGACCTGGCGCGCCAGCGGCCAAATCCGGAGATCGCGCTCGAGGAGTCACCGCAGGATTTTCCGCGCGACGCGGCGACGCTCTCCGTGCCGATCGAGCGGGGGGGCAAGCGGCGCCGGCGGATCGAGGTGGCCACCGCGCAGGCGAGGAGCGGCGAGGCGGAGATCGCGCGCCTGCGGGTCGATGTCCGCAACCAGGTGCGGCGGGCCTACTTCGCCCTGTCGGCGGCGCAGCAGCGCCTGGAGGAGACGGCGGAGCTGCTGCAATTGGCCCATCGCGCCGGCGACACCGCTCACGCCCGCTTCGAGACTGGCGACGTGCCCCGCCTCGACGTGCTGCAGGCGGAGCTGGCGGTGCTCCAGGCCGTGAACGAGACGGACAGGGCCCGCGGCCTCCTGGCGGGCGTCCGCGCCGATCTCAACGCGCTGCTCGGCCGTCCGCTCGACGCGCCGCTCGCGGTGAACACCGCGCTGAATGCTGGGCGGGTGCCGCCGCCGGACGAGGCGGCCCGCCTGGCGTTGAGCTCGAGCACCGAGCTCGCGGTGCTCGAGCTCGGGATCGCCCAGCAGAAGGCCCAGGTGGAGCTGGCGCGGGCCGAGGCCGTTCCCGACGTGACCGCTGCCGCCGGGGTCCTCCATCACGCGCCACCCGATTTCGATTGGGGCTGGCGCGGGGGGATCACCATCCCGCTGCCAATCTTCACCCGCAACCGGGCTCAGACGCGGCTGGAGGAGGCGACGCTGGCCCGCTTGCAGGCGGAGAGCGCCGCCGCCGCCGCCCGATTGCGCGGCGAGGTCTACTCCGCCGCCGCCAATGCCGAGGCCCAGCGGCTGGCGTACCTGCGCTACCGCGACGGAATCCTCCCCCGCGCCACCGAGGTGGAGAGCCTGGCGGAGGACTCCTACCGCTCGGGGCAGACCAACCTCGTGACGCTGCTCCAGACCCTGCAATCCGTGCACGACCTGCACCTTCAGGCGGTGCAGGCGGGGACCGAGTACCAGAACGCGCTCGCCGACCTGGAGCGGGCGATGGGAGCGCCGCTGCCGTGAGAGAACACCTTATTGGCCCTCTTGCCGGTTGGAGCGCCCTGCCCTCCGAATCCTCACCCCCGGCCCCTCTCCACTTCGTGGAGAGGGGGGTCGCGAGATCCGGAGGGAGAGGGCCTCAGAAGATTGATTTCCCCCTCTCCACTCCGTGGAGAGGGGGCCAGGGGGTGAGGCCTCGGAGGGCAGGGCGGCCCAAGAGCACAGCGCCCTGGATCCTCATCCTCTCCTTCCTTCTTCTGTTGCTCCCCCTCGCCGCCTGCCACAAACCCTCCCCCGAGGCGGTGGAGACCGCCGAGGCCGTTCCCGTGACCGTCGCGACCGCCCGCTCCGGCCCGATCCGCGCCGTGATCGCCGCCACCGGGCAGGTGAAGCCGGCGGCGGGGGCGGAATTGCTGGTCATGCCGCCCCAGGAGGCCCGCATCGCGGCGCTGCCGAAGGGGGTGGGCGACCGGGTGCGCCGTGGCGAGGTCCTGGTCCGCTTCGAGATCCCCAGCCTGGACGCGGACGCCGCCGCCCGCCGCGCGGACCTGGCGCGGGGGCAGGCCCAGCTTGCGGCGGCGCGGCAGAACGTGGCCCGCCTCTCCGGCCTGTTCGAGCGCGGCATCGCCGCCCGCCGGGAGGTAGAGGACGCCCAGCGCGATCTCGCCCAGGCGGAGGCGACCGTCACCGAGGCCCGGAGCGCCACGGCGGCGGCCGGCCGGCTCGCCGGACGCGAGGTGGTGCGGGCCCCCTTCGACGGCGTCGTCGTCGGCCGCTCGCATCAGGTGGGGGATCTCGTCGATCCGTCGAGTCCCGAGCCCCTCCTGCGCGTGATCGATCCATCCCGGTTGCAGGTGGAGGCCGCGGTGCCCACGGGCGATCTCGGCCGGGTCGCGGTAGGGAGCCCGGCGCGGGTGCGCGGCGCCGCCTTCCCCGACGAGGCGGCCCGCGTCCTCGCCCGGCCGGCGGCGGTCGATCCGGCGACCGGGACCGCCCTGGCCCGGCTGGAGTTCGATTCGCCCACGCACCGGCCGGCGGGCCTGGCGGTGGAGGTCGAGATCTACGGCGAGGAGCGCCCCGCCGCCGTCCTGGTCCCCGCCGAGGCCCTCGTCCAGGAAGGGCCGGAGAGCTTCGTCTTTGTCGTGGACGTACAGAAGGTGGACGCGCAAAAGAAGGCGCATCGCCGGCAGGTCGAGGTCGGCGTGACGGCGGACGGCCAGGCCGAGATCCTCTCCGGCGTCCAGGCCGGCGAGGCGGTGGTGGTGCGCGGCCAGACGGCGCTGCCGGACGGCGCCCTCGTGGAGACCGCCGAGCCGGCGGACCCGTCGGAGCCGGCGCCGTGAGCTTCGCCGGTTTCGCCGAGCGCCAGGGGCGCGCGGTGATCCTGGTCACCCTGCTGCTGGCGGGCGCCGGAGCCCTGGTGCTGCCGTCGCTCTCCTCCGACATCTATCCGCCGCTCCAGTTCCCCCGCCTGCTGGTGATCGCCCACAGCGGCTCGCTCCCCGCGCGGTCGATGATGACGTCGGTGACCCGGCCGCTCGAGCAGGCAGCCATGGAGGTCCCCGGCATCCGCCGCGTGCGCTCGCGGACCTTCCGCGGCGCCAGCGAGATCTCGGCCCAGTTCGAGCCCCGCACCGACATGGCGCTGGCGCTGCAGGAGCTCCAGAACCGGGTCGCGGAGGTGCGCCAGGAGCTGCCGGCGGACACCGAGCTCGCCGTCGAGCGCCTGACCGTCTCCGCCTTCCCCATGCTCAGCCTGAACCTCACGGGGGGGCTGCCGACCCCCGACCTGAACGACTACGCCTTCTACGTCATCCGGCCGGCGATGGCGCGGGTGCCGGGCGTCGGGCGGGTCGAGGTCGCCGCCACCGATAAGCGGGAGATCGAGGTGGCGGCGGACCCCGCCCGCCTGCTGGCCGCCGGGCTGACCGTGGACGACGTGGTCACCGCCCTGCGGGCCGCCAACCGCCTGGCGCCGGTGGGGCGGTACGCCGCCGGCGGCCTGGAGCACCTGGTTCTCGCCTCGGCGCTCTGGGACTCGGCCGCCGAGATCGGCCGCACGCCGGTAGCCGTCCGCAACGGCGCCACCGTGCGGGTGGCCGACGTGGCCCAGGTCTTCCCCGGCGCGCCGGACCGCACCGCCCTGGTCACCGGCAACGGCCGCGAGGCCGCCGTGGTCAGCGTCTCGCAGCAGCCCGGGGCCAGCATCCTGGCGGTCAAGGGGGGGATCGACGAGACGCTCGCCGAGCTCACCCATACCCTCCCCTCGGGGCTGCGGCTTTCCAAGGTCTACGACCTCGCGGAATTCGTCGCCACCGCCATCGCCAACGTGCGCGACGCCATCCTGATCGGCGGCGTGCTGGCCGTGCTGGTGCTGCTGCTCTTCCTGCGCGACTGGCGGGTGACCCTGATCGCGTCGATCACCCTGCCGCTCACCGTGCTCTCCACCTTCCTCTTCATGAAACTGTTCGGAGAGTCGATCAACCTGATGTCGATGGGCGGCCTCGCGGTCGCCATCGGCCTGGTGATCGACGACGCGGTGGTGATGGTGGAGAACATCCACCGGCGGCTGCGCGCGGGCCGGGGGGAGGCGGCGATCGGGGAGGCGACGCGGGAGCTGATCGCGCCGGTGGTGGGCTCCACCCTGACGACGGTGGTGGTGCTCGCCCCACTCGGCTTCCTCTCCGGCGTGGTGGGGCAGTTCTTCCGCGCCCTGTCGCTGACCCTGTCGGTCTCGGTGCTGATCTCGCTCGTCCTCTCGCTCACCCTGATCCCGCTGCTCTCGCACCTCGCCTATCGCGGCGGCGGGCACGCCCGCGAGGAGCGCCCCAGCCGCCTGGAAGGGGCGTACGCGCGGGCGCTCGGCGCCTCGGTGCGCCGCCCCTGGCTGGCGGTGATCGCCGCGCTCGTCCTGGCGGTGACGGGGTACCTCCTCTATCGCGGGATGCCGAGCGGCTTCCTTCCGCCGATGGACGAGGGGGGCTTCGTGATCGACTATCTGACCCCGCCCGGCACGGCGCTCATGGAGACCGACGCCCAGGTGCACAAGGTCGAGACCGTGCTGGCCTCTACCCCCGAGGTGGCGGCCTTCTCCCGCCGCACGGGGGCGGAATTGGGGCTGTTCGCCACCCAGCCCAACACCGGGGACATCCTGGTGCGCCTGAAGCCGCGGTCGCAGCGGAGCCGCAGCTCCGAGGAGGTGATCGCCGGCCTGCGCCCGAAGCTCGCCGAGGCCGTGCCCGGCATGGAGCTGGAGTTCGTCCAGCTCCTGCAGGACATGATCGGCGATCTCGAGGGGGCCGCGGAGCCGCTCGAGGTGAAGATCTTCGGCGACGATTCCGCGACGCTCACCGCCCTCGCCGAGCGCGTGGAGAGCGAGATGGAGGGGGTCCAGGGGGTGGTGGATCTGGTGGGGCCGCAACCGGGCGCCCCCGAGACCACTTGGCGGATCGACCCGGAAGCCGCCGGCCGTGCCGGGCTCACCGTCGAGCAGGTGCAGGGCCAGCTCGCCACCGCCTGGCTCGGTGAGACCGCGACCCACCTGCAACTGGGGGACCGCAGCATCCCCGTGCGGGTGCGCTACCCGGACCGCGACCGCTTCGATCCCGCGCGCTCGGGCGCCCTCACCCTGCGGACCCCGGACGGCCGGCTGGTGCCGCTCTCCGCCCTGGCCCGGCCGGTGGTGGCCACGGGCGACGGCGAGCTGATCCGCGAGAACCTCCGCCAGGTGGCCCTGGTGACCGGCCGGCTGGAGGGGCGCGACCTGGGCGGCGCCGCCGCCGAGATCCAGGGCAAGCTGCGCCGCCTCAAGCTGCCGGTCGGCTACTCCACGGAGGTGGGCGGCCAGTATGAGTCGCAGCGCCAGGCCTTCCGCGAGTTGCTCCTGGTCTTCGGCGCCGCCGCCGCGCTGGTGCTGCTCGTGCTGGTGATCGAATTCCGCGCCGTCACCCCGGCGCTGATCCTCCTGCTGGCGGCGCCGCTCTCCTTCGGCGGCTCCTTCCTGCTGCTGCGGCTCGCCGGCTCGGAGCTCGACGTCTCCTCCTCGATGGGGCTGATCCTGCTGGTGGGGCTGGCGGTTAAGAACGGCATCGTGATGCTCGACTACGCCCATCATCTGCACGCCGAGGGCACGCCCTTTGTCGACGCGGTCGCCGCCGCGGCCCGGGTGCGCCTGCGGCCGATCCTGATGACCACCCTCTGCACCCTGTTCGGCCTGCTGCCGCTCGCCCTCGGTCTGGGCGCCGGGGCCGAGCTCCAGAAACCCCTGGCCCTCGCCGTCATCGGCGGCCTCGGCCTCTCCACTCTTGTGACGCTGTTCGCCGTGCCCTCGGCCTACGTGGCCCTGCGGCGGGAGAAATAATGATGAGAAAAACCCTCTGTTTTCTGTCCACGCTGCTTCTCGCCGCCGTGGCGTCCGCCCAGGCGCCGGCCGCGCCAATCGCGCCCGCCGATCCGCCCGTCCATCCGCCGGCTCCGCCTACTCTGACGGCCGAGCCGCTCCCCCTCCCCGGCGGCGAGGGGGGGATCGGGCTCGACGACCTCACCTTCGTCGCCAGCCTGCGCCAGGTCGTGGTGCCGGCCGGCCGCACCGGCCGGCTCGTCCTGTTCGATCCGGAGACCCGGAAGTCGCGCGAGATCGGCGGCTTCAAGACGGCGGTGCCGGCCGAAGGCGGGCACGGCGCCGGCCCCACCTCGGTGGACGAAGGGCAGGGCTATCTCTTCGCCATCGACCGCACGGGCCTGCGCCTGGAGGTCGTCGATCCGGCCCAGGGGACGATCGTCGCCGGCGCGCCGCTCGCCGGCAGCCCGGACTACGTGCGCTACGTCGCCGCCACCAACGAGATCTGGGTGACCGAGCCGGACAAGGACGGTATCGAGATCTTTTCCCTCTCGGCCGCTAAACCGCCCGTGCCGGCCCACAAGGCGTTCCTCGCCATCCCGGGCGGACCGGAATCGCTGGTGATCGACAACGCCGCCAAGGTGGGCTACGCCAACCTGTGGAAGAGCTCCACCGTGGTGATCGACCTCGCAGCCGCGAAAGTCGTCCAGACCCTGCCCAACGGCTGCCTGGGCTCCCGGGGCTTGGCTCTGGACGCGCGCCACGGCCTCCTCTTCGTCGGCTGCGCCGAAGGGGGCGCGGACCTCCTCGATCTCGGCCACAAGGGGGCCATCCGCGACCGCTTCCGCTTCGGCGCCGGCACCGACATCGTCGCCTACAACCCCGCTCTACGCCATCTCTACGTGCCGGCCTCGAAGACCGGGCAGATGGCCATCGTCAGCCTCACCAAAGAGGGGGACCTGAAGCTCATCGGCACCGTCGCCACCGCCGTCGGCGCCCACTGCGTCGTGACGGACGATCACCGGCAGGCCTGGGTCTGCGATCCGAAGGGTGGGCGGGTGCTGGTGGTGAGGGACACGCTGCCGTAGCCGCTGCCGATCGCGAGGGCGACCGCAACACCCCCCTCGGGTCCCTCTCCTCCTGAGGAAGTGTGAATGGTTCTCGCGGTCCGGATTTTTCCTCCACCCGGAACGGGGGGAGGCCAGGAGGGGGGCTTTGCGGATTCCACGGGACCGCTCCTTGTCTGGGGTGGCCCCCTCCTGACCTCCCCCTGCAGGGTTGAAACCCCAGGCTGGATAAGTTTTCCGCCCCTCCGTCGCGAGGGAGGGGACAAGCCCCTCCCCTACGCAGAAGAACGCTTTCACGGAACGGCCCTCGACTCCCCCGGCTGCGCCCACTGATCGCGCGGTTGCGCCCAAGAGAGGGAAGGCACCGCCCTCTCGAGAGACGATAGCGCCCTCTCTTCTCCCCACCGCGCCCTCCCGAGGGACGGCAGCGCCCAAGCGAGTGAAGACAGCGCCCTCTCTTGCCCCGCCAGCGCCCTCTGGAGGGACGGCTCCGCCCAAGCGAGGGAAGACAGCGGGCAGCAGAGGGCGCATACCGCCCTCTCTTGGGATCGAGCACGGTAAGAGAGGGCGCAGCCGGAGAACCGTTCGGCGAAATCACGGAAGTGAGGGGCAGAGACAGCGGCCGGGTGGGCGCACCCGCGGATGGGGTGGGCGCAGGCGGAGAGCCCGTAAGCGCAGACGGAGAGCCCGTGGGCGCAGACAGAGAGCCAGTAGGCGCAGACGGAGAGCCAGTAGGCGCAGAGGGAGAGCCAGTGGGCTCAGACGCGGATCTCCTGACAGCGACCTCGGCAGCGTGGGGCGTAAGCCCCATACGCTTACACACATCTTGTGATTGCCATGGACCCGGGGTCACGCCGCCGTGCGTCGCAATCCCTCCATACAGATCAGGGCAATTCGGACGTCCCGGGAAGCCGGTCCAGCCGGGAGCAGATCGAGGCCATGTCGCAATCCCTCCATACAGATCAGGGCAATTCGGACTCCGGCCTTCCCGCGTCCTTCATTCTAAACCACTTAGCAGGCCATTTTGGATAACCTCCCGAACCAGGGAGAATTTGGCCCGCGCTCCTTGCCTCGACAGCGCCTGGATTCCTCACGTTAGCCTCTGAATCCAAAGATTTTACCGGCTTTCGGATAACCTCCCCTTACAAAGCTTATTTTGCGCCGGCATGCTTCTTGTCCAGGATCAGCACGGCAACCTGAACGGCTCGTAAACCTCCCCCTGGGTGAGCGCCCGCGCCAGCCGCTCCGCCTGCCGGCGGAAGAGGCCGCGGAAGCTCAGGCTCTCGCCGCCGAGCGCGATCGGCTGGGTGAGCTCCTTCTCATAGGCGGCGAAGTAGCGCTTCAGAGCCTCCCTTTCCAGGATCATGCCGCCTTCCGGGGTCGCCGTGAAGCTCGCGCGGTCGAGAATCCCCAGATTCAGCAGCCGCAGGCTGAAACGGTCCACGAGCGGAGCCCGGAACTCCTCCAGGAGATCGAGCGCCAGCGAGGGGCGGCCATATTCGATCTGGTGAAAGAAGCCGAGATACGGATCGAACCCCATGGCGTCCAGCAGAGCCTGGAGCTCGCTGCCGGCGAGGACATAGCCAAAAGAGAGGAGAGCGTTCAGCGGATCGCGCGGCGGCCGGCGGTTGCGCGTTTCGAAACCGATTTCGGACGGTGCCATCCGGCCCAGGCAGCGGAAGTAGCGGGCCGCCGCCGTGCCTTCCAGGCCGCGCAGTGAATCGAGCGAGGAGACCGCGTCGAGCCCTTCGGCGGCGCGCTCCACCTCCGCGATCTCGGAATCCGTCAAGACGTCCGGATGATTCTTCTGAAACCGCCAGAGCACGGCCGCGGAGCTCGCGATTTTGGCCGCGACGATGGAACGGGCGAAGCCGAGGCAGAAGCCCTCAGACTGGGACAGCTCATACTGCCGCATCCGTAGAGGCATGTTCTTCGCCTTGGGAGGCGTGAGCTGGCCACGCAGCCGGCCGCTACGAGAGAGGAGCGCGAGCTCGATGCCGTGGTCCAGCATCTCGGCGAGGGCCTGGCTGGTGACCTGGACGTTGCCGTAGATCAGGACGGTCTCGATCTTCAGACAGGGATCTCCAGCAGGACCTCGTGATCCTTTTCGACGATCAGCCGCTCGCCGGTCTTGCGGATGATCGAATTCTGCTCGGTGATGAACAGGGTCGCCATGTCCGTTCTCCTTACCGGCGACAGGAGTTCTCAGCCGCCGCTCCGGCAAGACACGGAATCACGCGATTTGTTGAGGCGCTTGGAGGACGGATGGGGTAGGGCCTACGAAATCCAGCCTTCGCGCGTCCTCATCCCTCAGTACAGATCAGGGCAATTCGGACAAAACGGAGATTGGACGCCGTGGTACCCGTCCATCGTCGGTCGCAATCCCTCAGTACAGATCAGGGCAATTCGGACCACGCCACTCCAACATCTCCGGGGGGACCTGCTCTGCTTTGTCGCAATCCCTCAGTACAGATCAGGGCAATTCGGACGATAATTACTTGAATTTGCCACAAGGCGTGCCGTTGCTGTCGCAATCCCTCAGTACAGATCAGGGCAATTCGGACGGTTCGGATGGGTGAATATCCCATTCGCTCGGTACGGGAAGTCGCAATCCCTCAGTACAGATCAGGGCAATTCGGACGTCAGCGCTCTGGTTCGGTCTCAGCCCTCGGAATGCAGAAGTCGCAATCCCTCAGTACAGATCAGGGCAATTCGGACGTGGCGCGTAGGTGCTATCGCAAGGTGGCTCTTAGAAAGTCGCAATCCCTCAGTACAGATCAGGGCAATTCGGACATCAACAACAGGAGAACACAAAATGGTCCATGATCAGAAGTCGCAATCCCTCAGTACAGATCAGGGCAATTCGGACTCCGGCCTCCCCACCTCACTCATTCTAAGCCATTTAGCGGGCCATTTTGGATAACCTCCCCAAGACCGTTCGATTCGGGTCTCGGGCCGGGGTCCGCCAGAGCCTGAGAATCCAAGGTATCTGGCTGATTCGATTGGGCTTACCGCTTTCCTGATAACCTCCCCCTCCCAAACTGCTTTTCGCGCTGGCATGATTCTTGGCGCTTGCCAGCGGCTTCCTACTCCCCCACCGGGATCACCATCACCGGCACCTTCACCCGGTGGCGCAGGCGCTCGACCGAGGTGCCGTGGACGATGTCGCCCATGCGGCGGTGGCCGTGGCTGCCGAGCAGGATCAGGTCCGGCTTGTGCTGCTCGACCAGCTTGGCGAGCGCCTCGGGGGGATCGCCGAAGCCGAGGTCGTATTCCACCTCGACCTCCAGCTCCCTCAATTGCTTGGCGTAGAGCTTCAGGCGCTCCTGGTCGGCCTGCGCCTCGCGGTCGTCGGACTCGCCGCCCATCACCAGGGCTCCTCCCGACTCGACGACGTGGAAGAGCAGCACCTTGGCGCCGCGGCCGGCGGCGTGGGCGAGCGTCACCGCGTAGGAGACCACTCCCTTGTCGGCCGCCGAGAAGTCGAGCGCCGCCGCGATCAGGCGGGGCGAGCGCGGCGGCACGATCTCTGGGATGGTGGTCGGCCCGTGGACGCCGACCAGCGCGCCCACCGGCTGATTGCGCCGGCGCTCCAGCAGCGGCACGATGATCACGTAGCCCAGCAGCCAGATCAGCCCCAGGACGGCGGGGATCGCCGTCAGCCAGACCAGCCAGGTGTACTTCCCCGCTCCGGTCAGCCACTCCAGCACCGCGTCGAAGACCAGCTTCAGGTTGAGCGCGGCGATCACCCCTGCCACCAGCCAGCCGGCGGCCTGCAGCCACTTGTTGATGACGTACTGCCCCATCCAGCGGCGGTCGGAGGCGACCTGGATCAGGGGGATCACGGCGAAGGAGAGCTGCAGCGAGAGCACCACCTGCGAGAGCACCAGCAGGCTCCCCGTCGCGCGCTCGCCGACCAGGACGATGGTCAGCACGGCGGGGACGATCGCGATCACGCGGGTGAGCAGCCTCCGGACCAGCGGACGCAGGCGGATGTGGACGAACCCCTCCATCACCACCTGCCCGGCGAGGGTGCCGGTGATCGTCGACGACTGCCCGGCGGCGATCAGCGCGATGGCGAAGGCGATCGGCGCGATGTGGTGGCCCAGCAGCGGCTCGAGCAGCTTGTGGGCGTCCTGGATCTCCGCGACGTTGAACATCCCCGCCTTGAAGAAGGCGGCGCCGGCCAGCACCAGCAGGGCGGCGTTGACCAGGAGCGCGCCGTTGAGCGCGATCACCGAATCGATGATGTTGTAGCGGATCCCCTGGCGGATGCCGGCCGGCGTGTGCTTCACCCGGCGCGACTGCACCAGCGCCGAGTGCAGGTAGAGGTTGTGCGGCATCACCGTGGCGCCGAGGATGCCGATGGCGAGGAAGAGAGCGCCCTCCCCCGGCAGCGACGGCGCGAGGCCGGCCGCCATCGCCCCCCACTCCGGTTTCGAGAGGAAGACCTCGATCGCGAGGCAGACGCCGATCGTCAGCACCAGGGTGAGGATGAACGCCTCCATCAGCCGCACGCCCCGGTGATGCAGGAGGAGGAGCACGAAAGTGTCGAGGGCGGTCACGAAAACGGCGAGCAGCAGCGGCATGCCGAAGAGGAGCTGCAGGCCGATCGCCGAGCCCAGCACCTCGGCGAGGTCGCAGGCGGCGATGGCGACCTCGGCGAGAATCCAGAGCGCCCAGGAGACCTTGCGGGAGAACATGGCGCGGCAGGCCTGGGCCAGGTCCATGCCGGTGACGATGCCGATGCGGGCCGAGAAGCTCTGGAGGAGGATGGCCATGATGTTCGACATCACCAGCACCCAGAGCAGGCGGTAGCCGAACTTCGAGCCGGCCGCGATGTCGGTCGCCCAGTTGCCCGGGTCCATGTAGCCGACGCTGATCAGATAGGCCGGGCCGCTGAAGGCGAAGAAGCGGCGCCAGAACGAGAGATGCCGCGGAATTTCGACGGAGCTGTGAACCTCGGAGAGCGAGGGAGTGGACCGAGAATCGAGGCTCATGGGCCTCAGCATTAAGAAACCGGCTGTAGCTGTCAAGCGGACCCTCACCCCTGGCCGTGTGCGTGCATAACCGGCCCGCGTTTTGTAAGGTGTAGGCGCGAGAGGCAGGTTGGAGGAGCCATGAAGAGGATCGCCGTCTTGACCAGTGGGGGTGACGCCCCCGGAATGAACGCCGCCATCCGGGCCGTGGTGCGCGCCGGGATCTACGAGGGCCTGCAGGTCTTCGGGGTCCGGCGCGGCTTCAGCGGACTGATCGCCGGCAACTTCACCAACCTCGAAGTCCGGGACGTGGGAGGGATCGTCCAGCAGGCGGGCACCATCCTGGGGAGCGCCCGCTGCCCGGAGTTCCGCAACGAGGACGGCCGGATCAATGCCCTGCGCCAGCTCGGCGCCCACGGCATCGAGGCGCTGGTGGTGATCGGCGGCAACGGCTCGCAGGCCGGCGCCCATCAGCTCTCCGAGATGGGCCTGCCGGTGGTCGGCGTCGCCTCGACGATCGACAACGACCTCTACGGCTCGGAGATTACGATCGGCGTCGACACCGCGCTCAACATCGCCCTGGAGGCGATCGACCGGCTGAAGGTGACCGCTTCCTCCCACCAGCGCGCCTTCCTGGTGGAGGTGATGGGGCGCGACTGCGGCTATCTGGCGCTGGCGGCGGCGGTGGCGGGAGGGGCCGAAGCGGTGATCATCCCCGAGATGGAGATTGACCCGGAGGCGCTCGCCGCCGAGCTCCAGGGGGCTTATCAGCGCGGCAAGCCGCACGCCCTGGTGGTGGTGGCCGAGGGGTCGAAGTTCAACGCCGAGCGGCTGATCCGGCACTTCTCCGAGCACCGCCAGCGGCTGGGCTTCGAGCTGCGGGCGACGATCCTGGGGCACGTTCAGCGCGGCGGCACCCCGGGAGCCGCCGACCGCCTGCTCGCGACGCGGCTCGGCGCCGCCGCCGTCCAGCGGCTGGCCCAGGGGGAGCACGGGGTTCTGGTGGGGATCGGCGGCGGCGAGATCGTCACCACCTCGCTCGCCGAGGTGGTCGCCAACCGGAAGCCGCTCGATCTGAGCCTGTTCGAGCTGGCGAAGGTGCTTTCGCGGTAGGTCTTGGAGACGCGCGCTGCTGTGGCCGCCCGCTATACCGGCGGGCTCTGCGATTCCTCGACCTCGCCCGCCTTACCGTCTTTCCCAAAGAAGTAATCGAAGGCGTTGACCGGCTTGCGCGGCCCCGTCGCCTCCTCCTGCTTGGCCTCAGGCGCCGGCTGCGAGCCTTGGCCGAAGAAATAATGGAAGGCATCCGCCTTGGGCGGTTCCGGAGTGCCCTGAGGCGTCGGGGCCGCGAATTGGGGCTGGACCACCATCGCGGGCTCGGGGCGGACTTCGGAAGGAGCGGCCGGCGCCGAGACCGGGACGGCCGGCTCGGCAACGGGAACCGGAGCCGGCGCCACAGGCTCTGCAGCTTTCTCCGGGACGGCTTCAGGAGCCTTCGCGGGAGCGGGCGCGGCGGGCTTCGCCTCGGGAGCTTTCGTGGGGACCGGCTTCTTGGCCTCCGGCGCCTTCTTCGTCTCGTCTCTCTTCTTGCCGAAGAAATACTGGAAAGCGTCCGGCTTCTTCTCCGGCGCCGGCTGGGCTTCGGCGGGCGGCTTGGATTCCTGAGATTCCTGGGCCGGCAATGCGGCCGGGATCAGGAGAGCGGAGAGCGCGAAGGGGAGCAGGCATTTCGGCATCAGGTGTCCTCGAGATGCCAACATTCTACTCTCACTCCATTCCAGGAAATAGGGAGGGGGGGTATACTGTTGTCATGAGTGAGGAGGAAGTAACACCATGGAACATCTGAACCTGAAAATCGACGGCATGAGTTGCGGTCACTGCGTGGCCCGGGTCGAGAAGACCCTGAAGAAGCTGGACGGGGTGACCGTCAACCGCGTCGACATCGGCTCGGCAGACATCTTCTACGATCCGGCGAAATCTTCCTTCGCGAACATCCGCGAGGCACTCGACGACGCCGGCTACACGGCCTTTCCGGTGGAGAGGGCCGAGAGGCTCGCGTGATTCCCTCAATAACGCCCTCGGATTGGGCGGTCGTCCTCGCGGGGATCGCGGCGATCGCCTGGGTCAACTGGTATTTCTTCCTCGCAAAGCGCACGGCGGTCACCGCGACCGCCGGCACGGGAGGCGCGCAGGAGGTCACCATCACCGTCCACGGGGGCTATGAGCCCGCCGAGGTGAAGGTGAAGCAGGGCCAGCCCGTGCGCCTGATCTTCGATCGCCAGGAGGATTCCAGTTGCTCGGAGGAGGTCGTGATTCCCGAGTTCGGCATCCGCAAGTTCCTCCCCGCCTTCCAGAAGACGCCTGTCGAGTTGACGCCCGGGAAGGCGGGAGCGTTCGACATCACCTGCGGCATGAGCATGCTGCACGGCAAGCTCATCGTGGAGGGATGAAGGAGATCTCATGGCGATTCCGATGACCGAGAAAAAGGCCGGCGCGAAGGTCGACATCCCCGTCCAGGGCATGACCTGCGCCGCCTGCCAGGCGAGCGTCCAGAAGGCGCTCCAGCGTCAGCCCGGCGTGGTCGACGCCTCGGTGAACCTGATGATGAAGAACGCGGCCGTGACCTACGATCCGGCCGTCACCCGTCCGGAGGCGCTCGTCGAGGCGATCCGCGACACCGGCTACGAGGCGGAGCTGCCGCGGCCGGAGCAGACCGCCTTCGAGGAGCAGGAGGCGCGCGACCGCGCCAACGAGGAGGAATTCCGGAACCTCCGGCGCAAGGCCCTGGTGAGCGGCGCCATCGGCGTCCTCGCCATGATCGTCTCGATGCCGCTGATGGCCTCGGGCGTGCACCATGGACCGGTGGCCGATCCGTTCATGCGCTGGGCCATGGAGTCGCTGACCCCCGCCCTGCGCGCCGCGATGCCGTGGCTCTACCGAATCGACCCCGCCGTCCTCTCCTGGAGCCTGCTCGCCCTGACGCTCGGGGTGATGGCCTGGGCCGGCCGGCACTTCTACGTCCGCGCCTGGTCCGGCTTCCGCCATCACTCGGCGGACATGAACACGCTGGTCGCCGTGGGCACCGGCGCGGCGTTCCTCTACTCCGTGCTCGCCACGGTGGCGCCCGGCTTCTTCCTCTCGCGGGGAGTGGCGCCGGACGTCTATTACGAGGCGGTGGTCATCATCATCGCCCTGATCCTCACCGGCAACGCCTTCGAGGCGCGGGCCAAGAGCCGCACCTCGGCCGCCCTGCGCGGGCTCGTCGCCTTGCAGCCGAGGACGGCCCGCGTGCTGCAGGGGGAGCAGGAATCGGACGTCCCGGTCGAGCAGGTGAAAAGCGGCGACACGGTGGCCGTCCGCCCCGGCGAGCGGATCCCGGTGGACGGCGAGGTGCTCTCGGGCGCCAGCGCCGTCGACGAGTCGATGCTCACCGGCGAATCGATGCCGGTCGAGAAGCAGGCCGGAGACCGGGTGATCGGCGGCACGATCAACCGCACGGGCGCCTTCCGCTACCGGGCGACGACGCTCGGGTCGGACAGCGTGCTGGCCCAGATCGTCCGCCTGATGCGCGACGCCCAGGGATCGCGGGCGCCGATCCAGCGGCTGGCGGACCGCGTCAGCGGCATCTTCGTGCCGGTGGTGCTCTCGCTCGCTATCGCCACCTTCGTGGTCTGGTACGTGGCGGCGGACTCCGGTTCAGCGGTGCGCGCCTTCGCGGCGGCGGTCGCGGTGCTGATCATCGCCTGCCCCTGCGCCATGGGGCTGGCGGTGCCGACGGCGGTGATGGTGGCGACCGGCAAGGGGGCCGAGCTCGGCACTCTGATCAAGGGGGGCGAGGCGCTCCAGCGCGCCGGCGACGTCACCACGGTGCTGCTCGACAAGACGGGCACGATCACCGAGGGTCGGCCGACGGTGACCGACGTGATCCCGGCTCCAGGCTCGCCAAGGAGCGCGGACGAGCTGCTGCGCGTCGTCGCCGCGCTCGAATCCTCCTCGGAGCACCCGCTGGCCGACGCCGTCGTGCGGCACGCCCGCGAGCGCAACCTCGCCTTCATGACCCCCGAGGAGTTCCAGTCCGTCACCGGCCAGGGCGTGGTGGGGGTCGTCGAGGGCTCCTTCATCGCCGCCGGCAACGAGGGGCTGATGGCCGACTACGCCGCCGACCCCGCGCCGCTGGCGGCTGACGCCGAGCGGCTGACGGGCGAGGGGAAGACGCCGGTCTACGTGGCGATCGACGGCAGGCTCGCGGGGCTGCTGGCGGTGGCGGACCCGCTCAAGGGCACCGCGCGCGAGGCGGTCGCGCGGCTGAAGAGGATGGGGCTCGAGGTGGTGCTGCTGACCGGGGACAACCGGCGCACCGCCGAGGCGATCGCGCGCGAGGCCGGGATCGACCGCGTGGTCGCCGGCGTGCTCCCCGAGGGGAAGGTCGCCGAGGTGAAGCGGCTCCAGCAGCAGGGGCAGGTGGTCGCCATGGTGGGCGACGGCATCAACGACGCCCCGGCGCTCGCCCAGGCGGACCTCGGGATCGCCATCGGCACGGGCACGGACGTGGCGGTCGAGGCGAGCGACGTGACGCTGATGCGGGGGGACCCGCGCGGCATCGCGTCGGCCGTGGAGCTGTCGCGCCGCACCATGCGGACGATGCGGCAGAACCTCTTCTGGGCGTTCATCTACAACGTGATCGGGATCCCGATCGCGGCGGGCGTGCTCTACCCCGCCTTCGGGATCCTGCTCTCCCCTATCCTGGCGAGCGCGGCCATGGCCTTCAGCTCGGTCAGCGTGGTGGCCAACAGCCTGCGCCTGCGGCGGGCGCGGCTGTCATGAGGGAAGAACAGCGTGAGGAGGATCGGATGGAACCGAACATCGATCAAACCGTGGAAGTAGCCGGCTGCGGCTGCGGGACGCGGGACCAGAAAGCGGTGGCCGTCGATCCCGGGATCAAGGACCGCAACCAGAAGCGCCTGCGGCGGATCGAGGGGCAGGTGCGCGGCCTCCAGAAGATGGTCGAGGAGGACCGCTACTGCCCCGACATCCTGACCCAGATCTCCTCCGTCCAGGAGGCCCTGCGCTCGGTCGGCCGCGAGCTGATGCGCAACCACCTCAAGCACTGCGCCACCCAGGCGATCCGCTCCGGCGACGGCGACGCCGCCGAGGCCACGTACGACGAGCTGATTGAGATGATCTACCGGCACAGCCGGTAGGACGGGCGAGGAGCCAGCAACCACTCACCCGGGATTGAAATCCCGGGCTACCGACAGTCGCCCCTTCCCGGGGCTCTAAAAAAAAGGATTGGGAGTCCCGGATGGGACGGCCGTGGGTAGCCCGGGATTTCAATCCCGGGCGCAGACGGCACCGCGCTATCATCCCACCCATGAAACCGAACGGGGTGGCGGGTGGGCAGGTCGTGATCATCGGGGCCGGCGTCGCCGGCCTCTGCTGTGCGTTGCGGCTGCAGGAACGGAACATCCCCTGCCTGATCCTCGAGGCGTCCGACGCTCCGGGCGGGCGGGTGCGGACGGACAAGGTGGACGGCTTCCTCCTCGACCGCGGGTTCCAGGTGCTGCTGACGGCCTATCCCGAGGCCCAGAAGCTCCTCGACTACAAGGCTCTTCAATTGCGGACGTTCGCGCCCGGCGCGCTGGTGCGGATCCGGGGCAAGCTCCATCGCGTCTCCGACCCCTTCCGTCAGCCCTGGAATCTGCCGGCGACCCTGCTCGCGCCGATCGGCAGCCTGGCGGACAAGCTGGCGATCGCGCGCCTGCGGAGCCACGTCCTGAAGGGGATGCTCGGGGAGATCTGGACGCGGCCGGAGACCTCTTCCCTGGAAGCCCTGCAAAGCTTCGGCTTCAGCCAGCGGATGATCGACTCGTTCTTCCGCCCCTTCTTCGGCGGCATCTTCCTGGAGACCGAGCTCGCCACCTCCAGCCGCATGCTCGAGTTCGTCTTCCGCATGTTCAGCCAGGGTCGCGCCGCCCTCCCGGCCGGCGGCATCGGCGCCATCTCCGAGCAGCTCGCCGGCCGC
Organism: Thermoanaerobaculia bacterium; assembly: GCA_035490435.1. Classification (GTDB taxonomy): domain Bacteria; phylum Acidobacteriota; class Thermoanaerobaculia; order Multivoradales; family UBA5704; genus DATARR01. The sequence continues at coordinate 367,314 of DATHEF010000033.1, forward strand.
CTGCCGGCGGGAACGATCCGGACCGGCGCGCGGGTGGAGCTGATCGGCGAGGGGAGGGTCGTGCTCACGCGGGGAGAGCGGGTACCGGCGGCGGCCGTGGTCATCGCGACGGAGGCGCCCGAGGCGGCGCGGCTCCTCCCGGAGCTCCACCCTCCCGGCTCCCACGACACCGCCTGCCTCTACTTCGCGGCCCCGAAGGCGCCGATCTCGAAACCGATCCTGGTCCTGAACGGCGAGGGGAGCGGTCCGGTGGACAACCTCTGCGTGCCGAGCGCCGTCGCCCCGTCCTACGCTCCGGCGGGCCGGGCGCTGATTTCGGCAACCGTGGTCGGCGCGGCCGGCGCCGAGGAGAAGAACCTGGAGGCCGAAGTGCGCCGGCACCTGGCCTCCTGGTTCGGAATCGAAGTGGCGGACTGGAAACACCTCCGCACCTACCGCATCTCGCTGGCCCTGCCGGCGCGGAAGAGCCTGGAGCCGGCGGCGCTGCCGGTCCGGCGCAAGCCCGGGCTCTACCTCTGTGGCGATCACCGCGAGACGCCGTCCCTTCAAGGGGCGATGGTTTCGGGACGGCGGGCGGCGGAGGCGGTGATCGAGGATTGGGAGAAAGGGTAGGGAGCGAGCTCAGACCAGTCGAGGTCTGGGACCCTTTGGCGGAGAGTCTACAAGCTCCAGGAAATCGAAGATCCTGAAGTCTCCAGGATTGAAAGTGGCCAATCTGCGGACTTCCGCGGATTCCAGGGTAGCGGCGAGAGCCGTGTCCAGTATCCTTTTCCGCCCCAGCCGGAGGTCGGCCAGCAATTCCAATGTGCGGGGCATCACCTCCGATGACGGCAGGATGCGCACGACCTCTTCGGACTCCCAGATTTCCCCGATCCTCTGGATCGCCTCCGGCATCGAAAGAGGCTCCTCAAAGCGCCTGGGATCAGTCACGACGTGCAGAAATTCCTGAACTACCAATGGGGTGAGAGCGATCAATCCACCACGCTCTCGAACTTGGCTCTCGATCAGCCGGCGGGCATCGACGTGGCGAGGAGATACCTTGACCAGCCAAGAGACCAGGACATCCGTGTCGATCCCCAGGATCACTTACCGACCATCTCGTCGAACACTTCTTCCCGGGTCCAGGTCTTGAGCTGAGCGCCGCCATGATGGACCGGCACATCGAAAATCGATCCTCGCCGGCCATGCTGCCGTTTCAGGTACTCGGTCATCGCCTGCCGGATCAACTCCGCCACCGGACGGCCGGTACGTACGGCAAGAGACTTCAAGTCCCGATAATCTTCTTCGTCGACGTGGACCGAGATAGGTTTCATGGAAGAATCCTATATCGGAAACCTATACAGGTCAAGAAGCCTTCAGACTGTCACGATCCCCACCCCGCTAGACGTCCCCAGCCGCGTAGCCCCTGCCGCGATCATCGCCCGCGCCGTCGCGGCGTCGCGGATCCCTCCGGAGGCCTTGACGCCGATCCGCCCCTCGACAGTCTTCACCAGCAGGGCGACATCCTCGACGGTCGCGCCCCCTTTCGAGAAGCCGGTCGAGGTCTTCACGAAGTCAGCCCCGGACTGGACGACCAGACGGGCGCTGCGGACCTTCTCCACTTCGGTCAGCAGGGCGGTCTCGAGGATCACCTTGAGGATCAGACCCTCGCGCTCCCGCCGCATCGCTTCGACCCAGCCGGCGAGGTCGGCGAGGACGCGCTGATCTTCCCCGCTCTTGAACCAGGAGATGTTGAGCACCGTGTCGAGCTCCCCGGCGCCATCCGCGACGGCCTGGCGGGACTCCGCGCGGCGGATCTCGGAGTGGACGTAGCCGAAGGGAAAACCGACCACGGTGCCCACCGCGACCGCGGTTCCCGTCAGGATTTCCGCCGCCAAAGAGACGTAGACAGGGGGAATGCAGACCGAGGCGAAGCCGTGCTCGGCCGCCTCCGCCGCCAGCCGCCGCACCTCGGCCTCGGTCGCCTCGGGGCGCAGGAGGGTGTGGTCGATATAGCTGGCCAGATTCACTTCGTCCCGCTCGCGGCGGGGCGCTTCCAGCGCGCCTTCCCCAGCTCGACCCCGGTGTAGTAATGGGTGAGGATCTCGCGGTAGGTGTGCCCCCGCTGGGCCATGCCGTAGGCCCCCACCTGGCACATCCCGACGCCGTGGCCGAAGCCGCGGCCGGTGAACAGCCAGCCGGGCTCCCCGCCCTTGGGCGCCAGACGCTTGGCGGTGAAGAGGGTGTCCGGCACGTCGAGCGTCCAGCGCACGGCGAGGCCGTCGACGTCCATGGTCTTGCTGTCGCCGAAGATCCGGATCTTCCCCACCCGTCCCGACTCGCCCCGCGTGAGGATCTCGAAATTCTGGAACCCGAGCCCCGGGAAGCGGGTGTTCACCTGGGTCGCGATCTGGGAGTCGGTGCGGAAGCGGGTCCACGAGCTGTAGGGGCTGCTGCGGTCGAAGGCGATGCCGTCGAGATCGATCTCCTGGGTGGCGGCGGCGAGGCGGTCCCCCTGCCAGAAGAGGGTCAGCAGGTCCCCCGGCACCATCGCCAGCTCGGAGCTGTAGAGGCCGTCCCCCTGCCGGCGGAAGGTGAGGAGGCCGGACGGCAGGTCGTAGATCTTGTCCGTCTTCCCCGAGCGGACGGTGAGCTTGCCGTCGGCGACGGAGAGGAACGAGACGTCCTCGCGGCGCACCACGCGGAGCAGCTCGGCGAGCGCCAGGAGCATCCGCTCGACCTCCCCTTCGGAGAGCGGCTGGTCGAGCGGCCCGCTGACCAGCCCGCTGCGGATCAGGTAGGCCGCCCGCCGGCGGTCCTCCTGGCTCCAGTCGGGGGGCGGATTGCTGAGCAGGTAGTTGACGTCCTCGGGCGCCAGGAAGAGCCGCGCGTCGAGGGCGAGATCGAAGACGGAGGCGATGTAACGCTGCACCTCGCGGCGGTCGAGACCGCCGAGCCGCTCGCGCGAAGCGGGCAGGCCGGCGAGGAGCGCCAGGTGCTCGAGACGGGCGCCCAGGGACTCGACGGGAGACGATCCCGAAGCCGCCGGCAGCAGCCGGCGGGTGAAGCCGGCCGGGAAGGTAGCACCCGTCAGCTCCCCTGGAATCCGGGCGATCCCCGCCTCCATGCAGGGGACCGCCTTCAGGTACGGCTCCCGCTGCAGGGGGAAGATGACGTGGACGTCCTCCGTGTGCCCGCCGCAGGTCGAGCTGTAGAGGGCGTTGACCAGCTCGCCCCGGTAGAGGAGCACCTGGCCGGCGGTCTCCGCGATCGCCTGGTCGGAGAGCGGGTGCTCGATCTGCATGCCGCCGTAGACTTGGCAGCGCGGGGTGGCGCAGATGTCGTACCCCTCGCGCGCGAACTCGCCCATGTTGCGCAGGGTGTAGGTGCGGGCCGCCACGGCCTGGGCCTTGAGCGCCTCGAGCTGGTTGTAGAGCTCCGGCCCCATCTCGCTCGGCACGACGCCGCGCAGGTAGTCCTCCACCGGCAGCTCGTTGATCAGGTTGAGCGAGCCGCGGTCGTTCAGATAGACCAGCATGCGGCCGCGGTAGCGCTTGTTGCGCACCCGCACGCTCGGCCCGGACACCGGGGCCACCGAGAGCCAGCGCCCGGCGTAGACCTGGGAGCTCTGCCCCTGGGTGATCCGAAAAGCCGGCGCGGAGACGGCGGCCCCCTCGTTGACCACGAAGGCGCCGGTCACGCCGACCGCGCCCAGGCGCCGCGCGTCGGCCTCGGCCGCCTCGCGCGTGGGATAACGGCCGATGCGGACGCGGTAGAGGTCGATGCCGGCGTCGAAGAAGGCCTCGCCGGGCTGCCCCGAAACCCGCTCGAGCTCCTTGGCGAGGTCCTGCGCCTGCCGCTCGTCGCGCAGGGCCGCCACCTGCAGGCGGTAGTACCCCTGCTGGGCGGTGGCCGCCGCGGGCTCGACCTTGAGCGTCGTGGTCGCGGACACCGCCTGGGTATCGACGGCGACGTCCAGCTCCTCCTCGCAGCAGGGGAAGCTCACCGAGTCGAGGTCGCTGGCGAGGCCGACCTTGACCGGCAGCGGCTCCGCCGATTGCGCCGGCGGGGCCTCCGGCTGCGCCGGCACGGGCTCGCGCGGCGGCACCGGCTTCGGCAAGGGCTTCGGCGCTTCGGGCGGCGGCTGCGGCTTTGGCGCTTGTGTTTTGGACGGTTGTTGCCGTGGCCGGGTGGGGACCGGCCGCCGCGGGGCGGTGCGCGGGGGCTTCTTCGGCCCGCAGCCAAGAGCCGACAGAAAGAGAACGGCGACGACGACGAGCAGGAGCTTCGATCTCACGCGGTCTGCACCTCGGGGTTGCGGCGGATCTCGCTCGGCGTCTCGCTGCGGACCAGGGCCACCAGGGCGCCGGCGAGGAGCGTCGCGAGAAGGGTGTTCGGAAGACTTTGCAGCAGGAGCAGGAGGAACCGGACCAGCGTCCGCAGCAGCGGAGCGCCGGCGAGCAGGGCGTCGGCCGCCGCCGCCAGGGGGAAGAACAGGGCGGCGAGGGCGAGCGCGGCGGTCAGGGTGAGGAGGAACAGGACGATCACCGCGCCCAGGCGCCGGCCGAGCACGGTGAGCCCCCGGCGCGAGGCGGCGCGGACGCCGGAGCCGTCGCGCGCCAGGTCGGCCTGCGCGAGATGGAACCAGAAGCCGGCCACCAGCGCCAGGAAGCCGAGCGGCAGCGCGCCGCCGCAGCCGATGCCCAGCGCCGCCCCCCACCCCCACTGCCCGCCACCCACCGCCGTGGAGAGCAGCCAGAGCAGGGCCGCTCCCCCCAGCCCGAAGAGGAGGATGCCGAAGACGGCGAGCACGCCGAAGAACCGCCAGACGTAGCGCCCCCCCCAGCCGAGGAAGTCGCGCAGGCTGAAGGTGCGGAAGAAGTCGCGGTCGCGCCGGGCGCCAGGCAGGGCCTGGCGGTCGGCCGCGGTCAGGATGCCGAAGGTCCCCGCCTGAAAGTAGCAATGGAGGAACAGCGACGACAGCCAGACCGCCAGCAGGGCCACCAGGGCCAGCAGCAGCGCCGGCGAGAGGCGGCTCGCCTGCTGCTGGAGCTCGTGGACGGCACTCCAGTCCGTGCGCAGCAGGTTCGCCCCCACGATCAGCAGGGAGAGGAAGACCCCGAGCGCCATCAGCGCCATCACCGCGAACGACTGCAGCCACTGGAGCAGCACCAGCTCCCAGTTGGCCGACAGGTTCGTCCAGCCGCGGCGCAGGCACCCGGCGGCGGAGAGCCTCATCGCAGATGCGCCCCGTGCACCGCGTGCTCGCGCCGGAAGTCCTCGACGGAGTCGAGCACCACCGGCTGGGCCATCTCGTGCAGCCGGCTGACGAGCATGGCGGGGAGCCGGGTGGACAGGAGCACGGTCTCGTCGAATACGGGCCCATTCTCCGGGTCGCGCCCGCGGTCGAGCGTGGCGATGCGCTTGGCGATCCCTTTCTGCGCCGCGGGAGGGGCTGGCTCGAGACGGTAGTTCGTGGTGAACAGCGTCGGCAGCCGGCGGGTATAGCGGGTGTTGATGATCAGGTAGAGGATGTCGCGCACCCAGGGGGTGGGCTGCTGGGCGCCGAGCTCGTCGAGGACGAGCAGCTCGGCGTCGGCCAGTGGATCGAGGACCTGCCGCTTCGACTCCGGCGAGGCGGGGTCGAAGGTCGACTGGATCTGATGGATCAGCGAGGTGAACTCGACGAACAGCCCGCGCACCCGGTAGCGCTCGACCAGGGCGCGCAGTACGCCGGCGGCGAGGTGCGTCTTGCCGGTGCCCGGGGGGCCGACGAAGAGCAGGCCGGACTGGCGGAAGGCGCCGTTCTCCTGGACGAACTCCTCGACGTAGCGCTCGGCCGCGGCGCGCGCGTTCATCAGTTGCGCCCGCTCGCGCGGCGCGCCGCCCGAGGTCTGGAAGGTGGAGATCTTGCAGTTCTGATAGCGCGCCGGGATACCCGCCGCGGCCACCAGGCGGGGGACCACGTCCCGCTCGCGGCAAGAGCAGACGCGGGCGGTGCCCGCCCCGCCGTCCGCGACCACGACCCACCCCCGGCCGCCGCATTCAGGGCAGGGCTCGACGAGCGCTTGAGACACCGGCATGGCGAAATCGTAGCATGGGCCTGGACGCAAAAAGGGCGGGAACGAGTCCCGCCCTATACGTCCACACAAAAGAAAATCTGTCAGCGGATCTTGCTCAAGGGGCCGCTGTGGAGCCTCACCAGGGCGTGCTGACGTCCGGGGTCGGCACGGCGCTCGTCGGCCATCCGCTTGACGAACTCGAGCAGACGGTCCACCTCCCCTTGCATCTTCTCCATCTGCTCGCGCATGTTGAGAATCACCTCGACGCCCGCGAGGTTCACCCCCAAGTCGCGCGTCAGGGTGAGGATGATCTCCAGCCGGCGGATCGCCTCCTCGTCGTAGAGACGAGTGTTGCCGGCGCTACGGGCGGGCTTGATCAGGCCTTCCCGCTCATAGAGGCGCAACGTCTGGGGGTGAATCGCGTAACGCTCCGCCACCACGCTGATCATCACGAACTTCTGATCGGGCTTGCGACGACGGGTCGTGGACATCATCCGGCCTCCTCCGCGATCTCGACCTGGACACCGCCAGCCTGCCGCTTGGGGACGAGGACCCGCAGCACACCCGCCTCGAAAGCGGCGGAGATGGCGTCGACCTCGACCGGCGCTCCCAGATCGAAGGTGCGGCGGAAGGGACCGTAGCTGCGCTCCATGCGGAGGAAGTTACGGTTCTCTCCCAGGGTCTGCCGGCGCCCGGAAATCTCCAGACGCCGGTCCCGCACCTGCAGTTGGATCTCGTCACGCCGAACGCCGGGCAGCTCGGCGAAGATGAGATAGGCGTCCTCGGTCTCGAGAACGTCGACCGCGGGGGCCCAGGTGCCCGGCAGGCCCCCTTCGCGGTCCTCGTACTCCGAGGTGAGCAGCGCCTGCTCGAAAAGACCGTTGATGCGATCCTGGATGCGAGCCAGCTCTTCGAGATAGATCTTCTTCAGAGGCGCCATGACTCCCCCCTCGTTTACTTCTCGACGTACTCGGCGTCGATGACCTCATCGGTGGCGCCGGCACCGCCCGGCTGACCCGCGCCACCCGCCGAGGGACCGCCAGGACCACCCTGACCGCCGCCGGCCTGCTGCGAGTACATCACCTCGGCCAGCTTGTGGGAAGCCTTGGTGAGGCGCTCGAAAGCAGCTTCCAGCTCGGCGGCCGACGGCTCCCCTTCCAGGGCTTTCTTGGCGTCGGCGAGAGCCCGCTCGAGCTCCCCCTTCTCATCCGGACCGAGCTTCTCCTTGTGCTCCTCGTAGGTCTTCTCGGTCGAGTAGGTCATGCTGTCGAGCTTGTTGCGCGCCTCCACCTGCTGGCGGCGCTCCTTGTCCTCGGAGCTGTGCGACTCGGCGTCCTTGACCATCCGCTCGATGTCGCTGTCGTTGAGGCCGCTCGACGCCGAGATGGTGATCTTCTGCTCCTTGCCGGTGCCGAGGTCCTTCGCGGAGACGTGGACGATGCCGTTGGCGTCGATGTCGAACGCCACCTCGACCTGCGGCACGCCGCGCGGCGCCGAGGGGATGCCCACCAGATGGAACTTGCCGAGCGTACGGTTGTCCCGCGCCATCTCGCGCTCACCCTGGAAGACGTGCACCTCCACCGAGGTCTGGTTGTCCGCCGCGGTCGAGAAGATCTCGCTCTTGCGCGTCGGGATCGTGGTGTTGCGCTCGATCAGCTTGGTGGCCACGCCGCCCAGGGTCTCGATGCCGAGCGACAGCGGGGTCACATCCAGCAGCAGCACGTCCTTGACGTCGCCCGCCAGGACGCCGCCCTGGATCGCCGCGCCGATCGCCACGACCTCGTCCGGGTTGACCCCCTTGTGGGGCTCTTTGCCGAAGAAGTCCTTGACGGCTTTCTGGATCGCCGGCATGCGGGTCTGGCCTCCCACCAGCACGACCTCGTCGATCGTCTTGGCGTCGACGCCCGAGTCCTTCAAGGCCTGCTTGCTGGGCGGGATCGAACGCTGGACCAGATCGTCGACGAGCTGCTCGAGCTTCGGCCGGGTCAGCCGGATGTTCATGTGCTTCGGACCCGAGGCGTCCGCCGTGATGAACGGCAGGTTGATGTCGGTCTCTTGGGCGCTGGACAGCTCGATCTTGGCCTTCTCGGCGGATTCCTTCAGGCGCTGAATTGCCATCGGGTCGCTGCCCAGGTTGATCCCCTGATCCTTTTTGAACTCGTCCAGGAGCCAGTCGATGATCCGCTGGTCGATGTTGTCGCCACCCAGGTGGGTGTCGCCGTTGGTCGCCTTGACCTCGACCACGCCCTCGCCCACCTCGAGGACCGAGATGTCGAAGGTGCCGCCGCCGAAGTCGTAGACCGAGATCGTCTGATCCTTCTTCTTGTCCAGGCCGTAGGCGAGCGCCGCCGCGGTCGGCTCGTTGACCAGCCGCTCGACGGTCAGGCCGGCGATGCGGCCGGCGTCCTTGGTGGCCTGCCGCTGGGCGTCGTTGAAGTAGGCCGGCACGGTGATCACCGCGCGGTCCACCTTCTCGCCGAGGTAGTCCTCGGCCGCCTGCTTGAGCTTGCCGAGAATCATGGCCGAGATCTCGGGGGGCGAGAACTTCTTCCCCTCGACGACGACGAGCACGTCGCCGTTGTTGGCCCGCTCGATCTGGTACGGCACCATCTTCATCTCTTCCGACACCTCGTCGTACTTGCGCCCCATGAAGCGCTTGATCGAGAAGATGGTGTTCTGGGGATTGGTGACCGACTGCCGCTTGGCAACCTGCCCGACGAGACGCTCACCGTTCTTGGTAAAGGCGACGACCGAGGGGGTGGTACGGTTCCCCTCGGCGTTGGGGATCACCTTCGGCTCGCCGCCTTCCATGACGGCGACGACGCTGTTGGTCGTCCCCAGGTCGATTCCGATGATTTTGCTCACTTGGCTCTCCTCCTTCGCTATCCATTCTTCAGGCGGGAGCGCGAAGCCTTGAGCCCGCGCCTGGGATCTTTCACAGTCTAGAACCTTAGTGGCGTTCCGTCAATCTTGGGCCACACCATGATTGACAAGATTGGACGCAGATTTATTCCGGCGCGGAGAGCGGCCCCGCGGGTCGCCCCGGCGAGAACTAATCCAGCAGGACCAGCGGCGTCGCCGTGGACTCAGGGGTGGAGCTGAGGACTTCAGGATCGAGCAGGAAGTTGCCGGTGATCGCCTCGGCGGCTTCCGTGCCCGGCACGGGCCTGCCGTGCTCCAGGGGCTGCAGGGTGTAGCTCTCCTCGCCCGCCACGTACTGGAGGGGGCGCCCCTCGGGGTCCTTCAGATCCGCGGAGGAGAGCAGGCCCGCGACCACCAGATCCTGGAGATGATCGGGGAAGCTCCCCTTGAGCAGGAACCAGGTCTTGGCGGCGCGGTCGATCTTGAGGTAAAGCGCCGCGCGCTGGTCCCGCACCAGGGTCTCCCGCTCGTGCGCCTGCCAGGGGAACGGCAGCAGCAGGGAGTCGGGAACGCGAAGCAGCGCGGCGATCACCAGCACCGTCAGCACGGCGGCCAGGCTCCGGCCCACCCAGCCGAGCGACGTCGGCGGGACCGGGCGCGCTTCCGCCTTCATCCTGCGGAAGGGGCCGGCGGCATCGCCGGCGTCCGGGGGGATAATCGGCGGGATAATCGGCGCGATGGTGGAGACCGGGCTCGGCACCGTCCCGAGACGTGGGGAGGCGGGGGACGCCGGGCGCGGTCCCGGGAACGGCACCGGCTCGGGCGGCACGTCGGCACGCGCTGCGGGCACGGCCACGGGACGGGGCGGCGGGGCCGGGAGCGGAGGCGGGGGCGCCGGAACGGGCTGCGGGGCGGGCGCGGCGGCCCTGGCCGCCGCGGTAGCCGCCGCATTGGCCGCCACGACGATCTGCGCCGAGTTGATCAGCAGCTCCTCGACCGGGATCGGTGTGAACCCCTCCTCATAGGAGACCTCGTCGCCGCTGTAGAACTTGAAGTCCCCCTGGCTCCAGCCCAGGATCTGCTCGAGCAGCCGGTAGGTCTGCAGGCGCAGGGCCTCCAGAAGCTGCGAGCGCTCGATGAAGCGCCGCTCAACCAGCAGGTCGATCAGCCGGCCGCCGGACGCCTGGTGCTCGGAGGTGGCCCGGGCGAGGTCCGGGGCGCTGATCATCCCCTCCTTGAACAGGAGTTGGGACAGGCCTTCCTCGAGCGTCGTGTTGAGGGCGTCGGCGGCGACGATGCGGCCGTTGAGGAAGGAGATGGCGACAATGTCCTGCTGCCCCTGGACCGTCAGGATGCCGGTCTTCTTCTGCTGGGAGACCAGTTGCAGGATCTCCGGCAGCTTGAAGAGGTCGAGGGTACCTTCAACCGCCATGTCGCAGCTCCCGCCGGAGGCGGACTCCGAAATAGATCGCCAGACCCAGGATCGCGAGGATCCAGGACAGGAGGTTGCCGGGATCGTACCGCCAGGGGATGCGGGCTCCGAGCCTCCCGATCAGCGGCAGCATCAGCAGGGCGGTCGGCACCAGGATGGCGAGGAAGGATCGCCACCCCTCGCCGATCTCGGCCGAGGCGACGCCGGGCAGCAGGATACGCCCCCAGCGGTCGAAAGCCCCCTCGGGGAACACCTCCGCCGACCGTTCCGTGTAGCCGAAGGGGCGCCGCGCCAGGTGCAGGGTGAAGGCGATCAGCACCAGGCTCAGGGAGAGGAACACCGAGAGCCCCCGGCGGAAGATCTCCATGGGACCCGAGCGCACCTCCCGATGCCCCCAGCTCGACGCCAGCTCCCGCCGGATCTGCGGGATGCGCGCGATGCCGCCCGGCAGGGACACCACCCGCTGCTGCTGCGGATTGGCCAGCCAGCCATTGACCCGGGCGAGGTCGATGTCCTGGGCCTTCTTCAGGGCGACCTTCTGCTCGTCGAACATGTACGACTCGGAGAAGGCCTGGCTCAGGTTGTACTGCGCGGCCGCGCTCTGGGGATCGGCCGCGGCCGCGCTCTGGAAGCTCTGGATGGCGCTGCTGAAATCCCCTTTGATGAAGGAGTAGTCGCCGAGGTCGAGCAGCGCCGTGGCGTTGTTCGGCTCCGCCTCGAGGACCTGCCGGTAGAGCGCGCGGGCGAGCTCCCACTGGTTGAGCGAGCGGTGGACGTCGGCGAGCAGATGCTTGACGGCGACGCTCTCCGGCAGGACCGAGCGCAGCACCCCGAGGTCCGAGAACAGGCTGCCGTAGAGGCGGTGCTCCTCGAGGCTCGCCATCGCCTGGGCGGGCGGCGACAGCGTCATCGCCACGCGCTGGCGCTGCAGCTCCACCAGTTGAGGCGCGGCTCCCAGGAGGAGCCAGAGCGCGATGAGCACCGTGCGCTCGCTCCCCGAGGCGTACCCCCAGAGCAGCACCGACGCGTAGAGCGGCAGCCAGATCGCGCCATGGGGGAGGAACAGCGGCCAGAGCAGGGCCGCTCCCGCCAGCGCCAGCGCCACCGGCCGCGGCAGCTTGCGGCCGAAGAGGTCCGCCAGGTCCTGGAACAGGGAGGTTCCCTTGGTCAGCATCTGCACGGCGAGGAACAGGCCGCCGGTCACCAGCAGGACGAACAGGACCCAGAGCAACAGATCCTGGAACCAGAGGTAGAGCTCGAAGGGGTTGTTGAAGAGCCTGGGATAGCCGCGCAGGCGCGCCGCGACCGCTCCCAGGTAGCTCCCCTGCAGGAAGTCCACCCTGGCCTCGGCGAACGCCGTCTCCGGCCGGCCGGGATCGAACCGCTCGGCGGCGTCGAGCTCCCAGCGGGCGCGCGCGAAGTCCTTCTGCCGGGCCGACTGCACCGCCCGCGCGGTGGCGCCCGCCGAGAGGTCGGGCAGGCGGCGCATCCCGAGCTGGCGCGCGGTGTCGAGCAGACCACCCACCGCCCGGTCCGCCTGCTGGTGGTTGTTCTGGACGATCCACTGGAGCCACTGCTCCTCGATCTGCTTGAGCGTCTGCCGCACCTGGCCGGTCATCTCGACCCCGGTCACCTGCGGCGAGGACACAGTCTGGCCGGCGGCCCCTGCGGGACCGAGCAGAAAGGCCAGCGCGAGGATCGCGAGCCCCGCGGTCAGTGAGCGGTCAACCCATCTTTTGCACATAGCGGACCCGCAAACGATACAGCAGGTCCTCCAAAAATGCGCGCTCCTGAGGGTCTAAATTTCCCGCCGTCTTCTGCCGCAGGATCTCCAGCATATCGATGTAGAGGCGCGCCAGCTCCAGATTGGCCGCCGACTGGCCATCCGGCAGCCTGGCGTCGCCGAGGTAGATCGGCACCGGCTCGGCCAGCATCGCCACCAGATCGTAGAAGCTCGGACCCCCGATCTCGACGGGTTCATCGGGGAAATCCATCCCGGCCGCGGGCTCCGGCTCCAGGGACCACCGATCCTGCTCGGGCGGCATGACCTGCACCTCCGGCGCCGCGGGCGGCGGAGGGGCCGAGGCCGGCTCGGGCTCAGCGGCCGAAGTCGATTTTTCGTCGAGGAACCGGTACTCTTCCTTCAGCCGCCCCTCGGACGTGAACATCCGTTTGTCGGTAACCTTGATCTCTTTCTTCTCGTTCGACACGTCGGACCCCCGATGTCTGAAAAAACAATGCCTGAAGAATCAGAAAAGCCCGACCTCCAGAAGCTCTTGGATCTCGTCGCCCGCCTGCGCGCCCCGGACGGCTGCCCCTGGGACCGCGAACAGACCCTGCCGGACGTGCGCGCCTACCTGCTCGAGGAGGCGCACGAGCTGGCCGGGGCGATCGACGGCGGCGATTGGGAGGAGCTGGCCGAGGAGCTCGGCGACATGCTCTTCCAGGTCGCCTTCATCGGCCGTCTGGCCGAGGAGGCCGGCGCCTTCAGACTCTCACAGGTGATCGATGGCGTCCACCGCAAGATGGTCGAGCGCCACCCTCACGTCTTCGGCGGCGAGACGCTGGCCGACGCCGAGGCGGTCCGCCAGGCCTGGGAACGGCGCAAGCTGCAGAAGGAGCCGAAACGGGAGTCGCTCTTCTCGGGCGTTCCCACCTCGCTGCCCGCCCTGCTCGCCGCCTACCGGCTGACCCAGAAGGCCTCCGGCGTCGGCTTCGACTGGCCGGACGCCGCGCCGGTGCTCGACAAGGTCGAGGAGGAGATCGCCGAGGTGCGGGAGGCGCTCGCGCGCGGCGAGAAGGAAGCCGTGCGCGAGGAGGTGGGGGACCTCCTCTTCACCATCGCCAACCTCGCCCGCAAGCTCGACGTCGACCCCGAAGCCGCCCTCGCCGGCACCAACCGCAAGTTCCGCCAGCGCTTCGCCCGCATCGAAGAGGGCCTCGCCGCCCAGGGCAAGACCGCCGCCGAGGCGACCCTGGAGGAGATGGATGCGCTGTGGGAGGCGGCGAAGGGGGAGGGGTGAGGGCGGCGGAAACAAGGAACACGGACGAACACGGACTTACAAGGACGAACAAGGACAAGAAGCAGAACGCCGGAACCCTGGCTCCTGGTCCCTGTTCGTCCTTGTAAGTCCGTGTTCCTTCCTTCCCTCAACCCGCGCCCGCTGTCGCCCTTTTGGCCGCCCCCTTCTCTTCCAGCATCTCCTCCAGATACGGCCGCACGTTCTTCGCCACGATCTCCTGTCCCATGGCCGTGGGATGAATACCGTCCGCCTGGTTCAGGGAGCGGATGCCGCCCACCTTGTCGAGCAGGAAGGGGACGAGCGGGACGTTCAGCTCCTTCGCCAGCTTCGGATAGAGGGCCGTGAACTGTTCAGCGTAGGGACCGTAGTTCGGTGGCAGACGCATGCCGAGCAGCAGGACCCGCGCGCCGGCCTCCCGCGAGCGGCGGATGATCTCGCGCAGGTTGGTCTCAACCTCCGCGATAGGCAGGCCCCGCAGGCCGTCGTTCGCCCCCAGGCCCACGACCACCAGATCGGGGTGCTGGCCGAGGATCCAGCCGATGCGCGCTAGGCCGCCGGCCGTGGTGTCGCCGCTGACACCGGCGTTGACCACCCGGACCGCCTTCCCCTCCTCCCGGAGCTGCCGCTCGAGGAGCGCGGGGTAGGCCTGATTCTCGTCGAGCCCCAGGCCGGCCGTCAGGCTGTCTCCGAGAAAGACGACCAGCGGCGTGGCCGGCACCGGAGCGGGGCTGGCAGGGATCGCCGGCCGGGCGGCCGGCGCCGGATTGGAAACGGGAACCGCCCTGTGGGCCACCCGGGGAGCCTCCCCAGGTGCCTGCGCGCCGCAGGCCGACAGCACGGGAATAACAAACGCCAGAGCGCGAGTTGCGAGCTTTCGCCACATAGAACCTTCCTTCCTCTTCCACTCTCAGAAAAACCGGAAATCCTCTCGCAAATTTCCTCATGAATACGCCCCGTATCGAAATGCGCCAGCTCACCCGCAAGCTCCCCTCGGGGGAGCGGGAGCTGACGATCCTCGACCACGTCGACATCGCGATCGAGCCCGGCGAGTTCGTCACCGTCCTCGGCCCCTCGGGCAGCGGCAAGTCGACCCTGCTCGCCCTGATGGCCGGCCTCGACCGTCCCACCTCCGGCGAGATCCGGATCGACGGCACGCCGATCCAGGCGATGTCGGAGGACGGCCTTGCCCTGCTGCGGCGCAAGAAGATCGGCTTCGTCTTCCAGAGCTTCCAGTTGCTCTCCAATCTCACCGCGCGCGAGAACGTACTGCTGCCGGTCGAGCTGCTCGGCCTCTCAAACCCGTTCGCCCGCGCCGACGAGCTGCTGGCCGCCGTCGGTCTCGCCGACCGCGGCCACCACTACCCGAGCCAGCTCTCGGGCGGCGAGCAGCAGCGGATCGCCCTCGCCCGCGCCTTCGCCGCCCGGCCGCCGATCCTGCTCGCCGACGAGCCCACCGGCAACCTCGACGGCGCCACCGGCCGCCGCGTCCTGGAGCTGCTGACCGAGCTGCGCGCCCGCGAGGGGACCACCCTGGTGCTAGTCACTCACGATCCGGCGGTGGCCGCCCTCGCCGGCCGGCAGATCCATCTGCGCGACGGCCGGGTGGAGCGCGACGAGCGGGCGAACGCCGTCGCCGCGGCCGCCATCAGCCCGGCGGCGGAGGTCCCGGCGTGACGCTCGGCTTCTACGCCCGCGCCCTGGTCCGCGAGTCGCGCGGCTCGCGCGGCCGCCTCACCTTCTTCATCGCCTGCCTCGCGGTCGGCGTGGCGGCGGTGGTGTCGGTCGCCGGGCTCTCGGCGAGCCTGCGGGACGGCATCCGCCGCGAGGCCCGCCAGCTCCTCGCCGCCGACCTCGCCGTGCGCGGCAACCAGCCCATTCCGCCCGAAGCCCTGGCGGCGATCGCCGCGCTTCCGGGCGCCCGCCGCACCGACGTCAAGGAGACGGTCACCGTCGCCGCCGCTCCCGGCGTCAACGGCCAGCCGGGCCCCAGCCAGCTCGTCGAGCTCAAGGTGGTGGATGGCTTCTATCCGTTCTACGGCAAGCTCGACCTGCGCCCGGCGCGCCCCCTCCACGAGCTGCTGACGCCCGGCACGGCGGTGGTCGCCGCCGATCTCCTGTCGCACTGGAAGCTAAAGGTGGGGGACTCGCTCCAGATCGGCGGCCAGACGTTCCGCGTCGCCGCCAGCGTGCTCGCCGAGCCGGACCGGGTCGGCATCTCGTTCACCATCGGCCCCCGGGTCTTCCTCTCCGGCGCCGGGTTCGCCCGCACCCATCTCGAGGACCAGGGGAGCCGCGTCAGCTACCGGACGCTGGTCCGGCTGCCCGACGGGATCTCGAACGCCGCGCTCGACGCCGCCGCCGAGCGGCTGAAGCAGGTCCTTCCCGGCGGCGAGAGCTTCCGGGTGGAGACCTACCGCCAGGCGCAGCCTTCGCTGCGGCAGAACATCTCCCGGGTGGAGAAGTTCCTCGGGCTGGTCGCTCTGCTGTCGCTCTTCGTCGGCGGCATCGGCGTCGCCCAGAGCGTGCGGGCGTGGCTCGCCAGCCGGATGGACGCCATCGCGATCCTCAAGTGCCTGGGGATGCGCCCGCGCGAGATCTTCCCGCTCTACCTCGGGCAGTCGGTCCTGCTCGGGCTGGCCGGCAGCATCGTGGGGATCCTCGCCGGCGTGGCCGTGCAGATGACGCTCCCCCGGCTGTTCCCCGACCTCATACCGCCCGAGCTGATCCGCCCCTGGCAGCCGGCCGCCCTGCTGCGCGGCCTGGGCCTGGGGATCGGGGTCGCGATGCTGTTCAGCCTCCCCCCGCTCTCGGCCGTGCTGCGCGTCCCGCCGGCCCGCGTGCTGCGCCGCGACGCCGAGCCCCTCCCCCGCCACCGCTGGGTCACGGCGGCGACCTTCCTCACCCTGGCGGCGGGGGTCTGGGGGATGGCCGCCCTGCAGTCGGGATCCCCCCTGCTGGGGGCACAGTTCACCGGCGGTATGGCGGTAGTGACGGCGGCGCTCGCCGCTGCCGCCTTCCTGGTCTCCTGGACGGTCCGCCGGCTGCCGCGCGACACCTTCTCCCTCCGCCCGTGGCTGCGGCACGGCATCGCCGCCCTCGCCCGGCCCGGTGCCGCGGCGAGCGGCGCCATCGTCGCCCTCGGGCTCGGCGTGCTCGTCGTCCTCGGCATGTCGCTCGTCGAGCGGCGCATCACCTCGCAACTCGAGAAGGAGCTGCCGGAAAACGCGCCGAGCGCCTTCCTGGTGGACATCCAGCCGGCCCAGTGGCCGGGCGTCGAGCGGCTCCTCCAGCAGGCGGGGGGGCAGGGGATCGAGTCGGTGCCGGTGGTGATGGCGCGCGTCTCGGCGATCGACGGCGTCACCACGGAGGCGCTGCAACAAGGGCAGAACGCCGCCGGCAGGAACGGCGCGGAGCGAGAGGGCAGGGAGCGAGAGGGCAGGGAAGGAGAGGGCCGGGAACGGGACGGCGGCCGCCGCTGGGCGCTCAGTCGCGAGCAGCGCCTCACCTACATGCGGGAGCTGCCGAAGGACAACAAGATCGTCGCCGGCGCGCTGTGGAGCGACCCCGCCCATGCCGAGGTCAGCCTCGAGCAGGATTACGCCGGCGACATCGGCGCCCGCCTGGGCTCGACGATCAGCTTCAACATCCAGGGGGTGCCGCTCGACCTCAAGGTGACCAGCCTGCGGACGGTGAACTGGCAGACGTTCGGGATCAACTTCTTCCTGGTGGTCGAGCCCGGCGTGCTGGAGTCCGCCCCCCAGCAGCGGCTGGCGGTGGCCCGCCTGCCGCGCGGCGGCGAGCAGCGGGTGCAGGACCTGCTGGCGGCGAGCTATCCGAACGTCACCTTCCTGCGCATCCGCGAGATCCTGGAGAAGGTGCTCAAGGTGCTGCGCCGGATCAGCCTCGGCATCCGCTTCCTCGGCGGCTTCACGGTGATCGCCGGCATCGCCATCCTGGCCGGCGCGGTGAGCGCCGGCTCGGCCCGCCGCGGCCGCGAGGTGGCCCTGCTCAAGACGCTGGGGATGACCCGGCGCGGCGTCGCCGCCACCTTCGCCGTCGAGTACGCCCTGGTCGGGCTGGTGGCCGGCGCGATCGGCGCCGTCGGCGGCACCGTGCTCGCCTGGGGGATCGTAACGCGGGGGTTCGAGATGCCCTGGGTCTTCGCCCCCCTCACCCTCGCCACCGCGCTCGCCGGCAGCGTTCTCCTGGCGGTGCTCGCCGGCCTGGCGGCGAGTCTGCGGGCTTTGGAGCGGCGGCCGATCGAGGTGCTGCGGGCGGAGTGAGCCTACTCCCCGCCCGACCGCGTCAGCAGATAACTCACCGGCACGAACTCATACCCCTCGGCCTTGGCCTTGGGGATCTCGCGGGCGAGGGCGGCGAGGGTCTCGGGGTGGGGGTGGCCGATGGCGATCGCCGAGCCCCTGGTCCGCGCCAAGGCGAGCAGGCGCTCGAACTGGGCGTGGATCGCCTCCGGCGTGGCCTCGCCGTCGAGGAAGACCTGGCGCTCGGCAGCCGGAATGCCGAGGCCGAGCGCCACTTTGTAGCCGACGCTCTCGGCGCTGGTGCGGGAGTCGAGGAAGAACAGCCCGCGCGCGGCGAGTACGCCGAGCACGGCGTTCATCGGCCCCTCCTCCGCGGAGAGGAGCGAGCCCATGTGGTTGTTCACCCCCACCACCCCTGGCACCGCCTTCAGGGCCGCCTCGGTCTTCTCCCGCAGCTCGTCGTCGCCCATCCCCTGCAACAGCGCCCCCGGCCCGGGGTTCTGGCCGTTCTTCGGCTCCATCGGCAGATGGAGGAGCATCTCCGCATGGCGCCGCCGCAGCTCGGCGACCACCTCGGGAGTCTGATCTTCATAAGGGAGGACGGAGTAGGTGACCGGCACGCCCAGCGCTTCGAGCGGCCGCAGCTCGGCGATGTCGTGCCCGAGGTCGTCGATCACCACGGCAACGCGGATGCCATGGCTCGGCCCCGCCGGCACCACGGTGGTGGTCGTCGTCGCCGCGGGCGTGGCGGCCGGAGTTTCAGGCTCTAAGTGCTCGGAAGCAGTCGCGGGGGAAGGTTTGCGGCGCTGCGCGTGGCGCGGCGGCGCGGGAGCCTCGCCGGCCACCGGCGCCGCGGCCTCCCCAGCCTCAGGAGACCGGGGACCGGCGCCTCGCGTGAAGAGATACAGGATCCCCGCACCGGCGAGGAGCCCGAGCAGGAAGATCCAGATCCCGGCGGACCGCGATCCCCGGGAAGAACCCCGGGAGCGTGAACGGTGAGCCATTCAGCTCAAGCGGCCTTGGCCTCGGCGGAGGCGGGCTCCAGACCCAGCAGGCGGCGGACGGCGTGACGGAGGATCAGCTCGTCGATCGGCGTGTCCTTCTCGAGATAGGTCCGGCTCCGCTCGTCGACCACCAGATCGGGCTTCAGGGCCTCGTTGAGCGGCTTCTTGTCCGGGCCGGTGTAGAAGGCCTCGGTGTAGAGGAGCCGGCCGCCGTTGGAGAGCTCGGCCATGCCCAGGCGTCCGGCGTGCCCGAAAGTGCGCTCGCCCACCAGCTCGGCCTTTTCCTTTTGGCGGAGCACCGTGGCGAAGACCTCGGAAGCCCCGAGGGTGCCGCGGTCGACCAGGATTACCGTCTTGCCCTGCCAGGCCGGCTTCTCGTCGGCGCGGAAGCTCTGCAGGTCCTCGGTGCGCCGCTTGAGCCCGCCCAGGTCCCCGGAGGTGAACAGCCGGGCGGTGGCGTAGGCCAGCTCGGGGTCGCCCGAGGAGACACCCCGCAGGTCGATCATGAGCTTGTCCTTGATCTTCCCGCCGTTCTTGCCGAGGGCGTCGCGCACCTCCTGCACGGTCTCCTTGTCGAAGGTCGGGATGTGCAGCAGAGCCACCCCCTCGACCTCCTCCAGGCTGACCGGCGGCGGGTTGAACGTCTTGAGCTCGAAGGAGATCTGCACCGGCTCGCCGAGGCGGATCACCTCCATGGCGACCTTGGTGCCGGGCTTGGCGGTGAGCGCCTGCTGCATCTCCCAGAGGGGCATCAGCCGCGTCGAGCGGTCGTTGATCTTGGCCACGATGTCGCCCGGCTTGATCTTTGCCACCGCACCCGGGCTCCCCTTCTCCACCGCCACCACGAAGGCGATCCCCCGCTCCTTGAGCAGGGTCAGCCCCGAGTAGCGCCGGCCGATGGAGTTCGCCTGGTTGTAGGTGGAGAGCGCCGAGGCCGGCACGTAGAGCGAAAAGGGGTCGAGCGCGTCGGTGGTGCCGTCGAGAGCGGTAGTCATGAGGGTGTTCATGTCCGGCTCGTCGACGTAGGCCTGGCGCACGAGGCCGAGGGTCTCGCTGAAGACCGAGAGGTATTTGTACAGGGAGTCGTCTTCCGGCTTGACCTGCGTCTTGTCGGCGGCCCGGACGAGGGTCGCGGCGAGCAGCGGAAAGACGATGACCGCGGAGATGAGGAAGAAGAAAATTCTACTGCGATTCATGATTCCCCTTACCGTAACCAGTTCAGGGGGTCTTCGGGCCGGTTCTCCACGCGGATCTCGAAGTAGAGCTTGTCCGACGCGAGCCCCACCGTGTCGCCCAAGGATAGCATGTCTTCCTTGCCCACCCGCATCGAGGAGAGCCCGGCGTAGAGCGTGAACACCCGCCCGGGGTGCTGCACGATGACCGTTTCGCCATACCCCTGGAAAGGGGCGGCGTAGAGCACTTTGCCGGGGAAGACCACCTTCACCGGCGCGCCCGTGGCCGCGGCGAGGTCGACGCCGTTGTGCGGCACCCGGGTGCGGTAGCGGGGATCGAGGATCGAGCCGAACCCCGCCGTCACCTTCCCCTCGAGCGGCCAGTCGAGCACGCCGCGGAACTGCTGCATGGGCGTGCCGGCGGGATCCCCCTGCGCGCGGCCATAGAGGAGGTCGAGAAAGCCGGCGAGCTTCCTGGCGCGGTCGCCGAGCTCGGTGGTGCGCGCGGCGAGCGTCTGGCTCTCCTTCTGGAGCCGGGCGAGCAGGGCCTCCTGGCGATGCCGCGCGGCCACGAGCTGCTGGCGGCGCGTCCGCTCGCTGGCGATCCAGCGCTCCGTCTCCTGGCGCCGGGCGACGAGCTGATCCCGCTCCTGGCGCAGGTTCACCCGCGCCTCCTGGTAGCGGTCGATCGCCGAGCGGTCGCGCCGCGCGAGATAGCGCATCAGCCGGATCGAGGGGAGGAGCCGGCGGTCGGGCTTGAGCGAGAGGAAGAGGCGGAGATACCCCTGGCGGCCGAGACGGTAGAGCCCGGTCAGATGGCGCTTGAGGTC
Organism: Thermoanaerobaculia bacterium; assembly: GCA_035490435.1. Classification (GTDB taxonomy): domain Bacteria; phylum Acidobacteriota; class Thermoanaerobaculia; order Multivoradales; family UBA5704; genus DATARR01. The sequence goes on from DATHEF010000033.1 coordinate 387,940, forward strand.
GTCGCGGGCGGTGTCGAGCGCCCCCTGCAGCCGCGCCACCTCGCGCTCCCCCGCCGCCACCCGCCGCGCCGCGAGATCGCGGGCCGTGGTCGCCTCGGTCAGCCGCGCCTCCTGGAGCCGCAGCTCGACCGCGACGGAATCGATCTCCCCCTGCAACCCCGACTGCGCCTTGCGCGCCGCCGAGAGGCGCTCCGTGAGCCGGGCGATCTCCATGCGCAGGGCCGCGAGCTCCGCCTCGCGCGACGGTTTCTGGGCCGGCAGGGGGGCGGCGAGCGAGAGAACGAGCCCGAGGATCACCAGCAAGGTTGATCTTCGTAGGGTGCGCTGTGCGCACCATCCGCCGGTTCTGGTGCGCACAGCGCACCCTACGGGATCCAACGGCTCTACTTCCCCGCCGCCTTCTGTCCCGCCGCGCCGCGCCCCTGGAGGGCGTGGAAGAGGAAGCTCATCTCGTCGGCGGCCTCGTCGATCTTCTTCGACACCGGCTTGCCGCCGCCATGGCCGGCGCGGGTCTCGATGCGGATCAGCGTCGGGTTCGGCCCGCCGTTGGCGCGCTGGAGGGCCGCCGCGAACTTGAAGCTGTGCGCCGGCACCACCCGGTCGTCGTGGTCGGCGGTGGTGATCAACGTCGGCGGATAGGCCGTTCCCGGCTTCAGGTTGTGGTACGGCGAGTAGGCGTAGAGGACCTTGAACTCCTCCGGGTTGTCCGGCGAGCCGTAGTCCGAGATCCACCCCCAGCCGATGGTGAACTTGTGGAAGCGCAGCATGTCGAGCACGCCGACGCCCACGATCACCGCGCCGTAGAGGTCGGGCCGCTGGACCATGCAGGCGGCGGTCAGCAGGCCGCCGTTGCTGTAGCCGGCGATCGCCAGCTTCTGGCGCGAGGTGTAGCCGCTGGCGATCAGCCACTCGGAGGCGGCGATGAAGTCGTCGAAGACATTCTGCTTCTTCAGCTTGCTCCCCGCCTGGTGCCAGTCCTCGCCATACTCCCCGCCGCCGCGCAGGTTGGCAACCGCGTAGACGCCGCCGTGCTCCATCCAGACCACGTGGGCGGGCGAGAAGGCCGGCAGCACCGAGGCGCCGAACCCGCCGTAGCCATAGAGAAAGGTCGGGTTCGAGCCGTCGAGCTTCAGCCCCTTCTTGTAGGTGATGAACATCGGCACGCGGGTGCCGTCCTTGCTCGGGTAGAAGACCTGGCGGGTCTCGAACTGGCTGGAATCGAACCCCTTGACCTCGGGACCGCGGAAGAGGGCCGTCTTCCCCGTCTCCAGGTCGTAGCGGTAGATCGTGCCCGGCGCCGTGAAGCTGGAGAAGGCGAAGAAGGTCTCGCGGTCCTGGCAGCGGCCGGAGAACCCCTCCGCCGAGCCGAGGCCGGGCAGCTCTACCTCGCGCAGCGGCTTGCCCGTGAGGTCGAACTGCCGCACCTGCGCGTGGGCGTCCTTCAGATACAGGGCCACGAAGCTGTGGTTCAGGCAGGTGGCCCCCTGCAGGGTATCGGCGCCCTGCGGGATCAGCTCGCGCCACTTCTCGCGCGCGGGGCCGCGGAGGTCGATCGCCACCACCCGGCCGCGCGGCGCGGCGAGATCGGTGTGGAACCAGAAGACCGGACCGTCGTTGGCGATGAAGGTGTAGGCGGCGTCGAAGCCGCCCAGCAGCTCGACGACCTTGGAGCCGGGCTGTGCGAGGTCCTTATAGAAGATGCCGTTCTCGGTCTCCGTCCCCTTCCAGGCGTGGATGACGAGATAGCGGCCATCCTGGGTGACCGTGGCGATGAACCCCATCTCCTTCTTGTCCGGACGCTGATAGACCAACTCGTCGGCCGACTGCGGCGTGCCGAGACGGTGGTAGTAGAGCTTCTGGTAGAAGTTGGCCTCCTCCAGCGGGCGCCCCTCGCGGGGCTCGTCGTAGCGGCTGTAGAAGAACCCCTGGTGGTCGTGGGTCCAGGCGGCCTCCGAGAACTTGACCCATTTCAGGGTGTCGGGCAGGTCGCGGCCGGTCTCGACGTCGCGCACCCGCCACTCCTGCCAGTCCGACCCCCCCGAGGAGAGGCCGTAGGCGAGGAGCCTGCCGTTCTCGCTGATGTTCCAGCCGGTGACGGCGATCGTGCCGTCCTGCGACAGGGTGTTGGGGTCGAGGACGAGATGGGGCTCGCCCGCCAGGGTGTCGACCCGGTAGAGGACGCCCTGATTCTGCAGGCCGTTGTTGCGGGTGAAGAAGTAGCGCCCCCCGTGCTGCGCCGGCACGCTGTAGCGCTCGTAGTTCCAGAGCTCGGTCAGCCGCTTGCGGATCGGCTCCCGCTCTGGCAACCCGGCGAGAAACGCCGAGGTGACCCCGTTCTCCGCCGCCACCCAGTCGCGCGTCTGCCGCGAATCGAGGTCCTCGAGCCAGCGGTAGGGATCGGCAACCTTGACGCCATGGTAGTCGTCCACCTGCTCGATCCGGGGAGCAGCGGGGTAGACGATCCGCTTCTCCGTAGGGCTCTCGACCGACGTATGCATGATGGCCTCAGCAGTCTCCGCGCGCACCGGCACTGCCGACGAGAAGGCGAGCAGGGCCAGAACGATACGCCTGGACATAAGGATCTCCTTCTTTATGGGGTGCGGCTGACCCCTCTTCCGGAGTCAAAAAATCAACAGGACATATCACGGGCTTCATTCCACGCGCAGATAGCCCAGCGAACGCAGGCTCTCCAGGTACTCCGCCCCCTCCTGACCGGCCGGCGCGCCCCGCCGCGGCGCGCCGTAGCCGGCCACGACCACCGGCGGCGGCGCCCAGCGGCACCCCGGAGGGGGAGCCGGCAGCTCCTCGCTCTGCGGCAGCCCGAGCGCCCGCAGCAGGGCGGAGGCGACCGTTTCCGGTTTGATCCTCGCGCGGGCCGCGGCCGGCGCGCTCGCGCAGCCGCCGTGCCGCCAGAGGATCACCCGCCCCTCCCCGCCTTCGCGCCGCCGCCCCGGATCGAGCACCACCGCCACCGTCCCCACGCCGGCCAGAGAGCGGGCGAGCAGCCGGTCGGTCTCGCGCAGCTCCGCGCGCACGAGATCGGCCAGCGCCACGTCGCCGCCGCGCCAGCCGTCCGCCGCGATATCCGGCCCCGGTAGATAAAGCGCCGCCGCGCGGGGGTTCTCGGTCATCCGGCGGGCGAAGACCTCGCGATAGAAGCGGTCCGGGAGCAGGGCCCGGTCGAGCACCCGGGCCGCCGCCGCCGCGGGGAGCGCCGCCGCGAGCCGCGGATCGCGTCCATCCCTCCCGGCGCCGGCGGCCAGTTGCCCGGCGAGCGCCGCCACGGCCGGGCGGTCCGCCGGCGGGGCCACCGCCCCTTCCGCTCCTTCCCGCAGGAGCTGGTACGCCCCGTGCGCCACCACCAGCCCAGGGATGACCTCGGCCGGATAGGTGGCCCACCAGTTCACCGCCAGCGCCGGCTCGCCGCCGCGCGAGGCGAGCTCCCAGAGGGTGAACGCCCGGCGGCGGTTGGCGAGGACCGGCCGGTACTCGGCGAGCCCGAGCGGCGCCTCGACGTGGCTCCACCACCCGCGCAGGGGGCCGCTGCGCGCCAGCGCGGTCTTCACCCCGAGCGGCCGGAAGCTGTCGAGCGAGGAGACGCCGTGGTCCGGCCCCGGCACCCCGGTGGCCACCGCCGTCCAGAACGAGGCCGGGGGCTCCGCCTTCCGGGCGTAGGAGAAGACCCGCCCCTCCCGCGCCATGCGCGCGAGCTCCGGCAGCTCCCCGAGGGCGATCAGGTAGTCGATCTCGGCGGGCAGAATGCCGTCGACGCCCACCAGCGCCACCCGCTCGCCCGGCCCGGTGGGCAGCGCCGCCGGGGCCGCGGCCTGGGGGTGGTGCGCCGAGATCGCCGAGGAGAACGCCGGCAGCACCAGCAGCGCCGCCCCGGCGAGGATGGCGAAACCCAGCCATCGTCCGGAGAACCCACGCCCGAGCGGCGCCGAGTCGGTGAAGCGGATCGCCAGCGTGAGCAGCCCGTTGTAGACCAGCTTGACGAGGAGATAGATGAGGGGCGGCGTCACCAGCGCGAGTCCGGCGACCTGCCAGAGCCGCCCCTCGGCCAGCACCTCCCGCCCGAGCCGCAGCGCGAAGGCCAGCACGCCCGTCCCGGCGACCACCGCCATGGCGAGCGACAGCGCCTCGATGCGCCGCACGTGGTAGAGCCGGATCACCAGCACGATCACCCCGCAGAGGGCGAGGAAGGCGAGCCCGGTCACCACCGAGATCGGCAGGAACAGGTGCAGGAAGAGCGGGATGAGGTCGAGCGGGCTGGCGCTCAGATTGCCGTTCGCCACCGCCAGGGCGAGGGCGAGGGCGAGGGCCAGGGCGAGCCCGGAGAGCAGGGCCACCTTGGCGGTGAGCAGCAGCAGGGTCCGCGCCGGCTGGCGGGTCCGCAGGGCGTCCTGCAGCAGGAAGCGCTCGAACCGGTGATCCAGATAGCCCAGCCGGCGCAGCTCGGAGCGGACCCCTTCCAGGTCATGTCCAGGGGGTGACATCGGGGGGTAGTGTAACGCCTACCCCGCAGGCGACCTACCGCCCCAGCTCCTCGATCCGGGCCACCACGTCGCGGTAGGTGTTGTTGATCCCGTAGAGATCGACGAACGCCTTGTAGGCGGAGGCCGTGTCGTCGACCACCAGGTAGGCGCAGCCGAGATCGTAGAGGAGGCCAAGGTTGTCCTCCTCGGAGAGGCCGGGCGACTCGAGGCCGCGCTTGTACCACTTGACGGCCAGCTCGGGGAGCCCCTTGTCGAGGAAGCAGAGGCCCAGCATCGAGCAGCAGAGCACCAGATGGCCGGCGTCCTTGGCGGCGACCTGGAACTCGCCGATCGCCTCGTCGAGGAGGCCCATCTCGCGATAGGCGATCCCGAGGTTGAAGTGGGTGTCGTAGTCGGTCGGCGAGAGGTGCTCGGAGACCCCCTTCTTGAACCCTTCGACGATCTCCTCCAGCGACTGCTCGGCCTGCGGGGAGGGCATTTCCCCCGCCTTGAAGAGGTCCTCCTCCGAAAGCTCCTGCTCCAGCTCGGCGGCGAGATCGAAGAAGTCGTCTTCGTCGTCGAACAGCCGGTCAGTATTAGCTACGGTATTGGCCGCGGTACCGGCGGCGCCCTTGCCCGGGCGGTTGCGGTCCGCCTCGTCGAGCCAGCTCAGGCCCCCGGTGTCGTCCAGGTTCTGCGGCAGCGCCTGCCCGGAGACGGGAGACGGCGGAGGCGGCGGCATGAAGGAGGACGGAGGCCCGGACGGCGGCTCCCAGTCGAAATCCTCGCTCTCGATCATCGCGCCGATCTCGAGCGGGTTGAAGATCATCGGCCCGGCGGCGGCGGGCGGCGCCGGGGGCTCGGGAGCCGCCTGCGGCGGCGGGGGCGCCTGGTTCATCGGCGCCACCGGAGCCGCCGGAGCCGGTGCGGCGGGGCGAGCTGCGGCCGGACGCTTCGGCTTGGGATCGAGCAGGCCGCGCAGCACCTGGTCGATCTCCACGGAAGAGCGCTTGCGCTGCGCGGCGGGGGGCGGCACCACGGGCGGCGGCGCCGTCTCCTGAGGCGCGGGCTCCTCCTGCGTGGGCTCTTCATACACGGGGGGCGCCGGAGCCATGGCGTCGAGCTCGGCCAGCTCGAGGTCGATGTCAGGGAGATGGGAAAACCCGACCTCCTCGACGGCCTCGACGGGAGCCGCCGGCTCGGGAGCCGGGGCGGGCTCCTCGATCCGCGCGTGCGGATCGGCCACCACGCGGTCGCCGTCCAGGCGGTAACCGGCCTCGAGGAGCTGCCGGCGGGTCTTCGGCCAGACCTGCGCGTCGCGGATCTCCGCGGCGGTGCGGGACATAGTGTTGGCCAGCTCGACCACGTGATCGTGGCGCCCCTTGTCGAGATGGATCTGGACCATCGCGGCGTAGGCGCTGAGGTTGCGCGGCTGGAGCCGCAGCGCCTCGCGCAGCCGCTCCATGGCCTTTTCCTCCAGGCCGTACTTGGCCAGCACCTCGGCCTCGCTGACCAGATCCTCGTCGCGCGCCAGGTTCTCCGGGTTCAGCTCCGCCGCGGTGCGCTCCAGCAGGTCGGGATCGATCCCGGCGGGAGCTCGCGCCGGAACCGGCGCCTGGGATGGCTCGGCCGCGGGCTCCAGCTCGACCGCCCAGGACGAGGAGTCGATCTGCGGCAGGTCCTCGTCCAGATCGAGGACGATCTCGCCGGTATCACTACCCTCGAGACCGGCGTCCAGCGGCGGGAGCCCGCCCATGTCGAACGACTCGATCTCCTGGAACGCTTGCAGCGGCGGCAGGCCGGACCCGATCTCACCGAGATCGATCTCCATTTCCTCCAGAGCCGCCGGCGGCGGCTCCGCGAACCCCACGGCCGCGTCGTCGTCCCCCTCCGCCTTCCATGCCGAGCCGAGCCGGCTGCCGGTGCCCGTCAGCATGTCCGGCGGCGGCTTGACGAGGCTCGCCGGCTCATCGTCGCCGTCCATGTCGAGGACGAAGACCTCGTCGAGGTCCAGCTCGATCTCGTGCTCCTGCGGCTCCTCCGGTTCGGCGACCGGAGCGGCGGCCCGCACCGCGGCGGCGAGATCGTCCTCCTCCCAGGCCTGATCGGCGAAGCCGCCGCCATAGGGGACGTCCTCGATCTCCTCCTCGACGGGTGCCGGCGGCGGCGGTGGCGGCGTGTACCGCGGCGGCTCGGGAGCCCGTTCCACCGGCCGCGGCGCCGCCGCCACAGGGGCTGCGGGCACCGAGGCCGGCTCCGCCGCCGCGGGCTCGTCCACCCGGGCGAGGCGCCCGATGCGCGCCGCCTGGGGATTGCGCTCGGCGGCGATCGCCAGGAAGCGAGAGGCGGCCGAGACGGCCCCCGCTTCCTTGAGCTTGAAGACGGCGTCGTTGATGAAGCCGAGGCTGCTGCTGTCGATGTCGAGCGCCCGCTCGTAGACCTGGGCCGCGTCCTGCGCCCGGCCGTGGGCGATCATCATCTCGGCGATGACACGGTACTCGTTCATCGCCTTCTCGATCAGTTGCTGCGACTGGTAGATCTCGGCGAGCTTGACGTGATAGCTCGGGTTGTTCGGCTCCAGGTCCGCCATCTTCTGGTAGATGGCGATCGCCGACGCCGCGTTGTCGTGCTTCTGGTAGTAGTCGGCGAGCACCTGGTACTGGGTGCGCGCCTCGTTGACCAGCCCCTGCCGGTGGTAGAGCTCGGCGAGCTTCTCGTAGACCTCCAGCCGCGTCGGGTCCAGCTTGATGATCTTCTTGTAGATCGCGATCGCCTTGACGAAGAACCCTTCCGTCGAATACTGCTCGGCGATCTGCGTGAAGAAGTCGACGGCCTCGTCGATGCGCTGGATGCGGGCGTAGAGATCGCCGATCCGGTTCAGGGTGTTGATGTCGTTTGGGTTGTCCGTGAGCAGCTTGCGGTACTCGCGGATCGCCGGCTCGATCTTGCCGCGGGAGACGTACTTCTCGGCGGTCTGGACGACCTGCTCGCGCTGGATGGCCATCAGCAGCGGGCCTCCACGCGCGGCAGCACCGGCTTGTAGGTGAGCCGGTGGATGGGCGACGGCCCGTAGGTCGACAGCGCTTCCAGGTGCTCCGGCACGCCATAGCCCTTGTGCTCGGCGAAGCCGTACTGGGGATATTCGCGGCCGAGCTCGACCATCATGCGGTCGCGCTCCACCTTGGCGAGAATCGAGGCGCAGGCCACCGCGTAGCTGAAGCAGTCGCCGCGCACCAGGGGGATGCAGGGGAAGCCGAAGCCGGAGAGCCGGACGGCGTCCACCACCGCGCAGTCGGGCGCGGGGCGGAGGCGCGAGAGGGCCTCGCGCATCGCCAGCCGGGTGGCTTCGAGGATGTTGACCTGATCGATGATCCCGGGCGAGATGGCGGCGACGGCGAAGGCCACGGCGTGGGCGCGGATGGCCTCGGCCGCGCGCTCGCGCTCGGCGGCGGTGAGGCACTTGCTGTCATCCACGCCGGGGATCAGGCAGTGGCAGTCCAGGATCACCGCGGCGGCGACCACGGGGCCGGCGAGCGAGCCGCGGCCCACCTCGTCCACCCCGGCGATCGAACCGTAGCCGCAGCGCGCCAGCCCCTCTTCGAGGCCGCGGAGCAGATGGAGGCGGTACGCCTCCATGAACAGCTCGATCATCGCCCGGGCCGGCCGGACCGATTGCGCCGCCCTGGTCACAACGACTCCTTTCACAGCCTCCTCCGGGAGCTCCGCGCCTACGACAAGGCGACGCCGACCCTTACGACCGGGTCTGATCTTCGCGGCGCTCCTCGATGCGAGCCGCCTTGCCGCGCAGGTTCCGCAGGTAATACAGCTTCGCGCGGCGAACCCGGCCCCGGCGGATGACCTCGATCTTGTCGACGTTGGGCGAGCTCATCGGGAAGATGCGCTCGACCCCGATGCTGCCGGACATCTTGCGCACCGTGAAGCTCTCCCGGGACCCGCCGCCACGGCGGGAGATCACGACCCCCTGGAAAATCTGGATTCGATGCTTGTCGCCCTCGACCACGCGCACGTGGACGCGGAGCGTGTCCCCGGCCCTGAAGTCGGGCACGTTCTGCCGCAGATAGACACTTTCGACCTGATCCAACTGGTTCATGACTCACCTCGTTACCCGACGGCTTCGCCCAAAGGGACAGTGCCGTCATTATTTCGATTTCGCCTCGATTTCACAAGTACCGGCCGCGCGAGCGGCCATTCGCTCTTTCCCTTCTTCGGCCAGCAGGTCCGGCCGCTTGGCGCGCGTCGCCCGCAGCGCCTCACCCTCCCGCCAGCGCCGGATCGCCGCGTGGTCCCCCGAGGTCAGCACCGCAGGGACCGCGAGCCCCTCCACCACCGGCGGCCGCGTGTAGTGCGGATAGTCGAGCAGGCCGCCCCGGAAGCTATCGTTCGCCACCGAGTCGGCGAGGCCGACCACCCCCGGCACCTGCCGCGAGAGCGCCTCGATCAGCACCATCGCCGGCAGCTCGCCGCCCGACAGCACATAATCGCCGATCGAGACCTCCTCGTCGACCACCGTCTGCCGCACCCGCTCGTCGATCCCCTCGTACCGCCCGCAGAGCAGGACCAGCCCGCTTTCGGCGGCGCGAGCGGCCAGCTCGCGCACCTTGGCCTCGTCGAGCCGGGCGCCCTGCGGCGAGAGGAGAACCCGCCAGGGGCTCCCCTCTTCGGAAACCGCTCGCACGGCCCGGATCCAGGGGGGCGCCGTCATCACCATCCCGCCGCCGCCGCCGTACGGCTCGTCGTCGACGCTGCGGTGGCGGTCCTCCGTGAACTGGCGCAGGTCGAAGACCCGCACGTCCAGAAGACCCTTCTCCCGCGCCTTCCCGATCAGGCTGGTCGAGAGAAACGGCTCGAACAGCTCGGGGAAGATGGTCAGGACTCGGACGCGCATACTTCAAGGAACCCCGGAGGAAGCGCCAGCTCGATCTCCCCCGCCTCGACGTCCACCCGGCGGAGGAACTCCTTGACGAACGGCACCGGCACCCGCCGCCCCTCCCCCTCGACGATCAGCATCAATCCGCCGCCGTCCTCGATCACCTCGATCACCCGGCCCAGCTCCTCCCCCTCGTTGTAGCAGAGGCAGCCCAGCAGCTCGTACTCATAGTAGGTGCCGGGAGGCGCCTTCGGCACCTCCGCCCGGGGCACCTCGAGATCGAGACCCCGCAGCACGCCGGCCTGGTCGGGATCCTCGAACCCCTCGAAGCGGACCACGGCGCCGGTCTTGTGGGCGCGGCTCGTGGCCACGGTCAGGGTCGTCGGCGGCGCGCCCTCGCGGACGCCCTGGATCCGGCTCCCCGCCTTGAAACGGCCGGGGACGTCCGAGAGCACCTGGACGACGACCTCACCTCGCACGCCGTGCGGGCGCAAGATCCGGCCCACGGCGACGGTCTCCGGCAGATCGTCGCGCTGTGGGCGCGCGGCCCCCGGCTCTTCAGTCTTCGAGGATTTCGAGCTCATAACGCGCACCCCGGCGGTCCTCACGGGTCTCCAGCAGCGTGCGCATCGCCCGGGCGGTCCGCCCCTGGCGTCCGATCACCTTGCCGAGGTCGTCGGGAGCGACCTTGAGCTCCAGGATGCCGCCCCCGCGCCGGCTCGGGATCTCCTGGACCTCGACCTGGTCGGGCTGGTCCACCAGCAGACGGGCGAGCTCCTTGAGATCGTCGGCAAGCTCGGACACGTTCAGGCGCTCTTCTTCTTCGTCTGTTGAACCAGTTTCTGGACCGTCGGGGACATCCTGGCGCCCTGGCTCACCCAGTAATCGGCGCGGACGGTGTCGATCGTGACCTGCGCGGGCTGCTTGGTCGGATCGTAGTGACCGATCTCTTCCACCGCGGCGGCAGTCGGGGTGTTGCGCGAGTCCGACACCACGACGCGGAAAAACGGGTTGTTCCGGGCGCCCATGCGGCGCAGCCGAATCATCAGCATCTCAAAAGCCTCCAAATTCTCATTGACGGTGCACAGGGCAGGCTACAGTCAGAGCCCCGTGCGCAAAGGCGGGTTAGTCTAGCAGAGGTCGGCGGGGATGCCAAACCGGGGGGATCCTCTCCCAGCCTGGGGGACCCCTCTCCCAAGTTGGGAGACCCCTCTCCCCGCTTGGGGGACCCCTCCCCTTTTTGGGGGAACCCTCCCCCAACCTGGGAGACTCGTCCCCCAAGTTGGGGGGACCCCCTATCCCTTCTGGGGGGCCCCTCCCCCAAGCTGGGAGCCCCCTCCCCCAACCATCCCGGCCTCTCCCCAAGATAAATCGAGCGTCCCGCAACCTTCTTCCGTCTCTTGCGTAGTAGACATCAGAATGATATCACTCTGCCATCAACCAACGAGAGAGGACACCACCATGATTCGCGAAAGGGAGTTCAACGGCAGTCCGGGGCTGACCATGCTGCTGCTGTTCTTCATGCTGCTTCTGGCTGCGGTCGCCGGTCTGATCTACAGCGTCCGCGCGGGCCTGGGATGGGGGCTCGCCGCCTCCGTGCTGCTGCTGCTCGTCGGCGTCGTCGGCGAGTGCGGCCTGTTCGTGGTCAACCCGAACCAGCCCAAGGTGCTGCAGTTCTTCGGCGACTATGTGGGGACGACCCGCACGCCGGGCCTGCGCTGGGCCAACCCCTTCTACAGCAAGAAGAGCGTCTCGGCGCGCACCCGCAACTTCGAGACCGCCAAGCTGAAGGTCAATGACAAGGCCGGCAACCCGATCGAGATCGCCGCCGTCGTGGTCTGGCGGGTGTTCGACACCGCCGAGGCGCTGTTCAACGTCGACGACTACATCAACTTCGTCCAGGTGCAGAGCGAGTCGGCGCTGCGCAACCTCGCTACCCACTTCCCCTATGTCGCCGATGTCGAGGGGGAGATGGACCTCTCCGGCCATACCGCCGAGATGTCGGTGGGGCTGGCCCGGGAGATCCAGGAGCGTCTGGAGCAGGCGGGGGTCTCGGTGCTGGAGGCCCGCATCAGCCATCTCGCCTACTCGCCCGAGATCGCGTCGGCGATGCTGCAGCGCCAGCAGGCGAGCGCGGTGGTGGCGGCGCGGGCGAAGATCGTCGAGGGTGCGGTCGGGATGGTCGAGAACGCGCTGGAGATGCTCGCCGCCAAGGGGCTCGTGGAGCTCGACCCGGAGCGCCGGGCCGCCATGGTGAGCAACCTGCTGGTGGTGCTCTGCGGCGGCGGCCATCCGCAGCCGGTGGTCAACGTCGGCAGCCTGTACCACTGAGGCGGTCTTGGCGGAACGCAAGAACTATCCGCTGCGGCTCGACCCGGAGACCTACGAGTCGCTCCGGCGCTGGGCCGAGGACGAGCTGCGCAGCGTCAACGCGCAGATCGAGTTCATCCTCGCCCGCGCCCTGCGCGAGGCGGGGCGGGCGCCGAAGGGAAAACGGGGGGCCTGAGGAGGAGGAAGGGGCGCAATGAATCGCGCCCCTTTTTTTGTTGGACGCCGGCCTCAGGGCGCGCCGGGGATCAGCCTGTAGAGGCCTCCGGGCGTCGCGGCGTACACCGTGGAAGAGTCCGCGCCGATGGCCAGCGCAGACACCGTGGCCTGGGGCAGCCCGTCGCCGGCGGCGTGCCAGGTCTCGCCGCCGTCCTCGCTCACCAGGAGCCCGAATCCCACCGCGGCGTAGATCACGCCGGGCTCCGCGGGCGGGAAGGCGAACGCCGTGGCCGCGTTCTCGCCCAGCCCGGCGACCTGGGTCCAGTTCTCCCCATCGATCGTGCGATACGTCCGGTTGACGGTTCGCGCCTCGGGTTCGAACAGGAAGCCCTGGATCCCCGCGTACAGCGTCGACGGCTGCCGGGGATCGGCGGCCAGGGCCTCCGGACTGGGGTGAATGGGCAATCCGTTGTTGACCTCCGGCCAGCCGCCGTCCGGACCCCGCTCGTGAATGCCGGTGCCGAACCCGTTCGGGCCACAATTCGAGAACGCCGCGTTGAAGACGCGCGAGTTCGGGGTGACCGCGAACTCGTCCGGGAGCACGCAGGGAGAGCCGTAATCCTGGGTCCAGGTGTCGCCGCCATCGGTGCTCCGGTCGATACGGAAAAACCCGCTGGCGTAGAGGATGGACGGATCGCCGGGATCGACGGCGAGGTCGTTGACCCCGAACGGCGAGGTCCGGATGCGCTGCCAGCTCCGGCCGCCGTCGCGGCTGCGCAGCAGTCTCGTGTCGCGGCTGGCGGCATAGACCGTGGCGGGCCGCTGGGGATCGATCGCCAGCGGCTCGCGCGCGCCCAGGCTGACGCCGATGCCCTGCCAGCTCGCGCCTCCATCCGCCGTCTTGAGCAGCCCGAAGTCGGGGGTGCCGGCGAAGAGGATCGCGGGGCGCTTCGGGTCGGCGACCACCGCGTCGGCAGGCACGGCGCGGAGCCCATGGCTGGCGGTCTTCCAGGTCGTCGCGCCATCGCCACTGCGGAAGACTCCGGCAATACGGCTGCCGGCGAAGAGCGCGCGGCTGCGCGGGTTGAGGACGAGCGCCTGGAGATCGGCGGGGAGGCCCGAATCCGCCCGCTGCCAGTGGGCGCCGCCGTCCGCCGTGCGGAACAGCGAGCCCGAGCCCGAGGCCCCCGCGTCCGCCGCGACATAGAGAACCGCCGGGGTAGCCCCAGCCGCGAAGGCGGTGAGAGCCGCGCTGGCGATCCCCCGGCTCACTCGCTGCCAGTGGCTCCCGCCGTCGGTGCTGCGGAACACTTTGGCGCCCCGGGTGAGCGCCGCGTAGACGGTCCCCGGCGCCGGGGCCACGAGGGCCGTGACGTCCGCGCCGGACGGCAGGCCACCGCTCGCGGCGGTCCAGGTCGATCCGCCGTCAGCGCTCCGGAACACCCCCGTGTGCGAGCCCGCGTAGAGGACGTCAGGATTCGCGGGATCGGCGGCGAGCACCGTCACGAAGAATCCGCCGGTGCCCAGGGGGGACCAGCTCGCTCCGCGGTCCGTACTCTTGAAGAGGTACCCGATCGCGACCGGGGCCGGAGAGTTGCTGACGAGGTTGACGTAGACCGCCGCCGGAGTCGCCAGCAGGGCGTTGACTGGCAGATGTGACGGGGCGGGGCCAGGGGTGGCGGTCCAGTGGGCGCCGCCGTCGTCGCTCCGAAAGACCTCCAGGTCGGTGCCGGCGTAGACCGTCGCGGGCCGGCCCGGATCGACCGCCACGACGCGGACGACGCCCCGGAGCCCGTCGAACGCCGGGTTCCAGGTGGCGCCGGCGTCGGCGCTCTTGAAAATGCCTCCGGCGCCCACCCCGGCATAGAGGACCCGCGGGTTCACGGGGTCGATCGCCAGCGAGGTGACATTCCCCCCCTCCGGGCCGGCCGGCTGCCAGCCGTCCGCGGCGAAGGCCGGCGAGGCGAGCAGGAGCAGCAGGGCTGGTACTCGGAGCTTCCGTAGGATCGCCATGGTCCACCTCAGGGAATCAGTCGATAGAGGCCGCCGGGGGTCGCGGCATACACCGTGGAAGAGTCGGCGCTGATCGCCAGCGCGAGGATCGAGTAGCTGGGAAGCCCCTGGTTGACGGCGCGCCAGGTCTCGCCGCCGTCCTCGCTGACGAAGACGCCCGCCCCCTGGAACCCGGCGTACACGACCTCCGGCTCCGCCGGCGGAAAGGCGAAGGCCCTGGCCGCATGGACAGCGCCCACGGGGACCACCGACCAGGTCACGCCGTCGGTCGTCCGGTAGACCTCGAAGACGTTGGCCGGGGGCTCGATGAGCAGGCCGCTGAGCCCCGTGTAGAGGGTCGACGGCTGCCGGGGATCGGCGGCCAGGGCGGTCGGGGTGGGGTGGAGCAGATTCACGGCGACCTCGACCGTCCGCCACTCGCCGGTGGCATCGCGCATCAGGACGCCGCCGCCGGCCAGGCTTTGGCACGACGACACCCCGGCGGCGTAGACCTGCGAGGCCGAGGTGATCGCCGGGTAGGCCAGGGTCACGCAGGTGGAGGTCAGCTCCGCCGTCCAGGTGTCGCCGCCGTCGGTGCTGCGGTCGATCTCGCGAGGGCGGACGGCGTAGAGGATGGACGGGTCGTTCGGGTCGAGGACGAGGGCGTTGACGCCGTTCGCCGGGGAGTCGTTCGGCAGGGAGATCGTCTGCCAGCTCCGGCCGCCGTTGCGGCTCCGCAGCAGTTTCCCGTCGCGGCCGCTGGCATAGACCGTGGCCGGCTGGCCGGGATCGATCGCCAGCGGCTTGCGGGCGCCCGCGCTGGGGCCGGGAGCGTTCCAGCTCTCCCCTCCGTTCACGGTCTTGATCAGCCCGAAATCCGGGGTACCGGCATAGAGGATCGACGGCCGCCTGGGGTCGGCGAGGACCGCGTCCGTGGCCACGGCGCGGAGCCCACGGTCGATCGACGTCCAGGTGGCGCCGGAGCTGGCGCTGCTGAAGACGCCGGCGCTCGCGCTGCCGGCGTAGAGCACCACTCCGCGCGGCTCCACCGCCAGCGCCTGGAGATCGAACGGGAGCCCGCGGTCAGCCCGCTGCCAGCGCGCGCCGCCGTTCGTGGTGCGGAACAGCGAGCCGGTGGCGGCGGTCCCCTGCTGGGCGGCGGCGTAGAGGGTGCCGGGCGCCGGTCCGACGGCCAGCGCGGTGACCAGGGGATTGGTCAGGCCACGGCTCACGTTCTTCCAGAGCCTCCCGCCGTCGTCGCTGCGGAAGACGCCGGCTCCCCCGATCGCGGCATAGACGGTGCGCGGCGCCGCCGGATGGATCGCGAGGTCCTGGATCGTCCCCTTGGGCAGCCCGCGGGCCGAGAACGACCAGGTCGCTCCGGCGTCGCCACTGCGGAGCACGCCGATCTCGAAGAGGGGGCCGGTCTCCTTGATTCCGGCGTAGAGGACGCGAGGGTTGGTGGGATCGGCGGCGAGCGCCGTCACCACAACGCCGTCGTGGCCGAGATCGAGCTGGGACCAGTTGACCCCGCCGTTGACGCTCTTGAAGAGCCCCGGCGTCAGTCCCTGCTGGGAGTTCAAGGAGACGCCGGCATAGATCGCCGACGGCGTTACCACGAGCTCGTCGACGACGCCGCTGGCGGCCGGCGAGCTGCCGGCGCTCGCGGCGGCCCAGAGCGCGCCGCCGTTGGTGGTCTTGAAGACGCCCTGGGAGGTGCCCGCGTAGAGGGTGCCGGACGCGTTCGGCGCCTGGGCCAGGGTGAGGACCGCGTTGCCTTGCAGCCCGTCGAACGCCGGATTCCAGGTGGCGCCGGCGTCGACGCTCTTGAAGACGCCGCCGGCGCCCACCCCGGCATAGAGGACGCGGGGGTTCGCGGAATCGATCACCAGCGCGGTGACGTTTCCCCCCTCCGGCCCGGCCGGCTGCCAGCGGTCGGCGGCGAAGGCGGGTGAGGCGAGCAGGAGCAGCAGGGCTGAAATGACTCGGAATGTCCGCGGCATAGCACTCTCCTAGTTGTTTTCTAGTTTACGCAGCAGCCGTACGATTCGCCTACAGCCACCCCTTCTGCCGAGCGATCCGCGCCGCCTCGACCCGATTCTCGGCTCCGACCTTGCTGATCGCTTCGGAGAGGTAGTTGCGGATCGTTCCCTCGGAGAGGTGCAGCTCCGCGGCGATACGGGCGCTCGAATGCCCCTCGGCGGCCAGGCGGAGCACCTGGCGCTCGCGGTCGGTCAGCGGATCGGCCTCTTCCCAGGCGGCTGCCGCCAGCTCGGGATCGATCGACCGCAACCCGGCATGGACCCGGCGGATGGCCTCGGCGAGCCGGGCGGAGGGCGCGTCCTTGAGTAGGTAGCCGGCGGCGCCGGCGTCCAGGGCCCGGCGCAGATAGCCGCCGCGGGCGAACGTGGTAAGGATCACCACCCGCGCGGGGTGGGCCCGCCGCTTGAGCTCGGCGGCGAGCTCGAGACCGGTCATCCGCGGCATCTCGATATCCGTGAGCACCACGTCCGGCTTCGTCGTGACGGCGAGATCGAGGGCATCCTGGCCGTCATGGGCCCGGCCGACCACCTCGATGTCCGGCTCCAGCTCGAGCAGAGCCGCGAGCGCTCCCAGGACCATCCCCTGGTCCTCGGCGATCAGCACCCGGATCAAGCCGGCCGCTCCTTCAGCTCCACGGTTGCCGGGAGGGGGCTCTGCCGGTACGGCAGGGTGATGCGGAGCGAGGTCCCGGTCTCCGCGTGGCGCTCCAGCCTGCCGCCGAGCCCTTCGACCCGCTCACGCATCGAGGCAAGGCCGATCCCCTCGGGCGCCGAGCCCCCCCGGCCGTCGTCGTGGACCTCCAGCCGCGTCTCCTCCCCCGTCTGCTCCAGGGTGATCCGGCAGGCCTGGGCCCCGGCATGGCGAATGACGTTCGTCACCGCCTCGCGCAGCGCCAGCGCGATCACGGTCTCGCACACGGGGTCGAGCTCGACCGGCTGGGCGAAGTATTCGAGCCGCACGCCCACCGATTCCAGCGCCAGCCGCGCCCGGCCCATCTCCGCCTGGAGTCCCTCGGAACGGTAGCCGGCGATCGCCGTCCGCACCTCCCGCAGGGCCTCGCGGGAGATGCGCTCGACCTCCCGGATCTCCCGTCCGGCCCGTTCCGGATCACGCTCGAGGAGCTTCCCCGCCAGCTCCGACTTCAGGGTGATCAGCGACAGGGTGTGCCCGAGGACGTCGTGCAGGTCGCGCGCGATCCGCTCCCGCTCGGCGGTCTTGGCCAGCCGCTCGACCTCCTCCTGGGCCATGCGCAGCCGGGCGTTGGCGCGCGAGACCTCGGCGCCATGGATGCAGATGGCGCCGATCAGCAGGGAGAACACGGCGGCGGGCGCCCAGGTGTAGACCGGCAGGTGAGCCAGCGGGCTCTCCACCGCCAGCACCACCAGCAGGCCACCGAGAAGGCTCCAGGCCAGCCGCGGCGACCCCGACTGGGCGAGGAAAGCGGCGGCGTAGACGAAGAACGACGACGCCCCCGGGTTCCAGGGGGCGAAGAGCATGCCGAGGAGGAGGACGCCGCCGGCGGCCCAGAGGACCTTCCGCCCCTTCAGCCAGTAGCCCCAGAAGTAGAGGACCAGGAAGACGGCCAAGCCGGCCGCGGTCAGCGCCCACTCCAGGGCGGACGCCGACCGCGTAGCCGGCCAGGCCAGAAAAGACGCGAGATAGATCAGCCAAGCGTAAGGCGTCCAGCCGATCTCCGGGTCGTCGGGGAGGAGTCGCATCGCCACTACCTTACCCGAACGTCCTGCCTTCGTCCCGCCGGAACCCGATCCAGGCGAGCAGGAGAGAGGCCGCCGTGAACAGGGCCAGGAAGGCGACATGGTGCGATGGCGGCTGGCCGCGGTCGAGCCCGAGGGTGCGCAGCGCGAGCTGGGCGAAGTGGTAGGGGGGCAGGAAGAGGGCGATCTGCTTGACCACGGGGGGAAGCATCTGGATCGGAATCCACATCCCCGAGCCGAACGCCGACGGCAGCGCGAGCAGGTTGAGCACGGCCACCGCCGAGTTGGGGCCCGCCCAGTAGCCCACGGCGAGCCCGAAGGCGGCGAACGGCAGAGTGCCGGCGACCAGTATCCCGGTAAGGGAGAGCCAGGTCGCGGCGGAAAGGCGCACGCCGCCGGCCGTGGCGCCGACGGTGAAGAGGAGGCTCACCATGATCAGACTGAACAGGACGCTCATCACGAGCTTGCCTGCGAAATAGGCGAAAGGGGGCATCGGCGTCGCCCGCTTGAGCAGCATCCACCCCTGCCCGCGCTCGATGGCCACGCCGGCGCCGAAGGCGAAGAGGGCCGTGTTCATCACGCCGAAAGCGCCGTAGGTGGCGAGCAGGTAGGTGGGCATATCGAACGGCCCGGCCGATCCGTGCCGCAACGCCACGCCGAAGAGCGTGTAGAAGACCAGCGGAAAGGTGAGGGTCGGCACCAGGTACGCGGGCATTCGCAGTTGCTTGAGGAACTCGTACCAGGCCTCCAGGGCATAGATGCGCGGCAGGCTGCGCGACGGGACTGGGGCGATCGTCTGGGTCGTCATGCGGCCACCTCCTCGGGGTCGGAATTCGTCAGGGTCAGGAACGCTTCCTCCAGATCCGCCCCCCGCACCTCGAGCGCGGAGAGCGACGGATCGCGGGAGATCAGCTCGAAGACGGTGCGCTCGGCCTCGGCCGCGAACACCTCGGTCAGCTCGTCCTGCCGGCGGACGTCGCGCACGCCGGGCAGGGCGGCGATCTCGGCGAGCGGCAGGGCGGTCCGGCAGCGGATCTTGCGCCCCACGACGCGGGACTTGATCTCGGCGGGGGTCCCCTCGGCGATCACCCGGCCGCGGCCGATCATCACGATGCGGTCGGCGAGGGCGTCGGCCTCCTCGAGATAATGAGTGGTCAGCAGCACCGACCGCCCCTGCCGCGCCTTCTCCGCGATCACCGTCCAGAAGGCGCGCCGGGCCTCGACGTCGAGACCGACCGTGGGCTCGTCGAGGAACATCAGGTCCGGATCGCCGCACAGGGCGAGGGCGAAGAGCACGCGCTGCCGCTGGCCGCCCGAGAGCTTGCCGAAGAGGCGCCCCTCGATCCCATCGAGGCCGGCCGCGGCCATCACCTCGCGTTCGGGAAGGGGGTGGGGGTAGTAGCTGGAGACGAGGTGGATGTGCTCGCGCACCTTCAGGGTCTCGGGCACCTTGGAGATCTGGAGCATGGCGCCGGTGCGCATCCGCGCCTCGACGCGCCGGGGCTCGACGCCGAAGAGCCGGGCCTCCCCCGCGTTCGGCCGGGCGAGGCCGAGCAGGAGCTGGACGGCGGTCGTCTTGCCGGCGCCGTTGGGGCCGAGCAGGGCGACCACCTCGCCGGGCCGGACCTCGAAGTCGATCCCGGCCAGCGCCGTGACCGCGCCGTACCGCTTGACCGCTCGCCGCAGCTCCGCGACCGGCCGGTCATCGTCGAAAGGTGTTGTTCGTGTCATGGAATCCTCCGTTCGTGTCTTCCAGGAGCATTCTGGAGGGCGGGGGCGGAGGACCCCAGGGAGGGATGTCAGGAGTTGGGGGTGACAGTTGTCACGGCTAGGGCTCGGGATCTGAGAGGGGCTCAGGAGCGGCGGCGCGAACGGCTTGCAGGATCAGGCGAGCCTTTTCCACCGCGAGTTGGGCGTCCTCCGGCTGCACGTGCTCACCACCGCCATAATCCGCGGTAGACCTGAGGTTGGCCAGCCAGGAAAAGGCTGCTCCCAGCTCCACGGACCAGATTCCCGGCTTCACGAAATCACGATGGACCGCCCGCTCGATGGCCGTATGCTTGGAAAAGGATCGTTGCTCGAAGGCCAACAGAGCCGATACAGCGTAAAAAGCCGCATAGTAGGCCCGCGAGGAGGATGCGTCCGGATCACGATCAATCAGGCTCGCTGCCGTCTGGAGGGCTTGAACGGCCCGCGACCAGTAATCCAGTACCTCCGGGCTCACAGATACAGGCCTTCCCTGCGCGCACTGCGATAGATGCCGTACTGCCCCGCTTCGAAGGCTTCCGACGACACCGGCAGTGCGTGGATCGGGCGATCCATCTCGAGCTGCAAGGAATAGAGCGCTGTGACGATCGTCTCCAGATCCCTGCCGATCCGGACCGGAGCTTCGAGAAGCACCATCAAGTCGAGGTCGCTATCCTCGCCGGCCTGGTTTCTCGCTTCCGATCCAAACAGGAGGACCCCCCGGAAGCGCTCCTGGAAAGCCTTCTGCAGCCTCGGGCGGATCTCTTTGCGGATCGTTTCGCTGAGCATGGTTCCCTCCGACTCCATCCTCATGTTCCCATGCCGGACGCGAAAGTTTCAAACCGGCCGTGGCCGGGAGACATGTGGGTGGCCGCGTACGGAGAAGCGCAAGGGCCAGAGGGCGGCCTCCTCGGCGTAGTCGACACCGATGCGGGGGCTTGCCACGATCTCGGTTTCCGCCACCGCCTCACCCTTGGCGATGTAGAGAGGCGGCTGGCCGAGCGGCACCCCGTCGAGCTCGCGGCCGATGGCGAGGGCCTGGCAGAGCTTGCCCGGCCCACCGGCGAGGTCGCCCGGTTTGGGCGCCCGGGCCCACCCGCGGTTCTCCCGCATCCGTTCCTCCCCCTCGACCGGCTCGCCGGCCCGCAGCAGCACGGCGCTGCCGATGCCCGCCTGGCCGGTAACGGCGTTCAGGCAGAAGTGCATGCCATAGATCATGTAGACGTAGGCACTCCCCCCCGCGAGATACAGGCTCTCGTTGCGCGCCGTGCGGCGGCCGCCCCAGGCGTGGCTCGCGCGGTCGGAGGCTCCGAGGTAGGCTTCGGTTTCGACCAGGCGGAGCACCAGCCGCTCGCCGTCCAGCTCGCGCACCAGATACCGGCCGAGGAGATCCCGGGCCACGGTCTCGGCCGGACGGCGATAGAAGGAAACCGGGAGGGGACGGAAGCGGCTCACGCGGGAACGGAAGATATCATCCGCATCCATACGCGTATCCGTGGCACGTGCTTTGCTCGATCCGTGGTGATCGAAATCCCATACTTTTTGACGGAGAGATGATGAGTCCACCCGAGATCCCCCTGCTTTTCGCCGAGCTGCCGGACGCCTTCGCAAGCCACTTCAATCCCGCCGCCCCGTGGGAATTGCTGGGCGAGCCGCTGGACGAGATCCTCGCCAGTCTGCCGTCGAGCGAGATCCACGGCCAGCTCGCGCCGGACGTCCACCTCGTGGGCGACCGCATCGTGATCTGCCCCGGCGCCCGCATCCACCCGACCGCGGTCATCGAGGGGCCGATCTACATCGGCCGCGACGTCGAGATCCGGCCCGGCGCCTACCTGCGCGGGGGTATCTGGATCGGCGACCGCTGCATCGTGGGGGCGAACACGGAGATCAAACGGGCCATCCTCCTCCCCCACGCCAAGGCGCCGCACCTCAACTACGTCGGCGACTCGATCCTCGGCGCCGACGTCAACCTCGGAGCGGGCACGATCCTCTCGAACTTCCGGCACGATGGCGGCCAGATCCGCATCCCGCATGCCGGTAACCGGCTCGACACCGGCCGCCGCAAATTGGGAGCGATCCTGGGCGACGGCGTCCTGACCGGCTGCAACTCCGTCCTCCACCCTGGGGTCGTGGTCGGCCGGGGAACGCAGATCTACCCGGGCGTGCAGCTCCGGCCGGGGATCTACCCCGAGCGGAGCATCGTCAAGCTGAAGCAGGAGCTGGAAGTCGTACCGCAGGGGTGACGTTTACATCAGCCCGGTCGGCCGCGGGAACGCCTGCGTCACGGAAGTGTCGATCACCGGCTGGCTGACCACCATCACGGTGCGGTCGTCGTCCGGGGGGGCGTTGCGGCTGAAGGCTTCGACGCTGGCGAAGATGGCGTCCACCACCTCGCGGGCGGTCTCCCCCTGGTGCTCGCGGGCCACCTCGAGCATGCGCTCGACGCCGTACTCGCCGAGCATGCGGCCGCTCTCGTCCCGCCCCTGGGTCTCGCAGATGCCGTCGGTGTAGAAGACCAGCATGTCGCCCGGCTTCATGGTGACGAAGCCGCGCTCGTAGGTGGCGTCGGGAAGCGGCCCGAGCACCGGCCCCCCCTCCTCCAGGTTGCGCACCTTGCCGTCGGCCGCGATGTGGATCGGCGGCGGGTGCCCGGCGTTGACGTAGATGAAGACGCCGTTGAGCTCGAGCTCGCCGTAGAACATCGACACGAAGCGGCTGGTCAGCGTGCTCTGGTGGATGATGTTGTTCATCCGCTCGACCGTGCGCACGATCTTGAAGTCGCGCGCCAAGCCCATCCGCAATCCCATGTAGATGTCGCGCACCTGGAGAGCGGCCGGCAGGCCGTGGCCGGAGACGTCGGCGATGGCGAGACCGAGGATCTTCTTGGTCAGCGGGATGTAGTCGAAGAAATCGCCGCCCACCTCTTCCATCGGCTCGGAGCGGCCGGAGATGTCGAAGTCGCCGTAGTCCGGGTTACGACGCGGCAGGATCGACGCCTGAATCTTGCGCGCCTGCTCGAAGATCCCCTCCATCTTGTCGCGGCGGATCTTCTGGTTGACGCTGTGGCGCAGGATGCCGAGGGAGAAGAGGACGTCGTCCCGGTCGTGCCCCGCGGCGACGTTGAAGGCGAGGATGTACTCCTCGCTGCCCACCTCGATGGCGGCGAACTGCTGGACGCCCAGGAGATCCTCGAGGTTGCGGTCGATGTTCGGGTCCTGGTCGTCCATGTAGACGGTGCCCTCCTCGAGCAGGAGCTGCACCGGCCGGTAGGAGATCGGCACCTTGAGCCCCTGGGGGACCTCCTTGGCATCGCCGAAGGTGGCCTGGAGGACGTAGTAGCCACTCCGGCGCTGGTAGAGACGGCCGCCGTAGATCCCCAGCTCGTCTTGAAACTTTTCGATGATGATCTCGAGCAGGGAGTGGATCGTCGAGCCGACGTCCTCGGCGCGGTCCATCGCCGCGACGGCCTGCTCCACCTTCTTCATCAGGCCCCGGTAGTTGACCGGGCGAACTTCGGACGTGACCAAGGGCGATCCTCCTCGCGGTTTGCCGCGCCGCGGCTAGACGGGCATTCTACCCGGAAATACGAACGATTTTCGTGCCCGTCAGCCGTTGTCGATCAGCGCCATCACGATCCGGTCCTGCGCTCCATGCGCGTCGATCCTGCACCGCTCGACGACGATCGAGAACGCGTAGGACTTGCCGGACACGGCCTTGGCGTAGCCCGAGAGGGCCGAGACGCCGTTGAGCGTCCCCGTCTTGGCGAGGACGTTTCCCCGGTACGGGGGAGCCGCCAGCCGCCGTTTCCAGGATTTCATGTCCTCCCCCGCGTAGGGGAGCGACTTGGCGAACTCCGTCGCCGCAGGGTGGAAGAACATGTGCCGCAGCAGCATCGTGATCGCCCGCGGCGAAGCCTGATTGCTGCGACTCATGCCGGAGCCGTCCACCAGGTGGACGCTGCCGGCGGGGACGCCGATCGAGGCGACGAACTCCTCGATCGCCCGCGTCCCCGCGCTCCAGCTCCCCTCGCCACAGCGGGCGGCGCCGATGATCTTGGACAGGGTCTCGGCGTAGAAGTTCTGGCTTCGCTTATTGGTCGTGGTGATGGCGGTGACCAGATCGCTCCGGTGGACGGCCACCCGGTCCCAGACCGCGCCCGGAAGCTGCGCCACGGGCCGGATCGCCCCATCGACGGCGATCCCCTCCTCGGCGAGCGCCCCGCGCAGGCCGAGGCCGAAGTAAAGCACCGGATCGGGCACCGTTACCCAGGTCTCGAACGGCCCCGAGCCGGCGTCGATCGATCCCCGGACGGTCAGCAGGTCGCCGGTCCGCCCCACGAAGAGGCGGGTCCCGCGTCGCGCGGAGGTGGTCAGGGCGCTGTTGTCCACACGGACGATCGGCACCGGCGGCACGGTCTCCACCACCGCCAGCCGCCCCGCCGCTCCGGGCCACACCCGCACCAGGATGCAGTTGTCGCTGAAGGCGAGAGAGGCGATCGGGGCCTCGTACCAGTCGGTGAGTTGGTCGCGCGGCCACTCGGGGTGGATCTGCATCGGCTCGAAGAGGCCGCTCGCGAGATAGAGATCGCCGGTGATCCGCTGGACCCCGCGCGCCCGCAGCGCCGCCGCCCAGGGG
Source organism: Thermoanaerobaculia bacterium (assembly GCA_035490435.1). Taxonomy (GTDB): domain Bacteria; phylum Acidobacteriota; class Thermoanaerobaculia; order Multivoradales; family UBA5704; genus DATARR01. The sequence goes on from DATHEF010000033.1 coordinate 411,921, forward strand.
CGGAACGCGCCGTAGGAATCCCCCCCGTACTCGCGGCCCGAGATCTGCGGATCGCCCGCGCCCACCACGCCGAGATCACCGCGGAGGATTCCGCTGTCCACCGCTCCCCGCATCAGGAGCCGGGTCTCGAAAAAGTAGCCGGGCCCCAGGGTGTCCAGGGCCGCCGCCGTGGTGAACAGCTTGCTGTTCGAGGCGATCACCCGCGGCTCGTCGGCCCGGTGGGAGAAAATCGTCTCGCCGGTATCCAGCTCGACGATGTTGACTCCGAGAGCCCCCGAAGCCGCGGCCGTGCGGGCCACCTCGGCGGCCAGCGCCTGTTCCAGGACGCTCTGCGCCGTGGCAAGCCCTGGCGCGAACAGACAGAGGGAGAGGAGAAGTGAAAGGACGGCGGTACGGCGCATGCCGCGTAGTCTAACCGGAGGTCTTGCCGTATTTCTCGCGATCTATCTCTTCTTCTGGTACGGCAGCCCCAGTGCCCGCGGCGCCCGGGAGTGGCCGATGAAGCCGGCGAGGACGACGATCGTCAGCACGTAGGGGATGATCTGGATGAACTGGACCGGGATCTGCGAGACCCCCTGCATCTGGATCGACAGCGCCTCGGCGACGCCGAAGAGCAGGCAGGCGAGCATCGTCTGCACCGGCCTCCACTTGCCGAAGATCAGGGCGGCCAGCGCGATGAACCCCCGGCCGGCCGTCATGTTGCGGGTGAACAGCGACGACTGGCCGATCGAGAGATAGGCGCCGCCGATCGCCGCCAGCGCGCCGGAGAGCAGCACCCCGGCGTAGCGGATGCGCGCCACGTTCACCCCCGCCGTGTCCGCCGCCTCGGGGTTCTCCCCCACCGCCCGCAGGCGCAGGCCGAACGGCGTGCGGTTCAGCACCCACCAGGTCGCTGGCACCAGAGCGAAGGCGAGGATGATTGGCGCGTAGGGCAGGAGCTGCTCCTTGGGGACCTGCGGCGTCGCTCCGGTCGACGCGAACATCGCCCCGGAAAGCAGGGCGGGCACGCCGAGGAAAAGGATGTTGATCGCCGTGCCGCTCACCACCTGGTCCGCCCGGTAGCGGATACAGGCCACGGCGTGGATCAGCGCCACCCCGATCCCGGCCAGGATCGCCGCCAGCAGCCCCACCCAGGGATTGCCGCTGTAGTGGGTCGTCACCGCAGCGGTGAAGGCGCCCGCGAGCATCAGCCCTTCGAGGCCGATGTTGATCACCCCGGAGCGCTCCGAGAAGAGGCCGCCGAGCGCCGCCAGCAGCAGCGGGGTCGCCAGGCGGATGGCCGAGAACAGCAGCGCAAGGATCGGATTCTCGCTCATACGCGTTTGGCCCACCTGGCGAAGGGGCCACGGAGTGGACCTCGAAATAGGGCCTCCGCCGCCACGAACAGGATGATGATCGCCTGGAGCACCTGCACCAGGTCCTTGGAGACGTTCTCGGTGAAGATGTCGACGAACAGGCCGCCCCGCAGCAGCGCCCCGAACAGGAGTGAGGAGAGGATCACGCCGACCGGATGGTTCCTCCCCAGCAGGGCCACCGCGATGCCGGTGAAGCCGTAGCCGGCCGAGAAGCTGTCGTAGTAGCGGTAGCGGTAGCCCATCACCTCGTTGATCCCCACCATGCCGGCCAGCCCCCCCGAGACCGCCATCGCCAGCACGATCTGCCGGCCGGTCGAGATGCCGCCGTACTCCGCCGCCGCCGGGCTGGCGCCGGTGGCCCGGATCTCGTACCCCCAGCGCGTGCGCCAGAGGAAGAGGTAAACGAGCAGGCTGACCACGAGCGCCAGCGGAAAGGCGAGATTGAGCGGGATGCGCTCCGGGAACCCCGGGATGAATCGCCCCAGCCGCGCGATGTGGGCCCCCTCGCCGATCGGCACCGTCTCGAGGATCGGGTCGCCCGGCGGCTTGTAGTGGTACTGCGTGAAATAGCTCGCCAGGGCCACGGCGACGAAATTGAGCATGATCGTGGTGATCACCTCGTGCGCCCCGAACCGCGCCTTGAGCACGCCCGGAATCGCCCCCCAGAGCGCCCCGGAGAGGGTCGCGGCCAGGAAGCAGAGCGGCACCAGCAGCCAGGCAGACCACCCCGCGCACGTGATCCCCACCCAGGCGGTGACGAAGGCGGCGATGTAGAGCTGCCCCTCGGCACCGATGTTCAGCAGGCCGCAGCGGAAGGCCACCGCCACCGCGAGACCGGTGAAGATGAGCGGCGTCGCATAGAAGAGCGTGTAGCCGATGCCGTCCGGCCAGGTGAGCGCGCTGCCGATCAGCAGCTCATAGGTGCGCAGCGGGCTGTCGCCGACGAGCGCCACCAGCACCCCGCCGACGAGAAAGGCCGCGGCGACCGCGATCAGGGGGAAGAGGAGCTCGCGCAAAAGTTTCATGATTTTTTCAGGGAGCCGGTCAGGCTGCCACCTCTCCACCGGTCATCAGCAGTCCGATCTCCGCGATCGACGTCCGCGCCGGATCCACCTCGGCCACGATCCGCCCCTGGCGCATGACGAGCAGGCGATCCGAAAGAGCGGTCACCTCGTCGAGCTCGGAGGAGACGAGCAGGATGGCGCACCCTAAATCCCGCAGCTCGACCAGCCGTCGGTGGATGAACTCGATGGCGCCGATATCCACCCCGCGCGTCGGCTGCGCGATCAGCATCAGCTTCGGCGGCAGCTCGAACTCCCGGCCGAGGATCAGCTTCTGCTGATTACCGCCGGAGAGCGAGCGGGCAGGGAGATTGAGATCCGGCGGGCGGACGTCGAAGGCCTCAACGATCTTCTTCGCGCGCCGGAAGGTCGCCTCGCGGTCGAGCCACGAGCGGGCCGGTCCGACCGCGATCGGCGGCCGCTCGTCGACGCCGAGAATGGCGTTCTCCGCGAGGTTGAAGTCGAGCACCAGGCCCCGCCGCTGGCGGTCCTCGGGAACGTGGGCGATCCCCCGCTGCTTCCGGCCCCGGGCCGAGAGGGCGGTGACGTCCGTGCCGCCCAGCGTGATCGCGCCCGTGAGGCTCCGGCGGTCCACCAGCCCGGCGAGCGTCTCGATCAGCTCGGTCTGTCCGTTCCCCTCGACACCCGCGACCCCGAGGATCTCCCCGGCGCGCACCTCGAAGGAGACGCCGTCGAGCCGGCGCCCGCCCTCCGCGTCCTTCAGGGAGAGCTCGCGCACGCTCAGCACTGACCCGCCCGGCTTCGCCTCTGGCTTGACCACCCGCAGCAGCACGTCGCGCCCCACCATCAGGCGGGCGAGCTCGGTGGCGTTCGTCTCCGCCGTCCGGCGATGCCCCACGACGCGGCCGTCGCGCATCACGGTCACCTCGTCGGAGATCTCCAGCACCTCCGCGAGCTTGTGGGCGACGATGACGATCGTCTTCCCCTGCGCCCGCATGCCGCGCAGGATGCGGAACAGGTCCGTCACCGCCTGCGGCGCGAGCACCGCCGTCGGCTCGTCGAGGATCAACAGGCGCGCCTCGCGATAGAGGGCTTTCAGCAGCTCGACCCGCTGCTGCTGGCCGACGGAGAGGGTCTCGACGCGGGCAGCGGGGTCGATCTCGAGCCCGAACTCCTTGGAAAGGGCGCGCACGCGCGCCGCGGCCCCGTTGAGGTCGAGCGCCAGCGGCGAGCCCGGCTCGATCCCCAGCACGATGTTCTCGGCCACCGTCATCGTCTCGACCAGCATGAAGTGCTGGTGCACCATGCCGATCCCCAGGGCGATCGCGTCGTGCGGGCTGGCGAGACGGCGCGCCTGCCCTTCCACCACGACCTCGCCCGAATCGGCGGCGTAAAAGCCGTAGGCGATCCGCATCGCGGTCGATTTGCCGGCGCCGTTCTCGCCGACGATGGCGTGAATCGTTCCGGGAGCCACGGCGAGGCTGACGCGATCGTTCGCCAGCACGTCGCCGAAGCGCTTGGTGATGTCGCGCAGCTCGAGCATGATCGTTAAGGCCCTTTGAGGCTACTGCGCCATCGCGTCGGTGACCTTGATCTCGCCCTTGATGATCTTGGCCCGCGCGGCCTCGACCTGGCGGATCACGTCGGGGGGGATTAGCTTCTGGTTGTACTGATCCATCGCGTAGCCGATGCCGTCGTTCTCCAGACCGTAGACGTGGATTCCACCCTTGAAGCGGTGATTCACCATGTCGCCGACGATCTGGTACACGGCGTTGTCCACCCGCTTGACCATGCTGGTGAGCACGAAGCCGGGCTTGACCCAGTTCTGGTTGGAATCGACGCCGATCACAAACTTGCCGTACTGCTCGGCGGCGTCGAAGGCGCCGAGCCCCGAGTTGCCGGCGGCGGCGAAGATCACGTCCGCCCCCTTACCGATCTGGGCGACCGAGAGCTCCTTCCCCTTGCCAGGGTTGTTCCACGCCGACTCGGTGACGCCGACGTAATTCTGGATCACCTGGATCTTCGGGTTGACCGCCCGCGCCCCCTCCTCGTAGCCGACCTCGAACTTGTGGATGAGCGGGATGTCCATCCCGCCCACGAAGCCGAGCACGCCGGTCTTCGATTTCTGGGCGGCGATCATGCCCACGAGGTAGCTCCCCTCGTGCTCCTTGAAGATGAGGGAGGCGACGTTGGGCAGGTCGCTGACGCCGTCGACGATGGCGAAGTTGATCTTCGGGTAGTCCTTGGCGACCGCTTCGACGATCGGCGTCTGGGCGAAGCCGATGCCGATCACGAGGTCGTAGCCCACCTCGGCGAAGGCGCGCATGGCGGGCTCGAGCGAGGTGGGATCGCCCGGCTCGGCGTCGCGCAGCACGATCGGGAAATCCTTCGCCGCCCGCCGCACGCCCTTCCAGGCCGCGGCGTTGAACGAGCGGTCATCCTTGCCGCCGCTGTCGAAGACGATGCCGACGTGGAGCTTGCCGGGATCGCCCGCGGCACTCTCAAGGTTCTTGCAACCTCCGGCGGCGAGGCCGAACGCGAGCGCCAGGGCGAGCGAGAGCTTCTTGAAGCGCATAGCCGTGCGCGCAGGGTATCCCGCGGGATGGGGAGAAGGCAAGACGAACCGGGTTGGCCTCGCCTTTGCAATCTCCCTGGACGTAGGTCGGACCAGCTGTAAAACTACTTCCAGGAGAACACTCCATGAACGACGAAAAGTATTCCAACACCACGGGCAGGACGACCACGGCAGAGCTGGACCATGAAACGCGGCTTGACGCCAACCCCGATCCCATCACCGGCGCGCCGGGCGCGCATCCGGTCGGCACCGGCGTCGGCGCGGCCGGCGGCGCGGTGACCGGCGCGGCGATCGGCGGAGCGGTCGGCGGCCCGGTGGGCGCGGTGATCGGCGCCGCCGTCGGCGGTGTCGCCGGCGGTCTGGCCGGCAAGGGTGTCGCCGAGGGCGTCAATCCCACCGTAGAGGATGCCTACTGGCGTAATAATTACTCCAAGCGCCCCTACGCGGCGAACCGCTCCTATGACGATCTCGCCCCGGCCTATCAGTACGGCTACAACTCGGCCGCGACCAACACCGGCCGCAAGTTCGACGAGGTCGAGAACGACCTCCAGCACGGCTGGGAGCAGACCAAGGGCAAGTCTCAGCTCGCCTGGAGCGACGCCAAGCACGCCACCAAGGATGCCTGGAACCGGGTTACCGGCCGCACCGAGAACGACAACTACTGGCGGAACAACCACGCCTCCCAGACCTACTACAAGAGCGGCCACACCTACGACGACGACTACGCCCCGGCCTACCGATATGGCTACGACTCGGCCAGCACCCATGCCGGCCGCAAGTTCGACGAGGTCGAGAACGACCTCCAGCACGGCTGGGAGCAGACCAAGGGCAATTCCAAGCTCGCCTGGAGCGACGCCAAGCATGCCGTCAAGGACAGCTGGCATCGCGTCGAGCGCGCGCTTCCGGGGGATGCCGACGGCGACGGCCGCTAGACCCTGTCCAGCCGGCCGGAATGTAGGGGCGCCCCTGTGTGGGCGCCCTTTTCTTTTATTCCGGCCAAATCGTGGCCCCGCGTTTGCAATAGCGCAGAGGCGAGGAGGACGAGATGAACGACGAGAGAAAACCAACTTCTGGCAACACGGCCACGGCCGAGCCGGAACACCAGCCCGCCGACCGCAGCACCGACGCCGGGCTCGGCATGTTCGAGCGCGTCAACAACCTCGTCAACACCACCGGCATCCGCACGGCCCCGGGCATCGGCGGAGCCACCGAGCAGGAGATCGCCATCGAAACCAACACGGGGATCCCCGGGGTGGATCGGATCTCCGATACCGGCATGACGGAGTCCCACCCGAGCCGGTTTACCGCGGAAGAGGACCGTTACTGGCGCGAGACCCACAGTTCCCGCCACTATGCGAATCCGGCCAGCAACTACGAGGAGTATCAGCCGGCCTACCAGTACGGCACCGATGCCGTCCATCGCTACCAGGGAAGGAAATGGGGCGATGTGGAGGGTGATCTGGAGCGCGGCTGGAACGATGCCCGGGGAGGCTCCAGCCTCGCCTGGGGGAACGTCAAGGACGCCGTACGCGCCGCCTGGCACCGGGTCGAGCGCGCCCTTCCGGGAGATGCCGACGGCGACGGCCGGTAAAGGAGATCCCCCGTTGTTCCCATAGAGAGCCCGGGCGTCGGACGCCCGGGCTCTCCGTTCGTTTGAGCCCTTTCTCCCCCAGGGCGGCATTGAGACGTATACTTACCTTCGGATGGCCCCGCGTTTCGACCCCGAGAGCCTCAGGCTCGATCTCTCCGTAGCCGATCTTCTTGAATCGCCGTTCCTGCGCAGCCTCGGCTTTTCCAGCCGCGGCGGCTATGAGCGTCTCTGGCTGGGGCAGGCGATCCATGGGCGCTATCAGGAGGCCAAGCTCGCGGAGGACCCCTCCTACCGGCGCGAGGTGGTGATCTCCCACGTTTTCGAGCACCGGGGGTGGAAGGTGACCGTCCAGGGGCGCGCGGACGGGCTGCGCCGCGAGCCGGACGGCACTCTCGTCGTCGAGGAGATCAAGTCCGTGCGCCGCGGCGGCGCCCTCCCCCCCGCCGTGCGCGAAAGTTACCAGCGTCAGGCTCTCCTTTACGCCTGGATGCTCGCCCAGACCGAGCCCAACCTGGTGCGCGCCGAGCTGGTGCTGATTGCCATCGGCAGCGACGACACCGAGCGCGAGCCCCTCACCCCCGATCTCAAGGGGCTGGAAGCGGGCGTCCGCCGCCGCGTCAACACCCTGATCTATTCCTGGGAAGCCGAGCAACGCCGGGCCGCCGACCGGCACGCCGCGGCCGAGCGTCTCGTCTTCCCCTACCGCGAGACGCGCCCCGGCCAGGAGCTGATCCTCGCCGCCGTCGAGACCGCCGTCGCCAACCGCGAGCACCTCCTGCTGCAGGCCACCACCGGCATCGGCAAGACCGTGGCAGCCCTCTACCCCGCCCTGCGCTACGCCTTGGCGCACGACAAGCGCCTCTTCGTGCTCACCGCCAAGAACACCCAGCAGGAGATGGCGACCGCCGTGCTCAACCTCCTCAACCAGGATTCGGCGTTCCGCTCCCTGCGTCTGCGAGCGAAGGCGAAGATGTGCGCCAACGACCAGATCCTATGCCACGAGGAGTATTGCCGCTTCGCCAAGGACTACGGCCTGAAGCTCGCCACGACCGGCGTGCTGGCGCGGATCTACGATTCCCACGCCGCCATCGAGCCCGAAACCGTCTTCAACGCCGCCCGCGAGGCCGAAGTCTGCCCATTCGAGGTGAGCCTGGAGCTCTCGAACCGCGTGCAGGTCACGGTCTGCGACTACAACTACGTCTTCGACCCCTACGTCTCCCTCTCCGGGTTCGCCGCCGATGAGGATCTCTCCGACGTCGTCCTGGTCATCGACGAGGTCCACAACTTGGTCGGCCGGGGGCGCGGCTACTACAGCCCCGAGCTCTCCTCGAACACGGCGCGCAAGGCGGCGGAGGTGGTGGGGCGCTGGGGCGAGCCGATCCATCTCCGCATCGAGAACCTCTGTCTCAAGCTCGCCGCGCTGATCGACGAGACCGTGGCCGACGCCCTGGAGGAAGGCCCCCCCGGCGACCGCGCCGTGGTCTGGCCGATGCCCGAGGACCGCTTCTGGCGGCTGCGGCCGCAGCTCGACGCCGCCTTCGTCGACTACCTGGAGCACCAGCGCGAGACTCGCAGCTTCCAGCCCGAGGACCCGTTCGTCGAGCTCTACTTCAATTTCCTCCGCTTCCTGAACGGCCTGATGGTCTCCGACGCCGCCTTCAGCCACTGCGTGGAGTACAAGTCGGGGGACGGCCGGCTCAAGATCCTCTGCAAGGACCCCAGCCGCTTCCTGGGCGAGGTGATCCAGCGCACGCACGCCACGGTCGGCCTGTCGGCGACCCTGTCCCCGCCCGAGTTCTACACCGGCCTGCTCGGCTTCGAGGTCGGCCGCACGGCGTTCGTCGAGATCGCCAACCCGTTCCCGGCCGAGAACCGCCGGGTGGTGATCGACCCGAGCGTCGCCACTACTTTCCGCGAGCGGCCGGCGAACTACGAGCGCATCGCCCAGCGCCTGGGCGGATTCGCCGACTCGGTGCCGGGCAACTGCCTGGCCCTGTTCCCTAGCTACGCCTTCCTCTCCGAGGTGACCGGGCGGATGCGCCTGCGCAACAAGCGGGTGCTCGTCCAGCGCCAGGCGGACAGCGACGCCGAGCGCGACATCCTTCTCCAGGCGCTGCGCTCGGCGATCTTTGGCGACATCCTCCTGGTGGCGGTCGCCGGCGGGGTGTTCGCCGAGGGGGTGGACTATCCCGGCGAGGTGCTCAAGGCGGTGGCGATCGTGGGCCCCTGCCTACCGGCGATGACGCTCGAGCAGCAGCTCCTAAAGGATTATTACGAGGAGCGTTTCGAGCGCGGCTTCGAGTACTCCTTCGTGGTGCCGGGCATGACGCGCGTCGTGCAGGCCGCCGGCCGCCTGATCCGCTCCCCGGAAGACACGGGCGTAATCGCCCTCTTCGACCAGCGCTTTCTCCACTCCCCCTACCGCCAGTACCTTCCCGCCGACTGGCTCACCGAGGGCACCAGCGCCCTGGTCGGCGACCCCGCGCGCGCGGCGGAGGAGTTCTTCCGGGCGATCAGCCTGCGGTCAGCCCCGTAGGGGCGTCAGGAATTAGCCCGATGGAGTGAGCCCCGGGGGCGCAAAGTGAAATCCTGCCGTCCCTGCGGGACTCGGATGAACATTCCTCGCCACCGGTGGGGAGGAGTACGGCACCCACCCCTCGTGGCGGAAGAGTCAGCCCGGCGGGAAACTACCCGCGGATCTGCCGGTGCCGGAGCTCCCCGGCGGCAACCGGGGAGCCCAGAGAATCACGGCGCGAGGAAGGCTGGCGGAGGCGAAGACGGCCGAAGGTCCATAAATCCGCCCCCGATCGCGGTACTCGTCGTCATCCAGTTTGAAGTGCGGGCCGACGAGGGAGGGTTGCTGCAGACTCCATACTCACCGCAGGTGATGATAACTGGATCCAGTACAGTCCCGTCGTTACAAAACTTACTGCAGGACGCGGTCGAGGTACACGCCACAGAACACGGCGCGGCGTGCGCCCCCTTCGGGCTCAAAAACAAGAACAGGCCAAGGAAGATACCGACCAGAACGGTAGCTTTTCTCATGATCCTCCCTATCAGGGTTGGTCCAAGCTCGAAATATAACACTCCAAGACAGCGATTGTCGCGGGGAGACAGTGACAGCCTGAACGGAGCGCCTACGCCCGAGCCTGACCGCCTGAGCCCATGGCCCGGCGCAGCCACTTGCCCTGGACGCCCTTCATCATCTTCTGCATCGTCCGGTACTGCTTGAGCAGGCGGTTGATCTCGGCGACCGAGGTGCCGGAGCCGATGGCGATCCGCTTCTTGCGGCCGCCGTTGAGGACGTCCGGACGCCGGCGCTCGAGTGGGGTCATCGAGTTGATGATCGCCTCCACCTTCTTGAGGCCGCCCTCGTCGACGCTCGACGAGTCGAGCCCGCGCAGCGGTCCGACCTTGGGGAGCATCTCGAGCACCGAGGCGAGGGGGCCCAGCTTGCGGAGCTGCCGGAGCTGATCGCGCAGATCCTCGAGGGTGAACTGCTGGTTGACCAGCCGCTTGGCGAGCCGCTCGGTCTCGGCGGCGTCCATGCCGCGCTCGGCCTTCTCGATCAGCGACAGGACGTCGCCCATGCCGATCATCCGCGAGGACATGCGCTCAGGGTGGAACAGCTCGAGGTCGTCCGACTTCTCGCCGACGCCCACGAAACGGATCGGCACGCGGGCGACGGTGCGGATCGACAGCGCCGCGCCGCCGCGGGAGTCGCCGTCGAGCTTGGTGAGGATGGCGCCGGTCAGCGGCAGCACCTGAGCGAACTGCTCGGCGCTCTTGACGGCGTCCTGGCCGGTCATCGAGTCGGCCACGAAGAGGATCTCGTGCGGCTGGATGCGATCGGCCAGCCGGCGGATCTCCTCCATCAGTACGGTGTCGACGTGCAGACGGCCGGCGGTGTCCATGATGACCACGTCGTGGCCGCGCTGGCGGGCGACGGTGAGGGCGCGAGCGCCGAGGTCCAGCACGTTCTCCCCCGGCTCGGGCTCGAGCACCGGCACCTCGACCCCATGCCCCACCTGCTTGAGCTGCTCGACGGCGGCGGCGCGCTGAAGGTCGCCGGCCACCAGCAGCGGATGCTTGCCGCGCTTCTTCAGGCGCTTGGCGATCTTGCCGGCGGTGGTCGTCTTGCCCGAGCCCTGAAGGCCGCAGAGCATGATCACCGTCGGCCGGCCGTCGAGGCGCAGCTCGGTCCCCTCCTCACCGAGCAGCGAGCTCAGCTCGTCGCGCACGATCTTCACCACCTGCTGCGCGGGGGTGAGGCTCTCGAGAACCTCCTGGCCGAGAGCCCGCTCGCGCACCCGGTCGATGAAGGGCTTGACCACCCGCAGATGCACGTCGGCCTCGAGCAGCGCCATGCGGATCTGGCGCAGCGCCGCGTCGAGCGCCTCGGGGGTGACCTTGCCCTCGCCCTTGAGCTGGCGGAAGACTTCCTGGAGCTTATCTTGCAAACCGTCAAACATCGGGAAAACCTCTCTGGTGTAGCCCGTTCTCGGGGGGCCAGAATGGTAACACGGAGGCCGGGGAGCCACTTCCCGGGCCCGGATTCACAGGTAGGTATACTCCCCGCCATGGAACGAAGAGCAAAGATCATGGCGACCCTCGGGCCGGTGAGCCGGGATGAGACGGTGCTGCGGGGGCTCGTCCGCGCCGGGGTCGATCTGTTTCGCCTCAACCTCTCCCATGGAACCCAGGAGCAGCACCGCGAAACCCTCCGCCGCGTCCGCAAAGTCGCCGTCGAGGAGGGCTGCCACATTCCGGTGGTGCTGGACCTGATGGGTCCCCGCTACCGCCTCGGCACGATCCACGACGAACCGCGCCAGCTCAAGCCCGGCCAGGAGGTCATCCTCGGCCCCGAGGCGCACGATGTCGACCTGCCCGTCGATCCCGAGATCCTGGCCCACCTGCAGCCGCAGGAGAGGGTGCTGATCGACGGCGGCCTGATCGAGCTGCGCATCGAGTCGAAGCAGGGGGACCGCGTGCGGGCGCGGGTCGTCAACGGCGGCCCGGTGAAGACCCGCAAGGGGATCAACCTGCCGGACACCGACCTCCCCTTCGAGATCTCCGGGAAGGACCGCTCCGACATCGCCTTCGCCGTCGCCGAGGAGGCGGATTACATCGCGGCGAGCTACGTCGGCGAGGGGGCGCACGTCGAGGCCGTCCGCGCGGTGGTGTTGGAGGCCGGCGGGCGGATCCCGATCATCGCCAAGATCGAGCGCAAGACCGCGATCGAGAAGCTCGACGAGATCACCGTGGCGGCGGACGGCCTGATGGTCGCCCGCGGCGACCTCGGGGTCGAGGTGCCGCTCTACACCGTCCCCGTGCTGCAGAAGAAGATCATCGCCGCCAGCCGCCTCTCCGGCAAGCCGGTGATCGTGGCGACCCAGATGCTCGAATCGATGGTCGAGCAGCCGCGTCCCACCCGCGCCGAGGCGACCGACGTGGCCAACGCCGTCTTCGACGGCGCCGACGCCCTGATGCTCTCGGGCGAGACCGCCGCCGGCAAGTACCCCGTCCTGGTAGTCGAGACCATGGCGCGGATCATCCAGGAGGCCGAGGACTACGTCCGCCAGAACAACGAGCCGCCCAAGCTGCAGCCCCTGGGGCACATCCACGCCCGGCGCACCTTCGCGCTCGACCCCGCCGAGTCCGATCCGGTGGGCGCCGAGCCCTCGCTGGACGTCACCGACATCGTCTCCGCCGCCGCGGTCTACGCCGCCGGGCAGATCGGCGTCCGCCGCATCGTGGCCTTCAGCCAGAGCGGCTTCACCGCCCGCCTGGTGGCCCGCTACCGGCCGCCCGCGCCGATCATGGCCTTCACCCCCGACGCGCGAGTGGCGCGCCAGATCCAGCTCGTCTGGGGCGTGCGCCCCTTCGTCGCCGAGCTCGAGGTGGGGAGCCTGGAGGACATCGTCAACGTCGTCGAGCGCGAGCTGCTCGCGGCGGAGCTGGTCGTGCCGGGCGACCGCATCATCATCCTCATGGGGCACCCCGTGCGCGAGCGCCCCCTGGCCAACCTGATGCGGGTCCACCGCATTCGGCCCCTCTAGGAGCGCCGGCCCTTGATCCCCCTGCGGGACGACACCCGCCGCACCGGCACACCCGTGATCAACCTGCTGTTGATCGCGGCGAACGTGGTCCTCTTCTTCTACGAGCTGTCGCTGGGGCCCCGGCTCGAAGGCTTCGTGATGTCGGCGGCCTTCGTGCCGGCCCGGCTCACCGCCGGCGGCCTCGGCCCCGCCGACCTCGGGCCGGGGCTCGAGAGCGGCCTGCTCTCGATGTTCCTCCACGGCGGCTGGGCGCACTTCCTGGGCAACATGCTCTTCCTCTGGATTTTCGGCGACAACGTCGAGGACCGGCTGGGGCACGTCCGCTACCTGATCTTCTACCTCCTCGCCGGCTACGCCGCCACCTTCGCCCATCTCTGGTTCAACCCGAGCTCGGCCATGCCGGCGATCGGCGCCAGCGGCGCCATCTCCGGAGTGCTCGGCGCCTACCTCCTGCTCTATCCGAAGGCGCGCATCCAGACGCTGATCTTCTTCGGCTTCTTCGCCCGCTTCACGCTGGTGCCGGCATGGGTGTTCCTGCCGTTCTGGTTCCTGATCCAGCTCGTCTCCGGGGTCGCCTCCCTCGGGGTTCCGGGCGCGGAGACCGGCGGCGGGGTCGCCTTCTTCGCCCACATCGGCGGATTCGTCGCCGGGCCGGTCCTGCTGCTCCTCCTGGGCGGCTTCCGGCGGCCGGCAAGACGGCAGGAAAGCGTTTTTTGAAGCGATCCCTGGCAAAATTCTTCAAGCGCCGCCTCGTCCAGGGCGCCTTCCTCGCTCTGCTGCTGGGGGTGGTCGACGCCTGCTGGATCGAGCCCCGCCTCCTGCTCTTCCGCGACGACGTACGGATCGACCTGCCGGTCCCAAAAGTGCGGGTGGCCCACCTCTCGGACCTCCATATCCGTGGCGACATGCCGCTGCTCCACCGGCTGGCGGACGAGGTGGCCGCCGCCCGGCCGGACGCGATCGTCATCAGCGGCGACCTGATCCACGACGTGCCGGGGCCCGCTTTCGCCAGGAACGCCGCGGCGGTGGCGGCGCTCATCGCCATCCTGCGCCGGACCGCCCCCGTCTACGCCGTCCAGGGTCACAGCGAGCATCAGGGTGAGTTGGTCGGCCTGCTCCAGCGCGCCGGCCTCGACTGGCTGTCGAACGAGGGGCGCCGGATCGGACCGGATGGCCGCCTCCTGCTCCTCGGCCTGAATACGCAGGTGGGCAACGACGCGTATGCCTGGCGCTGGCCCTCGCCGTTCCGGCCGGTGATGGTGGACGGCGCCCGCCTCTACGGCGCCACGCGCGACGAGCCGTACCGGAACTTCTACAGCCATTACGACCCCGCGCCCGCCGGCATCGCGGATACCGGAGGACCGCTCTCCTGGAGCGGCTACGAGGTGACCTGCGACGCGCGGATCGACGACGAGGAGACCGGCGTCGGCGTCTCCCTCCACAGCCGCTACGTGGACGGGGAAGACCGGATGATCGAGTTCAGCCGCGACGAATCGCGCTGGGGGCGCGGCGGCACCTTCGCGCTGTTCGAGCACGGCTCCGCGCTCTCCGGGCGGAACGATACCGGGGTCAGCCCAAAGCCGGGGACCTGGTATCGCCTGAAGGTGCGCACGGAGGTCGAGCCCGGCCGGGTGGTCGCGCGGGCCAGGCTCTGGCTGGCGGACCGGGCGGAGCCGACACGCTGGCAGGCCGAGGCCGAGGACCGCTCCCCCACCCGTGTGACGGCGGGGACGGTGGGACTCTGGGCCTCTGGAGGCGGGACCGTGGTCTATCGCAACCTCCGCGTGACCGATCGCGCGGGCAAGGTGCTGCTCGACGAGCCGCTCGTCCTGCCCCCCGGCGCCCGCGCACCGCAGGGGTTTCGGGTCGGCACACGGGGGACCCGGCTCGACATGGCGCTCGCCCGCAGTCCGGAGATCCCGCCAGGGACGCCGGTGGTCATCCTCTCCCACATGGCGGACGTGGTGCGCGAGGCCTCGCGGCGGGGATTCCCGGTCGTACTCGCCGGCCACACCCACGGCGGCCAAGTGCGAATCCCCTTCTTCGGCGCCCTCACGACCCGCTCCTCCCTCGGCGCCTTCTACGACCAGGGGCGTTTTGAATTCGCCGCCCCCAACGACCGCGGGCTGACGACGCTCTATATCAATCCGGGAGTAGGGATGTCCGTGATGCCGGTCCGCTTCGATTGCCCGCCGCGGTGGGCGCTGGTGGAGTTGGGGAGATGAGGATCGAGATCGAGCTGGACGACGCTCTCCTCGCCGAGGCGATGCAGGTCAGCGGGATCACGGATCTGGAGGAACTGATTCGCGTGGCTCTGAAAGTCCTCATCGCGCAGAATCGGCGGAAGTCGCTACTGGATCTGGAGGGGAAGATTCAGTTCGCTCCGGGGTACCAGTACAAGCAGCTCCGATAAGGGGGCGTCCTGCCCTTCGAGGCCTCACCCCCGGCCCCTCTCCACGAAGTGGAGAGGGGAGAAAGACACCCTTCCCACACCCGCCCCTCGCGATCGCGCGCCCTCCCTCTCCACTTGGTGGAGAGGGACCGAGGGTGAGGCCTCGAAGGGCAGATCGCCCCATCGATCAACAGAGCATGAAGCGCGCTGATCCTACGCCGCGGGCCTCTGCCTGTGCCGCCACATCAGGAACGCCGGCAGCAGCGTGATCGCCACCAGGGAGGTGCACAGGGCGCCCAGGATGGCGACCTCGCCGGTGGTGCGCAGGCCGGAGTAGTGGGAGAAGATGATCGAGCCGAAGCCCACGATGGTGGAGGCCGCCGCCGCCGCCACCGACTTCCCCGTCTCGCGCAGAGCCTGCGCGCACTCCTCGTCCGGCAGGTCCCGCACCTCTCCGTAGCGCTGCAGGATGTAGATGCCGTAGTCCACTCCGATGCCGATGATCATGGTGGTCACGAAGATGTTGATGAAGTTCATCTGGATGCCGAAGAGGACCATCCCGCCCAGCATCAGCGTGATCCCGACCAGCAGCGGCATCAGCGCCAGCAGCACCGACCGGATCCTGCGGAAGTGGATAAAGAGGATGACCGTGACCAGGCCCAGGCCCAGGAAGCCGGCAATCCAGGCGTCGTGCAGCACCATCGCGCGCACCCGCTGGTTGACCATGTTGACGCCGGAGAGGCGCGCCTGGGGGCCGAGCTCCTTGGCCAGCCGCAGCGCCTGTGGCGGCGCCTCACGCCGCCAGCGGTTGGCGGGCGGATAGAGATAGACGGCGGCCTTCCAGGACCCGTCCTTCTTCTTCAGATAGCGGTCGAGGAGCAGCTTGGTCTGCTGCGTGCCCGCGAAGTCCTCGGGGCCGATCGGCTTCGTCAGATTGATCGCCCGGCCCAGAAGGTCGAAGCCCGGTTCGAAGGGGTCGATCCGGAGTCCCTGTTCCTTGGCCGCGGCGGCGAAGGTGGCCTTGATGCGCGCGAGGTCGAGGTCGCCCGTCCGGTTCTTCGCCAGCCACTCCAGGGCGTTGCGCTGCTGCGCCTCCGGCGGGATGAGAGAGGTCGGACCGCTGAAGCCGTAGAGGACCCCTTCGCCGACCAGCCGCTTGGCACCGGCGGCGGCGCGGTCCGAGAGCGCCAGCACCTCCTCCAGGGAGTTTCCCGAGAGGGTAACGGCCATCGAGTCGAACCCCGAGCCGAAATGCTGCCCCACCTCCAAGGCGACCTCAATCCCCCGGTTGCCGGTGGGCCGCATGGTCTTCATGCTCTCGTCGAACCGGATGCGCGAGGCGAACCCAAACCCCACCAGCGTGAGCGCCGCGCCCGCGGCCAGGGCGAAGACGGGGTGGCGCATGCACAGCGCGGTCAGGCGGTTGGTGCCGAAGCTGTGCAGGAACAGCTTGGGGGCCGTCCGCCGCCGGCTGTGGTGGTCCTCGCTCCAGGCCAGCATCGCAGGCAGGAGCACCAGGACCGAGGTCATGCAGAGGAGGATGCCGGTGCCGGTGAGCAGGCCCATCTGGCGCAGGCCGGTGAAGTCGGTGAAGGTGAAGGCGTAGAAGGTGGCCGCCGTGGTGGTCGCGCCCGCCACCACCGCCGGTCCGGTGGCTCCGCACATGGCGGCGAGGGCCGCCTCAAGGCTGGCTCCCGCCCGCCGCTCCTCCACATAGCGCCCGTAGGAGACGATGACGAAGTCGATCCCCAGGCCGATCAGCAGGGCGGCGGTGACGCTGGTGATCGAGCTCAGCTTGCCGAACACCGCCGCCGCGAACCCGAAGGTGAGCACCAGCCCGCAGAGCAGCGGCACGAAGGCGTAGAGCAGCGCTCCCACTCGCCGGAAGGCGAAGAGGAAGAGGATGAAGACCCCCAGCGCCGAGGTGACGATGTTGATGATCATGTCCTTGCGGATCAGCGCCGCGTCGCCCACCGCCATCATGTGCGGCCCCCCGGCGTCGGCCACCGGCTTCGGCGGCCCCTCGGGGCCGGCGATCTCATTCCAGTGCGAGAGGCTCTCCGCGATCGCGCGGTCGACCGAGGCGGCCAGCCGCTCGTTGAACGGAATGTTCTGCGGCGGCTTGACCGGCTCGGCGAGGATCAGCAGCAGACGGTGGTCGCGGGAGAGGTAGTAGCCACTGGTCCAGTCGACGTTGAGCGTCCCCCGCGAGCTCTCGAGGCGGCCGAGGAAGATCTCGGAGAGTCCCAGCGGATCGTGCCGGGCCAGCTCCTTGAGGGCGATCCCCTGCGGCGTCGAGAGCTGCCGGCGGAGCTGGCTCACCCGCTGGCGGATCCCCTCGTCCTGGAGCTTGGCCGCCAGTTGATTGCGCGCCGGCTCGTCGAGGAACAGCAGCGCCTTGGGAAAGAAGGTGTCGAGCAGCTCGATGGGATCGCCGATCCGGTGCTGGACGTTGCGGAGCTCGGGGACTTTGGCCAGCCGGGCCGCCAGATCGTCGACCAGCGACTCGTAGGGGTCCAGCACCTTCCCCTCGGGCACCTTGACCACCACCAGCAGGAATGTCTGGCTGCCGAAATCCTGGAGGGTGTCGACGTAGGCCTTCACCACCGGATCGCGCCGCGGGAGCAGGTTCAGCATGTCGGTGTCGAACGACAGCCGCAGGATCAGCACGGCCGAAACCGCGACCAGCAGGCCGAACACAGCGAAGATGAGCCGGTATCGGTGCCGCGCGAAGACCGCGAGGCGCTCCAGGGGTTTTCTCATGCGCTATTTCTCGACCAGAGGGGGCGAAGGGGGCGAGGGATCCAGGGCCCCGCGCAGGATGAGCTGGCCGAAGCGGACGAAGTACTCGGCGCCGGAGTAGACGGTGATCGCCACCGTTACCCAGAGCGAGAACGGCGCGAGGTGGGGGAACAGCCGGCTGATCTGGCTGTGGATGATCAGCAGCGAGATGGAGACGATCTGCACGACCGTCTTGATCTTGCCGGACATCCCCGCCGGGATGACCAGGTTCTCGGCCGCGGCGAAACCGCGCAGGGAGGTCACCGCGAACTCGCGGGCGATGATGACGACCACCATCCAGGCCGGCACGATGTGCGGATCGAGCTCGACCAGCGAGATGAACGCCGCGGAGATCAGGATCTTGTCGGCCGCCGGATCGAGCAGCATCCCCAGGCGGGTGACCTGCTGGCGCCGCCGCGCCAGGTAGCCGTCGAAGAAATCCATCACCGCGGCGAGCAGAAAGAGGCCCAACCCCCACCACTCTTTCCCCTCGAACTTGGTCAGCAGCACCACCACGAGCGGCGGCACCAGCAGGATGCGGAAGATCGAGAGCAGGTTGGGCAGGTTCAGCATTGCTCTTTTTACGGGGAGATTAACGGGGAGCGCGCGAGCGAACAGAGGTCCTCCGGGGGGGCATTCTATATGCCGCCGCCCCGCCAGGCGAAACTCAGAGTGAAAACTTACTTCGAACCGCTCAGCGAGGTGGTGAGGACGAGACGGTTGTTGGGGCCGCGGATCAGATAGGGCTTGCGGGTGTTGCCGGGCAGCATGATGGTGGCGGCGGCGGGGAGGCTGAAGTCGGCGCCGCGCCAGAGGGCGAGCACCCGCTTTACGTAGTCGCGGGTCTCGGCGAAGGGGGGGATGCCGCGGTGCTTCTCCACCGCTCCCGGCCCTGCGTTGTAGGCCGCGATCGCCAGCTCCACCTTGCCGGCGAAGTGGTCGATCATCTGGCGCAGGTACATCGTGCCGCCCTGGATGTTCTGGTCCGGATCGTAGGGATTGACGTTGAGCTCGCTTGCCGTGCCCGGCATGAGCTGCATCAGGCCGATCGCGCCCTTGTTCGAAATCGCCCGGACGTTGTAGCCGGACTCGGCCTGGATCAACGCCCGCACCAGCCGGGGATCGAGATTCTGGTTGTCGCTGTGGCGCGCGATCATCGGCTCCAGATTCGTGTCCGGCAGCGCGACGAGCTTCGTCGACAGCCGGCGCGTACGCTGGACCGAGTTCTCGTTGACGATGACGATGCGGCCACTCGCCCCGACGACGGCCCGCACGTCACTCCCGGCGGCAAGCGCGGGAAGCGAAGCAAAGACCATCCAGGCGAGGGCAGAGATGCCCCTTCTCATCACGACAGACCCTTCGGTAAAGGTGCCGCGATCCTGGTGCAAGCGATCGAGCTGGTTTACGACTGGGCCTATCTTATTCCAATAGCGAAATATTGCAAGCCCTGGCCGGTCCTCACCGGCCGAGCTGCTCGCGCACCGCCGCCTCGACCGCGGCGAGTGCCTCGGGGAGCTTTTCCGGGTCCTTGCCGCCGGCCTGGGCGAAGTCGGGGCGGCCGCCGCCCCCGCCGCCCACGATCGCCGAGAGCCGCTTGACCAGCTCGCCCGCCTTGACGCGCCCGGTCAAGTCCTTGGTCACCGTGACGATCAGGTTGACGTTGCCGTCGCCGCGGGTGCCGATCACCACCACGCCGGAGCCGAGCTTGGAGCGCAGGGCGTCGGCCATGTCGCGCAGCTCGTTGGCCGGGGCGGGGGGCACCTCGCGGGCGAGCACCCGGATGCCGTCCACCAGCAGCTCCTCGTCCCCGCCCGCGGGGGCCACCGAGCCCGAGACGAGCTGCATGCGCAGCTTCCGCATCTCGGACTCCAGCTCGCTCTGCCGCTGGCGGAGCTGGTCGGCCTTCTGGAGCTGCTGGTCGTAGTCCCCCGAGCGGATGCCGAGCCGGGTCACCAGCTCGCCGTAGGTCGAGCGCTGGCGGCGGACCTCGTCGAGCGAGTAAGTGCCGGTCACCGCCTCGATGCGCCGCACGCCCGAGGCGACGCCGCGCTCGGAGTCGATCAGGAAGAGCCCGATCTCCCCCGAATTGCGCACGTGGCAGCCGCCGCACAGCTCGAGGCTGAAGCCGGGGACGTTCACCGTGCGCACCCGCTCGCCGTACTTCTCGCCGAACAGCGCCATGGCGCCGGCGGCGATCGCCTCCTGGTAGCTGCGCCAGACGAACTCGGTCGGCACCGCCCGGCGGATCCACTCGTTGACCAGGTCCTCGGTCTGCTCCCACTCCTGGCGGAACATGCCGCGGTGGTAGGTGAAGTCGAAGCGCAGGCGGTCCGGCGCCACCAGCGAGCCGGCTTGGCGCACGCTCTTGCCGAGCACCTGGCGCAGAGCCGCTTGCAGCAGGTGGGTCGCGGTGTGGTTGCGCTGGATGGAGAGCCGGCGGTCGTGGTCCACCCGTAGCTGCACCTTGGTATGGCGGGCGAGGCCCCCCTCCTCCACCTCGACGAAGTGGAAGAAGATCCCCCCCTGGTCCTTCTGAGTGTCCACCACCCGGGCGCGGCCGCCGTCCCAGATCATGTCGCCGGTGTCCCCCACCTCGCCGCCCGACTCGGCGTAGAACACCGTCTGGTCGAGGATGACAACGCCCACCTGTCCCTTCTGCAGGGTGGAGACCCGCACCGGCGCCCCCTCGCGCCAGGTGGCGAGCCGCACCACCTCGGCCGGGGTATCGACCATCTCCGTGCGGTCGTACCCCTCGAAGTGGGTCTCGGTCAGGTCGGCGTGGCCGCGCAGCACCTCGCGCAGGGCCGAGAGGCGGTTCTGCACCTCGGCCGTCGCCTTGCGCGACTGCTCGCGCTGGGCCTCGAGCGCCTCGCCGAAGCCCGCCTCGTCGATCTGGAAGCGCTCCTCCTCGGCGATCTCGCGGATCACCTCCAGCGGCAGGCCGTAGGTGTCGTAGAGGCGGAAGACCATCGCGCCCGGCAGGGTGGTGATCCCCTGCGGACGCAACCGCTCGATCTCCTCCTGCACTTGGCGCGCGCCGTTGGCGACCGTCGAGAGGAACTTCTCCTCCTCGGCCCGGATGGTGGCCATCGAGGCCTGCCGCGTCGCCGCCAGCTCCAGGTAGGCGCCGCCCATCACCTCGCCGAGCACCGGCACCAGCTTGAACAGGAACGGCTCCTCGAAGCCGAGCCGCATGCCGTGGCGCACCGCGCGGCGGAGGATGCGGCGCAGCACGTAGCCGCGCCCCTCGTTACCCGGGATCACGCCGTCGGCGAGCAGGAAGGAGACCGCCCGCAGGTGATCGGCGATCACCCGCAGCGAGATGTCCTTCTCGGCGTCGGCGCCGTACTTCGTGTGCGCCAGCTCCGCCGCCGCGGCGAGGATCGGCTGGAAGAGGTCGGTGTCGTAGTTCGAGTGCACCCCCTGGAGCACGGAGGTGATCCGCTCCAGACCCATGCCGGTGTCGATCGACGGCTTGGGCAGCGGCGTCAGGGTCCCCGCCGCGTCGCGGTCGTACTGCATGAAGACCAGGTTCCAGATCTCCATGTAGCGCCCGGAGTCCGACCCCTCCTCCCAGCTCACCTCGGGAAGCTCGGGGTGGATGTCGACGAAGATCTCGCTGCACGGGCCGCAGGGGCCGGTGTCGCCCATCGCCCAGAAGTTGTCCTTCTTGCCGCAGCGGTGGACCCGCTCGGGGCCCAGGGTGGACAGCTTCACCCAGAGGTCGAACGCCTCGTCGTCCTCTTCATAGACGGTGGCGAAGAGCCGGCTGGGCGGCAGACCCCAGACGCGGGTCACCAGATCCCAGCCGAAGCGGATGGCGTCCTCCTTGAAGTAGTCGCCGAAGGAGAAGTTGCCCAGCATCTCGAAGAAGGTGTGATGGCGCGGGCTCGGCCCCACGTTCTCGAGGTCGTTGTGCTTGCCGGAGACGCGCATCACCTTCTGCGACGAGGCCGCGCGCGGCGACTCCGGCCGCTGGATGCCGAGGAAGTTGTCCTTGAACTGGACCATTCCGGCATTGGTGAACAGCAGGGTGGCATCGCCCTGCGGAACCAGGGGCGCGCTCGGCACGATGCGGTGCCCGCGCTCCCGGAAGAATTCGAGAAAGCCTGCTCGTATGTCAGAACTCTTCATAAATGCGGCTCTTCATGATCCGTCGTCGATTTCCAGACCGTCCAGTTCGCCGTTCAAAACGGCAACGATAGCACGGCGGGAAAAGCCCTTTCGCTCCAGGTGGCGGGCGAGCGCCCGCGGGTCCAGGCCCCCCTTGCGGCGCCAGCTTTCCGCGGCGTCGCGGGCCGCCGCCATGTCGTCCTCCGGGGTGAGCTCGGCCAGCGCCGCCTCGACGGCGTCGTCCGGCGCCCCGCGCTTGATCAGCTCCGCCCGCAGCCGCGACCGCCCCTCGCTGGTCCGCCCCTGGCGGGACTCGACGAAGACGCGGGCGGTGGCGCGGTCGTCCAGATACCCCTCCGCCGTCAGCTTCGCCAGCGCCGCCTCGATCTCCTCGCCGGGATAGCCGCGCTGGCGCAGCTTGGCGTCCAGCTCGCGGCGGAAGTGCGCGCGGGTGGCGAGGAGCTGGAGGGCTTTCTGGTAGGGGTTGGGCGGGGGCATGGGCGTATTGAACGTAGGGGCGGGGCTTGTCCCCGCCCGCGCCCCGAAGGGGCGGCATTTGAATAGCCTGGGGTTTCAACCCCAGGCAGGGGTGGCACCTGATTGGAAATTTTCGACCTGCGAACCCGGGGTTAAAACCCCGGGCTATTCAAATTTCGCCCTTTCAGGGCGAGGGCGGGGACAAGCCCCGCCCCTACGAAAAACAACAACCCAGAAACAACAACCCGTTGCCGCCCCTAATTCTGCTCGATCTCGAACGACAGATCCCCGCCGCTCATGAAATCTCCCTCGCCGGGGAGCTGGATCGACTCGTCCATCTGGTCGCGCGAGATGTCGGCGGTGAACTGCACGCCCTGGATCTTGAGCCGGAACTCGTCCGGGTTGGTGGCGCGCTTGAGCGCCTCGTCGAGGGTGATCAGGCCGCTCTTGTAAAGCGAGTAGAGCGACTGATCGAAGGTCTGCATGCCGTACTGGCTGGTGCCGAGGGCGATCTGCTCGCGGATGTACTTGGTCTTCTCCTTGTTCTCGATGCACTCGCGGATGTAGGCGGTCGAGATCAGCACCTCGGCGGCGGGCACGCGGCCCATGCCGTCGGCGCGCGGCACCAGGCGGAGCGAGATCACCGACTTCAGCACCTGCGAGAGCTGGATGCGGATCTGCTTCTGATGGTGCGGCGGGAAGACGGAGATGATGCGGTTGACCGTCTCGGTCGCGTCCAGGGTGTGCAGCGTCGAGAAGACGAGGTGCCCGGTCTCGGCCGCGAGCAGGGCGGTCTCGATCGTCTCGTAGTCTCTCATCTCGCCCACCAGCAGGACGTCGGGGTCCTGGCGGAGGGCGGCGCGCAAGGCGCCGGCGAAGGAATGGGTGTCGACGTCGATCTCGCGCTGGTTGACGATCGATTTCTTGTCGCGATGGAGGAACTCGATCGGGTCCTCGATCGTGATCATGTGCTCGGTGCGCGTCGAGTTGATGTAGTCGAGCATCGCCGCCAGACTGGTCGACTTGCCCGAGCCGGTGGTGCCGGTGCAGAGGATCAATCCCCGCCGCTCCTCGCAGATCCGCTCGAGCACCGGCGGCAGCATCAGCTCGCGGATGCTCTGGATGCGCGCCGGGATGACGCGCAGCACCAGACCCACCGCGCCGCGCTGCTGGAAGACGTTGCAGCGGAAGCGGCCGAGCCCGGGCACCGAGTAGGCGATGTCGAGCTCGAGCTCTTCCTTGAAGCGCTGCTTCTGGCGGGCGTTCATCATCGAGAACGCCATCGCGATGGTGTCCTCCTGCATCAGGCGCTTGAGGTCGCCGAGCGGAATCAGGTCGCCATCGATACGGATCACCGGGTGGCTCCCGACCTTGAGATGGAGATCGGAAGCCTTCCTCTCCACCGCGATCTTGAGCAGGTCGTTGATGTTCATTTTGGGAGCCTCCTACAATGATATTACCGCATTTGCAGGATCGAATGTTTACAGAGCCTGCGGCGCGGCGGCCGTCGCCTGGACGCGCGATTCGACCGAATGGACCGGATACAGCCAGTTATGACGGTCCGCGATCTCGCCGCTGATGATCCCCATGAACTCGGCCATGATGCGCTTGGTGATCTCGCCCGGGCAGCCGTGGCCCACCGGGTTGCGGTCCACCGAACGGATCGGCGTGATCTCGGCCGCGGTGCCGGTCATGAACAGCTCGTCGCAGGTGTAGAGCTGGCCGCGCGGGATCTGCTCCTCGCGCACCGGGATGCCGAGATCGCGGGCGATCTTGACTACCGTGTCGCGGGTGATCCCCTGCAGCACCGAGGCGGCGAGCGGCGGCGTCAGCAGCACGCCGTCCTGCACCATGAAGACGTTCTCCCCGGAACCCTCGCTGACGAAGCCGCGAGCGTCGAGCGCGATCCCCTCGACATAGCCGTTGGTGACCGCCTCGATCTTGATCAACTGGGCGTTCAGATAGTTGCCGGTCGCCTTGGCGACCGCCGGCATCGAATCCGCCGCGATGCGCCGCCAGGACGAGACGCAGACGTCGACGCCGTTCAGCGCCTCCTCGCCCAGGTACTTGCCCCAGGGCCAGCAGGCGATGAACACCTCGACCGGGTTGCGCAGCGGATTGACCCCGATCGTATTGCCGAAGCCGCGGAAGGCGATCGGGCGGATGTAGCAGGACTCGAGCTCGTTGGCGCGGATGGTCTCGCAGCAGGCCTCGATGAGCTCGTCGGTGGTGAAGGCGATCGGCATGCGGTACACCTTCGCCGAATTCTCGAGGCGACGGACGTGCTCGGGAAGGCGGAAGACCGCCGATCCCTGCAACGTGTTGTAGCAGCGGATCCCCTCGAAGACTCCGGAACCATAGTGGAGCGCGTGGCTCAGCACATGGACGGTCGCCTTCTCGAAGTCGATGAGCTGGCCGTTCTTCCAGATCCAGCGGACACCGGCGAAGGGGTTGGACACAGGGGACCTCCTTTAACGGTCAGCGGCGGAAAAGATGATGCTAGCCGAACGGCCGGGGCCGGTCAATTTCGGAATTAGATGTCCTTCGATGAATCGTGGGCGGGACCGTGGGCGCCGAGCAGGAGAAACGCGGCGCCGACGATGGCGGCAGTCTCCAGGCGCAGGGTGCGCTCGCCCAGCCCCGACGGACGCCAGCCGGCGAGGAGGAGCTCCCGCCGTTCCGCGGGATCGAGCCCCCCTTCCGGGCCGACCAGGAGCGCGCCCGCCCTGGCTCCCGCCCGCGGGATCAGCCCCGTCCCGCCCTGGAACCCGGGGTCGCCGATCGCCTCGGTGTCCAGGAACCAGCGCACCTCGGGGCCGGCGAGACCCACGGCCTGGCTCCAGGCGTGGGGACCGGTGATCTCGGGGAGCCGCGAGCGGTGGCACTGCTCGAGGGCCGCCACGGCGACCCGGCGCAGGCGGTCGAAGGTCATCGCGCCCAGCTCGCGCGGCGCCCGCGCCATGTTGGTGAAGCGGATGGCGAAGACCCCCAGCTCGGTAGCCTTCTCGATCAGCCACGAGGCCCGCTCGGGCCGGCAGGTGGGGACGATCAGCTCCAACTGGAACGCCGGCTCGTGGTCCGGCGCCGGCTCCCCCAGCGTCACCGTGGCCGAGGTGCGGTCCACCCGCTCCACCTTCCCCCACCGCGCCCGCCCCCTGCCGTCCACCACCCGCATCGCCTCCCCGACGGCCACCCGCCGCGCCCGGAACAGGTGCTGGTAAGACTCCCCCTCGATCTTGATGGCCGGGAGGTCGAAGGCGGCGGGCTCGACGAGGTGGGTGATCATGGCGGGCTATTGTACCCGCCCCACCCGGAACGCCACCCAGTCCCCCGCCGCGCGCCGGTCGCGCTCGACGAAGCCCAGGCCACGCATGCGGTCGAGCACCTGCCGGCCGCGCTCGGCGAGGATGCCGGAGAGGATCGCCTCGGCGTCGGGGAGCAGGAGGTCGGCGAGATCGGGCATCTCGGGGAGGATCTGCTCGGGCACCACATTGACCAGGGCGAGATCGAAGCGGGGGCGCTCGCGGAGCGCCGTCAGACGGCCGGCGAAGAGGCGCGGATGGAGGCCATTCAAGGCGCTGTTGTCCCGCGCGTGGAAGGGGGAGGCCGGATCGACGTCGAAGCCGACCACCGACCTCGCCCCGAAGAGGAGGGCGGCGAAGGCGAGCACGCCGGTGCCGGTGCCGACGTCGAGCACCCGCCGGTCCTGAAGCTCGGCGTCCTCCAGCAACTCCAGGGCGAGCGAGGTGGATTCGTGGCTGCCGGTGCCGAACGCCGCGCGGGCCGGCAGCCGGAGCAGCCGCCGGCCGCCGGGGACCTCGGGGGAGGCGTCTTCCGGCTCGCGGGGATCGAGATAGAGGGTCCGCCCGACGGGAAAGGGCTGGGCCCGCTCCCGCCAGGTGGCGAACCAGTCGGCGTCGGGAACCGTCTCCTCGACCTCCAGCTCGACGCCCGGGAGCATCATCTCGATGGGCTCGGTATCGAAGGGAAACCACGCCTCCAGGCGCAGCCGGCCATCGGCCGTGGTCGCGGATTGCACCCCGAGCGTGCCCGCCATCCAGAGCACGGCGATGGCGGCTTCCTCCAGATCGGGAGGCAGGGCGTAGATGCGTCGGAGGTGGGGCACTCGGCGGTCTACCCGAACAGCCCCTTCATCCGCTCCATGACCCCCTTCTCCTCCTTGACCGGGTGGCCGCCGATCTCGGCCATGCGCCGCAGGATCTGCAGCTCCTCGGGGGAGAGGTCGCGCGGGTTGGGCACCACCACCTCGACGGTGACGACGTGATCCCCCTTGCCGCCCCCCTCGAGCCGGGCGATCCCCTGGCTGCGGAGGCGGAAGTCGCGGCCGTGCTGGGTGCCGGCCGGGACGTCGAGCGTCGATTTGCCGTGCAGCGTGTCCACCTCGATCGCGGTGCCGAGCACCGCCTGCGGGTAGCTGATCGACACCCGCGACAGCACCGTCGAGCCGTCGCGGCGGAACTGCTTGTGCGGCCGCACCTGGAGCACCACGTAGAGGTCGCCCGCCGGTCCGCCCCGGCGGCCGTGCTCCCCCTCGCCCGAGAGGCGGAGGCGGGCACCGGTATCCACTCCAGCCGGGATCTTGACCGTGATCGAGCGCTCCTCCTCCACCCGGCCCTCCCCCTGGCACTCGGTGCAGGGATCGGTGACCACCCGCCCCTCCCCCTGGCACTGCGGGCAGGTGCGGGCGACGGTGAAGAACCCCTGCGTGTAGCGCACCTGGCCGCGGCCGGCGCACGCCTGGCAGACGGCGGGCGGAGCGCCGCTGGCGCTGCCCGCGCCCGAGCACTTGGGGCAGGTCTCCAGGCGCGGGATCTTCAGCGTCGTCTCGGTGCCGAAGGCCGCCTCCTCGAAGCTGAGGGTGAGGTCATAGCGTAGGTCGGCGCCGCGGGTCATCCCCGCCGGGCCGCCCCCCCGCCGCCCGCCGCCGCCGAAGCCGAAGAGGTCGCCGAGGATGTCCGAAAAGTCGGCGAAGATCGTCGGGTCGTAGCCGCCGGCACCCGCTCCCGACACCCCCTGATGGCCGAAGCGGTCGTAGCGCGCCCGCTTGTCGGCGTCCGAGAGGATGGAGTAGGCCTCGGCCGCCTCCTTGAAGCGCTCCTCGGCCTCCTTGTCGCCAGGGTTCTTGTCCGGATGGTCACGCACCGCGATCTTGCGGTACGCCGACTTGATCTCAGCCGCCGAGGCGGTCTTGCCGACCGCCAGAATCTCGTAGTAATCGCGTTTCGCCATTCCTTCTAACCTTTCGCCTGTCCGGAGCCGCTCGCACGGGTCAGCATCACGTCGGAGAGCGTGCGGGAGACGGTGTTCAAATCGTAGATCGCGGCCTCCAGGTCGGCGCGCTTCTCGTTGTTGAGCGCCATGCGCGCGTGCATCAGGGCTTCGTGAATCCGCTTGCGGTCTTCCTCGTGGAGCATGTCGCGGAACTGCCCGAAGACCCGCTCGTTGCTGTAGATCAGCCCCTCCAGGCGGTTCTTGAGCTGGCGGATCTCGCGCCGCTCGACGTCCGCCTGCGAGTTGCGGTCTGCCTCGTCGACGAGGCGCTGGACCTCGGTCTCGGAGAGCCCGCCCGCGGGGTTGATCTGAATGCTCTGGGTGAGGTTGGTCGCCATGTCGCGCGCCGAGACGTTGACGATGCCGTTCGAATCGATGGCGAAAGTCACCTCGATCTGCGGCACCCCGCGCGGCGCCGGCGGCACGCCCACCAGCTCGAAGCGGCCGAGCGACTTGTTCTCGGCGGCGAGCTGGCGCTCCCCCTGGACGACGTGGACGGCCACGGTGCTCTGGTTGTCCACGACGGTGGTGAAGATCTGCGTATTCTTGGTCGGGATCGTCGAGTTGCGCTCGATCAGCTTGGTGAACAGTCCGCCCTGCGTCTCGACGCCGAGCGACAGCGGGGTGATGTCGAGCAGCACCAGATCCTTGATGTCGCCGCGCAGGATCCCCCCCTGAATGGCAGCGCCCATGGCGACCACCTCGTCGGGGTTGATCTCGCGGTTGGGCTTGCGGCCGAAGATCCGCTCGACCGCCTGGGCCACCAGGGGGGTGCGGGTCTGGCCGCCCACCAGCAGCACCTCGTCGATCTCGTCGGCGCGCAGGCCGGCGCCGGAGAGCGCATCCATACAGGGGCCCTCGGTGCGCTCGACGAGATCGCGCACCAGATCCTCGAACTCCATCCGGGAGAGCGTGCGGGCGAGGTGGCGCGGTCCCGAGCGGTCGGCCGAGATGAACGGCAGGTTGAGCGACGTCTCCTCGGTGGCCGACAGCTCGCACTTGGCGCGCTCGGACGCCTCCTTCAGGCGCTGGAGGGCCATGCGGTCCGCCCGCAGGTCGATGCCGGTCTCGGCCTCGAATCCCGCGATCAGCCAGTCCATGATCCGCTGGTCGAAGTCCTCGCCGCCGAGATAGGTGTCGCCCGAGGTCGAGCGCACCTCGAAGATCCCCTGCGAGAGCTGGAGGATCGAGATGTCGAAGGTGCCGCCGCCGAGATCGTAGACGGCGATCGTGCTGGCGGCCGTCGCCGAGGTCGGCTGGTCGAGGCCATAGGCGAGGGCGGCGGCGGTCGGCTCGTTGAGGATGCGGACGACGTCGAGGCCGGCGATCTTGCCGGCGTCCTTGGTGGCCTGGCGTTGCGAGTCGTTGAAGTAGGCGGGGACGGTGATCACCGCCTCGCGCACCTCCTCCTGGAGCTGCTCCTCGACGAACTCCTTGATCTCGCGCAGCACCAGCGCCGAGATCTCCTCCGGGCTGTACTGGCGGTCGCGGATCTCGATCTTGACGTCGCCGTTCAGCGCCTCGACCAGGGTATAGGGGAGGACGCCGCGCGCCCGCTCCACCTGGGTATCGCGGAACTTGCGGCCGATCAGACGCTTGACGGCGTAGACCGTGTTCTCCGGATTGGTGATCGCCTGGCGCTTGGCGATCTGGCCGACCAGGCGGTCCCCCTCCTCCGAGAAGGCGACGATCGAGGCGGTCGTGCGGCTCCCCTCGCGGTTCGCGAGCACCACCGAAACGGTGGCCTCCACGATCGCGGCGCAGCTATTGGTCGTGCCGAGGTCGATGCCCAGGATCTTGCTCATAGGTGGAGCCGAATTCGCGCCGAAAATTTAAGAAGCCGAAAAAATTGCCCTCATTGTACGTGGTTTCCCGGCGCGTGTTACCCGTAGGGTGCGCTGTGCGCACCATCACCCTTCAAGGTGCGCACAGCGCACCCTACAAGCAAGGGACCCTCGGGAATCATTCCAGGGGGTGAGGACTCGAAGGCCGGCCGCTCCAGGAGCCCCCTCTACAGCGCTGGCCCTTCCTCCCCGCTCCCCCCGCCGCCGGTGACCGGAGCCGGCGCTTCGGCCGGCACCGCTACTTTCACCATCGCCGGCCGCAGCAGCCGGTCGTGCAGCTTGTAGCCGCGCCGCAGCTCGGCCGACACCGTCGGCCCCTTGACCTCCGGGCTCTCCTCGCGTGCGACCGCTTCGTGCACCGTGGGATCGAACGGCTGCCCCATCGCGTTCACCTCGGTGACGCCGAAACGGCGCAGCAGCTCGATCATCTGGCGCTGGATCATCTCGACCCCGCGCTTGAGGTCTTCCGCCGGCCCCTGGGCGGAGAGCGCCAGGTCGAGGTTGTCGGCCACGGTCAGGAAGTCGCGCAGCGGCTCGAACAGCGCGTAGCGCTTCTGCTCCTGGCGGTCGCGCTCGGCCCGCTTTCTGAAGTTGTCGAAGTCGGCCAGGGTGCGCGTCAGACGGTCGCGCAGCTCGGTGGCCTCCTGGCGCAGCCTCACCGGATCGTCGCCAGTACTGGCGGCACTGGCGGCCGCGGCAGCCTCGCCCCGCGCGCCGGACTCCACCCCTTCCACCGCCGCCACCGCGTCGCGCATGGCAGCCTCGATATCGGTCGTCTGATCGTCCAGATCGAGCGCCACCTCGGGGGCGTCGCCCGCGTTTTTCATGTTGTCTGCCATCGCAGTCCTCGCTCTCGGTCTATAGATAAAGGAGTGGTGTCTTCCGGATGATCTGGATTATCGCCGTTCCGGGCGCCGCTCGTCCCCCGAGAAGGTGTCGGCCAGGGCCCGGCTCAGCGTCTCGCCCAGGAAGTGGACCAGCGGGATGATCGTCTCATAGTCCATCCGCGACGGGCCGACGATGCCGAGCGTGCCGAGCGGCCGCTCGCCGACGCCGTACGGGGTGGCCACGACGCTGAATTCCAGCTCCGAGGTCAGCTCCGAATCCTCGCCGATCAGCACGCGCACGCCGCCCCCCTGGATGCAACGGTTGAGGATGCGCACCAGGCGCGCCTTGTCGGCGAAGGCGTCGAACATCCGCCGCACCCGCTGGACGTCGGCGAGCTCGGGCTTGGCGAGCAGCATCGAAGTGCCGTCCACCATCACCCCCTGGGGGCCGTCGGAGGCGAGGCCGGCCTGGGCCAGCTCGATCGTCCGCGCCAGCATGCGGTCCATCTGCGCCTTCTCCTCGACCATCATGCGCACCAGCCGCTCGCGGATGTCGCGCAGGGTCTGGCCGGCGAAATTCTCGGTCAGGTAATTGGAGATCCGCACCAGCTCCTCGCGGGGGATCTCCTCCTCGGTCTCGATCACCTTGTTGTCGATGAACCCCGTCGAGGAGACCACCACGCACAGGATCTTGCGGCCGGCGATGGGGACGAAGTCGACCGCCTTGAGCACCGTCTCCCCGATCGCCGGCGAGACCACGACCCCCACCTGGCTCGACAGCTCGGAGAGCAGGTGCGACGCCGTGCCCAGGAGATGGTCGGCGTCCGCCGTCACCCCCTGGAGGTTGTCCTGGATGTAGCGCCGCTCCTTGGCCGGGACCGAGCGCGCCTCCATCATCGACTGGATGAACAGGTGGTAGGCCGCCGCCGTGGGCACCCGCCCCGCCGAGGTGTGCGGCTGCATCAGGTAGCCCCACTCCTCGAGGTCCGCCATGACGTTGCGGATCGTCGCCGCCGAAAGGCCGAAGTTGTGCTTGGCCACCGAGCGCGAGCTGACCGGCTCGGCGTTCAGGATGTACGTAAGGATGACGTCCTTCAGGATCTCGCGATCCCGCGGGCTCAAACTTCCGTGATCCCTGGCGTCCGGCATGGCTTGGTGGTCCTGAAAGGCTAGCACTCTCAACACGAGAGTGCTAACGCATGGTACCCCTCCGGCTCTTCCCTGTCAAGCCGCATCCCGTCCAAACTACTGAGAAAAGGGGACTTCTCTGTTATCGTAACCTCATGCAGACGCCGCTCGCGGGTCTCCGCTTCTCCGTCGCCGGCCCTGGCAAGGCGGGCTCGAGCCTCGCGCGCTGGGCGATGGCCGCCGGGGCGGAGCTGGTGGCGGTGGCGGGCCGGCGCGTGGGCGAGCCGGCCTGGCCGGGCGGACCCGAACGCGTGGCGCTGGCGGATCTCGACACCGCCGGCCAGGACCTTCTGCTGATCGCGGTGGGGGATGGCGCGGTCGCCGAGGTGGCGGCCCGGCTCGCTGCCAGGCCGCAGGCGCGGGTCGTCCTCCACACCTCCGGGAGTCTGGACGCCTCGGCGCTGGCTCCCCTGCGGGCGGGATCAAAGATCGGATCGCTCCATCCTCTGAAGGCCTTCCCTCAGCCGCTCCCGGATCCGGCAGAGGGAAGAGGCGTCTTCTTCGCCGTGGACGGCGACCCCGAGGCGCGGGAGCTGGCCTGCCGGATGGCCGGGGCCTGGGGGGGAGTGGCCGCCGAGGTGCCGGCCGAGGCGCGTCCGCTCTACCACTTCGCGGCCACCCTGGCGGCCGGCGGAGTGGTGACCCTGCTCGCCGCCGCGGCGGAGATCGCCGGCGGCATCGGCCTGCCGGAGGAGGTGACCCGCGGCTACCTGGAGCTCGCCCGGGGCTCTCTCGCCGCCGCCGCCCGCGCCCTGGACGAGGGGAAGCCGCTCGCCGCCGCCATCACCGGCCCCGTCACCCGCGACGACCGCGAGACCCTGCGCAAGCACCTCGCCGCCCTCGGCAGCCTGACCCCGGAGAAGCTGCCGCTGGCGATCTTCCTCCTCGGCGAGATCCTGCACCAGACGGGGCGGGAGGATTAGGGAAAGAGGAAGGGCGGGGGAGAACGGGTAGGGAGCGTCGGTGGCCTGCGACCTCATCCTCTATATCCTCTATCTCCTTCTCCTAAAGGAGAAGGAGGACGACTCCGCGCCGGGTTGCCCGTAGGGTGCGCTGTGCGCACCTTTAACGGACATTCTGGTGCGCACAGCGCACCCTACAAGCTCCCCCGGTTCTGCCAGGCCCTCCCTCTCCTTCAGGAGAGGGACCGAGGGTGAGGTCGCAGGCCACGGTCGTCCCCTTCCTTATATATAGGGCCGTCGTCCGGGGAAAACGCTCTGCCTCCAGCGGCGGCGGTCTGCCTCCAGCAAAAACGCTCTGCCTCCCGAGACGGCGGTTTTTCTTTAGCGGCGACGGGCCGTCGTCTCGAGACGACGCTCTGCCTCCAGCGGCGACGGGTTTCCTCCAGCGACAACGCTCTGCCTCCCGAGACAGCACTCTGCCTCCAGCGGCGACGGATCGCCGTCCGAGACGGCGCTCTGCCTCCAGCGACGACGGCCTGCCTCCGCCGACGGCGGATCATCGTCCCGGGAAACGCTCTGCCTCCAGCGGCGACGGTCTGCCTCCGCCGACAATGGACCGTCGTCTCGAGACAATGCTCTGCCTCCAGTGGCGGCGGGCCACCGCCGCTGGAGGCAAACCGTTTTCCCTGGACGATGAACCGTCCTGCCCTCCGGCGCCGCGCAGTACTCCTCCGCGATTGACGCACCCCCGGCCACGGGTGCTATGCTCCGAATCCATTTCGGCCCGCGCTCAATCCCTATGGTTTTCTTCAATTACAGCACGATGCAGATGGCGGCCAAGGTCGTCTATTACGGCCCGGGTCTCTGCGGCAAGACGACCAATCTGCACTACATCTATCAGCACACCACCGGGGAATCGCGCGGCGAGATGGTCTCGCTGGAGACGGAGACCGACCGTACGCTCTTCTTCGACCTGCTGCCGATCGACGTCGGCTCGATCGCCGGCTTCAACACCCGCATCCAGCTCTACACGGTGCCCGGGCAGGTGTTCTACAACACCACCCGCAAGCTGGTGCTGAAGGGGGTGGACGGCGTCGTCTTCGTCGCCGACTCCCAGCGGGCGATGCTGCAGACCAACATCGAGTCGTTCCGCAACCTGGAGGAGAACCTGGCGGAGATGGGGCTGGCGGTCGACACCCTCCCCCTCGTCCTCCAGTTCAACAAGCGCGACCTCGCCGACATCTGCTCGGTCGACGAGATGAACGCGGCGCTCAACCGCCACAACTGGCCGTACTTCGAGAGCTCGGCGGTCACCGGCATGGGGGTGTTCGAGACCCTCAAGGGGATCTCGCGGTTCACCCTGATGTCGCTCAAGAAGCGGCTCGGCCGCAACGAGCCGGCCGCCGCGCGCCCGAGCGCCGCCGCGCCGCCGAAGCCCGCGGCACCGGCCGGAGCGCCGGCACCGCAGGCCGCCGCGCCGGCGCCCGCGGGTGCCCCGGCTCCCCGGCCTCCCGCCGCCGCGCCGCCGCCGGTGCAGTCGGGCTCGTACCCCCAGGTTCCGGCGCCCGCGCCCCGGCCGGCTTCGCCTCCGGGCGCGCCGCCGACGCCGCCGCCGGTCGCCAAGCCGCGCACGATGGACGTGCTGGGCGAGCTCGAGAAGCTCCGCCGCGAGGCCGCCGCCCCGCGGCAATCCACCGCGCCGCGACCGTTGGTCGCCCCGGACCGGTCGATCGTGACTCCGCCCGCCGCCGCCCCGGCGGCCGCTCAGGCGGGCTCTGGCAACGGCCGCGGCGAGCTGACGCGCAGCATCGAGCTGACCCTCCGCCGCGCCGATTTCCAGCGCGCCCGCCGGGTGCTGGTCAGCTTCCAGGTGGAGGACGACCAGCACCGGGTGATGGACGCCGTGCGCGATCTGGCGGTGGACATCAAGGATGCCGCGACCCTGGAGAAGCTGCTCTTGCGCCTCAACATCGCACTGAACGCCAAGGAGTGAGAGGGAGGGCGCGATGAGGTGCCCGTTCTGTTCGGAGAACCGCGATCGGGTGGTCGACTCGCGGGAGAGCCGCGACGGCGCCACCATCCGCCGGCGGCGGGAGTGCCTGAGCTGCGGCCGGCGCTTCACCTCTTACGAGCAGATCGAGGACATCCCCTACATGGTCGTCAAGCACGACGGCACCCGCGAGGAGTTCAGCCGCAAGAAGCTGCTCGGCGGCCTGCTGAAGGCGTGCGAGAAACGGCCGATCGCTTTGAAGAAGCTGGAATCGATCGTCGATCAGACCGAGACGATGCTCAACGAGCGTGAGGACCGCGAGATCTCCACTCACGAGATCGGTGCCTTCATCATGGAGCGCCTGCGGGAGCTCGACCAGGTGGCCTACGTCCGTTTCGCCTCGGTCTACCGCCGGTTCGAGGACATCGACGCCTTCATGGACGTCGTCAAAACGCTGCTCAAGCCGAGCAAGGAATCCACGGAGGGGTGAGTTTTTAGATGGCCGCCCGATACGAATCCCTGTTCCTGATCTCCCGGTTCCAGGCCGAGCTCGACCGCCTGTTCCAGGAGGCGATGCAGATCGGCGAGAACGACGCGCCGCTCGGCGAATGGCAGCCGCCGATCGACGTCGTCGAGACGCCCGTGGTGATTCAGATCCTCGCCGAGCTCCCCGGCTTCACCACCGCCGACCTCAAGATCGAGGTGCGCGGAACGCGGGTGGTGATCTCCGGCACCAAGTCGACCGCCCTGCCCCAGGCCCGACAAGTTCGCTTCCACTGTCTGGAGCGCGGGCACGGACGGTTCACCCGTGAGATCCACGTCCTGCCACCGGTCAACACCCACCAGGGGACGGCCAGGCTGCAGGATGGTCTGCTGATCCTGGAGTTCCCCAAGATCCAGGACAAGCGGCAGGAGGCTCGGGTATTGCATATTCTGGAGGCTGAGGAAACCGTGGATGAGTAGTCGACCGCCAGGAGAGCCACAGGAAGAATCCATCAAGATTCCCGACGTTCTCCCCGTCCTGCCGCTCAAGGATACCGTCGTCTTTCCGTACATCATCCTGCCGCTCTCGGTGGGGCGCGACAAGAGTGTGCTGGCGGTGGACCGCGCGCTCTCGGAGAGCCGCGTGATCATGCTGGTCGCCCAGCGCGACGCCGCCGCCGACAACCCGGGCGAGGCCGACCTCTTCGAGGTGGGCACCGCGGCGGTGATCATGCGGATGCTCAAGCTGCCGGACGGCCGCATCCGCATCCTGGTGCAGGGGCTGTCGCGCGCCCGCGTGCAGCACATCAGCCAGATGGAGCCCTATCTCCAGGCCAAGATCGAGCGGATCGAGGAGCCGCGCCCGGCGGCGCCGTCGATGGAGATCGAGGCCCTGGTGCGCAGCGTCAAGGAGAGCCTGGACCGCGCCGTCACCCTCGGCAAGGGGATCTCGGCCGAGGTGATGGTGATCGCCGCCAACCTGGAGGATCCGGGGCGGCTGGCCGATCTCGCGGCGAGCAACCTGGACCTCAAGCTCAGCGAGGCGCAGGCGGTGCTCGAGACGATCGATCCGATCGAGCGCCTGAAGAAAGTGAGCGATCTGCTGGCGCGCGAGATCCAGGTGCTCAACCTTCAGCAGGAGATCTCCTCGCAGGCGCGCGGCGAGATCGACCGCAGCCAGCGTGAGTACTTCCTGCGCCAGCAGCTCAAGGCGATCCAGCAGGAGCTGGGCGAGGGGGAGGAGCTGGCCGAGGAGATCGCCAACTACCGCCGCCAGGCCGACGACAAGCTGCTCAACGACGAGGCGCGCGAGGAGCTGGAGCGGCAGATCCGCCGGCTCGAGCGCAGCCATCCGGAGAGCGCCGAGACGCAGATCATCCGCACCTACCTCGACTGGCTGACCGCGCTCCCCTGGGGCGTCACCTCCGAGGACGATCTCGATCTGAAGCACGCCCAGGACGTGCTCGACGAGGACCACTACGACCTCGAAAAGATCAAGGAGCGCATCCTCGAATACCTCGCCGTGCGCAAGCTGAAGCCGGACACCCGCGGCCCGATCCTCTGCTTCGTCGGCCCGCCGGGCGTCGGCAAGACCTCGCTCGGCCGTTCGATCGCCCGCTCTCTCGGCCGCAAGTTCGTGCGCATCTCGCTCGGCGGCGTGCGCGACGAGGCGGAAATCCGCGGTCATCGCCGGACCTACATCGGCTCGATGCCGGGCCGCCTCGTCCAGGCGCTCAAGAGCGCCGGCTCGTCGAACCCGGTCCTCATGCTCGACGAGATCGACAAGGTCGCCGTCGGCGTGCAGGGCGATCCGGCGGCGGCGCTGCTCGAGGTACTCGACCCGGCGCAGAACCACGCGTTCCGCGATCACTACATCGAAGTCCCGATCGATCTATCCAATGTCCTCTTCATCGCGACCGCGAACCAGCTCGGGACGATCCACCCGGCGCTGCTGGATCGCATGGAGATCATTCAGCTCAGCAGCTACACCGAGGAGGAAAAGGTTCACATCGCGAAGATGTACCTCGTCCCGCGGCAGCTCGAGGAACACGGGCTGAAGCCGGAGCAACTCCCGATCGATGACGCGGCCCTGCGGCGGGTGATTTCGGAATACACCAGGGAAGCCGGCGTGCGCTCGCTCGAGCGGCAGATCGGCGCGCTCGCGCGGAAGGTGGCGGCCAGGGTCGCGACCGACCCCACCTACACTGGTCATGTCACCGCGAAGGAC
>DATHEF010000034.1:0-91768 GCA_035490435.1 Thermoanaerobaculia bacterium
ATATAGCAGAAACTCAGGGTCTGTATTTTCGTCACTAATCCCGGAATTCGGGCACAGGGCTCCTCGTAGAATCAAGCACTTACGCCGCCCCAACCGCGAGGTTTTGCCACCGCGGCTGGGGAGGCCGTGGAAGTTGGGCTAACCTCCTGACCGCGATTTCGTGGAGACGATTATACCGTAGAGACCCGGCAAGATACACAAGGTCCTCGCTCCACGACTGAGCAAATAAATATTGGAATTGCGCTATGAGCAACTAGATCATCGAGGCGGAGCCCTCGGGACTTGAGCGGGCGCCAGTTTCCCGGCGAGGCGTAAGGCGTTCTGTCCGCAGATCTCACACCTCATCGGGTCTACGCCGATGAGGCTCTGGAGCTACCCCCCTCGTGTAACGCAGAGTTAAGCCGCCGGTTTTGGGCGGCGCTGGATTTGATGGGTCTTTCACTCTGGAAATCAAGTGCCGCCCAAAATCGGTCGGCTTGAACGACGGGTTAGGCACGATGGGCCGCGCTACGGTTTGGTTATCTCCGTCTTCCCGTCATACCAATGAGTCGTTTTCCAACACGGCCGTCACAGGACCGATTTCGCCTGCGAACATGTCCATGTGGCCGTGCGGCACCCACGATGCGACCGAGGGAGAGCGCGGATTGCCAAAGGTCACAGGCTCGGCTTCCTACCCTTCATTTTCAACGCGGTGTTCCCCCTATTTATGGTAGCGTTCCTCTGGGCGGCCGTGGCCGCATGTGACCCGTGGGTCCACAGGATGTTACGATTGGAGGTCTAAAAGTGGCACGCGCAATTGTCGTCAAGAAGGCAAGCCGCACGGCGGCTGGAAAACCAGTTGCCAGCCCGGTCGACAAGGCGAAGCCGAAGGCACGCAAACCCAGCAAGCGCACGGCCGCGCCAGTCGTCGCCACGACGCTGCCGGCCGCCATGACTGGCAGGGCAAGCCCCGCGAAGGCCGAGGACGGGGACGAGCCGGTTTTTGCCTACATCCGCAGCCTGCCGCAGCCGCAACGCGGCATCGCCGAACGCGTCGATGCCCTGGCGGCCAAGACGCTGCCGGCCTTGAAGCGCTCCGTGAAGTGGGGAATGGCGTGGTATGGCGTTGGCGACGGCTGGTGTTTCTGCTGCGGCGGCTTCGCCGGCCACGTCAAGCTCACGTTCGGGCGCGGCACCGCACTCAAGCCTGTACCACCGGTTACGCCGGTGGGGATGGGCAAGGACTCGCGGGGCGTGGACCTCGAATCGGTGGACGACCTCAACGAAAGTCAGGCCGCGTCGTGGATGAAACAAGCTACGGCCATCCCCGGCTTCGGGGGGAAGAAGCGATGAGCCCGGCGAATGCCGGCAAGTGGCTGCGCAAAATTCGAGGTTCGAATCAGGACACCACAGACGCCAGTCTCGAATTGGGCCGACCGGACGCGGAGTTTCCCGCAGCTTGAACCGAGCGGTAGCCTAACTTCTTTTGACAGAGGGGTCGGCTGCTCGTAGCCGCTATCGAATCGCGCCTTCCTGGCTTCCGCGTGGCTGGCGGCTGCGCGGATAGTTCCATGCGGCCAGCGCACCCAGCGTGACGATCAAGCCGATCGCCACATCGATCGGGTAGTTGAGCCGCGGGCTGGACGGAATCCACGCAGTGTCATGGTGCCCGTGAGGATAAACCAGGCTGACGACCACGAACCCAATCACGATCACGCCCAGGACAAGGAATGTTCTGGCCAATAGGATACGCGCGGGAGAAGCACCCGACAGCAAGACCCGGCGACTCCAGAAGATCGCCAGCAGCGAAGGCACGATGTAGAGGAGAAGCCACCCTGCGAGCTCTGAGCGGGATGGGAATTGGAGACTGAAATCCATAAGAATGTCCTCTCGAGCAACCGTGCTCGCCGGCTTCCTTATGCGAAGACCGGAGTGCCGGCAGCGAGGCGCCCCCGGAGCTCGGCAAGCATTTCCTTCTCGGCCAGATCCACAGACCAGGCCGGCCGGAGCTGGAAGTGTGGTTGATCCACGATGGACGTCCAGTTCCCGCCCCAATCGAGCCCCAGGTCTGTGCCCAGTACACCCACGGCCTTGTACTTGACAGAGTCCGCAAGGTATTTCTGCCCCTCGAAGACCCCGATGTCGAAGGCGATTCCGAAATTGTGGTTCGAGTATCCGCCGCGGGCGTTGGTGACTTTCGGACCGGACGTCGTGCGGCCATGGGCGTAGAGCTCGTCCTGCTCCGCGAAGGTTCGGAGACCACTGATGACCTTGATGCGGATGCCGTTGAACGCAGCCCTTTGAATCAGGGCTCGCGCCATCGGCTGGACCTCGGGCAACAGGGTGGCAATGTTCTTCTCGCTCCGCGCGTCGACGGCTTCGAGGGCCTGGCCCGGAGGTACGCCAGCCACGGTGGGCTTGACGATGTGAGCGTAGATCGCGCCCCAGGTCTCTGGCCCGGCCCGCCCGTCAATCTGGAGACCGAGCTCTTTTTGGACCGCGGCGATCATCTCTTCAAGCTTCATCGGGCCACTCCTGCACGAATGGATTGATGATAGAAGATAGTACCGCAAGAACCAGGACGTTTCCGCTCAAAGGTAGTTGATCGCAAATCCGAATGCGACGCCGACCAGCACGCCTATCGCCACCTCGACAGGCCGATGGCGCTCGAGGGCCAACCGCGACCAGGCGAGAGCGGGCATCACCGCCAGCAACACCCAGCCCGCCGGTGAGCCGAGTATCAGGAGCGTCGTCGTGGCGAGCGCGCCGAAGGCCATGTGGAGGGAGACTTTGACCCACCGCGTGGCGACTGCGCACACGGCAAGCATGATCAGGACGCCGGCCACGCCTCGAATGAGGAAGGATCCTGGCCGGAACACGAGCACGGCTCCGAGGAGTACGGCCAAGGCGATGATTCCCACCGTGAAGAGCAGCGGTCTTTCAGCGCGGTGGGAGGCGTCGACGTTGCTCCAGGAGCCCCTGCGGACTTGACGGACCATCAGCGCCGCAACGGGCACCAGCGCGATGAGGGTGACGAGGAGCAGAGTCCGGAGGGCTTCGCGTGGGGTACTGAAGCGCAGTGCCGCCCCTAGAACCATGACGATGCTCATGGCGAAGGGGTGCCCGACGATGGACACCCAGCGAGCCAACCCATTCCTTTCGAGGGTCCCCTTATGCGCAGGCGCGCCAGGTTCCATGCCTTGCTCCTTCCGGCGGCCGGCTACGGCCGCGCCACGGTCAGGCCCAGGTGCTTCTCGAACGGCTCGTAGCCAGGGGAGGTGTGCAGCAGCGCGAAACCCTGGTCGAGGCAGAAGGTGGCGAGGCGGCACTCGGCGGTGCGCACGGGGATGCCTCGGGCTCGCAGGGTGTGGTAGTTCACCGCCGACTTCTCCGCGAGATCGAAGCCCCCCATCTCCACCCGCCAGAACTTGCCGAGCGCCTCCCACGCCTGCTTGCGGTGCCGCTCGTCCGGCAGCCCGTGGAGCACCTCGGTCATCACCACGTCCGCCACCACGATCGGAGCGCGGCCGATCAGGGCGTGCAGATGGTCCGTCTCGCGGCTGGCCACGCCCTGGAAGTAGTCGATCCAGACGGAGGAATCAACGAGAACCTGCACCGCGCTCCCCCCGGATCTCTTCCAGGTCCCCCTTCCACGCCAGCTTGCCGCGCAGCTTCTGTACCCCCGCCTGCTCGTGGAGCCGCACGTAGGTTCTCAGCACTTCCTCGAACACGGCCTTTTTCGTCTTGAGGCCGGACAAGGCCCAAGCCTTCTGGAACAGCTCGTCTTCGATCTTCAAGCTCGTGAACACGTTCCCTCCCTTCAGCGCCTCTCGCCGAGGCTCCGGAGACCTTTTCTTATATATCGGCGGTTCACAAGTATATATCAGGAGCTCCCCTGGACGAAATTGGGGCTCCAGCCATATATTTCCGGGGTCCGCCTATATATGAACGCATCCCAGGAACGTTCCGCGCGCCTTCCTTATCGTTTTTTTCAGGTGTCCCTGGGTTTCCGCGGTGGCGGCCTATATATTTTCTCGTGCCAGCTATATTTTTCCGGACGGTTCCTATATATCCGGGAACGGTCCCTATATAGGGCGAGGTCTGCCCAAGGCATCCGGAGAGGCTCCCTATATATCGAGGACCGACCTTTATATGTTTCGCCCTCCGGGGAAGAGGGGCACCGATGCGGGCGACGTTTCCGCTCCCGCGTTTTTCTCGGCCGGGGAGCCGAATTATATGGCCGGACGGCGTTTATACAGCAGCACTCGCCCATCCCCCGTTCTGTGGATGAGGTCGTAGGCCGCGGCGAGCTGGGCCTGGAGCGCCCGCACCTTGGGGAGGCCGCGGAGCTCGTCCCGCAATCCCCAGAGGAGGACGTAGTCCACGCTCCCCCCCGTTCGCCGCGGATAGCCTATCAGATCGACCTCCGGCGGACGGCTCTCGATCCCCAGCGGGCCGGGGGCGAGGTGCAGGAACGGGTTCAGAGCGGGCCGGTAGTAGAGGGGGAAGTAGTCCTCGTTGGCCTCGTAGAGGGAGAGGTCGACCAGCCGCTTGCGCGCCGCGATGTAGCCGCCGGCGTGGACGAAGGGCCAGATCCGGAAGGTGGCCTTCCCCCCTTTCCCGTCCTCCCCCTGGTGCGCGTAGGAGAGGAAGAGGAAGGTGTGGTCCGGCTCGATGAAGTCGCCCGCGGCCACGATCTCGGAGAGGTGGCGGTCGGTCTGGCGGTACTCCCAGGCGAACAGGCCGAGGAAGGCGAGGGCAACTCCCGCCGCCGCGATCTGGATGCCGAGCCGCCGGCGGACGGGGTGCTCGAAGGTGCCGAACCAGAGGATCGCGGTCAGGAACGGAAAGAGCAGGAGGCGGTGATTGACGAACCCTCCGCCGGAGAGCTGGCTCGGCGCGGCGAAGAAGGCGACGGCGAGGACGGCCATGGCCAGCAGCAGGCCATCCCCCGCCTGCAGAGGCCTTCCCCACCGCGCCCGCAGGCAGAGCACGGCCACGACGTAGAAGAGGAGGGCCAGGGCGATCGCCAGCGGGATCGTCCAGATCGAGAGCGAGACCAGGGAGTAGAGGCCGGCCAGGTGCTTGATCTTCACCCACATCGGCAGCATCTCGACTCGCGAGCCCGACCGGGAGAGGATGAAGGAGGCGATCAGGATCAGCGGCGGCAGGCAGGCGAGCACCGGAGCGAGCAGCCAGCGCCGGAACGCGCGCCAGAGCGCAGCGGGCGCGAACCGCCGTTCCGGCGCGGCGAGGAGATCGAGGAGCATCCGCCAGCCGGCCAGGGTCAGCAGGGCCGCGACGGTCACCACCAGGGTCACCGGGTGGCAGAAGTAGACCCAGAGCACGAGCAGGGCGAGGACCACGGTACGCCCGGGTCCCATCCTCTCCGCGTGCTTCAGCCCGGCTTGTTTCAACCAGTATCCGAGGGCGAAGAAGAAGGCGGCCAGGCTGATGCAGAAGTTGAAGAACCCCATGTTGAACATGAAGTTGTAGAGGAAGGGGAAGGCGAGCACGGCGAGGAACCCGGCCCTGGGGTCGATCGCCCGCAGGGCGTAGCGCGCGGCGAGTGGCAGCAGGAGGATGTAGGCGGTGAGCAGGATCTTCTCGGCCGCCGGCACGGAGACGAATCCCAGGACCCGCCCCATCAGGAAGAAGATGAACCAGTTCGGCAGCGCCTCCTGGTTGGGCAGGTAGTACTGCCGCAGGAGCCCGGCCGCGGGGTGGTCGTACTGGCGCAGGATGAAGGCCACGGCCTGGTGGCCCGGGCCGTCCTGGGTGGGGATGAAGGGGAAGATCCAGATCGGCAGCAGGTGGAGCGCGAGGAGGGTCCAGAAGAGGAGGGTTTCGCGGGTGGGGCGAGGGGAGGGGAGCACGGGGCGATGGTATCAGCCCGGGCCTCAAGGCCCGGGCGGGGCCGCGGAACGGTCGGCATCATGCAAGGTTTGCGATTTGACCATCCCCCAGCGATGGCCTACGATTTCTTAGCAATCGTTAATTAGCAGATTTCTCCCCTCGGCCGAGGGGTTTTGCCGCAAGCTGGCGCTCATTCGATCGGCCGGATGAGCCTTTCAAGGGAATGCTCTGATGATCGTTCGCCCCATGATCGGCTCCTGGCAAGTGCCGCGGATCGAGCGCATCGGGTCGCACGAGGCGCGGCGGTTCGGCGTCCTCCCGGTGCCGGGCCTTTCCGGGGACCTCCATCAGGATCTCGGACGGAGCGCCCTGCGGGTCGAGATCGCAGGGTCCCTCACGGGCGACGAGGCGCGCGACGGTTTCCTCGCCGAGCTGCGCCGGAAGCTCTACGCCGCGGAGCCGGTGGACTTCGTCGCCGACATCGCTCACGACTCTCAGCTCGAGCAGGTGCTGCTCGAGGTCCTCGATGTCGAGGAGGTCGCCGGCACTCCCGGCTCCTTCCGCTACCGCGTGGTGCTGCGCGAGCACACGGAGCCGCCGCGGCCCGCCGACGGCGCCGTTTCCGCCATCGCGGGCATCGGACTCTCCGCGGGGGGCGGCGCCGCCGCGGGCTTCTCTCCCGAGGCCCTCGCGGGTGTGGAGGCCAGCCTCGCGGCCGAGATCTCGGCGGGGCTCGACCTCCTGGACGTGCCCGCC
Organism: Thermoanaerobaculia bacterium; assembly: GCA_035490435.1. GTDB lineage: Bacteria > Acidobacteriota > Thermoanaerobaculia > Multivoradales > UBA5704 > DATARR01. The sequence goes on from DATHEF010000034.1 coordinate 6,592, forward strand.
CTTCTCGCCCCCGTGAGCCTGCCCAGGATCAGCGACCTGCTGGCTCCCGTCAGGGAGGCTGGAAGCGCGCTGAAAAATATCTTGAAAGCAGGCACGGGCACCGCCCTTCAAGGGCTGCGGGAGTTGCTGCCGGGAACTTCCGCGCCAGAGGCGCCCCCCTGATGCCGGCCGCCGCAATCCTGGGAGAAAAGCTCAAGACGCCGGCCTATGAGGACGTCTTGAAGGCGGCGTCCGGCTCGCTCGCGGCGCTCGGGGACCTCCATCTCCCCGCCGCTCTCTCCGGCCTGGAGGCGATGGCGGCGCAGGCCGCGGCCACCGATCCCACGTCGGCGGGCGGCGCGCTGGGCCCTGTCCTGCGGTCGATCCAGGACCTCGTCCCCACGCTCGCCGCTCCCCTGGCGGCCCTGGAATCCCTCACCGGGCCGCTGGAGCTGCTGGAAGCGGCCACGAAGCAGAAGCCGCCGGTCACGGACCAGATCCGGACGCTGATCGATCGTCTGGAAGCGGAGCTGAAGGCGCCCGGCGGCTCCGGCTTCGCCGGCCGGCTGGCGCGCCTGGTGGCGGCCCTCGGCGCGGCGCCCGAGGGGCAGGCCCTGGAGCAGTTGCTCGGCACCTGGCTCCAGGCCGGCGGCATCGCCCCGGCGGGCGGCGGCCTGCTCCCGCTCGGCGAGCTCGCCGCCGGCGTGCCGGGGGCGCTGGAAGCCCTGGGCGGCCTGATGAGCCTGGAGACGGTGCTCGCCGACGGGGAGCGGCTGGCCGCCATCCTGGCCGGCCGGCTCGACCCCGCCGCCGTGGACCTCCGCCTGGACGCGCTGCTCTCCGTGCTGGACGCTGCCGCAGCGGCGGAGCCCGCCGCGGCGGTGCCTTTGCTCGGCCAGGCCCGGGTCCAGCTCGACGAGCTGGGGACCGGGGTGGCCGAGGAGATGGCCTTCGGCGAGGCGACGCTCCTCTACCTCGACCTGCCGCGGCTGCAGATCGAGGTGAAACGGGCCGCGGCCACGGTGAGCGCCGCCGACACGGAGGCGATCGCCCGCGCCCTCGAAGCCCTCGCCGGCCGGCTGCCGGGGCTCGCCGGCATCCCCCTCGACGGCATCGCCGAACGCGGGCTGGACGAGTTGCTGAACGACCTCGAGTCGCGCTCCGCCGAGCTCGCGGACGCCATCGCCCAGGCCGACACGTCTCTCTTCACGGCGCCCATCCAGGATACGGTCTCGCGGCTCCACGCCGTGCGGCAGCAGGTGAACGCGGCCATCGCGCAGTCGGCGGTGGCGGCCCGCGCCGCCCTCGAAGAGCTGCGCGACGCGGTGGCGGCCCTGCCCGTGGCCCTGGCGGCGGACCCCGTCCGCGGCTTCGTCGACCGGGTGCGGAAGGCGATCGCCGAGGTCGAGCATCTGGTGGCCCAGGTGAAGGCGGGGATCGCGGCTCTGGCGGCCAAGGCGCAGGAGGCCGTCGAGGCGGCGGAGGCCGGGCTCGCCACCTTCAAGATGGCGATCAAGGAGGTGTTCGACGCCGCCGACGAGGCCGTCGACGCACTGCACCTCGATACCGTCATCGGCCAGGTGGAGGTCGACGTCCGCGCCTTCGCGGACCAGCTCGCCGCGTTTCAGATGAAGCCCTACGTCGACGCGGCGGTGAACGGGATCGACAAGGCGGCGGGCGTGATCGAAAAGGTGCCGTTCAAGTTGCTGCCGGCTTCGATGAAGGCCGAGGTCGACGCCCTGATCAGCTCGTTGCGCAGTGATCCCGAGCGCCTGAAGGCTTTCGAGCCCGACTGGGAGGAGATCCAGGGGGAGCTCGAAGCGCAGGTGAAAGATCTCAAAAAGTCCTACGACGGTCTGATGGCGGAGATCGCCGAGCTCGACCCGCGCGAGCTCGCCGCCGGGCTCGACGGCACCCTCCACGATCTGGCGGCGCAGGTGCGCGAGATCTCGCCGCGGATCTCCCTCGAACCGGTCGCGAAGGCCGTGGAAACGCTGCGCTCGGCCGTGGCGTCGGTGGACTTCGCCAAGGAGCTGGACGACCTTCAGACGGCGTTCGACGAGATCCTGCTCCGGGTGGACGCCTACTCTCCGGACGCGCTGGTGAAGCCGCTGCGCGAGCGGCTGGACGCGGCGCGGACGCGGCTGCTCGCCGAGCTGCGGATCGACGACTGGTCCCCCGCGCTGGCCGACCTCGCGCGGAGCGCCGAGGATCTGCTCGCGCTCCTCGACCCGGCCCGCGCCGAGGAGGAGATCGCGGCGGCCTGGGACGAGGCCCGGCGGCTCCTCGCCACCCTGCCCGAGCTGGCGGCGGCCGGGGGCTTCGGCACGCTGATCACCGCCTTCCTCACCGGCACCGGCCTGCGCGTCCACCCCCTGGCGTTCGAGGTGGTGGCGCGCTGGCTCGGCGGCAAGGCCGGCGCGAGCCGCTCGGATCTCGGCGGGCGGACGGGGCGCCTGGCGCAGGCGATCGCCAAGGCCCGCGCCGCCGTCGAGACGATCGATCCCCAGCAGATCCTGGCCCGCCTCCTCCCCCGCCTCGAGCAGGTCCGCGGCCTGGCCGGCGACGCGGCGATCCAGGAGGTCCAGGACGTGGCCCAGCGGGCCCTGGGCTCGCTGGTGAACAACCGCAAGCGCTACCTCGCGGCCCTGGCGGCCGCCGCGGGAGTGGCCGAGATCCTCAGCCACGCGGGCTTCGCCGAAGCCGAGGCCGGGGTGCTGCGGCTGCGGGGCGCCGTGGACCCTCTGCGGATCCTCTGGCGGCTCCTGCTCCGCCTGCTGGCGCGGGCGGGGGTGCACGGCCTGGAGGAGGGGCTCACCGGGCTGCTGCGGGGCGTGCTCGACGCCGCTCCCCCGGAGCGGGTGGCACGGATCCTCGCCCCCATCCTCCAGGCGGTCCATGCCCGCCTGAGCGCCGCCATCGAGGACGTCCGGAAGGAGCTGGACAGCGGCATCCAGGAGCTGAAAGGCCTGATCGGCGAGATCAGCCTCGCGCCGCTCGAAACGGCGCTCTCCGGACTCCACCTGGAGATCCACGCTCAGCTCGCGCCGCTGTCGCCACGGGCTCTCCTCGGCGACCTCAGCCAGGATCTGCAGACCCTGCAGGCCGGCGTGCTCGCCCTCGATCCGCTGCAAGGACTGGAGGCGGCGCTCGCCGGGCTGCGCGACGGCGCCGCCCGTCTGCTGGAGACGATCGACGCCGGCGACCTGCTCGACGAGCCGATCCGGCGCTGGGAGAAGATCGTCGCCGCCTTCGCCGGCCTCGACATCGAGGCGCTGCTCGCCCCCGTCCTCGAGAGCCTCGACGGCCTGCGCGAGGAGACGGACGCCGGTTTCGACCAGGCCATCGCCGCCTACGCGCGGCTGCAGGAGGCCCTGCCCGCGGCCTAGCGGGAGGAAAGCTCATGCCGGCGGCCCTGACCCACACCGCGATCCTGCTGCTCGCCCGGCGGCGGCTGCGGGAGCTGAAGCGCGCGCTTGGCGGCAAGACCGGCGATTTCGAGAAACGGCTGGCCTACCTCGTAAGCCAGGCTCTGGACATGGCCTCGACCCCGCCCTGGCCGGCGCTGCCGGAGCACCAGGCCGGCGATCCGCTCTTCGCCGAGATCTCGCAATTCGCCGTTCTGGGGGCCATGGGGCCGGACGTCCCGGCCTTCGCGGCCCTGCTCGCGCCGGGGCAGGCGTGGGTCTTCGACACGGTCCACAAGGGAAACCCGGACCGGGACCGCGAGGCCGTCAAGGCGGGCACCACCGATCTCGCCCTGGCGATCTGGGATCGGGGCTCGGCGGCCGCCGCCCAGGCGGCGACCGATCCGGCCGAGCTGAAGAAGGCCCTCTCCCACCTCCGCGCCTACGTCCTCGGCCACCTCGCCCATCTGGCCGGCGACATCGTATCGCACCCCTACGTCAACGCCGTGGAGTGGGGGCGCGGCGAGCCCGCGTTCGACCATACCGCGACGGAAGGCTCGATCGACGCCCGGGTGGCGCGGCAGGTGTTCGGCCGTCCGAGCACCCGGGAAGGGCAGCGCTGGGAGGCCTGGTGGCCGTTGCCGGAGGAGGTTCCGGCGTGGCTCCCCGCCGCCTACGCCGAAGCGCTGGAGCAGGTCTACTCCCTGCGCACCCGGCGGCCCACCGGCTTCGCGGAGTTCGAGGCCGGCCTCCTGAAGCGGGACCCGCCGCCGCTCGACGAGTCCCTGATGCGGGACGGCTTCCACGTCTTCCGCGTCGGCGCCGTGGGCATCGGCTACGGCTGGGGGTGGGGGCACTGGTTCAGCGTCCTCTCGCTGCTCGCCCTGCCGCTCCTGGCGCTGCCCCCCCTGGTCCTCGCCGCGCCCCACGCGCGGCGGTACCTCGGCGGCGCCGAGGAGAAACCGGATCTGGAGGCGGCGCGCACCGAGCTCCTCACCCTGCCGGCGGCGGTCGCCGTCTTTTCCTCGCTCGTGGCGGCGATCCTCATCGAGGGGATCACCCGCCGCGGAGTCGAGCGCTACACGGCGACGGGCCTGCTCTCGACGGGGCTCTCGGCGGGCCTGGGGCTGGCCTTCCTCGGCAAGACCCTGGGCGGCTCGCGGACCGCGGCGCCGCTGCGCTGGCTGCTGCTCGGCGTGCCCCTGGCCGTCGGCCTCTTCCACCTCAGCCGGGTCGACCGGCCGCACACCGGCAGCCTGCCCCTCGTCCACGCCCTGCCCGTGGCGGCCGTCCTCGCCTTCCTTGTCGTCCCCCTGATCGACAAGGTCCCGGGGCTGAAAAAAGACGTCGCGGCGGGGATCGCCATCGCCGCCTGGACGCTGGCGGTGCTGGCGGGCTGGATCTGGCTGGCGAGGCGGCTGCGGGACGCCCGCATCCCCGAAGAGCCGCGGCAGCTCCCGGCCGACCGTCCCCATCACGTCCGTCTGTTCGACGACACGACCCTCTTCCACGACCCGGCGGTGGCCGCGCCCACGCCGGCGGACCTCTTCTTCCCCTCCGGCCGCCGCAAGCTGCTGGAGCTCTGGGTGGAGGACGGCAATCCGGATCTCTGGCTCCGCTCGGACGGCTTCCAGCTCGCCTTCAGCGCCGACGGCGTCACCGTCTCCCAGGTCGTGCCGGCGCCCATCGAGCCGGTGACGGCGCGGCAGTACGTCCTCCGTCTCGAGGCCGCCATCCCAGGCCTCAAGGGGCGTGTCGCGGCACCGGCGGACCTCGACTACGTCCTCCCCCCGGGCTACACGTTCGCGTCCGAAAAGGCCGAGAGGGATCCGGCTCCGGCCACCGATCCGCCGGAAAGGCTCGAGAAGCTGGGGTCCGCGAACAAACCCACGGCGATCTATCTGGCGCCCAAGCCCGCGCAGGCGGTGCGCTTCGGCGTTCACGGCCCCGTGGACGCGCGGGACCACGTGGTGAGCGCCCAGGGGGACGAGGACGGCTTCCTCTTCGTCCACGACCGGCTGGCCGGTGAGGCGGACACGGTGATGGACCTGGCCGGCGACTTCGCCGCCCTGCTCCTGCTGGGCGGCGCCTCCCGCATGCTGCCGGAGGCGGACCGCCAGGACCATGGGATCGCGCCCATCCAGCAGGTCTTCCGCAACTGGAACCTGGACCGCCGCCGGGTCGACGAGTGGCGGCTGCTGGTGGCCGGCGGCGCCGCGCGCGGTCCCGACCTCGCGGAGGGGGATGCCACCGCCCGCGCCCTCGGCTGGGTGCCGCTGCTGCGCAAGTGGCAGGACGCCGCCGGCCGGGGCGAGACCGATGTCGCGCTCAGCCGCGGCCTCGCCTTTCTCCTCGACATGACCGACGCGGTGGAGGTGCCGTGATGGTGGCCGAGAACGCCTTCCTGGCGGCGGTCGCCGACTTCCTGCGCTCCGAGCTGGCTCTGCCGCCCGAAGCCGTGGGGGTCGCCGTGCCGGCGGCGGCGACGGATCTGCCGGTGGTGGTCCTGTCGCTGGAGGATCTCCGCCGTGGCCGCGACGGCCTGGGCTCCACGTTGCCCCCGGGCCCCGGCGTGGTGCGGCTCTCCGGCGTGCTGCTGGTGGAAGTGTGGGGACTGGACGCCGCAGGCGCGGCGCAGCTCAGCGAAGGCGTGGTTGAGGCGCTGCTCTCATCCGCGGCTAAGACGATCGAGCGGCTGGTCTCCCTTGACCTCCTGCAACTCGGGAGCGTCGGCGCCCCCCTCGCCGCCGCCGACCATCACGGGCGGCGCCGCTCGGCGCGTTTCCGCTTCGCCTTCGAGCGGGCGGTGGCGCCGATCGCGCCAGAGGAAGGCGTGCTGAAGACCGTGGACGTGCACATCACCGACCTCGAAGGCGCAACCAAGCCCGAGAAGCCCTTCCAAGTCGGAGAAAAGCTGACAGCTCCATAGGAGGTATGAGATGAGTGAAACGATCACGGAGATGGTCCTGCCGGGGACCTACATCGAAGTCCGCGCCGAAGGGTTGATCGGAGTGTCCGGCATCGCCACCGGCAACCTCGGCGTGGTCGGCACCGCCGCCCGCGGCCCGGTCAACGAGGTCGTCCTCCTCGGCAGCTACGCCGAGGCGGTGGACGCCTTCGGCCCCTACGACGCGTGGAGCACCGCGGCCGGCGCCCACCCTCTGAGCCTCACCCGCACCATCGAGCAGCTCTTCCGTGGCGGCGCCTCGACGGTCTACGCGGTGCGCATCGCGGGCTCCGGACTGGCGGCTACGAAGTGGGACCTCACCGACGCGGGCACGACCCCGGCCAAGGTCGTTTTTCTGGAAGCCAAGACTCCGGGTACCTGGGCGGAAAACATCGTCGTCAGTCTCTCCGTCGACTCGACCAGCGGCGCCCAGACACTGACCCTGGAACTCGGCAAGCAGAAGGAGACCTTCACCGGCGACAACGCGGGAGAGATCTTCGATGCCGTCAATGCTGGCAGCGCTCTGGTGAAAGTCGTGGATCTGAAGCAGACCGACCGAACGAAGACTCTGAAGGCCAGCAACCCCGTGCCCATAGCCGTCCATGGCGCGAACGGCGAGGCTGCCGGAGGGTCTGCGGCCGACACCGGTCTCAAGCTCCTCGCCAGCCAGCCGGTCAACATCCTCGTGGTGGGCGGCCTGAGCGTCGCGGACGTCAGCGCTCAGGTCCTCGGCCATCTGGAAGACACCGAGAATGACGGCCGTGAGCGGATCGCCGTGCTCGGGACTCGATCGGCCGACCTCGCCGAGATCGCCTCAGATTCAGCGCTCGTCGGCAACCCTCGCGTCGTCCTGGTGGCGCCGGGGATCTTCGCCGCCGACGCGGCGAGCCCCGGCGGCGGCAACGTCAATCTCCCGCCCTCCTATGCCGCGGCGCTGGTGGCCGCCAAGATGTCTACCCTGGCGTCCCAGGTCAGCCTGACCAACAAGGATGTGGCAGCGGCAGGCCTGACGAGGATCTATACGCGGGCTGAGCAGAAGCAGCTCCTGGGCGAGCGCATCCTCGTCCTGCGCCAGAACCTGGGGTTCCGTATCCTCAAAGGGATCTCCACCGACCCCGGCGCCTTCGGGCAGATCACCACGCGCCGCATCATCGATGAAGGCAAGGAAGCGGCGCGGAGGAGCGCCAGCTCGTACATCGGCAAGCTCAACAACGCCCGTGTCCGCGACGCCCTTCGGGCGACCCTCGCCGGCTCCCTGAACGACATGGTGGTCGCCGAGAAGCTGATCGGATATGACCTTGCGGTCACCGCTACGCGGGAGCAGGAGATCGCCGGCAAAGCGCTGGTCACCATGACCCTGCAGCCGACGTTCTCGATCGATTTCATCCAGATCATCATGAATCTTTCGTGAGGAGCAAACCATGGCCAACAACGTCTATCGCGGTTCCGACGGCTCCATCTCCCTGGCCACCGACGCCGGCGCCGAGGGCGAGCGGGCGGCCGCCATCGGCGAGACCTACTCGCTGACCCCCATCGGCCGGGTCACCGACGTGACTGTCCACGTGCAGACCGACCTCAAGCCGTTCCACGAGCTGGGGCAGCGGCTGGCCACCGAGCTGCGTCCCGGCAACGTCAACGTCTTCGGCAGAATCAAGCGGGCCTTCATCAACGGCGCCCTGCTCAAGCTGATGCTCGGTGAGGCCGCCGACAGCCGTCCGGCCGGCACTTTCGTCAGCCCGGCGTTCAACCTCAGCCTGCGCCTCCAGAACCCCTCGCTGCCGGACTCGTCGGCGACGGTGACCGTGATGGGAGTAAAGATCGAGGACTGGGTTTACACCCTGCCGGAGGACGACTTCGTGATGGAGGAGGTCCGCTTCCGCGCGCTCTCGGTTACGGTCACGGAGACCCCGTAGCCCATGGCGAGACCGCTGACCGCCGAAGACCTGCTGGCCGGCGCCGCCGCCGCCCATACCGTCGACGTGCCCGCGGCGCTGCTGGGCGTTGCCGGGGACGGAGACGGCGGAGCCGCGGCCGGGCAGATAGTGCTCCGTCCGCTCACCGTCCGCGACGTCCAGCGGGTGACGCGGGCGGCCAAGGAACAGCGCCTGCTCACCAGCATCCTCATGGTGCAGCAGTCCCTGGTCACCCCCAAGCTCAGCGTGGAGCAGGTGGGCGGCCTGCCCGCCGGGCTGGTGCAGTTCCTCCTCGCCCGCGTCAACGAGATCAGCGGCCTGACCCTGGACGACGGCGACCTCGACCGGGCCGTGCGGGCTCCCATCGCCCGCGCCTGCTTCGTGCTGGCGCGGGAGTTCGGCTGGACGGCCGCCGAATGCTCGGAGCTGACCCTCGGCCAAGTCCTGCTCTATCTCGAGATGCTGGCCCGCGACGGCGACGGCGGAGCCGAGGGGGGCGAGGGGTGAGCCGGCCGCACCCGGCGCTCCGGCGCCTCAAGGCCCTGGCCGCCGCGGCGCCCGCCGCCATGGCGGGCCTGGAGAAGGAGGATAGCCTTCTCGCCCCGCTCCTGCGGGACCTCGACGCCTCGGACCTCGTTTCCGACGCGCTCCTGGCGCCCCTGCTGGCGGTGGCCGACGGCGCCGCCGCCCTGGCCGGGCGGCTCGACCGCGCCCGGCGGCTTGTCCCGGCGTCGCGGCGAGCCCCCCGGGAAGGCCCGGCCGTGTCCAGAAGGATTGCCGGGCCGCCGGAGCAGAAGCGGTTCGCGGGGGGGGCTTCCGCTCCCGGCGACCCGGAGCGGGTCGCGGCGCTGCTGCGCCGGTATGAGGCTGGGGCCGAAGAGTTGGGGGCTCCGGATCGCCGGCGCCTCCCGGTGCCTGAGAAGGTGTCTCCAGCGTCCGTGCCGGATCCGGCAGGGTCCCCTTCGAAGCCTCACCCCCGGCCCCTCTCCCGGAGGGAGAGAGGGGGCGATGCTGGAAGGGTGGAGCGGGTGGGGGGCGCTGGGCGCGCCGTTGACGTCTTTGCAGCTAGGCATAGCGCAGTCGATGGCAATCCCGCTCGCAGGAGCCCCCCCTCTCCCTCCGGGAGAGGGATCGGGGGTGAGGCTTCGAAGGGGACGCCGGCGGCTCTCGAGACACCCCCCAGGAGCTCCTGGCTGGCGCCACGAGTTGCCCGCGCCGGCGCGGGCGCCGACCTGCCGGTGCTGGTGGGAGCGACGGCGGAAGCCATGGCGGAGGAGGTGGGGGAGCTCCCGCCGCTGACCCGCCCGGCGATGTGGGCATCGCTGCCCGAGCTGCCGGACCCCGCTCCCCGTCCGGCCGGCGGTGCCGGAGCGGCAGCGGCAGCGCCGGCGGCCGAGCGCCTCGCGGCCGTCCTGGCACGCCTGCGGACAGGCTCGCGAGCCACCGGGGGCTGGACCCGGCGCCGCGCGGACGGCAGGGGTGGGCCGGAGACCACGGATCCCCCGTCCGGGGACGCCTCCGGTCCCGCGACTCCTCCCTTCCCCCCGCGGGGCGGACTGCGCGCGCTCGCAGCCCTCGGCCCGTCAGCTCCTCCGGCCCTCCGGAGAGCCCCGGGGAGCGAGCCGCTGGCCGAGACGGCAGGAGACGCGCCGGGACCGGGGGACGGACCCGCGGCGGCCGATCTTTTCCAGGAGGACCTCGCCTCCCACATCGACCGGCTGCTGCGCCGCGAGGCGCGCCGCCATGGCATCGAGGTGGACGAGCCGTGAAGCTCTCCCGCCCGTCCGCGGTCGTGACCCTCGACGGCCGCGGCCTGACCCCGGGCGAGGCCCGGCTGGCGTGGGTGCGCCTGTCGCTCGGCCTGGGAGCCGCTCACGACGCCGCGGAGCTGGCGGCCGGCCCGGGATCGCCCCTGGCCGCGGCCTCGCCCGGTTCCCGGCTGAAGGTGGCGCTGGGCGAGGCGGGAGACGAGGAGACCGTGTGGACGGGCGAGGTCTCCGAGGTCGCCGTCACCAGCAGCGGCCTGCGCCTCGAGGGGCTCGCCGCCACCGTGGCGCTGAGCCGCGCGCGCCGCTCCCAGACCTATCTGCGGCAGTCGGCCGCGGACATCGTGCGCGACCTGGCGGCGAGCGCCACCCTCGACAGAATCCAGGCGCCGCTGCGCTTCGAGGCTTACAGCGTGGACGACCGCCGGCCGGTCTGGTCGCACGTACTCGACCTCGCGCGGCTGGCCGGCTGCGACGTCTCCGCCTCCCCCGAGGGCGGCCTGCGGATGGCGCCACCCCGCCACGGCGGCGCCGTTACCCTGCGCTGGGGCGCGGATCTGCTGGCCTGGCGCGTGGCCGCGGCCACGGCTCCCGCGGCCGCCTCCACCGCCGCGCTGGGCGCCGCCAGCGAGCAGGGGGCCAAGCGCTGGCACTGGCTGCGCCACGATCCGGTGCCGTCGCCCGGCGATACGCCCGCGTACCTGCTGGGAGCCCTGCGCACCCGCGACGCCGCGGATGGCGCCAGCCGCGCCCTCGCCGTGCGCGCCGGGCGGGCGGCGGTGCGCGGCGAGGTCCTCCTCGTGGGCCGGCCGGCGTTGCGCCCGGGGGACCTCGTGGAGCTGCGCGGCCTCCCCGATGCCGCGCCGGGGCCGTTGCGCGTGCTGGCGGTGGAGCACCGGCTCGACGGCCGCGCCGGCTTCGTCACCTCCCTCGCCGTGGAGGGGACGTGAGCGACCTCGTGGCCACCCTGCGCGCCATCGTGCGCCACGAGATGGCGGCGGTCCGCTCGCCGGAGCTGGGGATCGTCACCGCCGTCTTCCCCCGCGACTCCGACAGCGGCGACGGCAACCACCAAGCCAGCGTGCGCCTGCAGGCGAGCGGCCTCGAGCTGCGGAGCGCTCCGGTGGCCGTGGGGCGCCTCGGCCTCTCCGCCCTCCCCCGCGTCGACGACCTCGTGCTGGTGGCCTTCGTGGGCGGCGACCTCAACGCGCCGGTGGTCCTCGGCTCGCTCTACGACGAGCAGAGCCACCCGCCGGTCGCCAAGGCGGCCGAGATCGTCTACGTGCCGCCGGACGACGAGGAGAGCGGCGTCAAGCGCCTCTACGCCGAGCTCCCCGGCGGCGCCAAGCTCACCGCCGACGACGAGGGATTGATCATCGAGGCCGGGGATACCACCGTGAAGATCGCCAAGGACGGGGACGTCACCATCCAGGCCAAGGGGAAGATCCACATCGAGGCGCAGGGGGATCTGGAGCTGGAGACGGGCGGGAAGCTGGCCGTCTCCGCCAAGGGCAAGGTGACGATCGAGGGCGCTTCGGTCTCCATCGAGGGGAAGAGCGAGGCCAAGCTCAAGGGGGCCAAAGTCTCCCTGGCCGGCAACACGCAGTTCAGCCCGCAGTGAGCGGGCGGGAAAGAAGAGAGGAGAGCCATGCCGGGAATGCCAGTGACCGTAGGCTGCGCCGTGGTGGTGAGCCCCGGGGCTTCGGGAGCGCCGGACAGCGGCTTCATCACCAACGTGCCGCAGGCCTTCGTGACCGCCGGCGGCATGCCGCTGGCCATCTCCGGCAGCCTTTGCCAGATGGTCAACTCGGTTTCCGGCGCCTCCTACCCGCTGACCGTCGGCAAGGGGGGATCCGGAGGGGTCTCCCTCTCCGGCCAGGCGCTGCTGCGGGTGGGCGACCAGATCCCCTCGGGCTCCGGGGTGCTCACCGTCCTCGGACCGCCGGCGGCCGCGTTCGTCAACGACCAGGGGGCTCCCTGATGGCCCGCCCGCCCGTCAACCCGCTGCTGGGGCGCGACCTGCGGCTCGCCTACTCCCTGGCCGGCGGTTTTTTCGAGGACGCCGACCTCGCCGTGGTGGACCGCACCTCCCGCGGCGGCCGTGACCTCGCCGTGACCGATGACATCGACAACCTGGAGCAGGCGATCGCGGACCGGCTGAAGACGCGCAAGGGGGAGCTCGAATCCCTCGGCCACCCCGGCTACGGCTCGCGCCACCACGAGCTGATCGGCGAGCCCAACGTCGAGCGTACGCGCAACCTGATCAAGCTCTATGTGCTCCAGGCTTTGCGCGACGAGCCGCGCATCGTCGAGGTGGTGTCCGCCGCCGTGCGCGCGGAGCACTCCCCGCCCCGCGACAGCGTGCGCATCGAGATCGCCGTAAAGGTGATCGGCGCGCCCGAGCCGCTGGCGCTCACCCTCCCCTTCTCCCTGGAGGCCGGCCCGTGACCTACGTGGCGGAGCCCTACGTCCAGTTCGTCGACGACCTGCTCAACGCCCTGACCGGCGGCGAGACGCGGCAGCGCTTCGTCTACGCGCCGCCGGCCACCTATCCGGTGGCCGCCGCCGATCCGGTGATCGCCGCCACCCTCCGGGTCTTCGGCCAGGCGCGGGGCGGTTTCCGTCTCTTCGTCTCCGATCGCGACTACAGATTCGAGCAGGGGGAGATCCGCTGGCAGACCGCGGACCCCGCCGCCGTCCTGCCCGACGAGGGGACCCCGTTCTACGCCAACTTCGAGGCCCAGCGGCCGCCGGGCTCGCTGCCGCCCCTCACCGACCGCCACCCCGGGAGCGTCACCCGCCTGCTCGCCGAGAGCTTCGCGCGCGAGTACGCCGTGCTCTCCGGCCAGCTCGAGGGGATCTACCGCTCCGGCTTCCTCGCCACCGCCACCGGGCGCGACCTGGACGAGGTGGTGCGGCTCGTGGGCCTCACCCGCCGCAGCGGCGCCTTCGCGGTGGGCACCGCCGTCTTCTCCCGCCTCTCGCCGGCGCCGGCGGACATCCAGATCGAGGCCGGCACCCGCCTCTCCACGGTGAAGCCCCCGGCCGCCTCCTTCGAGACTACCGAGGACCGCACCCTGCGCCGCGGCGAGCTGACGGTCGAGACGCCCATCGCCGCCACCGCGCCGGGCGCGGCCGGCGTGGTGCCCGCGAAGTGGGTGGCGGCAATCGACCGGCCGATCCTGGGCGTCGATAGCGTCGAGAACCCCCAGGCCACCCGCCTGATCGGCGACGAGGAGGGGGACGACGCCCTGCGCCGCCGTGCCGAGCGGGCCCACGAGCGGGCGGGCAAGGCCACCACCGGAGCCCTGCTGGCGGCGCTCACCAGCGTGCCGGGCCTGCGCGAGAAGGACGTGCGGATCCTGCAGGACCACCTCGCCCACCCCGGCGTCGTGAAGCTCGAAATCGTCAAGCCGGTGACCACGGCGCTCAGTACGCGGGAGCTCGAGGACTTCGAGGCCCTCATCCGGACGCGGATCGAGGAGACCCGCCCGGTGGGCGTCCGAGTCCTCCACCGGCTCGACCTCGCCGACGTGACGTTCGATGAGCAGTCGCAGCCCGCTCCGGGGGTGGCGCTGTGGCCGGAGCGGCTCTCGGACACCCCGCCGCTGCTGAAGATCAGCGCCATCGTGAAGGTCATCCCGGCCGCCGCCAGCCTGCGGCAGGCGGAGCGAAGCGACCTCGACCAGCGGGTCCATCAGGCCGTGGACGCCTTCTTCGACGAGATCGGCATCGGCGAAACCGTGATCTACAACCGCCTGATCGCCGTGCTGATGAGCCTGGACGGCGTGCTCGACATCGTGGTGGACCTGGCGGCGGACCTGGCGGCGGACGCCGACCCGCGTCCGCGGCAGCTCTATCGCACCAATCTCTATCCCGGGGATCCCGGCCTGCGCCCGACCCTGGCCGGCCTGCAGGTGGAGATCGCGGGACAGCTCGTCCTCCTCTCCGTGACGGTGAAGATCACCTTGCTGGGAGTCGGGCTGCTGGGCAACGTGGTGGATAACCGGCGAGCCGCCCTGGACGACGTGGCCGTGCGCCTGCAGAACGGGCTGCGGACCTCGCCGGCGGGGACGATCACGCTGCAGGTACTCCGGGGCTACGTCGCCAGCAAGCCCAATTACGGGACCGAGGTGCTGAGCTACCAGGCCGACTACATGGACGCCGGAGTGCGCATCCGCCAGCTCAATCCGGAGATCAACATCGCCAGCGGCGAGACGGTCTGGATCGGCCGCGTCGTCGACGGAGGCCCGAAGTGAGCGGCCGGACGACCCGCATCCTGAGCCGTTTCCCGGCCCATCTCGAGGCCGCCCGGCCCGGCAAGCGGCTCGGCGCCGTGACCGAGGCCCTGGCGGGGGACCTCGACGTGCTCGCGGCCGACCTGGCCGGCGTCCGCCGCTCCCATCGCCTGGGTGGCGCCGAGACCGCCGCCGACCTCCTGCTCCTCGCCGGCCTGCATGGCCTGGGCGCCGCCGAGATGGCCCTCCTCTTCCGCCGAGAGCTCGCCCTCCCCGTTCTCCTCGACGCCCTGCGGGCCCGGGTGGCGCGCACCGCGGCCATCCACGCCGCCGGCAACGGCACCGTCCGCGCCCTGCTCGAGGGGGCCGCCAACGCCCTCGACCTCGATCTCGCGGCGCCGATCCGCCCCAGCAAGGATTTTTTCTGGCACGCCGCCTTCGTCAGCGATCGTCTGAGCTCCGACCCGGCGCCGACCGCCGAGGTGATCGGCCTGGAGGAGAACCCGCTGCGGCGCGAGAAGACCCCGCGCGTCCCCCGCTCCCACGGCGATCTGTTCAGCGTCCTGCGCCGCGGCTTCGACGCGCGCGCCCTCGAGGTGCGGATCTTCGGCGACAGCCAGGGCGGCACCCTCGGCCCCATGCTGGTCAACCGCGACGAAGGGCGGGGCATCGGCTACCTGGGGATGGTGCCCGCCGGCAAGGAGCTGCTCTTCACCGCGGACGGCAACGTCGAGCTGGACGGCGAGGACGCCTCGGACCTCGCCTGGTCGTGGCATGGCGCCTGCTTCGCGACGGCCGGCGCCGACACCAGCCAGGACTTCGTGTTCGACGGCCCCGGCCTGACACCGGTCCAGCAGGCCCGCATCGCCAGATTCGCCACCGCCACGCCTGCCGCGGCGCTCGCCGGCAACGCCGAGGACCCCGGCCCCGGCGGCAAGGTCGACGTCCCCGGCATCGAGGTGGGAGAGACCCGCTTCGCCTTCTTCGTCCGCGAGGCGCATTTCGTCCCCGTGGGCCCTGTGCAGGAGCTGCCGCGTCCTCTCGCGGCCGTGTTCGGCCGCTCGGTCTTCGCCCCCGCCGCGGGAGCGAGCCCGCCGCCGGCGGCCGAGATCGAGCTCTCCTGGATCGAGAACGAGGCCTATGCCGTCCGCGTCCTGATCCCCGAGCGCTTCCGCGACCTCGACGCCGCCCATCCGGAAACCGTGCTTGCGGACGTCGCCACGGCCCTGCGGCGCTTCCAGCCGGCCGGAGTGGAGGTGCGGTTGGAGTTCCAGGAAAAGCACTGGGTCCTGGGGGACGGCGTGCTCGGCGAGGCGGACGCCGGCGATCCCCTGGCCCAGATCCGGCCGGGAATGCTCCTCTGGCCTGATCCGGTGAAGCCAAGCTGAAGGAAGGACGGAAAGGAAAACCGCATGATGAAACTGGAAGACTTCGTCAAGACCCTGGTGCAGCCGGGCCAGCCCCTCTCCGCCCAGCTCTGGAACGACAACGTCGAAGCGCTGGCGGAGCTCGTCACGCTGGCGCTCGCCGCGGACACGTTCAGCCTGCGAGTCACCGTCCAGGGGGCTGCCGACCCGGCGGCCGTGCGGGTGACCGCGGTGGATCAGGCCACCCACCTCGCCTTCGAGGCGGTGCGGCCGGTCTTTCCCGACAAGGACCACCTCTTCGCCGCTCTGAAGCCCGGCACGTACGAGCTGCGCGCCGAGGCCCAGGGCTTCAAGCCAGCCACCGATGCGGTGACCATCGCGCCGGCGGCGCAGCCCCAGACCAAGACCCTGACCCTGGCGCCGAGCGGCGCTCTGATGCCGGATCTCTTCGGCGCCAAGCTGCGCGACGCCTTGAAGGCTCTGAGCACCGCCGGCATCAACGTGTCGCGAGTGGTGGACGTCACGGGCAAGGACGAGCCTTGGGCCAACCCCTCGCAGGACGCCGCCGATGCCGCGGTGCTCGCCCAGCTCCCGCCCGCCGGCGAGCGGATGGCTGCCGGGGATACCGCCCATCTCGTCATTGCCGTGGTTCCCAAGCCCATGGTGATGGTCGAGGTGCCGGTCCTCACCGGCCTGACCGAAGCCGACGCCCGCAAGCTGCTGGAGTCGAAGGGGCTGAAGCTGGGGACGGTGACGGTCGCGCAGAAGAGAACGCCCGGCTCGACCGGATCTTTCGACACCGCCGACTTTGTTCCGCAAGACATCAACCTCTAGGAGAACAAACCATGTCGGTCAACAACGCAGGAACCCTAGCCGCGACCACACATCAGATAGATACCAGAGAACCTCTGCCGACGAAGTTTGCCAGCCGTTTCATCAGCGATGTGTCCTCTGCGCGGCCTCCGGCTGTCGATCCCAGGACCTTCAGCTCGGCCTTCGAGCCAGTACCGGTGGCACAGGCTCCCCGCGTGGTGAGTCAGAGCGTCGCCGCCGGCCTGATCGTGCCGCAAGGGACTACGGTCAATCTCGTGGTCGCGCCGAGCAGCGTCATTCCTGTCGATATCTTCTCCAGCGTGCCCGATTTCCTGCAGGGGGTGACCGTCGACCAAGTCCTTCTCTCCGCGACCGACCCGTCGGTCAAAAACATCCTCGTCAAGGGCACGCCGCTCACAGCCGTCGAGAAGGACGCCGTCAAGGCTCAGGTCAAGAAGATCAAACCCGACCTCAGCGACGCCCAGTTCGACGCCCAGCTCGACCAGACGCTCACGACGCTGCGCAACGCGACGCTCTTCGAGTAGCTGACCATGGCCGACGAGCTCAGGGCCCTCTCCACCTCCCCAGACGCGACGCTGCCAAGGAATGCGGTGGGATCGAATCTCTTGGTAGACAGGTCCGCCGAGCTCGGGGTTCTCTCCGTCTCCCTCAAGGCGACGCTGCCGAAGAACGCGGTGATGTCGAGCTACATCGTGACCGTCACCGCCCTGCGCGCTGACCAGGCAGTGATCGGCAGCGTGGCGACGGTGCGGGTCGAGGGGAGTCAGGCGGTGCTGGACTTTGGGACCCTGCGCACGGTCCGCGGCTTGAGTGTCGAGAACATGGCTGGCGTCCAGATCGCCGCGGTTTCTCCCTGGAATGGATTGGCGTTCGCCAGATCGCTGAGCACGGGAGCCGATCGGGAGGTTTCCTTCCCCGAGATCCGCACCGAGCGTCTGCGGCTCGATCTCAGCGGTCTCTCCGGCAAGCCGGAGCAGGAAAAAGAGTTTGCAGCCCAGGCCGTGATCATGCTTGCCGACTCTCCCGCCGATCTGGACCTGCGCCTCGAGGGCGGCCCCGTGGTGTGGAGCTATCCCGGTCCAGTGCGCCCGGGGAGCGGGGAATGGACGCCGCAGAGCACCTTCATGGTCGACCTCACCGCCGCTATCGCGCCTCTGGCGGGCGATCCCACAGGGCAGGGTGACGTGAGCTTCCGACTCGTCCTCTCCTCGCGGTCTCCCGGAATCCTCAAGATCGACGACCCGCCGCATGCGGTCTTTGACCGCATCACCCGCATCGTGCCGAAGCCCGACGAGCTGAGCTTCACGGCCGAGGGGCAGCAGACCGCCGCGCTGAGCTTCACGACCGAGGAAAGGCGGACCGACGCGCTGTTGCTGCCGGCGGAGGCTCTCTCGATCCGGGAGGTCCGCTTCAACGCCGTGGGGACCTTCGCGCCTCCCCGCGTCCTCGAGCCCATGGAGCCGTCGGTCTCCCCCAACGCCGAGCTGGCGGTGGACCCGGACCACGCGTTCTGCGTCCGCCTGCCATCCTTGCAGGATGCCGGCGCGGAGCTGGCCGGGGATCTCGCCGGCGTACGCCTGCCGCTGCGCGCGGAGCCGGGCGGCGCCGAGGCCCGGATCGTCCTCTGGGCCGAGGCGGCCGGCGAGCCGGCCGAGCCGGTGGACGGCGGGGCTAGCGATCCGGTGTCGCTCGATCCGCGGACGGGGCCGGACGAGGCCTGGACCCTCTTCCCGTTCAAGCGTCCCTTGCCGCTGGTCAAGGGCCGCCGGCTCTGGGCCACCCTCCTCGTGGCCCGCGGCGCGTTGACCTGGGGGCTGATCGCGGCCCCGCATCGCAGCTCCTTCCAGGCCCAGGAGCTGCGGCGGGGCGGCCCGGCCGGCCCCTGGCGCCACCTCCCCTCGATCTTCGCCAGGGGGAGCGCTCTCGCCGCCCTGCGCGGCCGGGTGCGGTCCGTGTTCCTGCCCGCCAAGGCCACGCCCCTGCCCGCCCTGCTGATGCAGCTCGCCACCGCCGCCGCGCCGGTCGTGGAGGTCACCCCGGTACCGCGGGGCGTGCCGGTCGTGCTGCGCTTCCCCAGCCTCGCGCCGGTCGGCAGCCTCCAGGTCACCAGCCGTGCGGTGGGTACGGTCTCCCTGCGCGAGGTCGACGTGGTCTGGAGCACTTCGCCTCCGCCGCCTCCCAAGCGCTCCCGCGATCAGCTCGAGCTGGCGGCATCCCTCTCCACCGACATAGTGGTCTCCTTTTAGTGAGGATCGATCATGGCCGAAGATGCGAAGGTCCGGTTCATCGACGGCTTGCGGATGACGGCCACACACCTCGAATATCTCCAGCAGAGCCTCGGCGACGCCGTGCTGGACCTGCGGCGAACCCTGGGACCCGGTCGCATCGGCTGGGGCCTGCGGGTCACCGCCGCGGGCCAGGAAGTCCACGTCGAGGAAGGAGTGGCCTTCGGACCGGAGGGCGTCCGCCTCGCCGTGGAGCGGCCCGGAAAGGTCCTCCCGGTCCTCGGCGCCGGTGAGGGCCCCTGGCGGGTAGCGCTCGAGCCGGTGAACGGCGACGAGCCGTCACTGCGGGTGGGAGACCAGCCGACGCTCGTCACGCTGGAGACCCGGGTCCGGCTCGCCCCGGAGCAGGGGGCTCCGGTCCCCGCCCCCGACGGTCTGGTCATCGCCCGCGTCGAGCAGACGGCGGCGGGCCTCCAGGTCCATCAGGACCCGGCGCTGTTCGTCACCTTCGGCCATCACACCCACAGCGGCGCCTTCGTGACGGACGCCGGCGGCCATACGCACTACGACGGCGCGCCGGTCCAGGGAACGGCGGACGGCGGCGGCGTCTCTGGAGCACCGGGGATCAAAGGCGACAAGGGGGAGCCGGGGCCGAAGGGGGACCCGGGAGAAGCGGGGCCCGCCGGGCCTGCCGGTCTTGCCGGTCCGGCGGGACCGAATGGCAACCCAGGGGAACCGGGACGGACCGGACCCGCGGGGCCGAAAGGGGACACGGGGCCCGCTGGCTCTCCGGGTCCTGCGGGCGCTGCCGGCCCCAAGGGGGATACGGGCTCGCCGGGCGCGGCCGGCCTGAAGGGGGACCCGGGACCGCCCGGTCCGCAGGGCCCCGCCGGACCGAAGGGCGATGCCGGACCTGCGGGCCCGGCGGGACCGCAGGGCACTGCGGGGCCCCGGGGACTTCAAGGCGATCCAGGGGCTTCGGGCGGCGCGGGTCCGGCCGGCAGTCCCGGTCCCCCAGGCCCTGCCGGTCCGCAGGGTCCCCCGGGGCCGCAAGGACTTCAAGGACCCCAGGGACTTCAAGGGCTCAAGGGAGATCCGGGACCCGCGGGTCCCGCGGCCCCGGTCGTCGATCCGCCCTGGCCATCGATCGCCAGCATCTCCTGGCGTCCGGACACCCGGTGGGTCCATGACGAGCTCATCCCTCCCGAAACCGCCCTGGCCCGGCTGAAACAAGGATTGGCGTGCAACCTCTCCCAGGCTCTCCACCCAGGGTCCCAGAAGCTGGCCGAGGGCAATCAGGGCGGGGTCGTCGAGGTCTGGCTGCGGGCTACGGCGGGCAGGGCGCTCGTGGTCCTGCCGGGCGCGGTCCAAGCCGACGGCACAGCCGTTCTGTGGACGGCCGCGACCGACAAGCTGACTCTCGCGATGCTGCAGGCTTCCGACCAGCTCATTCTTCGGGTGCGCTGCGCATTCCTCTTCGATCTGCGCCTCCTCGTCTTCTCGTCAGCGTCGAAAATCCTGCTCCCCAACACCCTGGCAGGCGCCGTCCTCCCGGTCCTGCCGGGAGGGGTCCTGGAGAGCTGGGTCAATCTCCGGAACAACCCGGTCACCCCACCGATCACAGACACGGGTCCGGGGACCGTGCTGTTCGCACAACCCCCCCGGTCTGACTCCCTGAGCGCGGAGCCCCCGCCGGCGCCCAGGAAGCGGCGGCGTCCGGCGGGAGGAAAGTGAGCGTGGCCGATGAGCCGGACCTCCCGGAAGAAGAGGAGGAGGAGGACCTCGACCAGCCCGGAGAGGAGGGGATCCTCCAGATCCTGGGACTCGATTCCAGATCCTTCGCGGGCAAGGTCGCGGCGTCGGTGCAGCACGCCGCGCTGCGGGAGCGCGCCGACGCCGGGAAGCTCCCCTGGGTACCGATGGGACCCAGGAACGTCGTCGGCCGCGTCTGCGCGCTGGCCCTCGATCCGGTCGATCCCGCGACGATCTACGCCGGGACCGCGTTCAGCGGGGTATGGAAATCGGTCGATGGAGCAGAGACCTGGGAGTCTCTGGGCGATTTCCGTCCTCCGGACCCGCCGAATCAGGCGCAGTGGGCGCTCCCGGTCGGCGCCATCGCGATCGCCCCCAGCGATCCGAAAGTCATCTATGTGGGAACAGGCGAGCCGATCCCCAACCACTTCGGCGGGCACGGCCTCTACCGCTCCCGGGACGGCGGCGTCACCTTCCTCCGGATCGCGCCCGCCGAGGTGCCCACGCCGCCCGATTTCTATGCTCCCCGCTTCGAGCGCATCACCGTCGACCCCTGGGATCCGGACCGGTGCTGGATCGCCAGCCCGAACGGACTGTGGCGGCTGGAAGGCAAGGAGGGGTTCATCCCGGACCTGGGCGTCTCCGATATCACGGACGTGGTGATCGACTTTGGAGCCCTCCCCTCCCAACCGCCGCCCGCGACGTTCATGGTCTATGCCGCAATGCGGTCTGGCGGGATCTTCCGCGCTGTCTTCGACCGGGCGCTGGCCGAGTACACGACGCCCTGGAAGTCGCTGATCACCAAGGCGCTCCCGAAAACCTTCAGACGCATCAAGCTCGCGCTCGGCCCGGCCTTGCCGCGAGTGGTATACGCGATCTTCGAGCTGCCTCAACCCACGCCTAAAGGAGCGATCCGCATCGAGTCGTTCACCTCCAGGGTCTACGTCTCCGAAGACCAGGGGGGCACCTGGAAGGCGACGCAGGCGCGAGGGGACGAGACCCGCGATACCCAGCCCTGGGCGAACCTGGTGCTCGAGGCGCACCCCGAAGACCCCAAGGTCATCCTCGCCGGCTCGGTCGACCTCTTCCTGACCCGGGACGGCGGGGAGAGCTGGCGGAAGGTCATCGACTGGACGAGGTACGACCAGGGGGACCGCTCCCAGCATGCCGATCAGCACGCCGTTGCCTTCGATCCGCACAACCCTGACCGCGTCTGGGTGGCCAACGACGGAGGCGTGGTCCTGAGCGAGGATGCCGGCAGGCATTGGCGGCGACGGGACTTCGGCATCTCCGCGGCGCAACTCTATGGCCTCGCCGTGCATCCGCGGCACCCGTTCATTCAAGGCGGCGGCTTTCAGGACCGCGGCACCTGGGTGAGCTTTGGCGGTCCGTCCTGGTTCTACATGCTCGGCGGCGACGGCGGCGCGATGGCCTTCGAGCCCGGGTCCGTGCAGCGCTTCCTGGCCACCTGGCAAGGACCGATGGGAAGGCCGAAGATCGATTCCCGGAAAGGACTGGAGCGCCTGACCGTCGAGGCCCGTTCCGCTCCCCAGGGCGGGTTCGACACCCCGCTTCCCGATCTGCCCTCCCCGGGCCCCGGAACCCGACCGACGCTCCGGGTCTCCAGCGAGCCGCTGGTGGCCGATTTCCTCCCCGCGGACATCACGCCTTTCGTCGGCGTGCTGGCGCACCACCCGACGCGGAACGACCATGCCCTGGCCGGCCGCAAGAACAGGGCGTACGCGACGACCGACGGGACTACGTTCAAGCAGCTCCACACTGGCGATCTGTCGGTAAAAAAAGCCGGGGCCACAGTGCCGGTCCAGGTCACGGCGATCACCTATGCGCCGGCCGACCCGGACAATGTCTGGTGGCTGGGGACCTCCGGCGGCGGGGTTCTCGTCACCAGAAATGGGAGCCAGCTCGAGGTCGCCGGCGCCCAGGAGAGCTGGACCGCCGTCAAGGGCCCCTGGGAGAAGATTCCCGGTCTGTGCGTGACCTCGATCGCTGTGCATCCCGGCAACCCGTCGATCGTCGCCGTCACGACCGGCCCGAGCCCGGGCAAGGTCTTCCTCTCCGGGGACGCCGGGGCCAACTGGTCGGACATCTCGGGCAACAACCCTTTCGACGCGCTCGGGCCATCTCCCGTAACCTGCAGCACGTTCGACCCGCGGAGCCCTGACGGCCAGACCCTCTATGTCGGTACGCTGGCCGGAGTGTACGTCGTGCGCAACGCCGGAGCTCCCTCCCCGGAGTGGCGGACGTTCAACGACCATCTGCCGCTGGTCCTGGTCACCGATCTCGAGACCGTCGCGCTGGAGTGGAACGCCGCCGGTGTGCCGGCGCGGTTCGCGCTACGCTGCGCGACCTTCGGGCGCGGCGTCTTCGAGTGCGACCTGGACGGAGCTCCCGCGGTGAGGCTTCATATCCGCGGCACCCCGATCGACGATGGCAGGAGATATCCGCCATCCGCCGCCCTTGCCGCGGACCCGCGGTTCCCGGTCCCGCTCGACCCGCTGCGCGCCTTCGACATTCGCGTCGACGCTCCGCCCTACTCCTTTTTCGGAGCGCGGATCGACGGCGTCGAGTTCGACGAGGAGCTGGTCTCCGACCCTCCCGTTCCCGGTGTTCCCAATCTCGTTTACGTCCAGGTGCACAACCAGGGATCGCAGACGGCCGCCGGCGTCGAGATCCACCTGTTCATGGCCGAGGTCCCCGGCGAGCCACCCGTCATCCCCGATCTGCCCGCGAGCTTCTGGTCTTTCCTGGCGGGCAGCGGTTCCGCCGGTCCCCTTCAGCTTCCCCTCCCCTGGCTGCCGCTCGACACGAAGACGGTCACCGTGGCCCCCGGCCAGCCGGTGGTCGCCGGTTTCGCCTGGACCCCGCCGGCGGACGTCCGTGGGGCCATGGCCCTGCTCGCGGTCTGCTCGCATCCGGACGACCCGATCGGCGGCCTTCTTCCTGGGGTGCCGCTCCCCCTGGCCGTGGGGGATCTGGTGCGCCAGGAGCGGCGGACGGCGGTCCGGGTGGTCGACTTTCCGCCCGCCGTCTACATCCGTGACGGAGTGGACGACGACGGGCATGTCGGATCGGTGAGCTGGGGCGGCCGCAGTCCCGACATCATCGTCGTCCAGGCGCCGGCTCCGGACCCCGGTACGAGCTTCCGGGACCTGAGCGACCCGCGCTCCGGCGATCAGGTGCGCTACGGCGTCCAGAACCATATCTACGTCCGGGTCCACAACCGCACTCTCAGTCCCGTCAACGCGGAGGTCCGCCTGTACCGCGTTCCTGGCAACGTCCTCGATCCGGCGGCCGTCTGGCCGGTGCTGGACATCGAGGACGTGGTGAACATCCCGCCCCTGGGCTGGGGGCTGACGCCGGCGATGACCTGGAATCCGGGGCCCGGGCCAGTGGCCTCCACGGCCCCCCCTGAGGCCTGCCTGCTGCTGGCCATCGCCCGCCGGCAGGGCGATCCCCCACCGCGCCTCGAGAACCCGCAGACCTTCGCCGGCTTCTGGCGGCTCGTGGGCGACCGCGACTCCCAACTCGCGCGCTTCAACAGCATCGCCCTGCGCGGGCTGCTGATCGTCCCCTGAGCCGCCGCCCTGCCATATGATCACCAACCCGTGATCACCCCCGCCCCTTTGAAGCTCAGCGTCGTCATGCCCTGCCTGAACGCGGCGGCGACGATCGGCGTGCAGCTCGAGGCGCTCGCCGGCCAGAGTTGGGAGGGGGAGTGGGAGGTGGTGGTGGCCGACAACGGCTCGACGGACCGCTCGCGGGAGATCGTCGAGAGCTATCGCGGACGGCTGCCGGGGCTGAAGCTGGTGGACGCCTCGGACCGGCGCGGGCAGGCCCACGCCCGCAACGCCGGAGCGGCGGCGGCCGGCGGCGACGCCTTCCTGTTCTGCGACGCCGACGACGAGGTCGCCCCCGGATGGCTGGCCGCGCTGGGCCGGGCCCTGGCGGCGCACGAATTCGTCGCCTGCCGCTACGACAACCAGAAGCTCAATCCGGCGTGGGTCCAGCGCACGCATCTCAATCCGCAGCGGGAGGGGCTCACGGCCTACGACTACCCTCCTTTCCTCCCCCACGCCGGCGGCGGCGGCCTCGGCGTCCGGCGGACGGTGCACGAGGCGGTGGGGGGCTTCGACGAGTCTCTGCCCGCGCTGGAGGACACGGACTATTGCTGGCGCATTCAGCTCGCCGGCCATGAGCTCCATTTCGCGCCGGACGCGGTGGTCAACATCCGCCACCGGCACGATCCGTGGAACATTTTCCGGCAGGGGGTGAGCTACGGCCGGCACAACGTGCTGATCTACAGCCGGTACCGGTCGCGCGGGATGCCCCGCCTCGGCGTTCTGCCAGGGGTCCTGCGCTGGGGGAAGCTCCTCCTCAAAACCCCCCTGATGCTCCTCACCCGCGAGGAGCGCTCGCGCTGGCTCTGGCAGATGGGGTGGCGGCTCGGGCGGATCCAGGGGTGTTTTGTGTATGGGGTGGTGGCGCCGTAGGAGGAACAGGAAGGGCACATCGGCTGTAGCAGGAGCGTAGGGGCGGGGCTTGTCCCCGCCCTTCAGCGCTGCGGGCGGGGACAAGCCCCGCCCCTACGAAAAACCTCCGGCGAACAGGATGGGGATGATGAGGGCGACCTAATGCCGCGAATCAAGGAACCGCCGCAACGCCCGCTGCACCACGACCGCGTTGCCGGCCCCTTCGGGGCCGAAGGCGATGCCGACGGTGTCCCCCTCGCGCCAAGTGACGGAGCCGACGACTTCGAGGATCTCGGGCTCGTCGGCGAGGCCCAGCCGGAAGCGGACCGGGAGCCCGGTCTGCCAGCCGAAGGGGAGGCCCGACAGGCCGACGCCGCCCAGCGACAGGTTTTCGAGGGTGACGGCGAGGCGGGTGCCGTCCTCCATGGTGAGCACGGAGTCGATCCCCAGCCGGATGCGCACGTCCCGCTGGCCGGCGAGCCCCAGAAGGGCCGAGACGTTCATGCCATGGCGGCGGATGACCTCGGCGCGGAACTTCAGCTCGAGCCCCGGATTGGTGGCGAGGACCTGGGTGAGGTCGGGCTTCTCCACCCGCAGGAGGACCACCGGGGCGGCGGTGCGCGCCGAGGCGTAGCGGCGGGCCTTGTCGTTGAGCAGCCCCATCTCGCCGAAGAAGCCCCCCTCTTCCAGCCGGGCGACCACCTGCTGGGGCTTGCCCGGCATATCGCGGAAGACGGTGATCATCCCTTCCTGGACGATGTAGAAGGCGTCGACCTCGTCCCCCTCGCGGAAGATCAGCTTGTAGGCGGGGTAGCGCTCCTCTTTCGTCAGGCCCGCCAGGCGGTCGAGCTGACCGTCGTCGAGATCGGCGAAAAGCGAGACCTTCCGTAGGAAGTCTTTCAGCAAAGGCAAACCCCCCAGACACGATTTTAGATTTTAGATTTTGGATTTTAGATTAGGAGAGCGGACGAGGATAGCCCCTCCTGGCCGGGCCTTCCCCAATCCAAAATCCAAAATCGAAAATCCAAAATCCTCCTAGCCTCCCAGCTCCTTCACCAGCGCGTCCAGCTTGGCGCGCTCGCCGGCGTCGCTCTCCAGCAGGAGGGCGCGGCGGAAGCAGCGCAGGGCCGCCGGACGGTCCTCCAGGTCATAGAGATAGATGGCGCCCTCGGTCTTCCAGAGGTCGGCCCGGTTGGGCGCCAAGCGCAGGAGCTGCTCGTAGATCTGGGAGGCGTCGCGGACCCGCTTGAGGTCGTAGGCGGCCCGCGCCGCGTTCTCCAGCGGCACCGGGTTGGCCGGGGCGCGCCGCGCCGCCTCGCGGAAGTCGGCCAGGGCGCCCTCGAGATTGCCGGCCTCGGCGCGGGCCACCCCCCGCTCGAGGAAGAGGTCGGACTCGTGGGCGCCGGCGCGCAGGGCGGTGTCGAGCACCTCGACGGCCCCCTTGCGCTCCCCCTTGGCGCGCAGCATCCGCGCCAGGTTGGTCGCCGCCACCGCCTGGGCGGGATCGAGGGCCAGGGCGCGCCGGTACTCGCGCTCGGCCTCCGGCTTGCGCCCGAGATCGAGCAGGCAGCCGGCGGCATCGGCGATCGGCACGGCGTTGAGATCGTTCTCTTTCTGCGCCCGCTGGAAGGCGGCGAGAGCCGACTCGGTGCGGCCAGCCTGGCGCAGGCAGAAGCCGGCGAGGCTCAGGGCCGGGAAGTTGTGGGGATCCTTCTTGACGATCGCCTGAAGCGCCGGCAGCGCCTGGTCGCAGTGCCCCTCCTGGACGGTCTGGGTGGCGCGGTGGAGGTCCTGGGCGACGCCGACCATGGCGCGCGGGTCGGGCAGGGCCCCGGAGACCGGCCCCGAGGCGGCGCCGCCGAGGTAGCCCAGGCTCGCGAGCTGGCGGCGCTGCTCCTCGGAGAGGACATTCTCGGTGCGCACGGGGGTGTCGAGCTTCTCCCCCATCGCCTTCAAGAGCCCGGCCAGCTTCCCCTCCCAGCTCCGCGCCGGCTGTGGCTGCGTGGGCGCCAGATCGCGCGCCTCGCCGGGATCGGCCTCGAGATCATAGAGGCTGCTCTTCGGCGCCTTGAGGTAAAGGAAGCGGTCGTTGCTCAGGGAGCGCAGCGGGTACCACTTGTAGGCGAAGAACGGCAGGAAGGTCTCGCTGTAGGTGTCGCGCGAGCAGTCGTTCCCCGCCGGCAGCGGCAGCAGGCCGCGGCCGTCGAGCCCGGAAGCCGGCGCTCCGGCCAGGGCGAGGAGGGTCGGCGTGACGTCGACGGTGCGCACCAGGCAGTCGCTCACCTTGCCGGCGGGGATGTCGGGTCCGGCGAGCAGGAGCGGCACGCGCCGGGCGGCGCGGTTGAGCAGCAGGCCGTGGGTGGCCTCGCCGTGCTCGCCCAGCATCTCGCCGTGGTCCCCCACCGCCAGCACATCGGTGCCGGCCGGGAGCTTCTTGAGCAGTGCGCCGATCTGCTCGTCCATATAGGAGATCTCGCCGTCGTAGAGGCGGTGGGGGCCGCGGGCGGCGTCGGCGAAGCGGGTGGGCGGCCGGTACTCCTCGTGCGGATCGTAGTAATGCACCCAGAGGAAGAAGGGGGCGCGCAGGCCGGCCATCACGCGCAGGGCGGTGGCGGTGGTCTCCTCGGCGGTCCTCTCCGCGACCAGGGTCCCCTGGGCGTAGCCGGCGCCGAGGTCGTCGTCGTAGACGCGGAACCCCTGGTCCAGCCCCTGGCGGCGCGCCAGCACCACCGCGGAGACCACGGCCGCGGTGTCGTAGCCGCGGGCGGCCAAGCGCTCGGCGAGGGTCTCGAACTTCGGCGCCAGGACGAAGGTGCCGTTGTCGCGCACGCCATGGCGCGGCGGGAAGAGGCCGGTGAGGATCGACGCGTGGCTCGGCAGGGTGATCGGGGCGGCGGTGTCGCAACGGGCGAAGCGGGTGCCGCGGGCGGCCAGGGCGTCGAGATTCGGGGTGTGGGCCTGCGCGTCCCCCCAGGCGCCGAGATGGTCGGCGCGGGTGGTGTCCATGGTGATCAGGACCAGGTTGGGAAGCGCGCGCTTCGGCGGCGCCGGCGCGGCCGCGGCCAGGGCAGGCAGGACGATCGCCAGGAGGATTGCACAGCCAGCACGAGAAGCTCCTCTTAAATAGGGGAGGGAGGAGCGCTTTTTTCCCTGGTCCGCACCATGAGAGTTGGTGGACGTCATCATCTCAACATCCTGCCTTTGAACAGACGTTGAAAACCGCCGGTCGTTTTAGATCGGGGGCGAGTATAGCAGTCACAGAAGTCTGGCCTGAGATCGCATCCGGTCGAGGGGAAGTCCCCTTCGACCGTATCGAATTGGGAGGTGTGGTACCTCCCGCCCCATGTCCCCTATGGAGGGGGGACTTGTCATGATGGCTAAATCTCGTTTGCTGTCGGTACGTCTTACGCTGTTCCTTGTCCTCTGCGCTCTTGTCGCGCTCCCGGCCATCGGCCAGGTCGCGAAGCAGAGTGGCAACGATGTCCTGTCCTCCCTCGCTTTCGTGAATGACAAGCTGCAAACCTCCGATCAGATCGAGCCGCTCGACAACGCCCGGGCGTTCGTCTCCCAGAGCGTGCAGAACGGCTGGGAGGCCTACCGGATCGGCCTCGGCGCCGGCGCCGACTGGCAGGCTTCGATCGAGCGCCGCACCGGCCTGATCACCTTCGCCGAAGGCGGCAACGTGGCCTGGATCCCGGGGCACGGCAACAAGCTGTCCAGTCAGGACATCAGCCGCTTCCTGGGGGCCAAGCAGCAGCCCGACATGGACGTCATGGAAGCGATCGCGCGCGACTACCTGCCGCGCGTGCAAGCGCTCCTCGGCGTCGACCCCAAGGAGCTGGTGCTCGACCGCGGACGGTCGGGACAGCCGGCCGACCATCTCTGGTTCGTGGATTTCAACATCGTTCGCGAGGGCTTGCCGATCGAGGGCGCGCGCGTCGTCTTCCGCGTCGACAACGGCAACCTGGTCCAGTACGGCACGGAGAACCTGCCGGCCCCCGGCGCCGCGGTGCCGCCGACCAAGCTGAGCCAGAAGGACGCCCTGGACGCGGTCGCCAAGCTCGTCGGCGGCTTCCAGCGGGGCGACTCGCTCCGTGACGCGGGCAGCCTTCACCTGCTGCCGGCCGACGCCGCCGACAACAAGATCGCCGAGGGCTTCCAGTTCGGCAACGGCCGCGGCATCGCCAAGGTCTGGCAGTTCGTCTTCCACCGCGACGGCGTGATGGGCACCTGGCGCGCCCGGGTCGACGCCGCCACCGGCGAAGTGCTCGAGCTCTCCGACATCAACGACTACGCCGCGGCGCAGGTCACCGGCGGCACCTACCTGAACTCGCCCACGACCGGCAGCGAGGTCGTGCGCCCGATGCCGTTCGCCGACGTGTCGTCCGGCGGCTTCACCAACTCGGCCGGCGTCTACAACTGGACCAGCGGCACGGTCTCCTCGACCCTCAACGGCCAGTACGTCCGGATCACCGACTCCTGCGGCGCCATCTCGCAGGCCTCGGACGCCTCCGGCAACATCGCCTTCGGCACCTCCACGGGGACCGACTGCACGACGCCGGGGCATGGCGGCGCGGGCAACACCCACTCCGCCCGCCAGCAGTTCTACCAGGTCAACCGGATCAAGGAAGTGGTCCGCGGCTGGCTGCCCAGCAACGCCTGGATCAACACCAAGCTGACGGTCAACGTCAACCTGAACCAGACCTGCAACGCCTACTGGAACGGGTCGACCCTCAACTTCTTCAAGTCGGGTGGCGGCTGCAACAACACCGGCCAGATCGCCGGCGTGTCGCTGCACGAGTTCGGCCACGGCATCGACCAGAACGACGGCACCGGCACCGCCACCGACGGCGCGACCGGCGAGTCCTACGGCGACACCACGGCGCTGATCGCCCTCCACGCCTCCTGCCTGGGCGCCGGCTTCCTGTCGAGCAACTGCTCCGGCTACGGCGACGCCTGCACGGCCTGCACCGGCGTCCGCGAGGCCGACTTCGCCAAGCACGCCTCGAACACCCCGGCCACGGCCAACAGCTTCATCCGCGTCCACTGCCCCGGCGCTTCCGGCGGCGCCGGCCCGTGCGGCAAGGAAGTCCACTGCGAGTCGTACGTGCCCACCGAGACGATGTGGGACCTCGCCGCGCGCGACCTGCCGAGCCCCGGCACCGGCGTGGCCTGGACGATCCTCGACCGCCTCTGGTACCTCTCGCGCAACACCGCCACCAAGTCCTTCGCCTGCACCACCGGCACGACCTATACGTCGAACGGCTGCAGCGCCGGCTCGCTCTGGAAGGTGATGCGCCTGGTGGACGACGACGACGGCAACCTGTCGAACGGTACGCCGCACGGCGGCGCCCTGTTCGCCGCCTTCAACCGGCACGGCATCGCCTGCACCACCGACACCGGGGCCTCGACGACGTTCGCCGGCTGCACGCCGCCGTCCTCGCCGTCGCTCTCGATCACCCCCGGCAGCAACTCGGCGGCGCTCTCCTGGGGCGCGGTCGGCTCGTCGGTCTACAACGTGTTCCGCAATGAGACCGGCTGCAACGCCGGCTTCACCAAGATCGCCACCGCCACCGCGGCCACGTCGCTCAACGACGTCAACGTCGGCAACGGCCTGGCCTACTTCTACCAGGTGACCGCCTACCCGAGCGGCAACGAGGCCTGCGCCTCGCTCCCCTCGACCTGCATCTCGGTCACCCCGACCACCACCACGACGCCCAACTTCACGATCTCGGCCTCGCCGAGCTCGACGTCGATCGCGCAGGGCGCTTCCGGCAACGTCACGGTCACGACCGCGGTCTCGGGCGGCTTCAACTCCGCCATCGCGCTCTCGGCTTCCGGCCTGCCGGCCGGCGTGACGGCCTCCTTCAGCCCGTCGTCGATCGCCGCGCCGGGCTCGGGCAGCTCGACGCTGACCTTCACCGTCTCCTCGACGGCCACCCTCGGCACGTCGACGGTCACCATCACGGGCACCGGCGGCAGCACCACCCACACCGCCACGGTCAGCCTGTCCGTCACCAGCGTCCCGACCCCGAACTTCGCGCTCTCGGCGTCGCCGATCTCGGTTTCCATCGCGAAGGGCGCGGCGGGCAGCTCGACGATCACGTCCGCGATCTCGAACGGCTTCAACTCCGCCGTGGCGCTCTCGGCCTCCGGTCAGCCCACGGGCGTGACCGTCTCCTTCAGCCCGTCCTCGATCGCCGCGCCGGGCTCCGGCAGCTCGACGATGACGATCACCGTGGCCTCGACCGCGACCGCCGGCACCTCGACGATCACGGTCACCGGCACCGGCGGCGCCCTCTCCCGCACCGCCACCGTCACCCTGACGGTGACCAGCGGCGGGATCACGCAGCTCCTCGGCAACCCCGGCTTCGAGAATGGCTCGGGTAGCCCGGCGCCCTGGACCACCACCGCGGGCGTCGTCGACAGCTCCTCCAGTGAGGCGGCTCACTCCGGGACCTGGAAGGCGTGGCTCAACGGTTACGGCACGACCCACACCGACAGCGTCCTGCAGACGGTGACGATCCCGTCCACCGCCACCACGGCCACCCTGGCCTTCTGGCTCCACATCGACTCGGCCGAGACGACCACCACGACCGCGTTCGACACCCTCCGGGTGCAGATCCGCAACACCGCGGGCACGGTGCTCTCCACCCTCGGCACCTTCTCCAACCTGAACAAGGCCACGGGCTTCACGCAGCGTAGCTTCAACGTGATCGCGTTCAAGGGGCAGACCGTCCAGGTCTTCCTCGTCGGCACGGAGGACAGCTCGCTGCAGACCTCCTTCGTGCTCGACGACTTCACCCTGAACGTGCAGTAACCCAAGGGCCGAAGTCGCAACACCGGCGCCCCTCCCCTCGCGGGGAGGGGCGCTTTGCTTTTTGGCTCACTTTTGCGCGCCGCACGCACTCAGTAACTTGTAGGACTGTGGTTTTATCTCCACGCAAGTTGGAGATTGTTTAATGTGCAGATTCGAAAAGGAGCATCACCCAATGCGCAAGCTGTCTCTGATGGTTGCCACCGTCGCGGTATCGCTCGCCGCCAGCGCGGCATTCGCCGCCCCCCGCCAGCACGCCTGGCCCTCCGCCGACCAGCAGCTCAAGTCCAGCCGGGTGCAGCCCGGCACCGCGCTCGAGAAGCTGATCCTCAACAACCAGGACTTCGGAATGCTGCGCGCCGAAGAGGCCGGCGACAAGATCCCGGTGCCGCTCTGGCTGCGCGTCTACTGGCGCAAGGGGCACCCGGAGGGGAAGTACTCGGCTTCCGATCCGACCGGCGGCTATCCGCTGGTGCTCAAGGAGATGGCCGAGTGGATGCGCCTCCACCAGGATCTGGTGCCGACCGAGGCGGACACGTTGCGCGCCCCCGGCTTCGACGGCGATGACGACGCCGAGGCGAAGGCCTCGAGCCCGATCAACGAGAAGACGACGGTCGGCGGCAACGTCCGCACCTCGGGCTTGCAGACGGTGCCGCGCAGCGAGTCGGACATCCGGATCAACTACTGGAACCCGACCCAGGTCATCGTTGCCTCTAACAACATCGGCGGCACCGGCCAGCAGGCCCAGTACTACTCGAGCAACGGCGGCCTGACCTGGGGGCAGAGCTTCCTGCCGCTGTTCAGCACCGACAGCTTCCACTCCGATCCGACGGTCGACTGGACCTCGGACGGCACCGCCTGGTCGACGACGATCGGCATCAAGGGGCAGACCCTTAAGATGCGCGCCTACAAGTCGACCAACGGCGGCGCCACCTGGGTCTACGACAACACCTTCTCCGGCAGCCAGCGGAGCACCGACAAGCAGATCATGTGGGTCGACCACAGCGCCACCTCCGCCTTCAAGGACTACATCTACGTCTGCTGGCACAACGGCAACCCGGCGTACGTCAGCCGCCGCAACGGCCCGGCCGGCGCGTGGAGCACGGCGATCCAGGTCAGCGGCGCCGAGACCTCCGGCACCGCCATCGGCTGCTCGATGGGGAGCAACGCCAGCGGCGACGCCTTCGTCTTCTGGCCGACCACCGGCAACAGCCGCATCGTGATGGCGAAGTCGACCAACGGCGGCACCACTTGGGGCACCCCGAAGGTGATCGCGACCACCAAGGACAGCTATGACATTGGCGTGCCGTCGTTCGCCAGCCGCCGCGCCCTGATCTACGTCTCCGGCGCCGCCTACCGCACCGCGACGCTGAACAACGTCTACGCCTCGTGGGTCGACCTCACCGGCGCCACCGGCTGCACGGCCCCGGCCAACGAGCCGGGCACCAACGTCGCCTCGACCTGCAAGAGCCGCGTCTGGGTCGCCCGCTCCACCGACGGCGGCACCACTTGGTCCGCGCCGGTGATGACCAACAACCAGGCCTCGCTCAACGATCAGTTCAACCAGTGGCTGGGCGTCGACGACACCACCGGCCGGCTGGCGCTGATCTATTACGACACGGTCGGCGATGCCGGCCGCAAGAAGACCGACATCTGGTATCAGACCTCGGCCGACAACGGCGCCACCTGGAGCGCCGCGACCAAGCTCACCACCGGCCAGACCGACGAGACGATCGCCGGCGCCAACTCGGGCAACCAGTACGGCGACTACAACAGCCTGTCGATCTACGCCGGCAAGATCTTCCCCTCCTGGACCGACCGCCGCAGCGGTGGCAAGGAAGAGATCTGGACCGTGCCGGTCATCGAGCCGTAAGCCGGTCCTTTCCCCTCCAGATGTAAATGAAAGGCGCCCCATCCGGGGCGCCTTTTTACATTTCGTGGGCTCGCTTCCAATTCCCCTCCGCACCCTTTTTCTTGTAGGCCTGTTGTTTTGTCTCCGAATCATTTCGGGGCTTTTTCATGCGGATTCGAAAAGGAGCACCCCTATGCGCAGATTGCTGTTCGCAGTCCTGTCTTTGACCCTGTCCACGGCGGCCTTCGCGGCCTCCCCCACTCCCGGCGCCGGCTGGCCGACGCTCAAAGCCCAGATCCAGAAGGCCGAGGCGCCCGCCGGTAGCGCGCTGGAGAAGCTGATCCGTGAGAATCAGGACTTCTCGCTGCTGCGCGCCGACGAGGCGTACGACAAGATCCGCATTCCGCTCTGGCTGCGCGTCAACTGGCGCAAGGCGCATCCGGAAGGGACCTATCTTGCGACCGATCCGACCGGCGGCTATCCGCTGGTGCTCAAGGAAGTCGCGGAGTGGATGGAGAAGCACTCCGACCTGCGTCCCGGCCGTCCCGAGCCGGACATCGCGCCGCGGCCGGTGAAGACCTCGGGCGGCACCAACCTCCGCGTCTCGGGCGCGGCCACCGTCTCGCGCAGCGAGTCGGACATCCGGGTCAACTACTGGAACACGCAGAAGATCATCGGCGCCTCGAACAACATCGGCGGCAGCGGCCAGCAGGCCCAGTTCTACTCCTCCGACGGCGGCGCCACCTGGGGGCAGACCAGCCTGGCGCTGCAGACCGGCGATGCCTTCCACTCCGATCCGACGGTCGACTGGACCTCGGACGGCACCGCCTGGGCGACCACGATCGGCATCAACTCGACCGGCACCACGCTCAAGATGCGGGCCTACAAGTCGACCAACGGCGGCGCCACCTGGACCTTCGACAACACCTTCTCCGGCACCCAGACCAACACCGACAAGCAGATGATCTGGGTCGACCACAGCGCCACCTCGGCCTTCAAGGACAACATCTACGCCTGCTGGCACAACGGCAACCCGCAGTTCGTCAACCGGCGCACCGGCCCGGGCGGCGCGTGGGGCACGCCGATCCAGATCAGCGGCGCGGAGACCACCGGCACGGCGATCGGCTGCGACGTCAAGACCAACAGCGCCGGCGACGTCTTCGTCTTCTGGCCGGCCACCGGCAATCGCCGGCTCCTGGTCGCCAAGTCGACCAACGGCGGCGTCAGCTACGGCGCCCCGGTCACCATCAACACCACCTTCGACTCATTCGACATCGGCGTGCCCTCGTTCAACAGCCGCCGCCAGCTCATCTACACCTCCGGCGGCGCCTACCGGACGGCGACCAAGAACATGGTCTACGCCGTCTGGAGCGACCTCACCGGCGCCACCGGCTGCACCACCGCCACCAATGAGCCGGGCGCCAGCGCCACCTCGGCCTGCAAGACCCGCATCTGGTTCGCCCGCTCCTCCGACGGCGGCGCCACCTGGGGCGCGCGGGTGATGCTCAACAACCAGGCATCGCTCAACGACCAGTACAACCCGTGGCTGGTGGTCGACGAGACCAACGGCCAGATCGCCGTGATGTATTACGACACCGTCGACGACTCGACGCGCAAGAAGACCAACGTCTACTACCAGGCCTCGTTCGACGACGGCGCCTCCTGGAGCGTGCCGTTCAAGGTGACCACGGCGCAGACCGACGAGACCATCGCCGGCGCCGACTCCGGCAACCAGTACGGCGACTACAACAGCCTCTCCGGCTACGCCGGCACCTTCTTCCCCTCCTGGAGCGATCGCCGCAGCGGCGGCAAGGAGGAGATCTGGACCGCCGCCGTCACCGAGGGGGGCACCACCTGCACGCCCCCCGCGGCGCCCACCGGCCTGACGGCGGTGGCCAGCGGCTCGACCGGCATCAACCTCACGTGGAGCGCGGTGGCCGGCGCCACCCAGTACCGCATCCTCCGCTCGACCACCTCGGGCGGGCCGTACACGCAGATCGACACCTCGGCGACGACGTCGTTCAGCGACACCGGCCTGACCTGCAACACGGCCTATTTCTACGTCGTCCGCGCCTTTACGAGCTGCGAGTCGGGCAACTCGAGCCAGGCCACGGCGACCACCGGCATCTGTGTCGGCTGCACCACGCGGACGCTCTACACCAACACCTTCGACAGCGCCACCGGCCTCGCCGGCTGGACCACCGGCACCTTCCTCTCCGGCGGCAGCACCGTCGACTGGCGCGGCGTCCAGGCCTGCACCGCCCGCAGCGGCGCCAACATCTTCCGCTTCGGCGGCTCGACCTGCACCGCGGCCTATGGCAACAACCGCTTCGCCTTCGCCCAGCCGAACGGCGCGGCCGGCATCGCGGTCCCCGCCGGCGCCACCACCTCCAGGCTGTCGTTCTGGCACCGCCGCGGCTTCGAGAGCGGCTTCGACGGCGGCACGCTGGCGATCTCCGTCAACGGCACCAACTACTTCTTCGTGCCCGCCACAGCGATCCTCTCCGGCACCACCTACAACGGCACCATCAGCGCCTCCTGCCCGCCGGCGGGAGCCGCCGGCGTGGCGGCGTTTACCGGCAGCGCCTCGTCGTTCGTCAACACCACGGTCGATCTCGACGCCGCCTGCAACGCCGCCATCGGCGGCACCGGCGGCTGCGCCGGCCAGTCGGTCCGCATCGGCTTCACCGCGATCACCGACTGCAGCGTCACCAGCACCGGCTGGTTCCTCGACGACGTGAGCGTTACGGCCTGCGTGCCGTAACAAAAACCTTTTCGTCGTCTTCTTTGGCGGCCCGCGGGCAAACCCCGCGGGCCGTTCTGTTTGTAGGGTGCGCTGTGCGCACCTGAGGCGGCGAAAACGGTGCGCACAGCGTACCCTACAGGAGAGCAGACAGCCGCGCTAGCGCGCCTTCGAGGTCGGGTTGCGCCGTCAGCACCGGCAGGAGCGGGTCGGCCTTGCGCTTGCGGAGGCGCGGCGGCACGGTTTTCAGATCGAAGGCGCGGACGTCGAGGCGGGCGTTCACCTCGCGCCAGTCGAGCGGGGTCGAGACCGGCGCCCCGGGGTGCGGGCGGACGCAGTAGGGGGCGGCCAGCAGCTTGCCGCGGCCGTTCTGCAGGGCGTCCACGTAGACCCGGCCGCCGCGGGCGGCGATCGACCGGGCGGTGGTGGCGATCGCCGGCAGGCGGGCGACGATCACCCCGGCGAGCAGCTCGGCGAGCTGCCGCGCCGGCTCGTGCGCGAGCTGCCCGCCCATCGGCAGCAGGACGTGCAGGCCGCTGCCGCCGCTCGTCTTCACGAAGCTGGGCATCCCGATCTCTTCGCACAGCTCGCGGATGGCGAGCGCGATCTTCACCACGTGGGCGAACGGCGCCGTCTTCGGATCGAGGTCCAGGATGCACCAGTCCGGATAGTCCGGGGTCTCCAGCCGGCTGGCTCCGATGTGGAATGGGATCGCGCCGAGATTCACCAGCGCCAGCAGCCCCTCCACGTCGTCCACCGGCTCGCTCCGCTGGAAGAACGATTTGCCGGTGATGCCGTTCGGATAACGGTCGAGCATCAGCGGGCGCGAGCGCAGGAGGGGGAGCAGCCAGGGGGAGACCGCGCGGTAATATTCGATCAGATCCCCCTTCGTGATCCCCTCCTCCGGCCAGAAAACCTTGTCGAGATTGGTGAGCCTGGCGGATTTCTTCGTTTCCTGCGGCTCTGGCGCGAGGGAGGGGACAAGCCCCTCCCCTACTTCCACTTCGGCTTCCCTTTCCTCCCCCGGGCGGAAACACTCGCCGGCCGTCTTGTCGTCACGCAGGCGCAGGAAGACAGGGTGGCGCAGATGCCCGCCGTCGGTCCATTCCTTGTAGCGGACCTCGACGACCATCTCGGGCTCGACCCAGACCGTGCCGCGGACGTCTGCCACCGGCAACGCCGGGCTGTCGCGGCGCAGCGGATCGAGCCGCTCGCGGATCTCACCCTCCACCTCGCGGGTGAAGCCGGTGCCCACGGTGCCGGCGTAGGCGAGCCCGCCGCCGTCCACGGTCGCGAGGTGGAGCCGGCGAAGGCCGGTGCGCCCCCCCGCCACCGGCTCGAAGCCGACCACCGCGAAGTCCGAGCTCTGGTCGACCCGCACCTTCAGCCAGTCCTTCGCATATCCGGAGCGGTAGGGCGAGCCGGCGCGCTTGGCGACGATCCCCTCCAGGCCCATGCCGGCGACAGCGGCGTAGAGGTCCTCGCCGCGCTCCGGGATCTCCTCGGTAAGGCGGATCCAGTCGCCGCCCGGCGGCAGCACGCGGCGCAGGATCTCCTTACGCGCCGCGAGCGGCAGCGGCCGGAGATCGAAATCCTCGAACCCCAGGAGATCGAAGACGAACAGCGTCGCCGGGCTGGCCGCGGCGGCGTGCTGGACATCGGCGAGCCGGACGCGCAGCCCCCGCTTCTGCAGCCGCTGGAAGTTGGGGCGCCCCTCGCCGTCGAGCACCACGGCCTCGCCGTCGAGGATCAGGCCGCGGAACGGCAGGCCGGCGATCGCCGCGCCGAGCTCGGGGAAGATGTGGGTGGCGTCGTGGCCGCTCTTGTAGAACAGCCGCGACTCCCCCGCCCCGCCGGCCGCCAGCATGCGGAAGCCGTCGTACTTGAGCTCGAACACCCAGCCCGCCCGGTTGAACGGCCGCTCGGCGGTCTCCGGCTTCATCGGCCGCAGGGCGGCGGGATCGACCGCCACGCGCGGCGCGCCGAGCCGCGCCAGCTCGCCGCGGATCGAATCGGTTACCGGTTCAGGTGTCGTGGAGATCGATTTCAAGGCAGGGAAATCATCTAGAAACGTTAAATGACCGCCGCGAATGAACCTCCGGAACGGCGGTGATCAAATCCTGATAAATACGCTCCATCATTGCGATTGAATGGTATATTACGCCTTATGAGCGCCCGACCCTTTGCCTCCGGAATGATCTCATTCGGTCTCGTCACGATCCCGGTGAAACTCTATTCGACGGGAGAGAGCGCGGCCGGCATCCAATTTAACATGCTCCACAAGAAATGCCGTTCCCGCTTGAAGCAACAATACATCTGTCCGGTCGACGAGGAAGTCGTCGGGCGAGATGAAATGGTAAAGGGTTACGAGTACTCGAAGGGGCAATATGTTCTCTTTACGGAAGAGGAGCTCAAGGCGCTGACGCCGGAGCCGACCAACGCCGTGGAGATCACCGAGTTCGTGCCGCTCGAGCAGGTCGATCCGATCTATTACGAGAAGTCCTACTACCTGGGGCCCGACAAGGGGGGCGACCGGCCGTACCGGCTGCTCGCCGAGGCGATGAAGCAGACCAACCGCGCGGCGCTGGCGCGCTACGTCGCCCGCGGCAAGGACCAGTTCGTGCTGCTGCGGCCGTTCGGAGAGGGGCTGATCATGCAGCAGCTCCGCTACTCGGACGAGCTGCGCTCGTTCTCCGAGGTGCCGATGGGCACGGCCGAGCTCAAGGAGCCGGAGCTCAAGCTCGCCGTCCAGCTCATCGAGCAGATCGCCACCGACGAGTTCCGCCCCGAGGCCTACGAGGACACCCAGCGCCAGCAGGTGCGGGCGCTGATCGAGCGCAAGATCCAGGGCGAGGAGATCACCGCCACGCCGGTCGCGGCGCCGAAGGCGCAGGTGATCGATCTGATGGCGGCGCTCAAGGCGAGCCTCGCCGCCGCCAAGCCGCAGGCTGCCGCCGAGCCGATCTCGCTCGCCGAACGCAAGCCGGCGAAGCGGTCGTCGCGCGCCGCGAACGACTCGGTGGCCGCCATCGACGAGGCGCCGAAAAAAAAGAGTTCAAAGAGATAAGCCCGCCGGGTTACACTGAGAGGGATGAACCGGTCTTCCGCTCTCAAAGTACCGGGCGGGCTGGACCGTCTGGTCCCGCGGCCGCCTCAAGCCAGAGGCTACTCGACCAAGGATGTCGCCGCCCTGCTCGGCCTCTCCGCCGCGCAGGTCCGCTCCTACGTCCGGGCAGGCTTCCTCGCCCCCTCGCAGGGCCCGCGCGGCGAATATTACTTCTCCTTCCAGGATCTGATCGTCCTGCGCACCGCCAAGGGGCTGCTCGCCGCCCGCGTCCCCCGGCGGCGCGTGCGCCTCGCCCTGCAGAACCTGCGCGAGCAACTCCCCGAGGACCGCGCGCTCACCGGCGTCCGCATCTCCGCCCAGGGGCACCACGTCGTGGTGCGCGATGGCCGCGACGTCTGGAACCCCGAGTCGGGGCAGGCGGTGTTCGACTTCGAGCTCGCCGAGCTGGCGCGCGGCGCCGCGACGCTCCCCCTGCGCACTCCCGCGCGGGAGGAGGACGGCAAGCCTGACGAGCCCGAGCAGGGGTCGGACTGGTACGAGCACGGCGCCGAACTCGAGGAAGACTCCCCGGAGGAGGCGATGGCGGCCTACCGGCGCGCGCTGGAGATCGAGCCCGACCTCGCAGA
This sequence comes from Thermoanaerobaculia bacterium, assembly GCA_035490435.1. Taxonomy (GTDB): domain Bacteria; phylum Acidobacteriota; class Thermoanaerobaculia; order Multivoradales; family UBA5704; genus DATARR01. Next base: position 46,615 of record DATHEF010000034.1, read on the forward strand.
CGCCCACGTGAACCTCGGGCGCCTCCTCCACGAGCGGGGGGAGATCGTCGAGGCCGAGCGGCACTACCGTCTGGCCCTGGCCGCCCGGCCGGACGACACCACCGCCGCCTACAACCTCGGCGTCGTCCTTCAGGATCTCGGCCGGCTGCGCGAGGCCGCCGACGCCTACGTGGCCGCCCTGGACCTCGACCGCACGCTCGCGGACGCCCACTACAACCTCTCCGGGATCTACGAGCAACTGGGCGAGCCCGAGGCCGCCTTCCGCCATCTGCGCACGTATCGCACGCTGATCCAGCGCGGCTAGAGCTCCCTCGCGAAATCTCTATGGTAGGCTGGAGTGATGAAGTCTCCAGTCGAAGAAGTGGTTCGCAAGGCTCTGGCATTGGACGAACAGGACCGCGCGGAGGTAGCCGCCCGGCTGCTCGACAGCCTGGAATCCGTCGAAGCCGACGAGGAAGACGCCTGGGCTGTTGAGATAGAGCGCCGGGCCACTGAGTTGGAATCTGGAGCGGTGCAGGGGGTTTCCTGGGAAGAGTTCCAGGGCAGGCTCCTGCACAGTCGACGTGGCCGCTAGCCGGTTCATCTTCCACCCGGAAGCTGCCCGGGAGGTCGAAGAGGCCCGGGACTGGTACCTGACGCAGAGCCCCTCGGCCGAAGAAGGGTTTCTCGCGGATCTCAATCACGCCATCGAGCAGGTCGCGGCGGCACCTCTCCGCTGGCCCCGTTACAAAGCAAAGACGCGACGGTACGTATTCAGGCTTTATCCTTACAGCCTCATCTACAGGACGTACGACGACCTGATACGGATTCTGGCCGTAGCTCATGATAAGCGCCGGACCAGTTACTGGTTCTCCCGTACCAGGTCATAGCGGCCTTACTGGGTCGGCTTCGAGCTCGGCGGAGTCATCCGCAGCGACCGTACGATCTCCTTGTAGGCGGCGAGCTCCTCCGGCGTCGCGGGGGTCTTCTTGTACATCGCCACGAACAGAGAGTAGGGGTAGAGCGATCCGGGGTTGAGGTAGGTCACGTACTGGTAGAACTCGCCGGCCTGCGAGAAGGTCCGCGGAAAGGTCGCGTACTGCGGGTGCTTCGCGTCCAGCTCGCCGAGCTCCAGCTTGGGATATTGCTTCCGATAGTTCTGCGTGTCCGTCTCGAGGCGCAACCCCACGTTCTCGTCGAACTTGTGGTAGACGCCCACCAGCACCTGACCCCCTCCAGGGGTGGCCGCCTCCGGCTTCTGAGTGAACAGGACGCTGCCCTGATACTTCTTGGCGCCCTCGATATCCCCCGTCCACCCCGCCGGCGTCTGGACGGTGAAGGTGTAGTCCTTCGTGGTCACCGTCATCACATCCGGCTTCATCTCCGGCTTGGCTTCGGGCTTCATCCCGGCCTTCATCTCTTCGGCCTTCGTATCGGGCTTTGCGGCCGGCGGAGCGCTGCTGCCGGTCGCGGCGCAGCCCGTCGCCGGGCCGGCGGCGAGGAGCGTCGAGGCGATCCCCAGGGCCGCCAGTATCTGCTTGCTGTTCATAAAATCCTTTCCACTTGAATACCGTCGGACACCGAAGTGTACCATCGGCCTCTCCCGCAACGGCGGTCTCGACAGCCCGGCCATGCTGCGATAGCATGCCGGCCGTCGTACCCTGAATCGATTCAGCTCCTGGAGGTCTTCGGATGCCGATCCGCACCCGCGGGATGTTTGCCGCCCTCGTCCTCGTGGCGCTCGCCGCCGCCCCCGCCGTCACCGCGCAGACTCGCCCGGGCGTGGGTTACGACCCGCAGGCGAGAGGCTTGGCGGTCTCGCACTACCAGCTCGACACCCTGACCAGCCCCTTCCTTTCCTATCAGGTCGACTACTCCGCCCGTCCCGATCTCGTCGGGGCGCATCCGAACCCCTACGTCTTGAGCCGTACCGATCCGGCCGTGGTCGCGGCCTTCGAGCGCCGCTGGGGGCCCTTCACCGCCTCCACGCGCCTCAAGAAGTGGGCGGGACCGGGCAACGAGGTCCGCTTCGTGCTGCACGACGCCCTGGTCTGGGCCTGGACGCAGCATCCGGAGCTCCTGGGCGGCGACACCGCGAACCGCAACGGCGAGCCCACCGAGGTCGAGCTCACCGACATGCAGGCGCTCAACGACACCGGCCTCTGGGTGACCTATTTCCAGACCGAGCTCCCCGGCTTCTCCCCAGACCACCGGGTGGTGATCTGCGATCCCGCCAAGCCCCCCGGCGACAGCCAGGGGATCGAGCCTTTCTGGGGGATTCCGTACTACACCCACAACAAGTTCCAGCCTTCCTTCGTATCTCCGCAGCTCCCCGCCGCCCTGGCCTGCCCGGGAAGCTGACCGGGCGCCTGCTGAAAACTCTGTAGGGGTGGCTTGTCTGGCCGCCCCTGCAAGGCCCTGCGGTAAACTCCCCCACCATGAGAATCCGTGCCGCCGCCGTCTTCACCCTCGGCCTTTGGGCCGCATGCGCAGGAGCTTTCGCCGTGGAAGGAAAGTGGACCCCCGAGCAGGTGCTGCAGCACGACCCGAAGTGGCTTCGCGAGCTGGGCCTCGAGATCCCGCCGCAGAAGCTGTGGACCGCGGAGGGCGCCGGCCTGCTCGACGCAGCCGTGAAGATCGATGGGTGTACGGCCGGCTTCATCTCCTCTCAGGGTCTGATGATCACCAACCATCACTGCGCCTTCTCGATCCTGCAGCAGCATTCGACCCCCGAACGGGACCTGATCACCCATGGCTTCCTCGCCCGCACGCCGGCCGAGGAGCTGCCGGGGTCCGGCGTCCGCGCCACGATCCCCCATCGCATGACCGACGTCACCCGGGAGGTCGAGGCCGCGGCGCCCGCCGGCGCGGACGACCTCGCGCGCTTCCGGGCGATCGAGCGCAAGCAGAAGGAGATGGTGGCCGCGTGCGAGAAGGCCGAGCACCACCGCTGCCAGGTGGCGGCGTTCGACGGCGGCCTGCGCTACGTGCTGATCGACAGCCTGGAGTTCCCGGACGTGCGGCTGGTCTATGCCCCGCCCGGGGCCGTGGGCGACTTCGGTGGCGAGATCGACAACTGGAGCTGGCCCCGGCACGTCGGCGATTTCGCCCTGCTGCGCGTCTATGCCGGCCCTGGCGGCCAGCCGGCGCCGAAGGCCGAGGCCAATGTCGCCTACCGGCCGCGGCACTTCTTCCCCGTCTCGCCGCGCGGCGCCGAGCCGGACAGCTTCGTGATGGTCGCCGGCTATCCCGGCCTGACCTTCCGCTCCTATACCGAGGCCGAGATGCGCGAGCGGGCGGAGCTCTTCTATCCGCGCCGCGCCGAGCTCTACCGCGCCTGGATCGACAGGATGGAGGCCGCTTCGAAGACGGATGAAGCGGTGCGCATCGCTCTCGCCGACCGCATCAAGGGGCTCGCGAACCAGGAGAAGAACTCGCGCGGGCAGGTGGCCGGCATCCGCCGCGGACAGATCCTGGAGAAGAAGGCGGCCGCCGAGAAGGAGATCCTCGCCTGGGCGGCGAAGCGTCCGGAGCAGCGGGAGGCCGTGGCGGCGCACGACGAGCTGGCGCGGATGATCGCCGAGCGGCGGCGGACGTGGGAACGCGACTTCCTGCTGACCCTGATGAAATTCGGCCCCAAGCCGCTCGATTTGGCGCTCACCCTGGCGCGCTGGGCCGGCGAGAAGGCGAAGCCGGACCTGGAGCGCGAGCCGGACTACCAGGAGCGCAACCGCGAGCGGCTCGGCGAGCGGCTGGAGCGCGAGCAGAAGCGCCTCGACGCGCCGACCGACGCCGCCCTGCTCACGGACGTCTTCACCCGCTTCGCCGCGATGCCGGAGGGGAACCGCGTGCCGGCCGTCGAGAGCTTCATCGCCGGCGACCGCGAGGCGATCCGCGCCCGGGTGGACGACCTGCTCGCCCGCACGAAGGTCACCGATCTCGCCGAGCGCAAGCGGATGTTCGAGGAGAGCGAGGAGCAGCTCCGCGCCCGCCACGACCCGCTGCTCGACCTCGCCTTCGCGCTCGACCGCGAGCTGCGCGCGCTCAAGGAGCAGGACGACCGCTTCCAGGGAGCCGTGTCGCGCCTGCGTCCCCGCTGGCAGCGCGCCGTGATCGCCCACGCCGGCCGCCCCGTGGCCCCGGACGCGAACGGCACGCTGCGCGTCGCCTTCGCCCACGTCAAGGGTTACAGCCCGCGCGACGGCGCCTGGATGCTGCCGCAGACGACGGTCGGCGGCGTGGTCGAGAAGAACACCGGCGAGCCCCCCTTCAACGCTCCCCCCGAGCTGCTGGCGGCGGCGCCCAAGGCCCCGGCGAGCCGCTGGGCGGACCCCAGGCTGAAGGATGTGCCGGTCGACTTTCTCGCCGACGCCGACACCACCGGCGGCAACTCGGGGAGCCCGGTGGTCAACGGCCGCGGCGAGCTGGTAGGGGTCAATTTCGATCGCGTCTGGGAGAACGTGGCCAACGACTTCGGCTACAACCCCGACGTGGCGCGCAACATCAGCGGCGACGTACGCTACATGCTCTGGCTGATGCAGGCCCTCCATGGCGACGCGGCCGGGCCGCTGCTGGAGGAGATGGGGGTGGGAGCGAAGAAGAGATGACCCTTATGTCTTTTTTTCGGCGGCCAGCGCCAGCCGCTTGAAGCCCCGGGTCTCGGCCTCCTTGCGGACCGCCGCCAGGTTGGCGCCGGCCGCCGGATCGCCGGCCCCGCGCTGGACTTCGCCGAGGGCGAGCCGAGCTTCGAGGCTGGCGGCGGCGAACCCGAAGCTCGCGGCGTCGGCGACCGCCCGCCGAAGCTGCCGGAGCGCCTCGGCGGCATTTCCAGTGCCCGCTTCGATCTTCCCCAACCGAACGCCGACGGTGACGCGAAGCTCGCGGTCCTCGCTGGCGTCGAGCCGGACGCGCGCCTGCGCCGCCATCGCCTGCGCCTCTCCGCGCAGACCCTGGCGCAGCAGGGATTCGGCGAGCATCGAGAGGGCCTGGGACTCGCCGCCCGGGATGCCGCGCTGCTGGTACCAAGCCGCGGCCTGACGCGCGAGGACCGCGGCCTCGCCGGCCTGGTTCCCGGCGAGCGCGAGCGCGGCCAGATCGAGGCGGATCTCCATTGCCCGCAGCTCCTCGCCCAGCGCCGAGCTCACCCGCAGGGCTTCCGTGAGCTCCGAGCGCGCTACGGCGAGGTTCCCAGCCGCGTACTCGGCCCGGCCGCGGTTCTGAAGGGCCAGGGCGGTGAGCGAGCGCGCGCCGGTCTGGCGGGCGATCTGGAGCTGCTCGTCGGCGAGCGCGCGGGAGGCGGCAAGGTCGCCGAGCTGGTAGGCGAGCAGGGAGCGCAGGCCGAGAATCCGGCCGGTGCCGATCCGGTCGCCCGCCTGCTGCTTGGCCACCATCGCCTGCCCCGAGCGCTGCCAGGCGGTGCGGACATCGCCGAGCTGCGCGGAGACGCCGGCCGACGCCGCCATCGCCTCGGCGGCGGAGCCCGCTTCGCCCGCCTTGTGGAACGCGGCGAAAGCCTCCTCATAACGGCGGCGGGCCGCCGTCAGCTCCCCCTGCACGGCGAGGACCTGCCCGAGATTTTTGACCGCGAAGGCCGTCTGGACGGGGTTGCCGAGCGCCTGGCTGAGGGCGAACTCGCGCTCGAAGTGCTGGCGCGCGCCGTCGAGGTCTCCCTGGGAGATGAGCACGGCACCGCCGGCGTCGAGCACCTGGGCCTCATACAGGCGTTCGCCGATCTTCACATACCAGTCGCGGGACTGGTCGAGGAACTTCCGCGCCTCGCTCAGCTCCCCCCGGTCGCGGTGCAGAGCGCCCAGGAGCTGGAGCTGTGCCGCGATGGCCGCGGCGCTGCCGATCTTCTGGGCGATGACGAGCGCCTCGACGTAGGCCTTCTCCGCGCCGTCGAGGTCCCCCTGCGCCTGCAGGGCCGCCCCGACGTTGGCCGCGGCCATGCCGATCCCCCATTGATAGCCGGCCTTCCTGGCCAGCTCCGCGGACTCCCGGAACAGGCGGATGGCATCCTTGGGTTTGCCCTGCGTCAGCAGCGCATCCCCTTGATAAATGAGGGCCTGGGCGACCACCAGGCTCTGACCGGACTGGCGCCCTTTCGCGACCGCCCTCTCGGCGGCGCGCAGCGCGCCGGTGACATCGGCGAGCCGCCGCGCGTTCCTCGCCTCCACTACGTCAATGCGCGGGTCCTCGCCCGCGGGAGCCGGCAGCTTGCGCAGCGAAGCGAGCGTCGCGGCCGCCTCGGCACCCCGGCCTCCCAGCATCAGGCTCTCGCCGAGTTGCAGCCCGTACTCGACGTCGTCCGGGAAAAAGGTCCAGAGCGACCGGTAGGCCTCGCTCGCCTTGCTCCACTGCTTGCTCGCCCTGTAGAGGCGCCCCTCGATCGCGAGGCGCTCCTCGCGCGGCAGTGAACGGCCGAGGTCGAGCGCCTTGCGGGCCTCGTCGATCGCGCTCGCGTCATAGCCCAGATCGGACCAGGCCCGCGACAGGGCGGAGTGGATCACGGCCGAGCCTGGATCCGCCTTCACGGCCTGCTGCAGGGACGTCAGCGCGCCCGGGGAATCGAAGGCGCGCAGCCGCGTTAGCCCCTCGGTATAGAGCCGGGAAGAATCCGGGTTGGACGGCCGCAGGGCCTGGGCCTCCTGGACCTGCTTCGGCGACAGCGCGGCGACGCCCAGCGAATCCCGCAGCTTCTCCCCCGTCCGCGAAACCAGGTCGAACAGATCCTGCCGGGTGCCGCGCTCCGCCAGCGAAAGCACGGTCTCGCCGGCGGGGAGCTGGACCACCCGCAGATCGAGGCGGATCTGCCCCTGGATGGGCAGGAAGGAGCCGACGACGACCAGGTCGGTGCCGAGCGTGTCGTGCAGCCGCTGGAGGTCGGCGGCGCCGAGGCTGCCGGGATCCTGCAGCGCGAGCGAGCGCACCGCCTGCGCGACCCGCTCGCCGCGGATCACCCGCATCTTGCCGCCGGCCGCCAGCTCGGTGGTCAGCATCTCGGAGAAGGCGGTCTGCAGCCAGCGCGTATCCGCGCTGGGCGACAGGCTCTTGAAGTCGAGCACGGCGATCGCCTGGCGGACACTCTCCGCCCCCGCCGCGGGGCCGGGCTGAGGTTTCGGCGTCGCGGGGCCGAGATGCTGAACGATGTGAACCGCGGTGACGGTCACCAGCAGCGCCACCACCCCGACGCTGGCCCCGATGAGCAGCCGCCGCAGATGCCGGGCCGGCGTCCGCGTGGGCGCCGGAACCGCCGCAACCGGGGGAGCTGTCAGCTCGAGCGGGGAGAACGGCTCAGGGGTCGGCGAAACGGGGACGGACAGGGGATCGGCCGGCGTCGGGATCGGCGCCTGCGCCAGCGTCGCCTCCTGAGCGGCCGTCACGATCGGGATCTCGGAGGTGGCGGAGCGCTCGATCCGCCGCAGCTCGCCGGCGAACGAGTACCCCTGGCCGGGGACGGTGACGATGTAGCGGTTGTCGTTCGCCCGCTCGCCCAGGCACTTGCGCAGGGAGAAGATGTTCTGCGTCAGGTTCGCCTCGGTGACGAAGACGCCCGGCCAGACCCGCTCGATCAGCTCCGCCTTCTCCACCACCTCGCCCGGATGCTCCAGCAGGGCGAGCAGGATCGAAAGAGCCTTGGGCGTGATCGCGACCGGCTCTTCGGCGCGCAGCAGGAGCCGGCGCACGGGGTCGACGCGGAACACGTCGAACTCATAGAGCACCCTCTCCTTTTCTTCGGGACGGGCAATCATCGTCACAGGTCAGCTCGCTAAATTATTCGAATTCTAGCGCAACGCGGCCCGTCCGCGCGCGGAGGAGAGAAATCTGGCATCGAAGTCCGTCTAGATCGGCATGGGTGAGAGGGCGCGCAATCCGCGGAATCCTGCGCGCCCTCTCCCTGGAATTCCTAGCCTTGCCCCAGCGCCTGCAGAAACCGGTCCTTGAGCCGCGGATACCGCTCCTCGTAGTCCGCGCGGCTGCGCTCGATCACCTCGTGGGCCACGGCGGAGCCGTAGACGCTGTTGATGTGGATGGCTTCGAGCTCCGCGCCGGGCGGGCGCTTGTAGGTGAGGAAGTAGTGCTGGAGCCGCTCGATCAGCGCTCCGGGCAGGTCGCCGATCTCCCGGCAGTGCCCGAACGCCGCATCCCCCTTCAGCACGGCGACGATCTTGTCGTCCGCCTGGTTGCGGTCGATCAGGCGCAGCCCGCCGACCGGCACCGCCTGCAGGAGGGTGTCGCCGTGCGAGAAGGTCCGCTCCGAAAGGATGCAGATGTCCAGGGGGTCGGCGTCCCCCTCGATCACGCGGTCGCCATGGGCGGCGTCACCCGAGGACAGGCCGAAGGCCGCCACCCGCTCGCCGCAGAAGGTCTGGGGGATGAAGCCGTAGAGCGTCGGGCAGACGTTCGAGAACTGCTGCGGCCGGTCCACCTTGAGGTGGCCGCTCGGCTTGTCGATCTCGTACTTGACGGTATCGGTAGGGACGATCTCGATGTAGGCCGTCACCACCCGGGGGGCCTCGGGGCCGATCGATACCCCGTGCCAGGGGTGAGCCTGGAAGAGGAGCCCGAACAGCTCCCAGGCGCGCTCGCGGTCCTGGTCATTCATGGCGTGAATCCTAAACCAGAACAGGGACGAGCAGGGACAAACAGGGACGAGCACGGGCGAGCTTGGCGCCTAGCTCTCCCCCGCCGGCTCCTGGAAGATCCGCCAGTCGTCGAGGCGCAGGGCGGTGAGCTCGCGTCCCCAGGCGCAGCCGGTGTCGAGACAGGCAACGCCGGCTCCGACCTTGAGCCCCAGCGCCGCCCAGTGGCCGAAGATCACCGTCGCGCCGGCGCTCTGGCGCCCGGGGGCGGCGTACCAGGGGTGGCACCCTTTGGGCGCGAGCGCCGGCGGGCCGCTGAAGTCGGCGCACATCCGCGCCTCGGCGTCGAGAGTGCGCAGCCGCGCGAAGCCGGCCAGGGCCACGCGCGCCCGCTCGTGGCCGGAGAGGCTCTCCTTCCAGCGCTCCGCCACCCTCTGATCGACCGCCGCCAGGAGCTTCGCCGCCTTCTCCCCGCGCAACCGCTCCTCCACCTCGCGCGCCAGGCGTTCCGCCTCGGCCGGAGTCCAGCCGGGGAACAGCCCGGCGTGGACGAGCAGCATTTCGCCCTCGCGATGGATCAGCGGCCGCCCCCGCAGCCAGGCGAGGAGGTCGTCCCGGTCCGGCGCCGCCAGCACGGCCTCCAGGCTGTCGCGCTTCTTCACCTCGGAAACCCCGGCGGCGCGGGCCAGGAGGTGGAGATCATGATTGCCCAGCACGGCGATGATCCGGTCGTCCCGCTCCGCCGCCCAGCGCAGCACCTCTAGCGAGTGCGGGCCGCGGTTGACCAGGTCGCCCACGAACCAGAGGCGGTCCTGCCGGGGATCGTAGGCGACCTTCCGCAACAGCCGCTGCAGCGCCTGGAAGCAGCCATGGACGTCGCCGATCGCATAAGTGGCCATATGGGGCGTAAAGATCTCCCGGCGACGGCAAGGAATGCAACCGCGCCGCCAACGCCGGCCCCTTTTCGTCAGACCCCGCTCAGATCCCGCCCAGCCAGGGGTACCCCTGGTCCTCCCAGTAGCCGCCGGGCTTCTCGGTGGTGAAGGTCACCTTGGTCAGATATTTGGTCAGCTTGTAGCCCAGCTTGACCGGCGAGTAGAGCCGCAGCGGCGCGCCGTGCGCGGGCTCGAGCGGCCGGTCGTTGAAGGCGTAGGCGAGGATCGTCTGCGGGTGCAGGGCGCTCTCGCGGTCCCAGCCGTTGTAGTAATTGGCGTCGAAGGTGTCGAAGCGGAGGTAGCGCGCATCCTCCGTGGGCTCGACCAGAGCCACCACCGACGCCAGCGGCACGCCGGTCCAGGTGCCGATCGCCGACCACCCTTCCACGCAGTGGTGCTTGATGGTGTAGCGGACTCGCGGCATGGCCCGCAGCATCTCCAGGGTGAGCCACGCCGGCTTGCGCACCTTCCCTCCCACCTCCAGCGCCCAGGCCGCGGGGTCCGCCACCCGCGGCAGCGGCCGGACGATCGAGTACGCCGGGAAGTTGGGCTCCGGCGTCCGCGCCGAGACGGGATACTGGTGCGCCAGGTGACGATGGGAGAGGAAGACGTTCTCCCCCACCCAGTCGTTGAGGTGGGCGGCGCCCCGCAGCGCCGGGATCAGGGGGCCCCCCTGCCAGCCGCAGGCGGTAGCGAGCGAGGCGGCGCCGGCGGTCAGCCCCAGGCGGAGGAGATCGCGGCGGCTCAAGGGACGATCGGGTCGATTCTCCGATCGGTCAGTCATGGCTCGGGAACCTCCCCCGGTACCAGCCGGTGATCATCGCCCGCAGCGAGGCGGGGTCCACCAGGAAGACCAGGGCGACGTGGACGAAGATGAAGGCGACGAAGATCCAGACCGCCCAGAAGTGCCAGTAGCGGGCGAGCTCGTAGCCGCCGAACAGCGCCGTCAGCCAGGAGAGCTGGGCCGGCTTGTAGACGGCGAAGCCGGTCAGCACCGACAGCGCGCCGAGCAGGATGATCGACGTGTAGGCGAGCTTCTGGAGGGCGTTGTGCTTCCCTTGTGGCGGGTGCTCCTTGCGCAGGCGCAGGTAGTAGAGCTGCATCTGCCAGGCGCGGGGGACGTCGCTCGGCCGGAACAGGAGCGAGCGCCACTCCCCCGAGACCGCGAGATAGATGACGTAGACCAGCCCGGTGAGCACGAACGGCCAGGCGAGGGCGAAGTGCCAGGAGAGGCCGCCGGCCAGCCAGCCGCCGAGGCGAGACCAGACAGGGAACGGTTTGCCGTCCCACGGATTCGGATAGTAGGGGCGGCCGCGGAGCCCGAAGTGCGTGAAGGCCATGTAGATCTGCAGCCCGCTGGCGATCATCCCCAGCAGCAGCACCGTATTGGCCCAATGGGCCAGCCGCACGATCCCGTGATGGCGCTTGACCAGCGGCCGGCGGGACGGCGCGGGTGAAGCGGCGACCGGCTCGACCGGTACGGGCGCGGCGGGTGCTTCTGCCTCCAAGGGTATCTCTGCCATGATCAGCTCGCCCTCCTCCTCAACAATACGCCCAGCGGCGACCTTCTGGACTCTTCGATGCCGCCGGGGAGAGAAGGTTTCGCGGAAACCGGGGAGCCGTGGAGTCCGTAGGGCGGAGCAGGAAACTTCAAGGAGACCTCATGAGAATGCTTCCCTCGCTGCTGATCGGCCTCGGCCTGCTCGCCCCCGCGCTCGCCGGAGCTCAAGCCACCCCGCGCACCGTCCTTCAGAAGCTCAAGCCCTGCCCGGTCGAGGGCCTCAAGGAGCCGGCCCTCTGCGGCACCCTGTCTGTCTGGGAGAACCGCACCACCCGCCAGGGGCGCAAAATCGACCTCAACGTCGTCGTCCTCCCCGCCCTCAGCCCGAATCCGGCGCCGGACCCGGTCATCTACATCAACGGCGGCCCCGGCTACGGCTCGACCGGCGCGGCCGGGGGCTTCGCCCAGATCCTCGCCGGCCTGCGCAAGCAGCGGGACCTCCTCTTCGTCGACCAGCGGGGCACGGGCAAGTCCCACCCCCTGCATTGCGTCCTCCCCGGGAGCGACGACGATCTCCAGGGGTACGTGCGGACCCTGTTCCCCCAGGAGACCCTCAAGGCCTGCGAGCCCAGGCTCGCCGCACAGGCCGACCTCACGCAGTACACCACGCCGATCGCCTCGGACGACCTCGACGACGTGCGCGCCTGGCTCGGCTACGACCGCGTCAACGTCTTCGGTGGTTCCTATGGCACGCGGGCGGCACAGGACTACATGCGGCGGCACCCGGAGCACGTGCGCAGCGCGATCCTCGCCGGGACAATGATCATGGACGCGAAGATGCCCTTCTACCACGCCCGCAAGGCCCAGGACGCCATCGAGAAGCTGTTCGACGACTGTGCCAATGACGAGAGCTGCCGCACCGCGTTCCCCGATCTCCGCGGGGATCTCGCCAAGGTAGTGGCCCGGCTCGATCAAGGGTCGGTCAAGCAGGCGGTCAAGCACCCGAAGACGGGCAAGCCGGTCACGCTATCGATCTCCAAGGGGGCTTTCACCACCACGTTGCGCGCGATGCAGTACTCCCCCTTCCTCTCGGTCCGCATCCCGCTCTACATCCATATGGCGGCCCAGGGGGATTACGGCCCGATGGTCCTGATGACCGTGCTCGACCGCACCGATCCGGACTGGGACATCGGCCTCTACCTCGCCATCACCTGCGCCGAGGATGTGGCGCGCATCGATCCCAGGACGGTCGCGGCGGCGGTCGCCAACACCTACCAGGGGGACGACCGTATCCGCGACCAGATCGCCGCGTGCGCCTCCTGGCCACGCGCCCAGGTGCCGGAGTCGTTCTTCCAGCCGGTGGAGTCGACCGCGCCGACGCTGATCCTGACCGGCTGGCTCGATCCCGCGACGCCGCCGGAGTGGGCGGCCGAGGTCGCGCGCCACCTGCCGAACAGCCTGAACGTGATGATCCGCGACGACGCCCACAGCCCGGGCGGGCTGGCCCACATCGAATGCTACGGCAAGCTGATCACCGACTTCGTCATCAACGGCACCCCGATCGGCCTCGATACCTCATGCACCAAAGAGATGAAGCGGTCGGCCTTCCTCACCAAGGACGAGCCGCTGCCAGCGGGAGGGGATTAGGATCGGGATCGATGAAACCGGCGAAACTCCTCCCGCTCATGCTCCTCCTCTCCTCCCCCGCCCTCGCCGACCGGGTGCGCATCCTCGCGACCGACCGGCAGGCGGCGGAGGCGCGGGTGGAGATGGTGCTCGCGGCGCGGGAGGAGATCCTCGCCTCGGCTTTCATCGTCGGCGACGACCCGTTTACCCTGACCAGCCTCGGATTGCTGCGCGATGCCGCCCGCCGGGGCATCCGCGTGCAGTTGCTCGTCGACGCCCAGTGGAACCGGATTCCGCGCGCCGTCCAGGCCCACCTGCTGGCCGAGGGGGTCGCGATCCGCGAGTACCACCCTTTCCGGCTCGACAAGCCGCTCTGGATCGTCCGCCGGATGCACGACAAGCTGGTGGTCGCCGACGGCCGCGTCCTGCTCGCCGGCGGGCGCAACATCCAGAGCACCTACTTCGGCTACGGCCGCCAGATCCGCTCGCACAACTACGTCGACTGCGATCTCCAGGTGGAAGGGGACGCCGCCGCCGAGGCCCGCCGCTACTTCCTCGCCCTCTGGGCGAGCCGCGAGGTGCGGCCCTCCCGGGCACGGGCGACGCAGGCGGAGACCGGCGAGGCGGCGAGGCTCCTCGACGGCCACAAGACCTGGCTCGACGCGAGGATCGAGGAGGCGCGGAACGATCCGGAGCGCAGACCGGCGACGCTCGCCGAGGCCGGTCCCGTCCGTTTCCTCCACGATCCCGTGGATTCCCGGGACCGGACGCGCAAGGTGGGCTCCGAGTTGCGCGACCTGCTCGACTCCGCCCGGGAGTCCGCCGTCATCGAATCCCCCTACCTCGTCCCTTCCCGCGCGTTCCGCGCGGCATTGCGCCAGGCGCTCGACCGCGGGGTCCACGTCCGCATCCTGACCAATTCGCTGGCCGCCACCGACAATCTCTGGCCGCAGGCGGGCTACGTCGGCCATAAGACCGATCTCGTGCGCAGTGGCGTCGAGCTCTGGGAGTATCAGGGGCCGGAGTGCCTCCACGCCAAGGCGGCGGTGATCGACGGCGAGACGGTGATCGTGGGCTCCTACAATCTCGATCCCCGCTCCGAGACGCTGAACACCGAGCTCGCCCTGGTGGTCCGCAACGATCCGCTCGCCGCCGAGATGCGGAGCCTGATGGATGGCCACCTCGAAAAATCGGCGCGGATCGACGCCCGTGGATTTCCGGAAGGATTTACGGAACGCTACCCCGGCGTGCCGCACTGGAAGGTCTGGAAGCTGCGCCTGCTGAGGCTACTGGCGCCGCTGGTGCGGGGGCAGCTTTGAGCGCCATGGCGGCGCGATCAATCGCGATCAATGCAGATGCGCAATCGACTCGTTGGCTTCCGCATAGGTGCGGCTCTCACGCGGGGCCAGCGATTGGGCGCGCACGTAAGAGTCGCGCGCTGACTTGGTGTCCTTCGCCATCTCATAGGCGTGCCCGAGGGTGAGCCAGATGATGGCTTCATTATCGCGATTGACCGGCTTTTCAGCCAGGGCCTTGAGCAGCTTGATCGCCTTGGGCGCATTTCCCTCCCGCACGAACGTAAACGCCGACTGCGCGTCGGCGACCTGCGCCGCGGCCTTGTCACCTCGCTGATCCGCGATCCGGCGCGCGTCGGCGTACGCCCCGCGCGATTTTGATCCCATCTTGAGGCGGCTGTACGTGTTCGCTACGAGGAAAGAAGCTTCCAGATCCCGCTTGGCCTCCAGGAGCTCCGCCGCCCGCAGAAACGCCGGCGCCGCGCCGCGGATCTCTTCGAGATTCGCTGACGTGAGGGACGAGCCCGCGCCTTTTCCCGCGATTCTAAAACGCTCCCGCTCCGCGGGATCATAGACGACGTAGGCAGGCAGATCAGTCAGACGATGTGCGCTTGGGATTTTGTCGAAATCCACATCCACTCGCAACAAAACGAAATCGGACAGGCGTTGCAGGATATCGGGTGCCTGGAACGTGAGCCTCTCGACGTCGTGGCACTCACCACACCAGCCGGCGGAGTAATCGACGAAAACCAGGCGATGCTGCTCCCTGGCAACCTGGAAGGCGGTCTTCCAGTCGGTTTGCCACCCGGGCATCTCACCGCCGCGCAAGGTCGCGGCGGTGAGCATCAGGCCAACAACAAGAGTCGAGCGCATGGGCACCTCCTCGTCCTCGGTCATCCGGAAAAAGTATACGCCGCAGAACGTTCGGGGTCAGCGTCGGCCTTCTCGCGGGAAGTGGCAGATGGAGCGGCAAAACCCTTCGAGAGACGTCACGCGGTCCCCGTGGCCTTCCAAGGTTGTCGTTAAGGACCTGTGACGTCTCTACCGCTTCGCCGGAGGGTTTTTCTTTGCGTCCCGCGTTGCCGCTTACTCCCCCCGGATCGCGTCCAGCGGGTCGACGTCCAGGGCCCGGCGGGCGGGCATGTAGCTGGCGAGGGCGGCGATGGCGGCGAGCACGGCGGAGATCAGCCCGAAGCTCACCGGATCGTTGGGGCTGACGTTGTAGAGCACGCCCTTCAACACCTGCGAGGCGCCGAACGCCAGCGGCAACCCGAAGGCGATGCCGAAGAGCGCCAGCAGCAGCCCCTGACGCAGCACCAGCCGCATCACGTCC
Source organism: Thermoanaerobaculia bacterium (assembly GCA_035490435.1). Classification (GTDB taxonomy): domain Bacteria; phylum Acidobacteriota; class Thermoanaerobaculia; order Multivoradales; family UBA5704; genus DATARR01. The sequence goes on from DATHEF010000034.1 coordinate 61,866, forward strand.
CCATCCTGGGCTCCCAGGGCGACCCGCACGCCGATCTCCCGTACCCGCTGGCTCACCGAGTAGGAGAGCACGCCGTAGACGCCGATCGCGGCGAGGAACAGGGCGATGAAGCCGAACACGGTGAACATGCCGCCCAGGAAACGGTACTCCCAGACCCCCTTCTGCCGCACCTGCTCCAGCGTGTAGATGTCGAAGACGGGCAGGTTGGGGTCCGAGGCCCGGATCTCCCGGCGCGCGCCCGCCACGATCTGTTCCGGGGCGAAGCGGGTGCGGATCGTCAACCCCGTGTTGCGCGATGCCTGGTAGGGGTACGGCAGATAGGCGGCCGGCTGCATCTTGCTGTCGATGTCTTCGTTCTTGAAATCGGCGACCACGCCGATCACCGAGAGCCATTCCGTGTTGTCGCCGTCGAGCAGCCGGAAACGCCGCCCCACGGGGTCCTGCCCCGGCCAGAGCTTGCCGGCGAACATCTGGTTGACCAGGGCGACGTGGGAGAGCGAGAAACCCTCCGCGTCGGTGAAGCCGCGGCCGCTGACCGGCTCGAGGCCGAGCGTCCGCAGGAGGTGAGGGCCGACGCCCGCCCAGAACACGTTGGGCTCCTCGCCGCGCGGGAAGACCTTGCCGTCGACGGCGATCCGCCCGAAGCCGCCGCCATCCCCCAGCGGGATGTTGTTCGACGCCGAGACCGCCTCCACGCCGGGCAGGGCCTCGAGCCGCCGCACCACGTCCTCGACGCGGCGGCTCATGTCCGCGTCCTTCTCGTAGCGCCCCGCCGGCAGGTAGATCCGCATCGACATCAGGTGGGAGGTCTCGAGGCCCCCCCGCTCGTCCTGGAGATTGAGGAAGCTCCGCACGAACAGCGAGGCACCGACCAGCAGCATGAGCGACAGCGCCACCTGGGCCACCACCAGCCCGCTGCGCAGCCGGTTGCGCCGGAGGCTGCAGCCGCCGCCGCGCCCCCCCTCCTTCAGCGTCTCGTGCAGATCGGTCTTGAGCGCCTGGAGAGCGGGAGCGAGACCGAAGAGGAGCCCGGTCGCCACGGCGATCCCCAGGGTGTAGAGGAGGACCGGGGCGTCGATCGTGAACCGCATCCAGTAGGGGGGCGGATTGTCGGCCGGCATGGAGACCTCGATCCAGCGGATGCCCCAGTACGCGAAGGCGACACCCAGCGCGCCGCCCAGCAGGCCGATCACCACGCTCTCGGTCAGGAACTGGCGGACGATGCGCACTCTGCCGGCGCCGAAGGCGGCGCGCACCGCCACCTCCCGCTGCCGCACCGTGGCCCGCGCCAGCAGGAGGTTCGCCACGTTCGAGCAGGCGATCAGCAGGACGCAGATCACCGCTCCCAGCATGGTCAGCACCATCAGGCGCATCTCCTTGCCGGTGAACTCCTCGCGCAGGGGGCGGGCGTTGCCGCTCCATCCGGTGTGCGAGTCCGGATACTGCTTCGCGATCCGCTCGACGACCGTCTTCACTTCCGCCCGCGCCTGTTCGAGGCCCGACCCGGGCTTCAGCCGGCCGAGGACCGAGAGGTTGCGCTCGGAACGCGGGCTGTCCTTGACGAAGTCCGCCAGCGGCACCCAGGCGAGCTGCCGCTCGGGAAACCCGAAACGCGGCGGCATCACGCCGACGATCGTGTGCGCCGCCGCGTTGACCAGGATCGTCTTGTTGACGACGTCCGGATTGCCGTTGAAGCGCCGCATCCAGAGCTCGTGGCTGAGCAGCACGGCGCCGGGCGCGCCGGGGCGGTCCTCGTCCTCGTGGAAGGTGCGGCCGAAAGCCGGCTTGACGCCGAGGAAGGGAAACAGGTTCCAGGCGATCGAGGCCCCCTCCACCCGTTCGGGCTCGCCGTCCCCCGAAAAGGTGAGGCTCCGCTGCGTATAGGCCGTGATCGCGGAGAATCCGGTCGCCTGCGCGCGCAGATCCTGATAGTCGAGATTGGAGAACCCGTCGGCGTCGATGTCGTTCTTCGGCTGGATCTCGTGCAGGGCCACGATGCGGTCGGGATCCGCGTAGGGGAACGGGCGGAGCAGGATGGCGTTGACGACGCTGAAGATCGACGTGTTGGCGGCGATGCCGATCGCGATGCAGAGCACGGCGATGGTAGCGAAACCGGGGCTCTTGAGGAGCGTCCGGACGGAGTAGCGAAGATCCTGAATCAGGGTTTCCACGGCGGTGCCCCCCTCGGGTAAGTGCTGCCGTGAACCCCTACGCTCGGGAAGGGGAAAGTGTTTCAGCCCAGCTTCCGCAAACCCGCGTCCCCAGGGAACCGCGTCCGCGCATAGCTCAGCAGCTTCTGGGCGGAGCCGGGGTCGTTCAGGATGCGCAGCGTCCTCACCGCCTCGGCGTAGGCGATCGGCGAGGGGTTCTTGTCGACCATCGTCCGCAGCGTCGGGGCGACCTCGGCGGGGCGGCCGGAGAGGGCGTAGAGGATCGCCAGGCTCGAGTAAGCGCGGACGCTCTCCGGAAACATCCCGATCTCTTTCTTGAAGGAGCTCTCGGCGCCCGGCGCGTCCCCCTGGTCGGCGAGGATCCTGCCGTGGACCAGGGCGAGGCCGCGGATCAGCTCCGGGTCCTTCGCCTCGCGCTGGCCGTAGATCTCCGCCGCCTTGCGGGTGAGGTCGAGGGCGCCGGCGTCGTCCTTGCGGGCGTGGAGCACCTCGGCCAGGGTGATCATCGGCCCCAGGCGCAGGCTCTTCTCGTCCATCGCCGCCCGCGCCTCCTTCTCCGCCCGGTCGAGATCGTCACGCTGGAGGGCGATCTGGGCGAGCAGGCCGTGGGCGAAGGAGCCATGGGTGGCGAGCGCCATCTTCGCATGCGTCTCCGCCTCGTCCAGGCGGCCGAGCTCGAAGTAGAAGGACGCCGCGGCGACGGCGATCTGCGGCGAGCCGTTGGACACCTTGAGCGCCTGCTGGTAGGCGGCGAGCGCCTCGTCGGTCCTGCCGCTGCGCTGCAGGGCGCGGGCGAGAAACTCCCAGGCGTCCACCATCTTCGGGTTCTCGGCGATCACCTTGCGGAAGGCCGCGACCGCCTCCGGATAGGATTTCGCGGCGATCAGCCGGAACCCCTCCTTGAGGTCGCCGAGCGAGCCGATCTTGCTCTTCGGGTCCGGCAGCGGCCCATCGGCGGCGCTGCCGGCCGAGCCGATGTAGCCGAGCGCCATCATCGCCCGCCGCGACTCCTCGTCCACCGCGGCGGGTGGAGCGAGCCGGCGGTCGTACCCCGCGAGGTCCTGGCGCATCGCGGCGTAGATGCGCCGCTCGTCGCGCAGCATGTTGGTCTTCTCCCGCGGGTCCTTCCCGCGGTCGTAGAGCTCGGGGTCCGGCCCCTCAATGAAATGGTTTTTCTCGTCGATCAGCGAGAACAGCTCGTTCCAGCCGAAATGAAGGCGCGGATAGAAGGTCTCGGAGTAGATCCGCCGCGGCGGCACGTTGGCCGCGAGCAGCGAGATGCCGGGCATCGCCTTCGGCACCGCCATCCCGAGCAGGCCGAGCACCGTCGGGGTGACGTCGAGGAGCTCGACCGGCCGTGCCGTGGTCCGTCCCGCGTCCTGCGACTTCGGCAGCTTGACGATCAGCGGCACGTGGATCGCCTCGTTGTAGAGCAGCACTCCGTGCTCCTCCTCGCCATGGTCGTTCAAGCCCTCACCGTGGTCCGAGAGGAGGACGACGAGCGCCCGGTCGTAGACCCCCTGCGCCTTCAGCTCGGCGATCAGCTCGCCCACGATCTGGTCGGCGGCGGCGATCTCGCCGTCGTATTTGAGCGGGTAGCGCGAGGCGTACGGCTCGGGCGGCGCGTACGGGGTGTGCGGCTCGTAGATGTGGAAGAAGAAGAAGAACGGCTTGTCCTCGACCGAGCGCAGCCAGTTCCGCGACAGCTCGAGCGTCTCGCCCCCCGGCCGCTGGAGGCCGCCGAGGCCGGTGCCAGAACGGAACTCGATGCCGTCCTCGTAGAAGTCGAAGCCGGTCGAGAGGCCGGTCTTCCCCTGCAGCACGTAGGCCGAGACGGCGCCCCCGGTGGCATACCCCGCCTTCTTCAGGATTTCCGGCAGGAACGGCAACTCGCCGCGCTCCACCTTGGCCGCGTCGAGCTTGTAGCCGACGTTGTCGCGTACACCGTGTACCGCCGGCAGCAGTCCAGTCAGCAGCGTCGTGTGCGACGGAAAGGTGAGCGGCGTCGTCGAGTAGGCATGCTCGTAGAGGACGCCGTCCCGCCGCATGGCGTCGATCGCCGGCGTCTCCACTCCCTTGTAGCCGTAGGCCGGTAGGTGGTCCGCCCGCAGGGTGTCGATCGAGATCAGGATCACCGGCGTCCCCTTCGGGATGTCCGGGGCTCCCCCGCCGCCTCCGCGCGAGCAGGCCGCCGTCAGAATCGAGACCGCTAAAAGACTCCAGGAATGCTTCATGGCTTGACCTGCCTCAAAAAGGCCTTCGCTTTCTCGATATCCGGCCCGTAGCGGGCCGGCGGCGCGCCGGCGGCGAAGCGCTCCAGGGCTTTGCGGGCCTGCTCGGCGCGGCCCAGCTCGGCCGCCTGGGTGCCGAGGTTCCAGAGGGCGTCCCAGAGGTCGGGCTGGAGATCGACCGCCTTCTGCCAGGCGTCGATCCCCTCCCCCTTGGCGCCGAGCTGGAAGAGGGCGACTCCGAGATCGTTCCACGCCAGCGGCAGCTTCGGGTTGAGCTTCAGGGCCTGGCGGGAGCGGTCGCGAGCCTGGATCCAGTGCCCCTGGCGCAACTCGACCAAGCCGAGCTGCTCGTAGGCCTTGGGATTGTCGGGATCGTTCGCGAGCACCCGTTGCAGCACGCCGGAGGCGTCCTGCTGCCGGCCGGCCTCGGAGAGCGCCAAGGCGTAGGCGTTGAGCGACTGCGGATCGCCCAGCTTCTCCGCCAGCGGCGCGAGGATGCCGACCGCCTCCGCCGCCCGCCCCATCTCGGCGAGGGTGAGGCCGAGTTGCCGCAGCAGCGCGTCCGAGACCGCTCCCTGGCCGCGGGCCTTGAGCATGACGTCGAGCGCCTCCTGGTTTCGTCCGGCCTGGAGCAACCCCTGAGAGAGCAGCGAGTAGCCGAGCGACATCGTGGGGCGCTCCTGCACGATCTGGCGTGCCAAGCGGACCGAGTCCTCCACCTTGCCGCGCATGTAGAGATCGATCACGTCGTGGACCTTCCGATCGAGGCCGATCAGCCGCTTGGGATCGTCCTCCGGCCCGTAGCTCTCGCGCACGGCGGCGGAGCCCGAGATGTAGCCGAGGCTAGCCAGGCGCGCCGCGTCGTCGGGGCTCAGGGTCTCCCGCCGCGGCGGCCAGGCCGACTCCCTGGGCAGCGCGGCGAAGACGTTCTTCGCCGTCTGGCGGTCCGCCTCGAAACGGTTGTCCTTCTCGCCCGGGTCCTTCGGCAGATCGTAGACCTCCGGCAGCGGCAGGGCGATGAACTTGGTGCCGCCGCGCAGCAGGCCGCGCAGGGGGGCCCAGCCGCGGTTCAGCGTGGTCGACAGGGACTCGAAGTAGGAGTCCCCCGCGTCGGGAGCGCCGAGGAGCGAGCGCCCGGGCCGGCGCGGCCCCGCCGGTGCCTGCACCCCGGCCGCCTGGAGCACGGTCGGAAAGATGTCCACGTGCCGCGCCGACCGCCCGTCGCGCCCCGGCGCGACGCCGCGCCCCCAGATCACCAGCGGCACCTTGAGCGTCGCCTCGTAGGCGAACAGGCCGTGGGTCGCCTCGCCATGCTCGCCGAGCGCCTCGCCGTGATCGCCGGTGACCACCACCAGGGCCGGCTTCTCCCGGCCGTCGAGGAACGGCCCGAGCAGCGGCGCCAGGAACGAGTCCGTGGCCGCCACCTCGCCCAGGTAGAGGTTGTCCTTGAACCGGGAGGCGAACGGCTCCGGCGGCTCATAGGCGGCATGCGGATCGTAGAGATGGACCCAGAGGAATCGCGGCTTCCCCTTCTGTGCCCGCCACCAGGCGAGCGCCAGGCGCACCACCTCGTCCCCCCGCCGCTCGGGGAGGACGAACTCGGTGTCGTTCGAGCCCTTGGGGTAGCGGTCGTCGTAGACGTCGAAGCCGCGGTCGAGCCCGTACTGGGAGTCGAGCGGAAAGGCGCCCACGAAGGCGCCGGTCGCGTAGCCGGCGCCGTGCAGCACGGTGGCCAGGGTCGGGAACTTCGCGGCCAGCCGGAAGCCGGTGTTGTCGCGCACCCCGTGCTGGAACGGGTAGAGGCCGGTGAGGATGTTGGTGTGCGAGGGGAGGGTCACCACGTTGTGCGCGTGAGCGTTGGCGAACACCCGCCCCTGGGACGCCAGGCGGTCGAGCACAGGGGTTTGCGACCGCTCGTTGCCCGAGAATCCGGGCGCGTCCGCCCGCAGGGTGTCGATGGTGATGAGGACGATGTCCCGGGAGGGCGCGGGGGCCTTCACGGCCGGCGGCGACGCCGCGGCGAGCAGCAGACCCGCCAGAGCGGCGATCGCCGCGAAACTCCACTTCGACATAGCGAGCGGATTGTAGCAGGGGGGCTGGGGCGAGGCGGAAAAGCAAGAACACGGACGAACACGGACTTACAAAGACGAACAGGACACGGACAAACCGGGATCCACCCTGTCCTTGAAAGTCCGTGTTCGTCCGTGCAAGTCCGTGTTCTACCCACCCCCCCGCAGCCGCTGCACCACCGGCTCCAGCGCCGCCAGCAGCGCCGGCAGCTCCAGCAGCTCCAGCCCCATGCCGGAGAGCAGGTTGGGGCCGGAGTCGGCGTGCGGCTCGAAACGCTGAACGACCCGAGCGCGCACCAGGAACGGCTGTGCCACGAGTCCCGGCGGGAACATCTCGACGCTCACCGTCTCCTGGAGCCGCGCGGGGTAGAGCGTCGAAACGAAGAGCCCGCCCTGCAGGATGTCCCGCCGGTAGACCTCCAGGAACTCCTCGACCCCGGAGAAGCGCACGGTGTAAGACCCTCCCCCCGCCGCGACCGGGACCGCGGGCCGGTCCGAGGCGGGAAGCGGCACCGTCCTCGGCGGCGCGGCCACGGGCCGTGGAGCCGCGGGAGTGGGCGGAGGAGGCGGGAGGGGGGGCGGTAGAATCAACGACTCCGGCAGGGGCTCCGTCGGGGCGTCGTCGCGCGGAATCTCCTCGGTTTCGCCAAGGCCGGAGGGGATCAGCTCCCGCACCAGCTCTTCCACCGTCAGAAAGCGCACCCCCATCCCCGACTGGTTGAGGCGAGCGAGCGCCGGCGCCATCTTCCGCGCATGCGCGACGACCCCCTCCATCATGAAACCCCGCTCGCGGTCGACCAGCTCGACCCGGATCCGGCAGCCGGACGACAGCGGGGTGTTGGTGACGATGAACATCCCGGTGAGCGAGATATTCGCGGTATAACCGATGTGAGGAGTCGGATCTCCCTGTCTCCAGAAATGGACCTGGACCCGGCGAGGGCGGCGAACGGCGCGGCGACCTGAAGACATGGACACCGATTCTATCCTGCAACTACGATTCACCCCGAACATGAGCCCGGAGATCCAGACCACCGCGCCCCTCGAGGCCGCCGCGATGACCGTCGCCGCCTGCACAGGCGATGGGGGAACGGTGCGGATCGAGAGCCGTCCGCGCCCCGCGCCCGGGCCGGGCGAGATGCTCCTGCGCCTGCGCTGCGCCGGCCTCTGCGGCACCGATCTCTTCAAGCTGGGCAACGGCACGGCCGCCGCCGGCGCGGTGCTCGGGCACGAGATCGTCGGCACGGTCGCGGCCCTGGGCGTGGGAGTCCAGGGGTTCGCGCCGGGGGACCGGGTCGCCGTTCCCCATCACGCGGCGTGCGGCGAGTGCGCGCTCTGCCGGCGCGGCAACGAGCCGCTCTGCCCCGCCTTCCGCGAAAACCTGCTGGTGCCGGGCGGCTTCTCCGAATGGGTGCTGGTGCGCGAGCGCGCCGTCCGCCAGACCGTTTTCGGCCTCCCCCCTCATCTTGCGGATGAGGCCGCCGTCTTCCTGGAGCCGGCCGCCTGCGTGCTGCGCGGCATCCGCCAGGCGCGCCTGGCCGAGACCGCCCGCGCGGGACCGGCCCCGGGCTGCGCCGCGATCCTCGGCGGCGGCGGCATGGGGCTGCTCCATCTGCTGGTGCTGAAGGCGGTCCATCCGGACCTGCGGGTCGCCGTCTCCGATCCCCTGGAGGAGCGCCTGGCGCTCGCCCGGCGGCTGGGCGCTGATGCGGCAGCGGCGCCGGGCGAGGCGACCCGGAACGCGGTGGCGGAGCTCTCCGGAGGCCTGGGGGCGGACGCCGTCTTCGACACGGTCGGCGGCGCGGGGCCTCTGGAGGCGGCGCTGGCGGTCTCCCGTCCCGGTGGCGCCGTGGTGCTCTTCGCCCATGCCGTCCCCGAAGATCATGGCGAGCGCGCCGGCTTCGACCTCAACGCCTTCTTCAAGGCTGAGCGCCGGCTGCTCGCCAGCTACTCGAGCTCGCTCGCCGACCAGCGCGAGGCCTACCGCCTGCTGGTGTCCCGGCGGCTCGATCCCTCCCTCCTCGTCACCCACCGGCTGCCGCTCTCCAGGTTTCAGGAGGCGGTCGCCCTCGCCCGCGAGCGGCGGGCGCTCAAGGTGCTGCTGGTGCCGGATCTGATTTCGGACGGCGAGGCCGGATGAGCGGCTCCCCCCTGCTCTCCTCGCCGCGCTCCGACCGCTCCCCGGTCGACCGGCCGGTCACCCAGACCACCGCGTTCCTGATCGGCCCGGAGCGGCTGGAGATGCGCGAGGTGCCGGTGCCGGTGCCGGGCGCGGGGGAACTGCTGCTGCGCGTCGGCGCCGCCACCACCTGCGGCACCGATCTCAAGGTGTTCCAGCGCGGCGGACACCCCCGCATGCTCAAGGCGCCGACGCCGTTCGGGCACGAGATGGCGGGCACGATCACTTCCGTGGGGACGGAAGTCGAGGATTGGCGGCCTGGGGATCGCGTGGTGGTGGCCAACTCCGCGCCGTGCGGCGACTGCGAGTGGTGCTCGCGCGGGCGGGAGAATCTCTGCTCGCGGCTCCGGTACCTGAACGGCGCCTTCTCCGAGTACCTGCTGATCCCCCGCCGCTTCGCCGAGGTGAGCACCTACCGGCTGCCCGCCAGCCTGCCGTTCGAGATCGCCGCCCTCGCCGAGCCGCTCGCCTGCGTGCTGCACGGCCTCGAGATCTCGGGGCTGGAGCGGGCCTCGGAGGTGGTGATCTACGGCGGCGGCCCGATCGGCCTGCTGTTCGTGGACGTGCTCGCCAACTCCCCCGCCGACTTCCCGGCCGCCGGCGAGCACCACATCGTGCTGGCGGACCCCAACCCCTGGCGCCTGGAGGTCGGCCGCGGGATCGGCGCGAACGCCACCGTCCAGGTCGGCCGCGACGGCGGCGAGGCGGCCCGCCTCTGCCGCCGCTCGCGCACCGGCGACGGCTTCGACGTCGCCATCGAGGCGACCGGCTCCCCCGCCGCTTGGCAGGACGCGCTCGCCTCGGTCCGCCCCGGCGGCCTGGTCCAGCTCTTCGGCGGCTGCCCGCCCGGCACCACCGTGCCGCTGGACGCCCACCTCCTCCACTACTCGGAGATAACGGTGAAGAGCGCCTACCACCACCGCCCGTCGACCTTCCGGCGCGCGCTGGACCTGCTGGCGAGCGGCAAACTCCACCCGGAGGCGTTGCTATCCGCCGAGCGCCCTCTGGTCGAGCTCGAAGCCGCGCTGCGCAGCATGCGGCGGCGGGAGGCGCTCAAGGTAGTGATCCGGCCGTAGATCGCCCCACGCCGCACCGCGGCTTGAACCGAGCCGGCGCATAGCCATAATAGAATTAGACAACTTCTTTTAAGGAGCTTTCCATGGCTTTTAGTTTTTCTGTGCGCAGATTGGCTCCGTGGTTATGCATCCTTCCTCTCTTCGCTCTCGGCTGCAACCGGCAGAGCCCGACCGAACCCGCCAGCTCCCCCAAGGTCGCGGCCGCCGCAACCGACGACGCGAACGTCTCCTCGCCCGGCAACTCGGGGGAGAAGGCCCGTGGGGGCAACGGCAATGGCAATGGCGGCAACGGCAATGGCGGCGGTGGCAATGGAGGCGGGAACGGGAATGGCGGGAACGGCGGCGGTAATGGCAACGGCGGCCATGGCGGCGATCTGGCGTTCCAGATCGAGCCCGCGACCTGGAACACCAATTGGGTGAACGCGTCGGGCAACCTCCAGGCCTTCCTCCGCGGCGGTGACGCGGGCAAGGTCGACCTCGGCTCGATCCTGCTGGCCGGCGGCGGCGGCGGCAAGACCCTCTCTCCGCGCTCGGCCCGCTACGCCGGCGGGCAGGTGGTCGCGACCTTCTCCAAGGCCGACGCCTTCGACCTGCTGGACAATCCCAAGCGCGGCGACACCAAGACCGTCACCCTACGGTTCAGCGTCGCCGGCGCGCAGAAGGAGCTCACCGACTCGGTGCGGATCGTCGGCGACGGCGGCACGGGCGGGACCGGCAGCGGCGGCGAGGAGGAGGGGGAAACCCGCCTCAGCATCGATCCGGACGACTGGAACACCAACTGGCAGCACAGCCCCGGCACCCTCCACGCCTTCCTCCGCGGCGGCGCCCTGGCCAAGGTCGATCTGAGCACCGTCCGGCTGGTGGGAGACAAGGCGGGCGCCGAGCCCCTCGAGCCCACCGACGTGCGCCGTGTCGGCAAGCAGATCGCGGCCCGCTTCACGAAGAGCGCCGCCTACGCGACCCTGGACGATCCCCACTCCGGACAGCACCACATGGTGAAGATCACGTTCAAGGCGGATGGCAAGAACGTCGAGCTGACCGCCGACGTCCGCATCGTCGGTCCGTAACCCGCCTTCAGGGGTCCACAGGCTAGATAGCCGGTTGACGATGAATCCAGAAGCTGAGGATACCCGTAACTAACACTGACAAGCCTTTTCCATATTTTGCCGGGAGCTGATGTTCCCGGCCCTTTTTAGTTCCCCCCAGGAGACCCCCCTCAAAGCTGGCCGCTGAGCATGTAGCAGGCACGGTCGATCGCCCGGTGCCAGAGGTGGTATTTGCTGTCCCAGGACTCGGCCTTCATCTCCTCGCAGGCCTTGAGGTCGTCCTCAAAGGCCGCCTTCAGCTCGGCGGCGATCCCCTCGCCGATGATGCCGACGCCGGCCTCCTCGTTGATGTCGAAGGAGCGTGAGTCGAGGTTGGTCGAGCCGACGTGGGACCACATGCCGTCGATGATCAGGATCTTCTGGTGGATCAGCGTCCGCTCGAAGCAGAAGATCTTGACGCCGGCGTTCAGCATCTCGCTGAAGTGGCGGTGGCCGGCGTGGTTGACGATCGGGCTGTCGGTGACCTTGCCGGGCACCATGATCTTGACGTCGACCCCGCGCTTCACCGCCCGCTTGAGCAGGGAGGTCGTCTCCTCGTCGGCGATGAAGTAGGGGTTCTGGATCAGCAGCTCCTTCTGGGCGGCGGCGATCGACATCTTGAACATCAGCTCGAGGTCGGAGACGCCGCCGAGGGGGGCGCCGGCGAGCACGTGCATCCGGAGCTCGCCGGCGTGCTCGAGGTGCGGGAAGTACCGCTCCCCCACCAGCACCTCGCCGGTCTCCTCGATCCAGTGCTGGGAGAAGATCGATTGCACGGCGTTGACCACCGGCCCGTGGAGCCGGACCCCGGTGTCACGCCAGTGCTCCTCATCCTGGCCGTGCCCCGTCCACTTGCGCGAGATGCCGTGGCCGAAGATGTAGGCCTCCTTGCCGTCGAAGATCGCGAGCTTGCGGTGGGTGCGCTTGTTAAGCTGCCCGATGTCGATGATCCGGATCGGGTGGTAGAGGCTCAGCTTGACTCCCGCGTCCTTCATCAGGTTGCGCAGGCGGGGCTTCATCTTCATCGCGCCCATGGCGTCGACGGTGACCCGCACCTCGACCCTCTCGCGCGCCCGCTTCGCGAACGCCTCGGCGACCTCGTCGCAGATGCCGCCGGTCCACCAGACGTAGGTCTCGAAGTTGATCGTCTCCCTGGCGGCGGCGATCGACTCCAGGAGCGCCGGGAAGAACCCGTCGCCGTTCTGCAGGATCTCGGCGCGATTCCCCTCCAGGATGATCGCCTTGGTCATGCCGGCGATCGAGGGGAGGCCCTCCTCGAAGCTGTCGAGGTCGGGCACGCGGACGTGGAACTTCCGCTCGCGCAGGTTGGTCCACAGCATCATCCCGAGCAGGATGATGGCCGCGATCATCGAGATGAACAGCCAGAGGTGGATGTGGATCATGGGCCCTCAGAGTTGCTCGTTGAGCAGGTAGGAGGCGCTGTCCTCGAACTTGTGCCAGAGGGAGCGTTGGCTCCAGGTGCGGGCGTCCAGCCGCTTGCAGTGCTCGAGATCGGCCTCGAAGGCTGCCTTGAGCTCATCCGCGACCTGGCGGTCGATCAGGCCGACGCTCGCCTCGTCGTTGGTGTCGAGCGAGCGGTCGTCGAAGTTGGTCGAGCCGACGAACGACCAGACGTCGTCGATGATCATGATCTTCTGGTGGCTGAGAGTGCGCTCGAACTCGTAGATCTCCACCCCCTTCTCGAGCAGGGTCTGGAACTGCTTGTGGCCGGCGTGGCGGACGATCGAGCTGTCGGTGATCTGCCCCGGGATCATCAGGCGCACGCGCACGCCGCGCTTGACGGCGTTGGCGATCAGGTCCACCAGCTCCTGGTCGGGGATGAAGTAGGGGTTCTGGATGATCAGCTCCTTCTGCGCCGTGGCGATCGCCATCTTGTCGAGCAGCTCCATCTCGGAGACGCCGCCGCGCGGCGCGCTCGCCGTCATGTGCGCCCGCACCGCTCCCTTCTCCGCCAGGCGCGGGAAGAACTTCTCCCCCACCAGCACCTCGGCCGTCTGGTCGACCCAGTTCTGCGCGAAGACCGCCTGGACACTGTTGACGATCGGCCCTTCGAGACGCACGCCGGTGTCGCGCCAGTGCTTGGCATCCTGGCCGTTGCCGGTCCACTCCTGGGCGATGCCGTGGCCGAAGACGTAGGCCACCTTGCCGTCGAAGATGGCGATCTTGCGGTGGGTGCGGTTGTTGAGCAGCGCGAGATCGCTCAGGCGGAAGGGGTGATAAAGCGCGATCTTCACCCCCGCCTCCTTCATCATGTCGAAGAGGTCGTCATCCCCCCTGTGGGAACCGGTTGCGTCGAGGGTGATGCGGACCTCGACCCCGTGGCGGGCCTTATTGGCGAGGGCCTCCGCGACCCGCTTGCAGATCTCCCCCTTCCACCAGACGTAGGTCTCGAGATGGATGTTCTGCCGCGCCCGCGCGATGTCCTCGAACAGCGGGGGAAAAAAGCCGTCGCCGTTCTGCAGCACCTGGACGGCGTTGCCCGCCAGGACCGGTGAGCCGGTGAGGTTGGCGATCGACGGCAGCGCCTCCTCGAACCTGCCGACGTCCGGCACGCGGACGTGTGACTGGCGCTCGTGCAGGACCGACCAGATCATCACGAACAGGAAGACCACGAGAAAGACCAGAAGGATCACCGCCGAATACGGGAGCTCGGCGGTTTGCGCGAGCCACCGGCCCAGGCGGGTCTTCGGGGGTTTGCGGGCTTTCGGAACACTCATGGACTCGACCTCCCGGCCAGCTCGACACCCTCCACGGCCCGGCGCAGCTCGACCAGAACCGGCCAGTGATCCGACGGTCCGGTCCGGATCACCTGGTACGACGTGGTCGTCCAACCCGGGTCGGCGAAGACGTAATCGATGCGCTGCCGCATGAAGCGGTGGGTAAAGGTGACGTCGTCACCGCACATCCGGAACAGCTCGGCGGCCATCAGGGTCCCGATCTCCGGGGCGTTCGGAGGGGCATTCAGGTCTCCTACCAGGACAAAGGGACCGTCAGACTGCTTGAGCTGCTCGACGAGACCTCCAATTTGCACACTTCGTGCCGTCCTCCCCCATCGCCCCCAGGCGGCGAGGTGGGTGACGTAGAAGTGGAGCTCGGATTCGTCGAGGACGAGGCGAGTGTGGAGAAGGGTCCGCGGCTCGCCCGGCCCGGGCAGCGTATGGATGGACGCGGAGCGCAGCTCGCCGCGGGTGAGCACGGCGTTGCCGAACTCGCCGCGCTCCATGTCGAAGCTCTTGCCGAAGTGGACGGCCATCCCGGTCAGCCGGGCGAGCTCCTCGGCCTGATCCTCCAGCCGGGAGTGCTTGGTGCCGCGGTGAACCTCCTGGAGCCCGACGACGTCGGGCGCGGCCGCGGAGATCGCCGCCGCCAGGCGCTCCACATGCCGGCGCGACCACCGCGCGCCATGCCCCCCCACGTTGTAGGACATCACCCGCAGGCGTTGCTCGGCCATGCGGGATGCTATTGCGAAAGGTGTGCCGGGCCCTCAGTCGAACGACCGGAACGAGAAGTCACGGACGATGTTGAAGCCGAGGCGGACGTCCCGCTTCTCGAAGCCTGCCGCCGAGTCGCCGCCCAGCATCTGATCCACCGTGGAGGCGCGCGAGTTGCCGAGGACGATCTCGAAGATATGCCCCCCCACAGCCTTGGAGAGGGCGACGTGCCAGGCGTCGCGGCTGCCGTCCAGATCCCGGTTGGCCGGGATGTACTCGATCTCGATCAACTGCTCGCCCGGCAGCGGAAAGGTCAGGCCGATCGGGACGTTGAAGGCGTTCCTGAGGCGCGGCGTGGCGCGCACCCAGGAGGGGGAGACCAGGAGGTTGACGCCGGGGGCCAGCTTGCGCGCCAGCAGGAGCTGGACGAAGGGGCGGTCGCGGTCCTCGACGCCGGAGCGCCGGAGCAGGTCGGCGCCCGCGCGCACGGCCACCGTCAGCGGCCGCCGCGGGGCCTGTTCGAAGACGAGGAGCTTCCCCGCCAGCTCGAAATCCTCCTGGAACGAGGCGCGATAGAGCGAGAGGTCGAGACGGTCGGTCGTCCCCCAGGCGAGCCCGATCCCGACGTCGGAGCCGCTGTCCAGCCCCCAGAGGTTGTGGGAGTCGCCGTCGTTGACCGACTGCTGGAAGCGATGGGTGAACAGCACCTCGAGCCGGCGCGACCCCAGCGTGTAGGGGGTGGCGCCGTTGATCAGGATCGTGCCCAGCGGATCGCGGCGAACGGGTCCGTCCTGAGCGGCCGCAGCACCTGCGAATAGGGCGAATAGGGCGAGCAGCAGGAAGGCCAGAAGGGCCGCGGGAACGAGCATTCGCACTTTCCTATCAATCATTCGGAGCTCCGGAGCGGATCCAGGCCGCGATCCCCGCGATCTGGTCGGACGTGAGATAGGGACCGCCGAGCGGCATCCGCTCGCCCGTGATGCTGGGATCACCGCGCAGCTTCAGGATCATGTAGCTCTGGTCGGGGTTCCCCGGCGAGACGCGGTCGAGCGAGCCGTTCTCGGTCGACCGGTGCCCCACCAGCAGGCCGTAGCTCTGGCCGGCCTCGAGCACCAGCCCGGACGGCGCCGAGCCGGCGGCGTGGCACCCCGCCTTGGCGCAGACCGGCGTGAAGATCTGCGTCTGGATCTGCGTGAAGGTGAAGGCCGTCCCACCCCCGCTCGGAGGCGGCTCGGTGGGGCTCTTCACCGTGCCGCAGCCGGCGAGCAGGAGCAGGAACAGGCCGGCGATGCATGGGCGGTACGGCATCCGGGGTCTCTCCTCTGAAGAAGCCAGGGTCGCTGGCTGCGGGGAGTTGGTTCCCGGAGGGGGTGGAAAGGTTCAGGGCGAGCCGTTGAACCCTTTTCCCCCATCTGGGAACATACTCTTCGCATGTCGTCCACCGACGAGCTCACGCTGCTCCGCAAGGTGGCCGCGAAGGACCGCAAGGCCTTCGAGGCGCTCTACCATCTGTATTACCGGCGCCTGTTCGGCTATCTGCTGAAGATGACCCGCCGGGCGGAGCTGGTGGAAGAGGTGCTCAACGACGTCATGCTCGCCATCTGGAAGGGGGCCGCGAGCTTCGACGGCCGCTCGCGCCCCTCGACCTGGATCTTCGGCATCGCCTACCACAAGGCGCTCAAGGCGCTGGCCCGGCGGACCGAGGAGCAGGACAGCGACCCGGACCGCCCCGATCCCGTAGACCGCGACGAGCCGGAGAGCCTGGCGTCGCGGCGGGAGCTCGCGGGTGTGCTGGGCCGGGCGCTCGGCTCGCTCTCGGCCGAGCAGCGGTCGGTCGTCGAGCTGACGTATTACTACGGGCTTGCCTACTCCGAGATCGCGGAGATCGTGGGCTGCCCGGTGAACACGGTGAAGACGCGGATGTTCCACGCCCGCCGGCGCCTGAAGGAGCTGCTGCCGGGGCTGGGCATCTCGGGAACCGCGGGCTAGAAGGAGACCCGAAGACCATGCGAGAACGGGAAGATCACGGGGAGCGGAACCACCAGCGGGTCTGGGAGCTGCTCCCCTGGTACGTCAACGGCAGCCTGGCCCAGCCGGAGCGGGAGCGGGTCGAAGCCCATCTCGCGGCCTGCCGCCGCTGCGAGGAGGAAGTGCGGGCCTGCCGGCGGACGGCGGCGGAGATCGCGGGCGCCGGCGAGGTGGCCCCCTCCCCCCACCCCATCCAGTTCCAGCGCGTGCTCGCCCGCATCGAGGAGAGCGAGCGCGAGGAGGGGCGGCACGGCGGCGGCTGGCGGCTCCTCGCCCCCTTCCGCTCGCTGGTGCAGGCGACCCCGCGCCCGCTGCGCGGAGCCCTGGTGGCGCAGGCGGCCGTGATCTTCCTGCTGGTGGGATTCCTGGCCTGGGACGCGCTGCGCCCGGTCCCCCCGGCTGCCGGAACCTCTCCAGCCGGGTCTTCGCCAGCCGTCTATCGCACCCTCTCCGATCCGGCCCCGGCGCCCGTCCCGACCGTCCGGCTGCGGGTGATGTTCTCGCCCAAGGCGACGGAGCGGGAGATCCGCGGGCTCCTGCTCGGCATCCGGGGGGAGATCACCGCCGGACCCTCGCCGCTCGGCCTCTACACCGTCGAGGTCCCGGCAGCCGGCGATCCGGCCGCGGGCGTGCTGGCGCGCCTGCGCTCCGAGCCCCAGGTGGTGGCGTTCGTCGAGCCCGTATCGGGAGAGACCGGCCGATGACCAGCCGCGCCGCGCTCGCCGGCGCGCTGATCCTCGCCCTCGGCTGCGCGGGGGCCCCCGCCGGCGCTCCCGCGGACGCCGATCGCCCCACCGGAACATCCGCGCCAACCGGGCCGGCGGCGACCGACCAGCAGGTGATGATCACCTACGCGGCGGCTCCCCCCGCGATCTGGGCGCGGAACACCGCCGAGATCGCCCAGCAGTACCGGCTCAGCTTCGTCCTCGCCTGGACGCTCGCCTCCCTCGGCGAGCAATGCGTCATCTTCGAGGTCCCCAGGGGGCGGTCGGCGCGCGAGGTCATCCGCCGCCTCTCCTCCGATCCCCGGGTGAGCCTGGCGCAGACGATCGAGACCTTCACGGCGCAGGGCACCGGCGGCGACCCCTACGCCCATTTTCAGCACAGCTTGCAGACCCTCCGTCTCGATCTGGCGCACCGCTGGGCGACCGGCAAGGGGGTGCGCATCGCCGTGGTGGACACCGGGGTCGACTTCGACCACCCCGACCTGCGCGGCCGGGTGGTCAAGGCGCAGAGCTTCGTCGACCGCGGCGAGAAAAGCTTCACCAGCGACATCCACGGCACCGCCGTCACCGGGCTGATCGCCGCCACGGCCAACAACGACATCGGGATCGTCGGCGTCGCCCCGGGAGCGGAGATCTACGCCCTCAAGGCCTGCTGGCAGCAGCCGCCGGGCGCGCGCGAAGCGGTGTGCAACAGCTACACGCTGGCCAAGGCGGTGGACTTCGCGATCCTCCAGGGGGTGCAGGTGCTCAACTTCAGCCTCGCCGGCCCGGCGGACCCGCTGCTCGGCCGCCTGATCGGCCAGGCCCTCTCGCGCGGGATCGTGGTGGTGGCGGCCGACGGCGGCACCACCGCGCAGGGCTTCCCCGCCAGCTACAAAGGGGTGATCGGCATCATGGGGAGCGACGACCTCAGCGGCTCTCCCACCGGGCCGGCCGGCCACGGCTCCCTCGCGACGCTGGCCGCGCCCGGGGTGGAGATCCTGACCACCGTGCCCCATGGCTCCTATGACTTCTTCTCGGGAAGCTCGGTGGCGGCGGCCCAGGTCTCCGGCATCGCCGCCCTGCTGCTCGAAAGGAACCCGAAGCTCACCCCGCCCGAGCTCGCGGCGATCATCCACAAGACCGCCCGTCCCCTCTCGCCGGCCACCATCGGCGAGGTGGACGCCTGCGCCGCGGTGGCGAGCCTGTCCGGCGGCGGCTGCCCGTAAACGCCATCTGCGACATAATCCCCCTTTGCGTCCCCCTTCGGCGGACAAGGAGGAGCTATGGCCCTCGCGGGCAGGCGGATGAAGATCAGCAAGCGCTACCACCCTCCGGGGACGGCGCCGGGGACGCTGCGCGCGCCCGACTCCTCGGCCACGGGGCCGATCCGCGTCACCGTCATCGATTACGGGCCCGACCACCTCGACGAGAAGGAGATCAAGAGCGTCGAAGAGCTGGCGCCCTATCGCGACACGCCGACCGTCACCTGGATCAACGTCGAGGGATTGAACGACATCCCATTCCTGGAGGGGCTGGGGAAGCTGTTCGATTTCCATCCGCTGGCGCTGGAGGACGTCCTCAACTGCGGGCAGCGGCCGAAGCTCGAGGACTACGGCGACTACCACTTCCTGGTCATGAAGTCGCTGCTGCTGATGGAAAACGAGCTCCAGCTCGAGCAGATCAGCTTCTTCCTCTCGGGCAACTACATCATCACCCTCCAGGAGCTGCCGGGGGACTCCTTCGAGAAGGTCCGCGAGCGCATCCGGCAGAACCGGAGCGGGAAGATCCGCGGCCAGGGGCCCGATTACCTGCTCTATGCCCTGACCGACGCCCTGATCGACGAGTTCTTCCCCGTCCTCGAGAGCTACGGCGAGCGCATCGAAGAGCTGGAGGACGAGGTGGTCCTCGAGCCGGAGCCCGAGACGCTCCAGGAGATCCACCGCATCAAGCGCGACCTCCTCGACCTGCGGCGCACCGCCTGGCCCGAGCGGGAGGTGATCAGCAGCCTGCAGCGGGAGGAGGCGCACCTGATCCGCCCCGAGACGCGGGTCTACCTGCGCGACTGCTACGATCACATGGTCCAGGTGATCGACATGATCGAGACCTACCGCGACCTCTCCGGCGGCCTGCTCGAGGTCTATCTCTCCAGCACCAGCAACCGCCTCAACGAGGTGATGAAAGTGCTGACCATCATCTCGACCATCTTCATCCCCCTGAACTTCATCGCCGGCGTCTACGGCATGAACTTCGACCGCCAGGCGAGCCCGCTCAACATGCCCGAGCTCCACTGGTACTTCGGCTACCCCGCCGTGCTGGCGGTGATGGGGATCACCGGTGCCGGGCTGCTCGTGTATTTCAAGCGGAAGGGCTGGTTCTGAGTTGAGGTGGAAGGCGATCCAGCTCTCGAAGCTCACCTCCCTCCTCAGCCTGCTCTTCTTCGCGCTGGCCCTCTGGCTGCTCCGCCGCGAGCTGGCCGATTTCCGCTACAAGGACATCATCCTCTTCTTCCACAACCTGCCGGCGCACCGGGTGACCATGGCGCTCGCCTTCACCGCCCTGAGCTACCTTGCCCTCACCTGTTACGACGCGCTCGCCCTGCGCTACATCGGCAAGCGCATCTCCTACTGGAAGGTCGCGCTCGCCTCCTTCACCGGCTACGCCTTCAGCAACACGCTCGGGCTCCCGCTGTTCACCGGCACCCCCATGCGCGCCCGCCTCTACTCGGGGTGGGGGATGACCGCGATCGACATCACGCGCGTCGTGCTGTTCAGCTACATCACCTTCTGGCTGGGGTTCATCGGGCTCTCCGGCGCCGCCTTCCTGCTCGATCCGATCGCCGTGCCGGCGCTGCTGCACCTGCCGGTGGCGACCGCGCGGCCGGTCGGCGTGCTCTTCCTCGGGCTGATCGCCGCCTTCCTCGCCGCCTCGTTCGTGCGCAAGCGGCCGTTCAGCTTCAAGGGGCTGGAGCTCGCCGTCCCCCGGCCGCCGATGGCGGCGGCGCAGATCGCCATCGCCGCGCTCGACTGGACGTTCGCCGGCACGGTGCTCTACGCCCTCCTCCCCTCCGAATGGAATATCACCTTCCTCCACTTCCTCGGCATCTTCCTGTTCGCCCAAGTCGCCGGGCTGCTGAGCCACGTGCCGGGGGGGCTCGGGGTCTTCGAATCGATGATGGTGCTGCTCTCCCCCCCCGAGCTGCCGCACGCCGACCTGCTGGCGGCGATGGTCGCCTTCCGCGGCGTCTACTACTTCCTGCCGCTGCTGATCGCCGCCGTATCGCTCGGCGCGCACGAGGTGGTGCTCCGCCGCGAGCAGGTGGGCAAGATCGCCCGCGCCTTCGGCGGCCGGGCGCCGGACGTGGTGCCGCACATCCTCGCCGTCACCACCTTCCTTGGCGGCGCCATCCTGCTGATCTCGGGGGCGACGCCGGAGGTGCACTCGCGCCTCTCCTGGCTCGACGACATCCTGCCGCTGCCGTTGATCGAGTTCTCCCACTTCCTCGGCAGCCTGGCGGGGGTCGCGCTCCTCTTCCTCGCCATCGGCCTGCAGCGGCGGCTCGACGCGGCCTACCAGCTCACCCTGCTGATGCTCGGCGGCGGCATCGTCTTCTCCCTCGCCAAGGGGCTCGACTGGGAGGAAGCGCTGATCCTGGCGCTGATGCTCGCCGCTCTCGCCCCTTGCCACCGCCACTTCTACCGCAAGACCTCGCTCACCGCCGAGCCGTTCACGCCCGGCTGGAGCGTCGCCATCGCGATCGTCATCCTGGGCTCCCTCTGGCTGGGGTTCTTCGCCTACAAGCACGTCGAATACTCGCGCGAGCTCTGGTGGCGCTTCTCCCTCTCCGAGAACGCGCCGCGCTTCCTGCGCGCCTCGATCGCGGTGACGGCGGTGGCGCTCGGCATCGCCATCCGGCATCTGATGCGCCCGGCGGGGCCCGAACCGTCGCCGCCCACCGAAGAGCAGCTCGACCGCGCCGCCGCGGTCGCCGCCGCGGCGCCGCGCACCTACTCCTACCTCGCCCTGCTCGGCGACAAGGAGCTGCTGTTCAACGACGCCGGCAGCGCCTTCGTGATGTTCGGTGTAGAGCGCCGGAGCTGGGTCGCGATGGGTGGACCGGTGGGGCCGGAGAAAGACCGCGCCGAGCTGGTCTGGAAGTTCCGCGAGATGGTCGACCGGCACGACGGCTGGACCTGCTTTTACCAAGTGAGCGAGCGGATGCTCCACCTCTACGTCGACCTCGGCCTGACGCTGGTCAAGCTGGGCGAGGAAGCGCGCGTGCCGCTCACCGGCTTCACCATCGAGGGGCGCAACCGCAAGAAGCTGCGGCACGCCTGGCGCCGCTGCGCCGAGGAGGGGTGCACCTTCGAGGTGGTCCCGCGGGAAGAGATCCCGGCCCTGATGCCGGACGTCGAGCGGATCTCCCAGGACTGGCTGCGCACCAAGAACACGCGGGAGAAGGGGTTCTCGCTCGGCTTCTTCGACCAGGGCTACCTGCGGCGCCTGCCGCTCGCCCTGGTGCGCAAGGGGGGCGTGATCGTGGCCTTCGCCAACCTCTGGCCGGGCGGCGAGAGCGAGGAGATCTCGATCGATCTCATGCGCCACACCGTCGACGCCCCGCTGGGGGTGATGGACTACCTCTTCATCGAGCTGATGCTCCACGGCTCGAAGCTGGGGTACCGCTGGTTCAACCTCGGCATGGCGCCACTGGCCGGACTGGAAGCGCGATCGATCGCGCCGCTCTGGAGCCGCCTGGGCTCGCTGGTCTACCGCCACGGCGAGCACTTCTACAACTTCCAGGGCTTGCGGGCCTACAAGGACAAGTACGATCCCGTCTGGGAGCCCCGCTACCTCGCCTGCCCCGGCGGCCTCGCCTTCCCGCTCATCCTGGCCGACATCGCGGCGCTGATCGGAAGGGGTTTCCGCGGCGTGGTGGCGAAGTAGCGCGATCTCCGCGCCGGCGGTCAACCTTTACTGATCACAGGCCCCCCACGCCGGATCAGGTTGCTCTCCCGGCTGGTGGGTATCGGCGTCAGCGTCACCCGCGCCCGGATCTCGTCCTCCTCGAAGACAGTAATCCCATTGTTATCCTCATCGAGGACACTCGCGGGCAAAAAGAGCTGAATGGCGCGGGTGAAACTCACGGTGTTCCCCGTGAAAACCGTGATCCCCTCGAAAATCTTGCGGAGGATGTCGTCGGTGCCGTCGCCGGGCGTGTCATCGCCGATGAGATGGCAGACCTCCTGATAGTTCTGTTCCGTGGCCAGGTCATGGCCGCTTCCGGAGACTACGTAGCCGACGCCGACGCTGACATTGGTGCTGTTGAGTACGGGCGTGATCGTCAGGGTCACAGGTCCGATCGATGCCATTGGATGCTCCTTCCGTGAGTGATTTGCAATTCAGCGGCTTCACTCTCCGGTAGGCGTCCGGCAATCTATTTTGTTACAGACTTCATTCGCGGTACGGTTCATCGCTTCTGGGAGCCTGGGGAAGCTGCTCGTCGAGCGACTGGCGATACCGTATGCAGCCCTGGAGGAACCGCGGCCAGTCGGGAACGACAGGCAGTGGATCCGAGGGCTCCGGCAGAAGCGACCACAACGCCGGGTGATGCCAGCACAACTCCTGGCCCGTGCTGTCGCGATGGGCGCGAATCCCTTGCCGCAGCCTTTTCACCTCGGCGACGAGTTGATCGCGCGACATGCCTTCGAGATCAGCGTCCATGAGATCAGCGCCCATGAGATCAGCGTCCATAATGCCTCCCGGCTGATTTACCACGGATGGAGACGACCGCCTCGCGTGTGCGTCGCCACTCCCAGGAGCGCCGCACCAGATAGCGGCCAAGGCTCCAGCGCCGTTGAGGCCGCCAGCGCCGGAGAATCTTCGCCTCGAGCCATTCCAGATCGAAGCCAGCCCACTCCCCCGCTACCGAGAACAAGTTCCAACTGCAGACCGGGAAGACCTCCTGAACCAGAACCTCTTCGATCTCCTCGACGGAATACGGCGATGCCGCCAGCGCGGAGGAGCGCCAATCCCGCAGCAGCGACACGTCGGTATCCAGGAAAAGCGACGACAGAGCGTCCCAAACCGGACGCCGCTGCTCGAGATCTTCAGACGGGGGCTTCAGCTTCATCAGCTCTCCTTCAGCACGGCCCGCATCCAGAGAAAGTATAGACGACACGCGTGTGGCGAAGTAGATCCCGCCTCTGCGATCTCTACCGCCGTGCGATCGCCTCACTGATGCGTCTCGCCTCCAGAGCGATCTCGCGCAGCATGCCCGTTGGCGAGACGTGAAATCCGCAGAAATAAAGCCCTGGGACCGGCGCCTCGGGCCCGCTGAACAGAGGCGTACCGCTGTCGTCGCAGGCGGCCAGGGCTCCCTCCAGGAATGCGTTGACCCGCGGGCGGTACCCGGTCGCCAGAATCACGGCGTCGAATTCACTCTGTTTTCCATCGGTGAACAGGATGGCGTCTTCAGTAAATCTTTCGATCCCGGGCCAGACTTTAATCTGGCCGCGCTTGATCAGCTTGATCGTGCCCACGTCGATCAGCGGGATGCGCGCGTTGCGCCGGATCTGCGTGACGGGACCTTGCGGCAGCTTGCGCAATCCATACCGCGTGAGGTCGCCCATGACAGCGCGCAGGAGCGGGGCGTTCAGCGCATCCGCCCATCGCGGCGGCAGCTTGCTCTGCAGGATTCCAATCGCCAGGATCGGAATACCGAACAAGTCGCGAGGGATCACATTGACCGGACCGCGGACCGCCAGGCTCGGTCGCGCGCCATGCTCCCACAGGTCGATGGCAATCTCGCCGCCCGAGTTGCCGAATCCGACGACCAGCACCTTCTGCCCCTTGAAGGGCTCGCCATTCCGGTACTGGGAGCTGTGCAGAATGCTGCCCCGGAAGGAGTCCTGTCCCGGCCAGGCCGGAACACAGGGTTCCCGGCTGTAGCCGGTGGCGATCACCAGATTCGACGCCTGGTAGCGAGTATCCTGGGTCTGGACTTCCCAAAGGCCATTGGCCTGGCGGGCTGAGACGACCTGTTGCCCCAACCTCGGCTCCAGATGGAATCGCCTGGCATACGCTTCCAGGTAGCTGATCATCTGCAGGCGAGACGGGTAGCGCGGGTACTCCTTGGGGAAAGGAGCAAAGGGGAGCTCCGAGTGCTTCTTGTCGGTATGCAAGTGGAGCCGCTGGTAGTGCCGGTGCCATGCCACGCCCACCTTGTCGGCCTGCTCCAGGATGAGACAGGAGATACCGGCTCGTTGGAGACAAGCCCCAACGGCCAGCCCGGCTGGCCCCGCGCCAACGACGATCGTATGGCCAGGAGCCGGATCAGGAGGAGCGGTCATTCCGGAATGATACTAGCTTGCTAGGGCGGCGCCTTCCCAGGCCAGGAGAGGGCGGGATCTCCGTTGTGCTTCATCCAGCCCAGGAGACGGGAGCGCAGATCGCTCAGCACCTCCCCCGCCGCCGGGTCGGTGACGAGGTTGCGCGCCTCCGCCGGGTCGGCCGCGAGGTCGTAGAGCTCGTCGCCGCGGGCCGGGTCCTTCCAGACGATCAGCTTGTGCGTCGGGGTCCGCACGACGCGGAAGGCGAGGCCGCCGAATCGTTCACTCTCCTCGTCCGACCACTCGGCGAAGGCCTCGCGCACCTCGAGCTTGCCGGCGAGTGCCGCCACGAGGTCGCGTCCAGGCCAGGAGGCCGGCGCCGGGAGGCCGGCCAGAGAGAGGAGCGTCGGCGGCAGGTCCAGGCTCGAGACGGGAAGGTCCGAGACGAGCGCCTTCGGCAGTCCCGGCCCCAGCAGCACGAACGGAACCCGCAGCGAGCTCTCGTACGGGACCTGCTTGCCGTTGGCGCCGGAGCCGGGCCCGCCGAGGCTCCGCTCGCCCATCATGTACCCGTTGTCACCGAGCAGGACCACGACCGTCCGCTCGGCGAGCCCGGTCTCGCGGAGCGCCGCGAGCAGGCGCCCGAGCTGCTCGTCGAGATGGCTCACCGCCTGGTCGTAATGACGCCAGTCGTTGGCCGCCACGTCGCGCGGGAAGCCCGGCGGGAGGAGCTCCTCGTCGCGGCGCCCGGCATAGAGGGCCTCGATCCGCTCCGGATTGGGCTCGTAGGGGAAGTGGGGCGCGGTGAAGCCGAGCCAGAGGAGGAACGGGCCGGCCTGGGCGGCCTCACCGCGCAGGAAACCCAGGGCATCGTCCGTGAAGATCTCCTGTGTGAAGCCGGCGACGATCCCGGGCTTGCCGGAGGTCCCGCGGACCAGCTCGGGGTCACGGTAGTCGGCGCTGCCTCCCGGCAGCCAGGTTCGCACCTCGTCGAAGCCGCACTCCTGGGGGGGCGAGGGGAGGTGCCACTTGCCGACCATCACGGTGTGGTACCCGGACTCGCGCAACAGGCTCGCCACCGTCGGGCGCCGGCAGAGGGTCCCGGCAACCCCGGGCGCCTGGAATTGGATCGAATAGACGCCGTGGCGGTAGGCCGGCAGGCCGGTGATCAGGCTGGCGCGAACCGGATGGCACTGCGAGACCGAGACGGTGGCCTGCCGGAAATAGACCCCCTCCCGCGCCATGCGGTCCATCACGGGCGTGATGACGGCGGGATTGCCCGCCGCGCCCAGGGTGTCCCAGCGGTGGTCGTCGGAGAGCACGACGACGAGGTTGGGGCGCGGCGAAACCGCCGGCGGAGCGGTCGCAACGGGCGAGACGAGCGGGCGCTGATCGCGCCGCGGAACCCCGGCGCAGCCCAGCGCCGACAGCAGCAGCATCGCGGTCAGGACCAGCCTGTGAGCGGCGGAGTGAGGTCCGGGTGCCTGCCCGGCCGGCCAGATCCAAAGCATTTCAAGAAGTGTACGCGCAGTGATCGCCGCGCGTTTAGACGTACTGTCGGATCACCTATTTCAGTATAAAGCCCACCGGGGGACTTGCGGCAAGGACCCGGCACCGGTTCAGACTTGGCGCCTCTGGGCGGTCGGCTCACGGCCAACGACAAGCCCTTACCCAAGGAGAGCTCTGATGCGCGTGCTGCTATCAACGATCGGATCGCGGGGCGATGTCCAGCCGCTGGTGGCGCTGGCGCTGGAGTTGAGGGCCCTCGGACAGGAGGTCCGCCTGTGCGTGCCGCCCGACTTCCGCGACTGGATCGACGGCCTCGGTCTCCCCGTCACTCCCATCGGACCCGAGTTGCGCAAGCTCACGGCCGCCAGCCCACCGGCCACACCGCCAGCGCCACTCTCGCCCGAACTCCGGCGCCAGATGGTGGAAGCCACGGTCGCCACCCAGTTCGAGACGATCGCGGCCGCGGCCCAGGGCTGCGACATCATCGTGGGAGCAACAGCCCTCCAGATCGCCGCTCCCTCCGTGGCGGAGAGGATGGGCATCCCGTACATCTTCGCCGCCTACTGCCCGACCGTTCTGCCATCGCCACACCATGCGCCCATCCCACTCGGCATGCTGGGAGACACGCCAGCGCCCGCAACCGCCGACAACCGCGAGCTCTGGGCTCGGGACGCGGAACGCGTCAACGACACGTTCGGCGCCGCGCTCAATGCCCATCGGGCATCCATCGGCCTGGCCCCGGTCAGCGATGTGCGCGGCCACATCTTCACCGGCCGCCCCTGGCTGGCCGCCGACCCGGCGTTGGCGCCCTGGCCCGGCCCCGCGGACCCGGCCGTGTTTCAGACCGGCGCCTGGATTCTGCCGGATGAGCGGTCGCTGTCCCCCGAACTGGAGGCGTTCCTCGAGGCGGGTGAGCCGCCCGTCTACTTCGGCTTCGGCAGCATCCGCGCGCCGCGGGACCTCAGCCGGATGATGATCCAATCGGCCCGCGCGCTCGGGCGCCGCGCGATCGTGTCCCGCGGGTGGGCCGACCTGTCGGTAGTGGATAGCGAACCCGACTGCCTGGCGATCGGCGAGGTCAACCAGCAGGCGCTGTTCCGGCGCGTCGCGGCGGCCGTCCACCACGGCGGCGCGGGTACGACAACCGCGGCCGCGCTGGCCGGCGCACCCCAAGTCGTCATCCCCCAGATGTACGACCAGCCCTACTGGGCCCAACGCATCCACCACCTCGGCATCGGAACCGCGCATGCGCCCGGCACACCGGCCACCGGCTCGCTGACGGACGCTCTCGAGCGGTCCCTCCACCCCGAGGTGGCCGCCCGGGCTCGATCCATCGCCACAGCGGTGCGCGGGGACGGCGCTCAGGTGGCCGCCCAGCGCCTGGTGACCGCCCCCCTGGCTTGAATGCTTGGTTATCTGCCGTCAGCCGGCGAGCCATTTCCGCTGAGCCTGTAAATGTAGGCGTCTACGGCTGTGCCGTCCTTGAGCTTCACCGTAGTCAGGACGCGCTCATAGCCTTCACCCTCGAACTCATCGAGACGGGCCCAGTGCTCAGCCAGGCTCTCCGAGCTGAAGAGAAAACCTTTGACTTCGCCTCCGTGCTCATCCAGGACAATTCCTGGGTAGCCCACCGCCGCACCCCAGCCTTCTGGCAGCAACGTGCCAGTGACAGTCGCTGGCTCCCACTCCCCCGGGACATCCGCCAGGACGTGTTCGTTAGGCCGACCCGGGGCGAGCGTTCCGTAAACGAAAAGTCGGTGAGTCATCGATCTCCCAAAGGCAGCTCGCAACGCAAGCTCTTCTGGCGGTAGAGGCTGTCCTACGCCGCGGGGACGATTCAGGAACCCAGACTGTAGGCCCGCCTGGCCCGCGGGTGTCCTGCGCGGCGGAGGCACTCTTCGAGTCTGCCGAGCAGTCCGGGCCCGAGAAATTTTCGCACGAGGTCGCGCGTCGCTTCGACGTCCAGATCCTTGACTTTCGCGATGAGGCGGATGGCATCCCGCTCGTCTTTATCCGTGCCGGCCGCCAGTTTCATAGCGACGAGGTGCTCGGGCGGGGCCACGGGAATCCCTTCGAACTGATCGTCCTGCGCTTCGGCAGCGCGAATGGCGTCGAGGTAGAGGGGCTGCAGGTTACCCCATTCCTCACTCGATCGATCGATGAAATCAGCCCGAACTCCCTGTTTCGAGATTCGTGCATTGACGCCGCCGATCGTGAGCTGTGACACCTCGGCGTCGGTTTGGTGAAGGACTTCGAGAATCGAGGGGATGCTGACCTGGGGGACGGCAAAGTCAACATCCTTGGTGTACTCGTGATCCGCCTCGTCGTCGAGCCAGTACCACATCGCCACTCGTCCAATCAGCGCGCGGCGGGACTTGGATCGGTCGAGAATCTCAAGGCCAAACTGGGCCGAGGGCACCGGGTCGAACGTCGGAAGCGGACGGGGCTTTGCTTTGCGGCGAGCTGCCAAGGGTCGATCCTCCATGGTCGCCGGGGGCATGGTGTCATGCCCGGGAGGCGTCGTCAAAAGGGAAGCTAACCTGCGAGGGAGGCGCTCGATCTCAATCCACGTCTACGGCACTGATACAGGGGGCCCACTGATACAGGGGGCGATACAGGGGGCCAGGCGATTCCAACCAGGCAGTGTGCCAAAGGAGCTCGGAACACGACCTGCGCCTTTCTTAAAGTTCTCCAGTACCCTGAAACCCCCCTCGCAAACGCAAGCCGTTCTAGGGCGAAGAAGATTGAGGACCGATTTTACGTCTTATCTGGGGCATGAGCCGAAGACTTCGCTTCATCCCCGAAGGCGGATCCCTGGTCGAGGTCACCTGCCGGACCGCGCAGGGCCGCCATCTCCTCCGTCCCAGCCGGGAGGTCAACGAGATCACCGCCGGCGTCCTCGGACGAGCCCAGAGATTGTACGACGTCCGGATCTGCGCGTTTGTATTTGTCTCATCCCACTACCACCTACTGCTCGATGTCGACAACGTCCGCCAACTGGCCAACTTCATGCGTTACCTCAACTCCAACCTCGCGCGGGAGATGGGCCGGCTCGTCGATTGGAGCGATGGGATCTGGTCGCGGCGGTACCAGGCGATCCCCGTCAGCGGGGAGGAAGGGGCGCAGATCGCGAGACTGAAATACGTCCTCAGCCATGGGGTCAAAGAGGGATTGGTCGGCCGGCCTCGGGAGTGGCCGGGCCTCCATTCCGCCCGAGCTCTGACCGAAGGCGAGCCGATCGAGGGTTACTGGTTCAGCCGGACCCTGGAGTACGCCGCCCGCCAGCGAGGAGAGAAGTTCGACCGCCTCCAGTATGCGACCCGCGAGACGGTGACTCTCTCTCCCCTCCCTTGCTGGAAGGATCTTTCCGCCGACACCCGGAGAACACGGATTCTCAGCTTGATCGGCCAGATCGAAACCGAAGCCGCCAACCGGAGAGCCGAGACCGGCGCCGAGCCTCTGGGAGTGGCGGCGATCCTGGGCCAACATCCGCACCATCGTCCCCGGCATCTGAAGAAATCACCCGCGCCCTTGTTCCACGCAATCAGCCAGACCGTGCGCCGGGAGCTCTACGAAGGCTACGCCTGGTTCGTCGCCGCCTTCCGGCAAGCCGCCGAGAAGCTGAAAGCGGGAGATCGCAGCGCGGCCTTCCCGGCCGGAAGCTTTCCGCCAGCTCTTCCCTTCGTAGGGGGATAGGTCCTCCCCAGGACCATCTCTCCACAGACTTACGAATTGCGCAGTCCTCTTGCTCGGAGGCCGTGTATCCAGGTGTTGGGTTTTCCCGAAGCATCAGGCTCGCAACGAGCCAACTTTGGCCGATTCATGCTCTCCCGCTGGTAGAGATAGTGGCCGAATCTCTAAAAACGCGACCTCAGCCGCTCAATCCGCCCCGTCCTGCTGGCGAAAACAAGGCCCCTTTATGGAATCCTCTGGCACCTTCTTGGCCAGCAACAGCTAATCCCTCAGCCTAAAGCCATCGCGCCCGCCGCCGACTCTATCCTTCTTGGGCAGCACCTTCTTGGGCACCTTCTTGGCTGGCAGCCTCAGCGGCTGATAACTAGGGATTATGGTGAA
>DATHEF010000035.1:0-83153 GCA_035490435.1 Thermoanaerobaculia bacterium
CCACCACGCAAGACTCGCTTCCGGTGGGTGGCTAGCCCTTGCCGGGTAGGATTCGGACCTACTGGGCCACTATGAAGGGTTTCGGGTTCTGTCTATTGCAGTTTCCCTCCTCCCTTCCCAGGCTTCGCCTGGCGCAAGGGACGTCCTCTTCGACGCCGTCGGCAACCGTTCCTATCAGGACTGCGAGCCGTCGCTGGCCCACGACGGCGGGATCTACGTCACCACGCTCGTCGGCCCCCGGCCATTCCTCAACGGCGTCTTCACGGGGATCGCGGGGCTCTTCGGTCAGAAGAAGCGGGCGCGGTGGATCATGGTGAAGCACAAGGCCGAGGACCTTGCCGTCCTCAGCCGCCTCGTGGACCAGGGCCGGCTCCGGCCGGAGATCCAGGAGGCCTTCCCGCTGGAGAGGGTCCACCAAGCCCATGACCTCAGCGAGACCGGGCGGGTAAGGGGGAAGATCGTTCTCCGGATCGATTGATGCCGGGTCCGGACGTCACTGATTGGCGTAGCCCAGGGACTGAAGGCGCTTCAGGGTTTCGGCGTCCACGGGCTGCTCCGCCTCTTCCTCGGACCGGCGCCCCCGTTCGGCCCAGGCGAGCAGGCGGGAACGCAGCCACGCCGCCTCCAGGCCGCCGTCCCCCGCGAGGTTGACCGTCTCGCGCGGGTCCCGCTTAAGATCGAAGAAATATTCCGGATCGTGCGAGCGGCCGATTCCCTCGCCCATCCCCCAGTGGATGCCGGAGCGTGGCGCCCAGATCAGCTTGAAACGGGCGGAGCGGATGCCGTAGATCCCCCCCTTGAGGCTTGAGGCTGCCGCGAGGCTCGGTTCTTCGGGCAGGGGGGAGGCGAGCGCGCGCCCTTGGGCCTCCCCGGGTCTCGGGATGCCGGCGAGGTCGAAGAGGGTGGCGTGCAGGTCGAGGGTGTCGGTGCGGGCCGTCACCGCTCCCGGGCGGAGCCTGCCCGGGGACCAGAGCACGAGGGGGATGCGCAGCATCTCCTCATAGAGGGTGTAGCCATGGAGCACGCCGCCGTGATCGAACAGCTCCTCGCCATGGTCGGCGGTGAGGGCGAAGAGCGTCTCGGCCGGCGGTGCCCAGGCCGCGAGGGCGGCGAGGAAGCTCCCGAGCTCGGCGTCGTTGTAGGCGAAGCCCCCGATGTAGAGCCCCCGCAGTTTCTCGCGGATCGGTGGCCGGACGGGGATCCGCTTCGCCTTGACTGCCAGCAGGCTCTGGCTGGAGCCGTCGATATCGGACGGAATCCCGGCCGTGAAGCGCGAGCGGTAGGGCTCCGGAGGATCGTAGGGATTGTGCGGGTGGAGGACGTGGAGATAGAGGAAGGCCTTCGAGCCCGGCGGCAGCGAGCGCACCCAGGCGAGGGCGTCGGCGTGGACCCGCACGGCATTGTCGTTGAACGGTCGCCCCGGCAGGCTGGAGTCCTCCTCGGCCACGTGCTCGAAGCCGCGGCCGGTGCCGAAGGAAGGCCCGACGTGGACGTTGCCGGAGAAGAGCGCGGTGTGATACCCCGCCTGCCGGAACCGTTCGGCGAGGGTGGGGCCGTCCTCCGGCCGGAGCTTCCACCCCCCGCGGACGACGAACGGCCGGCCGGTGAACAGGGCCTTGGTCGACGGCAGTGTATTGGGGGCGACGCTGCGGTGGGCGCGAAAGGTCACCCCCTCGCCGGCCAAGCGGTCGATGACCGGCGAGACTCCCGGCAGCCCGCCGAGATGCCCCACGGCGTCGGCGCGCAGGGCGTCCATCACGTAGACCACGACCAGCCGGGGGGGCGGCGTGGACTTCGTGACGCTCAAAGGAGCGGGCGCCGCGGGCGAGGTGGCGCCCTCGCCGGTCAGGCCGAGCCCTTCCCATCTCCCCGCGGGACCGGCGCCGAGCGCCCGCAGGCGGACCCGCGCGAAGCCGCCGGAGCCGGCGAGAGCGATCTCGATCCGCTGCTTGCCACGGAAGCGTTCCCAGAAGCCGGGCGTCCAGGAGAAGCGCTGGACCGGCGCGCCCTCACCCCGCTCCACGGTCAGCTCGAAGCGCTGGCCGGGCCGCGGCGAGGCCGGAGGCGCGAAGGTGCCGACGAGGGTCTCCGCCCCTGTTACCGGCCGCACCAGGTCGACGATCGTGTTCCCGCTCTGCACCAGGGATGTCCCCTCGATCCGCGCCTCCCCTGCGGGCAGCACCGGGCGGACCGCCGCCCCGTCCACCCCGACATCGCCGGATCCGAAGGCGAGATCCACGGCCACCCGGCCGAGAGGAGCCGCGCCGAAAGGGAGCGGCACCGCGAGGGGATCGGTCAGCGCGAAGGCGCCGAGGTCGCGCCCCGCCATCCGCACCCGCACAGGAGTCCCGACGGGGGCGCCGTCGTGGAAGTCGATCACCAGGGTACGCGCCGCGCGCTCCAGATTGACCACCTCCAGGCGCGTCCTCCCACCTGCCGCCGCGGGCGAGAGCACGATCCGTCCGCCCGCGCGCCAGGGGGTCCATCCGGTGAGGAACCGGCTGCCGTCGGTCGCCGGCGGCCGGGCTACCTCCCGCCGCTCCACAAGGATGTCAGGAGCGTGATCGCCGTCGAGGAGGGGGCGCGCTGGGCCGGCCGGACGGCCGGGTCCGCATCCGGCGGCGACGGCCAGGATCAGGAGAAACGGAGGCACCGCTGCCGCCCTCAATGGCTGAGATGTGTGCAAGGTGGAGGAATGGCAAGAGCGAGCAGTGGCACAAATGAGGTAGGCGCTCCTGAAGACAGGATTAAAGTCCTGACGCCCCGGGACACATGACCTCGTTCCCGGAATTCGGACCCGTGCTCACTGCTCGCAGTAATAATATATCGCCAAGTGATAACCGTAGGAAGCCCCAAGCTGAGGCCCAAGGGGCCGTCCTCCCTCAGCCCAGGGCATCGCCCTGGGATCGAATCAACCATTACATAGTTCTCTCATCGTCGCTTTCAATAGCTCCCAGAACCGTCCCACCGAATCGATCTTCGCCCGCTCGTCCGGCGAATGCGCTCCCTCGATCACCGGTCCGAACGAGATCATGTCCATTCCCGGGAACTTCTCTCCGAGGACGCCGCATTCGAGGCCGGCGTGGACCGCCCGCAGCTCGGCGTCCTTGCCGGTGAGGCGCTGGTGGACCTGCTGGAAGCGGCCGAGGAGGGGAGAGGCGGGGTTGGGCTTCCAGCCGGAGTAGCCCTCGGTCTCTTCGACTTCGGCGCCGGCCAGCTCGGCGATCGCGCGGAGCCTGCGCTTGGTGTCGCGCATGACAGAGGCGACGGAGCTGCGGATGCTGATCAGGATCGAGAGCGCGCCGTCCGTGCTGGCGGCGGTCGCGACGTTGAGGCTGGTTTCGACCAGTCCGGGGATGTCGTTGCTCATCGCCTGGACGCCATGTGGGAGGGCGTTGAGGAGGTCGAGCGCCTTGCGGCTCGCGGCCGGAGTCCAGACCCGCTTGGAGGCCGGAGCCCCGGCGATCTCGATCTTCAGGTCCGGATCGACAGAGCGGATCTCGTCCCGGATCGCGGCGGTCTCCCGCTCGACGGCGGCGGTGAAGGCTTCCCGGGCCTCCGCGGGGACCACGACCCGGGCCGCCGCCTCGCGGGGGAGGGCATTGTGCTTGTTGCCCCCCTGAAAGGCGGCGAGGTGGAAGGGTGTCTGCTGCAGCGCCGCCAGGAGAGCGCGGGAGAGCAGCTTCACGGCGTTGCCGCGCTGGAGATGGATCTCCATCCCGGAGTGCCCCCCCTTGAGCCCGGAGAGCTTGACGTCGAGCGCCGTGGTCCCCGCGGGGACCGGAGCGGTTTCGAGCGCCAGGGTGAGATGGCTGGAGGAGCCGCCGGCGCAGCCGATGGTCACCGCCCCCTCTTCCTCGGAATCCAGGTTGAGGAGGAGGCGTCCGCGCAACGCGATCGCCTCGGGGTCGAGGGCCAGCACGCCGGTGAGCCCGGTCTCCTCGTCGACGGTGAACAGCAGCTCGAGAGGGCCGTGGACGAGATCGTCCGCCGTCGTGTCCCCCGTCATAATGGCCAGCATGGCGGCGGCGCCGATGCCGTTGTCCGCGCCGAGCGTGGTGCCGGTCGCCTTTACCCAGTCCCCCTCGCGGCGGGGGACGATCGGATCGCGGTCGAAGTCGTGGACGGTCCCCGAGTTCTTCTCGGTCACCATGTCGAGATGCCCCTGGAGGACGACGACCGGCGCTCCCTCCTTGCCCGGCGAGGCCGGTTTCTCGACGACGACGTTGCCGGTCGCGTCCTGGCGCCAGCGCAGCCCCCGTTTTTTCGCTTCGTCGATGACATACCGGCGGGCTCGCTCCTCATGCTTCGAGGGGCGAGGGATCGTCAGGATGGCGTCGAAGTGCTGCCAGAGGGGGCGCGGTTCGAGATCGGAGACGAAGGTCATGGGGGATTCTCCCTGGGGAAAGAGGCGGCTTGGTTAGCGAGGATACAACGAGCCCGGGATTGAAATCCCGGGCTACCCACGGCCGTCCCATCCGGGACTCCCATACCCCCTTTTGCAGAGCCCCGGGAAGGGGCGACTGTCGGTAGCCCGGGATTTCAACCCCGGGCGGCGAGGGCAGGTCGCCCCGCTATACTCCCGCCATGTCCATCCTCTACCTGAACCGCCACGACGTCGAAGCCCTGCTCCCCATGGACGAGTGCATCGAGGCCGTCGACGCCGTCCTCCGCGCGCTCGCTCGCGGCGAGGCGATCCAGCCGCTCCGTTCCGCCTACTGGATGCCGGACCGCAACGGACTGCTGGCGGTGATGCCGGGGATGCTGGGGAGGACGGTCGCCGGCGTCAAGGTGCTCACGGTGGTGCCGGAGAACCATCTGCATGGCGAGGAGTCGCACCAGGGGATGGTCCTGCTGTTCGAGCAGGAGCGGGGGAGGCCCCTGGCGCTGCTGGACGCCTCGTCGGTGACCGCCATCCGCACGGCCGCGGCGAGCGCGGTCGCCACGCGGGCGCTGGCGAGGGCGGAGGCGGGGGACCTGGCGATCCTGGGCTCGGGCGTGCAGGCCAGGACCCATCTGGACGCGATGCGGGCGGTGCGCCCCCTGCGCCGCGTCCGGGTCTGGAGCCGGCGGCCGGAGAGCGCTCGCCGCTTCGCCGAACTTGAAGGGGAGAGGAGCGGCCTGACCGTGGAGCCGGTGCCCTCGGCCCGCGAGGCGGTCGACGGGGCGGACCTGATCTGCACGGTGACCGCCGCCAGGGAGCCGATCCTTCTCGGGGAATGGATCGCGCCGGGGGCGCACGTCAACGCCGCCGGAGCTTCGATCCCGAACGCCCGGGAGCTGGACGCGGCGGCCGTGGCGCGCTCGCGATTGTTCACCGACCGCCGGGAGTCGCTGCTCGCCGAATCCGGCGACTTCCTCCTCGCCCGCGGCGAGGGGGCGGTCGCGGACGATCACATCCTCGGAGAGATCGGGGAGGTCCTGGAAGGGAAGGTCCCCGGCCGCCGCGACGACGCGGAGATCACCCTGTTCAAATCCCTGGGGATCGCGGTCGAGGATCTCGCCGCGGGTTGGCACGTGTACCGGAAGGCGCTGGCCGCGGGGCGGGGGAACGCGTTGGATTTCTGATTCTTTAAGTCTGCTGAAAGGCTCCATTCCGGGCCGATCATTGCGGTGAACGCACCGCAGGTGCTAGGGTGTCCAACAACATTCTGAGCTGATTCCTGAGCGGCGCGCACTCTCGTGTGCTTGCGAAACGGCTATCTCCAGTTGGCGAGCAGGCTTGCGTAGGAGATGGGCATGGCCATAGGTCCGTTCTGTCATATGCGGAGACTTCGGAAAGCCTTGGGAACGATCCATTTCGGGATCGCCTTGGCTTTCGTCCTCATTGGCTGTCTTCTGTCTGGCGCCTCGCCCGTCGGAGCCCAGCTCACCGATCCGGGTGTTGTTTATTTGATCGGTACCCAAATCTCGGACGGTAGCTGGCAAAGCCCTCAGGTCCGGAGTGTTTTGGCGACGACCGAGGCGTTGCGGGTCCTCCAGGCTTTCGGTGCCGGGCCGTATAGCCGCCCGGAGGCTGTCGTCTTTTTGCAGAGGGCTCCGGTGGAAGACTCGGACGATCGCGCCCGGCGCATTGCCGTGCTGGCGGCCGAGGGGAAGAACGTGAGCGCTCTGCTCGCTCAGCTCCGAAGCGACGCGGATCCCGCGGGAGGCTGGGGGCTGACGGCCAGCTTCGTCGCCGATTCTTTCGACACCTCTCTCGCGCTCGCCGCGGTGGCCCCGCAGGCGACGGTCGGCAACGACGTCCTGCTGCCGGCGCTCTCGATGCTTGCCGGGGCTCAGAGAGACGACGGCGGCTGGGCCTGCGCCGATTCTGCGATGACGGGGTTCCCTCCGGCCCGACCTGCCAGTCGCTGGGCTTCGGCGCGGGAACGCTGGCGTGCAGCTCCCAGTGCACGCTGGTCACCTCGGGATGCTCGGTGCCTCCAGCTTGTGGGGACAACCTCCGGAACCAGCCTTTCGAGATCTGCGATGGGACCGACCTCGCCAGCCAGACCTGCAAGGCCCAGGGCTTCGCGGCCGGCGCTCTCGGCTGCGCCACCGACTGCCGGAGCTTCAACACCGGCGGTTGCAACACGACGCCCACGTGCGGCGACGGTGAGGTGAACCAGCCTTCGGAGCTCTGCGACCTCTCCGACCTCCGGGGGCAGAGCTGCCCGTCGCTGGGTCTCGGCAGCGGCACCCTCCGTTGCGCCGCCGACTGCCACTTGGACGCCAGCCAGTGCACCGCGTCGAACCAGGTCATCTCCAACAAGGGGCGGGAGTTCATCACCGGCTTCCTGGCGAATCCTTTCGGATCATCCATCAATGTGTCAGCGGTGACGACTGAGATCCAGTTGACCAGCGACGTGTCCACGTCGGTGACCGTCCAGTATCCGGTCAATACGCCGAGCTTCTCGCAGACCGTGTCGCTGACGCCCGGGCAGGTGACGACCGTCGACCTGCCCAACACGGCCGAATCCAACTGGCCCGCCGGGCAGGTGCGCAACAACGCCGTTCGGCTGTCGGGCTCCAAGGATTTCGCCGTCTACATCATGAACCGTGGCCGTTTCACCACGGACGCGGGCATGGGCTTGCCGGTTGAAGCGCTCGGCACGTCCTACATCCTGACCACCTACCAGGGCTCGTCCTACAACGGTGACGACCGCCCCGAATTCCTGGTCGTGGCAGCTTTCGACGGCACCACGGTAACGATCACGCCCACGGCGAGCCTGCGCATCCCATCGCCCGGTACCACCGCTCAGCCCAACGTGCCTTTTCAGGTCCAGCTCAACCGGGGCCAGGGTTTCCGCGGCGAGGCCAGCTTCTTTGGCACCGACTTCACGGGCACCGTGATCGAGTCGAACCGCCCGGTGGCGGTCCTCAACGGGAATACCTGCGCCACCGTCTCGGTCTTCACGAGCGCCTGCGATCACGTTTTCGAGGCCGCCCATCCGGTCACGAGTTGGGGAATCGCGGCCGTGGTGGCCAACCTGCCGGGCCGGCCCGGGGGCTCGATCTACCGCGTGGTGGCCTCGGCCGACGGCACCCAGGTGTCGCTCGATGGCAACTTGCAGACGATCCTCAATCGCGGCAAGTTCCTCGAGGTGGGTCCGCTGGCGGGGAATCACTTCTTCACGGCCGACCATCCCATCTTCGTCAGCCAGTTCATGACCGGAATCGGGAGCCCCGGCGCGATCTCGGGGGATCCGGCGATGGTCAACATCATCTCGCCCGATCAATACCTGAAGTCGTACACCTTTTGGGCGGTGCCTGGCGCGCAGTTCGCGAGCCACTTCCTCTCCGTGATCACCCCGACCGCCGCGATCGGAGCGCTGAAGCTCGACGGCAAGCCGATCGCGGCGAACCAGTTCTCGCCGGTCGCCGGCAGCATCTTCTCCGCCGCGGTGGTGCCGATCTCCTCAGGGGCGCACACCACCACGTCGCCGCAGCCCCACGGCATCACGATCGGAGCCGTCAACTTTGCCGACTCCTACCTCTATCCCGGCGGCGCGCAACTGGCGTTCAACCTGTTTTGCGGCGACGGCCGGGCGAATCGGGATACCGAGTCGTGCGACGGCAACGACTTCCGGGGGAGCAACTGCGAGTCGTTCGGGTTCGCCTCGGGTCTCCTGCAGTGCACGGTCGACTGCCGCACCGACACCTCGCAGTGCGCGGGTTCCACCCGAGTGGACCGGGACGGCGACGGCTTCCCGGCCGAAGAGGACTGCAACGACCAGGATCCGCTGGTGAACCCCGGCGTGCCGGAGGTTCCCGGCAACGGTATCGACGACGATTGCAATTCGTTGACGCCGGATTCCATCCCCCAGGGCGGGGTGAGCTGCCGCCTGTTCACCGACCGGCTGAGCTACGACGCCACACAGATCGTGAGCTTCCAGGCCGAGGCCGCCAACACCCACCCGTCGCAGACGATGGTGGGGCTGAGCGCCGCACTGCAGGTCACCGGCGGCGCCACCCTTCCGGTCGGGACGCGCCAGCTCGCGCCGTTGCCGCCGGGAGCTCGCGCGCAGCAGAATTTCGTTCTCTCCGCCGCCGGCAACCCGCCGGGGAGCTATGTGGCGAATCTCACGGTGACCGCCGGCGCGCAGTCTGTGACGCTGTGCTCGGCGAGCTTCACGATCATGAATTCGACCGCGACGGGAGCCGGGCTCACCGGCACCTTGACGCTCAGTCCGGACAAGGTCAACGCCGGCGATCCGAGCAGTGCCAGCTATACGGTGCGCAACGGAGGAAACGCGGCGCTCCCCGGTCTCGCCGTCCGGGTGCTGCTGCTCGATCCGCTGACCGGGGCGATCGTAGGCGAGCTGGACGACACGGCGGACCTGAACGTCGGGGGCAGCTTCAGCAACTCCCAGCCGTTCTCGACGGTGGGGCTGGCGATCAACAAGGTTTATCTGGCGGTGCTGCTCGCCAGGCCGAGCGGCTCGGCCGTCGAGCAGACCCTCGCCAGCGCCTCGTTGACCGTGGTCAACTCGCCGCCGGTCTGCGCGAAAGCCGTCGCCAGTGTCGTCACGCTCTGGCCGCCCAACCACAAGCTCAACGCGGTCACGGTCACCGGCGTCACCGACCCGGAGAACGATCCGATCACCGTCACCGTGCTCGGTGTGCTCCAGGACGAGCCGACGAGCGCGCTCGGCTCGGGGGATACCTGCCCTGACGCCACCGGCATCGGATCGCCGCAGGCGAGCCTCCGCGCGGAGCGTGCCGGCCCGCAGGACGGCCGCGTGTACCACATCTACTTCAAAGCCAGCGACGGCCGGGGCGGCCAGTGCGAAGGGCAGGTTCAGGTCTGTGTGCCGCACGACAACGGCCACGGCGAGACCTGCGTCGACCAGGGCGCCCTGTACGACTCCACCGTCTGCCGCTGATGAGAGGAATGGAGAGAGTCATGCGAAAGATGATGCTGAGGGTTTCGAGATTCGCTCCGGTGGCGCTGGTGGCCGCTGGAGCGCTCCTCTTCGCGGGTGAGGCCTGGGCAGACCGGGCCTGCGATGCCGCCAATCCGCTCCTGCGGTGTCCGGTGCTGGAGTGCATCGCGCTCCTAGCCGATGTGAACTCGATCTGCAAGACCCCCGCTCCGCAGGCGTGCAGGAACGTCTCGGGCTGCTTTGCCCTGCGGCAGGAGCGCCAGCACTGGCTGGACTGCTACACGGCGCGGACCATCATGAACGACCGGTGCTGGGGTGGCGGCGATCCCGGGCATCAGGAGCGCGCCGCGGACGCCATTAAGCAGGTGGGGGCTTGCGACCGGTTGATCGCGATGCCGGAGCCGCAAGGCTGCGCCGACCCCTGCTCCGGAAACTGAGTACCGCCAAGCCACCGAGGAGAGCGATGGACAGCATCACGCAAGATCTCGAACAGGAAATCCAGGAGGCGTTCGCCTCGCGCTCCTATCCCGGGGACGATCGCATCGTGCACCGTCAACCGGGCTGTCGGGGGTTCGAGGCCGAGGACACCTGGGAACGGTTCCGGGGGCGCGACTGGCGGCAGATCGTCGCGGCCGGGCGCGAGCTCGACCTCCGCGACGACGTCAGCTTCCTGAGCCCCGAAGGCTTCATCTATTACCTGCCGGCCTTTCTGGAGCTCTCGCTGGATCGGGAGAACCCCACGGGCCCGGATGATTCTCTGGTATCCCATCTCTGGACGTATTCGGAGGAGATCGCGGCCTTGCTGCGACCGAAAGAGAAGCGGGCGGTAGTCCACGTCCTCGAATACCTCGCTCGCGAATACGACAAGCACGACTCCGGCAGAAATGACGCCCAGACGGCCCTGGATCACTACTGGGCCTACTTCACGGATGAAGAACTAGGATTGGGCCCTCATGCTGTTCAAGAATAGAAGATTCAGGGTGGGCACGGCCATCACCGTCCTCGTCGCCTTTGCATGGATGACGGCGGGAGGCAATGCCTGGGCCGAGGTCCGGTCGTTGCAGCGCAATCCCGCCCAGGTTCTCCGGGAGCTGGCCGACAACCCGCGGCTCGCTCTGTCGGCCCAGGAAAAAGAGTATCTACGCCAGGCGGCTCAGCGTCTCGATCAGCCACGGCCGGAGGCGGTGCATGTGCTCGCTTCCCACGCGGCGCCGGATCCAGCGGTGGAAATGAAGGAGATGGCCGCGGAGCTGGGCCAGCTCGCGAGCCAGGATGGTACCGCGCCGGAGAGCGCTGAGAAACGGCGCGGCGGCTTACAGTCCATGGCCGGTCTCGAGCAGCGGCTGGTGGCCACCGACAAACGGGTGCTCCGAGACTTCGCGGCGACGGAGGCGCTCCTGCGCGCCGCCCATCTGCCACAAATCATTTTCGAGCGCCATCAGGCCGCGCAGGACGGCTACGTGAAGAAGATGCGGTCGGTGCTCCGGAGCCTGGAAGGGGCGGAGAAGAGCCAGAGCCCCGGGGAGTATCGATCGGCGATCGCGGCGGCGGCGGCGCTCCTGGGCAAGTCCACGGACGAGCCCACGTTTTGACCCCTCGCGGCTGCCCTTCCGCAGGGCCCAGCCTGTCACGCGGAAGCCGTTCGTCCCCAAGGGACTCCAGAAGACCGGCGCGGCCGCCGTTCTCACCGCCAGCCTGGTGGCGCCGGGCCCCGCCGATCTAGCGCCGAACGAAGACGTGCAGATGACGCCAGAGATCCAGGCGTTGGCGGCATCGCTTGGGAACCAGCCTTTGAAGATCTACGACTGGGTCCGCAACAACGTCGAGTTCGTGCCCACCTACGGCTCTGTGCAAGGCTCACAGATGACGCTCGAGGCGAAGCGGGGGAACGCTTTCGACATCTCAAGCCTGCTGATCGCGCTGCTGAGGTCCGCCGGCGTCAGCGCCAGGTATGCCACCGGGACCATCGAAGTCCCCATCGACAAAGTGATGAGCTGGGTGGGCGGGGCCGCCAGCCCGCAGGTGGCGCAGCAACTCCTGGGGCAGGGCGGGGTGCCGAACGTGGGCCTTGCCTCCGGCGGTGCGATCACCCGAATCCGGATGGAGCACGTCTGGGTGGAGGCTTTTGTCGACTACCTTCCCAGCCGCGGGGCGATCCACCATGCCGGCGACACCTGGGTGCCGCTGGACGCGGCCTTCAAGCTCCACAACTTCACGTCGAAGTCTTCGCTTTTCACCGACAACCCCATCAACACCGTCCTGCAGCCGGGCGATCATCTGTTCGACGTCGACGAGTCGCTGGGCAAGATCACCAACGTCGACGACTCTGTCCTCGACGACCGGTTTGCCGATTGGGTGACGCGGAGCGATGAGTACTCGCTGACCCATGGCGTGGGAGGGACGGTCGACGGCCTCCT
The DNA here is from genome assembly GCA_035490435.1 of Thermoanaerobaculia bacterium. Taxonomy (GTDB): domain Bacteria; phylum Acidobacteriota; class Thermoanaerobaculia; order Multivoradales; family UBA5704; genus DATARR01. Next base: position 11,786 of record DATHEF010000035.1, read on the forward strand.
GGGCGGGTCGGCGATCATTCCGCAGACGAGCACGACCTTCGCCGGCTCGCTGCCGTACCCGGTCGTCACGCGCGGGGCCGGGGTGAGCACACTGCCGGGCGACCTCCGTCATTCCGTGACCCTCAACGGGTTCGCATCGGACTCCGATCGCGCTCAAGGGACTCCGGCGTTCTCGGTCAAGCTGAGCCTGCCGGCACTGAACAGCCGGCGGCTCAGCCTCGGGTTCGAGCCGGCTACGCAGGCCGACGCGGATACCCTGAACGCGGCGCGCGCCACCGCGGCGGGCTCGCTCCCCATTTACCTTGTCAACGTCGTGCCCGTGGTCCGGCTCGACGGCGTCGAGAAAGGTCGTGGCGGCGGTGTCCGGATGGGCAGCTCCTACTCGGTCGACGTGGTGCTCCAGGACACCCAGGGTCCGACCACAATCCCTTACCAGGTGGTAGCTGGGGACGAGATCGTGGCCGGCATTACGGGCAATGGTGTCTCCAGGGAGGTTGTGGCGAAGCGGTTTGCCCAGAATCCGGTGAACAACGCGCCTGAATACCTCCACCAGGTCGGGTTGCATTACTGGGCGGAGTGCGACCATCTGGGGGGGATCGCGGCCCGGCCGCTGGGCGTCCACATGCTGCGCTTGCCGTCCGTCGGCCTCTTCAGCTCGCTCTTGACGGCCTCCTACCTTTTTGGAGCGCCCACGTCCGGCATTTATCAGAGCCGGATCATGGACGTGAAGCAGTCGCTGATCGGCGCGGCGGGTGTAGATCCCGCCAAGGTCATCGCCTTCGTCAAGCAATCAGGGGTCCAGGGGTCCTACCTGGAAGGCTCGGTCTTCGATCAGCTCGAAGGCAGGTCCCAGCCCGCAATCCGCGGGATCTCGGCGATTCATCTCATCGCGACGGCGGCGGAGCTGAAGATCCCTATCTACCGCATTACGCCCGTCAACTCCGCCGCGGTACTGCCTCTGCTTCAACTCAGCTCCGCAGTCGAGGGAGATATCACCACGGCTCTGAGCCAGGGCAAGACGGTGATGGTGCCTGAGAGGAGCTTCCGTTACGGTTCCTGGAGTGGCGTTGGCTACATTATTCAGGACGAGACAACCGGGGCGGGCGCCTACTTGATCTCCGGCGGCGCCAACGGCGGTGGGTTGCTCGATTGCATTCGGGAACTGGTTCCAAGGTTTGTCGAGGTCGTGGTGATCGTGTTGTTTCTTGCTCTGCTGATTCTCCTGATCATCTGGCTGCTCGGGGCCCTCGCTCCGGTCCTGGCCGGGTTGGCAGGAGCCGCGGCGGCGGGGGCCGAGGCCTTCGCGGCCTTCCTACTTGTTTTGCGGGGGCTTTCCGCAATGTCCCTGGCGTCCTAGTCGCAGAGTTTGATCCTGATGGACTCGCAACGGAGGATGCGGGGAGGAGCTATGGATACCCAGGAGCTGATCCAGGAGATCCAGGAGGCTTTCGCCTCGCGCTCCTACCCCGGGGACGACCGCATCGCGCGGCGCCGGCCGGACGGTATCGCGTCGGAGGCTGATGAGACCTGGGAACGGTTCCGGGGCAAGGATTGGGGGGAGATGGTGGCGGTCGGGCGCGAGCACGACCTGCGGGAGAACATCAGTTTTCTGACCTTCGAAGGCTTCGTCTACTATCTGCCCGCCTACCTGACGCTCGCGCTGAGGCCGGATGCTCCCCTTGATATTGACGAGTTCGTGGCGTCCCATCTGTGGGCGTTCCCGGGGGAGATCTCCCCCCTGCTGCGGCCGGCCGAAAGGCGGGCCGTGGTCCATGCCCTGGAGCTCCTGGCCCGTGAGTTCGATTCACGCAAGTACGTTACCAATGACGCCCAGACGGCCCTGGATCACTACTGGGCCTACTTCACGGATGAAGAGTTGGGACTGAGCACCGGTCATGGAATCACAACGGAATGAAGAGGCTTTCAGGGCCGGGGACCTCGACGCTCTCCGGTCGGTGATCGGCCCCGAGTTTCCGCGCGGTGAAGTCCCTTCACTCTTCGCGCCCGTATTGGAGTACGCGATCTATCGGAGCCCTCTCTCCCAAAAATAGGCAGGGACACCAAGGACCGTAGGGACAACAGGGCAAGGATTACCGATCCTGGTGCGGTCCTTGGTGTCCTTGTCGTCCCTTATGTCCCTGTTCTGGTTTTCGCCGCGTGCGCCGGGGTGTTCACCCCTCCGAGGCCGCGCGGCGCAGCTGCCCGGTCAGCGGGTGGTCCTCGCCGAGCACCTGCCGCGAGATGGCGAGGGCCTGCGCGAAATGATCGCGGGCGGCTTCGGGCTGCCCGGCCTCCCGCTCGAGGACGGCGAGGTTGTTGAGGTCGGCGATCACCTGCGGGTGCGCCTCGCCGAAGACCTGCTGGTTGATCCGCAGGGCGGCGTCGATGTGGACACAGGCCGAGTTGCTGTCTCCCAGCTCGCGCAGAAGGCCAGCGACGTTGGTGAGCGCCCGCGCGGTCTCGGGGTGGATGTCGCCGTAGAGGTGGCGGGCGATGTCCACGGTGGGGCGCAGATATTCGAGCGCCTTCGCCGGCTCTCCCAACTCGCGCTCCACGGCGGCGAGGTTGCCAAGGTCGGCCGCCACCGCCGGATGGCCGTCGCCGAAGGCCTCCCGGTGCAGGGCGAGCGCCCGCTCCAGATGCTCGTGCGCCGGCTCCCGCTGGCCGAGGTTGCGGTAGACCATGCCGAGGTTGGCGAGAATGGACGCCAGGTTGGCGTCCTGCGGTCCGCGGCCCTGGATGGCGAGGGCCTGCTCCAGGATCTCGCGGGCCTCCATGTGCTCGCCGCTCTCGTTGAGGAGGATGCCGAGCAGGTTCAGCGCCCGGGCGGTGGCGGCGTGCTCCGGACCGTGGATTTCCCGCGCCGCTTCCAGGGAGAGCCGGGCCTCCGCGATCGCCTCGGGAACGCGCTGCAGGTCGCGCAGGATCTCTGCCCGCAGGTTGTGCAGCTCAAGACCCTCCTCGGGGTTCAGGTCCTCGGCGCGGGGGCGCGTCGCCTCGACGAAGGCGAACCGGCGGAAGGGGGGCCAGTGCCCTTCCGTCTGCCGGGCCGCGGTGAGCAGGTCGCGGGCGCTCGTCCGCCCCTCGGCGATGCCGGCGGCGAGCTCGGCGGTGAGCGCCTCGACCTCCCCCTCGCCGATCCAGACGCGCAGCTCGCGCAGAAAGAACTGGCGCGCCTGCTCGTCGGCGAGGAAACCGGCGAGGTTGTAGCGGAGCAGGGTCATCCCCCGGGTGTGGACGGGGACCGACTGGTTGAAGAACTCCAGCAGCTCGGCGGCCAGCCGCTCGCGCTTGATGCTCAGCGGCTCGAGAAAGGCATGGCGGAAGCGCGGGCTGGTGAACGCGTAGGTCAGCATCCCCGGGAACGAGGGGTGGCCGTACTGATGATCGACGAAGAGCCGGAGATCCTCGTTCTCGACCAGCTCCTCGTCGATGAGATCGAGGAGCTCCTCCCGCTGTTCCGGCTCCAGCTCCAGGTGATGGAAGAGGATCTCGGGAGGCACGTTTTCGCCGCAGAGAGCGGCGAGGTCGAGGAAGCGCTGGAGGCGGTCCGCCGTCCCCATCTCGAGACCGTCGAAGACCTCATGGACCGGATCGAGGAGATGCCCGGCGGCCAGCGGCTGGAGATCCAGGCGCAGGCTCTTGGCCCGCGGGGTCACCCGGTTGTCGGGATCGGCGGGGGAGCAGGAGATGGCGAGGACGAGGCCGGGGTTGCGCCGGGTCTCGTCGAGCAGCCAACGGCGCAGGGTGTCGGTGAGCTGGGCGCTGTCGACGGCGTGCACGACCAGGTGGCCGTCCCGGCTCAACGCCGCGAGCAGGCCGGAGAGGGCGGGCCGGGCATCGGGCGAGCCCGCCGGGAGCTGCTTCCAGACCGCCGCCGGATCGTCGAGCCGCAGGAGCAGGGAGACCAGGGCCGCGCCGGTGAGCGAGACCTCGAAGAACTGGAGGAGCGGCAAGACCCGCTCGCGCAGGGCCTCGCGGCCGGCCTCGCCGAGCTCCAGGCGCTTGGCGATCTGGACCTCGGCGAAGCGGGCGAGATCGAAACCCTCCTCGTAGCCGTCGAGGTCCAGGCGGAGCACGGTGGTCCGCCGCCCCTGCAACCCGGCGCCATGGGCCGCCGCCTTCAGCAGGCCGGTGCGGCCACATCCGGGCTCGCCGGCGAGCAGGAGGACCGGCGCCGGCCCCGGCGCGGCGAGGACGCGCTCGACCGCGGCGAGGGCCTCGGGAGCGTGCTCGTTGTAGAGCCGGTATTTCTCTTCGGGAGTCAGTCGCTGGATGTCGTCGAGTCCGGTCGTCATGGTTGTTCTCCGATTGTTCTCCGCTCGTGCTGCCGGCAGCCATTATGGAGCTGGTGCCGGGGGTAGACCGGAATCGTGGGCGCCGATGCTATGGGACGGATCGGCTGTGGAGCAAACCGGGATAGGATCACCCAGGTTTTCCCATGAATCCCGACGTCGCCAACGCGATTCCGAAGTTGGTCGAAGCTGGCGCCCTGCCGCCGGAGGGGGCGCCGCGCCTGCTGCGGGTCGCGCGGGGGGAGCTGGTCTCCGCCCATGGGGAGCTGCGGGCCCTGCTCTACCTGGGGGTGCTGCTGGTCACCGGCGGCGTCGGGCTCCTGGTCAAGGAGAACCTGGACCGCATCGGACCGCTGGCGATCGCCGTCGGTCTTGGCCTCGCCGCCGCCGCGGTGCTCGTCTGGGTGGCGCGGGTGGCGCCGCCGTTTTCGTGGCGTGAGGTGCCGTCGCCCAACCTGGCGTTCGACTACGTCCTCCTGCTCGGCGTCCTCCTCGCCGCCGCCGACCTCGCCTATGTCGAGGTGAAGTTCACCCCGCTCGGCGCGAGCTGGACCTGGCATCTGCTGATCGTGGCGGCCCTGACGGCCCTGGCTGCGTTCCGCTTCGACTCCCGCATCGTCTTCTCCTTGGCGCTCTCGACCTTCGCGGCCTGGCGTGGGGTCTCGGCGGCGGGGTTCGGCGCCGGCCTCTGGCTGCGGGCGGAGGACGCGGTGCGCTGGAACGCGATCGGCTGCGGCGCTCTCTTCGTGGTTCTCGGATTTGTCCTCCAGCGGACGGGGCGCAAGGCCCACTTCGAGCCGCTGGCGGTCACCCTCGGGTGGCTGCTGATCCTGGGCGGGCTGGGGTCGGGGATGTGGGAGTCGGCCTCCTGGTCCGGATGGAGCATCGCCCTGCTGCTGGTCAGCGTGGGGCTGGCGGCCGGAGCCTACCGCGTCCGGCGTTTCCCGCTGTTCGCCTTCGGCGTCGTCGCCGGCTATGTGGCGTTGAGCCGGCTGGCCCTGGAAGGGTTGAGGCTGGAGACCCTGGGGTGCTTCTGGTTCTTCCTGACCCCGCTGCTGGTGATCGCCGGGTTGATCGCGGCACAGCGCCGGATGAAGGAGCCGGCATGACCCGCGACGCGGCCCAGGCCGACCGCAACGCGGCCGTCCGCGCCGCCGCCCGCGGCTGGAAGCGGGCCGGGGCGATCGACGAGACGGCCCTCGCCGCCGCCGTGGCCGCCTATCCGGACGACCGGCATCGTCTCGGCCCGGTGTTCCGCGTCCTCGTCTTCCTGTTCACGATCATCGCCATCAACGGCGGCTGCGGGTTCATCTGGGCTCTGTTCAATTTCAAGGGGGATACTCCGCCTCTCGTCCTTCTGCTCGTCTTCGGCGTGGCGCTGCTCGTCCTCACCGAGATCCAGGTCACGAAGATGCGCCGTGCCCAGGGTGGGAGCGAGGCCGCCACGTCGCTGGTGGGGGTCGGCTACCTGCTCGGATTCGTCGGCTGGATGGCCGATAAGGCGGGCCTGAGCTTCCTCCATGTCATCGCGGTGGTGCTCCTCGCCGCCGCCTTCCTGCTTGCCGGGGCGGCATGGCGCTGGGGGTACCCTCTGTACGCCGGAGCGTCGCTGGTGGCGCTGCTGGCGATCTTCACGGCCTTTCCCCAGGGGCGCCTGGCCTGGATCGTCCTGCCGCTCCTGGCGGCCCCGGTCCTCGCGCGGCTCGCGGAATCGGCGCGCCTGCCGCCCGCGCACCGCGCCTCCTGCGCGGCGGTTCTCGGCGTGGCGCTGGTGGGGCTCTACGCGGCCCTGAACATCGCCTCCTATGATTTTGGATGGCTGGAACCCGACCTGTCCATCTGGAAGCTCCAGCCGGCGATCTGGGGACCGTCCGTGCGCTGGATCTTCATCGCCGCCACCGCGCTGGTCCCGATCGTTTATCTGGCGTTGGGCCTCCGCTCGCGACGCTGGGTTTTTCTGATCCTGGGGCTGGGCACGGGGATCGCCTCGCTGGTCACCCTCCGCTGGTACGTCCATCTCGCGCCGCTCTGGGTCGTGCTGACCGCCTCGGGGGCCGCGCTGGTGGCGGCGGTCCTCGCGCTGCGGCGCTACCTCGATTCCGGAGCCGGGAAAGAGCGCCACGGCTTCACCGCCGAGCCGCTGTTCGAGGATCTGGCGCGCCGGCGGATGCTCGAAGCCGGCGCCGCCGTGATGTCGCTCTCGCCGGAGGCCCGGCCGGTCCACGAAGAACCGAAGTTCGCGGGCGACGGCGGCGAGTTCGGCGGCGGCGGGGCGAGCAGCGAGTTTTAAGGCATGGCGGTATCATCCCCGCCATGCTCGACGCCTTCGCCCGCCAGATGCTCTATCCCGCGCCGCCGGTGGCGGTGCCCTCGCCACCTCCCGCTCCTCTGGAGGAGGTCTGGCTCGACCTCCCGGGCGGCAACCGGGTCCAGGCCTGGCTCTTCGCCGGTCCCTCGCTGCCGGCCACGGCGCCGCTCGTCCTCTTCTTCCATGGCAACGGCGAGAACCTGGAGACGGTCCGCTGGTCCGGACTGTTCGAGGAGCTTGGCCGGCTCGGCGTGGCGGTCCTCGCGGCGGATTTCCCCGGCTATGGGCGCAGCACGGGAACCCCTTCCGAGGAGGCGCTGATCGCCACCGGCGACGCGGCTGTCGCCTGGGCCCGGGGGAGCCATCCGGAGCGCCCCCTGGTCGTCTGCGGCTGGTCGCTGGGTGCCGCGCTGGCGATCGCCACCGTCGACCGGCATCCCAAGGAGGTGCGCGGCCTGATCGCGCTCTCCCCCTGGACGACGCTCGCCGAGGTGGCGGTGGGAATCTTCCCCGAGTTCGCGGTCAAGGCGATGCTCCGCGAGCACTACGACTCGCGGGAAGCGGCGCGGCGCATCCGGGTTCCCGCCCTGGTCGTCCATGGCGAACGGGACGACCTGATCCCCGTCCGGCAGGGGGAGGAGATCGCCGCCGTGCTGGGAGAGTCCGCGCGGTGGGTGCCGGTCCGCGGCGCGGCGCACAACGACCTCCTCGGCCGCCGGGAGGTCTGGGTCGAGATGGCGCGGTTCCTCGGCGGTCTTTGATCCCCGTACTTGATCCCCATACTCCTTTTCTCGCTCCAGCGGAAGCTTGCGCCCTGTCGATTCTCGCGGGAGAATGACAGAGTTCGCCCACTCCCAGCCCCATGATCGACGTCCTCCCCCAGCAGCAGAAGGCTCTCCCGCATAGCGAGGAGTCGGAACGCGCCGTGCTCGGCGGCGTGATGCTCGACACCTCCGTGCTGGCCACGATCTCGGGTCGGCTGCGGGCCGAGGACTTCTACTCCGAGCGCCACCAGATCCTCTACCAGGCGATGATCGACCTCCAGGAGGAGCAGGTGGAGATCGACCTGCGCACCCTCCAGGCCCGGCTCGAGCAGCGCGGGCAGTTGGAGATGATCGGCGGCCTGGCCTATTTGACCGGCCTCGATCTCGATCTCCCCGACATCGGGCGGATCGACGCCTACGTGGAGATCGTGAAAGAGCGGTCGGTCCGCCGCCGGCTGATCCACACCTCCGGCCAGATCATCCGTAACTGTCTGGACGGCGGCCTGGAGGCGCGCGAGGCGCTCGGACGGGCGGAGCAGTCGATCCTCAGTCTCGGCGAGGAGGCGATCCAGCGCGGCTTCGCGCAGCTCTCGCACGTGCTCCACAAGACCCTGGAAGAGCTCGAGGAGCGCCCCGGGTCGATGCTCACCGGCGTGCCGACCGGCTTCACCGACTTCGACCGCATCAGCCAGGGGCTGAACCGGGGGAACCTGATCATCATCGCCGGCCGCCCGGGCATGGGAAAGACCAGCTTCGCCCTCAACGTCGCCCAGCACGTGACCGTGCGCGAGCGCAAGACGGTGGGCATCTTCTCGCTGGAGATGAGCCAGCAGGAGCTGTCGCTGCGCATTCTCTGCTCGGAGGCGGACATCTCCTTCTCGCGGCTGCGCTCGAACCGCGTCTCGCAGAAGGAGTGGACGCGGATCATCCAGACCGTGCGCGCGATCGGCGACGCGCCGCTCTACATCGACGACTCGCCCAACCCGACGCTGCTCGAGGTGGCCTCGAAGTCGCGGCGCCTCAAGGCCGAGCGCGGGCTCTCCCTGGTCATCCTCGACTACCTCCAGCTCATGCAGGCCGGCGGCCGCTACGAGAACCGCAACCTGGAGATCGCCGCCATCAGCCGTGGCTTGAAACAGCTCTCCAAGGAGCTGGAGATCCCGGTGATCGCCCTCTCCCAGCTCTCCCGCCAGACCGAGCGGCGGGGGAGCGACCACCGGCCGCAGCTCTCGGATCTCCGCGAATCGGGATCGATCGAGCAGGACGCCGACATGGTGGCCTTCATCTACCGCGACGAGGTCTACAACCAGACCGAGGAGAACAAGGGACTGGCGGAGCTGATCATCGCCAAGCACAGAAACGGTGAGACCGGCACCGTCGACCTCGTCTTCCTCGGAGAGACCACCAGTTTCCGGAACCTCGATCGGCATGGGCTCGAATCCTCCGCCCCCTTCTGAGGTCGGGCCGGACGCCGAGGGGGCGCCGGGAGTCGACGACCTCCAGGCCGCCCTGCGCCCGGCCTGGGTGGACGTCGACCTCGCCGCTCTCGAAAACAATCTCGCGAAGATCCGCGAGCGGCTCGCCGGCTCGCCCGTGCCTCCGAAAGTCATGGCGGTGGTCAAGGCCGACGCCTACGGCCATGGCGCCGTGGGAGTCTCCCGCGCCCTCGAAGCCGCGGGGGTGGACTGGCTCGGCGTCGCGCTGCTCGAAGAGGGGGCCGAGATCCGCCGCGCCGGCGTCCAGCTCCCGGTCCTGGTGCTGGGCACCGCCCGGCCCGAGAAGATCGCCCTCTACGCCCGCTACCGCCTCACCCCGACCCTCTCCTCGCTCGCCGAGCTCCTGCGCTGGCAGGACTGGACGGCGGGGCAGCGCGAGCCGCAGCCGGTGCATCTCAAGGTGGATACCGGCATGAGCCGCCTCGGCGTGGCGATGGACGAGGTGCCGCGGGCGCTCGCGATCCTGCGCGGCAGCTCAGGGCTGCGGCTGGCGGGCCTGCTCTCCCACTTCGGCGACGCCGACGACCTGGGGAGCCCGCGCAACCCGGCCCAGGAAGAGCGCTTCGCCGCCGTGCTCGCCCTGCTGGAACCCGGGGAGCGCGAGGGCATCCTGATCCACATGGCCAACAGCGCCGCCGCCCTGCATCGCCCGGAGAGCCGTTTCGCCCTGGTGCGGATCGGGATCTCGATCTATGGCCTCGACCCCGTCGGTGAAACTACGGATCTTCAGCCGCGTATGGGTCTGCAGCCGGTCATGGCGGTGCGGGCGCGGATCGTCCAGCTCCGCGAGGTTCCGGCCGGCACGCCCCTGTCCTACGGCGGGCGGACGGTCACCCGGCGGCGCAGCCGCGTCGCCGTCGTGCCGGTGGGATACGCTGACGGCTACGCTTGGCGGCTCACCGGCAGGGCCGAGGCCCTGGTGCGGGGGCGCCGGGTTCCGGTCGCCGGTTCGGTTACGATGGATATGACCCTCCTCGACGTGACGGAGGCCGGGGCCGAGTTGGGGGACGAAGTGGTCCTGCTCGGCCGGCAGGGAAATGAGGAGATCACGGCGACGGAGCTTGCGGCGCACGCCGGGACGATCTCCTGGGAGATCCTCTGTCACCTGGGGCTGCGGCTGCCGCGCCGCTATGTGCGGGAGGGGAGAGTGGAGGAGTTGATGTCGCGTTTCTCGCGGGAGGACATGTGAAGACGCCGAATCTGCCCGGCCCCATCGCGGGGTTCTTCGAGGAGATGGGGCGCTTCATGCAGATGGTCGGGCGCGTCTTCGCCTGGACTCCCCGGCCCCCCTACGACTGGCGGGAGCTGCTGCGCCAGATGGTGAAGGTGGGGGTCAATTCGATGCCGGTGGTGCTGCTGACCGCCATGTTCACCGGCATGGTGCTGGCCCTTCAGACCTTCACCGTGCTGAGCCGCTTCAGCGCCGAGAGCTTCGTCGGCTCGCTGGTGGCGCTGTCGATGGTGCGCGAGCTCTCCGCGGTCCTCTCCGGGCTGATCGTCGCCGGCCGCGCCGGCTCGGCCATGGGCGCCGAGCTCGGCACCATGCGCGTCACCGAGCAGATCGACGCCCTCGAGGTGATGGCGACCGATCCGGTCCACTACCTGGTGGTGCCGCGGGTCTGGGCGACCACGCTCACCCTGCCGCTCCTGGTCATCCTGGGCAACGCCGTCGGCATCTTCGGCGGCTATCTGGTCGCCGTCGTGCTGATGGGTGCGAATCCGGTCGCCTACGTCAACCGGACGTTCCAGTTCATGCAGCTGACCGACCTCCTTTCGGGGCTGATCAAGGCGAGCGCCTTCGGCTTCCTGCTCGCCGTCATCGGCTGCCAGCAGGGGTTCTACACCACCGGCGGCGCCGAGGGGGTGGGGCGTTCCACCACGGCCGCCGTGGTGGTGGCGAGCATCGCCATCCTGGTCGCGGATTTCTTTCTGACCCGGTTGCTGTTCTGAGGAATGCCATGACGGAACCGGTCAAGAAGACAGACGCCAAGGTCAAGATCCGTATCCAGGATCTGTACAAGTCCTTCGGCCCCAAGGTGGTGCTCGACGGCGTGACCGTCGACATCGCGCCGGCGGAGTCGCTGGTGATCATCGGCGGCTCGGGCACCGGCAAGAGCGTGCTGCTCAAGCACATCATCGGCCTGCTGCGGCCGGACTCCGGCACGGTCGAGGTGGACGGCACGACCGTCGCGACCCTCGGCAACCGGGAGATCACCGAGTTCCGCCGCAAGTTCGGCATGGCCTTCCAGGAGGGCGCGCTGTTCGACTCGATGACGGTCTGGCAGAACGTGGCGTTCCCCCTGCAGCGGCTGAAAAAACTGTCGCACGGCGATCTCAACGACCGGGTGGAGGAGTGCCTGCAGATGGTGCGTCTCGAAGGGGTGAGCGACAAGCTCCCCTCGCAGCTCTCGGGCGGCATGCGCCGCCGGGTGGGCTTCGCGCGGGCGGTGGCCCATGAGCCGGAGATCCTCCTCTTCGACGAGCCGACGACCGGGCTCGACCCGGTGACCACGGCGCTGATCGGCGAGGTGATCCTCGACCTCTCGAACCGGCTGAAGACCACCACGATCACTATCACGCACGACATGGAGAGCGCGTTCCTGATCGGCGACCGGATCGCCATGCTCAATCGCGGTAAGATTATTGCCGAGGCGCCGCCCGAGGAGTTCAAGCGGCTCGAAGATCCCCGGGTTCAGCAGTTCATTCATGGTCGCGCGGAGGGGCCGCTCTCCGAGGAGGCCCCCGCGCGCGGGGCCCGCGACTCCAGGGACGATCTGGGGGCGAAGACGGGAGAGAGTGGAGGGCCGAACCGGCTCTAGCCGGCGTGGCGCCTTCGGGAGAGATATGAAATCACTGGTAAAAGTCGGGGTCTTCGCGACCCTGTGCCTCATCATCCTGGGGGTCCTGATCTGGAAGATCGAGGACCTGAACCCCTTCGGCAAGAAGGGGCAGCACCTGCACGCCGTCTTCAGCTCGGTCGCCGGGCTCGACGACAAGGCCTCGGTGCGCATCGCCGGCGTGCGGGTCGGCCACGTCGACGGCCTCGGTCTCGACGGCAGCCGGGCCAAGGTCACCATGCTGCTCGAACGGCAGGTCCCGCTCACCGTCGGCACCACGGCGCGGATCGCCAACCTCGGCCTGCTCGGCGAGAAGTACGTCGAGCTGGTCCCCGGCCCGCCGGGTGCGCCGCCACTGCCCGACGACGCCGTGCTCATCGGCACGACGCCGCCCAGCCTGGACGACGCGATGGCGAAGATCAACGACATCGGTGCCTCGATCCAGAAGGTCACCGGCCAACTCTCGACCGAGGACATCGGCAGCGGCATCAGCCGCCTGCTGGCCGACATCCAGCTCACCAGCGCCGAGATCCGGATGCTGGTCGCCGAGAATCGCGCCAACGTCGGCTCGAGCGTGCGCAACATCGACGCCCTGACCGCCACCCTGGCCCGCGAGCTGCCGCGGCTGGCCTCGCAGACTCAGAGAGCCCTCGACCAGATCTCGACGCTCATCCAGGAGAACCGGGGGAACGTCTCGGCCGGCCTGGGCAACATCCGCGAGCTGACGGAGAAACTGCAGACCTCGGCCGACAACCTCAACAAGATCTCCGGCACGATCGCCAGCGGCAAGGGGACGATCGGCAAGCTGGTCAACGACGAGAAGGCCTACAACGACGTCGTCTCCACCCTCGACAGCATCAAGGGGGGCGTCGACACCTTGAGCAAGAGCTTCGGCGGGCTCAACAAGTTCAAGATCGACCTCGACATGCAGGGGTACTACCTGCAGGACTCGCAGGAGGCGCAGACCGCCTTCCGGCTGGACATCGACCCGCAGGACGGCAAGCGCGCCTACCGCGCCGGCATCGTCAGCAGCCCCTTCGGCAAGCGCTCGGAGAAGACGCAGACCTACGTTGTCACCCCGCCGGGCGGTGGGCCGCCCGAGACCACGACCATCCGCACCATCACCCAGGAGAAGACCTACTCCGCGACCGCCCTCTTCGGCTATAAGGCGCCGCTGGACGCGCGCCTCTACGCCGGCATCATCGAGAACACCGGGGGCGCGCAGATCGAATATCCGCTGCCGATCCTCGACCGCCGGCTCCTGCTCTCCTTCGAGGCCTTCGACTTCAGTCGCCCGAACGACCTGGCGCCGCACCTTCGCCTGCTCGGCCGCTATCAGTTCCACCCCAACCTCTACCTGGTGGGCGGCTACGACGACCCCCTGGAGAGGAACCGCTCCTTCTTCCTCGGCGGCGGCATCCGCTGGAACGACGACAACATCAAGTCCCTGCTGGGGCTGGCGGGCGGGCTGCGGTAGGCTTTCCCGAAAGATGAGACGAGAAAAGGGCGGCCGCGGGGTCGCCCTTTCTTTTTACGGGGAAATCCGGGCTCCGGTTGAGCGGCTACGAGGCGCAGTCACACGGCAGACCGCAGCAATAGAAGCAGCCGCCGGAGGGGCAGCAGACCCTCGGGCAGGCGGCTTCGGCAGGGGCGGGCGAGAACAGCCCCATCCCAGCGCCGGCAAGGCCGGCGAGAGCGAGGGTCAGAAAAAGGATCTTCTTACGCATGGTTTTCTCCTTGAAGTCGTTGAGTCTCCTACTGAGCAGAGTGTTGCCGGAGCTCGCAAGCGGGCCCATAGGTGATGAGCTAAACGACTGAAAGGTAGTATAATCCCAGCATGGCAGTGTTGAAAGTTGAAATCGAGATCCCACAGAGCCTGCTTGGCTTTCTAGGCATTTCGGAATCGGAATTCGGCCAGCAAGCCAAAAAATGGTTAGTCCTTGGGCTCTGTCACGGAGGAAAAATCTCATCGCGCGAAGCCGCCGAGATTCTTGGTTTATCGAAGGCCCAATTCATGGCTCTGCTGAACCAGCGGAATCTGCCCTAGCTTGACGCAGACCTGAAGGACTTGTGGAACGCGAAGTCGCAGCGGCCGAGTCCGCCAGCCGGTTCTCCCAATCCTAGCGTGACGCTCGTCGTTTGGCGGGAGAGCTATAAAAAAGCCCGGCCGGAGCCGGGCTTTCGACTTCAGGCAAGAGGAGAGGTCCTTACGCCACCTCGACGGGCACCTCCGCCTCCTTGGAATTCTCGATCGCGATGGCGAGTTGGCCGCCCGGCTACAAGGCGCCGCTGGACGCGCGCCTCTATGCCGGCATCATCGAGAACACCGGGGGCGCGCAGATCGAGTACCCGCTGCCGATCCTCGACCGCCGGCTCCTGCTCTCCTTCGAGGCCTTCGACTTCAGCCGCCCGAACGATCTGGCGCCGCACCTTCGCCTGCTCGGCCGCTATCAGTTCCACCCCAACCTCTACCTGGTGGGCGGCTACGACGACCCCTTGGAGAGGAACCGCTCCTTCTTCCTCGGCGGCGGCATCCGCTGGAACGACGACAACATCAAGTCCCTGCTGGGTCTGGCAGGCGGCCTCCGGTAGGCTTTCCGAAGCTGGAAACGTGAAAGGGCGGCCGCGGGGCCGCCCTTTCCTTTTACAGGGTGTACTGGATCGAGCGGCTACGAGGCGCAGTCACAAGGCAGGCCGCAGCAGTAGAAGCAGCCGCCCGAAGGGCAGCAGACCCGCGGGCAGGCCGCTTCGGCGGGGGCGGGTGAGAACAGCCCCATCCCGGCGCCGGCCAGGCCGGCGAGAGCGAGGGTCAGGAAAAGGATCTTCTTACGCATGGGTAGCTCCTTCTGAAGGCGTTGCATGAGTCTCCTATGGAGCAAAGTGCCTCCGGAGCCCGCAAGCGTGACCGGATCGTTGTAACGGAAATCAGCTCTGAACGCCTAACTTTCTGTCAGCAGACCGAATTGTAAACCGATCGCTCTTGGAAAGGATCTCTATGAGAGTCACGAGAGTTTTGGCTTGGGCCTGGATGATCATTGTCGGAGGCCTTTTGATCACGCCTGGAGGCATAATCTGCATCGCCTGTGGAAGAAACAGCCCTGGCTACATCGGCGATACCGCGGTCCTCGTCTTGGGATTGGTGAGCATTGCCCTCGGTGCCGTTGGGATCGTGGGTGCCCTCCGGGAACGAGCCGGGGCGACGGGTCAGGTCGCAAGGACCTGAACAGCCTGGAAAAGAGAAGTGCCCGGCCGCGAGGCCGGGCTCTTCAGCTTCACACGAGCGCAGCTCAGCCAGGTAGCTTTCCAACACGCTTAAGCGACTCGATAGCTTTTGCTGATCGACCACTCGGCTCCCTCCCTTCCAGCCGCCGGTGTTGCGCCTCGCGGTATAACCGCCGGAACCCCTCGGAATCGCCGTACTCCCGCATGGTTCGGACCCTCAGCTCCTTCCATGCCTCCGGATCACGGTTTAGGAGGACCCTACCAGTCTCCATGATCCTCTGCCGGAGCACCTCGGGCGCTTCGTCGAGCAGGATCACGTCCACGCGCCCTCCGGGAGCCAAATGGGCGAGGGCGACCGCGAGATCCGCCTGAAGATACCTGCGAGCCCGGGAGTCGGCGGTGTCCGGCAGGACGGCGACATCGAGATCGCTGTCCGGACGATGTGTACCCCGGGCGCGCGAGCCGAAGACCACCAGGATGGCGATGCCGGGCAGGTCGCGGGCAGATTGCAGGATCTCTTCGTCGAGGGTCGGCATGGGGAGATCGTAACAAAAAGCTTCGCCGCGGTCGTGATACCGTTCCTTGTCTCATGGGCTCACCGCGATTTTTCCTCGACATCAGGATCTTGATCTCGGCATTTCGCTCGCGTAGAGGGCCGGCTTTTCTAGAAGCCCTCGCCCGGAAAGGGGATCGCGAGGCCAGCCAGACCCCGGGAGTCATTGGACCTCGTTGCCGAAGAGCGACCGCTGATCCAACGAGTTAGTCTTCCAGGTCTTCCAGGAAGCCATAGGAGAGGCACCCTCGCCGTCGCCCTGGGAAAGCTCGAGGGAGCGAAGGGGGGCAAGACGCGGGCCGCTAAGATGACGCCGGAGGAGCGGGCGGAGAGCGCCCGAAGGCGGCTGCGGCGCGCTGGAAGAAGGGGGATTGACACGTTCCACCCTCAGTGACACCATATGCGGTGTCACTCCTCCAGAAAGCGGGGTGATGTTTTTGCCTAAACCGACAAAGAAGGAACTCCTATTACGGGAGTTGGAAACTTTCAAGCGCAAGAAGTCCAACCGGACGCTTAAAGAGGTGACTGGGCTCTTGGAAGATTGGGGCTTCACCTACCGCGCAGCCACAAAAGAAGGTGGAGGAGTCTGGGAGCGTGCCGGTCGCACGGTTACTCTGCCTAAGCCGCACGGAGGCGATAAGGTGCTCGGGCCGCGATATGTCAGCATCGTCATCAACGAAATTGAGCAGGCCGAACTCATTGCTCCCTTGGAGATCAACTGATGCATAAGGATCTCGCTTACTATCTATCCCTGAACTACCCGATAGAGTTGACGAGGGAGGAGGGTATTTTTGTTGCTTCGCATCCTGACCTTCCAGGATGTGTCTCTCAGGGAGAGAGTGCGGATGAAGCCATATTTAATCTTGATGATGCGCGAGCGTCCTGGCTGTCGGTGAGGTTGAACGATAAACTAGCTATTCCAGAACCCATCGACGAAGAATTGAGCGGTCGCATCACCTTGAGAATGATGCCCTCTCTTCACGCCCAGTTGGCCCAAATTGCGACGCGCCGCGATCTCAGCTTAAACCTACTGATTAATACAGTTTTGGCGCAGTATGCTGGAGGGGCAACGTACGTCGATGAGATGGGAAAGATCGCTGAAGATCTGCGGGCCATTGTGACTGATATGAGATCGATACCGTCTCCACCTGTCGCTCGGCGCTCGTTTCTCGATCAAGCATCACAGGATGCCGCCTTATCATCCCGAAGAAGCGGCGATATCCTCCAATTTAATCGCGCAGCAGGGGTGTCAACCTAGCCATGCAAGTCATATCGCTGAATACTCGACAGAGCCGGATTTACAAATCAGACATAGTGCCATTTCGTTTCTTGAGCACTAAGCTTGCCATAGATTTCGTCACCACTCAGTTCCGCTTTAGAGAGTCAGCGGTGGAGGGCGGGGAGCTTGTATTCGTCGGAGGCTCTCATGTACCCACAGAGCAGGCAATAATTGTCGTCAACGCCATGTCAATCAATGAGCGGAGAATAGTAATCGATGTAGCCGGCACCACGCAGGAAGCGGACATTCTATTCTCAGCGTTAAGAGGCCTCTTGGCGCAGGCCGAGAATCAGCCGAGAATTGCTATTACCGCGCCGCTAATTGTTTCCCATGAGACGGAGTGCGTTGCTGAGATGGAAATAGATTGGCGGGACTTGGTAAGCGATCAGGTTGCGGAGCTCGTGAGCGGCCCAGCGCTACGAGCCTCTGAAGGAGAAAATGCGGGCAGAATCGCAGGTATGGCTCTTCGCTTTACGTTTGCCTTCACGGCGAAGGATGCAAGTTTGGCTGAGAACTCGGTATCCCTTTCCGATAAGAGATTTATCATAGAGCCACGTACTGGTGTGGCCTTGACAGATCATCACTTCTATACCGCCTCTCCACTTGATACAGATTCACACATTCGCCTCCTGGAAGAATTCGAGAAGAAACTCCGAAAACGAACGAGGCGGCGGTCCCTTCCTCCGGCCGAGTAGAGACAACTCCGAGCGATTTTAGGAACAAACATTCGTTCCTCGCGAGGGGCGATCTCGACTTTCCCTGCCCGCTCCGCAGAGGGCGTGGAGGGGACAAGAGAGGGCCGAGCCAAAAACAAAAGCCCGGCCTCGCCGGCCGGGCTTTCAACTTCAAGGGAGCGGAGAGGTCCTTACGCCACCCCGACGGGCACCTCCGCCTCCTTGGGGTTCTCGATCGCGATGGCGAGCTGGCCGCCTTCCATGTCCACCCGGAGCTGGGAGCCGTCGTGGACATCGCCGGCGATCAGGGAGCGTGCGATCCTGGATTCCAGCTCGTGCTGGAGGAACCGCTTGAGCGGCCGGGCGCCGTAGACGGGGTCGAAGCCTTCGCGGGCCACGAACTCGCGGGCGGCGTCGGTCAGCTCCAGGCGGATGCCGTGGGCCGTCAGACGGCGGCGCAGGTCCTCGGTCTGGAGGTCGACGATCTTCTTGATCTCGTCGAGCCGCAGCGGCTTGAAGAGCACGATGTCGTCCACCCGGTTGAGGAACTCGGGCCGGAAATGCGTCCGCAGATCCCGCATCACCGCCTGGCGCGCCGGCTCGGTGATCTCGCCGGTCGCCATCGCCCCCTCGAGCAGGTGCATCGAGCCGATGTTCGAGGTCATAATGATCACGGTGTTCTTGAAGTCCACCGTGCGCCCCTGCGAATCGGTCACCCGCCCGTCGTCGAGGATCTGCAGGAGCACGTTGAAGACGTCGCCGTGCGCTTTTTCGATCTCGTCGAAGAGGAGGACGGAGTAGGGCTTGCGCCGCACCGCCTCGGTGAGCTGGCCCCCCTCCTCGTAGCCGACGTAGCCCGGCGGGGCGCCGATCAGCCGCGAGACGTTGTGCCGTTCCATGTACTCGCTCATGTCGATACGGATGAGGTTGTCCTCGCTGTCGAAGAGCGTCTCCGCCAGCGTCTTGGCAAGCTCGGTCTTGCCGACGCCGGTCGGCCCCAGGAAGATGAAGGAGCCGATCGGGCGCCGCGGGTCCTTGATCCCCGCGCGGGCGCGGAGGACGGCGTCGGAGACCAGCCGGACCGCCTCGTCCTGGCCGATCACCCGGTTGTGGAGGAGCTCCTCCATCCGCAGCAGCTTCTCGCGCTCCCCCTCGACCAGGCGGGTCACCGGAATGCCGGTCCAGCGCGAGACGATCTCGGCCACCTCTTCCTCGGTCACCTCCTCGCGCAGGAGCTGGCCGCCGCTCTTCTGCTGCTCGGCGAGCTGGCGCTCCCTCTCCTTGACCTGGGCCTCGAGCTGGGGGAGCTGGCCGTAGCGCAGCTCGGCGCTCTTGTTGAGGTCGTACTGCCGCTCGGCGACCTCGATCTCCTGGCGCACCTTCTCGATCTGGCCGCGCAGCGCGCGGACCTCCTCGATGGCGCTCTTCTCGGCTTCCCACTGCGCCCGCATGGCGTCGGACTGGGCCTTGAGGTCCGCCAGCTCGCGGCGGAGGGCCTCCAGCCGCTCCTGGCTCCCCTTGTCCTTCTCCTTCTTGAGCGCCGCCTCCTCGATTTCGAGCTGCATCACCCGGCGGGTGACCTCGTCGAGCTCCTGCGGCATCGAGTCGATCTCGGTGCGCAGCATGGCGCAGGCCTCGTCGATGAGGTCGATCGCCTTGTCCGGCAGGAAGCGGTCGGTGATGTAGCGGTCCGAGAGGATCGCCGCGCCCACCAGGGCGTTGTCCTGGATGCGCACGCCGTGGTGCACCTCGAAGCGCTCGCGCAGGCCGCGCAGGATCGAGACCGTGTCCTCGACGGTCGGCGGATCGACCGTCACCGGCTGGAAGCGCCGCTCCAGGGCCGCGTCCTTCTCGATGTTCTTGCGATACTCGTCGAGGGTGGTGGCGCCGATGCAGTGCAGCTCGCCGCGCGCCAGCATCGGCTTCAGGAGGTTGCCCGCGTCGGGCGAGCCCTCGGTCTTGCCGGCGCCGACGATGGTGTGCAGCTCGTCGATGAAGAGCAGGATCCGCCCCTCGCTCTGCTTGATCTCGTTGAGCACGGCCTTCAGCCGCTCCTCGAACTCGCCGCGGTACTTGGCGCCGGCGAGCAGCGAGCCCATGTCGAGCGAGAAGAGAGCGCGGTCCTTGAGCCACTCGGGGACGTCGCCGCGCACGATGCGCTGCGCGAGCCCCTCGACGATGGCGGTCTTGCCCACGCCCGGCTCGCCGATCAGCACCGGGTTGTTCTTGGTCTTGCGCGACAGGATGCGGATCACCCGCCGGATCTCGGCGTCGCGGCCGATCACCGGATCGAGCTTGTTGCGCCGCGCCTCGGAAACCAGATCGACCCCGTACTTCTCCAGCGCCTCGTAGGCCACCTCCGGCATGGCGCTGGTCACCCGCTGGTTCCCCCGCACCGCCGTCAGGGAGGCGAGGAAGGCGTCGCGGGTGATGTTGAACGGCGCCAGAATCCGCCCGAGCGGCGAGGAGGGGCCCTCCTCGATCATGGCGAGGAACAGGTGCTCGACGGAGACGTACTCGTCCTTGAGCCGCTTGGCCTCGTCCTCGGCCCGGATCAGGGTCTGCTGCAAGCGCTGCGTCAGATAGATCTTGCCCGCTTCGACGCCGGGGCCCGAGACCTTGGGACGGCGCGAAAGCTCGCGCTCCACCTCGGCCTTGAGCGCCTCGGCCGGCACTTCCATGCGGGAGAGCAGGCGGGGGATCAGCCCCTCCGGCTGCTCCAGAAGAGCGAGGAGAAGATGTTCTCCGTCGACCTCCTGATGCCCATAGCGAAGCGCTTTGGTCTGGGCGCTCTGGAGCGCCTCCTGCGATTTTTGTGTCATTCGATTGATGTCCATATTTTTTACTCCCTCGATCTTGGACTTTGGATCAGACCTCTACTTCCTCGACCCGCGAGGCCCCCGCCTCCGCGAGCTGCCGGTAGAGATCGAGCTCGTGGTCGTTGAGATTCTCGGGGACGACGATCCGGATCTCCGCCAGGAGATCCCCCTTGCTGCCGCCGGACTGCGCGAGCCCGCGCCCGCGCAGCCGGATCTTGCGGCCCGAGGAGGAGCGCGCCGGAATGCGAACCCGCACCGGCCCGGTAGGGGTCTCGACGTCCGCCTCGCCCCCGAGCACCGCCACCGCCGGCGGGATCTCCACGTGGGTGAGGATGTCCGAGCCCTCGATCCGGTAGCGCGGGTCGGGCGCGATCTCGATCTTCAGGAAGAGATCGCCCGCGGTCCCCCCGCCGAATCCCGGCGAGCCCTGGCCGGACAGGCGGATCTTCTGCCCCGACCTCACCCCTTCGGGGATCTTGATGGTGAGCGTCTTGCGCTGGCCGGTGTTCGGATCGGAGATCGCGATCTCCCGCGAGCCGCCGCGCACCGCCTCCTCGACGGAGAGGCTGATCGACGCCTCGGCGTCGCCGCCACCCTGGGCTCCTCCCCCGAAACCGGCGCCGGGGCCTCCGAAGCCCGCCGGGGCACCGCGCTGCCGTCCCCGGCCGCGCTCCCCGAAGAGCATCTCGAAGAAGTCGCTGAACCCCGCGCCGCCGCCGGCGCCCTGGAAGTCGCTGAAGTCGAAGCCGCCGGCCCCCTGACCGAAACCGTAGCCCGGGGGAGGACCGCTCCGGTTCCAGTTCGACCCGAGCTGGTCGTACCGCTTGCGCTTGTCCGGATCCTTCAGGACCTCGTAGGCCTCGCCGATCTCCTTGAACTTGACCTCGGCCTGCGGGTCCTTGTTGACGTCCGGATGAAACTTGCGCGCCAGCTTCCGGTACGACTTCTGGATGTCATCCTGGGACGCGTCCTTCTTGACCCCCAGCGTCGCGTAATAGTCCTTGTAGTCCAATCGATCGTCTCCTCGGCCCCAAACTTGAGTCTGCCAACCACGGATTGAGTGGCTGGTACTCAAATTGTAGAACGATGCCGGAGAATTATCCATTCCCCCTGAACGACAAAAGGCGCGGCCGGAGCCGCGCCTTCTTCAGGAGCCCGGAGGTGGAGAAGCCCTGCTCAGGGAGGGGTCAGGCCGAAGTGCTCGTAGTTCTTGGCGATGAACGCCTTCCACTTGTCGGGGACCTCTTCCATCGGGTAGATCGCCTCGACCGGGCAGGCGTCGACGCAGAGGCCGCAGTCGATGCACTCCTCCGGGTGGATGTAGAGCATCTCCCAGTCCTCGTTCTTGCCGTAGATGCAATCCACCGGGCAAACGTCCACGCAGGCCGTATCCTTCACTCCAATACAAGGTTCAGTGATGATGTGGGTCATTCCAGGCCCCTCCTTTTGGCGGCCGTGTGAGCGGTTGCAAGCCCCTCCGAGGCGGGGATTATATCCTCAGGAGCGGCTGGAGAAACGTTGTGGTGAGAACGCGGCGATCTCCTCTTCCTTCACTGTAAGTGCCAGACGCGCCACTTGCCGCGCCGTCCAGGGGGCGAGCAGGATGCCGTTGCGAAAATGGCCTGTGGCGGCAATCGCCGGCCACCCCGGGAGCCGGCCGAGGATCGGCAGGTCGTCGGGGGTGCCGGGACGCAGGCCCGCCCAGACGGTCTCGAGGCGGATGTGGCCGATCCCCGGCAGCAGCCGGCGGGCAAAGGCGAGGAGATCCTCGATCCCCTCGACCGTCGTGTGCTTGTCGAACCCGGCCTCCTCGACGGTGGCGCCGACCAGCAGGCCGGTGGCGCCGCGCCGCACGGCATAGAACTCCCCCTGCCGCACGCTGCCGCCCCACGGCCACTCGACTCCGCCCAGCAGCAGCATCTGGCCGCGCACTGGGCGCACGGGGAGGGGGGGGAGCTCCGGGAGCAGGCCACTCCAGGCGCCGGCGGCGACCACGAGGAGCCGGGCCTCCTTGCGCCAGTGATTGCCGTGGACCAGCACCGTCCCCTCGGGATCGCGGCGCTCGACGTGCTGGACCTCGCTGTCGTAGTGGATGGTCACGCCGAGCTTCTGCAAACTTTGAGCGAGCACCGCGCAGAGCTGGACGTTGTCGACCCTGTGCTCGTCCGGCAGATGGACGGCGCGGCGGACGCCGGGAGCGATGTCCGGCACCCAGTGGCGCAGGGCGGGGATCTCCACTTCGTCGATCCGTTCGTCCAACTCGCGGGCGGTGCGGATGGCGCGCTCGATCTCGGCCTCGTCCTTCTCGTCGAGCGCCACCAGCAGGCAGCCGCTGGTGTCGTAATCGACCGAGAGGCCGGTCTCCGCCTCCAGCGCCGCGACCCAGGGACCCCAGAGATCGCGGGAGGCGCGGCAGGCATCCAGGAAGGGGCCGGGAACGCTCGACTCGCCGAGCGGCGAGAGCATGCCGGCGGCCGCCAGCGAGGCCTCGGCGCCGTGCGGCAGCCGCTCGACGACCTCCACCCGCAGCCCTTGCAGAGCGAGCTCGCGGGCGCAGGCCAGGCCGATGATGCCGCCGCCGAGGATCAGGACATCGGGATGGGTCAATCCAACCCCCTCCCCGGCCCTCCCCCGCTCGCGGGAGAGGGGGAAGCGGCCTCCGCCGCGAAGGCGGCGTCGAAGGCTTCCAGGGTGGCCGCGATTTCCGCCTCGCCGTGCGCGGTGGAGAGGAACATCGCCTCGTACGCGGAGGGGGGGAGGTG
The DNA here is from genome assembly GCA_035490435.1 of Thermoanaerobaculia bacterium. GTDB lineage: Bacteria > Acidobacteriota > Thermoanaerobaculia > Multivoradales > UBA5704 > DATARR01. The sequence continues at coordinate 34,795 of DATHEF010000035.1, forward strand.
GATGCCGCGGTCGAGGAGATGATGGAAGACGCGGGAGAAACGCGGCCGGTCGGTGGCGGTGACGTCCTCCATCCGGCGGATCGGACCGGCGGTGAAGAAGAGGCCGAGCATCGAGCCCTGACGCTCGACGCGGACGGGGATGCCGTGCCGCCGGCCGGCCTCCGCGATCCCCGCCTGCAGGCGCGCGCCGGTCTTTTCGAGCGTCTCGTAAGGACCGCCTTTGCCGAGCTCCTGGAGCGCCGCCCGGCCGGCCGCGACCGCCAGCGGGTTCCCCGACAGCGTGCCGGCCTGGTAGACGGGACCCGCGGGAGCGATCTGCCGCATCAGGTCGCGCCGGCCGGCGTAGGCGGCGAGCGGCAAGCCGCCGCCGATCACCTTGCCGAGCGTGGTGAGGTCCGGCCGCACGCCGAGCACGTTCTGCGCGCCCCCCCAGGCGACCCGGAAGCCGGTCATCACCTCGTCGAAGATCAGGATCACGCCGTGGCGGTCGCAGAGAGCGCGGAGACCTTCGAGAAAGCCGGGAAGGGGGGGCACCAGGTTCATGTTGCCGGCGATCGGCTCGACGATGATGGCAGCGATCGCGCCGCCGTCCCGCTCGAACAGCCGCTCGGCCGCCGCGAGATCGTTGTAGGGAGCGAGCAGGGTGTCGGCCACCACGGCGGCGGGAACGCCGGGGGAGGAGGGGACCCCGATCGTCGCCGCGCCGGAGCCCGCCGCGATCAGGAAGGGGTCGGCGTGCCCGTGGTAGCACCCCTCGAACTTGACGAAGCGGTCGCGGCCGGTCGCGGCGCGGGCGAGGCGCAGGGCCGACATCGTCGCCTCGGTGCCGGAGTTGACCAGCCGCACCATCTCGACCGAGGGGAGAGCGGCGGCGATGGTCTCCGCGATCTCCACCTCCGCCAGCGTCGGCGCGCCGAAGGCGGTGCCACGGCCGAGCGCCTCCTCGATCGCCGCCACGATCGCCGGATGGCGATGCCCCAGGATGTGCGGGCCGTAGCCGCCGATGTAGTCGATGTAGCGCCGGCCGTCCTCCCCCTCCAGGTAAGCGCCCTGGGCGGAGCGCACGAAGACCGGCGTGCCGCCGACGCCGCGGAAGGCGCGCACGGGGGAGCTGACGCCGCCCGGGAGAATCTTTTCAGCGCGGGACATCAAGTCATTCATTCGGTCCACCCCGATCCCAGCAGCCGCGCCGCCTCGCGCGCCGCGTAGGTGATGATGAGGTCGGCGCCGGCGCGGCGGATGGCGAGGAGCGATTCCATCATTACGCGATCGTAGTCGATCCAGCCGCGCTCGGCCGCCGCCTTGAGCATCGCGTACTCGCCGCTGACATGGTAGGCGGCGAGCGGCAGGTCGAACCTCCGGCGCATCTCCGCCAGGATGTCCAGATAGGGGAGGGCGGGCTTGACCATCAGCATGTCCGCCCCCTCCTCGAAGTCCAGCTCGGCCTCGCGCATCGCCTCGCGGCCGTTCGCCGGGTCCATCTGATAGGCGCGGCGGTCGCCGAACTGGGGGGTGGACTCGGCGGCCTCGCGGAACGGGCCGTAGAAGCCGCTGGCGAACTTGGCCGCGTAGGCGAGGATCGGCGTCGAGGCGAAACCGGCGGCGTCGAGCGCCCGGCGGATCGCCCCCACCCGGCCGTCCATCATGTCGGAAGGGGCGATGACGTCGGCCCCGGCCGCGGCGAGCGACACCGACTGCCGGGCGAGGTTGGCGAGCGTGGCATCGTTGTCCACCTCGTGGCCGTCGAGCACGCCGCAGTGGCCGTGGTCGGTGTACTCGCAGAAGCAGACGTCGGCGATCTTCACCAGGCCCGGCACCTCGGTGGTCAAGGCGCGCAGAGCCTGCTGGACGATGCCGTCCGGCGCCCAGGCGGCGCTCCCCTCCGCGTCCTTGAATTCCGGGATGCCGAACAGCAGCACGGCGCGCACCCCCTCGGCGAACGCCTCGCGGGCGGTCTCGGTCAGCCGGTCGACCGAATGCTGGAAGACGCCGGGCATCGAGGAGATGGGTTTCGCCACCCCTTCGCCAGGGCAGGCGAAGAGGGGGAGCACCAGGTCGTCGGGAGAGAGCCGGGTCTCCCGCACCAGGCGGCGGAGGGTTGGGGTTCTGCGAAAGCGGCGGAGTCGGGTTTCAGGAAAGGACATGGCGCCTGGGTTTTATCGCGGGGAGGGGGGGGAAGGCAACCGCGGCAGAAAAGAGCACGGACGAGCATGGACGACCACGGACAACCACGGACGAAGGACAAAAAGGACGGGAGACAAGGTTCCTGCGGTCTGCTTTTTGTCCTTGTACGTCCGTGCAGGTCCGTGGTCGTCCGTGTTGTCCGTGCTTTCGGGACCACCGGCTGGTTTCGGATATAGTTATGCCGCCCTGCGGCAAAGGTCTTGCAGAGCCGTATGCGTCAGAGGGAGGGACCGGCTTCATGAATCCGATCGAGCAGCTTTCGCGCCGCCAGCTCCTGGTGGTCACCGGCAAGGGGGGCGTCGGGAAGACCGTGGTCGCCGCCACCTTGGGCCGCGCCCTGGCCGCGTCCGGACGCCGGACCCTGGTGGTCGAGGTCGATCCGCGGGAGAACCTGCACCAGATGATGGGCACCCCCCCCTCGGGCGGCGACATCATGGCGGCCGAGCCGCGCCTCTGGGTGCAGAACCTCAAGCCCCAGCAGGTGCTGGACCAGATTGTGCGCGAGCAGCTCAAGCTGGAGCTGCTGACCCGGCGGGTCCTCGACAGCCCGATCTACCAGCAGTTCGCGGTCGGCGCTCCCGGCCTCAAGGAGCTGGCGATCCTCGGCCACACCTACCGTCTGCTCCACGGCATGGGCGGCCCCAGCACCCCGGAGATCGACACCGTGATCCTCGACGCGCCGGCCACCGGTCACGGCGTCGCCCTGCTCGCCGCGCCGGCGCTGGTGGCGGAGGTGATCACCAACGGTCCGTTCGCCCGCATGTCCAAGGATCTGGCGACGCTGATCGACGATCCCGAGCGGTGCGGCGTCGTGGTGGTGACGCAGGCCGAGGAGATGCCGGTCGAGGAGGCGCTGGAGCTGCGCACGGCGCTCCAGCAGCGGGTGCGGCGCGATCCCGAGCTGCTGGTGGTCAACGGCCTGTATCCGCCAGCACCGGCCGCGGACCCAGGAACCAAGGAGAACGAGCTGGTCTCCCTCTGGCGCCGCCGTCGGCTGCTGAACGAGCGGGAGCTCTCTCGACTGCAGGAATCCTGGCAGGGCCCGCGGGTCGAGCTGCCGCAACTGCCGCTCGACCGCGGACTGGAGATGCTCGGCGTCCTCGGCCGGTGTTTCGCTGAATCGGCCCGCGGGCTGTAAGGAAAGGGGAGGGAGCATGGAGCTGATTTCCGGCAAAAACCCGTTGATCATCGTCGTCGGCTCCGGCGGCGTCGGCAAGACGACCCTCGCCGCCTCGCTGGGCGTGCTCTCGGCGCGCGAGGGGCGCGACACGCTGGTGATGACCTTCGACCCCTCGATGCGCCTCAAGCAGACGCTGGGAGTGGGGGAGGAGGCGCGGCTGCGCGAGATGCCGGTGGCGTTCGACGCGCCGGGAACGCTCCACGCCAGCCTGCTCGACGCCCGCCTGACCTTCGACCGGCTGATCGAGCGCTACGCGCCGGACGAGGAGACCCGCCGCCGCGTGCTCGGCAACCGCTTCTACCAGCACCTCTCGGGTACCCTGGGCGGCATCCTCGAATACATGGCGGTCGAGCGCCTGTTCGAGGTGGCCTCCGACGGCCGCTACGGCCAGGTGGTGCTCGACACTCCGCCGACGCGGCAGGCGCTCGACTTCCTGGAAGCCCCCAAGCGGATCGTCGGTTTTCTCGACAGCGGTGCCCTGCGGGTCGCGCTCAAGCCCTGGTTCGACGACGAGGGGCGCCTGCGGGCCGCCTCCAAATGGGGCATCCTCGGCCGGCGGGCCGAGCGCTTCCTCGACGAGGTGGTGGGCATGGACCTGCTGCGCGACATGGCCGAGTTCTTTCAGGCTTTCGGACCGCTCTACGAGGGGTTTCGCGACCGCGCCCTGGAGGTGGGGGAGCTGCTGCGCTCGAAGCAGACCCTCTTCGTGCTGGTCACCGGCCCCGGGGAGGAGCGCATCCCGGACACTCTCTTCTTTGCCCGCAAGCTGGAGGAGGCGGGCTACAACCTCGGCCCGATCGTCGTCAACCGCGTCCACCCCCTGTTCCTGGTGGACGGGGCGCCCCCCGCGTCCGGAGACCCCTGCCGTCCGACGGGTTGGGAGCTCCTCACCTGGGTCGGCCAGCGCGACCGCCGCGGTCTGGTCGAGCTCGCCAAGCTCCTCTCCCGCGAGCAGCCGCTGGTCGACCTCCCCCTGCTGCCCGACGAGCCCACCGACCTCCCCTCGCTCGAGGCGATGGGCCGGCAGCTCGAAGGGCGCCTCGCCGAGTGGGAGCGCTACGTCAGCCGGACGTCGTAGGAGAGATCAACCTACCGCGCCGAGGCCATAGCGCTCCGCCAGGATGCGCAGGTGATGCTCGAGGTGGCCGGCGAGGACATGGGCTTGCGCCCGCAGCGTCAGCGGAACGCCGTTCACCACGGTGCGCCGCAGCCCGGCGTCTGGAGGGATATGGCGGAACAGGGCCAGCGTGGATGCGCGGGCGGCGTGGAGCTCGTCGAGCAGATCGGCGACCGTCCGGTCGTCGAAGTTCCCCGCTTCCACATACGGATTCTCGTCAAACCCTGGAAGGGGTGTGGTGTCTCCGCGGCTGATCCGGAAGGCGCGATAGGAGAAGACGCGCTCCGCGTCGATCAGGTGACCGAGCATCTGCCGCAGGCTCCACTTCCCCGGAGCGTACCGAAAGCCGGCTTCCGCCTCTGAAAGCGGCTTGAAGAGACGATCGATCACCTCCATTTGAGAGCCCAGCAGATCGATCACCGGGCGGCCGGCCACGGCGGCGACATACCCGGCGAAAAAGGGCGAGTACTCATCGGCGGAAGGAGAGTCGAAGCTCATCGGGGCTCCTTGAACGTTGAATTTATTCTGGCCTGCTCTTCGCCCTGCCGACCCAGGCGGGGGCCGAATCGGTGGTCTGCCGGAGGATCAGGTTCAACTGCGCGGCGTGGTGCTGGACGTGGCGCATGTTGTACAGCAGCAGCTCTCCGTCGCTGAGGTCGAGCCAATCGAATCCGCAGCGCCGGCGAACCTTCTGATCCGTCAGCGCCTTGATCGTCGTCCGGCACTTCCTGCGGCCATGCTCCAGATAGGCCTGAAGCTCGCCCTTCGTATATGGCCGTTCAGGAAGCACCCCCGCAGGGTCCAGCTCCGCCAGCGTGAAGGGCGGCGGGGGAGCGAACCCCTCCACCGAATCGGACAGGTAGAGATCGAGATAAAAGAGCGCGTGATAGGCGACGTACCAGAACTCGGTTGGAGCCGGGGAATCCCGGCCGCTCCAGACCTCGTCGGGGCAGGCGATGATGGCGTTCTCGAGCATGTCGATGGCGGCCCCGAACTGCTGCCAGAGGATGTTTCTCCAGGTTGTGTCCACTTCAATCTCCCCCTTGATGAAATCAGATAAAAGATAACGACGTCAGACGAACGCTGAGCTCAACGATGGCCGTTCCGCGGGTCGTTGCCGCGTTCCAGCGAGCCGCGATCCCACTGGGCAAGCTTCGCGGCGGCCTCGTACGTCGACTGCAGGAAGTCGAGCAGGGTGCTGTCCGGAGACTCCGATTGACGGACGACGTCGTAGGGCAGCAGGAACTCGCCAAGATCGGTGTTGTAGAAGGCGGCGTCCGGCTTGACGATCGCCGCCGAGAACCCATCCGGTGCCGGATAGGCGTAGGAATAGAACGCGGGGTAGGGGATCGGGCCTCCCCCCGACCAGAATCCGCAACTGCTCACTTCGTGCGAGTAGGCCTCCCGGGTCACCCAGTCGGGCAGGTTGGGAACGCCGCCCGGATGCTCCGGCGCTCGCCGTCCGGAAAACCGGGTGACGGCCAGGTCGGGGGCGCCCCAGAAGAAGTGCACGGGGCTGCACTTGCCGATGAACCGGGCGCGAAACTCCTTGAAGACCCGGTCGGCCTGCACCAGGACTCGCCAGAAGCGGCTGGCATACTCCGGATCGTAGGACTGGTGAGTCTCATCCTGGTCGAAGCGGATGGGGTCTTCAACCTCATTGGGCCGTGGATAGATGTTCACGTGCAGGCCGAGCTTGTCCAGCTCCGCCATGAGGCGCTTGTAGAACGTGGCCACGGACTGCGGTTCGAGCGCCAAGCGGCTCGTGCCGCCGTCGTTCGTCTGCAGGATCAACTGATGCGCGATGAAGTCAAAGTCGATTTGAAACGTCCGGCTGCCATGCGGGATCGGCGACGTGGTGAGGCCGCGGGCTGTCACGTACAGCGTCGCATGCCAGGCATGATTCACCCAGGGGCTCTGGGTGAGCCGGATCTTGCCGACGATCTGGGTCCAGAGGTGCAGGGTCGCGCAGGTCTCGATCCACGCCTCGAGGGGCAGGCTCGGCCAGGTCTCCAAGGGCGATGCGGCCGCGGTCGTCATCCGTTCTCCTGTCGAAGGCTCGGTCATGATACCGGCCCTAATATAGGACATGTTCAGGGGGAGCGGCGGAACTCCGGGGGAAGAGCCTGTACCGCCGGGGGGAGGGGGCTCCCAAGCAGGGGGAGGGGTCCCCCTCGCGGGTACAGGGGTCCCCCTGATTGGGGGAGGGCTGTCCCTGGTTGGGGGAGGGGCCCCCTGCCTGGGGGAGAGGTTCCCCAAGAAGGGAGAGGGGTTCCCCTGCTTGGGAGAGTGGTCCCCAAGCAGGAAGAGGGGTATCCATAAGCTTCCGCTTAAAGAGATGAGCCGCGCAACGATCGCCCTCTGTTCTGAGGCCTTGGGCTTGAACAGTCGACTCGCTCCCCAGCCAGGGTCTTTGCCGCACCGCGTCACAAAACTCTTGACACGGATTGCCGCAGTGCGGTAAATTACCCTTGCCGCGGACGCCCGTAGTGTTGGGACGGCTTCCGTGGCGACTGACAAGCAAGGAGGAGCTCCATGATCCGGCTCATCAAACGCTACGAAAGCCGCAAGCTGTACGACACCGAGGAGAGCCGGTACGTCTCGCTGGACGAGATCGCCACCTGGGTCCGTACGGGCCAGGAGGTGCGGGTGGTGGACAACGCCACCAACAACGACGTCACGTCGCAGACCCTGACGCAGATCATCCTGGACGAGGGGCGCAAGGGGACGTCGTTCCTGCCGAGCGAGCTGCTGCACGACCTGGTGCGCATCGGCGAGCGGGCGGTCAGCACCGGCATGGAGCAGGTACAGCATGGCGTCGACAAGCTGATCGACCGCCTCGGGCCGGTCCGCAAGGCCCGCGAGGAGATGTCGAGCCTGCGGTCGCGCCTGGAGGAGCTCGAGTCGTCGCTTTCAGAGCTCGAGCGTGCCGATCACGCGGTGGGAGATCCACAGAATGGCCGCCCCGCGGAGCGCAAGACCGTGGTGCGGATTGAAACCGAGGGAGAGATCGTCAAATGAACCAGCTCGCTACAGTTCTGGATATCAGCAAGCCGATCGACCGGCTGTTCACCGCCGGGCGCAACCTTTTCCTCGCCGGCGTCGGCGCGGTGGCCGAGGTCAGCGAGGGCGGCATGGAGATGTTCGACCGTCTGGTCGAGCGCGGCAAGCCGTTCGAGGACAAGCAGAAGCAGAGGGTGGAGGCGGTGGTCGAGCGCGCCAACCAAACGGTACGCGGCGCTAACCAGCTGCTGCAGGATACGGTGGAGTTCGAGAGCCGGGGGGTGCTCAAGCGTCTGAACGTGATGACGCGCGAGGACGTGAAGATCCTCTCCGCCCGGATCGCGACGCTGTCGAAGAAAGTCGACGAAGTCGTGGAGCGGCGGCAGGCCGCCACGATGGACGTGATCGAGATCGTCAGCCCCGAGGGCGAGGCGGTGGCGATCCTGACTTCTGAAGCTTTAATCAATCCTCAAACGGCAACCGCGGCCGCCAGCGCCAAGAAGGCGTCCAAGCCGCGTCAACGGAAAACCACGAAGAAGGGGTAAGCCATGGATACCACCACCCATACCGACACCCAGACCGGAACCACCCAGGGTACCGAGAAGAACGTGCAGGAAGAGCTCAAGGACTCCGTCCACCGCATCTGGCTCGCCGGCCTCGGCGCGCTGGCCGCTGCGGAGGAGGAGGGGGGCAAGATCTTCAGCCGTCTGGTCGATCGCGGCCGCGACGTCGAGTCGCGCGGCAAGGTCGAGGTGGACAAGGTGAAGGTCGAGGTCGACAAGTTCAAGACCAAGGCTGAGAGCACCTTCGAGAACCTGGGCGAGAAGTTCGACGAGAAGCTCACGTCGACGCTGAACCGCCTGGGCGTGCCGACCCGCGACGAGATCCGCAACCTGACGCAGAAGGTCGAGGAGCTCAACGCCAAGATCGAGCAGCTCAAGCCGCGCGTGACGCCGGCCTCGGTCACTGTCGCCAGCGACATCGTGACGCCGGAGACCGCCACCACGCCGACGGACCCGCACAACATCATCGTCTGAGGCGAGGACGAAACGGGTGGAGCGCAGCGGAAACCCTACAGGCGATACGAACGGCTCTCCCAGGATCGGACTGGCGCTCGCGGGGGGAGGCCCGGAGGGGGCGATCTATGAGATCGGCGCTCTCCGGGCTCTCGACGAGGCTCTGGACGGTCTCGACTTCAATAACCTTTATGTCTACGTGGGGGTGAGCGCCGGCGCTTTCATCTGCGCCAACCTCGCCAACGACCTCACCACGGCCCAGATGTGCCGGGCGATCGTCTCTTCGGAGCCGGGCGAGCATCCGTTCGTCCCCGAGACGTTCCTCACCCCGGCGGTTCGCGAGATGGTCCGCGGCGGCCAGGCGGTGCCTCGTCTGCTCGTCGAATCGCTCTGGGAGTGGGTCACCCACCGCCGGGATCTCACGCTGCTCGAATCGCTGACCCGCCTCTCGGAGGCGCTGCCGGTGGGGATCTTCGACAACCGGCCGATCCGCGACTATCTCCAGAAGATCTACACCATGAAGGGGCGGACGGACGACTTCCGCGAGCTCGGCAAGCGTTTCGTGGTGGTGGCGGCGGATCTCGACTCCGGTCAGGCCGTGCGCTTCGGCGAGCCGGGGATGGACCACATCCCGATCTCGCTCGCCGTCGCCGCCAGCTCGGCGCTCCCCGGCCTCTACTCGCCGGTGGAGATCGACGGCCGGCATTATGCGGACGGCGTCCTGCTCAAGACGCTGCACGCCTCGGTGGCCCTGGAGAAGGGCGCGGACCTGCTGATCTGCGTCAATCCGATCGTCCCGGTCGACACGCTGGGCACGGTCGAGGCCGGCCTGATGCGGCGCGGCAAGCTGCTCGACCGCGGACTCCCCTCGGTCCTCTCGCAGACCTTCCGGACGATGATCCACTCGCGCCTGGAGATCGGCATGGCCTCGTACGAGACCAAGTTCAAGGGCGCCGACGTGGTGCTGCTCGAGCCGCAGCGCGACGACTACCTGATGTTCTTCACCAACATCTTCAGCTTCTCCGAGCGCCGCGCTGTCTGCGAGCACGCCTACAAGGCGGTCCGCCGCGACCTGCTGGCGCGCTACGACAAGCTCGCCCCGCTGTTCGCACGCCACGGCGTCACCCTGCGGAGGGATGTCCTCGAGGAGGATCGCGGGCTCTGGGACGGCGTCTACCGCGACCGGCCCCGCCAGACGGCAACCTTGGAAAATTCGGTCACCCGCCGGCTCGACGATGCGTTGTCGCGGCTGGATGGGTTGCTGGATGCGGAGATGGGGGCGTAGGCGCCCCCAGGGAGAGTCTCCCGCTCTCTACGGCAAGGGCAAATTGAACGCCCGCGCCAGGAAGACCGCCATCTCCGCCCGCCCCACCGTCTTGTTCGGACAGTAGAGATTGACGTCGCAGCCGTTGGTGATCCCCTCGGCGGCGAGCTGCTCGATCCAGGCCGCGGCCCAGAAGTTGGCCGGCACGTCTGTGAAGCGGGTGCCGGTGGCGGGCGGCGGCATGTAGGCCCCGCCATGGCGGGCGCGGAGCAGGAAGATCGCCATCTCGGCGCGCGCGACCTGGGCCTCCGGGCAGAAGCGGAGGGGCGAGACGGCGCACCCCTGGGTGACGCCGTCGGTGGCGATCTGCTCGATCCAGTCGGCGGCCCAGTAGGAGGCCGGAATGTCGGCGAAGCGGGTGCCGGTGGCCGGCGGCGGCACGAAGGCGGAGCCGTGCAGGGCGCGGCCGAGGAAGACCCCCATCTCGGCCCGGGTGAGGGTGCGCTCGGCGCAGAACAGCCCCTCGCCGCGCCCCAGGGTGATGCCGGCGGCGGCGACCGCCTCCACGGAGCGCCAGGCCCAGTAGGTGGTCGGCACGTCCTCGAAGGTGGCGAGGACGTTGGATTGCGGCACGGCCCAGAGCTCGAAACCGGCGTCGTTGTCGTTGGCCGCGAAGTAGACGTTCGCTCCCGCCGCTGTGAAGCCGAGCGGGCTGGAGGAGAGGGGGCCGGGCGCGATATCGGTGACCCGGCGCGTGCCTACCGCCGTGCCGTCCGTCCGCCATGCCTCCACCCCGTGAGCCAGATCGAAGGCCGAGAAGAGGAGCACGGAGCCGTCGGCGGTCAGGCTGTCCGGATTCGGGTAAGCCAAGTCGGGCCCTATTCCCTTCACCAGGTGGGTGCCGGCCTCGGTGCCGTCGCTGACCCAGAGCTCCCCGGAGATGACGAAGTAGACCTTGTTTCCCACGGCTGTCAGGCGGCGGGGCTGGGAACCGACGGAAGTGCCGAAGAAGATGTCCTTCACCAGGACGGTGCCAGCCTCGGTGCCGTCGGTCTTCCAGAGCTCTTCGCCGTGCTCGTCGTCGTCCGCCGTGAAGAAGAGCGGCCCGCCCGCGGGTGCGGCGAAGGTCCCGGGGATGGGGTCGCCGGGGTTCGAGGATGCCGCGCCGGGGTTGATGTCCTTCACCAGGACGGTGCCGGCGGCGGTGCCGTCGCTCTTCCAGAGCTCCCGGCCGAAGCCGCTGGTGGTGGCGGTAAAGAAGAGCAGGTTGCCGGCGGCGGTGAGGTTCTGCGGGTTCGAGGAGCCGGTGCCGGGCACGAGGTCGGCGACCTGGAAGCTCCCCGCGGCGGTGCCGTCGGAGACCCAGAGCTCGGCGCCTGAAACCGCCTCGTTCGAGGCCTGGAAGAAGAGCTTGCCGCCGGCCGCGGTGAGGAGGGAGGGGCGGGAGGGGGAGGTGCCGGGGACGAGATCGGCGACCAGGGCCGTGCCGGCCGGCGTGCCGTCGGTTTTCCAGAGCTCGCTGCCGTGGCCGGCGTCGCTGTTGTCGAAGTAGACCGCGTTGCCGAGCGTCGTGAGGTCGAGCGTGAAGCCGGGAAGGAGCTGAGCCCCTCCCGGCGCGCCGTCCGTCGACCGGAGAGATCCCCCGTTGTTGAAGACCAGCCGGCCGGCGAGCGGCCGGAGCAGAGACGGGGCAATGTCCTCGAGCTTCGCCGTGCCGGCCTCGGTGCCGTCGCTTTTCCAGAGCTGCTCGCCGGCGGACCCGTCGTAGGCGGCGAAGTAGATCTGGCTGCCGAACGCGGCGAAGGTGTCCCGGGCGTACGTCTTCCCGCCATCGAGGAAGAAGGAGGAGGTGACCTGGGGGCCGTCATGGACCCGTGCCGTGCCGGGCGCCGTGCCGTTGCTGCGCCAGACTTCCTGCCCCTGGGAGCCCTGGCGGAAGTAGAAATTCGCTCCCAGGACGGCGTAGCCGTCCGCCATCCGGATCGCCGCGTTGTTCACCACCGTTCCGAACACCGTCCCGGCGTTGGTGCCGTCGCTGGTCCAGAGCACGACTCCGCCAGGGCCGTCGGCCAGGAAGACGAGCTTGCCGTTCAAGTCGGAAAGGCCGTGACGCCCGTAGCCGGGCGGGCTGTTGCCGAAGCCGATCTGGTTGCCGGTCGAGCTTTGCAGCCGGAAGGTCCCCGCCGCGCTGCCGTCGCTGCGGAAGAGCTGCTCTCCAAACGTGGGGTCGTAGGCCAGGAAGAAGAGCAGGTTGCCCACGGCCGTGAGCTCCTGCGGCGCGGAGCCGGGAGTGCCCGGGAAGATGTCTTTGACCAGCGTGGTGCCGGCGGCGGTGCCGTCGGTTTTCCAGAGCTCGTGCCCTTCGGGTCCGGTGGCGGTGAAGTAGACGGCGCCGTTCAGCGCGGTGAAGCCGAGGGGAAAGGAGCCGGCGGGACCGGCGGAGATCTCCTTGAGCAGGTAGGTGCCGTCGTCGGTGCCGTCGGAGAGCCAGAGCTCGGATCCGTGGACGCCGTCATCCGCCGCGAAGAGGATGGCTCCCCCCTTGGGGGATACGATGGCGTCCGGCCCCTGGACGGAGCTCGGGGAGTGCTCGGCGTTCATCGAGGAGAGGGAGCCGGGATTGATGTCCAGCACCTGCGTGGCGTTGGGGCCCACGTCATAGGTCCAGAGCTCGGTCCCGTGGGCTCCGTCGTCGGCGGCGAAGAAGATGCGGTTCCCGAGAAACGCCAGGGCCCTGGGGTTCGATCCCGCCGGACCAGGGTTCAGATCTCCCATGCCCTGAGTGCCGAACGGTGTGCCGTCGGTCCGGAACGGCTCCTGCCCTCCGGTCACGGTAGCGGCCTGCACCCCGAAGATGAAATCGCCCGCTCTGGTGAGCGAGGCCACTCCGTCCTCCACGGAGCCAAAGCCCACCCTGAGCCCGGTCCCGGATTCGGTTCCGTCGCTGCTCCAGATCTCCCGGCCGTAGGTGCCGTCGTCGGCGATGAAGTAGAGGCTGCCTCGGGATTCGATCAACGAGGAGGGGCTCGAGGAGCAGGCCCCGGGGCAGATGTCGCGCACGAGGTACGCCCCGGAGGGGGTACCGTCGCTCGCCCAGAGCTCCTTGCCGTGGATGCCGTCGTCCGCCACAAAGAAGACCAGGCCGCCGGCGGTCTCCATCTCGTCCCGCTGATCCCAGACCTGCAGCGGGGGCTGATCGACGTTGAGGTCGGCGACGAGGAACGGCGGCTGCGCCTGGACGGCCGGCGGGCCGGCGAGCAGGAAGAGGAGGACGAGAGAGCGAACGGCGTTGAATTTCATGGCTGGGGCCTAGGGTAGCGTCAAATTGAACGCCCGTGTCAGGAAGACGGCCATCTCGGCGCGCCCCACCGTCTTGTTCGGGCAATAGAGGTTGGTATCACAGCCGTTGGTGATCCCCTCGGCGGCGAGCTGCTCGATCCAGGCCGCGGCCCAGAAGGAGGCCGGCACGTCGGTGAAACGGGTGCCGGTGGCCGGCGGCGGCACATAGCTGCCGCCGTGACGGGCGCGGAGCAGGAAGATCGCCATCTCGGCGCGCGCGACCTGGGCCGCCGGGCAGAAGCGCAGGGGGGAGACGGCGCACCCCTGGGTGACGCCGTCGGTGGCGATCTGCTCGATCCAGCCGGCGGCCCAATAATCGGCCGGGACGTCGGTGAAGCGGGTGCCGGTCGCCGGCGGCGGCACGAACGTGGAGCCGTGCAGGCCACGGCCGAGGAAGACCCCCATCTCGGCCCTGGTGAGGGTGCGTTCGGCGCAGAAAAGGCCCTCGCCGCACCCCTGGGTGATGCCGGCGGCTGCGACCGCCTCCACGGAGCTCCAGGCCCAGTGGGTGGCCGGCACGTCCTCGAAGGTGGCGAGGAGGGCGGAGGTGGGCATCGCCCAGAGCTCGAAGCCGGTCACGTTGTCGTTGGCGACGAAGAACAGGTTGCTCCCGACGACGGTGAAGCGCGAGGGGCTGGAGGAGCCGGGGCCGGGCACGATGTCCTGGAGCCGCCGCGTCCCCAGCGCCGCGCCGTCGCTGCGCCAGATCTCCTGGCCGTGGGCGGGATCGAAGGCGGTGAAGACGAGAACGGAGCCGGCGGCGGTCAGGTTGTAGGGGAGCGGGGAGTCCGGGCCCGGCACGATCTCTTTGACCAGGCGGGTGCCGCCCGCGGTGCCGTCGCTCACCCAGAGCTCCTGGCCGTGGTCGCCGTCGTCCGCCGTGAAGTAGACCTTGCCACCGGCGGCGGTCAGCTCGAACATCCGGGACCCCTGCGGACCGGGGCGGATGTCCTTCACCAGCACGGTTCCGCCGGCGGTGCCGTCGCTGCGCCAGAGCTCCGTGCCGGCCATGCCGTCGTCCGCTGGGAACAGGATCACGCCTCCCGGCAGAAGGGCGTACCTCGGGTCGTTCCCGAGGGCGCTGGAGCTGCCGGAACCGGGCTGGATGTCCTTGACGATCGCCGTGCCGGCCCGGGTGCCGTCGGTCTTCCAGAGCTCGCGGCCGGAGTCGGGCTGGTAGGCGGTGAAGAACAGGGTGCCGCCGGCGGCGGTGAGGTTCCAGGGCTCGGAGGGGGCGGGCCCGGGGTCGAGATCGAAGGTCCCCGGCACGGTGCCGTCCGAGACCCAGAGCCCCGCTCCCGGGTTGTCATGGACGCGGTAGAAGAGCCGGCCCCCCGCGTCGGCGGTCATCAGCGCGGGGGAGAACAGATCCTGGTGAGCCTTGAGCAGGACGGTTCCCGCCTCGGTGCCGTCGGTCTTCCAGAGCCCCTTGGGGCTGCCGTCGGGCTGGGAGAGGAGGAAGGCCTGGCCGCCCACGGTGGCGATCTCCACCGCCAAGATGTCGGACAGCATCTGGGTGCCCGCCGGCGTGCCGTCGCTCACCCCCAGGCGGTCGCTGTTGGCCAGGAAGAACAGCCGTCCCTGGGCGGCGTGGAGCTGCTGGGGGAACGAGGAATAGTTGTCGCCGGTGAGGTCTTGCACCTGCGACGTCCCTGCCGGAGTGCCGTCGCTGCGCCAGAGCTCGGCTCCGGAGTGGCCGTCCGTGGCCTGGAAGAACAGGGCGCCGCCGAGGCCCGCCAGGGTCCCCGGGTGGACGGGAGCCCCGCTGTAGGTGAGGAATGACGAGGTGGGCAGCGGAACGCTCTTCGCCAGCCGTGATTCCCCGGCGGCGCCGTCCGCGGTCCAGATCTCCTGCCCGTAGGAGCCCGAGCGGAAGAACAGCCGGCTCCCCGCCCCGCCGTAGCCGTCGGTGATGAGGTCGATGCTGCTGGGGTAGGGCCAGCCGCCCCAGGGATAGGGAGAGGGCACCAGTTGGGTGCCGGCGGCGGTGCCGTCGCTCTGCCAGAGGCCGGGGCTCCCCCCCTGGAGCGCGAAGAAGAACAGCCGGCTGCCCAGGCGGGTGAGGCCGTAGTCGCCGTCGAACCCTCCGTACGGTTGCGGAAAGGCGTCGGCGGTTCCCGGGGAGATGTCGCGGACCAGCGCGGTTCCCGCCTCGGTGCCGTCGGTCGCCCAGAGCTCCGCGCCGTGGACGCCATCCGCGGCGCGGAAGAACACCCGGCCGCCCGCCGCCGTGAGATCCAGCGGGCGCGAGCTGGGAGCGCCGGGCCAGACGTCCTTGAGCAGCGCGGTCGTGGCCGGCGTGCCGCCGGTCCGCCAGAGCTCGAAGCCGGTGGCGGGATCCCAGGCGGCGAAGACGACCGCGCCGCCGATCGCCGTCAGGTCGTACGAGAAGCCCTCGGTGCCCGGGTAGACGTCCTTCAGCAGAACCGTCCCCTCCGGCGTGCCGTCGGTGATCCAGGGCTCGATGCCATGAATGCCGTCCTGGGCTACGAAGACGAAGCCCCAGGGAGCGGCGGCGGCATCGGGCCCGGCGAGGGCCCTGGTATAGGTGAGCAGAGAGCCGTAGTCCCCGGGACGGACATCGGCCAGCATCCGCGTACCCGCCTCGGTGCCGTCGGTGATCCAGGGCTCGAAGCCATGGATGCCGTCGTCGGCGGCGAAGAGGACCCGTCCATTCCCGGCGGCCAGGAAGTGGGGGAGGGAGGACCGGATGCCGGGGGAGAGATCCCGCACCCTGTGCGTGCCTTCCGCGGTGCCGTCGGTGATCCACAGCTCCGAGCCGTGCTCGGCGTCCTGGCCGGCGAAGAAGAGCCGTTCCCCTTCGGCCATGAAGCCGCCGAGGAGACTGACCTGGGCGGGAGCGATCAGCGGCGAGGTCCCTTCCGGGGTGCCGTCGCTCTGCCAGATCCCCCAGACGCCGCGGTTGTGGTCGAGGGCGCCGAAGAAGAGCTTGCCCTGGAACGCGGTGAGGCTCTGGGGGAAGGAATCCATGGAGCCGGGAGCGATGTCCCGCAAGAGGAAGGTGCCGTCCGCGGTGCCGTCGCTGCGCCAGACCTCCCCGCCGTGCGTGCCGTCGTCGAGGGTGAAATAAAAGACATTGCCGGAGCCCTCGCTGGTCAGCGAGCCGTTCAGGGCTCCGACGCTGCCCTGGTCCGTATTGATGTCCCGCACCAGGAAGGCCGGCTGACTCTCGGCCGGCGGCACGGCGAGGAGCCCGGTGATCGCGAACGGGAGCAGTCTGCGAAGGCGCATGGGACAACCCCTCCTCAAAAAGGAGGGCTTCGAGGATGAAGCCGTCCCTATTGCAATGGATATTGATCCGGTCATAGATCCGGTCACGGCAACGTCAGGTTGAACGCCCGGGTCAGGAAGACCGCCATCTCGGCACGTCCTACCGTCTTGTTCGGGCAGTAGAGGTTGACGTCGCAGCCGTTGGTGATCCCTTCGGCGGCGAGCTGCTCGATCCAGGCCGCGGCCCAGAAGGAGGCCGGCACGTCGGCGAAACGGGTGCCGGTCGCCGGCGGCGGCGTGTAGGCCGCGCCGTGGCGGGCGCGCAGGAGGAAGATGGCCATCTCGGCGCGCACGACCTGGGCCGCCGGGCAGAAGCGGGCCGGCGAGGTGGCGCACCCCTGGGTGATGCCGTCGGTGGCGATCTGCTCGATCCAGTCCGCCGCCCAGTAGGAGGCGGGGACGTCGGTGAAGCGGGTGCCGGTGGCCGGCGGCGGCAAGAAGACGGAGCCGTGCAGGCGGCCGAGGAAGACCCCCATCTCGGCCCGGGTGAGGGTACGTTCGGCGCAGAACAGCTCCTGGCCGCAGCCCAGGGTGATCCCCGCGTTGGCGACCGCCTCGACGGAGCCCCAGGCCCAGTAGGTCGTGGGCACGTCGAGGAAGGTGGCGAGCACGCTGGCCCGCGGCACCGCCCAGAGCTCGAAACCGGTCGTGTTGTCGTTGGCGGCGAAGTAGACGTTGGGACCGGCGGCGGTGAATCCGCTGGGGCTGGAGGACAGGGAGCCGGGCGCGATGTCCTGGATCCTCCGCGTTCCCGCCGTCCTGCCGCCCGTGCGCCAGGGCTCCACCCCGTGGACGCCGTCGGTGGCGGAGAAGAGGAGCGTGCCACCCACGGCGCTGAAGCTGCCGGGATGGGAAGAGTCCGGGCCGGGCCGGAGATCGGCCACCATGTGGGTGCCGGCGGCGGTGCCGTCGCTGACCCAGGGCTCGTCGCCGTGGACGCCGTCGTTCGCCGTGAAGTAGAGCTGGTTGCCGGCGGCGGTCAACTGATGAGGGTTGGAGCCGAGCGGGCCGGGGGCGATATCGGCGACTCGCACGGTGCCGGCGGCGGTGCCGTCGCTCTTCCAGAGCTCGGCGCCGGCCGCGACGTCGCTCAGGATGAAGAACAGCGGCCCCCCCGGCAGCGCGGCGGCCTCCCTGTACGGGGCGTCGTAGGTGTCGCTGGGGTCTCCGGAGCTCTTGAGCAGCGTGGTGCCGCCGGCGGTACCGTCGCTCTTCCACAGCTCCCAGCCATAGCCGAGGGTGTAGGCGGGGAAGAGCACCGCCCCTCCGACGTCGACCAGGCGGCCGAGCTGAGAGAAATCCTGGCCATGGGCCGCGCCGGAGATATGGACGATGGGCCCGGTGCCGTCCGTCACCCAGAGGGAGTAACCGGTTCCGTTCTCGAACCCCGGCACGAAGAGCTTGCCGCCGGAAGTCACCATGTCGTCGCCGCCGTCGAACGTGGAGAGGACCGCCACGGGGGACGTACCGCCCGGAGTGCCGTCCGTCTTCCAGAGCTTCTGCATCCCGTTCACGAGGTCGGAGACGATGTAGAAGAGCGAGCCGTTGAGAGCGGGGAGGCTCCCGAATGCCACGCCGGAGCCGAGCGTCTGAGTGCCGTTCGCCGTGCCGTCGGTCGACCAGATCTCCAGGTTGGTCAGGAAGACCGCGCCGCCGTTCCAGGGGCGGAAACTGTAGAGAGTCTGGTCAAGGGGGAGGCTGGCGATCCGCGAGGTCCCGCCGGGGGTGCCGTCGGTCTTCCAGGGCTCGAACAGGGGTGAGCCGTTGCTGGCCGCGAAGAAGAGTTGGTTTCCCACCGGCGCGAGGGCGCCGGACCGGGCCTTGCCGTTGATGATCTCGACGGAGGAGGTGGAGGTGGCCGTTTCCCTCAGCGACCGGGTGCCCGCCGGGGTGCCGTCGCTCGACCAGACTTCGGTGCCCCAGCCGCCGGCGAGAAAGTAGACGCGCCCGCCCAGAGTCACGGCGTTCTTGTCGAAATAGGGGATGTGCTCGGGCAGGCTCACGGTGTTGAGCTGGGTGGTGGTGGCGCCGTTCGTCCGCCAGAGCTGGAGGCTGTTCAGGCCGTTGTAGGCGAAGAAGGTCAGCTCGCCGCCGAAGGGGGAGAGCTGGTAGCGCATCGGAATGCCGGAGGTGACGGGGAAGGCGTCGGCGGCTCCGGGGTTGAGGTCGGCCACCTGGGCCGTGCCGGCGGCGCTGCCGTCGCTCTTCCAGAGCTCCGCGCCGTGAGCGCCGTCCGTGGCGCGGAAGAACAGCCGGGTGCCGGCGACGGTGAGCTCCCGTGGATCCCCGTCGCCGGTTCCGGCCTGAAGGTCCTTGACTCGTGCGGTGCCGAGGATGGTGCCGTCGCTCTTCCAGAGCTCGACGCCGGCGGCGGGGTCCGAGGCCGCGAAATAGACGGCTCCCTGGAAGACGGTCATCTCGTGAGGGGACGCGGCGGCCGAGAGGCGGGCCGTTCCGCCCGGCGTGCCGTCGGTGAGCCAGAGCGCCGTCCCCGTTCCGTCGTCGGCGGCGAAGAGGAAGCCCCCCTGGGGAGCCGGGACCGCGTCCCGCCCGGAGATCAGGGGATCGTAGGAGGGATCGACGGCATTGGCGCCCGGCCGGATGTCTGCCACCATCATGGTGCCCTCCTCGGTGCCGTCGCTCACCCAGGGGGCGGGCCATTGGACTCCGTAATAGGCGGCGAACAGCAGCCGGTGGCCGGAGGTGGCCATGAAGCGCCCATTGATCCAGTTCGATCCCGGGGCGATGTCCTTGACGAGGTGCGTGCCGGCCGTGGTGCCGTTCGACGTCCAGAGCTCGTACCCGTGCTCGCCGTCGGCGGCGAAGAAGAACAGCACGCCGTCCGCGTCGATGAGATCGCTGATCCAGGCCGAGCGCCCCGGAAGGATCTCCGCCACCATCGAGGTGCCCTCGGGGGTGCCGTCCGACTTCCACAGCTCCCGGCCGTGAACCCCGTCGTCCGCGGTGAAGAACAGCATTCCGTTCGAGATCGTGAGCGAGCTGGGGAGCGACGAGCAGGAGCCCGGGCAGACGTCCGCGAGCAACCGGGTGCCGGCGAGGGTGCCGTCGCTCTGCCAGATCTCCGCGCCGTACGCGCCGGCGTCGTCGGCCACGAAGAAGAACTGGCTGCCGAGCGCCAGAAGCTTCTGGTGGCTGTAGATCCATGACGAGTGTTGCGCGACCGTGGTGTTCAGGTCGGTGACACGAAAAGCCGGCTGGGCGCCGGCGCTCCAGGCCGTGAGCAGGACGAGCGGAAAGCAGAAGGCGACGAGAGACCGGGCGGCGCGAGACAGCATGCCGAACCCTCCCTGAGGAAAAGTAAAAGCCCCGCGTGGGGGCCAGGAATCAAGACTCAAGAGGAAATGCGAGTTTCGCGTCAAGATTACGTCATGGCAACGCCAGGTTGAACGACCGCGCCAGGAAGACCGCCATCTCGTCCCGCTTCACCAGCCGGTCGGGGCAGTAGAGATCGGGAGCGCAGCCGTTGGTGATCCCCTCGGCGGCGAGCTGCTCGATCCAGCTCGCGGCCCAGTAGCTCGCAGGGACGTCGAGGAAGCGGGTGCCGGTGGCCGGCGGCGGCGTGTAGGCCGCGCCGTGGCGGGCACGCAGCAGAAAGATCGCCATCTCGGCCCGCGCCAGCGTGCGCTCCGGGCAGAAGAGCGGCGGCGAGGCGCCGCACCCCAGGGTGATGCCGTCGGCGGCGATCTGCTCGATCCAGGAACCCGCCCAGTAGGACGCGGGGACGTCGTCGAAGCGGGTGCCGGTGGCGGCCGGCGGCGCGAAGGCAGCGCCGTGGAGGCCGCGGCCGAGGAAGATCGCCATCTCCGCCCGGCTCACCGTGCGGTCCGGGCAGTAGCCGGTCGCCGTGCAGCCGTTGGTGAGGCCGGCGGCGGTCAGCGCCTCGATGGAGCTCCAGGCCCAGAAGGTCGGGGGGACGTCCTGGAAGGTGGTGAACAGCTCGCTCTTCGGCGCGCCCCAGAGCTCGTAGCCGGCCACGTTGTCGTTCGCCGCGAAGTAGACCGTGCCGCCCACCTCGGTGAAGTCCAGGGGACTGGAGGGGTCGGGCCCGGGCGCGATGTCCTGCACCTGGAAGGTGCCGGCCGGACCGCCGTCGCTGCGCCAGAGCTCGCGGCCGTGAACGCCGTCGTCAGCGGAGAAGAGCACGAGGTGGCCGACCGCTCGCAGGTTCTGGATCACGGGGGAGCCGGGGCCGGGGACGGCATCCCTCACCATCCGGGTGCCGGCGGCGGTGCCGTCGGTCATCCAGAGCTCGCGGCCATGGACGCCGTCGTCGGCGACGAAGAAGAGGCGCCCGCCGACGGCGGTCATCAGGTCGGGATCCGAGGAGCGCGCGCCGGGGAAGAGGTCGCCGAGCGGGGCGGTGCCGGCCGGAGTGCCATCGGTCTTCCAGGGCTCGCGGCCGTGGACGCCGTCGTCGGCGATGAAGAAGAGGGTGTTGCCGAACGCCGCCTGGTCGATCCCCGTGCTCGCGGAGGAGTACGGATCGATCGCGGAGCCGGCCCCCGGCTGGATGTCCGCGAGCAGGACCGTGCCGGCGGCGGTGCCGTCGCTCGCCCAGAGCTCGCGTCCCGTGGCGTCGCCGAAGGCGGAGAAGGCGAGGACGCCGCCGATCCGGACGGGCCGCAGCGGGTCGGAGGAGGCCGCGCCGGACCGGAGGTCCTTGAGCAGGCCGGTACCCGCCGGGGTGCCGTCGGTCCTGAAGAGCTCTTTGCCGGCCCCCGCCGTCTCGGCGACGAACAGGGCGGCGGCGCCGAGCGGCTCGATCCACCCCGAATCGGAGATGATGCCCAGGGGCTGGGTGCCGGCGGTGGTGCCGTCCGTCCCCCAGAGCCGCGAGGAGTTGAACGTGTCGAAGGCGCCGAAGATCACGCGCGAGCCCAGGGGGGTGAATCCCCAGGGGTTGTGCAGCCCGAAGTAGATATTGGTGAGCGGCCCGGTGCCGGCGGCGGTGCCGTCGCTCACCCAGGGCCCCTGGCCGTTCGCGTCCTGGGCGGAGAAGAAGGCCAGACCGAGGGCGGGGACGAAGCCGAACGAGTTCTGGGTGATCCCGGAGACGATCTGCGAGGTGCCGGCGGGGGTGCCGTCGGTGCTCCAGAGACCACTCTCCGGAGTGCCGAGCAGGTTGGTGCCGCCGACCGGGACGTTGAACGTCGGAGCGCTCCAGGCGGTGCCCGGGGCGAGGTCGCCGAGCTGCAGGGTACCGGCGGCGGTGCCGTCGCTGACCCACGGCTCGGTGCCCGAGGCGCCGTCGTCGGCGTCGCACAGAAGCTTGCCCGCGAGGTTTCGGAAGTTCCCCTGCGGGTAGTTGTTGAGGACGTGGAACGACGAGGTGAGCGCCTGGACGTTCTTCACCTCGACGGTGCCGGCGTCGGTGCCGTCCGTCTTCCAGATCTCGTCGCCGTGAGCCGCGGTGAGCCCCCGGAAGAAGGCCGTCCCGCCGACGACCGCGATGCCGGAATAGCCGCGGTCGGCCCCCCAGCCAAGCCCCGGCTCGACATCTTTCACCATGACGGTGCCGGCGTCGGTGCCGTCGGTCTTCCAGAGCTCGGCTCCATGGGGGCCGTCGTCGGCGAAGAACAGCGCGCCGCCGCTGAAAGCCTTGAACCATCGGCGGATGAAGATGCTGAGGCCGAACCCCGGGG
This sequence comes from Thermoanaerobaculia bacterium, assembly GCA_035490435.1. Lineage (GTDB taxonomy): Bacteria > Acidobacteriota > Thermoanaerobaculia > Multivoradales > UBA5704 > DATARR01. Next base: position 56,852 of record DATHEF010000035.1, read on the forward strand.
CGGGGTTGATGTCCTTCACCTGAACGGTGCCGGCCGTGGTGCCGTCCGTCTTCCAGAGCTCGAGGGCGGTCACGCCGTCCCAGCCGAAGAAGAAGGCCTGACTGCCGATCGCCGTGAGCTGGAGCACGTTGCCGTTGCCGGCGCCAGGGTTGATGTCGCTGATCCTGACGGTGCCGGCGGCGGTGCCGTCGGTCGACCAGAGCTCGGTGCCGGTCGCCTCCTGGTAGGCGGCGAAGAGGATCTGGCTCCCCAGGCGGGTGAAGCCGTGGACGATCGACGATCCGCTGCCGGGATTGACATCCACCAGGAGCGCCGTGCCGGCGGCCGTGCCGTCGCTCTTCCAGAGCTCGGAACCGTGGACGCCGTCGTCGGCCTGGAAGAGGAAGGCGCCGCCGCCGAGCGCCAGGACGTCGTTCTCCCAGTTGTAGAAGGGGATGCCGGGCGTGGAGCCGCCGGCGCCCGGGTTGATGTCGGCGAGCAGGGAGGTCCCCGCGGCGGTGCCGTCGGAGAGCCAGGGCTCGCGCCCGTGAACGCCGTCCTCGGCGTTGAACAGCAGCTTGCCGCCGGCGTCGACCCGGAAGGCCGGGTCCGAGCCGGACGCGCCGGGCCAGAGGTCGGCCACGAGCTGCGTGCCGGCGGCCGTGCCGTCCGTCTTCCAGAGCTCGCGGCCATGGACGCCGTCGTCCGCCGACAGGTAGAGGGTGCCGCCGGCTTCCTGAAACCGCGCGTAGGAGCCCGGCAGGCCCGGATCGAGATCCCTCAGCATCGCCGTGCCGGCGGCGGTGCCGTCGCTCCGCCAGGGCTCGAAGCCATGGACGCCGTCGTCGGCGCTGAAGTAGAGCACCCCGTTCACGACGGTGAGGCTGCGCGGCCACCCCCAGCAGGCTCCCGGGCAGATGTCCTTCAGGATCGCCGTGCCGGCCTCGGTGCCGTCGGTCTTCCAGAGCTCGACGCCGTGGATCCCGTCATCCTGGAGGAAGAACACCGTCGTCCCGACCACGACGAGCTCCTGGCCGGTGAACAGGGAGTCGGTGAAATCCTCCCGCGTGGTGTTGAGATCCGCCACCTGATGGGCCGGCTGGGCGAACGCCGGCAGCGCGAGGCACAGGGCGAGCGGCAGAACGAAGGCGAATCGGCGCATGGCAACTCCTCGCTCGGAGAATGCGGTCAGACCAGCCCCGCGTTGCGAACCAAAAATGAAGCGAACGGCTTGAAAGATTATATAACGGCCGTTCGCCGCCGCCGCGCTTACTGGCTGACCACCTCGATCCCCTTTTCCAGCACCTCGTCCCGTCCCGCCGCGATCCCCGCGAGGGTGGGGGAGAAGGGGATAGTGGGCTGGATGCCGACGCCGTGATGCCGCGAGCCGTCGTGCTTGAGGACCTTCATGCCGGTCCAGATGAGGCGGTAGCCGCCGGGCACCGTGAAGGGGTTGATGTTGCCGTTGGTGCCCGCCGTGGGGCCGCCCACGATCTCGGCGAGGTGGTAGTTCTCGATGATCGCCATGTAGGTCTCGGCGAAGCTGATCGCCCGGCCGTCGGTGAGGAAGGCGGTCTTGGCCTGAAACCGTGGGGCCTGCGGCTGGACCGACCAGCTCGAGGTTTCCCATTGCCACCCCTGGTGGTCGGGCCGGGTGATCACCGGCACGTTCCACCGCGCCGAGCTGACCGGCGCGCCGGTCAGATGGGAGATCACGGCCAGCGCGTCAGGGGTGGGGTAGCCCCGCAGATCGAACACGATCCCCCGGGCGCCGGCCAGCCGGTCGAGCGCCGCCTTCAGATCCGCGGCCTCGATCCGGCTGATGTCGACGTAGAAGATGCCCGGCTTCAGCTCGGCGATCTTCTCGGGCCGGGTCTCTTCCAGGCTCCCCGTCCCGAACGGGGGCAGCGACCGGGTGAGGCCGGCGGTGAAGGGGGTGCCGTCGGGGTGCCGCGCCTCGAGGCGGACCGGCTCGTCCCGCTTCCCCCAGCCCAGCCTGCGGACGGCGTTCCAGCGCCGCCACTGCGGAGTGGCGCCGGAGATCAGCGACTCGGCCTCCGCGACCATGTCGCGGGCCGGGCGGCCGTCGATCGCGAGCACGACGTCGCCGGGCTTCAGCCCGCCGGCGCCGGCCGGTGCCACTTTGGTGACGACGAGCTGATCTTCCACCCAGTCCCAGAGCAGGGGGATCTGGCCCACCGCGTCCTGCGAGCCGGAGTAGACGCCGCCATGGCCGTCCTGGAGCGCGGCCACCATGAGCCGCAGAGTCTTGAGGAACGCCCGTTCGTCGGCGTCCGTCGCGGCGGCGGCGAGGGCCCGCCGGAGCTCGCCCGGCCAGTCCGCCTGGACGACGTCGAAATAGGGGTAGAAGTGCTGGAAGACGTTCCACGCCAGGGCCACGTCCGCCAGCCGGGTGGCGCGGTCCTTGCCGGACTGCGTCCAACCCTCCGGCTTGCCGGTCGCGGCCGGCGGCGGCGGGGGGGCGTGCGGGAGCGTGCCCCGGTCATCCTGATAGAGCGCCATGGGGATCAGCGCGGAGACGCCGCCTCCGAGGTCCACCGCCAGCGGCTCCTCCGGCCTGGGGATCGACGCCGGATCGGGTTTCGCGTAGGAGATCAGGAGGCTCCGCCGGCCACTCTTCGGGCGCTCCTCGGAGAGCGCCGCGTCGTAGCCGCCCCGCCGCGAGTCCCACGGCAGATCCCAGCCGGCGGCCCCCGTGTACCCGGCCGTCTCGAACCCCGGGTTGTCGAGAGGCGCCGCGGCACCGCCGGCCACCGCGAGCGATACGTCGTCCCACCAGACCCTCCCCTCGCCCGCAAGGGCGAGATCGACCTCCAGGGCCAGCGCGCTTTCGGGCACGTCGACGGCGAGCTCGTGGACGCCCCAGTCGCCGGAAGCGACGGTAGTCTTGCCGATGACGACCGGCAGATCCAGCTTGTCGTAGGCGCTCAGCTTCAGGAGCGCCCCGCCCGGGGCGTCGACCCGCGCCGCGGCATGCAGGATCACCCGCTTGCCCTGGTAGGGGCCGGCCTCGAAGGTCTGCTGGACCTGCCCCTCGCGCGGCGGCTCGCCGCTGTGGACGCGCGCGCTCTTGTAGATGCTCGGCGCGTCGCCCAGCTTGACTCCCTGGTGCTCCCAGTAGACCACTTGCGGGCGAGGCGTGCCCGCGGCGGACTTCAGGGCGGCGGGCAGCTCCGGACGCCGGCCCGCGGTGGGGTAGACCCGCACCGTCGGCGCGACGGGATGGAAGAAGCCCTCGAGGGCGCGGGCCAGCTCCGCGGGATTCCGGGGCTTTTCGGCGATCTGGACGCCGGCCAGCGCCAGCTTGTCCCAATTCGCGGCGGCGGACTGGTCGCTGGGATGGAAGAAGCGGACATAGCCGAGCAGGCGGGTGAAGGCGGCGAGGTTGTCGAGCCCGCGGACGTCGAGCGGCCGGGCGGGCTCATCGGCGTTCACCACCGCACCCAGCACCTCGAACGAGGCGGAGTCGATCCAGGCCCTGCCCTGGCCTTGCAGCATCATCCCCAGGAAGATGGCCTTGGCGTCGGGCGCCACCTCGCCGGAGATCTCGTAGGTCTTCCACCCGGACGAGGTGATCGGCCGGTTCGCCATGTTGTCGAAGAAGCCCATGGCGCCCCCCTCGCGGTCCACCCGCACCCAGAGGGCGGCCTGGTTGCCGGCCTCGACCTCGGCACGGACCGCGGCCCGGAAGCGGATCCGCTTGCCCCGGTAGGAGGTGGCGTCGAAGAAGGTCAGCAGATTGCCAAACGCCTTCGGGTCCTTGCGCTCCCCTTCGAGGGTCACCAGGACGGCCTGCTTGCCCGACTCCGGCTTGTCGGTGACGATCTTCGCCGTATAGCCGTTCTCCCGTGCGAAGGACGGGCTGAACCATCCTGGAGGCACCTCGCCGGGCTGCCCCTGCTCGAAGTCGAGGTTGATAGGGGCCGGCAACGGAGCCGGAGGAGGAGCCGGAGCCTGGGCGCAGGCGATCGTGGTCCAGAGAGCGACCAGGGCCAGGAGAGAGACTATGAAGCGGGAGAACATGGAAGTCTTCACGGCGCAAGCCCCCGTGGTTCAAGAAAGGTGAATTATTACTGTATGATCAATGTAATACACCTGAGTAGAGGCGTCAAGAAGGCCCGATGAATCTGGGGCTCCTGCCCTTCGAATCCTCACCCCCGGCTGCGGTGTAGCGCGGCGCCGATGCCGACGGCGAAGAGGACGGCCCAGACCGGCCAGGGGCCCTTGGCGCCGGCGAGGATCGCTCCGGCCACCATGCAGAAGCCGCCGAAGAGGGTGCCGCGCAGGCCGGCGAGCGGGTTCTCCGGCCGATGGGTCGCCTGCTCGAGGAGCCGCAGCCCCTCGGTGATCAGGCTGGGGGCCTTGGCGACCGCTTCCAGGATGTCCGGCGCCGCCCGCATCACCTGCTGGGCGAGGTTCTGCGGGCTGAACTGATCGCGGAAGATGGCGTTGGCGTGCTCGCGGGAGACTGCGGCCACGTCGAGGCCCGGCTTGAGGATCTGGCCCACCCCCTCGAAGGTGACCAGCGCCTTGACCATCAGCACCATCTCGACCGGGAAGTAGAGCCGGTGCTGGGCGCCGAGGTTCACCGACCGCATGATGAGCTGCGCCAGCGAGAAGTCGCGGAAGCTGCCGGCGCGGTTGAAGCGCAGCAGGATCTCGGTGACCTCGCGACGGAACCCCTTCGGATCGGCTCCCGGACCCGGGATGGCGATGGCGCCGAGATAACGCGCCGCCCCCTCGGCGTCCCCCATCACCAGCGTGTAGTAGTAGTAGAGGAAGGTGCGCCGCAGGTCGCTCTCGAAGCGCCCGACCATGCCGAGGTCGATGAAGCCGAGGCGCGGGCCGGGGAGCACCAGCAGGTTCCCCGGGTGGAGGTCGGCGTGGAAGAAGCCGTCCTTGAACAGCATGCGGATGATGCTCGCCGCCCCCAGGTCGACGAGCACGTCGCGCTCCTCGTCGGTGAGGTTCTGGGTCTCCGGCGCTCCCGGCTTGAATCCGTTGAGGAACTCCATGCAGAGGACGCCGCGGCTGCTGTACTGCCGGTAGATCTTGGGGAAGACCACCCCCGGCAGATCGTGGAAGTTGGCCATGAACGACTCGGCGTTGTCCGCCTCCCGGCGCAGGTCGACCTCGCGGCGGGTGTACTCGACGAACTCGCGGATGAGCTGCGACGGCCGGTAGCGGGGGAGGAAGAGCTGCAGGATGGAGCCGAGGATGCGCAGCAGGATCGCGTCGCGGGTCAGCGTCTCCCGGATCCCAGGTTTCACCACCTTGATGATCACCGAGTCCCCCTCCAGCGTCGTCGCCCGGTGGATCTGGGCGATCGACGCCGAGCCGGTGGGGATCGGATCGACCCAGGAGTACATCTCGCCGATCGGCCGCTGGACGTCCGCCTCGATGATCCGGAGATAGCGGTCGAAGGGGACGACCGGCAGGCGGTCGAGGAGGTTCTTGAGCTCGTCGGTGATCGTCGCCGGCAGGATGTCCTGGCGTAGCGCGAGCACTTGGCCGAGCTTGATGTAAGTGGGGCCGAGGATCTCGAGTCGCCGCCGGAGCTGGACGGGGAACGGCCGGTCGACGATCTCGCGGTCGAGGAACGGCCGCGCCAGGGCGGCGATCAGGCGCTCCAGCCAGAACAGCAGCCGGAAACGCCGCCCGGTGCCGAACGCCTGGCCCTCGCGGGCGTGGGCCACCAGGGCGCCGAAGGCGAGGCCGATCAGATGGCGCTGGGTGGTGATGAAGCGCCGGACCAGCCCCTGCGGCGGGCGGTCCGGCAGCATCTCGAACCCGGGGATGGCGCCCGAGGAGGCCGGGGGAGCCGGGGCCGGCGGAGCCGGAAGAACGTGTGCCTCGGCGGCTGAACGGGGATCGGACATGCCCTCCTACCGGTTCCGCCCGTACTGCTCGTGGCTCGACACCCAGTCGAGCGAGGAGATCGCCGCGGCCAGCGAGATCTCCCCCGCGAGCACCACGCCGGCGATGATCTCGGCGAGCTTCTTGACCTTCCCCTTGCCGACGCAGCCCAGGATCTCCAGGCACTCGCGCTGGGTCGCGAGACCCGTGCCGCCGCCGTAGGTCGCCACGATCAGCGACGGGATGGTGATCGAGATGTAGAGGTCCTTCTCCGGCGTCACCTCGGTATAGACCACCCCGGCCGTGGATTCCGCGACGTTCGCCACGTCCTGCCCGGTGGCGATGAACATCGCCGTGATGCCGTTCGGCGAGTGGCAGCCGTTGTTGTTGGCCCCCGAGAGGAAGGCGCCGACGTTGGCGATGCCGGCGTGGTAGTGGAGCGTCTCGGGATCGACGTGCATGTTCTGGATCAGCACCTCGCGCGGGATCGTCGCCTCGGCGGTGACCCGCTTGCCGCGGGTGCGCATGACGTTGATCTGCGACGACTTCTTGTCGGTGGCGAAGTTCGACTCCAGGTAGAAATGGCGGATCCGGTCGTGGTTCTCCAGGATCCAGCTACAGGCGGCGAAGGTCGCCCGGCCCACCATGTTCTGGCCGGCGGCGTCGCCGGTGGTGTAGTTGAAGCGCAGGAAGACCAGCTTGTTCGCCAGGTAGCGGTCGATGTAGGTGAGCTTGGCCACGCTGGAGGTGGCCTCGGCCTCCTCGCGGACCTTGCCGAGGTTGGCGTCCACCCAGACCACGAAGTCGCGGGCGTCGCGAGCGTTGTCGAAGACGAACACCGGCGCCCGCTGCATGCTGTCGCCGACGACAGTGCACATCACCCCGCCCGAGAGATTCAGCACCTTGATGCCGCGGTTGTAGGAGGCGACGAGGGTCCCCTCGGTGGTGGCGAGCGGGACCAGGAACTCCCCCACGGCGTGCTCGCCGTTGACGAGGATCGGTCCGGCGAAGCCGATCGGGATCTGCGCCACGCCGGTGAAGTTCTCGATGTTCCCGCGGGTCATCGCGGGATCGAAGGAGAACTTGTCGATGTGCTGCAGCTTGACCCCCGTGTACTCCTCGACGAATGTCTGCCGCGCCTTGACCATCGCCGGCGTCTGGTCGTCGTCCTTGTCGTGGGGGACGGTGGTCCGCTTCACCCGCTCGGCGATGGAATCCTTGACCTTGAAGGAGAGGGTGCCGAAGGGGGTGGTCTCGAAGCCGAGGGTGATCTCGTGCGCTCCCTTCTCGAGCTGATCGCCGCGCGCGTGGATGCTCACCACCTTGGCGAGCGGGAAGGCGATGGCGGAGGTGGGGCTCACGCCGGCGGCGGCGATGCGATCGCCGTTGAGCTCCAGGCTCAGGCGGTCGAGCGGCACCGGCTTGCCGTCGATACGGATCTCGTTGAGCTTGGTCAGGGTGGCGTTGGAGAGCCGGTTCTTCAGGCTGAACCGGACGCCGTCCTCGACGTTCTCGAGACTGCCTATCGTGTACATCTGTTTCAAAATGAGTCCGGGTATCAGCATGCGGGTCACCTCGCGGGAGCTTTTTGTGGAATGGGGAAGTCTATCCCCGAAGTCACCCTTCCGTCACTCGGGGCACCCTTTAAGATGAAGGTCTGTCTAACTCGAACTTCGAGGAGGTCCCATCATGCGCAAGAAGCTCTTCCTGCTGACCCTGGCCCTGACCACCACCCTGGGCGCTCTCCTGACCACGGCGCCGACGCAGGCCGCGAGCGGCTGCTATCAGGTCTGCGTGCCGGAGCCGAGCGGCCCCTGCTGCAACACCTGTTGCCGTACCGCGACAGGGACGGTCTGCACCAACCGGTCCTGCCCTTGAAAGGAGACCTGGATCACCCTGGGGCTCCGGCGAGAGCCGGGGCCCTTCGTACGTCTGACGAGGAGACCGACATGAGGAAAAAGCTCGCTCTACTAGCCTTCTCCCTGACCTTGACCGCCCTGGCCGGCCTTTCGGTTCCCAGGGCCGAGGCAGCCTGCTTCCAGTACTGCTGCCCCGACGCGCCGTCGAGGTGCGTGACCTGCTGCCATCCCGGGTTCTGCCCCGACCTCAACTGCCCGTAGAAGGAGTCCGGCGGTCCCGCGGGGCCGCCGGGTTTCAGGCCTCTCCGGCAGGGGCCTTGAGTCTCGCCCCCATTCGTAGTATCTTTGCGCACCTTCTTTGTTGTCCAAATCGTTGCAGCGGAGGTCGACTCCAGGTGAGCCTGTTTCCCGTGCTGTTCGCCATCTACTGGTCGTCGGTGCTGGCCTGGTTCCTGATGGCCTCGCGCCTCTGCGCTGCCTTGAGCCAGCGGCATCCGCTGCTCTACGACACCCTGGGGCGGCCGGCGGGCTTCGCGGGGAGCAGCTTCCGGGGGGATCTCGCGCTGATGCGCTTCCTGCTCGGCCGGCGCTCCCGCCTGGTCGACGACCGCGGCCTCGCGCGGCTGTGCGGGGCGATGCGCGCGTTTCTGTTGGTTTACACGCTTTTTTTTCTGGCTCTGCCGGGCTTGGTGCTGCGCTAGGAAGACGAACACGGACGAACAGGAACGTGGAGCGTTCCACGTCCTTGTTGGTCCGTGTTCGTCCTTTAGGTCCTTGTCTCTGCTACTTCCAGGAGAGCCGGCGCCGCCCCGGCCGCTCGCGCCTGCGGAGGCAAGTGCCGCAGCCCCCTTTCGGGCTCCTTCGGGGGGATGTGGCTCATCGCGTGCTCAGCCATGGCGGTGATCGTCAGGCTGGGGTTGACCCCGAGGTTCGCCGGGATCATCGAGCCGTCCACCACGTAGAGATTGTCGTAGCCGAAGACGCGGTTACGGGCGTCGATCACGCCGTCGGCCGGCGAGGTGCCCATCGCCGCGCCGCCCAGGATGTGGGCGGTGGTGGGGACGTTGAGCACCACCTCGTTGATCGAGCTCGAGGGGTAGGCCCCGGTCTGCTCGGCGATGTGGCGGGCCGCCTGGTTGGCGACCGGGATGTAGGCCGGGATCGGCGGCTCTCCGGGCGCGTGCTGGCTGGTGAGCCCCTTGCCGAACGGCCAGAACCAGCGCCGGGCGCGCACCAGGCGCAGCGAGTTGTCGAGGTTCTGCATCACCAGCACGATCGTCGAGCGCTTCGCCCAGCCGAAGGGGCTCAGGGTGCGCAGGAAGTCGACCGGATGGCGGACGCAGGTGGCGAACCACTTCATCGGCCGCGTCAGACGGGTGCCGTCGTCGACCAGCAGGGTCCCCAGGAAACTCATCACATCCGACCCCTTGGGATAGCGGACGACCTCGATACAGGTGTCCGGATCGGGGTGGATGCTGCTGGCGATGGCGATCCCCTTCGAGTAGTCCGCCTCGGGAGAACGGGAGGTGGCGCCGCAGATCACCTCGCTGTTGGTGCGCACGTAGCCTCCGAGGATGGGGGAGAGGCGGGGGAGCTGGCCCGCGTCCCGGCACTTGAGGAGGAGGTCGGTCGTGCCCAGCGCGCCGGCCGCCAAGACCACGCCTCGCGTCCGGATCGTCCGCCGGCCGCGGAAGATCTTGCGGGTGGAGCCGCGGGTGGAGACGCGCCACCCCCCCTGGCCATCCTCCTCTAGGCCGGTGACCAGGGTCTCGGGGCGGACCTCGGCGCCGAGCCGCTCGGCGAACCAGAGATAGTTCTTGTCGAGGGTGTTCTTGGCCCCGTGCCGGCACCCCACCATGCAGCCCCCGCAGTAGGTGCAGGTGGTGCGGTCCGGCCCCTCGCCGCCGAAGTAGGGGTCTCCCACCTGCTGGCCGGCGCGGTCGCCGAAGAGGATGGCGACCTCGGTGGGGCGGAAGGTGTCCCCCTTGCCGATCGTCCGCGCGAAATCCTGGAGGGCGCGGTCCCCCTCCCAGAGGTGGGGGGTGGCGTTGACGCCGAGCATCCGCCTGGCCGTCCGGTAGTGGGGAGCGAGCGCCCGCTTCCAGTCGATCCCCTTGGGCCACGTGCCGCGCTGGAACGCCCCGTCCGCGGGCTCGATATGGGTGCAGGCGTAAACCAGCGAGCCGCCGCCGACCCCCGCCCCGGAGAGCACCAGCACGTCGCGCAGCAGCGTCAGCCGCTGGATGCCGTAGCAGAACAGGGCGGGCATCCAGAGGAACTTCCGCACCCGCCAGTTGGTCTTCGGGAAGTCCTGCGTCCGCCAGCGCTTGCCGGCCTCCAGGACCAGCACCTTGTACCCCTTCTCCGCGAGCCGCAGCGCCGACACGCTGCCGCCGAAGCCGGAGCCGACGATCACGAAGTCGTATTCATGATCTCCGTCGTAAGCGGGACCGGCTGACTCGCGAGGTTCTGGCTGGAAATCTGCCATGGGATCCTTTCTTGCCGCTTCGAGACGTAGTTTACGTCAAGTCGCGGCAAAGCGGGATGGGGGGGACCTCAGGTCGTTCGGGCTGTTAAGATCAACCCCGGTTGCAGCAGGGCCTTTATGAGCGAGTTGCGCAGGATCACCGAACGCTACCTTCTGGAGAAGCAGATCGCCTCGAGCGAGGCGGTGAGCATCTTCCATGGCACCGACCTCGAGTCGGGCGCGACGGTCGCGGTCGAGCTGATCCGCGACGACGACAGCGGAACCGCGGAGTGGCGGCAGCAGTTCCTGGAGACCGCTCGCGCCCTGCGGGCCCTCGATCATCCGGGCCTCCCCAGGGCGCTCGATTTCGGCATCACTCACGCGGGGGGCGCGTTTCTCGTCACCGAAGTTCGCGACGGGCTCCAACCCTCCTACCGGGAGCTCCGCGAGGCCCTCCGTCTCGTGCTCTTCGGGGAGCCTGGAAGCCTGCCCGCGGCGAGGCCGGAGGCCGAGATGCCCGCACCTTCCGTCGCGCCTCCGCCACCGCCTCCCAAGACTCCCTCCAGGATTGATAAGGCCGCGGTGCCGCGGGACGGGCGCCGGTTCCTGCTGGGGATCGGCGTGCCGGTGGCCGCCATCCTGCTGGTGGGGATCACCTTCGGCGTGGTCCTCCTGAGGCTGCAGAGCCCGGCGCCCTTCCACGAGCCAATACCCACGAGAATAACCACGAGGGCCCTCGCCAGGAGGGCCGTTGCCGCCCGGCCCGCCGTTCCGCGGCCTCCCGCGGCCTTGCCGTCCCCTTCGGCGGCCCCCGCTCCCACTCCGCCCACTCGGGTCGCGCGGAAGAGGCGGAAGAGTCGGCCGAGCGTCATCCGCATCGCCCGCGCGACCCACGCTGTTCGCGTCACCCGCGCCACGCGCGCCGTCCCGCAGAGGGAGCGCACCGCGAGATCCCTCGAAGCGCAGGCCGACGCGGAGATCGCGGCGTGGCGGTTCGACGAGGCGCTCGATCGCCTGGAAAAATTGCGCCGGACCTGGCCGGACCGTGCCGGACTGGTGGCGCGGATCGATCGCGTCGCCGCTGAGCGGAAGGCGGATCAGGATCTCGAGAACCTGCTCAGAAGCATCGCCTGGTACGAGACATTGAACCAGCCGCTCGAAGGGCTGCGGCTGCTGAGCGGCGCGAGGCCGAACCCGCGTTATGCCCAGCGCTTCCAGGAGACGCGCCAGCGCCTGGAGACCCAGTTCGTCCAGCTCGACCGCCGCCCGCCCGGCCTCCTCCTCGGAGTGGAGGGCATTCCCCTTTACGAGAAGGGGAAGGCTGGCACGGTCCACCTGCGGATCGCCGACGACTTCGGGGTGAAGACCACGGAAGCCTGGGCGCGGAGCGAAGGGGGACCCTTCGTGAGAGTCGGCATACACCATCTCTTCGGCTCGGGCTACTCCCTGGACGTGCCGCCGGAGGTGCACCGGAATCAGACGGTGGTGGAGTTCTATGTCACCGCCTCCGACCTCTCCGGCCACTCCGGCCAGCTCGGCAGCCCCGAGCACCCCCTGAAAATGATGCGGAAGAGCTGGCTCGAGAGGCTCCTGGGGATGAACGAGAGGAAAGTGGGTAGGTCCCTCAGGTCCCTTGTTTTTCTTCCGCCCGCGCCACCGCCGCGACCATCTCCTCGTCAGAGGGCTGCCGCGCCTCGGCGGCCGGCTCCACCCCCAGCCGCCGCAGCTCGGCGCTGGTCACCGGTCCGATCGAGGCCGCCCGCAGCTCGCCCCGCCGCCGCTCCCAGTCCGCGCCGAAGAGCTCCGCGAAGTGGCGGACGATCCGCGGACTGGTGAACGTCACCCAGCCGAGGGGGGAGGTGGCGAACAGCTCCGCGGCCCGGCCGGGCGCCTCCGGGGGGAGGCGCTTGTCGTAGGCGACCACTGCCACAGCCGCGGCCCCCGCCGACGTCAGCCCGGCGAGCAGGGCGGGACGGGCGTCGGCGGCCTGGGGGAGGAGGACCCGCTTCCCCGCGACCTGGGGGGCGAGCTCGGCCGCCAATCCCTCGGCGTCAGCCTTCCCGGGTATCAGATGAGGCTCGATTCCAGAGGCGCGGAGGGCCTCGGCGGTCGCCGGCCCCACGGCGGCGATCCTCAGAGGGGGAGGCAAGGAGCCGGCGAGCGGCAGGAAGGCCTCGACTGCGTTAGAGGATGTAAATACAACCCAATCGTAGATAAAAAGCTCCGCCGCCGCCTGTTCCAGGGGGCGCGGATCGGCGGCGGGGACGACTTCGAGCAGGGGGAGGAGCTCAACGGCGGCGCCGGCGCGGGCAAAGGCGGCGGCGAGCCCTTCGGACTGGTGCTCGGCGCGGGTGACCACGATCCGGAGATGGACCCTCACCCCCGGATTCGTTCCAGCACCTCATCCGCCCCGTTCTCCCGCATCGCCGCCACGCAGGCATTGGCGGCCTCCTGGGGGGTGGCGCCCACGGCTTCGGCGCGGGCGGAGTGGCGGCCGTCCGGGGTGGCGAGGAGGGCGGTCAGGCGGAGATGGCCATTGCCGCCATCCGCGCGCGCCCAGGCGCCGAGGGGGAGCGTGCAGTCGCCGCCGAAGGCGGCCACCACGCGGCGCTCGGCTTCGGCGGAGCGGGCGGTGTCCGGGTCGTTGAGGACTTGGCAGAGGGTGGCGGCCATGCCGCCGGCGCGCACCTGAAGGGCGAGCGTCCCCTGGCCCGGGGCGGAGAGCATCACCTCGGGCGGCAGCGGGTAGACGGGGAGGTGGAGCAGGGCCAGCCGGTGGAGGCCGGCGCCGGCGAGGATGACGCCGCCGGCCCTGGTGTCGCGCCACTTGCGCAGCCGCGTGTCGACGTTGCCGCGGATCGGCTCGACGCGCAGGTCGGGACGGCGCATCAGGATCTGCGCCCGGCGGCGCAGCGCGCCGGTGAGCACGATCGCCCCCTCGGGGAGGCCGTCCAGGTCCTCGGCGTCCTCGCTCACCAGCACGTCGTGGGCATCGGCGCGCTGCGGATGGGCGGCGATGATCAGCTCGTCCGGGAAGGTGACCGGCAGGTCCTTCAGGCTGTGCACCGCCAGATCCAGCGAGCCGTCGAGCAGGCCCCCCTCCAGCTCCTTGGTGAACAGCCCCTTGCCGCCGAAACGGGCGAGATCGCCGGTCACCACGTCGCCGGTGGTCACGATCGGCACCAGCTCGACGTCGAGCCCGGGGTGCGCGGCCTCCAGGCTCCGCGCCACCATTCCCGACTGGGCGAGAGCGAGAGGACTGCGGCGGGTGCCCAGGCGGATGCGGAAGATGGCGTCAGTCTTCGTCGTCGGCATCGAGATGGAAGAGCTCGCGCACGAGGTCGAGCCGGGAGAGGTCGTCCGCACCGTCGCGGGCGCGCAGACGGCTGCTGGGGTGATGGAGGATCTTGCGGACCAGCGAGCGGGTCAGGCGCTCGAGCTCCGCGTGGCTCTCTTCCGGGAAGCGGGGGAGGACCTCGGCCAGCTCCTGGACCCTGATGCGCTCCGCCTGCTTCTGCATGCGGGCGACCAGCGGCTCGGCTTCCAGCCCGCGGAACCAGGCGCGGAAGTGGGCCAGCTCCTGCTGGACGATCTCCTCGGCCCGCGGGAGCTCCTCGCGGCGCCGCTTCAGGTTGCGCTGGATCAGGTGGTCGAGCGAGTCGACGGTATGAAGGAAGACGTTCTCGGCGCGGCCGGCGGCCGGCTCGACGTTGCGCGGCACCCCGAGGTCGACCACCAGCAGCGGCCGCGAGGGGCGGGAGCGCATCGCCTCGGCAAGCTGGCGGCGGGTGAGCACCGGCTCCTCGGCGCCCGTCGAGGCGATCACCAGGTCGGCCGTGCGCACCGCCTCCAGGCGGTCCTCGAAGGCGATCAGCTCGGCGTTCCCGAACTCCTCCTGGAACTGCCGCGCCCGCTCGCCGCCGCGGTTGGCCACCTGGAGCTCGCGGGCGCCGCGCTCGATCAGCGGCCGCGCGACCGAACGGGCGATCTCGCCGGCGCCGATCAGCAGCACCCTGCAGTCGTCCAGCCCGCTGAAGATCTGCCGTGCCAGCTCCACGATCGCGTAGCCGATGGAGACCGCTCCGCCGGCGATCGCCGTCTCCTGGCGCGTCCGCCGGCCGGCCGTGATGGCGCTGCGCAGCAGGCGCTTGAGCACCGGCCCCTCGGCCCCGATGGCCTCCGCCAGGGCCGCCGCGGCCTTGACCTGGCCCAGGATCTCGGGCTCGCCGAGCACCATCGACTCCAGCCCGCCCGCCACCGCCAGCAGATGGCGGGCCGCCTCGCCGTTGCGCTTCACGTACAGCCGCCCCGGCCGCTCCAGCTCCGGCTCCCGCCCCAGGAAGACCAGCTCCAGGGCGTCCTGGTAGGCCCGGTCCTCGTCGCGCGGGTGCAGGTAGAGCTCCGTGCGGTTGCAGGTCGAGAGCAGGAACGCCTCGGCGATCTCCGGGCGGGCGAGCAGATGGACGAGCGTCTTCTCCGTCTCCTCCCTGCCCAGCGCCACCCGCTCGCGCAGCTCGATCGGCGCGCAACGGAAGTCCGTGCCCACCAGAAGCAGCGGCGGATCGGGACGGGACGGAGCGCTGGCGCTCAGAAGCGGCGAGGTCATCTGAAGAGGATTGTACCGCCCTCCGCCCTTACATGAAGCCGTGGAAGTCGGTGAAGAAGAAGTTCACCGCCATCAGCGAGAACAGGATCGCTCCGAAGCCGGCGAGGCTAGCCAGCGCCGTCTGCCGCCCCTGCCAGCGGCGCAGCCGCCGCATCAGCAGCGCCGCCGCGTAGATCACCCAGGTGCCCAGCGTGAACAGGATCTTCGGGTCGTGCAGCCAGCCGCTGTGGTAGAGCCGCTCGGCCCAGAAGGCGCCGGTGATCACCGCCCCGGTCAGCGTCACGAACCCCGCCCCGATCGCCCCGATCATCATCCGCTCCAACACCTCCAGCGGCGGCAGCTTGCCGTAGAAAGTGGAGAAGCGCCCCGCCTTGAGGTCGCGGTAGAGCTGGAGGAAGAGGAAGGCGTAGGCGGCGCCCACCACGAAGGCGGCGTAGCCGAGGAGGGCGAGCGAGACGTGCAGGGCGAAGAAGGGATCGTGGAAGATCGCCCGGTCCGGCGGATTGGGACGGGTGAACAGGGAGGCCAGGAGCTGGAAGAAGAAGACCAGCGACACCAGCCAGAAGCCGGTCGAGCGCGCCCGGCCGTGCCACTCGACGAAGACGTAGACCACCGCCACCGAGAAGGCCACGATGGACAGGGCCTGCGACACCGTGGCCGCCGGGAACTGCCGCCACTGGGCGGTTGCCGCCACGAGGTAGGCGAGGTGGAGGAGCACCGTGCCGCGCAGGGCCGGAGTGGCCGTCCGCTCGGCGAACGGATGCGAGGTGAAAAAGAGGAACCCGTAGTCGATCGCCACCAGAAGGTAGGCGAGCGGCAGCAGGAGAGTCGCGATGTCGAGGAAAGTTTGCACGCGTTTTGACAGTCCCCTGGGAATGCTGGAAGACCAGGATGCTAGCACCTTCTTGCCCCCCCTCCCATCCTCTGTTACTGTCGCCGGCCGTCTAGTGCTACAACGTAGTAGGGTCCAGCAGTAGCGCTTTCAACCAGGGAAACCGAGAAAGTAGACCGGATATGGCCAACGCCGTCATCGTGGGAATGCAGTGGGGAGACGAAGGCAAGGGGAAGATCGTCGATCTCCTCTGCCCGGCCTTCGACGGCGTGGTGCGCTACCAGGGGGGGCACAACGCGGGCCATACGGTGAAATTCCGGGACCGCCACTTCTCCCTGCAGCTCATCCCGTCGGGCATCCTGCATCCGGACATGGTGTGCGTCCTCGGCAACGGCATGGTGGTGGCGCCGGACGCGATGCTCTCCGAGCTTGCCCGCCTCTACGAGGCCGGGGTGCGCTTCGATGGCCGCCTCTTCGTCTCCAACCGCGCCCACGTGCTGCTCCCCTGCCATGCCATCCTCGACCGGGCGCGCGAGGAGTCGCGCGGCGCCGGCCGCATCGGCACCACCTCGCGGGGGATCGGCCCGGCCTATGAGAGCAAGGCCTCGCGGGCCGGCCTGCGGATGGTGGACCTCTTCGCACCCGACCTCGAGGAGCGCCTGCGCGTGCTGCTGTCGCGCATCCAGGCCGAGCTCACCAGCCTGGGCGGCGAGAACCTCCCCTCGCCATCGGTCTACATGGACATGTGCCAGACCTGGGCCGAGCGCCTGCGGCCCAGCCTGCGCGACACCGAGCAGCTCTTGAACGGCTGGATCAAGGAGGGGAAGAGCCTCCTGTTCGAAGGCGCGCAGGGGTGCCTGCTGGACATCGACCACGGCACCTACCCCTACGTGACCAGCTCCAACTCGTCCACCGGCGGCGCCTGCACCGGCACCGGCGTGCCGCCGACGCGGATCGATGGCGCCATCGGCGTGCTCAAGGCCTACACCACGCGGGTGGGGGGAGGCCCCTTCCCGAGCGAGCTGACCGACGAGACCGGCGAGTTCCTGCGCCGGCGGGGGAACGAGTTCGGCACCGTCACCGGCCGGCCGCGCCGCTGCGGCTGGTTCGACACCGTCGCCGCCCGCTACGGCCAGCTCCTCAACGGCGTCGACACCGTCGCCCTGACCAAGCTCGACGTGCTCGACGACTTCGACGAGATCCCGGTCTGCGTGGCCTACCGCCTCCACGGCGAGACCGTGCACACCTTCCCGCCGGACCGCCGCTCGCTGGAGGCGGCCGAGCCCATCCTGCGCACCTTCAAAGGTTGGAAGAGCTCCACCGTCGGCATTCTCGACTGGAAGGATCTGCCGCGCGAGGCCCGGGAGTACATCGACTTCATCGAAGGCGAGATCGAGGCCCCCGTCACCCTGGTTTCGACCGGTCCCCGCCGCGAGGAAACGATCGTCCGCGACCATCCCAGCCTCGAGCGCCTGACCTCCGGGCGTCTCGGCAGCGTTCTCGAGCAGCGCTGAGCCCGGCTCCGGGTTGCCGCCCGCGTTTTTGCGACTCTCGCCCGCCTGTTTTTGCCTCTCGCCCGCGTTTCGATGAAGCGCGTCGACGCCGCGGAGGAGCGCGCCGACCTTGCGGAGATGCGTCGAAACGTTTCCGGCGGGCTCGGAAACCCCGGCGAACATCAGGCCGGCGAGCTTGAAATCAACCCGGGGAGAGATCGAAAAAAGCTCGCCAGGCCCGCGAGCGGGGCCCGGAGCGGAGTTGACGGACTCATGCGGGCTTGCATTAACATGGCCCGCTCGCTCGCGGCGGCGCACCGGCCGGCGGAGCGGCTGCGGTCATCGCTGAGGAATCCGAATGCTGCCCATGCGCCTGCCCCCCGCCCTGCTGGAAGACTGGATGCGGGACTACTACTTCTCGACCGAGGTCGACATCGGTAGTAGCGGCGTCGAGGATTATTCGATGCGGGAGGTGCGGGAGCTGACCGGCCTCTCCCACGAGGAGCTCGACGAGCTCGTTTTCCACGACAGCAAGACGCTGGGAGGGCCTGCCTTGCGGGAGGCCGTGGCCCGGCGCTGGGCCGGCGGGAACGTCGACCGTGTCATCGTTACGCACGGCGCGACGGAGGCCAACTTCCTGGTCATGACCGCGCTGCTCGACAGGGGGGACGAGGTGGTGGTCCTCGATCCCTTGTACCAGCAGCTCTACTCGATCGCCGAGGCGATCGGTTGCCGTCTCCGCCGCTGGCCCCTCCTCTTCGAGAGCGGGTTCACACCGGACCTGAGCGCAGCGCGGGATCTCATCGGACCGCGGACCCGCATGATCGTGGTGAACTTCCCCCACAACCCGACCGGGGCGACCGTCACGCCGGAGCAGCAGAGGGAGCTGATCGGGCTGGCCGAGAAGGTGGGCGCCTACCTGGTCTGGGACCTGGCTTTTGGAGAGCTGACCTACGGCCAGGCCCCGCTGCCCGAGCCGGGGCTGTTCTACGAGCGGGCCGTCTCGATGGGGACGCTCTCCAAGGCTTACGGCTTGCCGGGGCTGCGCCTGGGCTGGTGTCTGGCCGCCCCGGAGGTGCTGGAACGGTTCATCCGTCTGCGGGACTACCTCACGCTCCATCTCTCGCCACTCGTCGAGCTCATCGCCAGGCGCGTGATCGACAACGGCGACCGCTTGCTGGAGCCGCGGCGCGCCCAGGCGGCGAGGAACCGGAGCCTGGTCGAGGCCTGGGTCGCCGAGCATCGTCATCACGTTGAATGGGTGTTGCCATCCGGGGGAGTCTGCGCGTTCCCTCGCCTCGGCGGCATCGCCGACGAGGTGGAATTCTGCCGCCACCTGGCGGAATCCGAACGCGTGCTGCTGGTCCCGGGCAGCTGCTTCGGTCACCCCGGCCATGTCCGGCTGGGTTTCGGAGGAGCCACCCCGACGCTGCGGGAAGGTCTCCGCCGGCTCTCCAGAGCCCTGAAGAAGACCCCTCTCGCCGCGGCCGGATAGTAAGCGCTACCCGGCGCGTGGTGGTGGCTCGCAAAAGTGGTCGAGGCGCACTGGAAGCCTAGGAGGATCATCCGCGCAAAGAGGCAGGCGTAAAGAAAAACAGGCGAAAAGAGTGGCATGAAGACCTTGGGAATCCTGGGAGGCATGGGACCTCTCGCTTCGGCGGAGTTCCTGCGCACGATCTATGACCTGAATCTCAAAGATCCCGAGCAGGACTCGCCGCTCTGCGTCCTGCTGTCGGATCCCACGATTCCGGACCGGACGCAAGCGATCCTCGAAGGTTCCGAAGATCTCCTCCTGGCCCGGCTCTGCCAAGCCCTTCAGACGCTGTCGTCGATCGGCGCTGAGCGCATCGTAATTGCGTGTGTGACGGCCCATCATTTTCTGCCCCATGTGCCGGAGCCGTTGCGGCGCAAGATAGTTTCACTCATCGATCTGGTGATCGATGAGGTGCTCGCCATCCCGCGCCGGTATCTCCTGCTGACCACCAAGGGCACGCGCGCGGCGGGCGTCTTCGAGCGGCACGAGCGCTGGAGCGAGATCGCGCGGTGGATCGTCCATCCCGGCAGCGCGGAACAGCGTGAGTTGCACGAGCAGCTCTATCTCCTGAAAAAGGCGCAGGAGCCGAGCGGAGACTCCCTGGGCTGGCTGGAGGGCCTCGCATCCCGCCATGCCGTCGAAGGGATCATCTTCGGTTGCACGGAGCTCCATCTGCTGTCCCGGCCCCTGTCCCGGCGTCCCGGAAGGAGCCTGAGTGAGCGCACGATCGACCCCTTGCTGATCGTCGCCCGAGATCTCGAGATTCTGCTTAACTCGTAAAAGAAATACTGCGAAAGAAAAGGTAATTTTTCATTGTGATATCTTATCAATCGGGCGCCGTGTCTCGTTTTTTCCGGCAGCTTGCACCAGAGTAGACAGAGGGCGCGCCACGACGATGGATGATTTGGCCATTTTGACAAAGGGAGGTGTTGATTCACAGGCCGGACCCAACACCGGCCTGCTGAGAGATGTGCCCGTATGAGTTTGTTACATGCCTTGCGCAAGGCCTCTCTGGAGCGGCCTGGCGATCCCGCATTCCTCTTCCTGGCCAATGGTGAGGACGAAACCGATACCTGGAGCTTCGGCGAGCTCGACCGGCGGGCCCGCGCGATCGGCGCCCTCCTGCAGCCGCTGGGCACGGGCAGCCGGGTGCTGCTGCTCTTCCCTCCCGGTCTCGATTTCATCTCCGGTTTCCTCGGCTGCCTCTACGCCGGCTGCGTGGCCGTGCCGGCCTATCCGCCGCAGTCGGGCCGCGGCTTGCCGCGGCTGCAGCGGATCGTGCAGGACGCGCAGCCGGGCGCGATCCTGACCAGCTCCGCGTTCCGCCACCGGCTCCGTTCCGCCGCGCTCGACATGCCTGCCCTGGGGGCGATTCCCTGCTGGGCGGTCGACGAGGCCGACCCCGCGCTCGCAGCGGACTGGCGGGAGCCGGATCTCGCCGCGGAAGACCTGGTGCTGCTGCAGTACACCTCGGGCTCCACCTCCCTGCCCAAGGGGGTCATGGTGAGCCACGGGAACCTGCTGCACAACGAGGAGATGGTCCGCCAGGCGTTCAGCCAGTCCGCGGCTTCGGTGGTGGTGAGCTGGCTTCCCCCCTACCACGACATGGGGCTGATCGGCGGCCTGCTGCAGCCGCTCTACGTCGGCGCGCGCTGCATCCTGATGTCGCCGATGGCCTTTCTCCAGAAGCCGCTCCGGTGGCTGCGCGCCGTCTCGCGCTATCGCGGCACCACCAGCGGCGGCCCCAACTTCGCCTATGACCTCTGCGTGCGCAGGATCGGCGAAGCCGAGCGCGCGGACCTCGACCTGAGCTCCTGGACGCTGGCCTTCAACGGCGCCGAGCCGGTGCGCGCGGACACCCTGGAGCGCTTCGCCGGGGCCTTCTCGGCGTGCGGCTTCCGCAAGGCAAGCTTCTACCCCTGCTATGGGCTGGCGGAGGCGACCCTGTTCGTCGCCGGTGGGACCGCGGGGAGCCTGCCGCGGGAGACGGCCGTCGACGCCGCCGAGCTGGCGCTGAACCGGGCGGTCGAGCTGCCGCCAGGCCACCCCGGCGCGCGGTCGCTGGTCAGTTGCGGCCACCCCTGGAACGGTCAGCGGATCGCCGTCGTCGACCCCGAGAGCGAACTGGAGTGCCCGCCGGGCCGGGTGGGGGAGATCTGGGTGGAAGGCCCGAGCGTCGCCCGCGGCTACTGGAACCGGTCCGGGCCCGCGGCTCCGCCTACGGATGGCTCCCGCGGTCTGCGCACGGGAGATCTGGGCTTCCTGTCCGGCGGCGAGCTGTTCGTCACCGGACGGCTCAAGGACCTGATCATCGTCCGCGGGCGCAACCACTACCCGCAGGACCTCGAGCTGACGGCGGAGCACAGCCATCCGGCCCTGCGCCCCGGCGGCGGGGCGGCGTTCTCGATCGAGGTGGAGGGGGACGAGCGCGTGGTGCTGGTCCACGAGGTGGCGCGGCGCGCCGCGGGCGCGCCCGGCGAGGCGGCGGACGCGGTTCGACGCGCCGTGGCCGAGGAGCACGAGCTGCAGGTGCACGAGGTCGTCCTGATCGCGGCGGGCACGCTGCCCAAGACCTCGAGCGGCAAGAACCAGCGCGGCGTCTGCCGGAACCTCTATCTGCAAGGGCGGCTCGAGGTGGTGGAGCGCGCCGGTGGGCCCGGGGAGGCCGCTCTGGCGCCCGGCGCCGTCGCGGACGGCGGGCTGGCGGAGCTGCTGCCGGCGCTCCGTGACGAGGTCTCCCGGCACACCGGCGCCGCCGCGGAGCGGATCGGCCTGGCGGAGCCGCTAACCCGCCTGGGCCTCGATTCGCTCGCCGCTGTGGAGCTGCAGGCGAGCCTCGAGCGGCGGTGGGGGGTGACGGTCCCGCTGGCGAGCCTCCTCGCCGGGGCCGACCTGCTGGAGGTCGGACGGGCGTTGCTCGCCGGCGGCGAGGGGGAGGCCGGAGCGGACCGCGTGGAGCCGGGCGGCAGCGGGGCCGGCGACAGCTCGCCGCTCTCCTACGGGCAGCAGGCCCTGTGGGTGCTCCATCGCCTCGCCGCGCACAGCGGCGCGTACCACATCGCCGCGGCGGCGCGGGCCGTCCCGGCGCTCGACGGCGAGGCCCTGCGCCGGGCCCTCGGCGCTCTCGCCCGGCGCCACGCCGCCCTGCGCGCCACCTTCCACGAGGTCGAGGGCGTGCCGGTGCAGCGTTTCGACGGCCGCGAGCCCGAGCTCCGTGAGGTGGAGGCGTCCGGCTGGAGCGAGGAGGAGCTGGAGCGGCGGCTGCTCGCCGAGGCCCAGCGGCCGTTCGACCTCGGGTCGGGGCCGCTGCTGCGGATGGTTCTCCTGCGGCGTTCGCCAGCCGAGGACCGGCTGCTGCTGGCGACGCATCACATCGTCGCCGACTTCTGGAGCCTGGCGCTGCTCGCCCGCGAGCTCTCGGCGCTCTACGCGGCCGAGAGTGGGAACGGGGAGGCGGCGCTGCCCATGCCCGCCGTCTCCTATGCCGACTACGTCCTCTGGGAGCAGCGGCGGATGGCGGGCCGCGACGGGGAGCGGCTCTGGGAGTACTGGCGCGAGCGGCTCTCCGGGCCTCTGCCGGAGCTCGACCTGCCGACCGACCGGCCGCGTCCGCCAGTGCAGAGCTACGTCGGCGCCAGTGTTGCCCGCGCTCTCGGCCCCGCCCTCTCGCTGCGGGTCTCGGAGCTGGCGCGCGCCTGTGGCGCCACGATCTCCTCGCTCCTCCTCGCCGCGTTCGAGGTGTTGCTCCACCGCTACAGCCGCCAGTGGGACCTGCTGGTCGGGGTGCCCACGGCGGGCCGGCGGCGGCCGGAGCTGGCCGATCTCGTGGGCTACTTCGTGAACCCGGTGGTCGTCCGCGTCGATCTATCGGGCGATCCGGGTTTCGCGCCCCTCCTGGCGCGGGTCCACGCGGCGGCTCTCGCTGCCGTCGAGCACGGCGACTATCCTTTCGCACTGCTCGCCAAACGTCTGCAGCCGGAGCGCGACCCCAGTCGGTCACCGCTGTTCCAGGCGATGTTCCTGCTGGAGGGGGCGCGGCGGTTCGATGAGCCGGCGCTGGCGGCCTTCGCCTTGCGCGAGGGCGGTGCCCGATTGCGGCTCGGGCGGCACATCCTGGAATCCGTCTCCTGGCCGGAGCGGACGTCACAGCTCGACCTGACCCTTCGGATGGGCGAGGTGGGCGGCTCGCTGATCGGCTCCCTGCAATACAACTCCGACCTGCTCGACGCCGCCACGGCCGAGCGCATGCTGGGGCACCTCGAGGTCCTGCTCGCGGCCGCGGTCCTCGACCCGGAGCGCTCCATCGCGGAGCTGCCGCTGCTGACCCGCGGCGAGCGGGACCAGATGCTCCGGCAGTGGAGTGGCACGCGCTTCTCCCGCCCGGCCGGCGCCTGCCTGCACGAGCTCTTCGCGGCGCAGGCGGCGCGCAGCCCCGGGGCGCCGGCCATCGTGGACGGCGAGCGGCGCTGGACCTACGACGACCTCAACCGGCGGGCGAACCGGATCGCGCACCGCCTGCGGCGGCTCGGCCTGGGGCCGGAGAGGCTCGCCGGCGTGCTCATGGGTCGGTCGGCCGAAACGGTGGCGGCCCTGCTCGGCGTGCTCAAGGCGGGCGCGGCCTACCTGTTCCTCGATCCGGGGCACCCCGCCGGGCGGCTCTCCCTGATGGCGGCGGACGCGGGGCTCGCGGCGCTGCTGACCGAGGAGCGGTTTGCCGGCGGGCTGCCGCTCGCGGGGGTGCCGGAGGTCCGCGTCGACGCCGGAGGCGAGGCGGCCGCCGGCGAGCCCGACGGGGATCCGGAGCCTTCGGCGACCCCGGACAACCTGGCCTACGTGATCTACACCTCGGGCTCGACCGGCAGGCCCAAAGGGGTGGCGGTGACGCATCGCGGCCCGGTCGAGCGCATGCGCTGGGCGCGGGAGGCCTTCCCGCCCGAGCTGCTCGCCGGGGTGCTGGGCGCGACCTCATTCGGCTTCGATGTCTCCGTCTTCGAGCTCTTCGCCCCCCTCTCCTGGGGGGGAACCGTGATCCTGGCGGACAGCGTGCTGGAGCTCGCCGGCCTTCCCGCCGCCGGCGAGGTGACGCTCGTCAGCACGGTCCCCTCCGCCATGGCCGAGCTGGCGGCGGCCCTGCCGCCCGCGGTCCGCGCCGTGGTCCTCGCCGGCGAAGCGCTGACGGCGCCGGTCGTCGAGCGGGTCTACGGTCGCCCCGGAGTCGAGCGGGTCGACAATCTCTACGGTCCGACCGAGGACTCGATCTACTCGACTTTCGCCCCAATCGGGCGCGGGACCGGCCGGGTGACGATCGGCCGGCCGCTCGCCAACACCCGGGTCTACGTCGTCGACCGCCGCGGCGGGCCGGTGCCGGCCGGCGTCCCCGGCGAGCTCTGCCTGGCGGGAGCCGGCACGGCGCGCGGCTATCTCGGCCGGCCCGACCTGACGGCCGAGAGGTTCGTCCCCGACCCCTTCGCGAGCGAGGTGGGCGGGCGTCTCTACCGAACCGGCGATCTGGCCCGCTGGCTCCCCGGGGGCGAGATCGAATTCCTCGGACGCCTCGACGATCAGGTCAAGGTGCGGGGTTTCCGCATCGAGCCGGGGGAGATCGAGGCGGCGCTCCTGGAGCATCCCGGCGTGAAAGAGGCCGCGGTCGTGCTGCGCGGCACCGGGGCCGGCGGATCGGCGCTGGTGGCCTGCGTGGCGCCGGCGGCGGCCGGCGCGGCGGAGCTCGCGTTCCATCTGCAGGATCGGCTCCCGCGCTACATGGTGCCCTCCTCCTTCCATCTCCTGCCGGCGCTGCCGCGGACGGCGAGCGGCAAGGTGGACCGCCGGGCACTGCTGGCGACGGCGGTCGACACCGGCACGGAGGAGCGGCACGTGCCGCCGCGCACCCCGGCCGAGGAGCGGGTCGCCGCGATCTGGGCCGAGGCCCTCGGTCTCCCCCGGGTCGGCGTGACGGACGATTTCTTCCGGCTCGGCGGGCACTCCCTGCTCGCCCTCCGGGTCGCCTGGCGGCTGCAGGACGCCTTCGGAGTCGCCGTACCCTTGCAGGAGATACTGCAGAGCCCGACGGTGGCGCAACTCGCCGCCCGCCTCGAGACGCTGCGGCAGGCTCCGGCCGCCGGCGATCGGGAGATCCGGTCACGGCCCGACAGGGATGCCTGGCCCCTCTCCGCGGGACAGCGCCAGCTCTGGTTCCTCGACCATCTCGAGCCGGGAAGCTCCGCCTACGTCATGCCGGTGGCGCTCCAGCTCCGGGGACCCCTGGATGGCGCGGCCCTGGCGGCGGCCTGCAACGAGATCCGGCGACGGCACGAGCCGTTGCGGTCCGTCTTCCCCTCGTGTGACGGCGAGCCCACGCAGATCGTCTCCCCACCGGCGGGCGGTCCGCTGCCGTTCGTCGACCTGACAGGCCTGCCGCGGCTCCGGGCGGCGGCGGAGGTCTCGCGCGTGACGCGCCGGGAGGCCCTGCGGCCGTTCGACCTCGCCGTGGGACCGCTGCTGCGGATCGTGGTCTTCCGGCTCGCCGCCGAGGACCACCGGGTGCTGGTCGCCCTGCACCACGTCGTCGGGGACGGCCGCTCGGCGGAGATCTTCTTCCGCGAACTCGGAGCCCTCTACGAGGCCTTGTCGCACGGCCGGCCGTCGCCCCTTCCCGAGTTGCCGATCCAGTACTGCGACTTCGCCGCCTGGCAGTCGGAGCAGCTCGCCCGGGGAGCCTTCGATCCGCAGCTCGCCTACTGGCGGGAGCGGCTGGCCGGCTCGCCCGAGAGCCTGGAGCTGCCGTTGGACCGGGCGCGGACGGCGGTCGCATTCCGGCCTGCCGGGCGGGCCGGGATACCGCTCGGCCCCGAGCTCTGGGAAAGCCTGCGGCAGCTTGGCCGGCGCCACCATGCGACGCCGTTCATGGTGCTGCTGGCGGCGTTCCAGGCCCAGCTCTCGCGCTATACGGGAGAGCGCGACCTGGTGGTGGGCACGCCCGTCGCGGGTCGCGACCGGCGCGAGACGGAAGACCTGATCGGGTTCCTGGTCAACACCCTGGCGCTCCGCACCGACCTGTCCGGGGACCCGGCGTTCCTGGAGCTGCTGGCGCGGGTCCGGGCCGCGGCCGTCGCGGACTTCGTCCACCAGGAGCTGCCCTTCGCCCGGCTCGTCGAGGAGCTCCGGCCGGAGCGGCACCCCCATCGGACGCCGCTGTTCCAGGTGATGCTCTCGATCGCCGGACCGCTGCGGGCCGGGATTCCCGGCCTGACCGTTCTGCCGGTCGAGATCGCCGCGGCGGAGGCGAAGTTCGACCTCCTGCTCGCGGTGGAGCCCGCGGAGGGGGGCCTGTCGGCGGTGCTCGAGTACGACGCCGGCCTGTTCGACGCCGCGACAGGCCACCGTCTGCTGGCGAGCTACGAGAGCCTCCTCCGCTCGGCCGTCCGGGGGCCGGAGCGCCGCTTGTCGGACCTCGACCTGCTGACGCCGGTCGAGCGTGGGCAGCTGCTGGCCCGGGGCGAGGGGCGGGCGGGGGCGGAGCGTCCGGTGTGGGCGCACGAGGCGTTCGCGGGCTGGGCGGCGCGGTCGCCGGAGCGGCTGGCGATGGAGCTTGGGGATCGGCGCTGGAGCTACGGGGAGCTCGAGGAGTGGTCGAACCGGCTGGCGAGCTGTCTGGT
>DATHEF010000036.1:0-25934 GCA_035490435.1 Thermoanaerobaculia bacterium
CCTCCGTGGCGCCTTCAGGCACCACGGCTAGCATCTCGCTTCCCACGCTGCTGTCCATCCCATACCTCGCTCTCACGGTTGGGAGGAGGGGGGGATTTTTAGGTGATCCACGGGGGGGAATTTAGGACGATCGGTGACATCCGGGAACATGCCGAGCGGAACAAAATACATTTGGAGATAATAATAACCTCAGGCGCATCTCGCAGAAGCGTGCTCTCGTCAGTCCGCATCGCATTGATCAACCTTCTCAACAATGCTCTGGCGGCTACTCCGCCTGGAGGACGAATTCTTCTCGAAGCACATCTACATGGCGCTGCTTTGAGGGTTTCAGTGACTGATACTGGACCAGGAATTCCGATTTCCCTGGGCGATAGGATATGGGAACCATTTGTCACGACCTCTGTCGACAGAGCAGGACTAGGGCTATCTGTTTGTCGTAAGTGGGCCAAGGAGGCTGGAGGTTCGATACTAGTCGATCCTTCATATGCCTCAGGGGCGCGATTTGTAATAACCATCCCTCCAAGTGACTGAATTATGCGACTGCTATGGATTGATGACGATTTGAAGCTGGTTAATGCCAGCACCCCTGTGTTTCATCGGTACGGGTTCGAAATAGTAAGCGCTGCGACTCTATCGCGCGCCCTTACAATATTGAGGGCGGAATCAAATCAATTGGACGGCATATTGCTTGATGTGCGACTTGGGGCCGGCGAAAACGGAATTGAGTTTCTTGCCGATCTTAAGGATAGATACCCTGACCTTAGGGTGGTCATCTTCACCGCATACCCAGACTATAATGATCACTTGGATGCAATAGAATCCGGAGCTACAGTTTACTTACAGAAAGTGCGGAAATCGATTCCGGCCGATGAGCGGAAACAGACCGCCTTTTTTGAAAGCCTGCGCCGCGCGTTTAAAGGTGCGCATGCCTCATATGAAAAACAACCCGCCCAGAGAGCAAGGCGGGCCAGCATGCTCTGGCAGTCTGGGGCATTTTTCCTTTTTGTCTTCGTGGTCGTTATCGCTGGAATGTTTTTTCTTTCTTACTATGTTTCGCCCTGGCTTCTGCCGGTTGTTCTCTTAGGGGGCATTTTGTTCTATGCAGTCGTCGGCGCATTCATCCTGCGCATTCAGGGAGACGGTAGTCTAAGCGAAAAGAACTTTATCAGCCTGATTAAGGATGCTCTGCGCTATCTGCCCCAGCTCAAACTGCCGACAAAAGATAAATTCGAGAAATCAGACAATGATTGACTTTCCCTTGAATGCTCTCGCCCAGCCAAAGAAGCAAATGGCTGGACCTGGAATGCATGAAGTCGCTATCCAAAGATAAGAAGCGAGGATCTGTTCATGACTTCCTCTGCGGCCAACGATCTTATCGCAGATTTACTCAATGATCATCTGTCTCAAGAACAGAACTCAAGACTGCAAAACTTTCTTGATAGTCTTGCGTTACGGCTTTGCAAATCATTCAACGCCGAATCACTTGCATTGATCGCCTGGGACAAAGATTCGCAAGAAGATCCAGAGGCCAGTCTGGAGCCGCTGGCCGTCAGCCTCTGTAATGTAACAAATAAAGAGTTGCCGAGCCTTGAAATTATTCGAGATATATATAAAAGCAGCAAAGAGATGGGCTTCGTAGATAGGATTAGTCCACGAGATAATAGGCTCCTAAATGGCGTCGTGATTCCGCTTAGATGCAAAGGGGTAGTCATCGCCTGCTTGTTGGTTTGGTTTTTGGAGCGACCAGATCATCCTAAGCCGTATTATAAAACAATTGTGCAATCGGCTCCATTGCTTGCCGCTTCTATTCAGGCAGCGACACGAGCTGAGTCTTGGGCTCGCCAGCGACAGATAAATACATTAATGCAAGAATTTTTTGAGCACTCAAATCCAAGAAATAATCAATGGGACTTAGAGTGGCTGGTCGCACAGGTTTGTCATATGTATGTGGCAGATGCGAGTATATTCATTGAGGATGACGGAATCTTGCTGCCGTCTGCAAGCACAACTCAGCAGTCTGAGCGTCAAGATAATAATGGCAGCCATCAGAAGGTGCAAGATCATGTCCGTTGGGTTTACGAACATCATCGCAGCCTGCGCATTAGCGAGAGCATAGGCGAGCCATTTAGACAACTCGATCGTCACCAGAACGAACAAGGTTCACTCACCAACAATTTTTTAGGTGGGCCTCTTCGCTTTGGAAAATATGTTGTTGGCATCGTTGCGCTCTTCCGACATTCTAATCCGAAACCATTTAATAGCCTAGACGAGAGTACCTTGCAGTTTCTTGGCGACCTGCTTGGATCGGCTCTTGGAAATTGGCGACAAGTCAATCAGGCTAACGCCATACTTGCATCTGCCAACGAAGGTGTAATGGTGTCTCTTCGGCAATCGGCCACACGCGCTTTAGATAGAATCGTTGCAGCCAACCCAGGAGTTGCTGCTATTTTAGGCCGTTCTCCTGAAGATATAAAAACCTTAGAGGTTGCCGAGATTTATGCCCCGGGCGAGTATGAGAGACTTCTTCCAGGCCTTCGAGAGGCTAAGCAGAGTGCAGTAAAGCACGGCCATGGCGAATATGGGCCAATCCGCAGCATTCTCCGCCGCGCAGATGGCTCACATATAACTGCTATGATATCTTTTCGGATTCAGGCTAATTTAATTTTTTACCCTCCCACCTATTATACAATTGTAACAGCTCGCGACCTCTCTGAAGTTGAGAAACTTGCGGAGCAATATGAGCGGTTACTCGCGTTCCTGGATGCATTAGATGTAGCATACTTCCGGACCGATATGACGGATCGAACCATTCAATCTACGGACGCTGATGTACGTATTACTGGGTTTTCGCAGGAGGATTTGAAGCATCTTAGCCGCAGAATTTTATATGAGAACGTGGCAGATCGAGACAAACTTATAGATCTCTTACGCCAACGCAATGGGAAGCTTACTAGACACCTCCTTGAGTTGCGAAGAAAAGGAGGCGAGCGCTTCTGGGCAGAAGTTGACCTTCGGTTAATTGTAGACAAATCCGGAAATGAGGTTGGAGTGGAGGGATTCTATCGCGATGTCACAGCTCAAATGACGTTGCAGAGATTCCTCAATGATCAAGAGGACAGAGTCCTCCCTCCTGCCGAACTCTTCGCGCGCCTCAAGGAGGACACAGAGTTCCAGATCGACTACATCTCAAGCATAGGCCATCAGATTCAAACCCCATTGGGATCTCTGCTTGGTACGATCGAAAACCTAGGACGAGGAGTCCTCAAAAAATCTGAATTCCAGAGTGAACTTGTTCGTATCATTGGTCAGCTTCGAGCCTGCTCCAGGCTCGTGCGTAATCTCTCTTACATGGATATGGTTCTGCGACGGGAGCCCATTCGTATTCAACAAGTTTCCATTCGTAGGCTCTTGCGTGAGGCAGGCCAGGATTTCTCTACCGCCCTGAGGGCAAAGGATCTTTCTATCGAAATTAATGCAGGTAGTTTGCAGCACTTAGAGCTTGTATATGGCCACCCTGAATTGCTGCGGCAAGTATTGGCAAATTTAATAGATAATGCAATAAAATATTCGCGCCCTCATTCGTCCATCCAGGTAAAGGCATCTCTTCTTCCTTCAGGCCCTGTACTCGATATTATAAACCGTGGAATCCCTATCCATCCTAAAGACTACGAGAGGATCTTTGAAAGAGGTGTACGCTCTTCGCATGCCAAAGCTCTAGTGCCACATGGCACCGGGCTAGGCCTGTGGCTTGTTCGGCAGATTCTTACTCTTCACAATGCAACTATCAATTACGCTGAGATAGTAGAAGAGTCGCGCTCGCTCAATCGTTTTCGTATAACTTTTCAAAAACAAGGTTCCTAGGCTTGGCATAGGAGTGAGGATGACCTCGAAAAAGGCTGTTCTTATAGTTGATGACCAAGTTGAAGAGATTCTCTGGCTGCTTGAGTTACTGCAACATCGAGGCTATGATGTGACAGTATGTACCAATGAAAGGGACGCAAATCTCAGATTAGAGGCGATCCATGATGGGAAAGAAGAGTATGCGGCGGCCATTTTTGATGTGATGGTTTCGACCCTTAGCATTGAAGACATACTATCCTCACAGCTTGCTCTTAACGCTGAGTTCTTTGAATCGTCAAAGAACACTGGCCTTCGCCTATGCCGCAGAGCAAAGCAGTTGGGCTTGCAACTTCCAATAGCATGTCTTACTGTGCGTAACGATGTCGAGATGGAAGCCTTACGTGAAGAAACTGGGATTCCAGTATATCACCGCATTCCGCTTGACCAAACAGAATCTATTATGATTTTTATTGACAATTACCTGCCCCCTCTGCCCAATTCAAGGTAAGTTCTGTAGATATTATATTTCCTGAAAAGGAACCAAGCGCCTCACTCTTTTCTCGGAGATTGCAGTGCTCGTCCTGTTGCGCTGATTCAGGCTGCCTCTCTTAATCCTGCCTCTCTTAATCCAACGAGGGGGGGTCTAATAGGAGTCTATTGGGGCGCTGCAAAGGTATGGTGGGGGTTCCCAAATTCCTGCCCTTCGTTGAGTACTGACCTCCGCTGAAATCATTAGAAAAGTCGAGTTGTAGAACCCTTTATTCGCCCTGTCAATTTGCAGGGCTATGGCGGTTGTGTGCCGATTCCGAGGCTCCAGGATTTGTCCTGGATTGATGGTCATATGACTTTGTGTCGTACTCGTACGCTTAGCAAAAGAAGAGAGTAGGTTCTAGTCGTTCTCTCATGGCACGGGAAAGCGTAGGACAGATGCAGAGACCCTGTCCCCGAGGCTGACCAAAATTCCAACGCATATGGACAAATAACTATTCTGTGCGCTCAGTAGAGCAGAATCCACTGGAGGCACCTGCCATACACAAGCCTAACCACCTCTAACGGTTTTGAGCCTCGTGCATTACCTCGCCAGCGGCCCCAGGGCGCACTATCTGCTCTCAGTGCATGGTGAGGGTAGCCACCTGTAGAGATCTTTCGTTCCAGAGGCTCTCTGACGAGAGAATGGCGCACCCCGACGCAGCTCGTACTAGATAATTCCTTTAAGCAACATTAGAAGAAATGTTCCCACGCTTTTGGCTTTTGGCCCCAAACCAAGAGAGGTATTGGAACTTACGGAACTTAAAGTGAGGTCAATCGCCTGTTTCCATTTATCGTTCCTTTTTCCTGTTTCATTTTTCGGATTTGCTGGTGGCGTGATTATGAAGCCGAATTGAGCTTCCTGCGACCTTTCGGTGTCATCGGCACTCGCTACGGTTATTTTAAAAGTCACACCCTTCGAGTTTGCACTATAAGCTGCCAGCTTGGTTTGTACCTCGTCCACGGTGAACCCGCAGCTCGGTGGAACATTCGCCGGTGCACATTCCTTCGAGATGCCAATGCCGGCAACATTGGCTGCGATACGCATCGTTACCGGACCAGCCACTTCTGTTGGCATGAACTTCAAACCATCTGTTACATCGACAACGATGGCCGTAAACAAGTTGTCTTCAACGCCGGAGAAGATCTCGGAGTAGGCAGGCTCTGAACTAGATATGTCCTCGAACTTAGAAAGAGCCGTGGCGACTACTCTGTAGTTCTCTTTTGGCTTTAGAGCTACGGAAATCTTCCTTAACTCGGGCGTCGCCGTAATTGTTGGCTCAACTAGCTCTTGGGCGACTTCCCTAAAGCGTCCCATCTGATCGCCTTCCTCAATCGAGATCTTTATCTTAGCGGCGTTGGTGCTTTGTAGCTTAACTGATACCGCCTGATTCTTCTTGTTCTTCGGGCGTTCCAAGATCGCTAGGGTTGGCTGATCAAAATGAGTGAGTGTCTTAATAGGATTACCATTGTCGTCGGTGCTAAGCGTTTTAAGGACGGCAGGGATGGCACTATTGGTTGTGTCGCGAAGCACGATTACATAGGGTGTCGCGGCTGAAAGATTCAGTATTTTTAAAACCCGAGGGGCATCCCTTAGTACTGTGACCTCCTCGCTCTTAAAGGGGGTGTTACCAGTTGCATCAATGATCTTATCTGTGGGGTAGGCAAACGCTTGTACCGAGACAAAACGGTCCGATGTCACTCGAACTCGGAGTGACCTGTCCGTCAGGGTGTTTACTTCCGCATTTACGTCGGGAGATGGCGGGCTAGGCGAGAGCCGTCGTGACTTTGCAGTATCGAGTTCTTGCATTGCAGAAAAGTACTCTTTGACTGCGTCAAGATTGACGGTTACCTCGCCAAGTACTGGAGTTGGTGGACTGCTTGCTGATGCTGTACCCACTGGCGCCGTGCTCGGCGACGTTGCTGACAAAACTGCCGTCAGTGAGACGGTCGCCTCGTTGGGGATATTGCTACCGCCAAAACTAATCGACGCGGAGAAGCTTGTCTTGGGCGGAGATACCGATGTTGCAGTAATCAACCCTTGAACTTTGCCAGTGCTTGTAGTGCCTGACGTACTTAAGGCGGTCACGAGTAAGTCGCCGCTCGATGCGACAAAATCCGCTGACCATGTAATGACTATTCTCTTGCCTCCGTCAGCCTTCGGAGCATACTGAATATCGTATATACGATCGGCGAACGCGGGACTACACATTAGGAAGGCGACCACTGTCATCATGTGCTTGAAGCGAGACCAGCCCATAGCCCACTCCTTTTCTTATGCAAAATTGCAAAATCAAACCCATGCAGACATTCAAGATAATCTTATAAGTCGTAAACCAGATATTACAATGAATGAGCAGATGAGTCAACTCTTGGCCCCGCAAGCCTGGGCCAAAAGTTCACAGAGGCATTTCCATGGTCGCATACCTGCCTCAACTCTTTTATGGACGGACAGAAGCGCCATTTTCCGACGGTGCTTATAAGAG
The DNA here is from genome assembly GCA_035490435.1 of Thermoanaerobaculia bacterium. Lineage (GTDB taxonomy): Bacteria > Acidobacteriota > Thermoanaerobaculia > Multivoradales > UBA5704 > DATARR01. The sequence continues at coordinate 6,855 of DATHEF010000036.1, forward strand.
TTGGATGCTGCTCCCTGCGGCAAGTTGGGTGAAGAACCGTGCTCCGTCCTCATTGAGGTAGACGTAGCGCGGTTTGCTGCTCTTGCTCTGGCGGATGTGGATAGCTCCTTGGTCAGTCACGTCTCCAACCTGAAGAGCTACCAACTCCCCATAGCGGCATCCACTGACGAGGGCTCCCTTGACCAGAGCCCGGAAGTTTGGCTCGCAGGCGTGCCGGCGAGAGTCGCGAAAACGCCGCGGAGCTCCGCGGCAGCCACCGCTCACCAGACGCGGCAGGCGTTCTCGCGCACCATCGGCGCCTTGGGGGCGCAGTTGAAGGCCTTCTGGAACTCCGGCATGTTCGAGACGACGCCGTTCACGCGGTAGCGGCCCGGTGAATGGGGGTTGGTCTGGGCTTGAAGCCGGGCGCCCTGCTCGGTGGCGTTCTCGCACCAGATCTGCCCCCAGCCCAGGAACAGGCGCTGCTGGGGGGTGAAACCATCGCGCAGCGGCGCCGTCGATCCCTTGAGGGTGTCCTCAAGGGCCATCAGGGCGATGCGTACGCCGCCGTTGTCGGCGGTGTTCTCGCCCAGGGTGAGCTCGCCGTTCAGGTGCACGTCCCCGGCGACGGTGAACCCCGAATACTCCTGGGCCAGGCAGGCGGCGCGCTTCTCGAACTCCTTGGCGTCCGCCGCCGTCCACCAGTCGGCGAGGTTCCCCTTGGCATCGAACTTCCGCCCCTCGTCGTCGAAGCCGTGGGTCAGCTCATGACCGATGGCGGCGCCGATAGCGCCGAAGTTCACGGCGTCGTCCGCCGACTTGTCGAAGAACGGCGGCTGCAGGATGCCGGCCGGGAAGGTGATGTTGTTCTGGAAGGGGTCGTAGCCCGCGTTCACCGTCGGCGGCGTCAGATCCCACTCGGACGGGTCCACCTTCTGGCCGATCTTCGCCCGGTCGCGCGCCGTCTCGAAGGCCGCGGCGCGCTCGCTGTTGCCGAGGGCGTCGCCGCGCACGATCTTCACTGTGGAGTAGTCGCGCCAGCGGTCGGGATAGCCGATCTTGTTGGCGATGGCGGCGCGCTTCTCCAGGGCCCGCTTGCGGGTGGCGTCGGTCATCCAGGGGAGCTCGCGGATGTCGTGGTCGAGAGCCGCCTCGAGCGCCGCCACCAGTTTCGACATGCGCTCCTTCCCCTCGGTCCCGAAGGTGGCCTCCACGTAAATTTGCCCCAGGGCCTCGCCGAGCTGCTGGTCGGTGAGCCCGACGCACCGTTTCCAGCGCGGCTGGAGCTGCTTGGCGCCGGAGAGGATCCGGTCGAAAAAATCGAAGTTCTCGTTGACGAAAGCGGCGGGCAGGAGCGGAGCCGCGTCATGGACGACGTGCCAGCGGAGATAGGTCTTCCAATCGTCGAGACTCCGCGCGGCGAGGAGCTGGCTCATCCCCTTGAAGAAATCCGGCCAGGTGACGTTGATCGCGGTGAAGGAAGGCGTGCCGATCGCCGTGAAGTAGGCGTTCCAGTCGAAGTCGGGAGCCAGCGCCGCGAGTTCCTTGCGGGTCATCCTGTGGTCGCTGTTCGCCGGGTTCCGGCGCTTGACGCGATCGAGCGAAACCTTGGCGAGGCCGGTCTCGATGTCGACCACGGTCCGGGCGTCCCGGGCCGCGGCCTCTTTCGGCTCGCCCAGGAGCTCGAACATTTTCTGAACGTGGACGAGGTACTGCTTGCGCAGCTCCGCAAACCTCGCCGCGTCCTCGAGGTAGTAGTCGCGGTCAGGCAGGGCGATCCCGCCCTGGCCGACCGCCGCGATGTTGAGGCTGGCGTTCCGCAGGTCGGGCTGGGCACCGAAACGGAAGATCGCGGGCACCCCGTGCGCCTGGATCCCGGCGAGGACCGGCGCGAGATCACGCTTCGACTTGAGGGCGGCGATCCGGTCGAGCTGAGGCCGCAGAGGAGCGAGGCCCTTGGCCTCGATGGCGGCCTCGTCCATGCAGCTCGCGTAATAGTCGCCGATCTTCTGGTCGATGACCCCGCGCTGGTCGGCCTTCGCGACCTTCTCGAGGATGTCGCGCAGGACGTACTGATTGCGCTCGGACAGCTCGGAGAGGCGCCCCCAGCGCGAACGGTCCGGCGGCACGGGGTTCTTCGCCATCCATGGGCCGCAGGCGAACTGGTAGAAGTCGTCGCAGGGCTGCACGGAGCGGTCGAGAGCCGAGGCATCGAAACGCGGCGCGGCGCCGGGGCCGGCCGGCGGGGCCGGAGTCTGCGCGAAGGCGGTCAGGGTGGCTCCGGCGGCGAGCGCGGCGGACAGCACGGCATGGCGAAGGGTGTGGGGCATCGGCTCTCCTATCGGGGGTGGACGGACGTCGGGTCTCTCCGGGGGAAGTCTACCGCCTCAGCAGCTCGCGCAGCCGGTCCGCCAGAGCCTCCACGCCAACTTTGAGGACTGTCCGATGGTCGCCCGGGACGTCGACGATCCGCAGATTCCCGTTCAGCAGCTTGCCCCATCCCAGCGTGGGGTCCCCATTCTCCTCCTTCATCGCAAGGTGATCGGCGGCTCGGAAGAGGTGGAGCTCGCCGCTGTAGGGGTAGGGACCGTGATAGGACGACAGGGAACGGCGGTTGGCCTGAAAGCGTTCGAAGAGACGGCGCAGCTCGGCCAGCTCGAGGTTCGAGGAGAGCAGGCCGACCTGGCGGCCGAGGTCGAGGGCGATGGCGAGCGCGGCATCGGCGTCGAGGCCGTCCAGGTCGATGGCGGGGAGCTCGAAACCGGGGGGAAGGTCGAGATCCCCGCCGTGGAGCTGCTCCAGGGCGGTGGCGAAGAGGGTCACCATCTCCGTATCGGTCCGTTCGGGCTCTCCAGCCCAGCGGTCCGGCGAGGCGGCGTCAATCACCGCCAGGACATCGATCTTCTCCCCCGCGGCCTCCAGCTGGCGGGCCATCTCGTAGGCCACGATGCCGCCCATCGACCAGCCGGCGATCCGGTAGGGTCCCACCGGCTGCACCTCGTGAATGGCGGCGACGTAGCGCGCCGCCATCTCCCGGATGTCCTGGAGCGGCGGATCGGAGGACTGCAGGCCGTAGACCGGCTGGTCGGAACCCAGGCGGCGCGCCAGCTCGCGGTAGGAGACGACCTCGCCGCCCACCGAATGGACACAGAAGAGCGGACGGCGGCCGGGCCCGCCCTCCTGCAGCGGCACCAGCACGCCTCGTTCCAGAGCGACAGGTCCGGCCGGCACCTCGCCGCCCTCCTCCTCGATCCGCCGCGCCCCCCCGGCGTGCCGCTCGCGCAGGAAGGCCGCGAGGGCGGCCACGGTCGGATGGTCGAAGATCGTCACCACATGGACGACCTCCGCCAGCGCCTGCTGGAGGCGGTGGATGAAGATCGCGCTGGTGATCGAGGTGCCGCCGAGCTCGAAAAAGTCTTCGCCGATCCCGATCTCGCGATCGGCCGGCAACCCCAGAACGTCGCGGAATTGAGCGGCGAGGAACCGCTCCAGCGGATCGCGGGCCGGCTCGCGGCTGGCGGTCGCGGCGACGGCGGTGTCCGGCGCGGGGAGCGCCCGGCGGTCCACCTTGCCGTTCTCCGTCAGGGGGAGGGCGTCCAGGAAGACGAAGGCCGCGGGGAGCATGTAGTCCGGGAGCCGCGCGGCCAGGGCCTCGCGCAGGGCGGCGGCGCCCGCGGTCTCCCCCACCAGATAGGCCACCAGGCGGCGCTCGCCGTCCTCGCGCGCCAGGACCACGGCCTCGCGGACTCCAGGCTGCGCGGACAGCGCGGCCTCGATCTCCCCCAGCTCGATGCGGAAGCCGCGGATCTTGACCTGCTGGTCGATGCGGCCGAGGTACTCGAGATCGCCGTTCGGCAGGCGGCGGGCGAGGTCTCCCGAGCGGTAGAGACGCGCGCCCGGCTGTCCCGAGAACGGATCGGGGACGAAGCGCCCGGCGGTGAGGTCCGGACGGCCGAGATACCCCTGCGCGAGCCCGGCGCCGCCGACGTGCATCTCGCCGGGGACGCCGACCGGCAGCGGCTGGAGACTGCCGTCGAGCAGGTGGACGGAGAGGTCCGGAATCGGCTCGCCGATCAGGCTGCCGCCGGCGAGGTCCGCCGCCAGCACCGGCCGGTACGTGACGTGGACGGTGGTCTCGGTGATGCCGTACATGTTGATCAGCCGCGGACGCTCGTCGCCATGGCGGGCGAACCAGGGGGCGAGGCTCGCCGACTCCAGGGCCTCGCCGCCGAAGATCACCCGGCGCAGGGCGAGATCGGGGGGTGCATTGCCATTGCCGAGCGCCACCTCCTCCGCCCAGAGGAGCTGGCGGAAGGCGGAGGGGGTCTGATTGAGGATGGTGACCCGCTCCTCGCGTAGCAGGCGGTAGAAGCCCTCGGGCGAGCGGCTCTCCCAGTAGGGGACCACCACCAGACGGCCGCCGTGGAGCAGGGCCCCCCAGATCTCCCAGACCGAGAAGTCGAAGGCATAGGAGTGGAAGAGGGTCCAGACGTCGTCCGCGCCGAAGCCGAACCAGGGCGCGGTGGCCGTGAACAGGCGGTGGACGCTGGCGTGCGAGATCACCACCCCCTTCGGCCGGCCCGTCGACCCCGAGGTGTAGATGACGTAGGCCGGGAGATCCGGATGGGCGGGGATCTCCAGGCGCTCGCCACCGCGGCCCTCGATCTCGTCCCGCTCGGCGTCGAGGCGGACCGTGCGGACATCGCGGACGGCCTCCGGCGTCAGATCCCCTGACGTCACCAGCAACGAGGCGCCGCTGTCCTCCAGGGTGAAAGCCAGACGCTCGGCGGGATATGCCGGATCGAGCGGCACGTAGGCGGCGCCGGTCTTCAGGACGGCGAGGATAGCGGCCAACATCTCCGCCGACCGCCCCAGCAGGAGGGCCACCCGGTCCCCCGGCCGCACGCCGGAGGCTTGCAGGTGCCGGGCGAGCCGGTTGGCCCGCCGGTCGAGCTCGCCGTAGGTGAGACGCTCAGCCCCCACGGACACAGCCGGAGCCTCGGGCGCGCGGTCCACCTGGGCCTCGAAGAGAAGGTGCAGAGGGGTCAGGACGCGATCCTCCGCGGCGCCCGGATTCCATTCGATCAGGAGCTGATGGCGCTCCGCCGCGCTCAGCAGCGGCAGATCCGCGAGGCGCCGGCCCGGCTCGTCGATCCAGGCTTCGAGCAGGGTGCCGAAGTGCCCCGCCAGCCGCGCCACCGTCGAGCCGTCGAACAGGTCGGCGTCGTAGAGGAAGACGCCGGCGAGGCTCGCGCCGGTCTCATAGAGATTGACCACCAGATCGAACTTGGCGGTCTCGACGTCGGTCTCGAACGGCTGCAGGGTGAGCCCCGGCAGCTCCAGGTAGCCGTCCGCCGGCGCGGTCTGGAGCTGGAATGTCACGCGCAGCAGCGGCGGCCGGTGCGGGTTGCGCGGCAGCCCCAGCTCGTCCACCAGCCGTTCGAAGGGGATGTCCTGGTGGGAGAGGGCGCCGAGCACGGTCTCGCGGGAGCGGGCCAGAAGCTCCGGGAGGTCGGGATCTCCCGCCAGATCCCCGCGCAGCACCAGAGTGTTGACGAAGAAGCCGATCAGCCCCTCGATCTCCGCCCGCGAGCGGCTGGCGACCGGCATCCCCACCGGCAGCCCGGTCTGGCCAGTCTCCCGGTGGAGCACCGCGGCGAACGCGGCGAAGAGCCCCATGAAGAGGGTGGCGTCCCCCGCCCGGGCCAGCCGGCCCAGACGCTCCACGCTCCCCGCCGCCAGCTCCCAGGACCGGCTGCCGCCGCGGCCGGAGGGGGCCGGCGGGCGCGGGCGGTCGGCGGGCAGCTCTACGGGGGCGAGGCCGGAGAGCTGCCGCCGCCAGTAGCCGAGCTGCTCCGCGAGCACTTCCCCGCACAGCCACTCCCGCTGCCAGACGGCATAGTCGGCGTACTGTACCGGCGGCTCGGGGAGCGGCGACGGCAGTCCCTGGACGAAGGCGGTGTAAAGCCGGGTCAGCTCGGGGACGAACACCGCGCTCAGCGACCAGCCGTCGGCGGCGATGTGATGTGTCCCCCAGAGCGCGACGTGGTCCTCGTCCGCCAAGCGCAGCAGCAGGGCGCGCAGCAGGGGCCCGTGCTCGAGATCGAACGGCCGGGCGCCCTCCGCCGTGGCGATCCGCCAAGCCTCCACCGGACGGACCTCCTCCGGCAGGGAGGAGAGGTCGACCATCGGCTGCGGCAAGGGCGCCACTGGGTGAATCTCCTGCACGGCGCCGGTGGCGGTGGCGGTGGCGCGGAAAGTCGTGCGCAACGCCTCGTGACGGCGCAGGATCTCGGAGAGAGCAGCGGCGAGGGCACCGGTGTCCAGCCGGCCGGCGAGCCGCAGCGCCGCCCCCATGTTGTAGACCGGGCTCGCCGGCGCGAGGAGCTGCAGGAACCAGAGCCGCTCCTGCGCGAAGGAGAGCGGCAGCGGACGATCGCGGGGGACCGGGGCGACAGGCGGCGCCAAGGCGGCTCCCCCGGAGGTCCGTAGCGTCCGCTCGATCCACGCCGCCAGATCGGCGACCGTGGGCGCCTCGAAGATCACCCGCAGCGGCAGCTCGACCTGGAAGGCGCCGCGCACGCGCGAAACGAGCTGGGTGGCCAGCAGGGAGTGGCCGCCCAGTTCGAAGAAGTTATCGTGGGCGCCGACGGCGTCGAGACGCAGCAGGTCGGCCCAGAGGCCGGCGAGCCTCTCCTCCACCGGCCCCCGCGGCGCGGCGGTCCCGGCGGCTTGCCGTTGCGGCGCCGGTAGCGCCCGCCGATCGACCTTGCCGTTGGGGGTGAGCGGCAGCGCCGGCAGCTCGACGAAGGCGGCCGGCACCATGTAGTCGGGGAGCCGCGCGGCGAGGAACGGCCGCAGCCGGCCGGCGAGATCCGGCGCCGCCCCCGGCTCGGGAACCACGTAGGCCGCGAGATAGCGGTCCCCCCGCTCCTCGCGCACCACCACCACCGACTCCCGGACCCCCTCCAGGCGGCCGATCGTCGCCTGGATCTCCCCGGGCTCGATGCGGAAGCCGCGGATCTTGACCTGCTGGTCCGCCCGGCCGGCGAAGACCGTCTCGCCGTTGGGCAGATAGCGGCCAAGGTCGCCGGTGCGGTAGACGCGGTCCGTCTCGTCGTCAGTGAACGGATTGACGCGGAAGCGTTCGCGGGTCAGCGCCTCGTCGCCAAGGTAGCCGCGGGCGAGGTGGGGGCTGCGCATCCAGATCTCGCCGACCTCGCCGATGCCCGCCAGCCGCTCGGCGGGGTTCACCACCAGGATCTGGACGTCCTCCATGCCGCGCCCGAGCGGCAGCACCTGCCGTGACCGCTGCCCGGCCCCGCCCGCCTCGGCGTCGACCACGTGGTAACCGACGGCGCGCTGGGTCTCGGTGCTGCCGTAGAGGTTGACGCAGGTCACCGCCGGGGCCAGCCGGCGGAGGCGGTCGACGTCCAGCCGGGTGAGCACGTCACCGACCAAGAAAACGTAGCGCAACGACGGGATCGGCGCCGCCGCGGTCCCGTCCCCCGGCGGCTCGGTCAGCACCTGCCCCAGCGCCGGGGTCAGGTGGGCGACGGTGATCTTCTGCCGCGCCGCCCAGGCCGCCAGCCGGCCCGGAATGAAGATCTCCTCCGGATCGGGAGCGCAGAGCGTGGCGCCGGTGCAGAGGGCGGTGAAGAGATCGCGCTGCAGCGGATCGTGCGCCAGCCCGGAGAGCAGGCTGTAGCGGTCCGCCTCCGAGAGCCCGAAGCGCTCGCGCTGCCAGGGGAGGAAGTGCGACAGCGGGCCGTGGCGCCCGAGGATCCCCTTGGGGGTGCCGGTCGACCCGGAGGTAAAGGCCACGAAGGCGAGGTCGTCGGGTCCGGTCGCGACCGGCTCCCCCGCCGGGGGGAGCGCCGCGAGTGGGCCGGCCGCCCCTTCGGGACCGCCGCCCGGCAGCGCGGTGCGGCCGAGCAGCCGCCCTTCCGCCTGCCAGCCGGCGAGCAGCTCCTCGACCTCCGGCGGCGGCGCCCCGGCGGCGGTCAGCTCCAGCCAGGCCCGGGGCTCGGCGAGGCGCAGGATCTCGACTAGGCGCGCCGGCGGGTAGGCCGGATCGAGCATCACGAAGGCGCCGCCCGCGGCCAGCGTGCCCAGGACCGCCCAGGCGATGGGAGCGCTGCGGTGGGCCCAGATCGCCACCCGGTCCCCTGGCGCCACCCCGGCCGCCCGCAGATGCGCGGCGAGGCGGCCGGCGGCGCCGGCGAGTTCGCCGTAGGTCCAACTCCCCTCGGGGTCGACCACCGCCGGGCGCTCCGGATGCCGGCGGGCCGCCGCCAGGAACAGCTCGTGGACCGCGCCGTTCCACTTCGCGCTCAGCGGCTGGGTCGGATTGGGCAGGACGGCCGCGGCCTTCAGGGTCAGCAGCGAGACCCCCTGGATCCAGGCGTCCGGATGGCGGGCGGCCCACGCCAGTACCGCCCGGTACTGCCGCGCCAGCTCCTCCATGCGGGGGGCGTCGAACAGGTCGGCGTTGTAGACCAGGACGCCATGGATCGCTCCCATCGCCTCGGTGAAATAGAGGGTGAGATCGAACTTCGACTCCATCTCGGGAGCCGGTCCCCGGTCGATCTCCAGCTCCTGCACCCGGGATTTTTCCGGAGGCAGGTTCAGCATATTGAAGAAGACCTGAAAGAGCGGGGTGCGCGAGAGGTCCCGCTCCGGCTTCAGCTCCGCCAGCAGCGCCTCGAAAGGGATGTCCTGGTGCTCATAGGCACCGAGCGTGGTCTCCCGCACCCGGTCCAGCAGCTCGCGGAAACTGGGGTTTCCTCCGAGATCGGTACGCAGGGCCAGGGTGTTGAGGAAGAAGCCGATCAGCCCCTCGGTATCGCGGAGGCGGCGGCCCGCGATCGGCGAGCCCACCACGATATCGTCCTGACCGGCTAGGCGCGAGAGCAGGACCTGGAAGGCGGCGAGCAGGGTCATGAACAGGCTCGCCTTCCGTTCGCGCGACAGCGCCCGCAGGGCGGCCACCACCGCCTCCGGAATCTCCAGCGGCAGGCTACCGCCGCGGTAGGTCTGCAGCGCCGGGCGCGGATGGTCGGCCGGCAGGTCGAGCGGCGCCAGCTCCCCCCCCAGCTTGCCGCGCCAGTAGGCGAGCTGGGCTTCCAGCTGCGCACCGGTCAGCCACTCGCGCTGCCAGCGGGCGAAATCACCGTACTGGATGGGGAGCGGCGGGAGCGGCGAAGGCTCCCCCGCGGTAAAGGCGTTGTAGAGGGTGATCAGCTCGTGGTCCATCACCCCCGCGGACCAGCCGTCGGAAACGATGTGATGGACGTCCAGCAGGAAGAGATGAAGGTCGGCGGCGAGCCGGAGCAGCGAGGTGCGGATCAGCGGGCCGGCCTCGAGGTCGAAGGGGGAGGCCAGGGAAGCCTTGGCGACGAGCTCGGCTTCGGCCTCGCGGGCGGTCTCCGGCAGGGCCGAGAGGTCGATTCCGAACAGCGGCACCCACAGGCTGGGCAAGGTCCGCTGGACCGGCCGGCCGTCGTCCTCGCCGAAGGTGGCGCGCAATGCCTCGTGCCGGCGCACGATCTCGTTCACCGCCCGCTCGAGGGAGCGCGCGTCCAGCGGCCCCCGCAGGCGCAGTGACGAGCCCATGTTAAACGCCGTATTGCCCGGCTCCATGCGGTCGAGGAACCAGAGGCGCTCCTGGCCGAAGGAGAGCGGCTCCGTGCGGGCCCCGGAGCGGACGGCGGCGGCGACGGGGAGAGCGCCGGCCTGCTCGGCCCGCCGCGCCAGCTCGGCGAGCACGGGAGCCTCGAACAGCGCGCGCACGGGCAGGTCCACTCCGAGGCGGGCGCGCATGCGGGAGAGGATCTGGACCGCCATCAGCGAGTGCCCGCCGAGCTCGAAGAAGTCGTCCCGCGCCCCGACGCGCTCGACGTCGAGGATCTCGCTCCAGATCGCCGCGATCTCCCGTTCGGTGCCGGCCGCCGGCTCGACGTACCCGGCGGTCGCCGGCGCGCCCTGCGGAGAGAAGGCGGGTCCGGCCAGAGCGCGGCGGTCCAGCTTGCCGCTCGGGGTTAGCGGCAGGGCGGCCAACGCGACGAAGGCGGCGGGGACCATCGGCGCCGGCAGGCGCGCCCGGAGCGCCTCCCGCAGCCCGGCCTCGGAGCCCTCCTCGCCGTCCCAGACCACGTAGGCCACCAGGCGCGGGCCCCCCGTCGGATCCTGCCGCATCACCACCGCGGCGGCGCGCACATTCGGCTGCGCGGCGACGGCCGCCTCGACCTCTCCGGGCTCGACGCGATAGCCGCGCACCTTGACCTGGAAGTCGGTGCGCCCGAGGTACTCGAGGTCGCCGCTCGCCAGCCACCGCGCGAGATCCCCCGTGCGGTAGAGCCGCGCCCCCGCTTCCATGCCGCCCGGATCGGGGATGAAGCGGTCGGCGGTCAGGTCCGGCCGCCCGAGGTAGCCGCGGGCGAGGCCAGCGCCGCCGACGCAGAGCTCCCCCGGTACCCCCATGACGACCGGTTGCCGGCCGCGGTCGAGCAGATGGACGCGGTGATTGGCGATCGGCCGGCCGATCGGCGGCAGCGCCGGCCAGCGGTCCGGCGGCCCGGACAGGAGGAACGCCGTGGTGACGTGGGTCTCGGTCGGCCCGTACTCGTTGAACAGCCGGGCGCCGCCCTGGAAGAGCGCCGCCACCGCCGGGGTGACCCGGAGCTGCTCGCCGGCGGTGATCAGCTCGCGCAACGCTGCCGGTGGCCCCCCCTGCTCGCCGGCGATCTCTGCGAGCTGCTGGAGCGCGACGAAGGGCTGGAAGAGCCGCTCGATCCGCTTCTCGACCAGGAAGGAGAGCAGCGCGGCGGGATCGCGGCGCAGCTCGTCGGGCATCATCACCAGCGTGCCCCCCGAGCCCCAGGTCGAGAACAGCTCCTCGAAGGAGACGTCGAAGCCGAGCGGCGAGAACTGGAGGACGCGCCGGCCGCGGTCCGGCCGGACCTCGCCGGCCCAGGTGGTGAGGTTGGCCAGCGCCCGATGCGGCAGCGCCACCCCCTTGGGGCGGCCGGTGGAGCCTGAGGTGTAGAGGATGTAGGCGAGGTTCTCGGGGCCGGGCCGGACCGCCGCCGCGGCCGGCGGCTCCGGCCGCGAGGACCCGGAAACGATCCCCCCGCGCCGGTCGAGGACGGCGACCTCGACGCCGTCCAGCATTCCGGGCGGCAGATCGGCGAGCGCCGTCTCCTCGGCGAGGACGAGCCGGGGGCACGCGTCGCCGATCATCAACGCCAGACGCTCCGCGGGATAGCTGGGATCGAGCGGCAGGCAGACGCCGCCGGCCTCGAGGATCGCCAGCACGCTCACCGGCAGGGCGAGAGAGCGGCCGGCCCAGAGCCCCACCGGCACGTCCGGACCGACGCCGGCCCCGCGCAGGACCCCGGCGAGGCGCCGCGCCGTCGTCACCAGGGCGCGGTAGCTCAGGATCTCTTCCCCATGCTCGACGGCGACCGCGTCGGGAGTGCGCTCCGCCTGCCGCGCGACGATCTCGTGGGCGAGGAGCGCCGCTGCCGTCGTGCTCCCGGTGTCGTTCCACTCGCGGACGAGCTGCTGCCTCTCCTCCGGGGAGAGGAGCGGCAGCGCCGAGACCCGCCCGCCGGCGTCCGCCATCGCCCGGCGCAGCAGGGTCTCCAGGTGCGCGGCGATGCGGCGCGCGGTCGGAGCGTCGAACAGCTCGGTGCTGTAGGCGATGTCCGCCAGCATCTCGCCGCCGAAGTCCCAGAAGCCCACCTCGAAATCGAACTGCGACACCGTGGTCTCGAACGCCAGCGGGGCGAGCGACAGGCCGGGGAGCTCCACGGCGCCGAGAGGCGCGTTCTGGACGGCGAAGAGAACCCGGAAGAGCGGGTTGACGGCCAGATGCCGCTCCGGCCGCAGCGCCTCCACCAGCCGCTCGAAGGGGAGGTCCTGATGGGCGTAGGCCTCCAGGGTGGTCTTGCGCACGCGGGCGAGCAGGTCCTCGAAGGAGGGGTCCCCCGCAAGGTCGCCGCGCAGCACCAGGGTGTTGACGAAGAAGCCAATCAGCGGCTCGATCTCCTCCCGGTTGCGGTTGGCGATCGGCGAGCCGACGGTGAGCTCTTCCTGCCCGGTGAGCCGCGACAGGAGCGCCTGGAACGCCCCTAGGAGGACCATGAAGGGGGTGGCCTCATGCCGGCGGGCGAACGCCGCCAGATCGGCCGCGAAACCGGCAGGGAAGGGAATGCGGAGCCGCACCCCGGCGTGGGTGCGCTCAGGAGGCAGCGGCCGGTCCGTCGGCAGATCGAGCGTGGCCGGCACGCCCGCCAGCTTCTCCCGCCAGTAGGCGAGCTGCCGCTCGAGGACCTCGCCGCGGAGCCAGCCGCGCTGCCAGACGGCGAAGTCCGCGTACTGGATCGGCAGCTCGGGGAGCGGCGACGGCGAGCCGGCGCGGGCGGCGGCGTAGAGCGCCGAAATCTCGCGGACCAGCACCCCCATCGACCAGCCGTCGGAGACGATGTGGTGCATGGTGAGCAGGAGAGCGTGCTCGGCGGGCGCCAGCCGCAGCAGGACGGCGCGCAGGAGCGGTCCGCGCGCGAGGTCGAACGGCCGGTCCGACTCCTCCTGGGCCAGGGCCTTCGCCCGGGAGCCGCGGAGCTCGGCGGGCAGGGCCGAGAGGTCGACGAGCGGCAGAGTCCAGAGGCCGGCGGGCGCGATCACCTGGACCGGCTGGCCGTCAACCTCGCGGAAGGTCGTGCGCAGCACCTCATGGCGGCGCACCACCTCGCCGAGCAGCGCCGCGAAGACGGCCGGCGAGGTCTCCCCCGCGATCAGCAGCGCCTGGGGGATGTTGTAGGCGCTGAGGCCCGGCTGCATGCGGTCGATGAACCAGAGCCGCTCCTGGGCGAAGGAGAGGGGGAGCGGCTCGAGGCCGGGCGGCCGGCGAGGGATGCCCGCCGGCGGCGCCGCGGCGCGCGCCTTCTCCTTGCGCCTGCGGACCTGCTCGAAGAGGAGCGCCCGCTGCTCGCGAGAGAGCCCGGCGAGGCGGTCCTGGGGGGGCGTGGGGTCGGCCATCAGGCGTCCTCCTCCAGGCCCAGGCCGCCCGCGCCGCCGAGCAGATCCTGGAGCTCTTCGGGGGTCATCCCCTCCATCTCGCGCAGCGCCTCGTCGAGGAGCCCGGAATCGACGCGCGCGAGCTCGGCTTCGACGATACGGTCGGCCAGCTCGCCGAGATCCGAGGCATCGAAGACCATCTGCAGCGTCACCTGAATGCCGTGCCCCTGGCTCAGTTGCGAAACCAGTTGAGTGGCGAGCAGCGAGTGACCGCCGAGATCGAAGAAGTTGTCCCGCATGCCTACCCGCTCGACGCCGACGCCGAGCACCTCGGCGGCGGCCCGGGCGAGCAGCTCTTCGAGCGGCGTGGCCGGAGCGACCCTCTCACCCGTGGGCTCGGTCACGCGCTCCTGCCGCGCCAGCGCCCGCCGGTCCACCTTGCCGCCGGACGTCAGGGGGAGCGCGGGCAGGACGGCATAGGCCGTGGGCACCATGTGCGCGGGGAGCCGCTCGGCGAGGAAGGCTCGCAGCTCCGCGATCGCCGGCGGCTCCGCCGCGTCGGTGGGCACCACGCAGGCGAGCAGCGAATCGCCGCGGTGCACCACCACCGCCGCCTCGCGCAGGCCGGGATGGGTGGCGAGAACGGCTTCGATCTCCCCCGGCTCGATCCGGAAGCCGCGCACCTTGACCTGGTCGTCGAGGCGGCCGGCGAATTCGAGGGTGCCGCCCGGGAGGAGCTGGACGAGATCCCCGGTGCGATAAAGGCGCGCGCCGGGCTCGCCGGAGAACGGGTCGGGCACGAACCGCTCCGCGGTCAGGCCGGGACGGCCGAGATAGCCGCGCGCCACCCCCACTCCGCCCAGGACCAGCTCGCCGATCCCGCCGGCGGGAACCGGCCACAGATCGCGGTCGACGACCTGGGCGCGCACACCGGCGAGCGGCCGGCCGATCGGCACCTCCCGCCGTCCGGCGAGCGGGTCCGGCGTTCCCGGATGCTCGTGGAGCGTCGCCGCGATCGTCGCCTCGGTCGGGCCGTAGGCGTTGACCAGCCGCACCCGGTTGCCGGGGCCGCGGCCCCAGGCGGTCCAGCGCTCGGGCAGGGCCCGCTCGCCGCCCATGACGATCAGGCGCAGGGCCGGCGGGAGCGGCGGATCCCCGGTCTCGGCCGCCGCCGCGATCTGGTGCCAGTAGGCCGTGGGCAGGCTGAGCACGGTGATCCCCAACTCCGCACAGCCGGCGAGAAACCGCGCCGGCTCCTCGGCCGGCCCGCTCCGCGGGACGACGGTCGCCCCGGCGGCGAGCGGCGCGAAGATCTCCTCGACGCTGGCGTCGAAGCTCAGCGAGGCAAACTGCAGCTCGCGATCGCCGGCCCGCATCCCATACTCCCGCGCCACGGCGCGGGCGTAGGCCACCGCCGAGCGATGGCGGACGGCGACCCCCTTGGGCGTCCCGGTCGATCCCGAGGTGTAGATGATGTAGGCGAGATTCTCGGGATCGACCATGACCGCGGGGGGCTCGACGCTCGCCGCGGCGATGCGCTCCCGCTCGGCGTCGAGCGCCACGACGGCGACCGCGGCCTCGCGCAGACGGTCTGCCAACCCTTCCCCGGCGAGCAGGAGCGCCGGCCGGGCATCGGCGAGGAGAAAATCCAGGCGGTCGGCCGGCGTCGCGGGATCGATCGGCACGTAGGCGCCGCCGGCCTTCAGGATGCCGAGCACCGCCACCACCATCTCGAGCGAGCGCTCCACCATGATCGCCACCCTTGATTCCGGCCCGACGCCCAGTGCGCCGAGGTGATTGGCGAGCTGGTTGGTGCGCCGGTCAAGCTCGGCGTAGGTCATCTCCCGGCCCTCGCCGGAGAGGGCCACCGCGGTGGGGAGGAGCCGCGCCTGGACGGACATGAGGTCGTGCAGGCAGAGATCCTCCGCGGTTTCGGCGGCATCCAGGACCGTGTCGTTCCACTCCAGCACGAGTTGGTGCCGCTCGGCCGCGGAGAGGGTGGGCAGCTCGCCCAGAGAGCACTGGGGAGCCGCGACGAAGGCGCCCAGCAGACGCTCGAGGTGGAGGAGCAGGCGGCGCGCCGTCGTCGTGTCGGTGCGCCGGTCGTGCGACAGGCTCAGGCTGAGCTCGTTGCTGCCCCGCCGGCCGGGCAGCACGGCGAAGGAGAGCGGGTAGTCGGTACGGCCGGTGACCGTCACCTCGGAGACCGCGATCTCCTCGGCCCCTTCCCCCAGCGACTCGTCGACGGGAAAGTTCTCGAAGGCGACGATGCTCTGGAAGAGCGGCTCGCCCGGGGGCACCTCGCTGGCGCGCTGGACCTGGGCGAGCGCGGCGGTCTCGTGCTGGCGCAGCTCGAGGAGGCGCTCCTGGACCCCCGCGAGCCAGACGTCGAGAGGCGCCGCGGGATCGGCGGCGAGACGCACCGGCAGCGTGTTGATGAACAGGCCGATCATCGACTCGACCCCCGGCAGCTCGGCCGGCCGCCCGGAGACCACGGTCCCGAACACCACGTCCGGCGTGCCGCCGTAGCGGGCGAGAAGGAGCGCCCAGGCCCCCTGCGCAAGGGTGTTGAGAGTCAGCTCACGGCTCTGGGCGAGTTCGGTCAGTTCGGCGACCAGTGCCGGCGGCAGCCTCAGCACCTGATCGGGCGGCGCGCCGTCGTCGCCGGCCGGCAGGGCCGGCCGGTCGAGCGGCAGGCGGGTGGCGGCGGTGAAGCCGGCGAGCTCCCGCCGGAAGAAGTCGTCCGTCGCCGCCGCGTCCCGCCGCGCCACCCAGGCGATGAACTCGCGGTAGGGGTGGACCGCCGGCAGGTGGGCGTCGCGGCCGGCGACCCCCGCTTGGTAGAGAGCGAACACCTCGCGGAAGATGAGCGAGAGGCACCAGCCGTCGATCAGCAGGTGGTGGAAGCTCCAGACGAACCGGTACCGGTCCTCGCCCGTGCGCAGCAGCGCGGCGCGCATCAACGGCGGCCGCGCGAGATCGAAGGAGCGGGCGCGGTCGGCCGCCAGCCAGGCGGCGAGCCGTTGCGGCACCTCCTGCCGCGGCACTTGGCGCCAATCCTCCTCCGTCCAGGGGAGCCGTACACCCTGCCGCACCACCTGCAGCGGCCACTTCAGCCCTTCCCAGGCGAAGGCGGTGCGGAGGGCCGGGTGGCGGTCGACCACCGCCTGCCAAGCGCGGATGAAGGCGCCGGTATCCAGAGGCCCCGCCAGCTCGGCGATCAACTGCTGGAAGTAGAGCTCTGAATCCGGGGCGAAGATCCCCTCGAAGAGCATCCCCTGCTGGAGCGGCGCCAGCGGGTAGAGATCCTCGATTGTGAGGTCGAGGGACGCGCCGGTGCCGACGAGGGCGTCGAGATCGCGCTGATCCAGGCCCGCGAGCGGGAAGCCGGTGAGCGGCACCTCCCCCCCGACTGCTCCCTGCTCCACCTCGGCCGCGGCGAGCGGGGTGGAGACCGCGGCGAGGGCGGCGATCGTCTGCTCCTCGAAGATCTGGCGCGGCGTCACCACCAGTCCCGCCTGGCGCGCTCGCGCCACGATTTGGATGCTCAGGATGGAGTCGCCGCCGAGGCGGAAGAAATTGTCGTGCACCCCCACCTGCTCGCACCCCAGGACCTGCCGCCAGATCGCCGCCAGAGTCTCCTCGACCGCGCCGCGGGGTGGGGTGAGATCCACCGCCTCTCCCCTCTCCACCGCCGTCGCCATCGCCGCCAGCGCGGCGCGGTCCACCTTGCCCGTCGGCGAGAGCGGCAGGGCGTCGAGCCAGATCAGGTCGACAGGGACCATGTAGGCCGGCAGGCGGGCGGCGAGATCGGCGAGCACCGCCTCCGCGGGGGGCGCCGACTCCACCGCCCCGCGGGGTACGGTCCACGCCACGAGCCGGCGCTCGCGGCCATCGTCCCGCAACGCCACGACCGCCGCCTCGCGCACCGCCGGATGGTCCGCGAGAGTGGCCTCGATCTCTCCCAGCTCGATGCGGAAGCCGCGCACCTTGACCTGGCGGTCGGCACGGCCGAGGAAGTCGAGGCTGCCGTCCGGCAGCCGGCGGGCCAGGTCCCCCGTGCGGTAGAGCCGCTCGCCGGGCCGCTCGCTGAACAGCGCGGGGACGAAGGCGGCGGCGGTCAGAGCGGACCGGCCGAGATACCCCACGGCGAGACCCGCGCCGCCGGCATAGAGCTCGCCGGGCACGCCGATCGGCGCCGGCTCGAGATCGCGGCCGAGCACCAGGACGCGGGTGTTCGCGATCGGACGGCCGATGGGAACGTTCGCTCCTTCGACCCGTTCCACCCGGTGATACGTGGTGAAGGTGGTGTTTTCGGTCGGGCCGTAGCCGTTGACCAGCCGCAGGCCGGGGAGCTCACGGCGCAGGCGCGCGACGTGCGGCGGCGAGAGCACGTCCCCCCCCGCGAGCAACTGCCGGAGCGGCGCCACGGCCGCGAGGCGCTCGTCGACCACCAGATGGAAGAGCCCGGCGGTCAGCCAGAGCGTGGTGACGCCCGCATCGTGGATCGCCCGCTCGAGCCCGTCGAGCGTCACCTCGCCTGGCGGCAGGATGGCCAGGCAGCCGCCGTTCAGTAGCGGCCCCCACAGCTCGAAGGTGGAGGCATCGAAGGAGACCGGCGCCATCATCAGGAAAATCTGGTTCGGCCCGAAATCGGCGTAGTCCGTGTCGCGCACCAGCCGCACGACGCTGCGATGGGTCACGGCGACCCCCTTCGGCACACCCGTCGATCCCGAGGTGTAGACGACGTAGGCCAGGTCAGCAGCGGTGGCGGTAGTAGTGGCGGTGGCGCCGGACCAGGGAGCGCCGTCGAACGCCGAGGGGACGAGCGGCATCGTCCGCGCGGCACCGGCCGGCAGCCGCGCCGCGAGCTCGGGCTGGACCAGCACCAGCGGCGCTCCGCCGTCGGCGAGCATGAGAGCCAGCCGCTCGCGCGGATAGGAAGGGTCGAGCGGCAGGTAGGCGGCGCCGGTCTTCAGGATGGCGAGGACGGCGATCACCAGCTCGGCCGAGCGCTCGGCGAAAAGGCCTACCAGGTCCCCACGCCCGATCCCCTGCCGGGCGAGCTCGCGGGCGAGAGCCCCGGCGCGGCGGTCCAGCGCGCCATAGCTCAGACGGTCCTCGCGGCCGGGGCCGCGCAGCGCCGGCGCCTCGGGCCGGCGCGCCACCTGCTCCGCAAACAGCGCGGGGATCGAAACCTCCGGAAAGGCCGTCGCGGTGTCGTTCCATTCGACCGTCAGTTGATGCCGTTCGGCGCTGGCGAGGAGCGGCAGGGAGCGCAGCGGCCGCTCGGGGTCGGCGGCGAGAGCGCCCAGGAGGTTGTCCAGATGGGCCAGCATCCGCCGGGTCGTGGCCGGCTCGAAGCGGCGGTCGGCGGTCAGGCGCAGAGCGAGCTCCCCGCGCGCCACGGCGGACAGGGTGAGCGGATAGTTGGTCCGATCGTTGAGCGCGACGTCGCCGATCCGCAGCTCGCTCAGCCGCTCGGAGACCGCCGGGTCGAGGGGGTAGTTCTGAAAGGCCAGGAGGCTCGTGAAGAGCGGCTCGCCGGCGGGCACCTCGGAGAACGCCTGAATGCGCGCCAGGGGCGTCCAGGCGTACTGGCTCTGCTCGAACTGGCCGGCCTGGAGCCGCGCCAGCCAGGAGGAGGCGGCCTCGTCCTGCAGGATCTCGACCCGCACCGGCAGGCTGTTGATGAACAGGCCCACCATCGATTCGACGCCGGGGAGCTCGGCGGGGCGGCCGGAGACCACGGCGCCAAAGACGACGTCGGAGATCTGCGCGTAGCGGGACAGCAGGAGCGCCCAGGCCCCCTGCACCAGCGTGTTGAGCGTCACCTGCAGCCGTTGCGCCAGGGATTCGAGCCCGGCGGTCCGCGATACCGGCAGCACGGCCGTCCGCTCGTAATAGTCGGCGGCGTGGCTGCCGTCCGCTCCGCCGAGGGCGGCCGGATGATCGAACGGCGCCGGGGTAGGTACCGCGAAGCCGGCGAGCGTCCGCCGCCAGTAGCGCTCGGCAGCGGCCTGATCCCGCTCCGCCAGCCAGGCGATGTAGTCGCGGTAGGGTCGCGGTGGCGGCGGC
>DATHEF010000037.1:0-68814 GCA_035490435.1 Thermoanaerobaculia bacterium
GCGCGCGATCGTGACGGCCGAGCTGGCCGGGATCGACGTCGACCGCCTCGGCCTGGAGATCCAGGGGCGCGAGCTGATCCTCACAGGGGAGCGCCGCGCGCGCGAGCCGGAGAGCCGCGTCTACCAGCAGGTCGAGATCGAGCGCGGCGCCTTCCGCCGCGTCGTGCAGCTCGGCGCCGACGTGCGCGCGGAGGACGCGAAGGCCGTCTACGAGGACGGGCTGCTGCGCGTCGAGCTGCCGCTCGCGCAGCCCGAGACGCGCCGACACAGCGTCCCGATCCAGGTGCACAACCCGGCCGAGGACTCCGCCGACGACCCGCCGGCGCGCGGATGATCGAGGTCGGCAGACCGGGCGGCGCGCGCGAGATCGAGGTGCCGACGCAGCGCGGGCTGCCCGCCACGCTGCCCGTCCTCCCGCTGCGCGACACCGTCACGTTCCCGGAGACGCTGGTCCCGCTGGCGGTCGGCCAGGAGCGCTCGATGGCGCTCATCAACGACGCGCTCGGCGGCGACCGCATGATCGCGATGGTCGCCAGCCGCGACCCGGAGGTCGAGGCGCCGGGGCCCGAGGGCCTGTACGAGGTCGGCGTCGCCGGCGTCGTCGCGCGCATGCTGAAGGTCCCCGACGGGACGCTGCGGATCCTCGTGCAGGTGACGCAGCGGATCCGCGTCACCGGCTACGCGAGCACGGAGCCCTACCTCGTGGCGCAGGTCGAGGAGCTGCCGGACATCTCCAGAGCGGAGACGCCGGAGCTGCTGGCGCTCGTGCGCAACGTGCAGGCGACGTTCACGAACATCGTCGAGCAGGTCCCGTACCTGCCCGAGGAGCTGCACGTCGCCGTCGCGAACCTCGACGAACCGGGCGCGCTCAGCCACCTGATCGCCGGCGCGCTGCGGCTCAGAACCGAGGAGAAGCAGGCGCTGCTCGAGGAGCGCGATGTGGCACGACGGCTGCGGCGCCTGTCGGAGCTGCTCGCAAGCGAGTTGGAGGTCGTGGCGCTCGGTTCGAAGATCCAGTCGCAGGTCCAGTCCGAGCTCGACAGAACGCAGCGCGAGTACTTCCTGCGCCAGCAGCTGAGAGCGATTCAGGACGAGCTCGGCGAGGGCGACGAGATGCTCGCCGAGGCGAACGAGCTGCGCGAGCAGCTCGACGCGCTCGAGCTGTCGGAGGAGGCGCGCAAGCAGGTCGACCGCGAGCTGGCGCGCCTCGAGCGCCTGCCGCCCGCCGCTGCCGAGCACGGCGTGATCCGCAACTACCTCGAATGGATCGCGTCGCTGCCGTGGAGCGCGCGCACCGAGGACGACCTCAACCTGCGGCATGCGCGCAGAGTGCTCGACGAGGACCACTACGACATCGAGCAGGTGAAGGACCGCATCCTCGAGTTCCTCGCCGTGCGCAAGCTGATGGCCGACCGCGGTGAGGGGCAGGCGCGCAGCACCAGCTCGATCCTCTGCCTCGTCGGCCCGCCCGGCGTCGGCAAGACGTCGCTCGGCAGATCGATCGCCCGCGCGCTCGGCCGCAGATTCGAGCGCATCAGCGTCGGCGGCGTGCGCGACGAGGCGGAGATCCGCGGCCATCGCCGCACCTACGTCGGCGCGCTCCCCGGCCGCATCGTCCAGGGGATCCGCCAGGCGGGGACGAGCAATCCGGTCTTCGTGCTCGACGAGATCGACAAGATCGGCGCCGACTTCCGCGGCGATCCGTCGTCCGCCCTGCTCGAGGTGCTCGATCCGGAGCAGAACTTCAGCTTCGTCGATCACTACCTCGGCATCCCCTACGACCTGTCGCGGGTGATGTTCATCGCCACCGCCAACATGCTCGACCCGATCCAGCCGGCCTTCCTCGACCGCATGGAGATCATCCGCCTGACCGGCTACACGCAGGAGGAGAAGCTGCGCATCGCGCGCCTCCACCTGATCCCCAAGCAGACGAAGGAGAACGGCCTCGGCGACGAACAGATCGAGTTCACCGACGACGCGGTAAGCGCCGTCATCTCCGGCTACACCAAGGAAGCGGGGCTGCGCAATCTCGAACGCGAGCTCGCGGCGATCTGCCGCAAGGTGGCGGTGAAGGTGGCGCGCGGCGAGGTCGAGCGGATGGTGATCGATCCGGCGAAGGTCGAGGAGTTCCTCGGCGCCCGCAAACATTTCGCGGAAGAGCTGCTGACCCGCGACCGCGTCGGCGTCGCCACCGGCCTTGCCTGGACATCGGTGGGCGGCGACCTGCTGTTCATCGAGGTGGTGGCGGTGCCCGGCAAGGGGCTGCTCCTGCTCACCGGCCAGCTCGGCGACGTGATGAAGGAGTCGGCGCAGGCGGCGGTCTCCTTCGCCCGCGCCTACGCGGCCACGCACCGGATCGGCGAGGACTTCTTCGCCAAGCACGACCTCCACGTCCACGTGCCCGCGGGCTCGATCCCCAAGGACGGCCCGTCGGCCGGTATCACGATCGGTTCCGCGATCCTCTCCGTGCTCACCGGCAAGCCGATCAACCGGCGGCTGGCGATGACCGGCGAGATCACGCTGCGCGGCGACGTGCTGCCGATCGGCGGCCTGAAAGAGAAGACGCTCGCCGCCAAGCTCGCCGGCATTCAGCAAGTGATCGTTCCGAAGCTCAACCGGCGCGATCTCGCCGACATCCCGGCGACGATCACCGACGGGCTCACCTTCCACTTCGTCGATCACATGGACGACGTGCTGAAGCTCGCGCTGATCGATCCCGACGTCCGGCAGCCCGACGTGACGCCGGACGGCCAGCCCACCGAGATCGCCAGCGAGCAGCCGCAGCCCGCCACGGTGTGAGCCGCCCTCCGTTCGATCGCGAAGACCGCCTCATCGATTGGCTGCGCCGGCAGCCCGGCGGCTCGCTGATCGGCGACGACGCCGCGATCCTGCCGGCGGGCGGCCCCTTCGCGATCACCGTGGATCACCAGATCGCCGGCGTTCATTTCCCGCCCGGGCTCGATCCGGCGGTGGTGGCACGGCGCCTGCTGGCGGTGAACCTTTCCGATCTCGCGGCGATGGGCGCCACTCCCGCCTACGCTTTCCTCGCTCTCGCCGCGCCGCCCGGTTTCGATCACCGCCGATTCTTCACCGCGCTGCTCGCGGCCTGCCGCCGCCACGAGCTCACTCTCGCGGGGGGCGACCTGGCGCGCAATCCCGAACGGCTCGCGGCAAGCCTTACCCTGTTCGGAACCAGACCCGAGGGAGCGCGCTGGCTCGAACGGAGCGGCGCGCGCCCCGGACACGCGCTCTGGCTGGGCGGAACGATCGGCGAATCGGCGGCAGGAAGAATGCTGATCGAACGCGGTCTACTGAAACCAGCTCAACTGAAAGAAGCATTTCCTTCTTTGCAAACAGCCATGCGGCGGGCCATCCGCCGCCATCTCGAACCGCGCCCTCAGCTCGCGCTGGGCCGCTGGCTCGGGACTCAGAGGGAAGGCGCGGCGATGGATGTATCAGACGGCTTGGCGCGCGATCTCCATCGCCTCTGCCGGGCGAGCGGCGCCGGCGCGGAGATCGACTCTGGAGCGCTGCCGTTCTCCGAACGTTTTACAAAGCTCTGCGCAGCGGTCGGCGCCGATCCGCTCGCGCTCGCGCTCGGCGGCGGCGAGGACTACGTCCTGCTGTTCACGCTGCCGGAAGGGATCGAGCCACCAGAAGAACAGGCCCGGCGCATCGGAAAGATCGTGAAGGGGAACGGAGTGACGCTGCTGCGGGAAGGCAGCCGTTCGCCACTGCCGGATCTGGGCTGGGATCATCTGGCGACGTCGTAAAGGCCCTGTAAAACAAAAACCCCGGCGGGGTCACGCCGGGGTTTTTCAACAAACTGGATGAACGGATCGATCAGCGGAAGAGCTTCTGCAGGCTGTCGACGAAGCCCTTGAACCGCTTTTCGAGGTTCTGCTGCGTCTTCTCGAGCTGCTTGAGACGCTGGCCGATCGCACCGCTGATCGCCTCGCCCGTGGACTGCGGCGCGGCGGCGCGACCCCGGCCACGGCCTGTGGAGGCAGCGGGCTTCGCGGCGCCGCTCCCCTTCTTGCGTCCGCCGCGGCCGCTCTCGGAACGGAGCTGGCGGAACACGTCCACCGCTTGCGGATAGAAGCGGCGCGCGCGCCCCTTGCCCTCGCTCGGCAGACGATTGGCATGGATGCGCACGTAGCGGACCAGCGTGGGATAGGAAATGCCGGTGGTCTCGCTGATCTGGGTGAGCGTCATAAGGTTTCCAGCCTTCTGAGCCGGCTTCTGCGCGGTTTTCTGGGCGGTCTTGGCCGGACGGCCCGGACGGCGGCCGGTCGGCGTCGCGGCGGCCTTGCGGCCCGGAGTCCGCTTGGCGGCGGCGGCGCCGCGCGTCGCGGAAGCGGCCTTGCGGCCTCCGGCACGCTTGGCCGGCGCGGCGGCGGCGGGAGTGGCCTTGGCGGCGCGGGCGGGACGGCCCGGACGGCGCTTGCTCGCGGCCGGACGCTCCGGACGGGGAGCGGAAGGATCCTTGCGCGGACGGCCCCGCTTGCCCGCGTTCTCATTCTTGAGCACATCGAAAACCGGCAGGGCGCTCTCGGGGTAACGCTGCTTGCGCCCCTGCCCCTCGGAAGGAATGCGGTCCTGGTAAAGCTTCTTGTATCTCTGCAGAGTCGGCATCGAGATGCCGGTCTTGGTAGAAATTTCGGAGAGTGTGTAGAGCCTTGAATCCGGGGATTCGGTTTCAGCCATGTTGTTCTTGCCTCCTCGTGGCGCTATGAAAAAGGGAGTGAAATAAGCCTTCTATCAAAAATGCAGCGCTCATTATCAAAAAGGAAAGGCGACATGTCAATAGTTCCGACGAAAAATGTCCTCAAAAGGAGCGATTCCGGATGCTTTGGGATGGAAAGGGAGCCTCCCAGGAGAGATTCGGCATCGATCAGCACGAGCGACGCCCATCTTTTTAAACTTCGCGGATGGCGATTTTTGTTCCCGGTCCTCGTTTCTGGACCTGAAACCACTGCGGGATCGGGGGATCGTTTGAGCGAAAGCTCCGGATATGTGGACTCAAGTAGAATCGCCGCCATGAACGAAGAAACCACCGCCAAGCATGAGATCTACCGCGAGGCCCTGCAGGAGCTCGACGCCGTGCTCGAAGGCATCGACGACCCGATTACCGCGATGTCCACCTGCGCCTGCATCCTCCACCAGCGCCTGCCCGCCGCGAGCTGGACGGGTTTCTATCGCGTGGTGGCGCCGCGCCTGCTGCGCGTCGGTCCCTATCAGGGACCGCTCGGGTGTCTCGAAATACCCTTTGATCGCGGCGTCTGCGGCGCCGCCGCCCGCGAGCGCGCGCCGCAGGTGGTCGCCGACGTCCACCAGTTTCCGGGGCACATCGCCTGTGACGAGGGGGCACGCTCGGAGATCGTGATTCCGATCTTCGATCCGCGCGGCGAGCTGGTCGCCGTGCTCGACGTCGATTCCCATCAGCCCGCCGCCTTCGACGACATCGATCGTGAAGGGCTCGAGCGCATCGCCGAGCGGCTGCGCGCCAGCCTCGGCGGCGAACGCGCGGCTTTCTACAGCGCCTGATCCCTTCGGTTCATTTTTTCCGCTCGAGCCCGAGCTGGCGGATGAGATAGGAAACCGCCTGTCGCGAGACCCCGAGCCGGCCGGCGGCCCGGGTGTAATTGCCCGCGCAATCCTCGAGGGCCTCGGCGACCAGGCGCCGGCGCAACGCGTCGACCTGCTGATGATAGGAGCCCGCGGGCTCGCCTCCGGCCGGGAGCTCCAGATGCGCCGGTTCGATCACGCCGCCACCGGCGAGCGCGGCGCCCACCGAAAGCACGTTTTCCAATTCGCGCACGTTGCCGGGCCAGCGATGCGCGAGCAGGCTCGCCCGCGCCTCGCGGCTGAGCCGCGCCGGCGGCCGGCCGCGATCGCGTTGAGCGAGTCGATCGAGCAGGTGATCGGCGATTCGCAACAGATCATCTCCGCGCTCGCGCAGCGCCGGCATCTCGATACAGCCGACGCACAGGCGAAAGTAAAGATCGCGCCGGAACGATCCCGCCGTCACCATGCCGGCGAGATCGCGATGGGTGGCCGCGAGCACGCGGACATCCACCCGCCGCGCCTCGCTCTCCCCCAGCCGCCGGATCTCGCCTTCCTGCAATACGCGCAGCAGCAGCCCCTGCGCGGAGAGCGGGAGATCGCCGATCTCGTCGAGAAATACCGTGCCGCCGTGAGCGGCCTCGAACACTCCTTTGCGATCGCGTTCGGCGCTGGTGAACGCGCCGCGAACGTGACCGAAGAGATCCGAAAGCAGCAGGGTTTCGGAGAGCGCGGCGCAGTTGACGGCGACGAACGGGCGGCCGGCGCGGGCGCTCCGGCGGTGGAGCCGGCGGGCAGCCAGCTCCTTGCCGGTGCCGCTCTCGCCCAGGATCAGCACCGGCAGCCCGCCGGGAGCCAGCCGGTCCAGGCGGTCGATCGCGGCGAGCAGCGCCGGGCTCTCCCCCACCAGCTCGTTCCTCACCGGATCGTCCCCGGCCGGACGCCCGGTAGCCACGGGCGGCGGCTCCTCCCCGGCCGCCCCGGCTTCCCCGGCCGCGAAGCCCTGAAGCAGCAGGGCGACCACCGCCCACGGACCGCCGTCCCGCGCCTCCAGCCGCTCGGCGGGCGCCGCCGCGCCGAGCTTGCGGAAGGTGGCGATCGCCTCCCGGCGCCACGACGGCGGCGCCGAGCCCGGGGAGAGGAGGTCGAGGTCGTAGACCAGCCGCGCCGCCCGGTAAGGGCCGAGCGCCGCCAGCACCTCCCAGTCGCGGGCCGGCGCCAGGCCGCCGGCGAGCAGCGCCTCCCAGAGCGGGGCGAAGGGGGTTCCGGCCGCCTCGCGGCGGGCGCCCTCGGAGTCGCCGGCCAGCGCCAGCACGGCGGGGCGCTCCTCGGGCTCCAACTCGCCGAGCGTCTCCGGCGGCACCCCCGCGAGCTCGGCGGCGGCCTCCTCCGGCATCTTGAGCCAGCCCAGGGCGCGGGCGGCGAGGAGGCGGAGCTCGGGGCGCCCGGCGAGCCGCTGGCGCTCGAGGTCGCTCAACGCGCCGCGGCAGACGGCGAGCGCCGCCGCCGGCCGCCCCTGGGCCAGCTCGTAGCGGGCCCACAGCTCGGCATCCATGGCGAGGCCGCGCAGGTTGCCGGAGCGCCGGTTCTCGCTCTCCGAGCGGGCGACGATCTCGCTCACTCCCTGGGTGCGCCCCTGGCGGAGCCGGATCTCGGCGAGGTTGTACAGCGAGAGGGTCGATTTGCCCGGACCGTCGCAGCCCGCCGCCAGCCCCGCGGCGTGCAGGAAGGCGCGCTCGGCCCCGGCGAGATCGCCGAGGCGGGCACGGGCGAGCCCGAGGTCGTTCCAGAGCCCCGCGGCCTGGCGCCGGGTCAGCCGCCGGCGGCCGGCGCGGATCGCTCGCTCGGCGGCCGCCGCCGCGCCGTCCAGGTCACCGGCCCCGCCGGCCTGCAAGGCGCGGAGCTGGTGCCAGCGCCAGGCGAGGCCGGGATCGTCCAGCGCGCCCCGGGAGGCCCTCAGGAAGCGCTCCAGCGCGTCGGCGTCCTGGCGGTCCCAGGCCGCGCCCGCGGCCGCCAGCCGGGCGAGGATGGCGGCCCGCGGGTCGCCTGAGGTCTCGTCGAGCCCCCGGCGGATCCAGTAGCCGGCGCGCTCCGGCTTGCCGTGGCTGGCATAGACCCGCGAGGCGATCTCGGCCAGCTCGGCGACCTCGGCCGGCGCGAGCGCCGCCTCCTCGAAGCCGCGCAGAGAGGTCCGCGCCGCGCCCAGACGGCCGAGCTCGAGCTGGCAACGGGTGGCGAGCACGCGCGCCGCGGCGGAGGGGCTGCCGGCCAGCGCCTCCAGGGCGGCCTCGCGGCGCCCGAGGGCCGCCAGGGCGGTGGCCCGCTCCACCCCCTCCTCGTCGTCCCGGGGCGGCTGGCGCTCCCAGGCGGCCACCGCCGCCCGCCAGCGCCCTGCCGCGGCCAGCTCGCGCGGCGATCCCGCCTCCTCGCCGTGCCACAGCGCCCGCGCCCCCGCGGTGGCCAGCAGCTCGAGGATCTCGCTTGCCGGACGCCCCTGGCCGAGCACGCGGGAGCGGAAGGATCGCGAGCCCGCGATCCACGGCCGGACACCGCCGTCCTCGCGCACGATCTCCCCCGCCAGTGCCTCGCGGGCCATCGCCAGCTCCGGCCGCTCCCAGAGAAAGGGCGCGGTCTCCAGAATTGCCGCCACCGCTTCGTCCGGCGGCACCGGAGCGGGGGCCTGCCTCCAGAGGTCGATCAGCGCGCGGACGGCCCGCCGCGCCTCCCAGCGCCCGGGGACTACTCCCGCGCCGAACAGCCGCCCGGCGAGGTCGAGCAGCATCTCCTGGCAGGGGAGGGACGAGCGGCCGGGAGAGGCGCCCTCCGCGCCGACCACCAGCCGGTCCGCGGGCGAGATACAAGCCGCGCTCCACCCCTCGGCGAGCCGCCACCCGGCGCGCTCGAGCAGCGACAGCAGCCCCGCCGCCTCCAGCAGCGCCGCCACCTTGCGACGGTCCGTGAGCCGCGCCTCGGCCAGCGCGATCGACCGCGGCGGCGAGGCGAGACACGGATGAACGACACCGGCCGCCCGGCGAGTCTCCGAGATCAAGGACATTGGAAGGGGATTGTAGTGGAAAGAGGTGCCGGGGGGGAAACAACACACGGACGAAAGGGACGGACACGGACGAACACGGACCAAGAAAGGTGTCCGTGTTCGTCCGTGTCCGTCCTCTTCGTCTGTGTTACTTTTTCCTAGATCATCTTCAAAAAATCCCGCCAGAACCCCGGGTACGATTTCGCCACCACCTCCGGATGATCGATCACCACGCCCGGGCGGCGCAGCCCGACCAGGGCGAAGCTCATGGCGATTCGGTGGTCGCCGCGGGGGTCGATGTGCACGGTCTCGCCTGGAGGCTGGACGCCGGCCCAGAGGCCGGGGAGCCAGAGGCTGTCGCGCCCCTCGCGGGCATCGGCGCCCAGCTTCTTGAGCTCGGTCGCCATCGCCTCCAGGCGGTCGCTCTCCTTGATGCGCAGATGGGCGACGTTGTGGATCAGCGTCTCCCCCTCGGCGAAGGGGGCGAGGGCGGCGAGGGTGGGCACCTGGTCGGGCATGCCGGAGAGGTCGGCCTTGATCCCCCGCAGCGTCGCGCCGCCGCGGATGCGGAGATCGTCCCCCTTCCAGAAGATCTCGGCCCCCATCTCGGCGAGGAGGTCCATGAACTCGCGGTCCCCCTGTTTGGAGTCGGGGGACAGACCGTCGAGGATCACCTCGCCGCCGGTCAGCGCCGCGGCGGCGGCCGGGTAGCAGGCCGCCGAGTAGTCCCCCTCCACCCGGGCGCGCCCGCCGCGCAGCGCCGAGGGGCGGACGCGGTAGGCGCGCGGCCCCGACCGCTCGATGTGGCCGTCGAAGGCCGACGCGGCGGCGATCGTCACGTCCACGTAGGGGCGCGAGGTGAGGGTCGGGACCTCCACCACCACCTCCGACGGCGCGCGCAACGCCGCCATCAGCAGGGCCGAGAGGTACTGGCTCGACTCCCCGGCATCGAGGGTGGTCGTGCCGCCGCGCAGGGTGCCCCCCTCGATCCGCAGGGGGACGTACCCCTCGCCGGCGAGGTACTCGATGCTGGCGCCGAGCCGCCGGAGCGCCTCGACGAGCGGCCCCACCGGCCGCTCGCGCAGACGGGGGACGCCGTCGAGCCGCCAGAGCCCGGGGACCACGGTGAGGGTGGCGACCAGGAAGCGGAGCATGGTCCCGGCATTGCCGCAGAAGACCTCGACCTCGCCGTCGGGCCGCCCGGCGGGCGTCAGGCGGACCTCGTCCTCGCTCTCCTCGACCGCGAAGCCGCAACGGCCGAGAGCGGCCAGGAACAGGCGCGTGTCCTCGGCGACCAGCGGGCGCTCGATCACCACCGGCGCGCCCGAGAGCAGCGCCAGGTTCAGATAGCGATGGGTCATGCTCTTCGACGGCGGCACCCGCACGCGCCCCCGGGCCTTCCGGCCGGTCGGCACCGCGAAGGGCTCCGTCGGCAGCTCAATCGAAATCGAAGACGAGTCCGTCATAGCCAAACTCCACTCCCTGAGGGAGGGGATCGTCGTGATCCACCTCGTGCGCCATGTGGGTGAGGATCGTGCGGCGGGAGCCGATCCGCTCTGAGATCTCCAGTGCCTCCTCGACCGAGAAGTGCGTCGAGTGGGGGCGATGGCGCAGGGCGTCGAGGACCAGGATCTCCACCCCTTCGAGCTGCCGCAGGCTGGTCTCCGGGATCTGATTGCAGTCGGTCACGTAGGCGAAATCGCCGATCCGGTAGCCGAAGACCTCCATCTCGCCGTGCCAGACGGGGATGGGGATGAACCGGCGCCCCAGCACCTCGAACGGCTCGCGCACCTCGACGAGGTCGAGCTGCGGCTTGCCGCCCCCCTCCTGGCCGGGCTCGAAGACGTAGGCGAAGGCCCGCCGGATGGCGCGCAGGGTCTCCGCCGAGCCGTAGCAGGGGATCGCGGCCTGCTGGCGGAAGTTGAAGATGCGCACGTCGTCCAGCCCGAAGATGTGGTCGGCGTGGGAATGGGTGAAGACGATGGCGTCGACCCGCGGCAGGCCGAACCGGAGCGCCTGCGCCCGCAGATCGACCGGCGTGTCGACCAGCACGACCCCCTCCTCCATCTCCAGCTTCAGCCCCGGCCGCGACCGCTTGTTCTTCGGGTTGTCGGAGGTGCAGACCCGGCAGGCGCAGCCGATCACCGGGATCCCGGTCGAGGTGCCGCTGCCGAGCATGGTGACGCGCACAGACATGGGACTGGGGAGTTTAGCGCAGCCACTCCACCGCCCGGCTCCGGAACCAGGCATCCAGCAACCGCACCTCCCCCCCATCCACCTTCCAGACCCGGGGCTCATGGAAATGCCCCAGCAGCAGCACGTCGTACCCCTCCGCCAGCCGCCGCTCGGCGTAGGCGCGGATGGCCGCCTCGGGGAGGACCGCGCGGTGCTTGAAGTTGGTCCGCGAGAGCCGCCGCTCGGTCAGATGAACGAGGCGGTTCGCCAGCGAGCCGGGGATGGTCCCGACCAGGAAGCGGACCGGCGCGCTCTTCGACAGCCAGCGCCAGAAGCGGTACTTCCAGTCCTCGTCGTTCAGCCCGTCGCCGTGGACCACGAGATAGCGGACGCCCCCCATCTCGAACGCGGTCTCGAGCGCGACGCGGTCGAAGGCGTCGTCGTAGGGGCTGCCGGCGAGGAAGAAGTCGCGGTTCCCCTCGACGTACTCGACCGCGATCCCCTGTGAGCGCAGGGCCCGCAGCGCGGCGACCACGGCGCGGACGTCGTCGGTCTCGAAGCTCCGGAACCCCACCCAGGCCTGGAAGAGGTCGCCCATCAGCACCAGGCGCCGGCACCCCTGGCCGGGGAGGGCCTGGAGCTGGGCGACGAGCGGACCGGCGGGGCCGCCGGGGCCGCTCAGGTGGGCGTCCGCGATCAGGGCTACAGACGGCGCGGTCGGCATCTAGACGATCGTCAGCTTGTGCTTCGTCTCTTCCTGCCGCGCCACCTCGGCGACGACCGACTCGGCCACCCGCCGGAAGGCTTCGCTGTGATGCCCCTTGGGATCGGCGACCGTGATCGGCACGCCGGCGTCGCCGCCGAGGACGATCTGCGGGTCGAGCGGGATCGAGCCGAGAAAGGCGGTGCCCAGCAGTTCCGCGGTCTTGCGGCCGCCGTCGCGCTTGAAGATGTCGGTGGCGTGGCCGCAGTGCGGGCAGACGAAGGTGGACATGTTCTCGACGATGCCGATCACCGGCACGTTGACCTTGCGGAACATGGCGAGCCCCTTGCGGGCGTCGATCAGCGCCACGTCCTGCGGCGTGGTCACGATCACCGCGCCGGCGAGCTGGATGCGCTGGGTCACCGTGAGCTGCGCGTCGCCGGTGCCCGGCGGCAGGTCGAGGATCAGATAGTCGAGCTCACCCCATTCGACGTCGCCCAGCATCTGCTCGATCGCCCGCATCACCATCGGGCCGCGCCAGATCACCGGCGTGTCGATCTCCAGGATGAAGCCGAGCGACATCAGGATGATGCCGTACTTCTCGAACGGGTAGATGCGGTTGCCGATCACCCGCGGCTTCTGGGTGATGCCGAACATCGTCGGCACCGAGGGGCCGTAGATGTCCGAGTCGAGGAGGCCGACGCGGTGGCCGAGCTGCGCCAGCGACACCGCCAGGTTCGCGGCCACGGTCGACTTCCCCACGCCCCCCTTGCCGCTGGCGACCGCCACGACGTGGCGGACGTGGGGGATCAGGCTGGTGTCCTGGGCGATCGCCTTCGACGCCGCCTCCTCGCGGGCGGCGGGCTTGACCACGTTCATGTTGACCTTTACTTCCGTCACCCCGGGGAGGGCGCGCAGCGTCCTCTCCACCTCGTCGCGGACCTTCTCGCCAGCCGCCGGGTTGTGGGTGGACATCTGGAGGTCCACCACCACCGAGCCGGCGCTCGCCTGCACCTGGTGCACGAAGCCGAAGGAGACGATGTCCCGGCTCATGCCCGGGAACTTCACCCCCTTCAGGGCGTCCCACACCGCGGATTCGAAATCGGTTGTCATAGCGTCAATTCCTTCCAGAGGACAGCGTACCACCTGTCAGACATCCTCCCCCTCCTCCCCCACCCGCAGCCCGGCGGGCCCGGCGATGCTGCGCCGCACCTCGGCGATCAGCTCCCGCTTGCGCCGCATGCCGTAGGCGGCGGGATCGATCGGCGCGCCGTAGGTGACGGCGATGGTGCCGGGGTGGATCGCGAAGCTCCCGCGGCGCTGAACGGCGCGGGAGCCCCGGATGCCGACCGGCACGATCGGCAGGCCGCTCTTCATGGCGAGCAGGAAACCGCCGCGCTGGAAGGGGAGGAGCGTGTCGTCGAGCGAGCGGGTCCCCTCGGGGAAGAGGAGGACCGAGGTCCCCCCGCGCAGCCGGGCAAACGCCGAGGAGAAGCTCTGGGTGGCGGTGCTGCGGTCGGCGCGATCGACGGAGATGAAGCCGCCCGCCTTCAGGGCCCAGCCGAAGATGGGGATCTGGAACAGGGTCCGCTTGGCCATCATCCGGAGCTGCCCGGGGGAGGTCGCGAGCAGCACCGGGATGTCGAACAGGCTCTGGTGGTTGGCGAGGAAGACGTAGCTCTTCCCCGGCTCCAGCTCCGGCGAGCAGTGGACATCCACCCGTACCCGGCTGGCGGCGAGCACGCCATTCGACCAGATCCGCATGACGGCGAACGGCCAGCTCCCCCGCGGCGGGATCCAGGAGACCAGGATGGTCACGACCGCCAGGACGCCCGATCCCACGACAAGGAAGAGGTTGCCGGTCAGGGTGGCGAGGGCGGTCAGCCAGGGTCGGGGGGCTGGCACGGGTTGAAAAGGGTCGGTCAAGGCGGTCTCCGGTCGCGTGCTATCCTATCGTGCGCGGTTTCCTGACCGCCATGACTCACCTATTCCGCACGTAAGTTCCGAGCGCATACTGCGAGCGCATACTGAAGGAGGAGACCCCTTGAGCCGCTTTCCAGGCGTCGATCTGCTGGAGTTGGACGCGCTCCTCACCGAAGAGGAGCGACTGGTGCGCGACACGGTTCGCGCCTTCGTGGACGATAAAGTCAAGCCGATCATCGAGGAGTGCCACCGGGATGCCCGCACTCCCCTCGAGCTGGTGCCCGAGATGGGCGCCCTCAACCTCTTCGGCGCCAGCATCTCCGACTACGGGCTGCCCGGGCTGCACGGCGTCGCCTACGGCCTGATCATGCAGGAGCTGGAGCGTGGGGACTCGGGGCTGCGCAGCTTCGTCTCCGTCCAGAGCTCGCTCGTGATGTACCCCATCCATACCTTCGGCTCCCAGGAGCAGAAGGACCGCTGGATCCCCCGGCTCGCCACCGGCGAGGCGATCGGCTGCTTCGGCTTGACCGAGCCCGACTTCGGCTCCAACCCCGGCGGCATGCGCACCACCGCCAAGCGGGTGGGCGACGGCTGGGTGCTCAACGGCTCCAAGCAGTGGATCACCAACGGCACCTTGGCCGACGTCGCCGTGGTCTGGGCCAAGACCGACGACGGCATCCGCGGCTTCCTGGTCGAGAAGGGGACCCCCGGGTTCACCTCCTCGGACCAGCACGGCAAGTTCTCGCTGCGCGCCTCCACCACCTCCGAGCTCGGCTTCCACGACTGCCGCATCCCGGCGGACGCCATCCTGCCCGGCACGACGGGGCTCAAGAGCCCTCTGATGTGCCTCAACCAGGCGCGCTACGGCATCGCCTGGGGGGGCGTCGGCTCGGCCATGGAGACCTACTACACGGCGCTCGAGTACGCCAAGGAGCGCATTCAGTTCAACGGCCAGCCGATCGCCTGCCATCAGCTCGTGCAGGAGAAGCTGGCCTGGATGGCGACCGAGATCAGCAAGGCGCAGCTCCTCGCCTACCAGCTCGGCAAGCTCAAGGACAACGGCCGCCTCAAGCCGTTCCAGATCTCGATGGGCAAGCGCAACAACATCTGGCTGGCCCGCGAGTGCGCCAGAATGGCCCGCGAGATCCTGGGCGCCAACGGCATCGTGGACGACTACCCGGTGATCCGCCATATGCTCAACATCGAGTCGGTCTACACCTACGAGGGGACACACGACATCCACGGCCTGATCATCGGCGAGGCGATCACCGGCATTCCGGCTTACAACGCGCCGGAGCGGCCGGCCTCGAAAGCTAAAGAGCAGCCGGTCGCGGCCGCCGGGAGCTCCCGCTGATGCCGGCGGTTATGGATCACCTGCTCGAGCAGGACTTCATCCGCGTCACCGAGGAGGCGGCCATCGCCTCCGCCAAGACCATGGGCTTCGGCCAGCGCAAGTACTCCGACCAGGTGGCGGTCGAGGCGATGCGGCGCGAGATGGACTTCATCCAGATGGATGGCCGCGTCGTCATCGGCGAGGGGGAGCGCGACAAGGCGCCGATGCTCTTCGTCGGCGAGGAGCTGGGCGCGCTGCGCGGCAAGGACGGCGCCGTCCAGGTGGACATCGCCGTCGATCCCTTGGAGGGGACCAACCTCTGCGCCACCGGCTCGTCCGACTCGATCACCGTGCTCGCCGCCTCCGAGCGCGGCGGGCTGCTCCACGCCCCTGACGTCTACATGGAAAAGCTGGTGGTGGGGCCGACGGCCCGCGGCGTCACCCACATCGACGCCCCGGTGGCCGAAAACCTGCGCAACATCGCCAACGCCTTCGGGCGCCGGGTGAGCGATCTCACCATCGTGGTGCTCGACCGGCCGCGGCACGCGCAGCTCATCGCCGACATCCGCGAGGCCGGCTCCCGCATCCGCCTGATCTCGGATGGCGACCTCTCGGCCGGCATCTCGGCCGCCGTGCGCGGCACCGGCGTGCACGCGGTGATGGGGACCGGCGGCGCGCCCGAGGGGGTGATCACCGCCGCGGCCATGCGCTGCCTGGGCGGTGAGATCCAGGCGCGGCTGAAACCGCAGGACGCCGACAACGAGAAGAAGGAGGAGCAGGAGGAGCGGCTCCGGGCCCTGGGCTTCAACGACCTTTCCAAGATTTACAAGACGGAAGATCTCGCCCCGGGGGACCAGATCCTCTTCAGTTGCACCGGCGTCACCGACGGCGAGCTGCTGCGGGGGGTCCGCTTCTTCGGCGGCGGCTCGCGCACCTCGACCCTCTTCATGTCGCTCTCGCGCAAGATCATCCGGTTTGTCGATACGATCCACCGCGAGCAGGTGACGACGCCGGTCCGCTTCCTGTAGAGCGCCCCTCCACCTTGTCGCCTTTGGGAGAGCAGGAATGATCAAGCCGGACCGCTGGATCCGGGAGTGGGGACAGAATAACGGGGTCACCCCGTTCGAGGAGTCACAAGTCAATGCGGCCAGCTACGATGTGCGCGTCTCCGACCACTGGATCTGCCCCACCCGGGACCCCGAGGAGTTCCGGGCGCCGCACATCAAGCTCTTCCCGGGCGAGGTGGTGCTCGCCTCGACCCTGGAGTACGTGCGCATCCCGCGCGACGTGGCCTGCGACCTCAAGCTCAAATCCACCCTCGGCCGGCTGTGGATCAACCACTCGCTGGCCGGCTGGTGCGATCCTGGATTCCAGGGGGAGATCACCCTTGAGCTCCAGAACCTCGGCCCCCAGCCGTTCGTCCTCGAGGCGGGCAGGCGAATTGCACAACTCATCTTCATCGCTATGGAGTCCGAGCCGGAAGTCGCGTATGGCGATCCGGGCTCCTCAAGTCACTACCAGGGCCAGAGGGGGACGACTCCGGCCCGAAGATGAGGTGTTCCTCCCATGCGGAGCGCAATGGCGGCCCGGTCCATCGTTCAGTACTCTGTCAACACTCAGTATTTACATAGAAGTATAATCGGCCCAGTCAACATGGGCATTGTCGGCAATCTCAGAACGATGCAGCTCGAGGAGCTGCTCCAGTGGCTCTCGCAAAGCAAGAAAAGCGGGACGCTGGAGATCGTCCATGGCCGGACCGAGAAGAAGATCTTCTTCAAGGACGGACTGATCCTCTCTTCCGCCTCGAACAAGCCCGAGGAGTACCTGGGGCACTTCCTGATGAGCCATGGGCTGATCAACGAGGGGCAGCTCGGCCGGGCCATCGAGCTGCAGGAGAAGAGCCGGATGCTGCTCGGGATGATCCTGGTCAACAACGGCGCCATCGCCGAGCGGGACCTCGCCCGCATGCTCCGCCTCAAGGCCGAGGAGAGCATCTACGACATCTTCTCCTGGGCCGAGGGGGACTTCCGCTTCCTCGACGACATCCTGCCCGAGAGCGCCATGGTGCCGATGAGGATGGACGTTACCGGCATCGTGATGGAGGGGGTCCAGCGGGTGGACGAGTGGCGGCGCATCCGCCAGGTGATCCCCAACGAGCAGATCATCCCGGTGGCGATCGTCGACCTCTCGACCATCCCCGGCCTCGGCCCCGGCGACCAGCGCATCGTCAGCCTGATCAACGACGAGCGCTCGATCGAGGAGATCCGCC
This sequence comes from Thermoanaerobaculia bacterium, assembly GCA_035490435.1. Lineage (GTDB taxonomy): Bacteria > Acidobacteriota > Thermoanaerobaculia > Multivoradales > UBA5704 > DATARR01. The sequence continues at coordinate 17,003 of DATHEF010000037.1, forward strand.
AGCAGACCCACTCGACCGAGTACCTCACCTGCAAGCTGATCTTCGACCAGTGGCAGCTCGGCCGCCTGAAGCTGATCAAGCTGCGCGGCGGGCGTCAGACGCCGGTGGACGGCGCCGCCGCCGGGGTGAGCGCGGAGATACTGGTGGCCGCGGGGAGCGCCTTCCTGGCACAGGGGGAGTTCGACGCGGCGCTGCGTCACCTGCGGGCCGCCCGCGCCCTGGAGCCGGAGAACCCGGACGCCCACGAGGCCCTCACCGAAGCCGAGAAGAAGACCCGCGAGCACATCGAGCGCTCCGGCGTCACCCTGGCGTCCATCCCCCAGGTGACGGCCACCATGGAGCAGCTCACCTCCTCGAACCTCTCCCCCCAGGAGGGGTTCATGCTGACGCGGATCAACGGCACCTACGACATCCAGTCGATCCTCAAGATCACGCCGATGGCGCAGCTCGATGCCCTGATGCTGTTCTGGAAGCTGGCTACCGGCGGCTATATCCGCCTCCTGCCGCCGCGCACCCCGCCGGGGACGACGACGCGGGTGGCGATGCGGTAGGGCCCTTACCCCAGCTCCGCCCTCTCGCTCTCGATCCGCTCCCACTCCGCCATCAGCTCCTCGACCTTGCCGGAGAGGGTCTTCTGCTCGGCCTCGAGCTTCTTGACCTGCTCCCGGGGGTTGCGGTCGAAGAAGGTGGGATCGCAGAATATCTCGTTGATGGCGTTGATGCGGGACTCGGCGTTCTCGACCTGGGAGGTCACCAGATCGAGCTTCCTGGCGAGCTCCTTCTGGCGGTTCTGGCGCCGGCGGGCCTCGGCGGGGTCGAGATCCACCACCGGCACGGCCGCCGCGGCCTTCTTCTTCTGCTCGCGCTTCATGCGCAGCACCGCCTCGGCGTCGAGGTGATCGTCGCCCAGACGCTCCAGATACTCCTCGTAGGTGCCGCGGAAGTCGTTGATCCCGCGCGGGGAGATCTCGAAGATGCGGTCCGCGAGCTGGGAGACGAACCAGCGGTCGTGGGAGACGAAGATCAGCGTGCCGTCGTAGGCCTTCAGCCCCTCGACCAGGGCCTCGATCGCCTCCAGGTCGAGGTGGTTGGTGGGCTCGTCGAGGATCAGGATGTTCGGCTTGGTCACCGAGAGCTTGCAGAAGACCAGCCGCGCCGCCTCGCCGCCGGAGAGGCTGCCGACCGGCTTCTTCACGTCGTCGCCCGAGAACAGCACCATGCCGAGGTTGCCGCGCACGAAGCCGATCGGCTCGCCGGGGACGGCCTCCCAGAGCCAGGCCTCGACGCTCTGCTTGCTCCCCTTCGGCAGCTCGTGGTGGTCCTGCGAGAAGTACCCCTGGTAGGTCTCGTACCCCCACTCGACCTTGCCGTCATCCTGCTCGGTCTCGCCGACCGCGATCTTGAGCAGGGTCGACTTGCCGATGCCGTTGGGGCCGATGATGGCGATGCGGTCGCCGCGGTCGACGGTGAGCGAGACGTCCCGGAGCACCTCTTTGTCGCCGTAGGACTTCGAGATGCCGGTGAGCTCCAGGGCGATCTTGCCGCTCGGCCGCACCTGCTTGAACTTGAAGGTGGGGTACCGCCGCGAGGTCTGGGGGAGGCGCTCGATGACGATCTTCTCCATCATCTTCATCTTGCTCTGCGCCTGCCGGGCCTTGGTCGCCTTGGCCTTGAAGCGGTCGACGAACTCCTTGTGGCGGGCGATCTCGGCCTCGCGCTTCTCGATCTCGGCTTCCTTGCGATCCCGGTTGCCCGTCTTGGCGGACAGGAAGGCGTTGTAGTTGCCGGGATAGAGGATCATCGTCTCGTAGTCGACGTCGACGATGTGGGTGCAGATGTTGTCGAGGAAGCGGTGGTCGTGGGAGATGACGATCGCCGTGCCCTTGTAGGTATCCACCAGGAACTTCTCGAGCCAGCGGATCGAGAGGATGTCGAGGTGGTTGGTGGGCTCGTCGAGGAGCAGCACGTCGGGATCGGAGGCCAGCACCTGGCCGAGCAGCACGCGCAGCTTGAAGCCGCCCGAGAGGGTCGAGAGCGCGAGCCTATGCACCTCGGTCGGGATGCCGAGCCCTTCGAGCACCTCGCCGGCGCGGGATTCGAGGGTATAGCCGTCGTGGCGGAGGATCAGGTCCTCCAGCTCGGAGTAGCGGTCGGCGTCGAACTCCTGCTCGGCGTTGGCGAGCAGGCGCTCCTTCTCGACCATGGCCTCCCAGACATCGTGGTTGCCCATCATGGCGACTTCAAGGATGGGCATGTGCTCGTACCGGAAGTGGTCCTGCTTGAGGACGCCCAGCTTGAGGCGCTTGGGCATCGCGACAATCCCCTCGCTGGGAATGTCATCCCCGGCGAGGATCTTGAGAAAGGTGGATTTGCCCGAACCGTTGGCCCCCACGAGGCCATAGCGGTTGCCCGGGTTGAACTGAATCGAGACCCCCTCGAACAGCGTCTGGGGGCCGAAGGACTTTCCAAGGTCGGATACGGCGATCATAGGGCCGGTAATGATAGCAGGATGGCGAGGTCGGGTGTTCCGGGGGCGACGGCTGGGAAACCGGAGAGCCCGTCCGTCCCTCTACATTGGAGCCGCGATACGATATCCCGAAACCTGTTCTTGGAGGACGGAACAATGCGCCTGGAGTCCGTACGCTCTCTCAAGGAAGATCTCTTCCAGCAAACACTGACTCGAGTACGCGGGACTCGAGCCCTGTTGCGGGACGGGGTTGCCATCCATAAATCCGCTCTGCCGGCCACGGAGCCTCCTCCTCCCATCGCTCTGGGGATCGAGGGGAGGGACGGCGATTACCGCTTGGCTGTCCGAATCCAGGCAGCCAACCCCGGAGTGCAAGCAAACATCGAGCGAATTCTCGAACTCGCCCACGGCGAGGCTTCCGTCAGAGTTGTGGGGCGCGTGGTCAAGCAACAGACGGCTATCGGGACCAGGGTTCGGCCTTTGGAGATCGGCTGCTCGGTGGGCCATGTCCATATTACGGCGGGAACTTTAGGGGGGTTCGTCCAGATCGAAGGGGAAGCAGGGCCCTGCATGCTCTCGAACAATCACGTCCTCGCGGACGAGAACCGGGCCACTCTCGGCGATTCTATTTTGCAGCCCGGCCCCTTCGACAGCGGATCCTCACCCCAAGACGACGCCGCGACCCTCTCAAAATTCGAACCGCTCAGTACCTCCGGGAAAAATCTCGTCGATGCCGCCGTGGCGGTGCTCCGTGAAGATATTTCAGGAGATTTCGACACCTTGCCCGGATTGGGGATGCTCAACGGGGTGCGCACCGACCCTCTGGAAGGAGAGGAGATCGTCTTCAAGATCGGCAGGACAACGGGCCTGACACGGGGGCGCGTCAGCGCCTTCGAGATCGACGACGTCTGGGTCAAGTACGACATCGGCGTGATCGGTTTCGACCGGCAGATTGAAATCGCGCCGGTGGATGGGAACCCGTTCAGCCTGGGTGGCGACAGCGGCTCTCTGATCGTGGATCAGAACCTGCGCGCCGTAGGGCTCCTATTCGCCGGCAACGACGTGGACGTCACCTACGCCAACCCGATCCAGACCGTTCTGCAGACCTTTGGAGCTCACCTGCTCTAGGAAGGACGGAACTACACTCCAAGGTGTAGACTCAAGACATGCAAGACGAGAAACTCGATGCCGCCCGAGAGGCTAAAGAAAAAGCGAAGACGATCTTCGCCCGCCACGGGACCGTCAATGGAATCGGCCTGACCCGGATGGGCGAGCGCTACGCCGTCAAGGTCAACTTCGAGTCCGAACCCCGCGACCAAGCCAGCATGCCGAGAGAGATCGAAGGCGTACCGGTGGTCGTCCAGGTCATCGGCACGCTTCACAAGCAGGCCGTTCGTTGACCTGTTAGCATTCCCAGGAAATCTCGGCGAAAGAGGCGTTCTCTGGAGCGGCCTTTGCAATATCAGGTTCCGTTCCGAACCGGGAGCCCATCTAGCTCGACATGGCCGTAGCACCCCGTAAATCCAAGCCTGCACCCCCGCGGCGCCGGTGGCGTCCGCGGTGGATCCTCCTCGGCATCGCCGCCGTCCTGCTGATCTCGGGGATCTTCGTCATCCGGCCCTTCTGGCGGCTGTCGAGTCATTTCGACGAGGTCACCTTCCGCCAGCCGTCGCGGCTCTATGGCCGGGCGACGCGGCTCTACGAGGGGCGGAACTATCCTCCGGACCTCCTGATCGCCGGCCTCGCCGGCGAGGGGTACCGCGAGGACAAGACCTCCCGCGGCCTCCCCGCCGGCCGCTACCGCCGCACGAAACAAGGGATCGACGTCCACCTGCGGAGCTTCCCCCTGCCCGACGGCAGCCGGGGGGGCGGGCTTGTCGAGATCGCCTACGAGGGGACCCACATCGCCGCCCTCCGCCGCGGCGGGACGGCGACCGACTCGGTGATCCTCGATCCCCCCCTCCTCGCCTCGTACTACAGCCCCAGCCTCCTGGAACGCCGGCCGGTCACCCTCGACGACGTCTCGCCGGACCTGATCGCCTCCATTCTCGCCGCCGAGGACGAATCCTTCTTTGGCCACGCCGGGGTCTCGCCCACCGGCGTCGCGCGCGCCATCTGGGTCGATCTGCGCGGCAAGGGGGTCCGCCAGGGGGGGAGCACGCTGACCCAGCAACTGGTCAAGAACCTCTACCTCACCCAGGAGCGGACCCTGACGCGCAAGACCCAGGAGATCCTCCTGGCCGTCCTGCTCGAGATGCGCTATCCCAAGAAGAAGATCCTCGAGGCTTACCTCAATGAGATCTACCTGGGAGGCGGCAACGGCGTCTCGCTCGTCGGCGTCGGGGCCGCGTCGCGCGCCTACTTCGGCAAGGACGCGAACCAGCTCGATCTCGCCGAGGCGGCGACGCTCGCCGGGATCATCCCCGCGCCCGCGAACTACTCTCCGGCCACGCATCCGGACCGCGCCAAACAGCGGCGCGACTGGGTGCTCGGCCGCCTCGCCAAGCTCCGGCTCGTTCCCCAGGAGCGCATCGACCAGGCGCTGCGGGAGCCGATCGCCGTGGCGCCCGAGGCCGTCGTCCGCCGGCGCGCCCCCTACTTCGCCGACTCGGCGGCCCTGGAGGCGGCCCGCCGCTTCGGCGTCGACGACCTGGAGGACGGCGGCTACGTGCTCTTCTCCACTCTCGACTGGGCGGGCCAGAAGGCGGCCCAGGAGGCGGTCGAGAGCGGGCTGAAGGCGATCGACGGCGGCCGCAAGGGGCGGTCGCTGCAGGCGGCTCTGGTCTCGATGGACCCGGCGACCGGCGGCATCCTCGCCTATGTCGGCGGCCGGGGGTACGACGCCAGCCAGTTCGACCGCGCCGGCCGGGCGCAGCGCCAGCCGGGGAGCGCCTTCAAGCCGATCGTCTACGCCGCCGCCTTCGAGGCCGGCAAGGCCTCCCCCGCCTCGTTCCTGGAGGACGAGCCGCTGGCCGTCCCGGCCGCCGGCGGCCAGGTCTGGAGCCCGAAGAACGACGACGGCAGCTTTCACGGCTGGGTCAGCGTGCGCACCGCCCTGGAGAAGAGCTACAACCCGGCGACCACCCGGCTGGCGCTGGAGGTGGGGATGCCGCGGGTCGTCAAGCTGGCGCACGACATGGGGATCACGACGCCGATGGAGCCCTTCCCCGCCATGGCCCTCGGCGCCGCCGCGGTGACGCCGCTGGAGATGGCGACGGTCTACTCGACCCTGGCCGGCGGCGGCTCGCGGCCGCCGGTCCACGAGCTGGTCGCGATCCTCGACCACACCGGCAAGCGGGTCCAGGGGGCGCCCCTGCCGAAGCCGGTGCGGGTGATCTCGCGCGAGACCGACTACCTCGTGACCTCGCTGCTCGAAGGGGTGCTCCTGCGCGGCACCGCCGCCGGCGCCGCGGCGGGGATCCCGGGCGAGCTCGCCGGCAAGACCGGCACCACCAACCAGCAGCGGGACGCTTGGTTCGCCGGCTACGCCCCGGAGCGGAGCACGGTCGTCTGGGTGGGCTACGACGACAACGGCAAGACCCGCCTCTCCGGCGCCCGCGCCGCCCTGCCGATCTGGGTCCGCTTCATGGCCAAAGTCGCGCCGCCGGGCGGCTACTCCAGCTTCGCCTCGCCGCCGGGCATCACCACGGCCTCGATCGATCCCACCACCGGCAAGCTGGCGACCGGGTTCTGCCCCTCGGTGATCACCGAGGTCTTCCGCGAGGGGGAGGTCCCCACCGAGACCTGCGACCGGCACGGCGGCGCGCCCGAGCCCCAGCTGGCCTCCGCCGATACCGAAGACCAGGAAGAAGCCGTGGAGCCTGCTGTCGATCAGCAAACCGAGGAGCGCAAGCCGCGCACCTTCCGAACCTGGCTGCGCCGGGTCTTCGGGCGCCGGGACGGCGACGCCGAGCGGGGCAAGGAGAAAGAGAAGGACCGCGGCAAGCAGGAGCGGGACCGCGGGGAGGACGACGACGGCGGCCGGCCGCAGGATTTTTGATTCCGTCCTCCACAGAACGCCCGGGAATGCCCCGCCACCCCCTGCGTTATGATGATCGGCCTCGCCCGATCCCGGGCGCCGCCGGGAAACGATGCCCAGACCCACGCACCCAGCCATCCTGGTCGAACGCGCCCGCACCCACAATCTGAAGGGGATCGACTGCCGGGTGCCGCATCGCGCGGTGACCGTGGTGACCGGCCCTTCGGGAGCGGGCAAGTCCTCGCTCGCCTTCGACACCATCTTCGCCGAGGGGCAGCGCCGCTTCGTCGAGTCGATGTCCACCTACGCGCGGCAGTTCCTCGACCAGATGGAGCGCCCGCCGGTGGATGCCATTCACAACATCCTGCCGGCGGTGGCGCTCGAGGCCAAGAACGCCGTCCGCAACGCCCGCTCGACGGTGGGCACGATCACCGAGACGCTCGACGTGATGCGCCTCCTCTTCACCCACCTGGGGGAGATCGAGTGCGTTAACGGGCACGGCCCGGTCCGCTGCTACAGCCCCGAGGACGCGGCGGCGGACCTCGCCACCGGCGCGGCCGGCGACTCCTTCACCCTGGTCGTGCGCCTGCCGCGGCCGAAGAAGGGGGCGGACGACGCCCTCGGCGAGCTGATCCGCCAGGGCTTCCAGCGCCGCCTGGAGGGGGAGGAGGTCGTGCGCATGGAGCCGGGCGAGAAGTGGCCGGCCAAGCGCGACCCCCTGCCGCTCGTCCTCGGCCGCTTCACGGCGCAGGCCGCGACCGAGGCCCGCGTCCTCGACACGCTCGAACAGGGGTACCGAATGAACGGCGGCCGGGTGGAGGCCCGCGGGCCCGCCGGGGTGCGCCTCTACAGCCGCGAGCTCTCCTGCCCGGTCTGCGGCGAGACGGCGCGCCGGCCCACCCCGGCCCTGTTCTCGTTCAACTCCCCGCTCGGCGCCTGCCCGGAGTGCCAGGGGTTCGGCCGGGTGATCGGCGTCGACCGCCAGCGAGTGATCCCGGACCCCCGGCGCTCTCTCAACGAGCGCCCGTTCGCGCCGTGGAACACCCCGGCCTACGAGGAGCTCTATGACGAGCTCCTCGCCGCCTGCCGCAAGCGCAAGATCCCCCTCGACGTGCCCTGGGCGGACCTCCCCGAGAAGGACCGCGAGTGGATCTGGAGCGGCACCGGCAACCCCTCCAGCCTGGAGGACTTCTTCCACTGGCTGGAGCAGCGCACCTACAAGGTGCACGTGCGCGTGCTGCTCGCCCGCTACCGTTCCTACAATCTCTGCCCGGAGTGCCTCGGCACCCGCCTGCAGCCGGAGGCGCTGGCCATCAAGCTGGAGGGGCGGACGCTGCCGGAGCTCGCGGCCCTCAGCCTCGAACAGCTCCGCGCCTGGCTGCGCGAGCGCCTGTGGACGCCCCGGCAGCGCGAGGTGGCCGGCCATCTGCTCGACGAGCTCGCCGAGCGCGTCGAGGTGCTCCACCGGGTGGGGCTCGACTACCTGACCCTCGACCGCCAGGCGCGCACTCTCTCCGGCGGCGAGACGCAGCGCATCCACCTCGCCGCCGCCCTCGGCTCCGGCCTCACCAGCACCCTCTACGTGCTCGACGAGCCGACGATCGGCCTCCATCCGCAGGACAGCGAGAAGCTGCTCTCCCTGCTGCGCGATCTGGCGGCGCGCGGCAACACGGTGCTGGTGGTCGAGCACGACCGCACGCTGATCCGCGGCGCCGACCACGTGATCGACCTCGGGCCCGCCGCCGGCGAGCACGGCGGGCAGGTGGTGGCCGAGGGGCCGATCGAGACGATCCTCGCCAGCGCCGAGTCGCTCACCGGCCGCTATCTGCGGGAGCGCCCGCCGACCCTGGCCCGCCGGCACATGGCCCGCTTCCGCCGCGAGCAGGGGTGGGAGACGCTCTCCGACGAGCTCTCCAGCCTCCCCCGCATCTCGGTGCGCGGCGCGCGCGCCCACAACCTGAAGGACGTGGACGTCGATTTCCCCCTCGGCGCGCTGGTCGCGGTGACCGGCGTCTCCGGCTCGGGCAAGTCGACGCTGATCGAGAACGTCGTCTACGGCACCTACCAGCGCTCGCGCGGGGTAGTGGACGTCGAGCCCGGCGAGTGCGACCTTCTCTCCGGGCTCGAAGGGGTGGTCGACGTGACGCTGGTCGACCAGCGGCCGCTGGGGCGGTCGAGCCGCTCGAACCCGATCACCTACATCAAGACCTACGACGAGATCCGCAAGCTGTTCGCCGCCACCTCCGACGCCAAGGCGCGGCGGATCACCCCGGCCCATTTCTCCTTCAACGTCGACAAGGGGCGCTGCCCGAGCTGCGAGGGGACCGGGATCACCGAGGTGGACATGCAGTTCATGGCGCCGGTGACGGTGCCCTGCGAGACCTGCCAGGGGCACCGCTTCCGGCCCGAGGTGCTCGCGGTGCGGTATTTCGGTAAGGGCCCTGACGGCAAAAACAGCCGCGGCCTGAACATCTCCGAGGTGCTCGACCTGACGGTGGAGGACGCGATCGTCTTCTTCGCCGACCAGAAGCGGCTCGCCCGGCGCCTCAGCCTGCTGACCGACGTCGGGCTCGGCTATCTGCGGCTCGGGCAGTCCACCTCGACGCTCTCGGGCGGCGAGGCCCAGCGCCTGAAGCTCGCCAGCTTCCTCGACCGCCCGGCCGCCGAGGGCCAGCGGCTCTTCCTCTTCGACGAGCCGACCACCGGGCTCCACCTGGCCGACATCGACCTGCTCTACCAGACGCTCCGCCGGCTGGTGCAGCGGGGGGACGGCGTCGTCATCGTCGAGCACAGCCCCGACCTCATCGCGCGCTCCGACTGGATCATCGATCTCGGGCCCGGCGGCGGCGTCCACGGCGGCGAGCTGCTCTACTCCGGCCCCCTCGAGGGGTTCCTCGACCATGGGATCGGTCCCACCGCGGAGGAATTGCGGCGGCACCTGCGCTGGGAGGACGAGGCGGCCTGACGATGGCATCGGCTGGGGATTTTTCCGGCCCGCCGCCCTGTTTCTCCCGGGGAGAGTTAAGTTGCGACGGCGGCCCTCGGGCCAGTAGGATGAGCGACCGATCATGGAATCGACCCAGACCTCTTTGGCGCAACCGCCGCGGCCGCAGACCGCGGCGCTGAAGTCCCCCCGCCCGCTCCTCTGGTGGGCGGGGACGTTCGCCGGCGCCTTCCTGGGCTGCGTGCTGCTGTTCGCCGTCTGGGCCAAGATGATCGATCCCGGGGCGTTCGCCACCCAGATCCACACCGAAGGGCTCGACTTCCTGATTCCCGCCCAAGGCGTCGCCCTGATCGCCCTGGCCCTGGAGGCCGGGCTCGGGCTCGCCCTGCTCCTCGGCCTGCGGCGCAAGTGGGTGCTGATCCCCGCCACGCTCCTGGTCGCCTTCTTCGTCTCCCTCACCGGCCGCGCCTGGTGGCTCGCGGCGCACGGCCTGCGCGAGGCCGGCGAGTCCTGCGGCTGCTTCGGCAACCTCGTGCAGCGGACGCCGGCCCAGGCGTTCTGGCAGGATCTGGCCCTGCTCGTGCCGGCGTTGCTCTTCGCCTGGTTGGGACGCGAGCGGCGGCCGCCGCTCTTCCCGCCGGCCCGTACGGCGGTGACGGTCCTCGGCGCGCTGGCGGCGGTGATCTTCGCCTGGAAGGCGCCCGTGCTGCCGCTCGACGATCTGGCCACGCGCCTGCGCCCGGGAATCCAGGTCGGCGGGATCTGCGCCGGCGAGGGGGCCCAGCGGGTCTGCCTCGACTCGTTGATCCCGGAGCTCCGGCAAGGGGAGAACCTGGTGGTGATGGCCAAGCTCGACGACGACGGACTGACGAAATCGGTCGACGCGCTGAACGCCTACGCCGGCGCCGCCGGCAATCCGGCGCTCTGGCTGCTCACCTCTTCGACCGCCGAGCAGCAGCGGGCCTTCTTCTGGAAGTGGGGCCCGACGTTCCAGATCCGCGAGGCGCCGCCGGAGCTGCTGCGCCCGCTCTACCGCCGCCTGCCCCGCTCCTTCACGGTCCGGGACGGGCGGGTGACCCGTACGTTCGCCGGGCTGCCGCCCCTCTCCCCAGCGGCTTCCAAAGACACTTCCATGAGGTCCTCGAAATGACGCAGATGAGATCCGCGCTCCTCGCCACGCTGGCCGCCCTCCTGTTGCTGGCCGCCGCGCCGGCCGCCTCGCGCGCCCAGGGCATGCCGTCCGACAGCGTGCTCCGGGGTTTCCAGCCGAGCAGCGAGTACATGCTCGTCATCAACGGTAAGCCGGTCCCCGCGGCCGAGATCTACCAGAACGACCAGATCCCGGCCATCCTGATCCTCTCCTCGGCCCTCCCCTCGCCGGTGATGCTGACGCCCCGCGCCGGCAACGTCGAGACGGTCAACCTGATGAAAGTCTCCAAGCAGAAGGACGGCACGGTCGACCTCTTCGCCGACGCCGTGCTGGCCCCGATCGGCCAGTTCGCCATGGAGGGGGAGAACGTCACCTTCACCACCGACGGGCGCAAGGTGAGCCTCAACCCCAAGCCGGCCCTGACCGGACTGCGCGGCGGGCAGGCTCTCCTCACCAGTCTCCCGGAGTACCTCCGCACCGCCCGCGCGTACACGCCCAACGCCGCCGCGATCGCCGCGCTGAAGAAGGCCAACCGGCCGGTGACCGTGCGCGTCGTCTTCGGCTCCTGGTGCCCGCACTGCCGGCAGCACGTGCCGCTGATGCTGCGGGTCGAGAACGCGGTCGCCAACCCCAACGTCAAGTTCGAGTACTACGGCATCCCCAAGCCCCCCGACGGCTGGAAGGACCCCGAGGTCAAGCGGCTGGGCGTCAAGGGGATTCCGACGGCGATCGTCTACGTGAACGGCGTCCAGGCCGGCCGCATCGAGGGGGAAGCGTTCAACACCCCCGAGGTGGCGCTCTCCAAGATCGTCAGCGCGAAATGACTTCGCCGAGACTCGCGGTCCTGGCCTTGATGGCGGCGATTCCGCTCGGCGCGCAGGGCGTGCCGTCCGCCAGCCCTCTCCGTGACTTCCAGATGTACAGCGACTACTCGCTGGTCATCGACGGCAAGCCGGTCTCGGCGGCCGAGATCTACCTGAGCGAAAAGATCCCGGCCCTGCTGATCCTCACCTCGAAGCTGCCTTCCCCCGTGATGCTGACCCCGCGGACCAGCCGAGTCGAGAGCATCAACCTGATGAAGGTCTCCAAGCAGAAGGACGGTTCGATCGACCTGTTCGCCGACGCCGTGGTGGCCTCGCTCGGCCAGTTCGCGATGGAGGGGAAGAACATCGCCTTCACGATCCAGAAGGAGAAGGCGACTCAGAAGGTGGTCCTCGTCCCCAAGGCCCCCCTCCTGGGCCTGAAGAAGAACGCCGATCTCAAGGCCTACCTCCCCGAGTACGTCCGCGGCGCCGGCAACTACACGCCCAACGCCGCCGCCGTCGCCGATCTCAGGAAGCGGAGCGCGCCGGCGCGCGTGCGGGTGTTCTTCGGCTCCTGGTGCTCCCACTGCCGGCAGCACGTTCCGCTGCTCCTCAAGGTCGAGGACGAGGTGCGGAACCCCAGGATCCAGTTCGAGTATTACGGCCTCCCTCCCAGCCTCAAGGACCCGGAGGGCCAGAAGGCCGGCGTCCACGCCGTGCCCACCGGCATCGTCTACGCCAACGGCAAGGAAATCGGACGGATCGACAACTGGAACAATCCCGAGGTCGCGCTCGACAGGATTCTCGCCGCTCCAGTGGCCAAAGGAAAGTAGAGCCGCTCAGCGTTCCGTTCATCTCCCGTTCAAGCGCTCCAGCGGATCGATCCCCCCGTTGTGCCAGGTGGCGTCCGGCGACTGCAGCTCGCCGGGCGCCACACGGCGCGAGATTCCCAGCTCCACCAGCCGCGGCTCCAGCTCCCAGGCCTTCTCCCCGGCCAGCGCCGCGCCCTGCAGCCGGCCGCGCCAAGGCGCGAGGATTCCGGGGAGCCGCTCCAGATCTTTCAGCGGATGGACCCGCACGGTCCGCAACCCCGGCGAGGGTTGGAGCTCCGGCCTGGGATCGACGATCACCGTCCCCTCCCGCACCGACAGGGCGAACTGCCGGAGGCCGCGCATCTCCGCCTCGAAGCGCACGTGCTGGACCGCCGCCGATATCGGCTTGGCCGCCGGTCCCGGCGGCCAGATGCGGGCCATGTCGAGCAGTTCGCTGGCGAGCCGCTCGGCCAGCGCCTCCGCGTCCCCGTCCGTATAGACCGCCACCACCGAGAGGCAACCCCGCTGGTCGAACAGCGCCACGTCGCGCGCCAGCCCCTCCGCCGCCGCCCGGAGGTCCGCCGAGGCGGCGACGACCGCGAGGCTGGTCATCGGTCCGTAGCCAACCACCTTGCCCGGCGCTCGCCGCTCGAGGTCGTCCAGCGCCGCCTGCCCGCCGTAGGCGAGCACCGTCCCCACTCCCTCCAGGACCGGTGACTCCAGGTGCGCGTCGCCGCCCGGCCAGGTGGCGGCGGCCAGCGCGCCGGCCAGGCGCGGCTCCCGCCGGGCGAGGGCGGCCAGGAACGCCGGCGCGAAGAGCGGCTCCGCCGAGGGGGATTTGAGCAGCACCGGCCGGCGCGCCAGCAGCGCCGGCAGCAGGGGCTGGACGGCGAGGCCGGGGAGGTTGGAGGCGAGGACGGCCAGCACCGGCCCCAGCTCCTGGGGAGCCGGACGGGCGCGGGCCAGCAGCGCCGCCGCCGGCTCCTTGCGGACACCGCCGAGCACCGCCTCGAGCCCGGCCCGGAGACCGTCCTGCGAGAGCTCGCAGAGGCGGCCGAGCGGCGGATCGAGCGCCCGGCGCTCCAGCGAGCCGGTGCGCAGGAAGGTGGCGACCGTGTCCCCCCAGGCGGCGAGCAGATCGTGGGCGGGGATCTCCCGCAGTGCCGCCCCCCCTTCCTGGAGCGCGGCCACCACCCGCCCCAGGGCCTCGGGATTCCAGCGCGCGGCGCTGTAGCGGATCCCCGGCCGCTCGACGGCGCGGAAGACCGGCTCGCGGGAGTGCGTCAGGGTAGCGGGGAGAAAGGCGTCGCGGAGCATCGGGATCTGATCGGAACCTACGGCGCTCCCCGCAGCTCCTCCACCACCAGCGAGCACCCCCGCAGCTCGGCCCCGGCGGCGCGGCCGAGAAGGCGGAAGCCCTCCCCCTCGGCGACGCCGAGGTCCTCGGTCAGCAGGTGGACCGCCGAGCCGAGGTTGGCGAGGTCGAAGACGCAAATCAGGCCCGGAGTGCCGGCGGGAACCTCTTCCAGGGTCTCGGGGTCGAGGATGCGGACGCGCACCCAGTGGGGAGCCCGGAAGAGCTCCGGGTCCTCGCCCAGCAGCGAGCCGGTGTAGCACTGGCTGGTCAGCTCGGTCATGCCGTACTCGCGGACCACGGAGGCCGCCGGCACACCGGTCCAGGCCCGCAGCCGGGCGAGAAGATCCTCACGGGCGACCTCGGTCGCGCGCCCCTTGAAGCCGCCGGTCTCGAAGACCGCCGTGCCCGCCGGCAGGCGGAACTTGAGTCCCAGCCGCTCCAGCCCGTCGAGCCACTGGGCGAGGGCGAAAGCGGTGGCGAGCACCAGCACGGGTTTGCCCTCGCGCTGCCGCGCTCCGGCCCACGAGCGGGCCGGCGCCGCCTCGACCCCGCGGGAGCCGAAGGCCGTGGCGCTCTCCGGGCTCCCCCAGCGGGCCAGGATGTGGCCGGCCATGAAGGAGAGGCTCGAATCCGGGAGCTGCTCCCGCGCCGGGATCAGGGAAAGGATCGGCAGCTTGCCGCCGGCACCCGCGAAGGGCAGGCAGAAGCGCGGGAAGGAGGCGTCGATCACCGCCCGGTAGAGGTCCGGGAACGGCTGATGGTGGACGCTGCGCTGATCCTCTCCGGAGGTGGTGCCGCTGCTGCGGAAGATCTCGACGGCGGGCGCGGCGGCCAGCGTCATTGTTTTGAAGGCGGCGGTGGGAACCGGCGGCACCTGCCGCCAGCCGGTCACCGTCGCCGGGCTCACCCCCCGCCGCTCACACAGGCGGCGGAAGGGCTCGACGCGCTCGAACTGCCAGGCGAAGGCGGCGAGCGCCAAGTCTTCGAAAGGCTCGTTTTGCGGGGAGGTCAGGAATCGGGTTACGCGGTCGACGATCACGGGCGGGATTTTGTCACGGTTCGCGGAAACAGTGCCTTCTGTTAAAATCGAAGCTACAGACAAATTCAGCCATGACCGACTTCCACCAGACCCGCCAGGCTCCCGGGGAGCCCGAGGCGGTCGAATCCATCACCGCCCTCGCCGCCACCCTGGCGATCGAGATCGACGGCATCTTCGCACGCTTCCATCTGAGCGAGCGGGAGGCGGCGGATCTCCTGCGCGAGACCCTGCTGCTCGCCATCTATCGCTGGGACAAGATCGACAGCCGCGAGATCTGGCTGCTCGCCACCCTGCGCCGGGCCTGCCTGCGGCGCCTGCGGCGGCAGGGCCTTCCCCTGTCCTGATCCATAACCCCGCAGGATTCTTCCCCGCGAGGGGTTCCAGTCACCAGGTGACGACCGATCCCGCAACGGCAACGGCCGTCGATCCAGGCTGGGCGGCGCTGGCGCGGGTGGCCGCGGGGGAGGCCGAGGCGTTCGCCGTCCTGGTCGAAAGCCATCAGGAACGGCTGCTCCGGCTCTGCGAGCGCCTGCTCGGGGATCCGGAGGAGGCGCGCGACGCCGCCCAGGAGGTCTTCCTCAAGGCCTACCGCAAGGCGGGCGACGTCCGTCCCGGGGGGCAGGTCTACACCTGGCTCTACCGCATCGCGGTCAACCACTGCCTGAACAAGCTGCGGCGGCGCAAGCTGGTGCGCTTCCTGCGCTGGGAAGACCCGGGGGACCGGGATCTCCCTGAATTCGATCCCCCGGACCGCGCTCCCGACCCCGCCGCCACCCTGGCGACCCGCCGCCGCTGGCAGGCGACGCGGCGGGCGATCGGCAAGCTGCCGGAGAACCAGCGCGCCGTGGTCGTGCTGGTCCGTTTCGAGGGACTGTCCTATCAACAGACGGCCGCGGTGCTGGGAATCACCGAGGGCGCGGTCGAAAGCCGGCTCGTCCGGGCCATGCGGCGCCTCGAAGCGGCGCAGGAAGCCGGCGGCTCAGGGGTTTCACCCGGAGAGAGGAAACGATGACACGCGGTACCGAACAAGAACTGATCCGCCTGCTCCACGGCGAGCTGCCGCCGGACGAGGCGCGGGAGCTGCGCGCGCGGATGCGGCGGGAGCCGGAGCTGGCCGAAGCCTTCAACCGGCTCGAGCGGACCTGGAGCGGCCTCGCCCTGCCGCCGCCCTCGCCGGTGCCGGCCGGATTCGCCGGCCGGGTGATGGCGCGCGCGCGCAGCCAGCCCATCCCCGCCACCCTTTCCTGGACGGCGGCCCCCCGCTGGGTGCGGACCGTGGCCGCCGCCGCGCTGCTGGCGGGCGCGGTGCTCGGCGCCGGGGTGGGCCGGAGCTGGCCGGCGGCCGAGAAAGCCCCGGAGCCTGCGCCGGTCTCCTCGCTGGCGGCGACCGAAGCGACCGAATACAGCCTCGCCGAGGGGTACTGGGACGTGGTGGACGACACCGTGGCGGTCACGCCGGGCGCCGGAGAGGAGATCCAGCGATGAGACGCTGGTGGCTGGTCATCATCCTCCTCCTCTCGGTGGGGCTCAACCTCGGCATCCTCGCCGCCATCGGCGCGCGCCGGGCCGCGCTGTTCAAAGGAAAGGCGGCGCGACCTCCCGTGGAAGCCGCCAATCCCGGCACCGACCCCGTCCCCCGGCTGGCCCGCCTCGCCGACCGTCTCAAGCTCGAGGGGGAGCCGCGGCGCAGGTTCCTCGACATCCAGTGGAACCTCTACCAGGAAACCACCCGGCAGCGCCTGCGGCTCAACGAGGTCCACCGCGACCTGCGGCGGGAGATGAGCCGTCCCACACCGGACCGGCAGCGGGTCGAAGGGCTGCTGAACGAGTCGGCGCGGATCTACCTCGCCCTCGAAAGGTCGCTGGTGAACAACGTCTTCGCCACCCGCGACCTGCTCGACCCGGAGCAACGGGAGGAGTACCTGAAGATCATCGGCCGCCTCCGTGTGCCCGGCCCGGGCGCCGGGATCGGCAACCCCGGGGCCGGGGCCGGGCAACGCCGGCCGGGGCCCATGGAACGGCTGCGGCAGAAGCGGATGCGGCAGGAGAGGATGGAGGATCGGGAATCGAATGAACGACCGTAGGGGCGGCCCTACTTCTCCGGCTTCACCGATTTCGCCTCCCGGACCGCCTTCACCTTGGCCTGAATCTGCTGCAGCGTGTCCGCCGGCAGCAGCAGGACCACCTCCCGGCCGCTCGCGCGGGCCGGCACCCCTCCCTGGACCGGCGGATAGAGGACCAGCGTCTCGTTCCCGGCATCCTTGGTGCGCAGCTCGAAGGTGAGCAGGGGCTTGGCGAGACCGGCGTGCAGGCTCTGCGACTCGGCGGGGGTCAGCAGACGCTCGGCGCGGGCGCCGATCACGGCGAACAGGAGATCGCTCACCGGCAGGTAGGAGATCAGGGTATTTCCCCGCTTCCAGTCGGTATCGGCGCGGGTCAGCTCCAGGGCTGTTCCGCCGTCGCGCACGGTGGCCGAGTCGACCTGGTGCACCTCGAAGGCGGAGAGCTGGAGAGCCCGCCAGTCGGCCGGCGCCCGCAGGGCCGACTCGCCCAGGCGGGTGCGGACCTCGAAGGTGACATCCCCCACGCGGGCATAGCCCACCTCGCCGCTCGGCTGTCCTTCCGGGGCCGCCGCACCGGTCACTGCCGTCCCGAGGTCGATCCGCACCGGCGGCGTCACCCCCGAGAAGGCCACGTCGACGGTCGCGCGTGGCGGCTGGAGCCCCAGCGCCGTGGGGGGGCGCGAGCCGTCGCCGTCCAGGAAGCGGTCGGCCGTGAGCCCGGTCAGATCCGACAGGAGGCCGTCCACCAGATCGTGATCGGCGCGGTCGGCGAACGGACGCTCGATCCAGAATCCGTCCGCCCGGCGGGTGAGGACGACCGGGCCGCCAGCGGCCCCGCTCAGCGTGATGCTCCGGATCCTCTCGCGGTCGCCGCGGAAGACCAGGCGGTCCCGCCACTCCCCCGGCCCCTTGTCCACCTCGGAGAGGATGGCGTCGCCCACCACGTAGACGCCCTTCTGCCCCGGCACGGCGACGATCAGGCTGCCGCCGGGAGGCACCTCGGCGCCGAGCCGCAGCACCTTCTCACCCGTCTTGGTGGTCAGGCGCACCACCGCCCGGGGCTTGTCCAGCCCCACCGCCTTGGGATCGACGTCGTCGAGCGTGCGGGTCTTCTCCAGCGCGGCGATACCGTCGAGCAGGCGGTCCACCGCGAAGGAGTCGGCGCGGGCGGCGAGCGGCTGGACGATCCGCCATTCGACGGCCGGCGCCGCCTCCCCCTCTTTCGCGTTGGGGCCGGCGCCGCCGGTCCGCTCCAGGCGGATCTTCCCCTTGGAGGAGTCGATCGCCACCGCGGTCACCTCCGCCTTGTCGAGCTCCAGGACCTTCTTGCCGAGCGTCACCCGCTCCTCGCTCGACGGCAACTTGCGCTCGTAGAACCAGATGAAGGCCCCCAGAGCCAGGACGACGGCCAGCAGGATCAGCAGCGTGCGGGGCTTCATAACGGTGTCCTCATCTCCGCCGGCGCACGAACACGACGCCCCCCAGCACCACCGCCAGGATGGGCAGGAACGCCGCCAGCAGATAGATCTTGCGGGCCTCCGCCGCGGTCAGCGTCAGCCGGACCTGCTCCGTCTTCTTCGGCGGAATGCCGAGGAGCTCCTCGCGCTCGACCAGCCAGTTGAGCGCGTTGGACAGCAGCAGGCCGTTGTCCGCGTTCGCCTGAAGGAGCTGATTGGTGGCGAAGTCGGAGTCACCGAAGACGATCAGCCGCATCGGCCGCTTGCCGGGCGCGGTCAGAGCGCTCTCGGCCACCGCCCCGACCGGCACCGGACCTTGCACGTCGCGGGGATCAAGACTGACCGCGGGGAGACCGGCGAGGCCGGTCTCCCCCCACCCCTTGGCCGAGGTGAGCATCAGGTCGGTGACCTTGATCCCCGGCGCGCTGCCGGCGCGAGCGGAGCGGGCGAGGCTCACCAGCACCGGCACGTTCCCCCCCGCGAACGCCTTGGTGACCGGATGGTCGCCGTAGCTCTTGAGGAAGATCGTCTCCGGGCCGAAGAACGGCAGGATCGCCTCGGGATCGACCACGATGTCCGGCTCCATCTTGATCCCGTAGCGGGCGAGCCACCCTTCGAGATGAGTGTCGACGAGCCCTCCCCCGGCCGGGTTCAGCGTCGGATCGAGCATCACCAGCATCCGCCCGCCGTTGTTGAGATAGGCCGAGAGGGCGTCGAGCTCCGGCCGGATGAAGCTGCCTTTCGGGCCGGCGATCACCAGCAGGTCGGTGCCCGGCGGCACCGCTGACTGCCCCAGCGAGGCCCACTCCGAGAGGTCGAAGTTGTCGCGCCCGAGCAGCGACTGGGCGCCCGAGAAACCCTGCCCCCCCTGGTCGTCGAGCGCGTGCTCGCCGTGACCGGTGGTGAACAGGATCTTCGGCTTCCGCCCCTCCGAGAGCTGGAGGATGGCGCTGGTGAACAGTTGCTCCCCCTTGAAGCCGGTGATCCGCGGCGCGCCGCCCTGGGAATCGATCTCGGCGAGGTCCTGGCTGGCGACCATCCGCTTGTCGTTGCCGCTCGCGACCACCACCCCCTGCGTCTCCACCCCGTACTTCTGGCTGAGCGACTGAGCCTCGATGGCGTTCTTCGCGAGATCGATCACCCGCACGTGGACGCGCGGCGAGGCGGCCCCGTAGCGCTGCAGCAGCTCGGTCGTCGGCTGATAGAGCTCCTGCTGATCGGGCGCCAGGAAGACGATGAATTCGATGTCCTGCTTGAGCCCCTTCAGCACCTTCACGGTCTTGTCCGACAGGCTGTAGATCTGGCTGCTCGTCCAGTCGAAACGCTTGTAATACTTCCAGCCGAAATAGTTGAGGATCAGGAGCAGGGCGGCCAGCAGCAGCACGCCGGCCGACAGCGTCCCCGTCTTCACCAGCCGGCGGCGATTTTCTTGCCGTCGGTTCTCTTGCGATATCTCGTTGGGCATCGCGGTCATCTCCACTTCTTGTCTTCGAGCGCCCGGCTGGCCAGGAACAGGAAGAACAGGGTGCCCGACAGATAGAAGACCAGCCGGCGGGTGTCGACGATGCCGCTCGCGAACTCGTCGATGTGATTCCAGATGCCGATGTAGCCGAGCGCCTGCTTGGCCGTGTCGTTGTTGACCATCTGTTCGAACACCCCGAACAGGAAGAGCAGGAAGAGCAGGGCGGCCGTCATCATCGCCGCCAGGAGCTGGCTCTTCGTCGTCGCCGAGGAGAAGATGCCGATCGCCAGGAACAGCGAACCGATCAGCAAAACCCCCACGTAGCCGGCGAAGATCGGCCCCCAGTCCACCTTCTGATAGGCCGAGATCATCAACCCGTAGGCCAGCGTGGGAGCCCAGAGAAAGGCGTAGAAGGTGAGCGCGGCCAGGAACTTGCCGGCGATCACAGCCCCCTCGGTGACCGGCGCCGTCATCAGCACCTCGATCGAGCCGGACCGCAGCTCCTCGCTCACCAGCCGCATCGTCAGCACCGGCGCGATCAGCAGCAGCATCAGCCAGGTGGCGCGGAAAAAGTAGCTGAACGGCGGTCCGCCGGGCGAGCGGGGATCGCTCAGCTCGCCGATCAGGTAGATGAAGATGATGCCGTTCACCGCCATGAAGAAGAACAGGACGATGTAGGCGAGCGGCGAGAAGAAGTAGGCCCGCAGCTCGCGGCGGAAAGTCGCCAGTGCGCCGTTCACGAAACCACCTCCTGCCGCTGCGTTTCGGCCGCGCTGGCGGTCGCGCCGGCGGCCGTGTCATGCGTAGTGAGGCGCACGAAAATATCTTCCAGGGTCGCGCCGCGGTCGCGGGCGAGCTCCAGGATCACCCAGCCGCGCTCGACCGCCGTCCGGAAGACCGCCTCCCGGGGATCGCCGCCGGGCTCGCACTCGAGCGTAAAGGACCCCGGAATCCCACCGGGGTGCACCGCGACGATCCCCGGCACCGCCGCCAGCGCCGCGGCGGCGTCCTCGGGAGCGCCCTTGAGATCGAGCCGCACGGCCGGGTTGCCCGTCCAGCTCTCGCGCAGGCTCGCCGGCGTCCCCTCGGCGATGATGCGGCCGCCGTCGATGATCACTACGCGGTCGCAGAGCAGCTCGACCTCGGGGAGGATGTGGGTGGAGAGCAGCAGCGTGTGCTGGCGCCCGAGCTCGCGGATCAGCTCGCGGATCG
Organism: Thermoanaerobaculia bacterium; assembly: GCA_035490435.1. Classification (GTDB taxonomy): domain Bacteria; phylum Acidobacteriota; class Thermoanaerobaculia; order Multivoradales; family UBA5704; genus DATARR01. Next base: position 37,748 of record DATHEF010000037.1, read on the forward strand.
AGATGATCTGCCGCGGATCGAGGCCGACCGTCGGCTCGTCGAGCACCAGGACGCGCGGGTTGTGCAGAATGGCGGTGGCGAGCCCCACGCGCTGGCGGTACCCCTTGGAGAGGGTGCCGATGATCTGGTTGCGCACGTCGGCGAGCAGGCAGCGCTCGAGGGCGATCGGGATCGCTTGGCGCGCCTCGGCGCGGGGGAGCCCTTCGAGCCGGGCGCGGTAGGCCAGGTACTCGCTCACCCGCATCTCGGTGTAGAGGGCGACGTTCTCGGGAAGATAGCCGACCTGCCGGCGCGCCTCGCGCGGGGACTCGAAGAGATCCTTGCCGTCCACCGTCACCCGCCCGCCGGTGGGGGGAAGAAAGCCGGTGATCATGCGGATGGTGGTGGTCTTGCCGGCGCCGTTCGGCCCCAGCATCCCGAGGATCTCCCCCTCCCGCACCGAGAAGGAGATGCCGTCCACGGCGGTAAAGTCGCCGTAGCGGCGACTCAGATTCTGCGCTTCGATCATCGAGGCCCTCCCAGGAGATTCCAGCCCGCGAGCAGTATCAAAAAGAGTTCAGCACCCAAGGGGATTCAGCAAAAGGGATGCCGGGGGCAATCCAGCCGCAAACCCATCTAAAAGCAGGAGATCCGCGACGTTCCGGCGCTCCGCGGCACCGCCTGCGTGCCACTTTGGCGCGAATTCATCCGAGATCGACCCGGGCGGATGCTATCCTCTTTAGCATGGCAGACAAAGACAAGGCATCCGGGATGAAGTCCGCGTACGAGCTGGCGCTGGAGCGCATGGAGAAGCAGGGGATCGAGCGTCCGCGCGAGGAGAGCTTCGGCGACGAGCTGCGGGAGAAGATCGCGGAGACCCGGCGCAAGGCCGAGGCCAAGATCGCCGAGCTCGAGATCCTCCACAAGAACAGCATGAAATCCGTCTACGACCCCGGCAAGCGGCAGGAAGACGAAGAGGCCTACCACCGCGAGCGCCGCCGCCTCGAGGAGGAGCGGGACCGGAAGATCGAGGAGCTGCGGAAGGGATAGAGCCTTTCGGCGGAGCTCCTCGCCGCCCGGGATTGAAATCCCGGGCTACCGACAATCGCCCCTCCCCGGGGCTCTACGAAAAACAGGTTTGTGGAAGTCCCGGATGGGACGGCCGTGGGTAGCCCGGGATTCAATCCCGGGCGGCGAAGCGTTCCAGATATAGCCCGGGACTCGCTTCTTCCATCATCGCGCACCCTCTAAGATAAGCCGGCGGGTTCTCTGCCCGGCCGGCAACTCAGAGTAAGGAGAACGAAATGCGGAATCTTCTTCGTAGCCTGATGCTGGCCCTCGTCCTGGTACCCGCCCTGGCGGTGCCGTCCGCGAAAGCCCTGACGGTCCCCTCCACCCTGGAGGCGTGCGTCGACGAATCCGGGCTCTGCAGTGGCAGTGGCGCTGCTTGCGCCACGAAGTCGCAATGCGGGCCGGGCCAAACCTGTATCTGTCAGTAAACGATTGAGCCGGGGGCCGGGCCTCCAGGCCTGCCCCCTCGCTTCAAACCCGCTTTCCCAGGATTGTAGGTCAGCCCCTTCTCTTCTGGCTCCTGATCCGGTACAGGCGCTCCGTAAAGCCGCCTTCGCTTTCAAAAGCATGGGCCTGGGCCGTCAACTGGCGGTCGAGCAAGTAGCAGCACAGGTTCAGCAAGGAGAGGGCCGCGTTGGCCACCAAGGCAGAAGAGCTCACGGACTGAGACCGACCTCCACGGACCAACACAGACGCGACTCCAACCTCTGCCTGACCGTCCCTGCCAGTCCGTGTCCGTCCCTGCTCGTCCTCAACCCAAAGGCGTACTTCCTCGACCGTAGCGCAGCGCTTCGCCTTGAAACGCACCAGCGCCGGATGATCCGGCGGCAAGAGGGGCAGCCCTCGCTGCCGCAGGAAGTCTTCGTAGTCGAGCCGCAGTTCCTCCAGGCTGGCCCGCGCGACGTTGGTCAGCTTGAGCTCCGTTTTCTTCGAAGTGCCCGACGCCTGGCTCCCCTCGGCAATGTTTTGCACTCCGCTGCGCGCCGCCTGCACCATCTGATCGCGAGTTCGGCTCCGGCGGTCCACGTATCGTTCGCAGAAACGTACCGTAACGTCGTAGATCAGTTGCCCCAACTGGAAGCTCTTCAGCTTCCGGTACCCCCCATGTTTCGGAATCAGCGGCTCATCGGTCCCCACGATCTCCCCCTGGCCTCCTGGAAACGATATCGTCCTGAGCAGAAGATATCAGCGGCTACGGTACTTTTTCTCGACTCCGAGAACCAGCGGCGTAACCCGACCCCTCAAGTACGCCACCTCCGAGACCTTTGGGCTTGCCTATCCTCCTCTTCGTGACTACAATGTAGTCACGCCAGGAGAGCCCATGAAAGCACGCATCGTACGCATCGGCAACTCACAGGGGATCCGCATCCCGAAGCCGCTCCTCGAGCAGACAGGGCTCCGGGACGAGGTCGAGATCGAGGTGGAAGGCAATCGCCTCGTCATCTGTGCCCTCAGCCATCCGCGGGCGGGCTGGGATGAGGCGTTCCAGGCCATGGCACGCCAGGGCGATGACGCTCTCCTGGACGGTGGTGAGCTCCTACCGACTCAGTGGGACGAGAAGGAGTGGGAGTGGCGGTAGAGAGATCGGACGTCTACCTCGTCAATCTCGACCCCACGATCGGAAGCGAAATCAAGGAGACCCGCCCCTGCCTGGTGATCTCGCCAGACGAGATGAACCGGCATCTTCGCACCGTCATCGTTGCCCCACTGACCAGCCAAGGCCGCCTCTATCCCACGCGAGTTCGTTGCCTTTTCGACGGCAAGGAGGGATTGATCGTCCTCGATCAGATTCGCACCGTGGACGTCACGAGCCTCGTGAGAAAAGTGGGCCGGATCGAATCGGCCATCATGGTGACCGTTTTAGCAGCCTTGGGACAGATCTTTGCGGAGTAGAAGAGCGAAGTCGAGACCGAAATCCGGGATGACTCGGCGGACTGTCGTTCAGGAGAGACTCCGTGGTCGCACTTACGCCGCCAGCGTCGGATGATCGAGGCGCCGTACCGCATACCGCAGGCAAGCGGCGATATCGTCCGGTTCCAAGTAGGGATAGGCCTCGAGGATCTCGTCCTGGCTCTGACCCTCTGCCAGGAGATCGAGAACGTCCGTCACTCTGATCCGCATCCCGCGGATACAGGGGCGGCCCCCGCACTGGTTCGGGTTGATCGTGATCCGGTCAAGCAAGTCTGCCATGGGGCCGCCTCCTCAAGAAGGAAGGTACCAAAGCACCCGATGCTCGGGCAAACGTCGACGCTTGTCCCCACCTGGTCTGTCCGACAACAGGTGGCGGGACCTAGGCTGACGCCACACGCCTGCCTACTCGGGATTATTCGGGTGGAACCTATTCCTCCTGGCGCGATCCGGCAAGCAGCGAAGGGTAAGGTGTCCGAAGGGCAGATCTTCAGCGATAAATATTCTCTCAGAACGCAGGCGCACGTGCTTGACTGACTTCTTGATAGACTCGGGAAGACACTTATGCGCTCGTGAAGCCTCTTACGAAAGCTTCAGAAGCCTAAGAAGCCCTTATATAACAGCCCAGAATTGGGAAACGAACCTACCGCCCACTCTATCCCATTCCAAATCACTTCTCTCTTACAAGAGAATCTAGCTCTTCTATCACTTCCATATGCAACTCACCCAATTCTCCTTCCTTAACAACCCTTTCATATCTGTCCAATGCAACCCCGCGGATGTCTGAGTCCACTCCTCTAGTGTCCTCTAGTATCAGTTCGATAAAGTGCCCAAACCCAGCAACATCCTCTTGCTCTACGGGAAGCACCCTCAGCAACCGGATCCAAGCACTTTTCTCTCCCGAACCTGCATTTACCAATTTATCAAAAATATTCAGCCTGATGTCCGCATTGACCACCGGAAACTCAGTTAGCCCTAAAAGGCAGATCCCTCCCGCCCCAAGGGCTCCGCCGTCACAAATTTTTAGAACTTCTTCGACTGATAACTCAGTGCCCTTCAAGCGCACTTGTCGCAAAACTTCCGGCCCCCCATGAGTTCTCAGCAATGAACTCAATAGCAGAGAGATCATATAGGCAAAGGTATAGCGAGCCTTTTGACCCCGAATTTTCGACAGCTCCGAACAAAGCTCACTCAACAATACCACAGCCTTGCTAGGAATATTACCTCCAAGCACCCAAGCCACTACCGCACCGAGAGAATCACGATGCTCATACAAGCCGACAGCTATAACCTGATAACGATCCATTAGGTTGCGCTCAGCGCCAGGAACTCTGCACAGAACAGACAGAGCTACAACGAAAGAATCTACTGACGCCTGCCGGAGAAGCTCATCCACAAGTGAAAGCACCTCTCCAACAGCCTCGCGCGACCATTCAAAAAACCAAAAGAAAGCGTTTGAGATTGCCTCCCTAAGGCCAGATGCTCCGTCCTTATCTATTGTTTCTAGTATGTACGACGAGAGTATACCAAGAGCTTTGATGCTTTCGCCTTGATTAAACGATCCCGCGCCTGGAACTTCTACATATGAAGCCCAGAACTCTCCCGGCTCCACTCCATATCGCTGAGCCAGCGCCGCCAAGCTCTCAGGAATTAACGCTGAACTCTGCAACATGCGTGAAAAGGCAAACAATTTACGTACGCTCAACGGAGAGGACCGCTGAAATTTAGCCAGCTCAGATGCAACGTTTCGAGCACTTTCAATCTCTGCCTCAAGGCTCACAGCCATTAACTCTTCAGGCAAGCGTTCGCCTCTCAGGATATATCTCACAACGATACGCAACAAGGGCCATCGCCAAAGAACGAATTCTTCTAATCCAGAAAAATTCAATTCAAGCCATTCGCCTTTGCAAGAAGCTATCATCGAGGTAACTCTCTCAGAAGGACCAGCGATACCAGCAATCACAAACGAGAGAGAAGCTCGAGCCCAGGGATTAACTTCTTTATTAAGAGACCATTCCCACAGCAGACTAGGATAAAGAGGAAACCGATCAGCAGCCACCTTCAATTCTGCATCGGGAGAGCCCACCTGAACCATGGAGATAAGTTGACGACCAGCAAATCGCCGGCTTTTAGCCAGACTGCTCAAAAGGGACCATGCCCTGAGTAATTCTATGAGCTGCTCGCCTGGCTCAAAAGGATTTATCTCCGCAAAAGCAACTTTTGCGTAGTGGTTATTCCGCATTAACCAAGGCAATACCCTTAGCTTCTTAACCAAGCCTTCAAGCTCGACCGAAGAAAGCTTCAGGCTCCTTATGAAGGATGCACAATAGGGCGCCGATCCCTGCCATGTATGCCATAAATTGTTAGCCCCCCGGCTCAGCCATATTTCCCAATTTTCTCTTACCATCCCTGCCAGGATCACAGGATCTATACGCAGGTCGACGCCAAGCGTAAGGGCCTCCGCGATAAGGTCTGAATCACCGCTAGACAGCAGCGCTCGCATGCACGGCAAAACAGGCTTTTTAGCGCTGTATAGCGACATCCATACTGTTACAACTTGAGGTAAAAGAGAGAAAGGAAAACCGCTCAGCTTTCTGACCAGAATTGGCCTGACTATGTCACGGCGGTCCTCTCGTGTAACTTTTTTCAGATTATCTCTCAGGTGCCGCATCCTGCCGGGACTCAGAGGCACGTCGAGAATTGTCAAAGCATACTCTAGCGCACCGTATTGAAGATCACGGTTTGCAGCGAAGGTTCCATCAACCGCGATTTCAAGCGCAAGCCAGGCACCTCTTCTCAAATACAAATCGGGAGTCTCGCGGTCAACGGCCCGACAGACCAACTCAAGAATGTTGGCCGCTTCCCCCTGAAAGTTCCTCACCACTCTCCCAGAAAAGAACAACGCCACATTACTCCAATGTTCGTGTCGCGCTATCTCCTTCAGCCTCCTGAAGCGCTGAGCAGTGTCACTCGCTGTCTGCGCAAGAAAGACAGCCGCAAAAAATTCTTGGAGAGAACGCAGTTCAAAACCAAAATAGCCCGGCTCTGGCTCCACAAGCAAGACTAGTCGCTCGCGTGCATCGTCCACCATCTGACGAGCTTTAACGGAAATAACATCATCACGAGATTGACGGTCTTGACTGCGAAGAAATCTTTCAACGGTTTCTCTGAATTGCGATTCGGAGAGAAGAGATCGGGTATTTCCCTTACCTGCACGTCGGTGAAGTAGGTAGCCTAAAAACGCATGGAGACCAAATAGCAAGCCCTCTTCCGTTCTCAATATACCTCTTCCCTTTGCCCTCTCTCTTCTAAAAATAGTATTCCAGTATTCCTGGAACAAAGCTTCTCGCTGAGCAGGCGGGCGGCCTCCATCTTTGATCACAAGCAAGATGATCGCAACCTGAAGAGGGGTTGAGAGTATAAGCCGGGTATGCTCTTCCTCTTGACATTCATGCAAAGTTTCTATTATTCGCTGACGCTCCTCAGCGATAGAGACCTTGACCCTCGCCCACCTCCTTGCATATTCATCCACCTTCTCTCGGGAGAGCGCCTGCAATTCCAGATGCACATACTCAATCGGATCGAAATCGTTTAAATACCCAGTTGGGCGAGAGGTAGACATTATCTGGAGATCAATGCCTCGCATAGCGTCGACTCTCGACTGGAACTCCTTAAGTTTATCCAATGTTTCCTGGCGCAGCACTGACTCAACAACCTCATCAAGCCCGTCCAGGATCAACAAACAAGGCCTTCCCCTAAGGATCTCATGAATATCGCTACCCGCGACATCTTTAGCAGAGTCATGAGATAATTGCTCAGCTAAATAGGCCTCCAAAGTGCCGTAACCTGCTTTATCAGACAACCACTGTGCAAAATATTTCAATATTACCCTGAACGGCAGCCGCTTTTTCGTAGGAGTCAGATCTTTACTGTCACCTACACCTCCAATGAACTCACCAACCCTATCCAGCAGCGCCGCCCGATGGATCTGCGCCAAATACTGACCAAGTGTAGATTTGCCTTGACCAGGCCCACCGATCACCATCGTTTTGCCATTAGCCTCGCGCAAAAACCAAGATAAAACAGAAAAATTTCTGTCACGAAATTTTTCAAACCGGTTTATGCGGTAAATATGCTTACCCTCTTGGGAAATAGACATACCTGGCCCAATGTCACGGAAACGTACCTCCAGATCTATAAACACATGCCGCAATGGCGTCGTTCGATCTGGATCATACTCACCAGCCTGATCTAGTCGTGCATACTGATCTCTCTCAAGACAAGTTGTCAAATAAAGGCGCACCGTTTCATCCAGCCTCTCAGAAAGGCGCTGACTGGAAACATCTCCATGAATCGTACTGACTAACCGCCCTAATTCGACATCCCAATTAGCTGAGTCGGAAAAATCGGCATAGGTAAGAATCTTCAATCTTCGAGGAAGCTCGCACGGTTGCAACAACAAAGGTAACGTCCGCTGCCTTACACCCACAGGATCAGAGGATTGAGAAAGGATTGATTCGAACGACGCCCATTCGCTCTTCACCCAAGATGGACTGAGCACCAATATAGTTCTACCGCTTCTCTCCACAGCATCTTCCATATTCTGAATACTTGAGATACCAATAGCAAAGTCTCTCCAGTCGATGCACACTGCAATAGATGCAGCCTCCAATCTTGGCAAGAGCCACGTTCGAACCCACTCCTTATCATCATGGCTGTAGCTAATAAAAAGATCATATGATTCTTTCATCATCAGATTGTACCTCCTTGCTAGGTTCAAAGCAATCGGCTCAATGACCTGACGTTCTGTCTGTTTTTAAAGAGTAGAGCTGAGGGGATAGGCCTGATTCACTATCGCTCTCCGCAGCCTCCGAGACGTCCTGCCAAAAGTTCTTTTCGGCCTCGTCCAAGGCATCGCCTCAAAAAAGGCAGCCGGCACCGTTTACAGGGCATTCTCAGGCTAGCGGCCCAGGTTGCTCTTATAGTAGCAGATCGATTCTTTCGTCCCTTGGAGAGCCCAGAGGACGAAACGGCCACCCTAGCAATGGCGAAGTTGGCCCTCTCCGGACAAGGCCAGCTACAGCACCAACCTCGGACAAAGCCTTGCTAATCCGGACGGCGGAAGAGCCGGCCCTCGCGGGAGCGGAGCGGATCTACACCCAACCGGAAGACCTCCCGGAACCGCCGCACCGTGCTGCCGCTGCCGTAAGAGGGTGGTTCCACACCAATTTCTCACCCCGTTACAGGCAGTGATTTGGGCGGGGCTTGCCAGACGGAAGGTTACGCCCGGTAGATAGGCGCCAGAAGGCACTTGGATAGTTGCAAGCGACCCACCTGTGGAACCCTTGCCTCCCAAGGGAAGTGTACTCACGTCGGGTGTCCCGCGGCACGCCTCCACCTTGCGCCAGTAAAAGAAGTAACGGAAGGCCGAAGGGAGTGGCCGCTATTTCCACTCCCTCCAGTACGTCGATTGTCAAAGAGCAGACGCGCGAGTCGTACATGTTGTCGGTGGCATGCCGCCCCTCAGCTACTACCCCTCACTTCGGACCAGGCGGCGCTCTTGAGAGGCCGCGCCCACGGCCTTGGCCGTACCCGAAGTGGTGTTGAAGACCAGCAGGTACGGTCCGGCGCTACGCACTTAGCGGATGAACTCCTCCATCTCCCCATCCCCCGCAAGATGCCGAGAGCCTGCAGATCCTGGCTGACACTCGACTGCGTCACCGGGTAGCTCCAATTTGCGCAGGGCCCGCTCGATCTCATCTCCGACTCATCGGATGGTCCGCCAAGAGTTCGAGGACGACCCCGCAGCGGCTGTCCTGCATAGAAAGTAGCCTCTTGCCAACATTCGTGCACTACACTCTAATTGTACACGCCATGACCCACGACGAATACGAACATAGCAAGCTCCGCCTCGAAGAGCAGCGCCGCTCCGGCGTCGAGCTGGTGGAAGCGGCCTATCAGGCCCAGATCCGTGCCCTCGATCTGGTCTGGATGCTCCAAGGGGGCGTGGGCCCGGTGGCTTTCTCCTCGGGAGCTACCCCACCGGCCCCTGCTCCCCCTGCCCCGGCGTCGGCTCCTCCGGCGGAGCGACCCCGGCGCCGGAGCGCGCCCGAGGTGGACGATGATGTCCGCGCGGCGTTCCCGCGGCTGCCCGAGCGGTTCACGCGCCGCGAGGTCTGTGAGGCGCTCGGCTATGAGCCGGATCGCGGCGCCCTGTACCGGGTACTGCAGATGCTGAAGACGGAAGCCCTCGTCCGGATCGAGTCCGCCGGGGAGGGGCAGCGGGCTACGGTCTATCGCAAGACCGGGGGCGCGCATTCGCCCTCGCCCGCGTGACATCCGGCACTCTTCCGGAGGCATTCGCCCCCATGGAGCGGACATCCGCCTCGGATCACCGCGCATTCGCCCCCGTTCGCGGGGGTTCGCCGCGGGCTTCCGTAACATTCGCCCCGAGTCCCGGGATGCACGGGAATGCTCGCCGCTCGTTCGGGAAGGTTCGCGTGCTTCCCGCTCCGGGTTCTGGCTCATTCCCCTGTCTTCGTGCGCTATCGCCCTCGAGTTCTGGGACATTCCCCTGGCGTGGCGGATCATTCCCGAAGAGGGGGCGGTGATTCGCCCGGAGTATTTTGTGTCCGCCCTCCCGTGGGCAATGACGCGCCCCGGGATCGGTATGATCGCCCCACCGGAACGAATGATCCAGGACTTGGGGCGAATGTGCCAGCACTCGGGGCTCGTGTTTTCCCAACTGGGGCGAATGCGCGCCCAGCCGGGGGGAATGACGCGGGAATCCCGGCGGATGAACCGCGAATCGGGGCGCGGAACCGAATAGCCCTTCCACGCCGCGGCGGAGCGGATCTACGCCCGCCGGAAGACCTCCCGGAACCGGCGCACCGCGTTGCCGCTGCCGCAGATGTAGACGGCGTCGTCGGGCTTGAAGCGGAAGTCGGCGGGGAACTCGACCAGGACGTCGTCGCCGCGCTCGACCGCGACGACAGAGCAGCCGGTGCGCTCGCGGATGGCGAGGCTCGCGGGGTGGCGGCCGGCGAGGCCGTCGGGGACGATCTTCAGGATCTTGAGCTGCGGATCGACCGCGACCGACTCCTGGCCCAGCAGCTTCTTGGCCAGCATCTGGCCGGAAACCTGGCTGATCGAGAGCGCGTAGTCGGCCCCCGCGCGGTGGATGCGCTCCACGTTCTCGGCCTCGTTGACGCGGGCGATCACCGGCACCCCCGGCGCCAGATCCTTGAGGATCACGGTCGCGAAGAGGGTGGCGCTGTCGGCGTCGAGGGCCAGGATCACCGCCTGAGCGTCCTTGACCCCCGCCGTCTCGAGCAGCCGGACGTCGAGGACGTTGCCCACCAGGTCCACCTCCGGGCCGGGGTGGCGGTCGATCAGCTTGACCTCCTCCCCCACCGCGCGCAGCAGCTCGGCCACCTTGCGCCCCACCTCGCCGCCGCCGCCCACCACGAACGGCCCCTCGCGCCGCAGGGTCACCGCGCCCCCCGCGAGATCCTGCAGGCGATCGACGCTCTCCGGGCTCCCCACCACGACCAGGATGCCGCCCGGCTCGAGGCGGAGCCCCGAGCCGTCGGGCACCAGGAGCTCGCCGCCGATCCACTGGCCGACCACCTTGGCCCCGGTGCGCGTGCCGATCGCGGTCTCGTCGAGCGTATGGCCGGCGAGCGGACTCTCGGGGCTCACCCGCAGCTCGGCCACCTCCAGGTTGCGCCCGAGCTGCTGGATCCCCCCCACGCGCGGGTTGATGCGGGCCGAGGCGCGGGCGGCGAGCGCCGCGCCCAGGATGTGCCGCGGGGTGAAGACGGCCGTGGCGCCGGCGAGCATCATGGGCCGGCGGTGGAAGGGGTCCTCGACCAGCGCCAGGATGGTGCCGCGGAAGCCGAGCTGGCGCGCCGAGAGGCTGAGAGCGGCGTTCTCGTCGTCGCTGCCGTTGGCGATGATCGCCCGCGCCTTCTCCAGCCGGGCCGACCGCAGCGCCCCCTCGCTCAAGGAACGGTGGACGATCCGCACTCCGCCCTCGAACAGGCGGCGGGCCACCGAGTCGTCCGGCTCCAGGACCAGCGTCGGCACGTCCGCCCCCGCCAGTTCCTCCAGGAGCGTCTCGACCGCCGGCCCGTAGCGGTAGACGACCACGTGCCCCTCGAGGTCTTTCGCCACCTCCTGCGGCAGCCGGATCTCGAACCGCTCTTCCAGGAAGGGGATGAGATAGATCGGAAAGATCAGGAAAACCAGGAAGACGCCGAGGAACTGGACCGCCACCACCAGCACCACCATCACCGGGTGGCGCCACCCGGAGTCCGCGCCATAGCCGGTCGTGCTCAGCGTCTCGCCCGCCCACTCCAGGCTCTGCCAGAAGGTGCGCGGCTTCCCCTCGAGCGCCGCCATCCCCCACATGTAGAGGAAGGAAGAGGCGAGCACCGTTAGGAGCAGGCTGAGAATCAGGACGGCCAGACGGCGGCGGGAGCGGCGCACGGGGGGTATTGTAGGCGCGGGACTCCTCGCGTGCTCTTCTCTGGGGCGTCCGTGGCCTGCGGACCTCAACCCCTATCCCCTTCTCCTGAAGGAGAAGGGGGACGACTGCGGTACGTCTTGCCCGTAAGGCCCTCCCTCTCCTTCAGGAGAGGGATCGAGGGTGAGGTCGCAGGCCACGGACGCCGAATCGAACGGGGCCACCCCTCTAATACGGCATATCCTCCTCCTCCATCCCGAAGTGGTGCCCCAGCTCGTGGACCACGGTGTCGCGGATCTCGCGGATCACCTGCCGGCGGTCGCGGCAGAAGCGGAGGATGGGGCCGCGGTAGATGAAGACGCGGTCGGGCATGGCGGCCTGGTAGAAGCTGTCGCGGTCGGAGAGGGGGACCCCCTGGTAGAGGCCGAACAGCTCCTCGTCCGGCTCCATCCCGAGGGCCTGGAGATCCTCGGGGTCCGGCTCGTCCTCCACCATCACGGCCACGTTCTCCAGCAGCTCGGCGAATTCCTCGGGGAGCCCCTCCAGCGCGTGCTCGACCAGGGCCTCGAACTCTTCAGGGGGGATACGCATGAGGATAGATTACCAAGCGTGCGCCTCCGTATCCGACCCCTCGCCGCCGTTCTCCTCCTCGCCGCCCTCCATATGGCGGTGTTCGATCGCGGCCTCGGCGGCGACGGATGGGCGAGCTTCGCCACGCTCCAGTCGCTGGCGGACGACGGCGATCCCTTCGTGGAGGACGATCACCGCGGCGTGATGAACGGGCTGGTGGGCGGGCCAGGAGGGCATCTGGTTCTGCAATATCCTCCCGGCATCCTGGCGCTGGACGCCCTCCCCTTCCTGGCCGGCCGGGCGCTCGACCGGGGGCTGCCGGCGGGGTGGATGGCGAACGGGGTCGATCTGCCCCCCGCGGGCCGGGTGCCGCGCGGGGTGTTCTTCTCGGCGGCGATGATCGTGCTGGCTCGCAACGCCGCGACGCTGCTGGGAATGCTATGGATCGCCCGCGCCCTGCGCCGGATCGGATTCCCGGAAGGGATCGCCGCCGCCGCGACCGCCTTCACCTTCTTCGGCGGGCCGCTGATCTTCTACTCACTGGTGGGGATGACCCACGCGCCAGCCTTCGCTCTGGCCGCTCTGCTGCTCCTGGCGCTCGTCCGCCAGCGGGAGACCGGGAGCGTGAGGCTCGCCCTTGCGGCCGGGGCGATCGTGGGCGGGGCGGGGATGGTGCGGTATGGGTCGGTGACGCTGGCGGCGCCGGCCTTGTTGGCGATGGTGGGAGCGGTCTTTCATCGCCCGGGATTGAAATCCCGGGCTACCGCCGGCCGTCCCTGGGCCGGGACTTCCAAAAGAGTCCTCGCCTTTGGGGTTGGATTAATCTTCCCTCTGCTGGCTCTCCCCTTCTGGTGGGAATGGCTGTTCGGCTCGTGGCGGCCGCCTTACGGGGGGACGTGGGCGATTTCGGCCGCGTCGCCATGGAACGTGCTGTTCTCCCCGGTCCATGGGCTCTTTCTGTTCCATCCGGCGCTACTGCTGGCGGTGGCGGGGTTGGTGGGATTGGGGATGTCCCGGATGGGACGGTCGTGGGTAGCCCGGGATTTCAATCCCGGGCGGCTCAATCCCGGGCGGCGATGGGCCGCGATCGCCGCCGTCTGGTTCCTGGCGGTGGCGGTGCTCTATGGCTGGTGGTCGGAGTGGAACAATGCCGGCGGCTATGGCCAGCGGTTCCTGATCGACGCCCTGCCTGCCCTGAGTATCGGCTTCGCGATGTTCCTGGCCGGCGGCCGGACCCGGCTCAAGGCGGCGGCCGCCGTGGGGGCGGCCCTGGTGGGCTATGTCCTCTTTTTCGCGGCGGTCGGCGGATTGGTCTTGCCGCCGGCGGGGCTGCCGTGGCCCCAGCGGCTGGGGGATTACGCGCCGCTGCTCCGCAATCCCCCCAGCCCCGCCGAGATGGCGGATGCCCTGCGCCGGGCGTCGCTGCCGGCGCGGGCGGCCTCGCGCCAAGCTTTCCCACGATAGACTTCCCGCATGTCCGTCCGCCTCGACAAATGGCTCCATGTGGCTCGCGTGTTCAAGACGCGCACCCAGGCGACCCACGCGGTCGATCTCAACCGGGTACAGGTCAACGGCCAGACGCCCAAACCGCACCGGAACCTCGTCATCGGCGACCGCATCGAGGTGGAGATCGGCGAGTGGACGCGCGTGCTGATCGTCAAGGAGCTGAAGGACAAGCCGGTCTCGAAGGAAGAGGCCCGCACTCTCTTCGAGGATCTCAGCCCCCCGCGCCCCGAGTCCGACCCTCTCCAGCGGCTGATGCGCCGCCCGCCGGCCCTGCGCGAGAAGGGCGCCGGCAGGCCTACCAAGAAGGAGCGCCGGGAGATCGACCGCTGGGAAGATGGAACGGAGGGAGAGGAGCCGCAGACCTGATCCTGGACAAGGAGATATGTCGGACTCTTTGTCCATTATTTAGCGCTGCCATTTCTTGACACTCTCTAGACGTTGTTGCTAATCTCGCCTCGATGTCGACGAACTCATCGAGCGCCAGCAGCCCGCGGCATCCGATCGGCGTGGTGGCTCGGCGCACGGGGCTCAAGCCGGACCTGATCCGCGCCTGGGAGCGGCGCTATGGCGCCGTGGAGCCCGGGCGTACGGACACCCGCCGGCGCTTCTACTCCGACGAGGACGTCGAGCGCCTCCTGCTCCTGCGGCGGGTGGTCAACACCGGCCGGGGGATCAGCCAGGTGGCGAATCTCTCCAACGCGGAGCTGATGGCGCTGATCGAGTCGGAGCCGGCTCCCCCGGCCTACGTGCCGTCCGGGCCGGCACCGGTTGGCGACGAGTTGGACGAGGTCGCCGAGACGTTCCTCGGCCGCTGCATCGCCGCGGCGCAGCGGCTCGACGTGCGGGAGATGGAGCTCGAGCTCGACCGCGCCTCGGTCCTGTTCAGCCGCACCCACCTGATCGAGCGGGTGCTCGTGCCACTGATGCGGCGGATCGGCGAGCTCTGGCATCAGGGGGCGCTGCGCCCCATCCACGAGCACATGGCCTCGGCGGTGGTGCGCTCGTTCCTCGGCGGCATGCAGGGCGCCTATCATCCGGAGGTCTCGGCGCCGCATCTCGTGGTCACCACCCCGGCGCGCCAGCGGCATGAGCTCGGCGCGCTGCTCGCCGCCGCCACCGCCGCCGGTGAGGGGTGGCAGGTGACCTATCTCGGGCCGGACCTGCCCCCCGAGGAGATCGCCGCCGCCGCCCTGCAGAAGGGGGCGCGAGCGGTGGCGATCAGCATCACCTACCCGCCCGACGACCCCACGCTGGTCGACGATCTCCGGCGGCTGCGCCGGCTGCTGGGAACCCGCACCTCGCTGATCGCCGGCGGCCGCGCCTGCACCGCCTACGGCGCGATCCTGCAAGAGATCGGCGCCATCCAGGTGGAAGACCTGGCCGGCCTGCGACGCGAGCTGCATGTTCTGCGGTCCTCGGCGCTGGGCGAGCCTGGGGCGCGCTGAGCCTCAGGACAAATATCCAGACAAAGTCTAGACAAACATCGGCAGGCTCAGTTTCCCAGAAACTCCCCCACCGGCGACAGCGGCTCGCTGTGCTCGCAGAGGATCTTGAAAACCATCATGATCGGCACCGCGAGGATGGCGCCGGTGATCCCCCACATCCATCCCCAGAAGGTGAGGCCGAGGAAGATCACCACCGGATTGAGGGTGAGCCGGCGGCCGAGGATCATGGGCGTCAGCAGGTAGCTCTCCAGGAGATGCAGGCCGAGGAAGGCGCCCGGCGGGATCAGCGCCCGCGGGAGGTCGGGGAAGGTGAGCAGCCCCACCATCGCCAGCACCGCGACCATGGTGATCGCCCCGAGATAGGGGATGTAGTTGGCGAAGGTCGCGAGCACCCCCCAGAGCAGCGGATTGGGCACGCCGATCAGCGCCATGGCCCCCCAGACCAACAGCCCCATCACGACGTTGATCAGCGTGATCGTGGCGAGATAGGTGGAGACCTCGCTCTCGATCTGGCGCGCGATCTCGACCGCCCGCTGCTTGTCCGCCCGGCTCGGCAGCACCTTGATCAGCTTGCGCAGGAACAGGTCCCCGGAGGCGAGCAGGAAATAGAGGAGGATGAACATCACCACGGCATCGGCGACGAATTCGGTCGCCCGGCTGAGCACCCGGGAGCCCAGGCTCTCCGTCGTCACCTGCACCTGCTGGGTCTTCGGCCCGCCCGTGACCTTGGTGATCTTCTCGACCTGCTCGGTCGCCTTGCTCATCGTCTGCACCGGCTTCTTGAGGTCGCGGATCCGGCTCTCCACCTTGCGCAGGCTCTGCGGCGCCTGCCCGATCCATTCGTAGGCCGGAGTGGCGAGCTCGAAGATGCCGAGCCCCAGCAGGCCGAGCAGGCTGAGGATCACCAGTCCCGCTCCCAGGGCTTCCGGGATGTGAATTTTTTTCAACCCCCGCACGATCGGGCTCAGCAGGAAGTTGAGCAGCAGGCTGAGGACGATGGGGAGGAAGAACGCGCGGCCGAAGTAGAGCGTGTAGAAGCACGCCAGGAGGAACAGGCCGCTGAGCGCGAACGAGCGGATGCCGAACGCCCCCTGCAGGGCGTCGCGGAGATTCTTGATGTCGGGACGGGGAAGCTCCTCTTCGGGAGTCTCCTTGCGGATCGCTTCCAGCATGGCGGACCTCGGATCGAGTCGGACCCATAGATTCTACGCGGCCGGCGCCCAAAAGCGCCGGCCGCTATCTACGTCAGTCCCGCTGAATCCGAGGTCAGGCTCTTCGGACCAGGCCCATGAGGAGCGAGATCACGAAGACCACCAGGAAAAGCACGAACAGGATCTTGGCGATCCCGGCGGCGCCCGTCGCGACGCCGCCGAATCCGAAAACGGCTGCGACCAGTGCCACGATCAGAAAGATCAGGGCCCATCTCAGCATGTTTGTTTTCCTCCGCTACCGACCGGACCGGTCCGGCCGGGAGAAGCCAAAAAAGAGCCAGAGGCACGCATGGGAGGATTCGCTAGGATGTTTACGCCTCTGGCCGGTTTTCTACATAAGCAATGTATGTGCCAGATCAGGTTCCAGGATTCTCGAGCAGCCGGCGGATCCCCTCCAGGGTGTCCGCCTGCTCGGGGGTCTTGTCGGTCCGCCAGCGGGCGATGCGGGGGAAGCGGACGGCGATCCCCGACTTGTGGCGCGGGGAGAGGGCGATCCCCTCGAAGGCCAGCTCAAAGACCTGCAGCGGCTCGACCGAACGCACCGGCCCGAACTTCTGCACGGTGTGGCGGCGAAGCCAGCCGTCGAGAGTGACGATCTCCTCGTCGGAGAGCCCCGAGTAGGCCTTGGCGATCGGCACCAGCTCGGCCCCGGACCAGACGGCGAAGGTGTAGTCGGTGAGCAGGTTCGCCCGCCGGCCATGCCCGGCCTGGGCGTAGACCAGCACGGCGTCGACGGTGAAGGGCTCGGTCTTCCATTTCCACCAGTCCCCCCGCTTGCGGCCGGTGCGGTAGGGGGAGGCGAGGCGCTTCAGCATCAACCCCTCGACGTTGCGCTCGCGCGCCTCCTCCCGCGCCCGTGCCAGATCCTCCCAGGTGGCCGCCTCGACCCGGGGGGAGACGAGCAGGAACGGGCGGCCACGGTCCAGTAGCCGTTCGAGGCTCTGCCGCCGTTCGGCCAGGGGGCGCTCGCGCGCGTCGCGGCCGGCGATCTCCAGGACGTCGTAGCCCATGAAGACGGCGGGCGCCTCGGCGAGCACCTTTTCCGTCAGCTTCTTGCGGCCGATCCGTCTTTGCAGCACGGAGAACGGCAGCGGCCGGCCGTCGCGCCAGGCGAGGATCTCGCCGTCGAGCACCGTGCCGTCGGGCAGCAGCGGCAGCGCCCCCCGGGTGAGCTCCGGGAAGCGCTCGGTGATCAGCTCCTCGCCGCGCGACCAGAGGTGGACCGCTCCGCCCCGCCGGATGAGTTGCGAGCGGATGCCGTCCCACTTCCACTCGGCGAGCCACTCCCCGGCCTCGCCGAGCGTCTCGACTGGCGCCTCCAGCGGCGAGGCCAGATAGAAGGGGTAGGGGCGGGAGGCGTCCTCCTCGTCCTCCGCACCGGGGGTGAAGAGGCTCTCGTAGAAGGACGCGGTGGGTTCCCAGGTGCCCATCAGGCGATGGGCGACCACCGGCTGCGGCACCCCGGCGATCTGGGCGAGGGCGCGCTCGACGAGCGTCTGCGAGACGCCGACCCGCAGCTCGCCGGTCAGCAACTTGTTGAGCACGAAGGTCTCCCACCGCGGCAGCCCCCGCCACCAGCCGGTCACCTCCGGCCGCTGTTCCTCGGGAGGACGGCCGCGCAGGGGGAGGAGCCGCTCCTCCATCCAGCGCGAGAGCGGGATCTCCGGCGCCGGCTCGGCCGGGCCCCGGCCGTCCAGCACCAGGGAGATCGTCTCCGCCAGATCGCCCACGCTGCCGTAGGACTCCTCGAAGAGCCAGTCCGGAATCCCCGCCTCCGCCATCGCCCAGCCGGCGAGCAGCCGCCCGGGGAGGAACCGTTTCAGCCGCCGGCCGGTGAGGAACCAGACCGCCCACGCGGCGTCTACCGGGGGCGCCGAGGAGAAGTAGCCGGCCAGCGCCGCGACCTTCTCGTTGGTCGAGGTGGTGCGGTCGAGCGCCTCGTAGAGGGCGGCGAAGCGCTTCAATCTTCCATCTCCCCTTCGAACGGCGTCGCCAGGGTGCCCGCCGCCACTCCCCGCTCATTGAGATACCGGGCGAGCGAGCCGGCGTAGCCGTGGGTGGTCAGCACCCGCTCGGCGCCGGTGTCGGCGATCGTGCTCAGGAGGTCCGGCCAGTCGGCGTGATCGGAGATCACGAAGCCGCGATCGAAGCCGCGCCGCCGGCGGGTGCCGCGGACCCGCATCCAGCCCGAGGCGAAGGCGGTGCTGGTGGGGCCGAAGCGGCGCATCCAGGTGGAGCCCCCGGCCGAAGGGGGGGCGAGGATCAGCTCGCCGGCGAACGACTGCCCGCGGGTGGTCTCGGCGACCGGCCGGGTGGGGAGCATCTCCACCCCAGCGCTCCGGTAGGCCTCGTTGAGCGGCTCGACCGAGCCGTGGACGAAGACCGTCCGGTCGGTGATGCGGGCGAGCTCGCCGAGGATCCGCTGCGCCTTGCCGAGGGCGTAGCAGAAGAGGACCGAGGCGCGCCCGGCCTCGCGGTTGGCCTCCCACCACTCCCAGACCTCGCGCGCCACGGCGGCCGAGGAGTCCCAGCGGTAGATCGGCAGGGCGAAGGTGGCCTCGGTAATGAAGGTGTGGCAGGCGACCGGCTCGAACGGCTCGCAGGTGGGGTCCGCCGCGCGCTTGTAGTCGCCCGAGAAGACCCAGACCTCGCCGTCCCTCTCCACCCGCACCTGCGCCGACCCCAGGATGTGCCCCGCCGGATGGAACGAAACCGCGACATCCCCGATCCGTACCGTCTCTCCAAACGGCACCCCCTCGATCACCGCCGCCTCCCCCAGCCGCCGCCGCAGGATCGGCACCGACGCCGCCGCCCCCAGGTACGCCCCGCTCCCCCAACGCGCATGATCCCCATGCCCATGGGAGATCACCGCCCGCTCCACCGGCTTCCAGGGATCGATATGAAACCCCCCGGCCTCACAGAACAGGCCGCGGTCGTCGGGGCGGAGGAGGGGGGTGCGCATTAGGTCCAGGAACGGCTCAGCGACTTATCCCGTTGTTCAACCGTGTTGAGATCGCTCAAGGCTCTCCTGGATCAGAGCTTCTCTCTTTCGTAACAAAGCTCACTTTGGATCTCCAATTTTTCGACAACCCAAATCTTCGGGACGAGCAGCACATTCCTTTCGAGTGCATCCTCCAACATCTGCCAGAACGGAGTCTCCACCTCTATCTCTTCGCAGTCGATCGCCACTTCGACATCCGTATCCGGAAGGAACCATCCGGGCTGTAGGAGAGAGCCGAAAAGGTAGACAGCCTGAATGGCAGGGAACCGAGGGGCTGATCGGCATACCGCCTCACGAGCCCGCTCCAGCACCTCCAGGCGGAGCGCCTCCTTCTCCTGCCGCTCCTGCCGAAGCTCAATATCGCGGCGAGCGTGGTACTCGCGGTAGGGGCGGAGGGCGGCTTCGTCCATCCTCTCCAGTGTATCGCCTCCCACATGTTTGCGGATCATCCACGCCATGAATGATAATCATTCACGCCATGAATGGATTGCACGTCCTCCCCAGGCTCCTGCAGCACCCTCTGAATCTGGCCCTGCGCTCGTTTCCAGTGGTCGTGGTGACCGGATCGCGGCAGACCGGCAAGAGCACGCTGGTACGGAATCTCGCCGGGGATCCGCGCCCGTACCTCACCCTGGACAACCTGGAAACCCTGGATCGCGCGCGGCGGGAGCCCGAGGCGCTGGTCCGCAGCGCTGAGCGGATGACGCTGGACGAGGTGCAGCGCTCGCCGGATCTCCTGCTGGCGGTCAAGCGAGCGGTCGACGAGCAGAAGGCCCCGGGCCGGTTCCTGCTGACGGGATCGGCCAATCTCCTGCTGATGCAGCGGATCTCCGAATCCCTGGCCGGCCGGGCGGCCTATCTGACCCTCTGGCCAATGACCCGCCGCGAACAGCTCGGAGCCGGCGCGGCCGGAGCCTGGACGCGCCTGTTCGAAGCCGAGGACCGGTCCTGGCGGGATCTCCTGGAGGCGGAGACCGCCGGGCCCGAGGACTGGCGCGATCTCGCCCGCCGGGGGGGCTATCCCATTCCGTCCCACGAGCTGGCGGACCCGGAGACGCGCGCGCTCTGGTTCGACGGCTACACCCGGACCTATCTGGAGCGCGATCTCCAGGAGCTCTCGACCGTGACCTCCCTGGTCGACTTCCGGCGACTGATGCGGGCGGCCTGCCTGCGGCTGGGCAACCTGGTGCAGCAGACGGAGCTCGGCCGCGACGTCGGACTCCCCCAGCCGACCATCCACCGCCATCTCGCGCTGCTCGAGACCTCGTACCAGCTCGTCCGCGTGCCGCCCTACGCCGTCAACCGCACGAAGCGCCTGATCAAGACCCCAAAGCTCTATTGGTGCGACACCGGTCTTGCCCTCCATCTCGCCGGCGAGACCGAGCCCCGGGGTGCTCACCTCGAGAACCTGATCCTCGCCGACCTGCTGGCGTGGCGCGACTCCCAGGTTCCCCGCCCGGAGATCCTCTACTGGCGCACTTCGACCGGTGAGGAGGTGGACTTCGTCCTCGAATGGAGGGGACGGCTCCTGCCGATCGAGGTGAAGGCGACCTCCCAGCCGCGGCTCGCCGACGCCCGCGGGCTCCTCAGCTTCCGGGCGGAGTACCCCGACCTCGCTCGCACCGCCCTCCTCCTCCACACCGGTAACGAGACCGCCTGGATCGCCGAAGGGGTGCTCGCCGCGCCCTGGTGGAAAGTGATCTGACCGGCTCATCGCCTCACAGATCCCAGGAAAGCTCGAACAGCGAAAGCTGCTCCACCCGCTCGCGCACCAGGTTCGAGGCGGTGACGCCGATCAGCCGCACCGGCCGCTTCGGGGCCTCGGTGCGGTGGAGCAGGTCGCGGGCGCAGACGGCGATCGCGGCGCGGTCGTAGACCGGGGCGGCGAAGGTCCGGGAGCGGGTCACGGTCGTGAAGTCCTCGTAGCGCACCTTGAGGGTCAGCGTGCAACCCGCGAGCCCGGAACGGGCGAGGGTGCCCGCCAGCTCGTTCGACATGCGGTCGACCTCCGCCAGCATCGCGGCGAGATCGGTGAGGTCCTCGGCGTAGGTGTTCTCGGTCCCCAGGCTCTTGCGCTCGCTATGGGTCTCGACCGGGCGGTCGTCGATCCCGCGCGAGAACTCGTGGAGGATGCGGCCGTGCTTGCCGAAGCGGCCGATCAGATCCTCGAGCTCCACCCCGCGGAGATCGGCGATGGTCTGCACCTTCATCTCGTTGAGCG
This sequence comes from Thermoanaerobaculia bacterium, assembly GCA_035490435.1. Lineage (GTDB taxonomy): Bacteria > Acidobacteriota > Thermoanaerobaculia > Multivoradales > UBA5704 > DATARR01. Next base: position 59,127 of record DATHEF010000037.1, read on the forward strand.
CCCGCTCCGTCGCGGGTCCCACGCCATGGAGCCGGCGAACCGGCAGCGGATCGAGGAACGCCTGCACCTTCTCCGGCCGCACCACGGTCAGGCCGTCCGGCTTGTCGAAGTCCGAGGCGATCTTGGCGATCAGCCGGTTGGGCCCGACGCCGATGCTCACCGTCAGCCCCCGCTCCTCGCGCACCCGCCGCCGGATCTCCCTGGCCAGCGCCGTCGCGCTCCCCGCCGCGCCCAGATGGTCGGTGACGTCGAGGTAGGCCTCGTCGATCGACACCGCCTGCACCAGCGGGGTGAGCTCCCTGTAGATGGCGAAGATCTTCTCCGACTCCTTGGAGTAGCGGCGGAAGTCGGGCGGGATGAAGATGGCGTCCGGGCAGAGCCGCCGGGCGCGCGAGGAGGGCATCGCCGAATGGACGCCGTAGCGCCGGACCTCGTAGCTCGCGGCCGCCACCACTCCACGGCTCTCCGGCCGGCCGCCGATCACCACCGGCTTGCCGCGCAGGGACGGATCGTCCCGCATATGCACCGCCGCGTAAAAGCAGTCCATGTCGCAATGGAGGACCCTGCGCACAACCGTAGCTTAGCGCGAAACCCGTCGCATTTACGCCTGCGGTCAGGCCCACGCTCGTCCGCGACCGTCCCGTAAAAGAGCCATCAAGCTACCCTAAGTGGAATGCCCGGGCGACAAACCGGTAAAATGAACCAAGCTTTCGTGGACCGCAGGGCTCCGGGGCCGAACATCGGAGGGGGATGGGGAGGCCGGAGCGAGTGCAAGTGAGCCGCCTAGACTGAATAAAGGATGAGCCCCTCTCCCGTTTTCAGCCGGTCCACGCCGCGCCCGCGCGGCGTCTCTGTCCTCTTCCCTCTCCTGGCATTGATGCTGTGCGGGGCCAAGGGGGCGCCGCCCGTTCAGGGCCCTCCCCTCGCCGGCGGCCTCGTCCAGGAGCGGGAGCTGCGGGGCGGCGAGACCCACGTCTATCCGGTCGACCTCCAGGCGGGGCAGTTCCTGCGGGTCAAGGTCCAGGAGCAGGGGATCGACATCGCCGTGCGGCTGCTCGATCCCAGGGGCGCCGTGGTCACGGGGGCGGACAGCCTCAGCCCCGATGCCACGAATTCGCTCGAGGAGCTGGCGGCCTTGCCGAAGACCTCCGGGCGGTACCTCCTGGAGATCGGCGCACCCAATAAGGAGGCCCGTCCCGGCCGATACCGGTTGGAGGTCGCGGCTCTCCGTCCGGCGGCGGAAGGCGAGGACAACCTCCGAAGCGAGGCGGTGCGGTCCAGTTGGGAAGCATTCAACCCGGGCTCCGGAACCGGCGGCGAGACGCTCCGCGCTCAGATCGAGGCACGGAAGCGGGCCTTCGACCTCTGGGAGCGTCTGGGAGAACGCCGGAGGATGGCGGAATCCCTCCTGGGACTGGGACTCCTACGCTCTTCCCTGGCGGAAGAAGCCGCGACGGCCGCCGAGGACTACCTGCGCTCCGCCTCCCTGTGGAAAGAGGAGGGTGACGCCACGGCGAAGCGTTTCCAGTCCTGGGCTCTGAATAACGCGGGCCTCCTGCTAAAACATCTCGGGCACACGGAGGAGGCGCGAAAGCGTTACGAGGAGGCGCTCGCGATCACCGGTGGCGCCGAGGACGCGAACAATCAGGCGATGAGCCTCAGCAATCTCGCCATGCTCGCCGTCGAGCAGGGGGAGTTTCAGCAGGGGATCACCGCCTTCCTCGAGTCGCTTCAAAAGGCCCGTGAAGCCAACAACCGGGTGGCTCAGATCAGGACCCTCAACAACCTCGGCTACGCCTACGACCAACTGGCGGAGGGGCAGAAAGCCCTGCAGTCCTATCGGCAGGCCCTGGACCTGGCCCAGGCCATTTCGAACGCCAGGCTCGAAGCCACGGTCCTGAACAACCTCGGCGATACCTATCTCGCCCTCGGCGACTGGGAGACCGCGCTCAAACACTTCCGGCAGGCCCTGCCGATCATTCACCGTCTTGGCGACCGCGCCGAGGAGGCGAAGACCCTCATCAATGCCGGCCAGAGCTTCCAGCGTCTGAAACGCTTCGCCGAAGCCCGCAAGTCCTTCGACCAGGCGCTCGCGCTCGCACGGGCGCTCAAGGATCTGGAAACCCAGACTTTCGCTCTCGCCCACCAGGCCTCTCTTTTCGTGAAGCTGCGCCAGCCGGCCAGGGCCGTGGAGCCCGCCCAGCAGGCCCTCCGCCTGGCGCGGGGCTTTCCGGACCGCGAGGTCAGCGTGCTCTTTACACTGGGGAAAGCCCATCACGGGATGGGGGCGCTACGATCGGCTCAGGAAGAGCTGGAGAGAGCCCTGTCTATCGCCCACGACCGGGGAGACCGCTCTTTCGAGGCCGACATCGGTCTGATCCTGGCGCAGGTCGCGCGAGACAGCGGGGACCTGACGGCAGCCATGGACCGCGCCCATTCGGCGGTCGACACCATCGAGTCGATCCGCACCAGCGTCTTCGACCAGCGGCTGCGCACCTCCTTTCTGGCCACCAGACAAGACTTCTACGAGGTCTACGTCGATACCCTGATGCCGCGTCCCGGTGCCCCAGCGGACGCGGTTAGAATCGCCGAGGCCCTCCGGGTCAACGAGCGGGGGCGCGCCCGGAGCCTGCTCGACATCCTGAGCGAGTCCGGAGCCGAGCTCCGCGCCGGAGCCGACCCGGTGCTGGTCGACCGCGAGCACCGGCTGCGGGATCAGGTGAACGCCCGTGACCGTTACCGCTTCAATCTCCTCGCCGAGGAAAAGCCCGACCGGCGGAAGCTGGAGGACGCGCAGCGGAAGCTCGAGGAGACTCTCGACGAGTACGGCCGGGTGCAGGCGGAGCTGCGGGCGAGCAGCCCGGGCTACGCCGCCCTCACCCAGCCGCAGCCGCTGAGCGTCGCCGAGATCCAGGAGCGGATCCTCGACGGCAAGGCACTGCTGCTCGAATATTCTCTCGGCGAAAAGCGGAGCTTCCTCTGGGTGGTGACCCCGGACGCGGTCCGCAGCTTCACGCTGCCGGGCAGAGCCCGGATCGAGCGGCTGGCCCGCCGCTACTACGAGCTGGTAACCGCCCGCAATGAGGGGCCGCCCGGTGAGAGCCTGCAGGCCGGGAAGCAACGGATCGACAGCGCGGACGCCGAAGCCGGGCGCGCCGGGCGCGAGCTCTCCCGCATGCTCCTGGGCCCCGCCGAGCGGCTCCTCGGCGATCGTCCCCTGCTCATCGTCGCCGACGGCGCCCTGCAGTACATCCCCTTCGCCGCCCTGCCGGTCCCCTCGTCGGGCGCTCCGCTGGCCGGCGGCCACGACGTGGTGAGCCTCCCCTCGGCCTCGGTGCTGGCGGTGCTGCGGCGCGAGGTCCGCGGCCGCTCCCGGGCGCCGAAGGCCCTGGCGATCTTCGCCGACCCGGTCTTCCAGAAAAGCGACGAGCGATTGACCCGCCGGCCCGGCGAGCTCGACCGGCTGCCCCTGGCCGCCATCCACACCACCCGGGGCTGGAGCCCGGCCCGGCAAGGGAACGGGGAGCGCTCCACCTTCCGGCGCCTCCCGGCCTCTTCGAAAGAGGCGCGGACGATCGCCGCGCTCGTCCCTCCGGATCAGCGCTTCCTGGCCCTGGGGTTCGACGCCTCGCGATCACGGGCCACCGGCCCCGAGCTCGCCCAGTACCGCAACGTCCACTTCGCCACCCACGGCGTGCTCGACAGCCGCCGCCCGGAGCTCTCCAAGCTCGTGCTCTCCCTCTATGACGAGAAGGGGAAGACCCAGGACGGCTTCCTGCGCCTCAACGACATCTACAACCTCCGCCTCGACGCCGACCTGGTCGTGCTCTCCGCCTGCCAGACGGCCCTCGGCCAGGAGATCCGCGGCGAAGGGCTGATCGGGCTGACCCGCGGCTTCATGTACGCCGGGGCGGCCCGCGTGGTCGCCAGCCTGTGGAGCGTCGAGGACCGGGCGACGGCCGAGCTGATGGAGAGCTTCTACCGCGGCATGCTCCGCCAGGGGCTCTCCCCCGCGGCGGCCCTCCGCCGGGCTCAGCTCGAGATGGCCCGCACGCCGGGCCGGAAGTCCCCTTACTACTGGGCCGGCTTCTCCCTCCAAGGGGAGTGGCGGTGAGGCAGCATGGCGGCGGTGGCGACGGCGAAGGCGGCAGCGTCCTGCCGCCGGAGCGGCTCCGAGGGCTGACCCCGGAGGCTTTCTACGCCCTGCTCACCCAGCTCAACCCCGACCGTGACCGGGCGGGCGAGATCTACGAGACCATCCGCCGCAAGCTGGTCCGCCTCTTCGAATGGCGCGGCTGCGGCTCCCCCGAAGACCTGGCCGACGAGACGATCAACCGCGTCGCCCGCCGGCTGGCCGAAGGGGTGGAGCTGCGGTCGAGCGATCCCTACGGCTATTTCTGCGGCGTCGCCCACCTGGTCTACAAGGAGGTCCTGCGCCGCGCATCCCGCGAGCACCGCGCGCTCGCCGAAGGGGGCGGCTGGCCTCCCGCCAGCTTCGACGACGGCGGCGAGCCCGCCGACCGCCGGCTCGACTGTCTCCGCCGGTGCCTTGGCCAGCTCGCGCCGGACCAGCGAGACCTGGTGCTGCGGTATCACCAAGGAAAAAACGAGCAGGGGGAGAACAACATACGCCACCGGCAGAAGCTCGCCGACGAAGCCGGAATCCCGATGAACGCGCTGCGCATCCGGGTCCACCGGCTTCGCCGCAAGCTGGAATCCTGCGTCCATGCCTGTCTGAGCCACTGATCTTTTCTCATCCAAACGATCTCAGTGAGAAACGTTTTCCCGGCACCCGACACTCGTGTTTGAGATGAGTGAGGAGGGCTGAATGTCATGAGACAGAATCCGACCGACGACGAACTGCTGAGGAGCTATCTGCTCGGAGCGCTCCCCGAGCAGGAGGCGGACCGCCTGGAGCAACGCCTGCTCGCCGAGGACGAGCTCTTCGAGCTGTCCGAGGCGGTCGAGGCCGACCTCCTCGCCGCCTGCGCCCGGGGCGAGCTCGCCCCCGCGGAGAGGGAGCGCGTCGAGCAGCGGCTCGCTTCTTCTCCCCGGGGGCGGGAGCGCCTGGCGCTCGCCCACGCCCTGAACACCCTGGCCGGGAGCCCCGAGCGAGCCTCCGCACCGGTCGTCCCTTTTCCGCGGCGCGCCGCGACGCCGATACGTCCCGCATTCCGCTGGGCCGCCCTGGCGGCGGCCCTCCTCGCCGCGGCCGGCCTCTCCTGGTTCGCCATGGAACGGCCCCACGGGGGCGAGGCCCCGCCCTGGGTCGCCCAGGAGCGCCCCGCTCCGGCGAACCCCCGAGCTCCCGAGGCGTCGCGGGCCCAGGAGGGAGCACCGGCACCGAAGCCGGAGCCCGAGAAGGCCGTGTTCCAGCTCGCCTTGATGTCGTTGCGCGGAGCGGAAGCCGCGCAGAAGCTCCGGGTCCGCAGCGGCACGGACGTCGTCGAGCTGCAGATCGGCGTGGAGGGGATGGAGGATCTCAAAACCTTCCATCTCACCCTGCGGAACCGGAAGGCGGAAATCGTCTGGGAGGGGGATGGGCTCGAGCCGGTGAGGCTCGACGGAGTCCGGGCTCTCGTGGTCGATCTGCCGGCCGACCAGATCCCGGCCGGGACCTACGAGATCCAGGCCCGGGGCCTCACCCACGGCGGCGAGCCTGAAGACCTCTCCCCCCTGGAGATCGAAGTCGTGAGAGAAGGAAAAAGCTGATCCACGAGCTTGCCCCGTCGGCCCTTCGCCGCGGGATTCGTTTGGGAGAAATCTTTGCCATGGATATCGACAACACGACCGGGCAGGACACCAAGTACAAAGTCACGGGCACCGGGGGGCCCCCTATCGGCCCCCATTCTCACGGGGAGTTCAGGATCGAGGAGGCGGTCAGCTGGCCCGTGCTGGCGGCGGGCTCCAAGGTCTCCTACAACCCCAAATCCGAGGGTCCCTGGACGGTCTACTTCGTCGTCCAGAACAAGGGGATCACCGTGACCGTGAAATCCCACTCCGACAGGCTGACCCTGATGCAGCAGGGGGCCGGCTTCCACGTTCAGATCAACTGATCGGGTCTCAGGAAAACAGAACAGGGACATCAGGGACAACAAGGACGGCAAGGACGAAAGGCACACGAGAGCGGTACCAAGCTCGGTGATTTCTTGTCCCTGTTGTCCCTGCAGTCCTCGATGTCCCTGCCCGGTTCTTCCGGCCCGCGGGCTTTCTAACCGCCCCCACCGGCGCCGGCGTGGATTCCCCCCTCGGTCTGGGCCCAGGGATCGAGCGCCTCGGCCAGCTCGTCCGGCGGCAGGACGTTCTTCTCGAGGCAGAGCTCGCGCACCGTCTTGCCGGTCTTCACCGACTCCTTGGCGATCTCGGCGGCGGCGTCGTAGCCGATCCTCGGCACTAGCGAAGTCACCATGGCGAGCGAGCGCTCGACCAGCTCCTCGCAGCGCTCCCGGTTCGCCTGGATGCCGTCGACGCACTTCTCCGCCAGCAGGCGCGAGGCGTTGGCCAGGATCTCGATCGACTGCAGCAGGTTGTAGGCGATCACCGGCATCATCACGTTGAGATCGAAATTCCCCCCCATGCCGGAGATCGTGATCGTCGCGTCGTTGCCGATCACCTGGGCCGCCACCATCAGCACCGCCTCCGGGATCACCGGATTGACCTTGCCCGGCATGATCGAGCTCCCCGGCTGCAGGCTGGGGATGGTGATCTCGCCGATGCCGCAGCGCGGACCCGAGGCGAGCCAGCGGATGTCGTTGGCGATCTTGGTCAGCGAGGCGGCGATCGTCTTCAGCGCCCCCGAGGTCTCGACGGCGGCATCCTTCCCCGCCATCGCCTCGAAACGGTTGGGCGCCGGCACGAACGGCGAGCCGGTCCGCTCGGCGAGCCGGGCGATCACCTTCGGCGCGAGCTCCGGCGGCGCGTTGAGCCCGGTGCCCACGGCGGTGCCGCCGAGCGGCAGCTCGGCCAGGCGAGGCTTCACCGACTCCAGCCGCGCCAGGGCGTTTTTCGCCTGCTGGGCATAGCCTGAGAACTCCTGGCCGAGCCGCACCGGCACCGCGTCCTGGAGATGGGTGCGGCCGATCTTGACCACCTTGTCGAACTCCACCGCCTTGCGGTCCAGCGACTCCGCCAGAATCCTCAGGGCCGGCTCCAGGTCCTCGACGATCGCGAGGTAGGCCGAGACGTGGATCGCCGACGGGATGACGTCGTTGCTCGACTGGCCGTTGTTGACGTGATCGTTGGGGTGGACCTTCTTCGAGCCCGCTGTCTTCGAGCCCGCTGTCTTCGAGCCCATACTGCCGCCGAGCAGCTCGATCGCCCGGTTGGCGAGCACCTCGTTGACGTTCATGTTCGTCGAGGTGGCCGAGCCGGTCTGGAAGACGTCGAGGGGGAACTGGCCGTCCAGCTTGCCGTCGATCACCTCCTGGGCCGCCTGGCGGATGGCCTGGGCGATCTCGCCGGGCACCGAGCCCAGCTCCTCGTTCACCACCGCCGCCTCCCCCTTGATCATCGCGACCGCCGCGATGAACCGCTTGGGCAGCGTCAACCCCGAGATGGGGAAATTGCGCCGCGCCCGCTCCGTCTGAGCGCCGTAATACGCCCCGGCGGGAACTTCGATCTCGCCGAGGCTGTCCTTTTCGATCCGGGTGTCGCTCATCTCTCCTCCTGATTCCGGGCCGGGCGGCCCGGTCCGGGTATCGTATCGGAAAGAGAGGGGCGAGGTAGAATCCCTACGTGAGCGAACCCGACATACACGGCAAGACTGTCCTGATCACCGGCGCCACCAGCGGCATCGGCCTCGAGGCGTCCGTCGAGCTGGCCCGCCGTGGCGCGCGGGTGGTCATGGTCGGCCGCGATCCGGGGCGCACGGAGGCCGCCGTGGCCGGCATCATCGCGCGGAGCGGCTCGCGCGACGTGTCGCACCTCCTCTGCGACTTCTCCTCCCAGGCCTCCATCCGCGCGCTCGCCGCGGACATCCTCCGCGATTTCGACCGCCTCGACGTGCTGGTCAACAACGCGGGCGGCGTGAACAAGACCCGGCGGCTGTCTGTGGACGGCATCGAAATGACCTTCGCCGTCAATCACCTCGGCTATTTCCTGCTGACCGACCTGCTGCGCGATCTCCTGGTGCGCAGCGCCCCGGCGCGGGTGGTGACCGTCGCCTCCGTCGGTCATCGGGGCGGCACGCTCGACTTCGCGGATCTCGGATTTGAGCGTGGCGGCTATTCGATCATGCGGGCCTATACACGCTCGAAGCTCGCCAACGTGCTCTTCGCCGCCGAGCTGGCCCGCCGCCTCGCGGGGACGGGCGTCACCTCGAACAGCCTGCATCCCGGCTCCGTAGACACCAATATCTGGTCCGGCGCTCCGACCTGGGCGAAGCCCGTGATCCAGATCCTGCTCCGGCCGTTCTTCATCAGCGCGGAAAAGGGTGGCGCCACCATCGTCCAACTGGCGGCATCGCCTGAGCTCGAAGGGATCACCGGCAAGTATTTCGAAAAAGGCAAGGCCGTGGCGCCCGCCCCCCTGGCCCGGGACGAGGCCCTCGCGAAGCGGCTCTGGGACGTGAGCGCCGCGATGGTAGGACTCGCCGATATTTCCTGATCGCCCCCAACCAAGGCACCCTACCCGTAGAGACGTCACAGCCCGTCCACGATACCTTTCCGCAGGCCACGGGGACGGCGGGGCGTCTCCGATGGGGCAACGCGGGTGGGATTTTTCAAGGTCCTACCGGGGCAGGATGCGATCCTGTGCTGAGACCGTTCGCGGATGAAGAGGCGGCCTTCTCACCGGCGGAGTCAACGGGGATGGCATGCCCTTCGAAGAGACGTCCCGCCGTCCCCGTGGCCTATGGGAGGGTGTCGTGGACGGGCTGTGACGTCTCTACGGACACGTTGCCGTAGTTGCGGCGACCGTTTGTTTCCGCGAGGTCAGGGGGACCAACGCGCGGGATTGTCGCGGATGTAGGCGCGGAGACGTTCGAGATCCGCCGGTTTTCTCAGAATGACGTCGTGGAACCTCGGCTGCCAGGCAAACTCGGGCCGCTTCAAATTCCACCAGATCCGCTTCGTCACGTCCGACTTGAACTGTCCGATGATGGTGCCCAAGGATTGGGCGCGCGGGCAACTCTTGTCCAGCCGCTGGTCCATTGTCTTGTCATGAAAGATCAGGATGCCGTGCATATGGTCGGGCATGATGATCCATTCGTCCAGGTGGACCCGCGGCTGATGGCGTGGAATCTTCAACCATTCCTCGGCGACAACCACCCCCAGGGGTGACAGGTCCACCTGACCCTCCACAACGTCGCCCAGGCAACGGATCCGCCCGTGAGTACAGATCGTTACGCTGTAGACACCAGCCCATCGGTAATCCCATCCCGGATACCGGGCCGAGGGAATCCGGTACCGCTTTTTGAACAACAGGTCATCGGACATGAGCCAATTTTCACCCAAATCAGCGCCAAGAGGAACCCTCCCGTTCCACGGTAACCTGCCCGTAGAGACGTCACAGCCCGTCCACGACACCCTTCCGCAGGCCACGGGGACGGCGCCGGGTAGACCAGGGTGGTTACCCACCCTGGTCCCCCACAGACCCGTACGTGCGGGACTACCGCATACGGTTCTTCAGGTCACGGGTTCGCTACGCAACTTCAGGCCGCAACACAGATTCTCAGGTTCGGTAGCGAGTA
>DATHEF010000038.1:0-42577 GCA_035490435.1 Thermoanaerobaculia bacterium
CCTTGGACGGCGCCAACAGCGGCGCCGCCCACAGGCCCCACAGGCCCGGCGACGAGGTCTGTCAGGAGAACAACATCAACCGAGGAGGGGGGGATTTTTAGGCGATCGAGGTGGGGGAATTTTGGGTGATCGTTGACAGGCCCGCCACTGCAAGGCCCTGGCATCCGATCTGGCGCGCCTTTGGGTGCGGTGGGGAGGGAAGGAGCCCGCCGAAGATCCCGGACCGCTCCTAGAGCGGCACCGCCGGGAAGCCATGTAGCACCGGGGCCGGTTCCAGGGGAACCGGCCCTTTTTGTCGCGCAGAGTCCGTTGACATTCGGGGCATTTTGTCTCAGTCTTCGGACATGGCCACCATCGAAAAACGGACCTATGACCTAAACAATCCCGCAGATGAAGAGGCGCTTCTGTCTCTTTTGGATCCCAAGGAGCACGTTTTTTACGCTCTCTTGAAAAAGATCTCGGATGATCTTTGCGCTATCAAGAGGTCTAGCCAGGATGGCGTTCCTTGATAATGACCCGGAAAGGGCCTTGCTTTTCCAGCGTGTACATTGAGACGGCGTCGTCTACGAGCGCCTTCAAGGTCTCCGGCGGCATGGGCGAACCGGTCGTCTTTTCTACAAGATGTAGGAAGTCAACCAGGAAGCTACGGAATGCGCCTTCCAGCACCGAAGTCTGCTCAAGGTTGAGATAGGTCTCCATCGACTCTTTAGCCCTCTCGGCTCGATCGTTGATGACCTGCCTGACGCGCGCCATCGTCAACTCTTCCCGCTTGTCAAAATCCATAGCCCATTCCTACCTTTTGAAGTCCGTTCAATAGTTCACGCCGTCAGTAGATCCCGCACCGTCCAGGGCGCCCGAGCGATCCCGGCGGCCATGGCGGGAGTGCAGCGGATGCCCCGGTGCATCCAAGTGAAGTTATAGGCCGCGAAGTGGAGCGCCAGCGCCGCCCGCAGATTGTCACGCTTCCGGCTGAAAGCGTTTGTAAGGCGAGTAAACCGGCGCATCTGCATGCGAATGTGCAGGTTCGACCGCTCGACGTGCGAGGTGCAAATCCGCTCCTCCGCCGGGCTTCCCGAAACCGCCACCTTCTCCGCCGATATTATGCGCGCCGGAGAGTACCGGCGCTCTGCATCCACCGTTTCCGCGCTGTAGGTCTTGATGAGCTGGCCGAAGTCCACGCGGCCGCCGAGGTGCTGCTCGACCGCGCCGGGGTAGCCGTTGAACCCGTCCGTCGAGATCTGAAACCGTCCGGAGGTGGCGGCGTCCATCTTCGCCATGAAGATCGAGGCGTCTTCCGAGGTACGCCGCCCCATATGGAAGCCGAGCAGCAGCTTGCTATTCCGCTCGATGCCGGTGAAGGTGTAGACGTCGCCCATCTCCGGGTCCGTGTTCTTCTTCAGCTTCTTCGTGCGCTCCTTCATGCCCACGAAATTCCACAGCTCGTCACACTGCACGTCCGCCACCTGGACGCCGCGAACCAGCCGATTCATGAGCGCTTCGCACTTCGCGCCAGCGACGCGCAGGAGGCGGCAAATCGTGTCCCGGTGGACGCCCGCGACGCGCTCCGTGCTGCGGATCGAGCTTCCCTCGGTCAGTAGGGAAAGGCAGAGCACCGCCTTGTCCATGTCCAGCCGCATGTCCCCCAGGGGACGCGGCGGGATGATCCCGAACGTCACCTTGCACCCCTTGCAGTGCCGCCGGGGGTTGCCGCTCCGGTCCTTTCCCCAGCCAATCGTCGGCCCGCCGCAGGAGCGGCAAGCGGGGACGGTCGAGGTGGAGGAAGGCGCGTTCATTGTTCCCGTTTCCAGTGTGTTGAGTATAGCCAATGGCAATACAAATGTCAACAAACGAGAACAAAAATATCCGCTTGACGCGTCTAGCCGATGGCAATACACTACAGCCCATGAGCGAGTCCCCTTCGAAGCGCAAGCATTCGTCCGCCCTATACATCCGCGTGACCCCCGAGCATGAAGAATTGATCCGGCAGGCCGCCGAGCTGACGGGGACGAGCGTGTCCGACTGGATAAGGGACAAGCTCGTCCGCGCCGCCCGGAAAGACATCGCCGAAGCGAGCCGCTATGAAGCGGCGGGGAAGGCTCAGGAGTAAGAGCCCGAGCTGCCAGCGGTAGGGCGGACGGGGGGCGTTGACGTGAGCCATAGTCACCTCCGGGGTATTGACCCGGGGAGCGCCACGGCTCTAGGATGGGATTGTCTAGGCCCCCTCCCGGTGCGCCGTGGCGTCCCTGGAATCGGTTAGAGAGCCCCGCCCCTGGCGGGGTTTTCGCTTATATGTGCTCTTTTCTCCTTCGGTTCCTTACTTCCACGCCGCAAGCCTGCCCTTCTCCTGTTCCGCCCGTCAACGCCGCGCTCCTCCTTTATCTGCCGGATTTCCTCCAGGGAGGAAATTCCTCCCCTATGGGAAGAGGCGCTTTCGGTTTTCGGAGGTAGGTAATTCGCCCGGTGGTAGGATTCCGTCCGGCGCGGCTAGGAAGTCGCGAGCCGAAAGCCGGTTGCCCCGTAGACCGGCCCGCCGCGCCCGTTTCCTTCCTCTGTTCTACGGGTTGGCACCTGATGGGGGGTGCAGTGCCGCCGCAGCGCGAGGGACCCGGCCGTCCGGAAAGGGACGACGAAGAGGCAATCCAGTACGTCTGGCGTCTCCGGCGGGAAAATCCCCGGATAGGCTACCGGGAGGCCGCTCGGCGGTACTTCCAGGAGCACCCGGAGAAGCTGAAGGCAAAGCTCGAATCTGAGGCCCGGCGGGTGGGGGATAAGGCGGCCCGTTCGAGAAGAGTCCCCCGCCAAGCTCAGCGGGAACGGCTCCGCTGGATGGTGCTCATGCTCTACACCATTGGGAATGAACTGGCCGAGCTGCTGAAACGGTGGGAGCGGGAGGCGCCGGACGAAGATGACGAAGAGGTAGAATAGGCCCGGCCCCGCCCCCCCTCCAGCACCTACACACTATTAGGACACGACCCCACCGGGGGGAGGGGTATACCTCAGCGGGGGCTTAAGCTCCCCGGCGTTTCCTCCTCTTCCCCCAGGATTTCCTGGCCGAGGATCTCTCCGTCATCTCCTGGACCTCGGTCCCCGCCAGCTCGAACAGGATCGCCAGATCCAGGGGCGCCCCCCTGACCAAGCGCCTGGCACCTCGGTGCCTGTGCCTGGGGTTTCCGTTCCTCAGGGGAACGTAAGGGCGGGGACACGAGTCCCCGCCCTTTTCGTTGTCTCAGCCCTTTACGGATACAGCGGGCAGCGGCCGCGCAGCGGCTTCGTGCAGGTCTTGGTGCAGCCGTCGATACCGCAGGGGTAGCAGCAGAGCTGCCCGGTCGGGCAATCGGCGTCGGTGGCGCAGAACATCGCGAGAAAGATGGGGCTGGGAAGCAGATCGCTCGGGGCGGTGCCCTGGCCGCCCGACAGGGTCGCCAGGAACTCCGCGGTATTGGTAGGAACGGGCGTCGCCGACGGCGTTTGAGCGATGCTCTGGGCGCAGAGGGCCAGGGTGAAGAGGAGGAACAGGGCGAGAGCTCTCATGGAAGTCTTCATAGCTGGGTCTCCTTCTTGTCGTCAGCCGGCATGAAACCGGCCACCTATTATCAGGTGCCCTGCCGCCGCTCTTCCGCGCCGGCCGGCATCAGGACGACCTTGCCGATCGAGGCCCGGCTCTCGAGCAGGCGGTGCGCTTCCGCGGCCTCCTCAAGCGGGAAACGCCGCGAGATCGAGATCGCCAGCTCCCCCGCTTCGATCCATTCCAGAAGGTGCCGACGCGCGGTCGCCCAGGCTGCTGGATCGCGATCGACGTTCAGGCCGAAGGCGCCGATCTTGAGGCTCCGGCCGTAGAGATGATCCGGATCGATCGGTGCCGGAGGACCGCTCGCATCGCCAAAGAAGATCAGCTCGCCGTGGGGAGCCAGCACCGCGAGGCTCTGGTCCTGCGTCGCCTTGCCGACCGAATCGAAAACCCGATCCACGCCATGTCCCCCTGTGGCAGCCGCGACGCGCTCGGGCAGATCCTCGCCGTAGAGGAGCGGCTCGGCGCCGAGATGGGCCACGACGGCGGCTTTCTCGGGGCTCGATACGGTTCCGAAGACGCGGGCGCCCTGCCGTCGCGCGAGTTGAACCAGGGTTTGGCCGACTCCCCCCGCGGCCGCGTGGACGAGAATCGTGGCCCCCGGATGGATGACGGTCGCGAAGAAGACCAGACCGTAAGCCGTCAGCCCTTGCTGCGGAAAGGCGGCTCCGAGTTCGAAGGGAGTGTCCGGCCCGAGGAGGAACAGCGAGCTCGCTGGCGCTATCGCGTACTCGGCGTAGGTACCGCTTACCGCAGGCGGCATCGCCCAGAAGGCCACACGCCGATCGAGCAGAGCGGGCTCCACGCCAGGGCCGACCGCGACGACCCGTCCGGCCCCCTCCGTGCCGGGAATCCAGGGCAGTGCGAGCCCAGCATAGATGCCCCGCCGCCGCTCGGTGTCCGAGAAGTTCACCCCCGCGGCATGAAGCTGTACGAGCACCTGCCCGGGACCGGGCTTGGGCACCGGCGCCTCGCTCAGCTCCAGAACCTCGGGCGAGCCCAGCTTCTGGACGACGATGACGCGCATTCTGTTCTTCATGCTTTCGATTTTCTGGTTTCTCTTATCACTCGTCTAACCCCGCCCTTCCGGGTTTCGCAAGGTTTCCGCGAACAGCTCCGTCAGCTTCTGGAACGCGCGTTCGGCCTGGGGCTGGTTGTAGACCGGGCTGTCCGGCACCGTCCAACCGTGAAGCACGCCCTCGTAAACCTTGCTTTCGTATGAACCACCCCAGGCGTCGAGCGCCCGGTCGAGCTTTTCGATCGCCGCTGCCGGCATGCCGCGGTCCTGCGTCGCGTGCCCGAAGTAGAGCCGGGCCTTGTTGATGCGCGGCAGGAGGAGATGCGGGCTGGTCGGAGCGTCGGTGGCGAGCCCGCCGCCGTGGAAGGAGGCGGCCGCGGCGATCCGGTCCGGCCGCGCCGCCGCGAGCCGCATCGCCACTCCCCCCGCGAAGCAGAAGCCGACGACGCCCATCCCGCCCTCCCCCACCGAATCCTGGGCGGCGAGGAAGTCGACATAGGCCGCGGCATCGCGCTCCACCGCCTCCGGCGGCAGCGACGCCCTGAGCTCCGTCAGCCGTCTCTGCACCCCCTCGTCCTCGAAACCCGGGGAGAGGTCGATCACCGGCGGCTCTCCCGTCCGGTAGAAGATGTTGGGCATCAGCACGGTATATCCGGCCCCGGCGAGGCGGCGCGCCATCCCGCGCTGAGAGGGACGAATGCCGCCGATGTCGGTCAGGAAGATGACGCCGGGCTCGCGGCGGCCGGCATCCTCGACCCGATAGAGAAAACCGCCGGCGGTTCCATTAGCGGTGCGGATCTCAACTTGTTCTTCGATCATCGTTGCCTCCCCTCCTTCGAGCCTCGATACTAGCGCACGAGAGAGCGCCGCCCGGTGAAGCGCGGTGGGGAGAGTTCCAGTACCAGGCACGGAAGCCTCCGAGGTCCATCTGGAGAAGCTGAGCCGGCTCTGGAGAGGTTGACTCTGCCGCAAAGCAAAGCAGGGACGTAAAGGACGTAAAGGACGACAAGGACAGCAAGGACAAGGGCAGGCTGCGAAACCGTGGCGTTCTCGTCCTTGCTGTCGTTGTCGTCCTTTACGTCCTTGTCTTTGGCTTTCCGATCGGCTCAGACGAACAGCGGGCAGCGCTTCACAGCCGTGATGCACATGTTGATGCAGCCGTCGATGCCGCAGGGGTAGCAGCAGAGTTGGCCCGCCGGGCACTGGGAGCTGCTGGTGCACCCGGTCATGAAGGAGGGGGCGGGCGCCAGATCGCTCGGGGTGTTGCTCTGGCCGCCGGACAAGGTCGCCAGGAAGTCCGCGGTGTCCGTGGGGACGGGCGCCGCTGTTAGGGCGGCGGCGGCGGGAGTGGGCGCCGGCAGCGTCTGGGCCATGCACGGCGTACAAACGAGGAGGGCCAGGAGGAGGACGAGAACGGTCGCGGAAGTTTTCATACCTTCGATCTCCCTTTCCAGCCGGCATGAGAGCCGGCTGCCTACAAAAGAGAAGGTGCCTGGCCACCGTCATTGCGAGACTCTGATCTTCAATGCCTCGACGCTGATGGAGTCATGGTAGCGTGAGATCCAGCCGACGAATGTTTGCCCCAGAAGACGGGAGAACCCCATGAAGACACCGCTCGCCGTGCTCGCGCTCGCCACTCTGTTCCTTGCCGTTCCGCCCGCCCATTGCGATCAGGCCGGCGCCCGCGAGACCCTCGAGAAGGAGGGCATCGCATTCACTCCGGAGGCGTTCCTGCAAAAAGTTGCCGAGGGGAATGCGGCGCATGTGAAGCTCTTCCTCGAAGCCGGCATCGATCCCTCGGCGGCGAACTCCGCGAAGCGCACGGCGCTCTGGATCGCGGTCGAGCGGAAGCAGCCCGAGGTCCTCAAGGAGCTGCTCGCCGGCGGCGTCGCGCCGAACGAAAAAAACGCGCCGCCGATGGAGTACGGAAAGACGATCGTCTTTGAGGCGGTCGATTCCGGAGATGCCGCGCTGGTGCGCACACTCGTCGAAGCGGGAGCCGACGCCAAGATGGCCAACGAGTACGGCGTGCCCCCGCTCGCGGAGGCGGCGCGTACGGGAAATCTCGCGATCTGCGAGATCCTGCTCAAGGCCGGTTCCGATCCCAACGCCGCACCCGGCGGCTTTCCTCTGCTGTATGGACCCGTCAACGAGGACCACCTCGACGTCGTCCGGCTCCTGCTCACGTCCGGAGCCAAGCTCGGTGAGCACAAGGCCGCCCTGATCGAGGCGGCCAAGACTCCCGAGATGCGCGCTCTGCTGGAACCAGCCGAGTAGCTCAGAGCGGCGCGGCAGCCACCAGGCTCAGCGCGACGGCCTCCGCCACCCTGATGCCGTCGACGCCGGCGGAGAGGATGCCGCCGGCGTACCCGGCCCCTTCTCCCGCCGGATAGAGACCGTCCGTGTTGAGGCTCTGGAAGTC
Organism: Thermoanaerobaculia bacterium; assembly: GCA_035490435.1. Lineage (GTDB taxonomy): Bacteria > Acidobacteriota > Thermoanaerobaculia > Multivoradales > UBA5704 > DATARR01. The sequence goes on from DATHEF010000038.1 coordinate 7,009, forward strand.
TTCCTTGCGCTGGATCCGGATCGGCGAGGAGGTGCGCGTCTCGACGCCGGTCAGCAGGGCGTCGCGCATGGCGAACCCCTGCATCTGCTTGTCGAAGGCGGGGAGCGCCTCCCGGATCGCCTCGATCGCGTAGTCCGGCAGGCTCGAGCTCAAATCCCCCAGGCGCACGCCGGGCCGGTACGACGGCAGGACTCCACCGAATTCCGTGGATGGGCGGCCCGCAAGGAAATCCCCGACAAGCTGGCCGGGCGCCTCGTACGTGCCGCCGCCCAGCTCGAACGCGCGCTCTTCCCAGTGGCGTTGAAAGCCGATGCCGGCCAGCGGCCCGCCGGGATAGTCCTCCGGCGTGATGCCCACGACGATCCCGCTGTTGGCGTTCCGCTCGTCCCGGGAGTACTGGCTCATGCCGTTGGTGACCACCCGCCCCGGCTCCGAGGCCGCGGCCACCACCGTGCCCCCCGGACACATGCAGAAGCTGTAGACCGAGCGGCCGTTGCGGCAGTGGTGGACCAGCTTGTAATCGGCGGCGCCGAGGAGCGGATGCCCGGCCTGCGGCCCGAAACGGCAGCGGTCGACGAGGGTCTGGGGGTGCTCGATGCGGAACCCGATGGAAAAAGGCTTGGGCTCGATGTAGACGCCCCGGCGCAGGAGCATCTCGAAGGTGTCGCGGGCGCTGTGGCCGACCGCCAGGACCACGTGATCCGCCACTAGGTGCTGGCCGCCGGCGAGGATCAGTCCCCGCACCTTTCCCTGTTCGATGACGATGTCCTCGACCCGGCTCCCGAAGCGGATCTCGCCGCCCAGAGACTCGATCTTCGCCCGCATGGCCTCCACCATCTTCACCAGCCGGAAGGTGCCGATGTGGGGCTTGTTGACGAACAGGATCTCGGCCGGCGCGCCGGCCTCGACGAATTCGGTGAGCACCTTGCGTCCGCGGTGCCCAGGGTCCTTGATCTGGCTGTAGAGCTTGCCGTCGGAGAAGGTGCCGGCGCCGCCTTCGCCGAACTGCACGTTGGATTCCGGATTGAGAATCCCCTTGCGCCAGAGCCCGAAGGTGTCGACGGTGCGCTCGCGGACCTGCTTGCCGCGCTCCAGGATGATCGGACGGAATCCCATCTCCGCCAGCAGCAGGCCCGCGAAGAGGCCGCAGGGTCCCATGCCGATAACGACCGGCCGCGTCGCCAGCTCCCGCGGCGCCTGGGCTACGAGGCGATAGGAGGTATCCGGCGTCGGCCCGACATGTGGATTGCCGCGAAGCCGCCGGAGGATCTCCCCCTCGCGGGCCGTCTCGACGTCGAGATGGTAGATGAGGGCGATCGCCCCCCTTTTGCGGGCATCGAAGCTGCGCCGGAAGATCGAATAGCTGACCAGCTCCCGCGGCTCGATGCCGAGCTCTTTGAGGATGGCGGCCCGTAGCTCTTCTTCAGTGTGATCGAGCGGGAGTCTGAGCTCTGTCAGTCGCAACATGATCCTGAAGAATGCCGGTGCAACGGCTGAAAGGCGGTCATCCGGTTTCGCCGGTGGGCCTCAGCACAGTGCAATCGAGTGCGGTAATCATTTTGAAATCCCCATCGAAACTCAGCAGATGTCCGCCGCAGTCCAGGGTGGTTGCCGCGATCCAGATATCGTTGATCGGGATCGGGGTGCCAGCTCGCCGCAATTCGGAGAAAAGCCGGCCGTACTGGCGGGCAACCATCGGCGTTACCGGCAAGGTCGAGACGAAGGGCTCGGTGAGAAACTCGGCCAGGAGAGTACGGTTTTCAAGATCTCGCCGGCCCAGGGTAAAACCCGCTTCCAACTCGCCCAATACGATCGTGGGGAGAAAAACGACCTCGGCTGCTGCGATCAAATCGAGAACTCGCCCGTCTCCCGCCCGGAAGTGAGAATACGCGGATGTGTCGAGCACCAGCCGGCCGGAGAATTCAGCGCCAGAGTGGGTCATCGATCATTCGCTGGATGGCGAGCGCGTCATTGAACTCCGCCAGATCCTCGGGGCTCCAAGTCGCATAGCGAGCCAGCCTGCGCCGCCGCTCGTCCACCCCGACAGCAGATCCCAGAATCTCGAGCACGATGGCGTTGACGCTCTGACCTCGGGCTCGGCTCAGATTCTCCAACCTTTGTCCGACCTCCTCTGGTACTCCGCGAATCGTCAGCTGCTTGGCCATGAAGGCATGATAGCACAAAGGTGCAGGCACGAAGTCTATCGAAGAAGAAGCGCTGGACATAGTGATTGAGGAGAGCTTGGGCGCCCGGCAATCGATTCCGGACCCCGGGAAGCGCAAGGCGGCGGAACGACATAGTTGCTACTGACAACAAACTCTGCTAGAGTGCATCCCGTGAGCACGAAGACCGCCCTTCTCCCCATCGTGGGAACAGAGACCGCCCGGACCGCCGATCCTGGCCTCGAACGGGATACAGAGGCGCTGTACGACGCCCTGTCGGAGCTGGTGCGGGTCTACCAGTTCCGCGACCGCGACCGGATCTGCTGCTATGACGTCTCGGTCACCCAGTGCTATGCCCTGGAGGCGCTGGTGCGGCGGGGCGGGATGACCTTGAACGACCTCGCGGCGCAGCTCTACCTCGACAAGAGCACGGCGAGCCGGGTGGTCGACGCCCTCGAGCGCAAGGGGTACGTGACCCGCCTGCCGCATCCGGAGGACCGCCGGGCCGTGCTCCTGGAGGCGACCGCGGCCGGCCGCGCGCTGGAGGGGAAGATCCGGGACTCAATCCTGGCGGAAGAGCGCAATCTCCTCGCCAGCTTCGCTCCCGAGGTCCGCCAAGCCATGACGCAGCTCCTGCGCCAGTTGGCCCGCGCCACCGCGACGAGGGGCGGGGGCGAGGCCGGAAGCTGCTGCACGGCCCCCTAGGCTTTTTTTTGAACTGATAGTTGCTAGTAACAACCAACACCAACCAGAAAGGACGATCCCATGAACACCCAGTCTTCCGTTTCCAACTCCACTCTCCCCACGTCGAACCTCGAGAACGGCCAGCAGGTCAAAGCCCCGTGCTGCGGCCCCGAGTGCTGTGACACCCCCGCGGCGCAGGCCGAGAGCGTCCAGTCGCTCGATCCCGCGGCCCTGCGCGAGGTGGTGCAGGCGAAGTATGGCGAGGCGGCGCGCAGCGTCCGGGAGGGCGGAGCCGCGTGCTGTGGCGACAGTTGCTGCGGCGGTGGCCGCGACCCGATCACCTCCGACCTCTATGAGGCGGCGCAGATCGCGGGGCTGCCGGCGGAGGCGATGCTCGCGTCGCTCGGCTGCGGCAATCCCACGATGCTGGCGTCCCTGGAGCCGGGAGAGGTCGTGCTCGACCTCGGCTCGGGCGGCGGGATCGACGTCCTCCTCTCGGCGCGCCGCGTGGGTCCCACCGGCAAGGCCTATGGCCTCGACATGACCGACGACATGCTGGCGCTGGCGCGGGAGAACCAGCGCAAGGCGGGGGTCGAGAACGTCGAGTTCCTGAAGGGTGAGATCGAGGCCATCCCGCTGCCCGGCGACACGGTCGACGTGATCATTTCCAACTGCGTGATCAATCTCTCGGCCGACAAGCGGCAGGTGCTGGCGGAGGCTTTCCGCGTGCTCCGGCCGGGGGGGCGCTTCGCCGTCTCGGACGTGGTGGTCCGCGGCGAGATGCCGGAAACGCTGCGGCGCAGCGTCGAGCTCTGGATCGGCTGCGTCGCCGGCGCGCTGGAAGAGGCCGAGTACGGGCGGCTCCTCGCCGAGGTCGGTTTCGAGCAGATCGAGATCGAGCCGACGCGGATCTATCGCGCCGAAGATGCCCGCGATTTCCTGGCGGGAACAGGAGTGGACCCGGAAAGCGTTTCAGCGGACGTGGACGGCAAAGTGATGAGCGCCTTCGTCCGCGCCCGTAAACCGGGGCGGCAGGCTGGCGCGTAGACATACAAGAGGAGGAGAGACATGAGCGATCCGACCTGTGAGATCCCCCGCGGCCGCCATCTGGCGCCGCATGAGTTTCCCGATCCGGCGCTCGACGTGGAGCCGGGGCCGGACGGTGGCGCGCAACTGGCCGTGCTGGCCGGGGGTTGCTTCTGGTGCATCGAAGCCGTGCTCAAGGAGATCGACGGCGTTCTGGAGGTGGTCTCCGGATACTCGGGCGGCAGCGCCAAGACGGCTGACTACGACGCGGTCTGCTCCGGCAGGACCGGCCACGCGGAGGTCGTCCAGGTTCGTTTCGACCCTTCGCGGGTGAGCTATGGCCAGTTGCTGAAGGTGTTCTTCTCGGTGGCCCACGATCCCACCCAGCTCAACCGCCAGGGCGCGGATCAGGGGACTCAATACCGCTCCGCAGTCTTCTACACAGACGAGGAGCAGAAGCGGGTGACGGAGGCCTACATCCGGCAGCTCAACGAGGCCGGTGCCTACGACACGCCGATCGTCACCCAGGTGGCGCCGCTGGAGGCCTTCTACGAGGCCGAGGCGTACCACCAGGACTACGCGTCGCGCCACCCCATGCAGCCCTACATCCTGTTCACGGCGGCGCCCAAAGTCTCCAAGCTGCGGAAGCACTTCGCGGAGCGGCTGAAGGCGTAATTCCCTGGGAGGGCCGGCGTCCCGCCGGCCCTCCCAGGGAACAGCCTACCGCACCCGCCAGACCCCGCTCGCTCCCGCGGGCAGCGTCACCGTCCAGCCGTCCCGTCCCTTGACCGGCTTCGCGGTGGGGCCGAGGAGCAGATCCAGCCGCTTTCCCGGGATCTTGTACGGTCCCGCCTGCACCTCGCCGGCGGTCAGGTTGTGCACCACCAGCACGCGCTCCTTTCCGGATTGGCGCAGGAAGGCGAACACCGGCGCGTTCCGGTCTCCGGGGGTCAGCAGTTTCAGGTCCCCCTTCTTCAAGGCCGCCGAGGTGTGCCGAAGACGGATCAGCCGCCGGTAGTGGGAGAGGAGCGAGCCGGGATCGCCGGCCTCGGTGCCCACGTTCGCCGTCTCCTTGCCGGGCGCGAAATCGAACCAGGGCTTTCCCGGGGTGAAGCCGCCGCCGGCGGAGTCGTCCCAGGGCATGGGAGTGCGCTTGAACTCGTCACTGCTTCCCCGGCCGTTCTGCAGGCCGACCTCCTCGCCGTAGTAGAGGAAGGGAGCGCCCGGCAGGGTGAGCAGGATGGTGGCGGCACTCCGTAGCTTCGCGGGATCGTCGCCGAGTTGGGTGGCGACCCGCTGCTGGTCGTGGTTGGTGAGGAAGGGCGTATCGATGATCCCTGCCGGATAGAGCTCGGCCATCTCCTGGAGCTTGGCGGCGATGCCGGACGCCTCGCCATCGCGGACCGCCTTCACGATCGCCTCGGCGAGCGGGAAGTTGAAGCTCATCGGCAGCTCGTCCCCCTCCCTCACCGCAGCCGTCGAGCCGTAGTAGGCGGCGATCTTCGGGGTCTCGGTCCAGTTTTCCCCCACCAGCGTGGCCTGCGGCTTGGCCTGGCGCACGGCCGCGGCATATTCCCGGAGGTAGTCGTGGGTCTGGGGCTGGTCGTTCTGCAGGTCCCCCGGGCCGTTGGCGAAGAGATGGCGGGTGGCGTCGAGACGGAAGCCGTCGACGCCGCGGCCGAGCCAGTAGGCGGCCAAGCGCTCCATCTCCTTACGGACTTCCCGGTTGCTGAAGTTGAGGTCCGGCATGCCGCTCCAGAAGATCCCGTAATAGTAGTTGGCGACGGGATTGCCGCCGTTGGGGTTGGGGTGCCAGACGGGGCCGTCCCCAAAAGGTTGTTGCCACCCCGGATCGTCGGTGCGCCAGACATACCAGTCGCGGTGCCGGGAGCCTAGCGAGGAGGCGGAGTCGACGAACCACGGGTGCTTCGAGCTGGTGTGGTTCATCACGAAGTCGACGATGACGCGGATCCCCCGGCGATGCGCCTCGGCGAGGAAACGGTCGAAATCCTCGCTCGTGCCATAGGCGGGCTGGATCTTCTCGTAGTCGGTGGTGTCGTAGCCGTGATAGCTCGGCGACTCGAAGACCGGCATCAGCCAGAGCGCGTCGACGCCCAGGTCCTTGAGGTAGTCGAGCTTCCCCGTGAGTCCCGGGAGATCGCCGACGCCATCGCCGTTGGAATCGGCGAAGCTGCGCACGAAGACCTCGTAGAATACGGCTCCCCGCGCCCAGTCATGGTTCCACTGGACGGCCGCGGGCGCGGTGGGCCCTTTCGCCGATGCCGCGGGCGGAACGCCGGCGCAGGCGAGGGCCAGGAGGAGGGGCAAGAGGGCGAAGCGGAAGCTTCGGGGGCGGCGGAGTGTGGGAGCCATATGAATATTGTAGGGCGGCGCTGAGGAGATCGATCATGGAAGACAGAAAAGTCGCCGTCGTTACCGGAGCCTCCCGCGGCCTGGGAGCCGCTTTCGCGCGGGTGCTCGCGGAGGAAGGGTATGCCGTCGCCCTGGGGGCGCGGGACCGGGAGGGGTTGGAGCGGCTGGCGGCGGGCCTCCCCGCGCCGGCGCTCGCCCACCCGCTCGACGTGGGGGATGCGGGCAGCGTCGCGGCCTTCCGGGACGCGGTGTTCGAACGGTTCGGACGCGCGGACGTGCTGATCAACAACGCGGGGATCGGGATCTTCAAACGGCTGGAGGAGCTCTCGGCGGAGGAATTCGAGCGGACATTCCGGGTCAACGTCCAGGGGGTCTGGGCGGCGACGGTGGCATTCCTGCCCCAGCTCAAGGCGGCGTGCGGGCAGGTCGTGATGATCTCCTCGGACGTCTCGACGCGGACCTTCCCGAACGGCGGCCCCTACACGGCCTCCAAGTTCGCCCTGCGGGCGCTCACCCGCACGCTGCAGCAGGAGAACCCCGAGCTCCGAGTGTTGGAGCTGCGCCCCGGCGCCGTCGACACCTTTTTCGCCGGCTCGACCCAGGGAGCCCCCGGCAAGGAGTCGCTCCTCCGCGCGGAAACCGTCGCCGAGACCCTGCGCTTCGCCCTCCGTCTGCCGCCGGAGGCCCGCCCCGAGGAGATCGTGATCCGCGCCAGCTCGCAGGCTCCGGAGTATTAGACCGAGTACCTGATTGCGTATACTAGGCGCATGAAACGGGCGAATCTTGTGTTGGATGAGCACCTCCTGGAAGAGGTGACCCGGGCCAGCGGAGAACGAACCTACTCACGGGCGGTAACAAAGGCTCTGGAGGATTACCTCCGGCGGCATCGGGCGGGGCGCATCCTGGAGCTTGCAGGCTCCGGCATGTGGGAAGGGGACCTTTCCGAGATGCGGAGAGACTCTCCTGGGGACGAACGGGTACGCCGTTGACCCCGTTGCGTCTCGTGGACACCTCCGTCTGGATCCAGGTCTTCCGGAAACCCAGCCAGTTCGATCTGGTCTCAGTAGTCAGCCTGGATGAGGTCGTTACGTGCCTTCCCGTGATCCAAGAGGTCCTTCAGGGATTTTCGGACGAGAGAGCCTTTCGTATCGCACGGGACGCGATGTTTGCGCTGCCGATTCTTGAGTCTCCTGTCTCCCCAGGTGTCTACGAGGAGGCGGTACAGCTCTATCGCTCCGCTCGACGAGCCGGGGTAACGGTCCGTTCGAGCGTTGACTGCCTCATCGCCGCCTGCGCGATCCGGCATGGGATTCCGGTGTTACACCGCGACCGCGACTTCTCGTTACTCGCGCGGGTCTCGCCACTCAAGGAACAGGGAGTCAAGGTCTAGCTCACCCTGGCAGGAACCTTGCTCCTCTCCTGCTCCGCGATGGAGCAGACGTCCACACCGCGCCGGCTCGGCTGGCGATTCGACTGGCGATCGGTCTGGGAGAGTCCGCGGCTCCTGCTGGCGGTCGTGCTCTCGCTGCTGTACGCCGCCGTCCTCTTCTTCGGCTTCTCCTGGTCGCATTGCTTCTTCGCCACCTGCCCGAACGTGGCGAAGCTAGCCGTGTTTCAGCCGGGGGGCGCGCCGGTGCTGCTCGACCGCAACGGTGAGGTCTTCGCCGACCTCGCGTCGGCGGAGCGCAAGATCGTGCCGCTGTCTTCCCTCCCCTCGCTGGTGCCGCAGGCGTTCCTAGCCGTCGAGGACCAGCGCTTCTACGAGCATAGGGGGGTGGACTGGAAACGGGTCGGCGGCTCGGTGCTCGCCAATCTGCGGGCCGGCGGGTTCGCCCAGGGGTTCAGCACGATCAGCATGCAACTGGCGCGGAACGTCTTCCCGGATAGCCTCCCGGGCGAGGAGCAGACGACGCGTCGCAAGCTCCTCGAGGTCCGGGTGGCCCAGGAGATCGAGGCGCGCTACTCGAAGGAGGAGATCCTCGAGCTCTACCTCAACAACATCTACTTTGGCAATCGTGCCACGGGAATCGAGGCGGCGGCGCGCCAGTACTTCGGCCGCTCGGCCCAGGAGCTGACGCTCCCCCAGGCCGCGCTCCTCGCCGCCCTCCCCAAGGCGCCCAGCCACTACGACCCGCGCCGGCATCCGCAGGCGGCGCTGACGCGCCGCAACCTGGTGCTGTCGCTGATGCGCGATCAGGGGCGCACTCCCAGATTCCTGGCCGAGAAGGCGAAGCTGGAGCCGCTCGGGCTCGCTCCGGCGCCGCGGCAGGAGAAGGTCGAGGCCGGCCTCGCCCCCTACTTCGTGGAGCAGGTTCGGCACGAGCTCGAGGAGCGGTTCGGCGCCAACCTCTACACCCAGCCGCTGCGGATCGTCACCACGCTCGACTCCGCCGTCCAGCGGACCGCCGAGGAGGAGCTGCGCCGGCAGCTCAAGCTGATCGAGTCCGGGAGCCTGGGAACTTTCCAGGGCGCCCGTTACTCGCCGGACACCCAGCCGCCCGACGACGGCACCCCCTATCTTCAGGGCGCGGCCGTGATGCTCGACGCCCACGACGGCGACGTGCTCGCCTGGGTCGGTGGACGCGACTTCGCCCACTCGCAGTTCGACCGCGTCATCCAGGCCCGCCGCCAGCCCGGCAGCGCCTTCAAGCCGTTCGTCTATGCGGCGGCGCTGGCGGACGGCTGGGCGCTCAGCCAGCCGCTCCTCGACAAGCCGCTCAGAGTGAAGATGTCCAACGGCCAGTTCTGGCAACCGAAGAACTTCTCGAACCGGTATGAGGGACGGATCACGTTGCGCGATGCCCTGGTCCGCTCGAAGAACGTGCCGACAGTGCGGCTGGCGGACGCGGTCGGCCTCCAGCAGATCACCGACATGGCGCACAAGGCCGGGATCCAGGAGCCGATCGCGGCGGTCCCCTCGATGGCGCTGGGGACGGTCGCCGTCTCGCCGCTCGAGCTGACCTCGGCCTATAGCGGCTTCGCGAGCCTCGGCCAGGCGGTGGAGCCGCGGCTGATCCTGCGGGTCGAGGACGAGAAGGGAAAGGTGCTCTGGCGATCGCAGCCGAACCGCCATAACGTGCTCGACCCCGGCGTCGCCTATCTGGTGACCAGCGTCCTCTCCGAATCGATCGTCAGCGGCACCGGCAACCTGATCCAGCAGACCGGCCTCAAGGCCCCGGCGGCCGGCAAGACCGGCACCACCAATGAAGGCGCGGACGCCTGGTTCGTGGGTTACACGCCGGAGATCGTCAGCGGCGTCTGGATCGGCTTCGACAAGCCTCGGCCGATCCTCGAGGACGCCACCGGCGGACGTCTCGCGGCGCCGGCCTGGGGGCGGATGCTCGCCCGCGTCTATAAGAATCCGAAACAGAGATCCTCATCCCCCTGGAAGATGCCCGCGGACGTCGTCTCCCTTCCCGTCGATCCCGCGACCGGTTTGATCGTGGACAAGGGGTGCGCGCCCGAGGGGGGCGAACGCGAGCTGTTCCTCAAGGGGAAGGAGCCAGACTCCTATTGCCCCGGCCGCGAGGAGCCGCCGCCGAACGGCTTCCCCTCGCAGCGGCTGCTCGCCCAGCGCGAGGATCAGAAGGAGGAGCAGACCGAGCTGGTCGCCCAGGCGCGCGAGGAGCAGAAGCGCCGGCTCGAAGAGCAGCGCGAGGCCGAACGGCTGGCCAGGCTCGATCAGGCGGAGAAGAGGACGGAGCAGGAACGGACCGCCGCCCGTCTCGCGGAGGCGAAGGAAAGACAACAGGAGCAGCAGGAAAAGAGGGATAAGGCGGCGGCAACGAAGCTGGCGGCGGCCCGGAAAGCGGCGGCCACGAAGAAGGAGCGCGCCGCGATCGAAGCCCGGGAGGAGCGGTTGGCCCGGGAAGAGGCGGCGGCGAACCGCCGGGAGCGGGAGATCGCGGCGCGGGAAAAGGCGGCGGAGCTCGAGCGGCGCGAGGAGCGGATCGCGGCCGAGGAGCGGGCCGAGAAAGACCGCCGGGCCAAGGTCGCCGCGGCCCGGGAGCAGGAGCGCCTGCGGAGACAGCGCGAGCAACCGGATGACGAGCGGAGTGACGAGATCGATGTCGGCGAGGTCATCGTGCGGGAGGAGCGGCGCCCGGAAGAGCGCTCCGAGGCCGATCTCTCCGGCTGGTGGGAGCTGACAAACACGATCCAGTCGACCAACTACTCGGCTTACCAGGGGCTGCGCCTGGGCTACCGCGTCCAACTCGAGCAGGATGGCGACCGGATCACCGGCCGCGGGCAGAAGTGGTCGGAGTCCGGCCGGCCGGTCTCGGCGGGAGCGCGGTCGCCGATCATCGTCTCGGGGCGGATCGATGGCCGCCACGTGACCCTTCAGTACACCGAGCGGGGCGCCCGGAGATCTACCAGCGGCAGCTTCTCCTTCACCCTCTCCCCGGATGGCGATGCCCTGCGCGGATCTTTTTCCAGCACGGCTGCCGCCGCGAGCGGGGGCTCAGTGGCTAGGAAGATGCGGTAGACCGCGGAGCCACAATCTCCCGCGCCAGCTCCACCGCCGACAGCGGCGCGCACCCCTCGGCGTTGTTATTGATCGTGCACAGGAACGGCCGGTCCGCCGCCTGGGCCTCGAGGGCGAGGTCGGCCACCGCCCGGCGGTTGGCGAGGTCCGGCGCGGCCATGCGGTTGAAGGGGGCGTAGCGGCGGCCCGCATCTTCGTAGGTCATCCCCGGCCCCAGGAGCCAACGGATGACCGTCATCACTCCTCGGTCCGTTCCCGCGAGGCGGGCTTGCGCGCGGACGTCCGGCATGCGGGGGTGGACGTTGTGGCAGTGGCAGGCGCCCACCGCGGCCAAGGCGTCGCCATACTCGGCCGTGATCAGCTCGCGGTTGCGCAGCTCGACGGCGTAGACCGGCCCGAGCGGGAGCGCCGCCAGGAAATCGTGAAGACGCTGGGCGAACTCCCCGGAGCTCCCCAGACTCTGGGGGGCGAACTGGAAGAGGAGCGCTCCGCCGCCGATCCCGATCCCTTCCGCGAACGGGGCCACGACCTGGTCGATGGCATACACGGGATCGAGGAAGAGGGGGTTCTCCTGACCGCGCTGGGCGCCGTAGCGGGCGTGATCGGGGTAGCGCGCCAGCGTGCAGGCCTCATGGGCCTTGACCAGAAAACGGAACTCCTCCGGCACCGACTCGCGGTACTCGCCAAGCTCCACGGCCTCGACCGGCGCGTAGTGGGTGCGGTCGACCCCCACCGCCCGCAGCAGGGGGTGGCGGGCATAAGCCGGGAGACCCTGGTGGGACAGCTTCGAGGGCGAATAGGGGCGGTCGTAGACGAGCCCGGCCCACCCGGGGAACGACCAGGTCGAGCCGCCGAGATAGATCCCCCGCGGCAGCTCCCGGCCGAGCGCCTCGACCTCCTCCGGTTGCACAGCCGCTCCCACGCCCTTCTTCTCCGGCTCGGGCTCCGGCTCGAAGGCGAAGAGGGCGAGCTGGTCTTGCTCCTTGCGGCGCGCCATGGAAAGAAGTTTATTGCAATTGATTCCCCAAAAGCAGTACCGCGCCAGGAGAGGTTCCCGAAAGAGGGAACGGACTCCTACCGCGCCTGCAGGAACGCCACCGTCGGCGGCAGCCCCTCGTCCAGGCTCCGCGGGTGCCAGTCGAGCTCGGCCTGCGCGCGGGCGTCGCTGAACGCCCAGTGCCGCTCCAGGCTGTTGAGCTGATCGTGGGAGAACGGCGGCCGCCGGCCGGCGAGCTTGAAAAAGGGGGTGGAGAGGACCAGCCCGGCGCGCGCCAATCCGATCGGCAGATTGGCGCGCGGCGGCGCGACTCCTCCCAGCTTGCAGACCCGGTCCACCAGCGAGCGCAGGGTGGTGACGTCCCCCGCCATCAGGTAGCCGCGGCCGGGCGGGGCCTTGGCGATCATCCTGAGCATCCCCTCGACCAGGTCGTCGAGGTAGATCCAGGACATCCGGCGGTCGGCGCCGGCGAGGACGGGGTAGCGGCCCTTGAGGAAGCCGCGCAGGATGGAGTTCGCCCCCTCCTTCTTCCCTGGCGGGCCGTAGACCAGGCTCGGGTAGACGGTGTTGATCCGCAGCCCTTTCTTCGCCCACTCCTGGATCGCCCGTTCGCCGGAGTGCTTGGTGGCGCTGTAGCGGGTGGGGAACGAGGTCTGGACGGGGCCGGTCTCGTCCACCACCGAGCCGTCGGACGGGCTGCCGCCGAAGTAGGCCATCGAGGAGACCGAGAGGAAGCGCCCGACGCCCAGCTTGTAGGCGAGGGAGGCGACGTTCTCGCTCCCCTCGACGTTGGCCTGCTGCATCCGCTCGGGGGGGCCGGTCAGATCGAGATCCGCGGCGGCATGAATCACCCAGTCGGCCCCGGACATCCCCTCCCGCATCGAGACGCGGTTCGCGATGTCGCCGGTGAAAGTGACGGCGCCGAGCTGCCGCAGCGGCGCCGCGTCGCTGGCGGGGCGTACGAGGGCGCGGACCTCATGCCCGCTTTCGACGAGCCGGCGCGCCAGAGCGCGGCCGATGTAGCCGGTGCCGCCGGTCAGAAAGATCCGCATGGGGGAATTTTAAGGGGAACCGGACCATCCAAGGAATTGAAGAAAATGGGAATCGGACATACCCCGCCTCGGTTATAGAGAGCGGGGCGGGGTTCGGGAGTTGGACCCGTCCCGGAGTCAAACACTCCGACAATCTCCTTCAGCTCCCTCTCCTCCCCCCGCGCCGGTTCCCTCCCCGGAGCGGGGCTTTTTATTTAGCCTCAGGCCTTGCCCCGCAGGAGCTGCCGCAACACGTAGTGCAGGATGCCGCCGTGACGGTAGTACTGCATTTCCTGGGGAGTGTCGAGGCGCACCCGGGCCTTGAACTCGGTCAACTTGCCGTTGTCCTCCCGCTTCGCCCGGACGGTCACCTCACGCCCGCCCTTGAAGCCGCTGCCGGCCCCCTCGGCGAGGCCGACGATGTCGATCACCTCGTGGCCGGTGAGCCCCAGGCGCGCGGCGGTGTCCCCCTCGAGGAACTCCAGCGGGGCGATGCCCATGCCCACCAGGTTGCTGCGGTGGATGCGCTCGAAGCTCTCGGCGATGACGGCACGCACCCCCTGGAGGAGCGGCCCCTTGGCGGCCCAGTCGCGGGAGGAGCCGGTGCCGTACTCCTGGCCGGCGAGGATGACCGTGGGGATCCCCTCGGCCTTGTACTTCATCGCCGCGTCGTAGATCGATAGCGGCTCGCCGTCCGGCAGGTGGATGGTAAAGCCCCCTTCGATCTCGGGGACCATCCTGTTGCGGATGCGGATGTTGGCGAAGGTGCCCCGCATCATCACCTCGTGGTTGCCGCGGCGGGCGCCGTAGGAGTTGAAGTCCTTGGGGGGGACGCCATGGTCGACCAGATAGTGGCCGGCCGGGCTGGCGACCTTGATCGAGCCGGCCGGCGAGATGTGGTCGGTGGTGATGCTGTCGCCGAAGACCCCGAGCACGCGGGCGCCGTGGATGTCCTCGACCGGCGCCGGCTCGGCCGGCATGTCGACGAAATAGGGGGGCTGGCGGACGTAGGTCGAGTCCGGGTCCCAGGCGTAGGTGTCGCCGAGCGGGACGTCGAGACCGTTCCAGTGCTCGTCGCCGGCGAAGACGTCGCGGTACTGGTCGCGGAACATGTCGGAGCGGACGGCGCGCAGGATGGTCTCCTCCACCTCCTGGCGGGTCGGCCAGACGTCGCGCAGATAGACGGGCTGGCCGTCCTTGCCGGTGCCGAGCGGCTCGGTCTGGAAGTCGAAGTCGATCCGCCCGGCGAGGGCGTAGGCGACGACCAGCGGCGGCGAGGCCAGGTAGTTGGCGCGCACGTCCGAGTTGATGCGCCCCTCGAAGTTGCGGTTGCCGGAGAGCACGGCGACCGCGACCAGGTCGCGCTCCTCGATGGTCTTCGAGATCGCCGGCGGGAGCGGGCCGCTGTTGCCGATGCAGGTGGTGCAGCCGTAGCCGACGAGGTTGAAGCCGAGCTGGTCGAGGTAGGGGGTGAGCCCCGCCGCGTTGTAGTACTCGGTGACCACCTTCGAGCCCGGGGCGAGGCTGGTCTTGACCCAGGGCTTGCTGGCGAGCCCCTTCTCGACCGCCCGCCGGGCCAGCAGGCCGGCGGCGATCATCACCGACGGGTTCGAGGTGTTGGTGCAACTGGTGATCGCGGCGATCACCACCGAGCCGTCCCGCAGCTCGGCCGCCGCGGGGTCCGCCCCGGCGGCGACCTCGGGCTCGGCGATCGCGAGCCCCGCGGCGGTGCCCCCCGCGGACTGCAGACCGTAGGCCGTGGGGCGCGCTTTGCCGGTCCTGCCGGCGGCGGTCATCACCGCGAGCTCCTTGAGGAACGAGGGCTTGACGTCGGAGAGGCGCACCCGGTCCTGCGGCCGGCGGGGGCCGGCGAGGCTCGGCTCGACGGTGCCGAGATCGAGCTCGAGGGTGTCGGTGTAGGCCGCCTCGGGGGAATCCGCCGTGTGGAAGAGCCCCTGCTCCTTCATGTAGGCCTCGACGATCGCCACCTGCTCGGGCGAGCGGCCGGTGAACTTGAGGTAGTCGAGCGCGATCTGGTCGACCGGGAAGATACCGCAGGTGGCGCCGTACTCGGGCGCCATGTTGCCGATCGTGGCGCGGTCGGCGAGCGGCAGGGTGGCGAGGCCGGGGCCGAAGAACTCGACGAACATGCCGACGACGCCCCGCTTGCGCAGCATCTGGGTGACGGTGAGGACGAGATCGGTCGCCGTGGCCCCTTCCGGAAGCTGGCCGGCGAGGCGGAAGCCGACCACCTGCGGGATCAGCATCGACACCGGCTGGCCGAGCATGGCTGCCTCGGCCTCGATGCCGCCGACCCCCCAGCCGAGGACGCCGAGGCCGTTGACCATGGTGGTGTGGGAGTCGGTCCCCACCAGGGTGTCCGGGTAGAGGTAGCTCTCGCCGGCGACGTCCCCCTCCATCACCACCCGCGCCAGGTACTCGAGGTTGACTTGGTGGACGATACCGGTGTCCGGGGGCACGACGCGGAAGTTGCTGAACGCGGTCTGCCCCCAGCGCAGGAAGGCGTAGCGCTCGCGGTTGCGCTCGAGCTCCTTCCCGGCGTTGATCAGGAAGGCGGCGGCGGTGCCGTACTCGTCCACCTGCACCGAGTGGTCGATCACCAGCTCGACGGGCTGGAGGGGGTTGATCCGCTTCGGATCGCCCCCCATCGCCACCATCGCGTCGCGCATGGCGGCGAGATCGACCACGGCGGGGACGCCGGTGAAATCCTGGAGGAGAACGCGGGCCGGCATGAAGGCGATCTCCTGCGAGGGGAGCGCCTTGGGGTCCCAGCCGGCCAGGGCCTCGATGTCGCCGGCCGTGACCACGGCGCCATCCTCGCGGCGCAGCAGGTTCTCGAGCAGGATGCGGAGGGCATAGGGGAGGCGGGAGACGTTGAAGCCCCGCTTCTCCAGCGCGTCCAGCCGGGCCAGACGGAACTCGCGGCCGCCCACCCGAAGGATCGCGCGGCTTCCGAAGCTGTCGTTCATGGGACCTTCTCCTCAGGATCTGTCAAGGGGTGAGGCGAGCGGCGAAACCTAAGCGCCCGCCGGACCCCAAGATATCAGCTCAATTCGATTTCTCACAGAGGCGGAGGCCGGGTAAGATGAGGGCCATGTCGGTTAGCGGCTCCGATCTCATCACCCCGGTCTTGCTGATGGCCATGCCCCAGGTTCTGGACCCGTTCTTCAATCGCAGCGTCGTGCTCCTCCTCCACCACGAGGACGAGGGGAGCTTCGGCTTCATCCTCAACCGTCCCACCGGGATCAAGGTGAGCGAGATCCTGAAGGGGATGGAGGTCGCCTGGTCCGGCGGCGAGGAGGCGGTCGCCTACTTCGGCGGCCCGGTGCAGCCGCAGCTCGGCACCGTGCTGTTCGCGCCGGTCCTCGCCGAGAGCGGACCGGAGGACACGGCGACCGAGGTCCTCCCCGGCGTGGCGCTGACGCAGCACGTCGGCGACCTCTCCCGCCTGGCCGAGGCGCCGCCCGACCAGTTCCGCCTGATCCTCGGCTACGCCGGCTGGGGCGAGGGCCAGTTGATGCAGGAGATCCTGCGCAACGACTGGCTGACGGCGCCGGCGAGCAGCGAGCTGATCTTCGCCACCGATCCCGAGCAGGTCTGGGGCGCGGCGCTGCGCTCGGTGGGTATCGATCCGGCCGTCCTCCCCTCCTGGATCCCGGGTTCCGATTCCGAGGATTCGACGAACTGACAGCGGGCCGCCCCCCGCCCCGTCGCCCTCCGCCGATCATGAAAACCGTCCACCACCGATCGGCTGGCGGACTGGTTGTGCGCGGCGCCAGCATCCTGCTGATCTCGACCCAGTCCGGCCGCCGCTGGCAGCTCCCCAAGGGGCACATCGAGGAGGGTGAGACCCCCGAGCAGACCGCCGTGCGCGAAGTGCGGGAGGAGACCGGCGTCACCGGCCGGGTGGTGGCGCCGCTCCCCGGAGTCGAGTACTGGTTCGTCGAGAAGGGGGCCCAGCGGGTCCACAAGCAGGTGGACTATTACCTGCTGACCTTCGTCAGCGGCGACACCGCCGACTTCGACGTCCACGAGGTCTCGGGGGCCGAGTGGTTCTCCTGGGACGAGGGGATCTCCAGGCTCAGCTTCGAGAACGAGCGGCGGGTGGTCCTGCAGGCGCGGGCGATCGTGCAGCCGGAGCGCCAGGCCTCCGGCTGGACGGGATAAGATCGGCGACCGCAACGGAGGAAAGAGATCTCGATGCTTCGAGCGCTGGTGCAGATCGCGTTGAATGGCGTGGCCGTCCTGGTCGCGGCCTATCTGGTGCCGGGCATCATCTACACCGGCACCCTGCCGTCGCTGCTGATCGTCGGCCTGGTGATCGGCCTGATCAACCTGATCGTCAAGCCGATCGTCACCTTCTTCTCCTTTCCCTTGATCCTGCTCACCCTCGGCCTGTTCTATCTGGTGATCAACGGGCTGGTGCTCTACCTTGCCGCCTGGCTCCTCCCCAACTACCTGCAGGTGAGCGGATGCGGCGCGGCGATCCTGGGCGGCCTGGTGATGGCGCTCGTCAACTGGCTCCTGCGGGCGTTCACTCCGGAGTAGCCCTGAGGATGCGCCCAGCCCAGGCAAGACGGGAGTCCGGCCGCGCGCGGCGGCAGCGCGCCGCGGAGATCCTGGCGCGGCTGCGGCAGGCGTACCCCGAGGTCCGGCTGGCGCTCGACTTCCAGAGTCCCCTCCAGCTCGTGATGGCGACCGTGCTCGCCGCCCAGTGCACGGACGAGCGGGTCAATCAGGTGACCCCGGCGCTCTTCCGGCGCTATCCCACCGCCCGCGACTACGCGGCGGCCGACCTCGCGGAGCTCGAGGAGATGGTCCGCACCACCGGCTTCTTCCGCAACAAGGCGCGGGCGCTGAAGAACCTGGGGACGGCGCTGACCGCCGAGCACGGCGGCGAGGTGCCGGCGAGCCTGGAGCTGCTGGTGGCGCTGCCCGGGGTGGGGCGGAAGACGGCCAACGTCGTGCTCGGCAACGCCTTCGGGCTCAACGAGGGGGTCGCGGTCGACACCCACGTCCAGCGCCTCTCGCGCCGGCTCTTCCTCACCGAGGAGACCGACCCGGAGAAGATCGAGCGCGACCTGATGCCGGTCCTGCCGCGGGAGGAGTGGACGCGCTTCGCCCTGCTGCTCCAGGATCACGGCCGGAAGATCTGCAAGGCGCGCAAGCCCGAATGCGCCATCTGCCCGGTGGCGGACCTCTGCCCATCGGCTGAAGTTTGAGGAGATTGAAGATGAGTGAAACGAGGAAGACCGCCGTCGTCACCGGCGCCAGCGCCGGCATCGGCGCCGCCACCGCCCGGGCGCTCGCCAGCGCCGGCTTCAGCGTCGTCCTCGGCGCCCGCCGGCTCGACCGCCTGCGCGAGGTGGCTGGGCCGCTCGGCGCCACCGCCCTGGAGCTCGACGTGACCGATGCCGGCAGCGTCGCGGCCTTCGCCGCCAAACTCCCCCCCGCGATCCACCTGCTGGTCAACAACGCCGGCGCGGCCTATGGGCTCGACCGCATCGAGGACGCCCGCGACGAGGACTGGATCGGCATGTGGGAGACCAACGTCCTCGGCGTGCTGCGCCTGACCCGCGCCCTGCTCCCCGCCCTCAAGGCCTCGGGGGACGGCCACGTGATCAACCTCGGCTCGATCGCCGGCTTCGAGACCTACGCCGGCGGGGCGGGCTACACCGGCAGCAAGCATGCGGTGCGGGCGTTCACCCGCACGCTACGGCTGGAGCTGCTGGGGCAGCCGGTGCGGGTGACCGAGGTCGATCCCGGCCTCGTCGAGACCGAGTTCTCGCGGGTCCGCTTCGCCGGCGACGAGGAGCGGGCGAAGGCGGTCTACCGCGGGCTCGAGCCGCTGACTCCCGAGGACATCGCCGACTGCGTCGTCTGGGCGGCGACCCGCCCGTCCCACGTCAACATCGACGAGATCGTCGTCCGCCCGCGCGACCAGGCGACCGCCACGATGGTGAACCGGCGGGAGCCCGCGAAGCCCCAGAGTTGAGGTCCCGGGCTGTTCTCCTCCTCGCCGCGGCCCTGGCCGTCCTCGCCGGGTGCGCGCACAAGGACCTCACGGCGCCCGAGCTCTACTCGGCCTACTGCGCGCGCTGCCACGGCGAGCGGGGGAAGGGGAAGGGGGACCCCGAGGACCTCAAGCTCTACCCGCACCTGAACCTGCTCACCTCGCCGATGATCCGCGGCGGCGACCGCGCGGCCGTGCGCCAGCGTATCCAGGAGGGGGAAGGCCCGATGCCCGGCTTCGCCCGGCGCCTCACCCCCCAGGAGCTCGAGCGGCTCGTCGACTTCACCTTCCAGCTCCAGCCAACCTCCAAGGAGAGACCCTGACATGGACCCGCAACGCCTGAAGGACGCCTACCAGAAGCTGCAGAGCCTCGATGAACGGATGAGCCACAAGATCCGCCCCCGGCCGGGCGGCGCCCTCGTTCGGCCGACCACCGAGCAGCTCGAGGTGACGGTGCGCGACCTCGCCAACTACACGCTCGAGCTCCGCGAGGTCGTCCAGGAGCTGTTCCTCTCGATCGCCTCGAAGCCGAGCGCGCCCGGCTCCTGAATCGCGCCGCCAGAGATCTTTCTGGCTCCGCGATTATGACTTGACAGGTCTTTTTCGCCTGTCTATAGTTCTTTGCATGCGATCCCTGGGAATTGCCGAGCTGAAAGCGCTGCTTTCCGAAACTCTCGCGCGGGTCAAGGCGGGAGAAGAGGTCCTGGTCACCGAGCATGGGCGTCCGATCGCCCGCATCCTCCCACTGTCGGCGGCGGCGCCGGCCGCGGCCACTCAGGAGCTGGTGCGGATGGGGCAGGTGCGGGCGCCGGAGAAGCCGCTGGACGAAGCGTTCTGGAAGCTGCCGCGCGGCGAGTACCGCAAAGCTCCGCTGGACGACTCTGACGACCAGCCCGATTTGTGGGAGCTGCGGGAGGCGGTCTGAGGTTCTGGGACAGCTCGGCCCTCCTCGCCCTGGCGGTGCGGGAGCCGGACTCCGGAAAGATCGAGCCGCTCCTGCAGCGGGACCCGGACGTGGCCTTCTGGTGGGGCGCGCCCCTGGAGTGCGGCGAGGCCCTGCTCGCCGCCCAGCGGCGGGAGCGGATCTCCCCCGCCGACCTCCAGAAGGCTCGCGCCGTGATCGATCACCTGCGAGCAAGAGCCTTCGAGATCCAGCCCACCGAGGAGCTGCGCGCCCGCGCCCTGCGCATCCTCTCCGTCCATCCGCTGGGGGCCGCCGCCGCTCTGGAGCTGGCCGCCGCCTTGATCTGGTGCCGCGAGCGCACTCACGGCGCCGCCTTCGTCTCCCTCCACTCGCCGCTCCGCCTCGCCGCCGCGATGGAAGGCTTCCGCGTCCTCCCCTACGCCGACGAGGTCCACGCGCCGGACCCCGAGCCCTGACTTCCCTTTCAGGCATGACTGTTGCTCTAGTGCTTTGGGAGTAAATCGCAGGGCGATGCTCGCCCTGGAACCCGGAAGGAGGAGGGATCATGAAAGCCAAAGCGCGCCTGTTCGGCCATCCGATCCATCAGATGCTGATCGTGTTCCCGCTCGGCCTGCTGGCGACGTCGCTCTTCTTCGACATCGCCCACCTGTCGAGCGGCAACCCGCTCTGGGCGACGATCGCCTACTACCTGATCGTGGTGGGCATCATCTCGGGGCTGATCGCGGCCGTGTTCGGCCTGATCGACTGGCTGGCGATCCCTGAAGGGACCCGGGCCAAGCGGATCGGCCTGCTGCACGGCGGCGGCAACGTGCTGGTGGTCCTGCTGTTCGCGGGCTCGTGGCTGCTGCGGCGCGACGATCCCGGATCGCCTGAGACCCTTGCTATCGTCCTCTCGGCGCTGGCCGTGATGCTGGCCCTGGTGACCGGCTGGCTGGGCGGCGAGCTGGTGGACCGCCTCGGCGTCGGCGTCGACGAGGGAGCCAACCTCGACGCGCCCAATTCCCTGAAGACCGCCCACGCGGCGCCGACCGGCCGCCCGTAGGCGCCGATTCGGAAGGCGGAGGGTGGTGTACCCTCCCTCCGCCATGCCCGCGCCGCTTCCCATCGACGAGGTCCTGCCCGAGCTGATCGCGGCCCTGCGCCAGGGGTCCGCGGCCGTGCTCATCGCGCCCACCGGCGCGGGGAAGACGACCCGCGTGCCCCCCGCGCTGCTCGCCGCAGGGATCGGCGGCGGCCAGCAGATCGTGATGCTCGAACCGCGGCGGATCGCCGCCCGCGCCGCCGCCCGCCGGATGGCCGAGGAAGGCGGCTGGACGCTCGGCCGCGAGGTGGGCTATCAGGTGCGCTTCGAGCGCAAGGCGGGTCCCGAGACCCGGATCCTGGTGGTGACCGAGGGGATCCTCGTCCAGCGCCTGCAGGCCGATCCCTTCCTGGAAGGCGTGGGCGCCGTGATCTTCGACGAGCTCCACGAGCGCGGCCTGCAGACCGACCTCTCCCTCGCCATGGCCCGCCGCGTCCAGCGCGAGGTGCGCCCCGACCTCAAGCTCGTGGCGATGTCCGCCACCCTCGATCCCGGCCCGGTGGCGGCCTTCCTCGGGAACTGTCCGACGATCGAGAGCCGGGGACGGCTCTACCCGGTCGACATCCTTTATATAGACCGCCCGGACGACCGCCCCCTGCCCGCTCAGATCGCCGCCGGAGTGCGGCGGGTGCTGGCGGCGACTCCCGGGGATGTGCTGGCCTTCCTCCCCGGCGGCGGGGAGATCCAGCGGAGCGCCGAAGCTCTCACCGGCTTGGCCGCCGAGCAGGATCTGGCCGTCCTGCCGCTCTACGGCGACCTGCCGGCCGAGCGGCAGGACGCGGTGCTGCGCCCTTCGAGTCAGCGCAAGGTCGTGCTGGCGACCAACGTCGCCGAGACCTCGATCACCGTCGACGGCGTCACCGCGGTGGTGGACTCCGGGGCCGTCCGCCGGCTGCGCTTCGATCCGGCGACCGGGCTCGACCGACTGGAGCTGGGAAAGATCAGCCGCGCCTCGGCCGACCAGCGCGCCGGCCGCGCCGGGCGCCAAGCCCCCGGGATCTGCCTCCGCCTCTGGCCCGCCTGGGAGCAGGCGACCCTCCCGGAGCGCGAGACGCCGGAGATCGCCCGCGTCGATCTCGCCGGCCCGGCGCTCCAACTCCTCGCCTGGGGGGAGCCCGACCTCGCCGCCTTCGACTGGTTCGAGCGCCCCGATCCGGCGGCGCTGGCAACGGCTATCCTCCTGCTCCGGCAGCTCGGCGCGATCGATAATCGTGGCGTCACCGCGCTGGGCCGGACGATGGCCCGCCTGCCGGTCCACCCGCGCCTCGGCCGCCTCCTGGTCGAGGGGCAGCGCCACGGCCGCGCCCGCGAGGCCGCCCTGCTGGCCGCCCTGCTCTCCGAGCGGGACCCGTTCCCGCGCGGGCCCCGGGGCGCCGGACCCCGCCGCGCCTCGCGCTCCGACCTCCTCGACCGTCTCGACGCGCTCGAAGCCTTCGAGCGCCGGAACGCCTACGAAGGGGATCTGAACGCCGGCGCGGCCCGCTATGTGCTGCGCGCCCGGGATCAACTGCTGGAGCTGACGAAACGGGAGCTGGCGGCGGGCGGCAAGGAGGGGACGGAAGACTCCCTCCTCCGCGCCCTCCTCGCCGCCTATCCGGACCGCGTCGCCCGCCGCCGCGAGCCGCGCAGTCCCCGGGGCGTCATGGTGGGCGGCCGCGGGGTACGCCTCGCCGACGAGAGCGCCGTGCTCGAGGCGCCGCTCTTCCTCTGCGTCGAGCTCGACGCCGGTAGCTCCGGAACGCTCTCCGAGGCCCTGGTGCGGAAGGCCTCGGAGGTCGAGCCCGCGTGGCTCCCCGCGGAGCGCCTGCGGACCACGGTCGACCTGGCGTTCGACGAATCCCGCGACCGGGTCGCCGCCTGGAAGCGGACCCGTTATGAAGATCTGGGATTTACGGGTGACCTAATCATCGCCGAGGCCGAGGTCCCGCCGCCGGACGCCGCTGAGACCGCGCGGGTCCTCGCCGCGGCCGCCGCCGAGCGGCTCGACCGCGCGCTCCCCCTGGACGACCCCGAGGTCGCCGCCTTCCTCGCCCGCGTCCGCAGCCTCGCGGACTGGATGCCCGAGCTGGCTCTCCCGCGGTTCACCGACGGCGAGCTCCGCGATCTCCTCCCCGCCCTCGCCGCCGGCCGCAAATCCTTCGCCGAGCTGCGGCGCGCCCCGCTGCTCGACATCCTGCACGGAGCCCTTTCCTATCAGCAGCTCGAAGCCGTGCGCCGGGAGGCTCCCGAGCGGCTGGAGGTGCCGAGTGGCAGCCAGATCCGGATCGCCTACGAGCCGGGCAAGCCGCCGGTGCTCGCGGCGCGCATCCAGGAGATGTTCGGCCTCGCCGAGACCCCGCGCGTGGCCGCCGGGCGGGTCCCCGTGCTCCTCCATCTCCTCGCCCCGAACGGCCGCCCCCAGCAGGTGACGCACGACCTGCGCAGCTTCTGGGAGAACACCTACCGCCAGGTCCGCAAGGAGCTCGCCGGCCGCTACCCCAGGCACGCCTGGCCCGAGGACCCCTGGAACGCCAAGCCGCAGAGAAGGCCGCAGCGGCGCTGAACCTCGATCGTCCACCGCAGCGCCGTGGCAATCCGCCGGAAATCCTCGATCTCCTCCCAGCGCAGCCCCCGCCCGGCGCGGCCGGCGAGCCAGCGGTCCAGCACCTGGTAGCCGCCGATCCGATACTCCCAGACCTCGCGGGAGATCCCCTCGAACGCCTGCCCCCCGGCGTTGACGATCACCCGGTCGTCCTGGTGCTCGCGGCGCCCGTCCAGATGCCCAAGACCCTGCCCCTCGAAGCGGACGCCGGGCCGCTCCAGGCGATCCGAGCGCAGGAGATGGAGATCGATCAGGACCGCGCCGAGCCCCGCCAGCTCCAGGAAGGCCCCGCGGTCCGGCGGCAGCGGGATGCGCGGGAAGTCCGCCCGCAGGAGGTCGGCGTACCGCCGCCGGTACGGAGGGCTGTAGAGGACCGCGTAGACGTACTGCAGGATCAGCTCCGGCGAGGGCTCCTCGCCCAGGCGGCTGGCGAGGAGGCGGAGGAAGGCCGGGTCGACGTTGGCGAGGCGGCCGGCGCCGTCCAGCCGCGGCTCCGGGTGGAGGTAGAGCGGAAAGGCGGAGTTGATGTCGAACGCGCTCACCGTCTTGTGGGCGATGATCGTGTCGGTCACCAGCGCGCCCGGCTCCTCCTTGCCCTGCCGGGGCACCACCAGCCCCAGGTTCCCCGGGATCAGCAGGTGCTTCATCGTCTCGGTGCGGGGGCGTTCGACGACGTAGCCGGCGTAGAAGATCTGTCTCCAGTCGAAGGGGCGGAAGAGAATGCGGCGGAACTTCGCCTGCCAGTCCGGATCGGTCCGCAGCCTCCGGCGCGCCTCCTCCAGCCGGCATCGCCCGCGGTCGACCGCGCCCCACTCCCGCCGGACCAGCTCGAGGTCGACGATCTCGCTGCGGAGCCGCCCGACCCGCCGCCCGAGCTCCGCCGGATCGGTGTCGATGGCGAAGGCGTCGCGGCCGGTGACGATGCCCACCGAATGCTCGGGGAAGATGTCGGTGAGCGGCACGCCCAGGCCGTACTCCGCCTCCAGGGCGGCGTCGCGCGGCGCGAACAGGAAGGCCGGCCCGCGCGGCTCGACCGGGGTCCAGGCGGTGGTCTCGACGTCGTGCTCCCCCAGCCAGCGGAGCTTGGCGGACCGGCTCCCCCAGAGATCGGCCCGCCGCACCTGCTTCGGCAGGCCGGGCCGCTTGACCAGGATCGCCACCGCGGCCCCCTGCCGCACGTCCGCGAAGACGTTGGCGTCGGCCGAGCCGTCCGGCGCCCGCTCCTTCTTCTTGCCGTTGCCGTGGAGGTCGAGGAGATACATCTCGTCGAAGCTCGCGAGGAGCGACCGACGCAGGCCCCGGAAGGTGGGGCTGTCGAGGTAGCCGTGGCTGGTCACCAACGCCACGATCCCCTCGCCGGCCTCGTCGATCTTCCGCTGGGCGAAGCGGAGGAACTTCACATAGTCGTCCTGCAGCCACTTCGGGTTCTTGTCGCCCAGCGGCTGGCCGTCGATCCGGTCGTACCCTTCGACCCGATGGCCCCGGTTCGCCGAATGGCCCGACCAGGGGGGATTTCCCAGGATGACGGTGATCCGCGCGTCCTTCTTGATCCCGCACGCCAGACGGGACTCCCGCGACAGCGCCGCCGTCCCGGGGATCGTCGACTGCGCCAGATCCTCCATCTCCAGGGTATTGGTCAGATAGAACGGCACCCGCTCCCCCTCCTCCAGCGGCCGGCCCAGCTCCTCCAGGATCAGGCTCATCTTGAGATGGCCGATGGCGTAGGGAGCCATCATCAGCTCGAAGGCGTGGAAGTCCCGCAGCAGGTGATCGCTCACCAGGGCCGGCACGCCGCCGCCCCCCGCCGTGGTCCGCACCTCCTCGACGGCACAGCGGATCGCCTCGACGACGAAGGTCAGCGTGCCCGCCGCCGGATCGAGGAGGGTCACGGTCGGGTCCGCGAGGCCGTCCCGCCGGCCGAGACGCGTCTGGAGCAGCCGGTGGACGGAGCGGACGACGTAGGAGACCAGCTCGGGCGGCGTGTAGTAGACGCCGCGCTTCCTGCGCAGCTCCCGGTCGTAGTGGCGGAGGAAGGTCTCGTAGAAGTCGAGCACCGGATCCCGCCCGCGCTGGAGCGAGCGCTCCAGCATGGCGCGCACGGAGGAGCCGGCGAGCAGGCCGACGATCTCGTCCACGATCCAGGCGATCTCCGGGTGCGGATCGGCCAGCGAGATGTAGCGGAAGGCGTCGCGCAGCACGCCGCTGGTGGCCGGGATGCTCTCCGCCGCGATCCGCCGGTCGAAATCACCGGGCGCCCGCCAGCGGGCGGCGAGGAGGCCGTAGGAGAGGGTCTGGGCGTAGAGATCGGCGAACTCCTCGTGGGTGAGCCCGGCGAGGAGGTGCTCCGAGAAGGCCCGATAGAAGCCGGAGAGGTCTGATGCCCCCTCCCCGTCCGCTTTCAGCAGCTCGCCGATCCGCTCCGCCAGGAGGCGGGTGCGAAACGCCATCCTCGGCGCCAGCTCCGCGGCCGAGGAGCTGGCCGGCGGAGAGAAATCGCAGAACAGGTCCAGCAGAGAGAGGAGCGGCTCCGGCCCTCCCGCCAAGCGGCCGATGTCGACGCGGGCGGCCATCTCCTTCCCCCGGTAGAGCCGCAGCTCGCGGAAGTTGGTGAGCAGGAGATTGGGGAAGGCCGATCGATAGCGCTCGACCTGCTCGGTGTTCGCGGACCGGTCCAGATCTGTCCCCGGCCGTTTCGCCTCGACGTAGCCGGCGATCCGCTCCCCCCGCCAGACCTGGAAGTCGAGCAGGCAGCCCCGGGTCTTGCGCGGCAGCATCGTCACCTGGAGATCGCTCGTCCCCCGGAGTTCCGCGTAGCCATCGAAGAACTCGATCAGATGAGGGTAGAGGCTCTCCTCCCGAGCGTCCCCCCGCCGCTCCGCCTCGGCGATCCGGTCCAGATAATCGTGCGGAAAGCCGAGGAGTTGCGGATGGAGACGACGAATCGCGGCCGGGGAGGTCGGCATGGAGAGACATTGTAGCCCTTGTCATCTCCATACGCGACCTTGAGAGCCTCTAGGCAGATATCAAGGTGCGGAAAGCGGCAACCTCGTCAGCTCTCCTCCCCGTCCTCTCCCCCGGTCTCCTCCCCAGCCTCCTCCACCAGGCTGCTCGGCTCCAGCGAGCGCAGCCAGTCGAGCAGCTCCCGGGCGCGGTCGGTCTCGCCGAGGCGGTGCGCCTGGGCGGTGGCGGCGACGACCAGGGCCAGCGCGGAGCCGTTGGGCTCGAGCTCGCTGGGCAGGCGGGTGATCCCGGGGTGGCCGGCGAGCGCCTGCCGCACGATGGCGAGGCCGCGCTCGAGGAGCGGTTGCAGCAGCGGCCGGTCCAGGAAGGCGTAGCGGTCGGCGGCGAGCTCGGAGGTGGCATGGGCCACGTCCTCCAGGATGTCGACGCTATCGAGGGCCAGCGGATTCTCCACCAGGACCTCGAGCCAGCGCTCGGCGCGGTCCTCGTCCCAGGGGTCCCAGTCCTCGTCCTCCTCCTCGGCCTCCGGATCGGCCAGGGGCGGATAGAACGCCGCCTCGAATTCCGCCTCCACCTCGCGCAACGACGCGGAGGGGATCAACCGGCCGGCTTGCCGGTCGTCCGCGACGGCCTCGATCCCATAGAGCGCCGCCGGCGGCTCCGCCCTGGCGAGCCACGCCTCGAGCTGATGGATGCGGTCCGTGACCTCGTCGCCGAAGGAGAACCGGAGCTGGGTCTCCTCCGCGTTCTCCCCTACCCGGGCCAGGAACTCGAACCCCTGCTCCGACAGGTCCCCTTCCTTCAGCCGCCCCCGCCAGTAGCGCGCCTTCTCGGCGGCCTCCGCCGTCCGCCCCTCGGCGAGCAGCAGGCTCACCTCGAGCGGTCCGAGCGCTGGGCTCTCGGGATCGTCCTCGCGCGCGCGGTCGAGCGAGACCCAGGCCTCCTCCATCTCCCCCTCGACGGCGTAGGTCCGCGCCAGGTTCTCCCAGAGCACGGCGCGCAGAGGGGGCCGGAGATCGCGCGCCAGGCGCTCCGCCTCTTCCCAGCGCTCCTCCTGGAGGTCCAGGGCATCGTAGGCTTCGAGCAGCGTGTTGAGCGCCGCCGAGTCCCGCTCGTCCAGCCGCTCCGGGCGCTCGAACAGCGGGCGGACCAGCGCCAGCGCCCGGGCCGCGTCGCCGTTGTCGAGCAGGCCGGTGGCGACGTCGCCGAGGATCGGGCGCGGCACCCGGCCCGACACCCCCATCGCCTCCACAGTCTCCAGGGGGAGCTCCTCGGCCACCAGCATCCAGACCCCTTCGGCGTCGAGAGCGGGAGCGCCCTCGGCCCATTCGGCGCAGCACTTCTTGTACTTCTTTCCCGAGCCGCAGGGGCAGGCGTCGTTGCGCTCCGGCTTGGCGATCGGCCGCGGGCGGAAGCCGTTGTCCGGCAGCGGCACGGAGTTCCAGAGCGAGCGGCCGAACTCGGTCGCGAACCCCCGGCGGGCCTGATCGTCGGGCAGTTGCTCGAACAGCCCCGGCAGCAGGCGCGGAGCCTCGGCCTGCATCCAGGCGAGGAAGGCCTCGCCGTCCGCCAGCCGCAGGGCCTCGCTCACCGCCTGCCGCAGGAACTGGGAGAACTCCTCGTACTGCTCTTCTCCGATCTGCTCTTCGTCGTCCATGAGTGACACCTCTCGGTGGATATGTTTTCCGGGCGTAAACCTCCCCGCTCCGCCATCGTATTAGAAGCAGAGCGCCTCCGCGCTCTCCAATTCGACCAAGGAGCCCATCATGAATCTCCAATTCCCAGGCGCCCGCCCCGCCCTCGCCGCCGGCGCCCTGCTGCTGACTCTATCCGCCCCGCCGGCCCGCGCCGCGGCTCCGGCCTCCACGTCCGGCCTCGCCGACTATGCCGATAAAGCCCTCGCCGCCATCTACCCCGCCGGCCAGCCGGGGGCGGCGGCGATCGTGGTCAAGGACGGCAAGGTGCTGCTCCGCAAGGGGTACGGGATGGCCAACCTCGAGCTCGGGGTGCCGAGCTCCCCCGAGATGGTGTTCGAGCTCGGCTCGGTCACCAAGCAGTTCACCGCCGCGGCGATCCTGCTGCTCCAGGAGCGCGGCAAGCTCAGCGTCACGGACGACATCGGCAAGTACCTGCCGGACTTCCCGGCCCATGGCCAGACGATCACCATCGAGCACCTGCTCACCCACACTTCCGGCATCCCGAGCTACACCGGACTCCCCGAGTGGTACGCCAAGGTCCGCGAGGACCTCAAGCCGGCTGAGGTGATCGCGCTGTTCAAGGACAAGCCGCTGGAGTTCAATCCCGGCGAGCGATGGGCCTACGACAACTCGGGGTTCTTCCTCCTCGGGGCGATCATCGAGAAGGTCTCGGGGCAGAGCTACGAACAGTTCGTCGAGCAGGAGATCTTCCAGAAGCTCGGCATGACCCACAGCCGGTACGGCCATCCGGACGAGCTCATCCCCCGGCGGGCCAGCGGCTATTCGAAGGATGACAAGGGGTTCCACAACGCGGACTACATCAGCATGTCCTCCCCCTACGCCGCCGGCGCCCTGGTGTCCACGGTGGACGACCTGGCGATCTGGGACCGGGCGCTCAGCGGTGAGACGCTGCTCAGGAAGGCTTCCCTCGACCGCATGTTCACCACCGCGAAGCTCAAGTCCGGGCTCCCCGTTCAGTATGGCTACGGCATGGGAGTGTTCGACTTCGCCGGGCGGCGGGTCCAGATGCACGGCGGCGACATCCCCGGCTTCACGACCGTCGTCACCCGCGTCCCCGAGGAGCGGCTCTTCATCGCCATCCTCTCCAACAACGACGCCTCGGACCCGCGGCCGGACGACGTCGCCCTGCGCATCATGGCCAAGGCGCTCGGCCAACCGCTCGAGGAGATCAAGACGATCCCGCTCGACCCCAGGACGCTGGCCGACTATCCCGGCGTCTACCGGTTCGACGAGAAGACGACCCGCGCCATCACCCAGGAGGGGGGGAAGCTGTTCGCCCAGCGCAGCGGCGGCGAGAAGTACGAGATCGCGGCCACCGCGCCCGACGAGTTCATCTATGCGGACCGGATGAACCGCCTCCGCTTCCAGCGCGACGCCCAGGGGAAGGTGACCGGCGTCGATTTCCAGCCGTTCTCCGGCATCCGCCAGACCGGCATGCGGACCAGCGACCCGCTCCCCCAGGAGCGCCAGGCGGTCAAGGTGGACCCGTCGATCTACGACGCCTACGCCGGCGAGTACGAGCTGACGCCCACCTTCTCGATCACCATCAACCGCGAGGGGGACCGGCTCTTCGCGCAGGCCACGGGGCAGCCGAGGTTCGAGATCTTTCCCGCATCCGAAACCCGCTTCTTCCTCAAGGTCGTGGACGCCGAGGTCGAGTTCGTCCGCGGCGCGGACGGCCAGGTGACCGGGCTGGTCCTCCACCAGGGCGGGCGCGACATGCCGGGGAAGCGGAAGTAAGAAGAACAGCCATTTTTTCGAAGATGTCTCGCATTTGCCTGCTGGCGGCACTGAGCAGAAGACTCGAACATCAGTCTGTGGCGAGTGGCCTCTGGGGCTGCTGCCGGGACATCTATGTTGTTTATCCTAGGGGAGAACAGAATGCGAAAGATGATTTACGGAGGGTTCGCGGCGCTGCTCGTGGCCGGCTCGATGGGGGCGCAGGCCCAGACGCGCACGGTCGAGGGGCACGTCGTCACCGGCGTCAACCGGTTCCTCAGCGAGCCGGTCTTCAGCCTCGGGCAGTTCGGCCCGGCCGGGTTCAACGACATCGGGGCCTACAACCCCAACGGCGGCGAGGCGCTGCCGCTGACCGCGGCCACGCCGCTCAACACCGTGCTGGCCTCGCTCGTCGATCCCGGGTTCCTGGCCGCCTTCCACGTCGACCCCAACACGGTCGATCCCAGCACCCTGAACATTCCCATGCGTGACGTCGGCGTCTATGTCGCGCCCGACGGCACCCGCGGGCCGGTCAAGGACATCTTTTCCACCACCCAGATGACCCCCAGCCGGGCGCATTCCAAGACCGGCGCGATCACCCTCGGCAAGTGGCTCGAGGCCAAGGGCACGGCGACGATCCGCTGCAACAAGCAGTCCGCCACGCTCAAGATCGAGATGACCGGGCTGATCGAGCGCGCCCTCTATGACGTCTGGGGGGTGATGCTGACCGCCAACGGGCCGGCGCCCATCTGCCTGGGCGGCTCGCCCTGCGCCTTCGTCACCGACGAGCGGGGTCAGGCGACCTTCAAGACGTCGCTGAACTTCTGCCCCTACAAGCTGCGCGCGACCGAGGTGCCGCTGGGCCAGATCGAGGTCCTCTACCACGCCGACCACGCGCTGTACGGCTTCCTGCCCGAGCTCTTCGCCATCGGCTACCCGCCGGGCATCGTCTCCTTCAGCCACCTCGACTTCCCGGTCAGCTCGACGCCGCTTCAGTAGAGGGGCTCGAAGAGGCCCGAGACCATCTCGGCGAGGCGCTGCTCGACGCCTCGCCGTTCCCAGCTCTCGTACGTCACCTCGCGGCAGCCTTTCTCGTCCGCGGTGAAGGTAGCCTCGAGCCGCGCCGCGAAGTCGCGGTCGTAGAAGGCCAGGCTCTCCTCGTTGTTCTGGAGCAGCGAGCGGGCATCGAAATTGATCGAGCCGATGGTGCTGAAGATGCCGTCGATGATGGCGTTCTTGCTGTGCAGCATCGTGCGGTTGTACTCGAGGATCCGGACACCCCCTTGCAGGAGCTCGCCGTAGTGGCGGCGCGAGGCCATGCGCAGGAGCGGCATGTCGATGTGCCGGCCGGGGATCATGATCCGCACGTCGACGCCGCGCCGCGCCGCCTGGATCAGCGCCTCGCGGATCTGCGCGTCGGGGACGAAGTAGGCGTTCTGGATGTGGATCGACTTCCTCGCCGACTGGATCGCCACGAAGTAGAGCATCTCGGCGAGCGAGGACGAGTCGCCACGCGACACCTTGATCGCCTGTGCCTGCACCTCTCCCGCCGCCGCGATCCGCGGGTAGAACTTGTCGCCGGCCAGGATCTCGCCGGTGGTGTACGTCCAGTCCTCGCCGAAGATCGCCTGCATCTGCGCCGAGACCGGCCCGGTGGCCCGCACCATCATGTCGCGCCACTCCTTCGGGTTGCGGGCGTCCCCGAGCCAGTTGTCGGCGATGCAGAAGCCGCCGGTGAAGCTCATGGCGCCGTCGACGATCAGCATCTTCCGGTGCGTCCGCCGGCCGATCTTGTAGAGGCTCCACAGCCGGATGGGGTGGAACACGTAGACCTTGGTCGAAGTTATAGGTGTGACGCCAGGTGTCGAAACGAGCCTGATACTGCTCGAGCGTGTTGCAGGGATAGCCGCGCAGCACCTCCAACTCCAAGGTGCGATGAAACCGCTCCTGCTTGCCCAGGGTCTGAGGGTGATAAGGACGGCTGTGAAGTGCCCGAATCCCCAACAGCATCAGCCACACCGTCAGCGCTGTATAGGGGTGATCAGCACCACTTCCCCAGGGCGGTCCATTGTCGATCAGCACCGACCGGCCTCGATCATCCGGTCCCGCACCGTCTCAGTCTTCTTATTGCCACAGGCCTGAAGGATCAGGGCAAACCGGGAGTGATCGTCCAGACTCGTCAACGCCTGCCCCTTGCCAGGGAGCTCCTTGAAGTCCATCTGCCAATCTCGTTGGGCTCTTCACGCTCGAACCGGCAAAACGCCCGGTGCTTATCGCTCTCCTGCGCATCCAGAGAGCCGTGTCGACGAAGGATCTCCGTGATCGTGCTGGACGGGGGCACGATCACTTGGCCCAACTTCAACAGCCGATCCCGGATCTTGCGCCCTCCCCAAGGATGCTCCTGGCGCACCGCTACCACCGACGCCTCGACTTCCGCGCTCGTCCGCTTCGGACTGCGGTGCTGGCGACGAGAGCGATCCTCTAAACCCGACACCCCCTCCTTCTTGTACCGATCCAGCCACTTGTACCCCGTCTTCGGGCTGATACCGTAGCGACGACACAACTCCCGCACGTTTGCCCCCTCCACTCCAGCCAACGTCACGAATTCCAGTCGCAGAGACATCCGGTCGCTCTCCTGCCAGGACATGCCGTTTCTCCTCCTTCGAGAAACAGCTTCCCAAAAAGCGTTACCTATGTCCCCGTACGAGTGTTACCCATGTCCCCGGTCCATACAACCGGGAGAGAGGGGGCTAAAGCAAAAACAAGTTTTTAACTAACTCCGGGCTAACTGCTCCCTCTTCTCCCGGTCGGGGGGAGTGCGATGGGAGAAGAGGGCCGGGGTGATGAGGGCCCCTACGGCTCGAAGGCCTCATAGCACCGCCGGCACCGCGCCTCATAGGACTCGGTATCCCCGAGCTGGAGCTGCTCGTCGCCGCCGGCGATACGCTGGCTGTAGTGGGCGGGGGAGCCGCAGCGCATGCAGACGGCGTGGACCTTGTCGACGTACTCGGCGATGGCGAGGATCCGCGGCATCGGTCCAAAGGGGCGGCGCAGGTAGTCGAGGTCGAGCCCGGCGACGACCACCCGCACGCCCGAGTCGGCCAGCTCGCCGATCAGGTCGACCAGCCCGTCGTCGAAGAACTGGGCCTCGTCGATCCCCACCACCTCGACGCCGGGCAGGAGCTTCTGCCGGATCTCGCAACTGCAGGCCACGCTCACCGCCTCGAGCTCCCGCTTGTCGCGGGTGACCAGCCGCTGCGGGCCATGCCGGGTGTCGGCGGACGGCGTGAACACCTGCACACTCTGGCGGGCGATGGCGGCGCGGCGCAGCCGGCGGACCAGCTCCTCGCTCTTACCCGAGAACATGCCGCCGCTGATCGCCTCGATCCGCCCCTCGCGTACGCGCTCGCCGATGCTGTCCAGGGTGTTCATTGGAGCGGAATGCTATCATTCGCGGTCCCATGGCGAAAAAGCAGAGCAGCAAGCGGATCTTTTCCTACGACGACGCCCTCAACACCTTCCCTCTGGTGCGGGATCTGACGGCGGCCGCGATGCGGCAGATCGAAGCCGTGGCCACCAACCTCGCCAGCCGCGACGAGCTCGACTCGCGCCGCGAGGAGATCGAGGAGGCCCAGGAGAAGGTCGTCCGCGCCTGGGCTCGCGAGGTGACCGCCATCGGCTGCGAGGTCAAGGGCGCCTGGCTGGTCGATTGGGACAGCGGCAACGGCTACTACTGCTGGCAGTTCCCCGAGCCGTCGATCTCCTACTTCCACACCTACGACGAAGGCTTCGCCGGGCGCATCCCGCTGAATTAGACCTGGGGCGGCATGTCTGGTCTTGCCCTCTGGGGCGGCCTGCCCTCCGAAGGGCGACCGCAGGTCGCCCCTACAACCTGCGCCCCACGTACACCTTGTGCCGGAGGTTGTAGGGGCGACCTGCGGTCGCCCTTCGGAGGGCAGACCCGTCCCAGAGGGCAAGACCATAAATGCCCCCCCTACCGCCGGCTGACCTCGGCGTAGAGCCGCTCCAGGCGCTCCGGCGTCAGCTCGCCGAGGCCCGCCACCACCGCGTCCGCCCCTTGCAGCAGGGCGCGGGAGTAGGGGTGGGCGATGCCGAGCGTGGCCAGCCCCACCTCGGCGGCCGCGGCCAAGCCGACCGGGCTGTCCTCGACGGCGAGCACCTCGTGCGGGTGGAACAGGCGCTCCGGCAGGGGCGGCAGCGAGTTCAGAGCCTCCAGAGCCCGCTCGTATCCCTCGGGGCTCGGCTTGCTCTCGGCCACGTCCTCGGCCGTGATCAGCGCCTTGAAGTGGTCGAGCAGCCCCTCCTGGCGCAACGCCCCCTCGACCTCCTCGCGCAGCGCGCCACTCACCACGCCGAGCATCCGACCCTGGGCCGCGAGCTCCCGGACCAGACCGGCCGCGCCGGCCGCGAACGGATACCCCTCGCGGCGGACGCGCTCCTGGTAGTAGCTCGCCTTGCGGGCGGTCAGCCGCATCAGGCGAGGGACGGTCGCCGCCTCGCCGGCCGCGGCCAGCATGGCGGCGAAGCCGGCGCGGTCGTCCAGCCCCAGGTAGCGGGTGTAGTACTCGCCGGCCGAGAGCGCGATCCCCTCGTCCGCGAGCACCCGCTGGAACAGCTCCAGGTGAACCGGCTCGTCGTCGACCAGTACCCCATTGAAGTCAAAAAGGATCGCCCGCAGCACACCGGGATGATATCTCGCCGCAATGCCCTCGCCGCCGCCCGGCCCTGGAATTGACATCCCCCCTGTGCCTGTTTATCGTAGAGACTGGGTATTTGCCCCGAAGCAAGGAGTGTTTCCCATGGAAAGCATCAACCAGAGCCAGCCGACCCCATCCGCGCCGCCGCAGGAGGACGTGCCCGTCACGCTCACCGCGAAGGCGATCGAGATGGTCAAGATCACCCGCGACCAAGAGGGGATCGACGCCTCCCACGGTCTCCGCATCGCCGTGCGCGGCGGCGGCTGTAGCGGCTTCGAATACGCCCTCGACTTCGACAACGAGACGCGGGAGACCGACTGGGTCTACGAGCAGGGGGACCTCAAGGTCTTCGTCGACGCCGTGAGCGCCCGGTATCTCCAGGGCACCAGCATCGATTACTCCCTCGGCATGGCCGGCGCGGGGTTCAAGTTCAACAACCCCAACGCCGCCGGCTCCTGCGGCTGCGGCTCTTCGTTCGCCGTCTGAGCTGAAGTCCGGAGCTGGAATGTGAGGCCGGAGGGGAGACCCTCCGGCTTTTTGCTTTCAGGGGAAGGCTCGGCTGCGCGAGCAGATGGTGGTAAGGAACGCCTTGCCGCCCGGGATTGAAATCCCGGGCTACCCACGGCCGTCCCCTCCGGGACTCCCACAAACCCCTTTTGTAGAGCCCCGGCAAGGGGGGACTGTCGGTAGCCCGGGATTTCAATCCCGGGCGGCGAGGCTCCGTGCTTGTTCCTCAGGAGGGGAAGATCGCGCCCTGGCTACGCGCTTTCATCGGAGGGGCTCGCCGAGTTCCGCCGGCAAAGGTTGGCTTCCACAGCGGAAGGCATTGCCGCGCAACGTCCGGCGCCCGGACTCCCACGCTCCTGGGGCAACGGACACCACGACGGTGTTCGCCGATTTGTGCGCGGCGCGCTCCCGGAGCGTGGGCAGAAGCCCTAGGAGCCTGCGCGGCAGGAATCGTTGGCATGCGGTAAAATAGCCGTATGCCAACGACCTTTCGTCGCTACGTTCCGGAACAGTCTCTTCTTCTTCCGCCGTCGCCGCGGGATTGGCTTGCGGAGGGCCACCTGGCG
>DATHEF010000039.1:0-123761 GCA_035490435.1 Thermoanaerobaculia bacterium
TGCCAGAGCCCCCGCGTCCGGCGCACGCGAGCCGTGGTTCAGGCGCTCAGTCGACGAAGACCTCGGCCAACGACCGGGCGCTGAGGAGCCGATCTCCCCAGATCAGGAGCGCGCCGGCATCCGCCCGCTGAATCCGTGCCCACCGACTGCGATAGGATTCCGCCCGCCACCTCGCGCTTCCCCGCCATGATCCGAACCGTCTCCGCCACCCGCTACGTCACCCCCCTGCGCGAAGGCGGCTCGCTGCCGGCGATCGTGGAGGCGGACGACCTCGGCTTCTACGTGCTCAAGTTCCGCGGCGCGGGGCAGGGGCCGCTGGCGCTGGTGGCCGAGTTGATCGCCGGCGAGATCGGCCGGGCTCTCGATCTCGAGGTGCCCGAGGTGGTGCGGGTGGAAGTGGACGCGGCGCTCGGCCGTAACGAGGAGGATCCGGAGATCCGCGACCTGCTCAAGGCCAGCGTGGGGGTGAACCTGGGGCTCGACTACCTGCCGGGCTCGATCACCTTCGACGCCGCCGCCCGCGACGTCGTCGAGGCCGATCTCGCCTCGTCCATCGTCTGGTTCGATGCCTTCGTCACCAACGTCGACCGCACGCCGCGCAATCCCAATCTCCTCTTGTGGCACAAGGTCCTCTACCTGATCGACCACGGGGCCGCGCTCTACTTCCATCACAACTGGCCGACGGCGGCGCCGGCCGTGGAGCAGGCGGCCCGCAGCCGCTTCCCCGCCGTCCGCGACCACGTGCTGCTCCCCTGGGCGAGCCGGATCGAAGAGGCCGACCGCCGCCTGCGCCCGCGGCTGAACGAGGCCCTGTTCGCGGCGATCGTCGAGCAGATCCCGGACGACTGGCTGTCCCCCGATCCCAGCGCGGCGGCGGACCGGCGGGCGGGCTACGTGGACTACCTGACGCGGCGCCTCGAGGCGGCGCCCCTGTTCGTCGAGGAGGCGGTGCGTGCCCGCGCGCAGCTCGTTTGACTACGCCGTGGTCCGGGTGGTGCCCCGCGTCGACCGCGGGGAGATGATCAACGCCGGCGTGATCCTCTTCTGCCTGCAGCGGGACTTCCTCGCCGCCCGCGTCGAGGTCAATGAGCCGCGGCTGCGGGCGCTCTGGCCGGACACCGACCTCGAGCTGGTCCGCCAGCATCTCGAGGCGATCCCCAGGATCTGCTCCGGCAGCCCGGAAGGGGGCCCGATCGCCCGGCTCACCCTCCGCGAGCGCTTCCGCTGGCTGGTGGCGCCGCGCAGCACCATCATCCAGGTCTCCCCCGTCCACGCCGGCCTCTGCGAGCACCCGGAGCGCGGGCTCGAGGAGCTCTTCCGGCAGATGGTGGCGGTGCCGTAGAGGCTGGAAGCGAAGTCCCGGCGGCTGTCCGTCTATCCTCGCAGGAGCTCTTCTCTCCAGGAGGTTCAGATGAGAGCACGATCGATCGAACGGATGTCCGCCGCCGCCCTGCTGGCGGCTCTGATCCCCCTCTCCGGATGCTCGGTGATCTATCCCACCCCGCCGGTCAAGAATTTCGAGCTGCTGAATCACAAGAGCATGGATCGATTCGACCAGGTCGACGATGACGTCTACCGCAGCTCGCAGCCCAGCATGGATCAGCTCAAGACGCTGGTCGACGATCATCACATCAACACCATCATCAAGCTCAACACCGGCTCCGAGCCCACCTTGCCCGGGGTGAAGCTGTTTCGCTATCGGCTCTATGGACCGATCACTCCTTCAGCCGCGACGATCAAAGACATTCTCACGGCCATCGACCATGCCGAGAAGCCGGTGCTC
This sequence comes from Thermoanaerobaculia bacterium, assembly GCA_035490435.1. Taxonomy (GTDB): domain Bacteria; phylum Acidobacteriota; class Thermoanaerobaculia; order Multivoradales; family UBA5704; genus DATARR01. Next base: position 1,784 of record DATHEF010000039.1, read on the forward strand.
ATTCACTGCAGCCATGGCGAGGACCGCACCGGGCTCATTGTGGCGCTTTACCAGGTTTGCAAGGGGATGACGCCGGAGGACGCCTACAAGGACATGGTTGCGCACGGCTTTCACCCCTACCGGGGCCTCTGGAATGCCTGGGTGCGCGACGTCGGCTGGAACCCGCAGCACGCGGGAGCGGCCAGGGCCGTCTGCCCGCGGGAGGAAGACCTGCGGCCCGAAGAGAAGACGGCGAGCCGGTAGGGATCGGGGGCAACGGTGGCGTCCCGCCCGACCCCTCGGACCCAGGGCGTTGCCCTGGGTCCGAGCAACCGCCCATCCCCGTTGCCTCAACCGACCGATCGTGCTATTTTCATCTCCATGATCATGAGCAAGGGCGAGCAGACACGACAGGAGATCGTCGAGCGGGCGCGGGCGCTGGCCGGCGAGGTCGGTCTCGAGGGGCTCTCGCTCGGCGTCCTGGCGGCGGGGATGAACCTGTCGAAGAGCGGCCTGTTCGCGCACTTCCGGTCGAAGGAGGCGCTGCAGATCGCGGTGCTGCAGCGGGCGATCGACCACTTCATCCAGGAGGTCGTGGTGCCGGCGCTCCGGCAGCCGCGCGGCGAGCCCCGGCTGCGGCGGCTGTTCGATCTCCACCTCGCCTGGATCCATGGCAACGCGCGCGGCGGGAGCTGCTTCTTCATGGCGCTCACCCACGAGTACGACGACCGCCCCGGCCCCGTCCGCGACCTCCTCGTGCGGTCGCAACGCGACTGGTACGACACCATCGCCCGGGCCGCCCGCGCGGCGGTCGAGGAAGGTCACTTCCGCGCCGATCTCGACCTCGATCAGTTCGCCTACGAGTTCGTCGGCATCGGCATGGTCTTCCAGCAGGTGGCCAAGCTGCTCGAGGACCCGCGGGCCGAGGCGCGGGCCCGCGCCGCCTTCGAGACCCTGCTCGGCCACAGCCGTCCCTGACCCCCTTTCCGCTTTCCGCAAGGAGATCCCCATGCAGCCCCTGGACGCCACTCTCGCCCTCCCCTCTTCAGTAAATAGCACGACCGGTCGTCTGCGGCCTATTCCGGTCCCCCCCTGGCTGCGGGCGGGGATGCGGGTGGCGAGCGCGCTGGCTCCCGGCGCCGCCGCGCGGGTGGGGCGCAAGCTGTTCTTCACGCCGCCCCGGGCGCGGGTGAGGGACGAGGAGCGGGCGGTGCTGGCGCGCGGCGAGCGCTTCTCTCTGGAGGTGGGCGGCCAGCGGGTGGTGGGCCGCGTCTGGGGCGAAGGACCCGCCGTGCTCCTGGTGCACGGCTGGGGCGGGCACGCGGGGCAGATGACGCCGCTCGTCGATCCCGCCGTGGCGGCGGGCTTCCGGGCGGTGGCGATCGACCTCCCCGGTCACGGCGAGTCGGCGGGGAGCATCTCCTCGCTGGTCCACTTCGCCTCGGCGCTCCGCGGCGCCGGCGCCCTGTTCGGCCCCGTGCGGGGCGTCGCGGCCCACTCCTTCGGCGCCGCGGGCACGGCCTACGCGATCTCCTCCGGGCTGGCGGTGGAGCGCGCCGTCTTCTTCGCCCCGCCCCTCGGCTTCGAGTCCTTCTGGTTCCGGTTCCGGACCGGCGTCGGCGTCTCGCCGCGGGTGATGGACCGCATGCTCCGCGAAGCCGAGGAGTGGCTGGAGGTGCGCTTCGACGGCATCGCGCCCGCCGACGTCGCCCCGCGGATGACCACGCCGCTCCTCGTCCTCCACGACCCGGAAGACCGCGAGGTGCCCTTCGAGGAAGGCGCCGAGCTCGCCCGCCGCTGGCCGGGCGCCGAGCTGCGCGCCGCTCCAGGCCTCGGCCACCTGCGGATCCTGCGCGACGAGGGGTGCGTGGCGGCGGCGGTGCGGTTTCTTGGGAGCTCCCCCGGCGATAAATCGCCGGGCTGATTCTGCTTTGTCAGATTGCGGGCCGGAGAGTATCGCCCCTTCGGGGCTATCCCTCACTCCCCAACCCCTCTCTCCCAGCCTCCCCCCCACCGCCGGGAGAGAGGGGCTTTAACTTCTCCCTCTTCTCCCGTCGGGAAGGGTGGAGGCTGGGAGAAGAGGGCCGGGGTGATGAGGGCCAACGGAACGGGAACACGGAATCTGACAAAGTAGAACTAAGAACAGCACCCCCTCGGCCCTCAGCGGGCTTCATTCGGAGTTGCCTTTTTCCTCCCGCCCTCCCCCCCCGGCGCGCTTTCTGTCATTACTTGCACTAATGTAGAAGTAAGCATGTCCGTCTCTCTCAGAGACCAAGGAGATCTGATGTCAAAATTTCGTCTCGTGCCTCTCGCTTTCGTCCTGATGAGTCTTGCCGCCTCCTTCAGCGCCTCGGCCGCGCCGTTCGCGTTGTTCTGCTCCCAGGAGGATCCGATGGAGCAGGTCTTCCTCGCCGCCGCCCACAAGGCGCAGCTTCCCACCAAGTGCGGCCCCTACTGCGACAGCCCGGGCAGCTATGTCACGCCGACCGCGACCGCCATCGGCGCGTCCTGCGCGATCGCTCAGACCAACCTCACCACGCAGCTCAAGAATTACGCGAACTCCTTCTGTGGGAGCTGCCAGCTCGTCGTCACGACGACGGTGGCCTGCCATGCGACCGGAACTGGCTATTCGGTGTCGGGCTATGCCACCTACGGTTGCCGCGACAGCACCTGCTGAGGGGGGGTAAGTGGAGTAAGATTAGAACCGCTCCCTGAAAAACCGGAGGCGTGCCGAATACACGCCCCCGGTCCTTACGGTCTACTGCTTACAGTGCGGTGGGATTTCGGGGGGCCTCGTTCTCCTTTCCCGGTTTCTTCCGGACCGGCTTCTCCCGGACCGCTTTTCGCCGCCGGAGCCTGATCCCGAACTCGGTCAGCTTCTCGCTATGGGTGCCGTAGTGAGAGCGGGCTCCGGCCTGGATGCGCGACGCTTGCTCAGCGGCGGCGTCGAGGGCGACCGCAGGTCGCCCCTACAACCTCCGGCACAAGGTATCCGTGGGGCGCAGGTTGTAGGGGCGACCTGCGGGTCGCCCTCGACGGCTCGAGGAACCCCGGGCGATCAGGGCCGGCGCTTCCGCGCCGGCCGTGCCGGGACAAGGGTCAGCAGTAGTTGGTCGTGCAGGTGGCCTCGCAAGTCAGGCAGGTCTTGCGGCCGCTGTACTGGCACTCATCGGGCCGGATCGTGAACCCTCCAGCGACCTGCTCGAGGTCGCTCCGGGTGAGACCGGCCAGCGTCTCCCGCTGCAGCACCAGCTTTTTGGGCGTTCTCTTCATGCTGTTCTCCTTCTCGAGGAGTCCCAAGGCCTATGTGCCTTTGAGGACTACCTTCAAGGGTGCTCGGGGGGCGCCGGGCGCGCCCTCGCGGGCCGCCGCCCGGGCATCAATGCTCGGGCTACGCTGGAAACGAAAAGCCGGCTGAAGCCGGCTCCCCGGTCAGCCCTCCTTCACCGCTTCGACTTCCGCCACCCATTCGCCCGCGCCTCGGCCTCGGTGCAGAACCAAGCCTCGCCGTGCTCGGGGGCGATGATGGTCTTCTCGTAGAAGTCCTGGCCGGGGAGGTGGTAGATCCGCTCTCCGGTCTTGCCGGAGACGTTCCCCTTGACGTCGCAGCCGGGCGGCGGAGCCGCGCAGCCTCTGGGACAGCCGGGATCGGCGGTCTCGGCGGGGACCTGGACCGGCGGCGCTTCCAGGCTGATCCGTACCGGCGGCTCGGTCACGCTAGGCGGCGGGGAGGAGCGCGGCGGGCGAGCTCCCGGAGCGCCGGAGCCGTTCGCCCGCAGGAGCAGCACGGCCACGAGCAGAACCGCCAGGACGATCCCGGAGCCCGGGGTCCTGAATCTCGGCCTCCTCAGCCAGCGATCCATCCGATGCGCGAGCCGATCGATGTCCATGGCGTTCTGTTACGTCATACTATAGTCAATGTAGAAACGAATAGACCTCAAGCGTAGACACGTTTGCGCTTGTCTTTGTTGATAGCAGGACCGGATCGCTGTTTTCGATGCCCGGGCGGTCCGGCTCGGGTAGACTCCCTTGCATGAACCTCTCTCTAAGCCCCCCCTCTCCTCCGCTCGCGAGGCACGAGGATCTGCTGGCCCAGCTCGAAGCCCTGGGGTTTTTCCGGTATACCAGTCCGGAGCGGCTCAAGCCGGCTCACCACGCCATCCTGCAGGATGGATGGTCGGGGATCTTCGGCGAGGAGGGGCGGCTGTTCGCGGTGGACGCCGAGGAGCTGGCCGAAGGCGGGGTCGCCGCCTTTTTCGAGGAGATGAGGCCCCTTCTCGAAAGCCAAGGGGTGGCCGTGCCGCCGCTGGTGGATCACATCACGGTGGAGTACACCCTGCTCGCCGGCGACGACCAGTTCCCCATCTGGACCCGCGACGACTTCAACCGCGATCTCGACAGCGAGCCGGGGCGCATCTGGGGCGCCAGCTCGACGCGGACGGTGCAGGTCCTCAATCACTGGCTGGAAGCGGCGGAGTCCGCCGAGCGCGCCTACGGCGTGAACGGCGGCAACGACTTCTTCGTTCTCTTCCTCACTCCCGAGCTGCTCTCGCTGATCCAGCGCTCCTCGGTCGCCTCGCCGCGGGAAACACCCTATGTGCCCAACCTGGAGTATCCACGGTTCGGGCAGCCTGAGTAGTTCTACTTGTCAGATTCCGTGTTCCCGTTCCGTTGGCCCTCATCACCCCGGCCCTCTTCTCCCAGCCTCCCACCCTTCCCGACGGGAGAAGAGGGAGAAGTTAGTCGAAGCAAGTTTTAAAGCCCCTCTCTCCCGGCGGTGGGGGGGAGGCCGGGAGAGAGGGGTTGGGGAGTGAGGGATAGCCCCGAAGGGGCGATACTCTCCGGCCCGCAATCTGACAAAGCAGAAGTAGGACGCCGGCGGGCGGTGGCCCGCGCCCTCCCCCTCTACTTCGGGATGTACTCGTCCTTGCTCAGGGCGCCGTCGTGGTTGCGGTCCCAGCGGTCGAAATCCGCGGCGTCTTTCCGCGATTCGGCGCGGCTGAGGCGGCCGTCGTGGTTCTTGTCCAGCAAGCGGAAGAGGCCCTCCCGGCGGGTCCGTTCGCGGTCGAGGTTGAGGAACTCGTCCCGGCTCACCGCGCCATCGTGATTGTGGTCCATGCGATCGAACTCGCTCGTCCCGGCCGTCCACTCCTTGCCGGTGAGGCGCCCGTCGTGGTTGGCGTCGAGCTGGGAGAAGGTGTCGGCGAGGGCCGGCTCGGCCGGGGCGGCCTGGCTGGAGGGCTTCAACTCGCCGCCGTCCAGGGTGCCGTCGCCGTTGGTGTCGAGCATGGCAAAGGAGACGGCGCTCCCCTTCCACTCGGCGCGGGAGACCTTGCCGTCGTGATCGGTGTCCAGGTTGGCGAACGGCTGTCCCGAGGGCGCCGGCTGGGCGGCTTGGGCGGACTGGGCCGGCGCGGCGGCCGGCTTCTTGGCACCCGCGGCCTGGACGGCCGGCACGGCGAGGGTGAGCAGCATCGCTGCGGGAATGAGTTGGGGAATTCGCATGGGACCTCCTCCAAGTTGCCCCCAAGGGCGTTACTTAGGCTTGTACGGGGGGAGGAGGGGTTCCGTCTAAGAGGATCGATCAGGGCCTCTGTGGAGGATCTCGCTGATGGGGCATCCGTGGCCTGCGACCTCACCCTCGGTCCCTCTCCTGAAGGAGAGGGAGGGCCTTACTGGATCGTTGCGGCTTGTAGGGTGCGCTGTGCGCACCTTCACGGTCGTTTATGATGCGCACAGCGCACCCTACGGGCCACACGCCTCGGAGTCGTCCCCCTTCTCCTTTAGCTTCGGCAGCTCGGCGGGCGAGCAGATGGTGGTGAGGAACATCCTGTAGGTCCGCGGCCTAGCCGCCCGGGATTTCAATCCCGGGCGGCTGGGCCGCATTGCCTTGTTCCTCAGGAGGAGAAGGAGATAGAGGATGAGGTCGCAGGCCACGAAGGAGGCCCCCAAAACCGGGCACATGAGTTGCTTGTCCGGGATAACTAATGATGGCTCGCGAGACACATCCAAGGGATCCGTCCGTTCCTCTGGAGCCTTCGTCCCCGGCGGCGGAGACCGGTTTGACCCCCGATGAGCGCACCGCCATTCAGGCCGCGGCGGAGGCCGAGGGGTACTCGGAAAGCTTTGCGGATCTGCTCTGCCGCTTCGCGGAGCTGATCGGGACCGACGAGGTGCTCCGCGAGCTGGAACGGCTCGAAGCCAAAGATCCGCAGTCCTGAAGCACCGCTTTGAGGATGGAATTGCCGGGCTTGCGCTTGGCAATTCTGGCGTCTGCTTTTTCCTTTTTACTGCTGAAGTGCCGATAAGACGGGCGTCTTTCCTCAATCAGCCCGCATCAGCACCACCACCGCCCGCGCCGCTACCGGCACCTCGCCGCCGGCGGCGTGGACCTCCGCCTCCTTCTCGGGAAAGGGCTTGTCGGTGTCGAGCACCTTGCGCCAGCTCTCCCCCCAGTGCGGGCGTCCGGGGAGGCGGAACGCCTGCGGCTCGTGGCTGGCGTTGAAGAGGACGTAGAAGCTGTCGTCCTTGATCGGCTCGCCGCGTTCGTCGAGGCTCTCCATGGCGCCGCCGTTGAGGAAGACCCCGAGCGACTTGGCGAAGCCGTGCCGCCAGTCCTCGTCGCTCATCAGCTCGCCGTCGGGGCGGAACCAGCCGAGGTCGCGCACCCCCTCGCCGTGGATCGGCTTGCCCAGGAACCAGCGGCGGCGGTGGAAGACCGGGTGCTCGCTCCGCAGGGCGATCAGCCGCGCGGCGAACTCGAGGAGCCCGTCGTCCAGGGTCTCCCAGTCGAACCAGGAGATCTCGTTGTCCTGGCAGTAGGCGTTGTTGTTCCCCCTCTGGGTGCGTCCCATCTCGTCGCCGCCGAGGAGCATGGGAATCCCCTGGGAGAGGAACAGGGTGGTGAGGAAGTTGCGCTGCTGGCGGGCGCGCAGTCCAATGATCGCCGGATCGTCCGTGGGCCCCTCGGCGCCGCAGTTCCAGGAGCGGTTGTGGCTCTCGCCGTCGCGGTTCTCCTCGCCGTTGGCCTCGTTGTGCTTGTCGTTGTAGGAGACCAGGTCACGCAGGGTGAAGCCGTCGTGGGCTGTGATGAAGTTGATGCTGGCCGAGGGCTTGCGGCCGGTGCTCTCGTAGAGGTCGGAGCTGCCGGTGAAGCGGTTGGCGAAGTCCCCCAGGGTCTGGTCCTCCCCCCGCCAGTAGTCGCGGACGGTGTCGCGGTACTTGCCGTTCCACTCCGACCAGAGCGGCGGGAAGTTACCCACCTGGTACCCACCCTCCCCCACGTCCCAAGGCTCGGCGATCAGTTTGACCTGGCTGATCACCGGGTCCTGCTGAATGATGTCGAAGAAGGCCGACAGGCGGTCGACGTCGTGAAGCTCGCGGGCGAGCGTCGCCGCGAGGTCGAAGCGGAAGCCGTCGACGTGCATGTCGAGCACCCAGTAGCGCAGCGAGTCCATGATGAGCTGCAGCACGTGCGGGTGGCGCATGTTGAGGGAGTTGCCGGTGCCGGTGTAGTCCATGTAGTAGCGCGGGTTGTCCGGCATCACCCGGTAGTAGGCGGTGTTGTCGATCCCCTTCATCGACAGCACCGGCCCCAGGTGGTTCCCCTCGGCCGTGTGGTTGTAGACCACGTCGAGGATCACCTCGATCCCCTCCTGGTGGAGGATCTTCACCATCTGCTTGAACTCCTGTACCTGCTGCCCCGTGGAGCCCCCCGCGGCGGCGTACTCGTTGTGCGGGGCGAGGTAGGCGATCGAGTTGTACCCCCAGTAGTTGCGCAGCCCGCGCTCGAGCAGCAGGCTGTCCTGGACGAACTGGTGGACGGGCAGCAGCTCGACGACCTTGATCCCCAGCCGCTTCAGGTGGGCGATCGCCGCCGGATGCGCCAGGCCGGCGTAGGTGCCGCGCAGCTCCTCCGGGATGTCCGGGTGGCGCTGGGTGAACCCCTTGACGTGCACCTCGTAGATCACCGACTCGTGCATCGGGATGCGCGGCGGCCGGTCGTTCCCCCAGTCGAAGAAGGGGTTGGTGACCACACACCTGGACATGAACGGGGCGCTGTCGAGGTCGTTTCTCGAGGTCTCGGGCTCGTCGAAGAGGTAGGGGAAGACCGCCTCGTTCCACTGGACGGCCCCCTCGATCGCCTTGGTGTAGGGGTCGAGCAGCAGCTTCGCGGGGTTGCAGCGCCGGCCGGCGTCGGGGTCCCACGGCCCGTGCACCCGGTAGCCATAGCGCTGCCCGGGCACCACGTTGGGCAGGTAGCCGTGCCAGCAGAGGGCGGTGACCTCGGGCAGCTCGATCCGCGTCTCGTGGCCCGCCTCGTCGAAGAGGCAGAGCTCGACCCGCTCGGCCATGTCGGAAAAGATGGAGAAGTTGGTCCCGGCGCCATCGTAGATGGCGCCCAGGGGATATGGAATTCCTGGTTGGATTTTCATCAGGGCCCTCCCTCGCTCCCGCGCCACGGCGGCGCGGCGAAGTATCCATGCCGAAATCATCGATGCCGGATCGGCGCCGACGAGGGTTGCAATTTACGTGCTACGAGAACGGGCAGGTTCTATAACTTTCCATCTATATCTCTATCTGCTAAGGTCCACCTTCGACCTGGTCCCCCGCCCGTGCCGGCGGGGGACACATCCGCAAACAACCTGAAAAGGAGCTTCAAAATGCGGAAGATCAAAATGCTGACCCTGGCCATGGGGCTGTCTCTGTTGGCTCTCGCCGCGGACCGTAGCGGCGCCGAGACCACCTGCGAGCAGCAGTGTCGCATCAACGACCGGCAGTGCCAGATCATCTGCAGCAAGAACCCCTGCCTGATCTCGTGCGCCGATCAGCTCCGGTTCTGTTTGGACGGCTGCAACATCTCGAGCTAGAGCGCACCCCGCCGCCGGCCGGAACCCCGGCCGGCGGTCCTTGCCTCTACTTTGCCAGAAGGTTCCGTTGGCCCGGGTTGGCCCCTCATCACCCCGGCCCTCTTCTCCCATCGCACTCCCCCCGACCGGGAGAAGAGGGAGAAGTTAGCCAAAAACACAATCCTGCTTCTTTGAGCTCCCTCTCTCCCGGTTGGGGGGAGTGCGGTGGGAGAGAGGGTTGGGGAGTGAGGGGCCAGCCCCGAAGGGGCGACACTCCCTCACTCTCGTCGCGAGGTCACACCCACCCCATCCGCTCGCGCAGGGTGGTGACGTGCGCGACGTGGTGCTCACCGTGCCAGGCGTAGAGGCCGAGGATCTGGTCGAGGGTGAGGACGCCGTGGTCCGGGTGCCTCAGGGTCTTGTTGAAGTCCGCGGCGGCCATCGCGCGCAGCAGCGCCACCCAGCGGCGGTGGAGGTTGTCGAGCAGGGCGAGCGAGACCTCGATGGGCACCGAGCGCGAGTCCGGGAGCTCGGCCCAGCGCGCCTCGTCGTAGGTCTTGATCAGGGGCTCGTCCTCGGTCAGCGCCCACTTGCAGCGGAGATAGGCGTTGAGGTGGCTGTCCGGGACGTGGTGAACGACCTGCCGCACCGTCCAGCCGCCCGGGCGGTAGGGGGTGTCGAGCTGCTCGGCGTTGAGGCCGGCGACCGCCTCGCGCAGCCGGTCCGGCGTCCTCTCGATGCGGGAGACCAGCTCCCGGCGCTGATCGGGGTCGAGGTCCCGCTCCATCTCGGCCTTGCCGACCGGATACCGCAGATCCGTCATCATTCTCTCTTGTCTCCTTGAGCGCTACCGCCGTCGAGGGTCGAATCCAGCTCGAGCACGAGGTCCTGGAGCAGTCCGGAGGTCCGGTCGATCGTGGCCGGATCGATCTTCTCCAGCGTATCCCCGGGCGAGTGCATGTTCTGCAGGAGGTTCGGCGCGAACCCCTCCTTGAGCCCCGAGTCCTTGCCGCCGTTGAGCAACAGCCAGAGTTGATGCGCGTCGGCGGCCGGCCCGAAGCCGATCGAGACGTTCGGGATGCCGGCGGCGTCGAAGCTGCGGTCGTCCCCCGCGGGGAAATGAGGGGAGAACTCGATACAGGCGAGGCGGCGCGCGGCGCAGACGCGCTGGAGCGCGCGGACGAGCGGACCGTTCGCCTCCCCCTTGCCGCCGCCGAAGACCAGAGTGTCGCCGTAGGCCACGATGTCGACATTGACATTGGCGACGACGGCGGCGTCCGCCGGCTTGAGCGCGGCGACGAAGGCCTTGGAGCCCAGCAGGCCGAGCTCCTCCTGATCGAAGAAAACGATCCGCAGCCGGTGCCGCAGCGGCCGGCCGCGCAGAGCCTCGGCCAGGCGGACGAGAGCGATCACCCCGGCGCCGTCGTCCACCATGCCGTGGCTCAGGGTGCCGTCCTTGAGCTTCACGGCGTCGTAATGCGCTCCGACCACGATCTCCCGGCTGCCGGCGCCGAAGGCCGCGACGAGATTGTGCCCCTCGCCCCGGTCACTGGTGAACGTCTGGACCTCGAAGGGGATGCCGTGGGCCTTGAGGATCTCCCGCAGGGCCTGAAGACGGCCGGCGTTGGAGTCGCTCCGCAGCTTCCCCAGATCGGCCAGGGGGACGGCGGGCTGGGAGGCCAGCGGCCCGGCGCATAGGACCAATATGGCGAGAATCGCGAGAGAGCGGAGCATGACCGGAAGAGCATACCAGGAGAGCTCGGGCGGGGGGCTTTCCCTGCAACGGAAACATTGGTATCCTTTGGCAGAAATCCGTTGATCGCGTCAGTGCGGAGCATGAGTCTCGCCGGGGTATCCGTGTGTAATAACGGTGTGCTCCGGCTTTCCTTTCGTGGAGGATGATCGATGATGGTCCAGATGCACCAGATCGGCAAGCACACGACGTCGTACGAGGAGCCGGACATCCTTTTCCTGAAGCTCGTCGGAGAGGTCGACAACGTGGAGGTGCGCGAGATCAATCAGAAGCACCTCGACTACAGCAGGAACCGCGACCACATGTTCTACCTGCTCGACCTTTCCGAGCTCGACAACCTCCCCGCCCAGGTTCGCCGGGAGGCTTCCGAAACGGTCAAGGTCCTGCCGCTGCGGGGCACCGTGGTCTACGGCGCCCCGCTGAAAGCCAAGATCCTCGCCAAGCTGCTGATGACCGCCGTCAATCTGTTCAAGGGCGGCAAGAATCAGAACATCGTCCAGTTCACCGACACCGAGGCCGAGGCCAGGGCCTGGCTCGACAAGCGCCGGAGCGAGCTCGCCGCGGCGGCCTGACGGCGCGGCGCTCCGCTTCCTCCTCCGGCTGGCACACGGCTTGCGGTGTCTCCGGGGTCGAGGAGGTCTGTATGGAAAAGAACGTGGGAAAAATCGAACGCTGGGCCTCGCTGTTGGGGGGCGGCGCGATCGCCGCGTACGCCCTGCGCCGTGAGCGGCGGCTCTCACCGCTCGGGGGAGCGCTCGCGCTCGGGGCCGCGACGCTGCTGTTCCGCGGCGCCACCGGCCACTGCCCGGTCTATGGGCCGCTCGGCTTGAACACCTCCGATCTCGACGAGGACTGGACGCGTCCCCTCGCCCGCGACGAGAAGAGCTTCCGGGGCCAGTGGCCGCTCCCCGAAGGAGCGCGGCTCGTGAAGCCCGGGGAAAAGGATCGCGACCTCGTGGACCAGGCCTCCAAGGAGTCCTTCCCCGCCAGCGATCCGCCGTCCTTCACGCCCACCCGCGTCGGGTGAGCCCACCTTTAGCGACCGCCTGGGGGGTGCGCACGCCGCGCCCCGCAGGCGATGATTGCGCAATCTCTCCGTCCTCCTTATAATCAGTCGCACATTTACGGCCGTTCAGGGTTCATCTCCAGGCCGCGCCGGTGCGCGGCCTCGGGTTGCGTTCCCTCTGGAGGAGGAGTCGAGATGCCGAAACAGTGCTTCAAGGAAAATGCGTGCGGCGAGCAGTGGACGGGGCTGGAGCTCCCCGACATCGTTCACATGAGGCTCCAGGGGAAGGTCACCCTCGAAGAGTGCCGGATGCTCAACGATGCCCATATCGCCTATGGGAAAGAGGTCCCCTACTTCTTCTACCTCATCGACCTCACGACGCTGGAGGATCTGCCTCCGGCCGTGCGGAAGGAGGCCTCGGAGACGGTCAAGATGCTGCCGCTCCGCGGGACCGTGGTGAAGAACGCCCCCCTGAAGGCCAAGGTCCTGGCCCGGTTGCTGCTGACCGCCGCCAACCTCTTCCGGCGCGGCCCCGAGGCCAACCCGCTCACCTTCTGCGATACGGAAGAAGAGGCGCGGGTCTGGTACGAGAAGCGCCGCCAGCAGATGGGCGAAGTCGCCGCCTGACCAGCTTTACTGAGGGGCAATTTCTGTAGGGCGGCCCTGCGTGGCCGCCCTTTTTCTACGCTCCCCTTGACTTACGCCTCACTGATGCCTAGCCTGGGCAGGTGAGGCGCTCTTCCACTCCCCCGCCCTACGCCGAGCTGCACGCGGCCTCCGCCTTTTCGTTTCTCGACGGCGCCTCGCTCCCCGAGGACCTGGTCGATCGGGCAGCGGCTTTGGGGCTGCCCGCCATGGCGCTGGTGGACGCCAACGGCGTCTACGCCGCGCCGCGCTTCTTCCAGGCGGCGAAGCGGGCGGGGATCAAGGCGCTGGTGGGCGCCGAGGTGGTGCTGGAGGACGAGCCGAGCCTCTGGCAGAAACGGGCGCGCTTTGGCCCGCTCGGCCTGGTGCCCGACCCCAAGGCGGCCGATCATGGTTCGAACCGCGCGGTGGATACCCAGGCGCGGCTCACCCTCCTGGCCGCCGACCAGACCGGCTACCGCAATCTCTGCAAGCTGATGACGGCCGCCGCGCGCGGCCGGGGCAAGGGGGAGGCGCGCGTCCCCTGGGACCTTCTCGCCGAGCACGCGGCGGGCCTCCACTGCCTGACCGGCGGCGAGGAGGGGCCGCTCGCCCGCGAGCTGGCCGAAGGGGGGATCGATCCCGCCCGGCGCCTGCTCGAACGGCTCGCCCATCTCTTCAACCGCCGCCTGCACGTCGAGCTGCAGCGCCACCGCCTGCGCGAGGAGGAGCACCGGAACCAGGCGCTGATCGATCTCGCCCGCAAGCTCCGCCTCCCTCTCCTCGCCACCAACGGCGTGCGCTACGCCAATCCCGAGGACAAGCCGCTGCACGACGTGCTGACGGCGATCCGCCATCACACGACCCTCGACGAGGCCGGCCGGCTCCTCGCCGCCCACCGCGAGCGGCACCTGAAGAGCGCCGGCGAGATGGCTCGGCTGTTCGCCGATCTACCCGAGGCCCTGGCCGCCAGCTTCGAGCTCAGCCAGACGCTCGACTTCACCCTGGCCAACCTCGGCTATCGCTTCCCCGAGTATCCGCTGCCGCCCGGCGAGACGCCGTCCTCCTACCTGCGCCACCTCACCTGGAACGCCGCCCGCGCCCGCTTCCGGCCGCTCACGGCGAGGGCGCAGGCGCAGATCCAGAAAGAGCTCGACCTGATCGAGAAGCTCGATCTCGCCGGCTACTTCCTGATCGTCTGCGACATCGTCGACTTCTGCCAGCGCGAGGGGATCCTCGCCCAGGGGCGCGGCTCGGCGGCCAACAGCGCCGTCTGCTACGCGCTGTCGATCACCGCCGTCGATCCGGTGAAGATGGAGCTGCTCTTCGAGCGCTTCCTCTCCGAGGAGCGCGGCGAGTGGCCGGACATCGACCTCGACCTCCCCTCGGGGGAGCAGCGCGAGCGGGTGATCCAGTACGTCTACCAGCGCTACGGCCCGCACGGCGCGGCGATGACGGCGACCGTCATCACCTACCGCGACCGCTCGGCCACCCGCGAGGTCGCCAAGGTCTTCGGCTACAACGAGGAGCAGATCGACAAGCTCGCCCGCCAGCTCGGCAACTGGAGCTACGACGCCTCACACGGCGAGCAGAAGTCGTTCGCCGCCGAGCTTGCACAGGCCGGCTTCGATCCCGAGGAGCGGCGCCTCCAGCATTTCGCTGATCTCTGGACGCGCATCCACAACCTCCCCCGCAACCTCGGGCAGCACACCGGCGGCATGGTGATCGCCGCCGGGCGGCTCGACGAGGTGGTGCCGCTCGAGCCCGCCTCGATGCCGGGGCGGGTCGTCATCCAGTGGGACAAGGACGACTGCGCCGACCTCGGGATCATCAAGGTCGACCTCCTCGGGCTCGGCATGCTCGCCGCCCTGGAGGAGATGGTGCCGACGATCCGCACCCGCGAAGGGGTCCACGTCGACCTCGCCCATCTGCCGCAGGACGATCCCAAGGTCTACAAGATGCTGCGGGATGCCGACACCGTGGGCGTCTTCCAGGTCGAGAGCCGCGCCCAGATGGCGACGCTGCCGCGCAATCACCCGGAGAAGTTCTACGACCTGGTGATCCAGGTGGGGATCATCCGCCCCGGGCCAATCCTGGGCAACCTGGCGAACCCCTACTTCGAGCGGCGCAACGGCCGGCAGCCGGTGGTCTACGCGCATCCGAGCCTGCAGCCGATCCTCGAGCGGACGCTGGGGGTGCCGATCTTCCAGGAGCAGCTCCTGCGGGTGGCGATGGTGGCCGCGGGGTTCACCGGCGGCGAGGCCGAGGAGCTGCGGCGGGCCATGGGCTCGAAACGCTCGGTCGAGCGGATGCAGGCGATCGTCGAGAAGCTCCGCCGGGGGATGAACGCGCGGGGGATCACCGGCAAGCCGCAGGAGGAGATCGTGCAGGGGATCAGCTCCTTCGCCCTCTACGGATTCCCCGAGTCGCACGCCGCGAGCTTCGCGCTGATCGCCTACGCCAGCGCCTACCTGAAGGCGTACCATCCGACCGCCTTCTATCTCGGGCTGCTCAACGCCTGGCCGATGGGCTTCTACCACCCGGCGACGCTGGTCAAGGACGCCCAGCGGCACGGCGTCGACGTGCGGCCGGTGGACGTCCAGAGCTCGGGGGTTCTCTGCCGCTGGGAGGACCGCGAGCTGCGCGAGGGGGAGCGCGATCCGCGGACGGGGACGGCGCCGCCGGCCGGGGCGATCCGCCTCGGCTTCAAGTTCGTGCGCGGGCTGCGCGGCCGGGCGGCGCTGTCGATCGAGACCGAGCGGGCCAGGGCCCCCTTCGCCGACGCCGGGGACCTGGTGCGGCGCTGCGATCTCCATGAGAACGAGTTGCAGAGTCTGGCCTCGGTGGGGGCGCTCTCGTCGCTCGGCCTCACCCGCCGCGCCGCCCTCTGGCAGGTGGCGCGCCTGGCCAAACCGGCCGGCCCCCTGCTCGAGGGCCTCCCGGACCCCGAGCCCTCGCCGCTCCCGGAGATGACGCCGGTCGAGGAGACCCGGGCGGACTACGGCGGCGTCCAGCTCACCCTCGGCCCGCACCCGCTCGCCTACCTGCGCGAGCAGCTCGCGAGGAAGGGGGTAACCCCCTCCTCCGGCCTCGACGCGCTGCCGAACGGCGCCAGGGTGCGCACCGCCGGGTCGGTGATCGTCCGCCAGCGCCCCGGCACCGCCAAGGGGCTGCTCTTCATCACCATGGAGGACGAGACCGGCATGTCGCAGGCCGTGATCCCCCCGGACCTCCTCGTGCAGCACCGCAAGCTGATCGTTGGCTCCCCCGGCCTCGTCGTCGAAGGCGTCCTCCAGAAGCGGGACGGGACGATCTCGGTGAAGGGGGAGAAGTTCTGGTCGCTCAAGGAGCTGGTGGCGGTGCCGAGCCACGATTTCCGGTAGAAATCCTGGAATCTTCTTTTCCTGTCCGTCAATCCCTACGCGCTCTACAGAAAGGGGTTGATATGGCAATGCAGACTCGTACGGTCAGTGAACTGGCGACTAAAGTGGCAAACGATCCAGCGCTGGAAGCTGAGATGAAACAAGACCCGGCAGGAACCCTCGCGAGGATTGCCACTCCTATTCCAGATACGTTTGTCTATCGGGTTGTTGTCAGCTCGCTTGGGCTGGCCATCCTTATATCTCTTCTTGGAGCTATCGCCCTATGGTGGATCGGAAAGACCACCATTCCAGAGTTGCTTACAGCGATCGGCTCTGCTGCCGTGGGCGCATTGGCAGGGTTGCTGGCCCCCTCGCCTACGCAGGGCTGAGGAGCGCTGCCTCTACCGCGACCGCCTTGAGGAAGCGGCGGAGGCTGGCGACGCCTTCAAGGTAATCGCCTTGGAGGTGAAGGCGGTCCTCGGTAAAATCTCCGTGCGAGATCAGGTCACGCATTCTCATCACCTCACGTAGACGGGTAGCCAGTTCCCGATCAATCACCGTGCGGTCGGCGAGGAGGTCGAACGCTGAAGCGGCGTCATTCGGGAAGCCCAAAGCGGCGCCGGCGATCCAGTACCCCAATATACTTATACATTCTTGAATAGCGAGAAAAAGACGGAAGCTGGCCAAATCCCAGAGCTGAATGTCCACGAAGAACTCCTCTGCCGGTCGGGAGAGGAGCGATTCGACGTCATCAAGCCAGGCCTCAGCCCGGGTCGTCTTCTCTCGCACAGTCTCAGGATTGACCACGCTCCAGTTCGCGCGGAGGGCAGCGATGCGCTGAGGGAGATCGTCCAGAAGATCCATGTCCCTGATTCTACCTGTGCTGGCTCCTATAACTTCGGCAGAGTCGGCCTTCCCAAGGAGCGGGTAGAATCCAGCCGCCTCCAAGGAGAACGAAACGAGAGCCAAGACCGCCGCCGCGACCGTCCTGCTCGCCCTCCTCGCGACCGTGCCCGTCTGCGAAGCGAAGCCCGCCGTGAAGGACGCCTTCCTCACGCAGGCCGGCCAGGGGACGCCGATCGTGTTCATCCCCGGGTGGACCATGGCGGCGGACATCTGGGAGGGGCAGATCGCCTACTTCTCGAAGTCGCATCGCGTGGTCGCCTACGATCCGCGGTCGCAGGGGCGGTCATCGAAGACTCCGGAAGGGAGCTATCCGATCGCCCGGGGCGCCGATCTCCACTCCATCCTCGACCAGTTGCGCGTTGACCCTCCATGAGAACTGCCTTACAGTCCGGAAGGGAGGACGACCGATGCTGGCGGATCTTACTCTGAAGATTGACCGGGAGCTGATTGAACGGGCTGAGGCTTTTTCCCGGAAAACGGGCAGGTCCGTCTCCGACCTGATCGCGGAGTACCTCCAAAGGCTGCCGGAGCCATCCCGGGAACCGGGGACGACGCCCATCGTGAGCTCGCTGCGTGGAGTCTTGCGGGAGAGCGGCCTCACAGAAGAAGACTACCGTCGCCACCTCGAGGAAAGGCACCGTTGAGGGTCCTCTTCGACACCAATGTAGTCCTCGACCTCCTTCTCGACCGCGCCCCCTTCGCCCGACTCCCTGTCCATTCCCCGGAGGAAATGATTCGGATCCTTGGTCAGCGATCCCAGGATGGCTGAGCAGCTTCTCGACAGAGCCGACCTCCCCACCGTCGTCGTAGGCGCCGGGGCCGCGGGCCTCCTCGCGGCCATCTTCGCGGCCAGAGGAGGGAGACGCGTCCTGCTTCTGGAGCGGACGCGCGATGGCGGGCGCAAGATCCTGGTCAGCGGCGGTGGACGGTGCAACGTCCTCCCTTCCACCGTCGATCCCGGCCGGTTCGTCACCGACTCCTCCCCCAACACGCTGCGGAAGATCCTGAGCTCCTGGCCGCTTCCCGAGCAGCGCCGGTTCTTCGAGGAGGAGGCGGGCATCCCCCTCGTCCTGGAGCTTGAGACGGGCAAGCTGTTTCCCGTCTCGAACAGCTCGCGCGAGGTGCGGGACGGCCTGATGAGCCTCGCCCGGCGGCGCGGCGTGGACATCCGCTTCGACGTTTTGGTCGAGGATCTCGAGGCTCCCCGGGAAGGCCACCCCTGGACGGTGCGTCTCGCGGGCGAAGAGGCGATCCCCGCAGGGGCCGTGATCGTCGCGACCGGCGGGCTTTCCCTGCCGGGCACCGGAAGCGACGGCACCGGCTTCGCGATCGCCCGCCGCCTCGGCCACACGGTCCATCCGACCTATCCGGCCTTGACGCCGTTGACGCTCGATCCTCCCCGCTATGCCCCGCTCGCCGGCATCTCGCGCACCGTGACCCTCCGCGCACCCGGACCGAAGCGGACCGCCACGGCCCACGATGGATTCCTCTTCACTCATCGCGGCTACAGCGGCCCGGCGGTGCTCGACCTTTCCCATCTCGCGGTGCGCTCCCGCCTGGCCGGCGGGCCGCCGCAGCCTTTCCTCGTGCAGTGGACGGAGCTGGACGCCGCCGCCTGGGACGGGCTCCTGCGCGAGGGCGCGGGGACCGTGATCAGCCTGCTCCGCCGGCACTTGCCGGACCGCCTCGCCGAGGCGCTCCTCGCGGACGCCGGGGTCGACGGCTCCCGCGGGTTCGCCCAGCTCCGCCGCGAAGAGCGCCGGCGGCTGGTCGCGGCCCTCGCCGAGCACCCGCTTCCCTGGACCGGCGATGAGGGGTACCGCAAGGCCGAGGTCACCGGCGGCGGCGTGGCGCTCTCGGAGGTCGATCCCCGCACCCTGGAGAGCCGCCGCCACCCCGGCCTCTTCCTCTGCGGCGAGATCCTCGACGCCTTCGGCCCCATCGGCGGCTACAACTTCCTCTGGGCCTGGGCCACGGGGCGGACGGCCGGGCTGGGAGCCTGAGACACGGCCGCCCCGCGCAGCGCCCGCTTCTACTGCCCGCTGGTGGACTGCACCGTATTGGACGACGACCAGGTAAAGGTCGCCTTGCCGTCACCCGCGATCGAGCAGCTCTGATTCGCCTGACCGATCTGGTTGACGCCGTTATAGGTCGGGCACCGGCACTCCACCAGTTCGCCGTCGGTGGTCGGCGACTTGTGCCCCGGTCCGTAGAAACAAGGGGCGGTCATGCATCCCGCATAGAGCCCGTCGCACGACGTGCTGCCGAGCTTGTAGCCGCCGCCCTTGCCGGACATGGCGAAGCTGAACGTAGAGATGAGGTCGGCGTCCGGCATCAGCGAGGCCTGAGGGTTGCTCGGGCTCTGCTCCTTGACGTACTTGCAGACAGGGGCCTCCGGGATGTGCTTGTCGCACCCCGGCAGATCGCCGCGCGGCCCGCAATTCACGATGTTCTTGCACCGCGAGCCGTCCTGCCCGCAGACGTCCACGGTCTTGAAGTAGGCGCCGCGATTCAGGATCCCATTGATGTCGACGAAATTCGGGCCCGAGGTGTAGGCCTGGCACGTGCAATCCGCGGTGTCGCCATTCATCACGCAGGGCAGGGACTTGTTGCTGGAGCTCGTGCCCGTCGGGGTCGGAGGTCCGGAGAAGAAGCAGAGCGCGTAGGTGTTGCCGCTACAATACAACATGTTGGTCGACCGCACCGGACCGCCGATCTTGGGACCGACGACGACGTCTGCCTGGGCGGGACCGTATTCCGTGGTCCAGCAGTCCGTGGGGTGGAAAGGGTAATTGCTGCAGTCGTGGCCGGTCTTGCAGGGGGGCGGATTCGGACAGAGCCTGCCGCTCGCCGAGGCCTTGGCGGTCGTCGCCGGGGCCGCGACGGGCGCCTCCGGAGCCACTGACGCCGTCGTCGACGCCGCCGCGGGGGCCGCGGATTCCTGCTGGGGCCCACGGTCGCCGCACGCCACGAGCAGCGCGGCCGCGACGGCCAACGCCAGGAGCACCAAGGCCTTGCACGAAGCGGGTACCTTCATCATATCTCTCGCCATTTTCTTCTCCTTGATCACCGGACCTGCAGGTGTCTGTACCCCGGCGTCCCGATGAGCCGGAGGTGCTGGTTGCAAGGAGGAAGTGGGACGGCCGCGCGGATTATCGCACGGCCAGCTCGCTGGAACCGATGTTGCACTCCTGGGCGAGCATGGAAGAGCGTGACGCGGTGGTGGTCGGAGCGGGGCCCAATGGGCTCGCCGCGGCCATCGCGCTCGCGCGGGCCGGCTGTTCGGTCGAGCTCTTCGAGGCGGGCGAGACGGTGGGGGGCGCCGCGCGCTCGGCCGAGCTGACGCTCCCCGGCTTCCTCCACGACATCTGCTCGGCGATCTACCCGCTCACGGTGGGAACGCCGTTCCTGCCCAGCCTCCCCCTCGAACGCCACGGGCTGCGCTGGATCCACCCCCCTTTTCCGCTGGCCCACGCTTTTGACGACGGCACCGCGGCCGTCCTCGCCAGAGGGTTCGCGGAGACCGGGGAGAGCTTCGGCGAGCCCGTGGACGCCCGCGCCTGGGAGCGCCTGTTCCGCCCGTTCTCGGACGGCTGGATGGCGCTATCCCCGGATCTGCTCGGGCCCCTGGGCTGGCCCCGGCACCCGTTCCGCATGGCCCACTTCGGGCTGATAGGGCTGCGCGGCGCGGCCGGATTGGCGAAGAGCCGGTTTCGCGGCTTCCGCGCCCGCGCCCTGTTCGCCGGCCTCGCCGGCCACTCCTTTCTGCCGATCGACCAGATCCCCACCGCGTCCTTCGGGCTGATGCTGGGGGTTACCGGCCACGCCGTGGGCTGGCCGCAGCCGGAGGGGGGAGCCCAGCGGATCCCGGATGCCCTGGCATCGCTGCTCCGCGAGGAAGGGGGGACGATCCGGACCGGCCGGCTGGTGAAGTCGATCGACGAGCTCCCGCGCGCCCGCGCCTACCTCTTCAATCTCACCCCGGCCCAGCTCCTGAAGATCGAGGGGATCCGCTGGCCCGAGGGCTACCGCCGGCGGCTCGCCCGCTACCGCTACGGCCCGGGGGTCTTCAAGGTCGACTGGGCGCTCGCGGAGCCGATCCCCTGGAAGGCGGAGGCGTGCCGGCGGGCGGGGACGGTCCACCTCGGCGGGCCGATGGAGGAGATCGCGGCCTCGGAGGGGGCCGCCTGGTTCGGACGCGAGCCCACACGCCCCTTCACCCTGGTCGGCCAGGCGACCCTGTTCGATCCGACGCGCGCTCCCGCCGGAAAGCACACGGCGTGGGCCTACTGCCACGTCCCCAACAGCTCGACGACGGATTACACCGCGCTGATCGAGGCGCAGATCGAGCGTTTCGCCCCCGGCTTCCGGGACGTCGTGCTGGCCCGGCACACGATGAACACCGCCCAGCTCGAGGCCCACAATCCCAATCTCGTCGGCGGCGACATCAACGGCGGCGCCGCCACCTTGGCGCAGCTCTTCACCCGGCCCGTGGCGCGCCTCGTCCCCTACGCGACGCCGGACCCGCGGGTCTTCATCTGCTCGTCGAGCACGCCCCCCTCGGGGGGAGTGCACGGCATGTGCGGCTATCACGCGGCGAAGGCGGCGCTGAAATCCATCAACAAAGGAGTGCATCCATGAAAGTTCTGGTCACGGGAGGAACGGGAGTCGTCGGCACCGCAGCGGTGCGCGCGCTGCTGGCGGCGGGTCATTCGGTGCGGCTGTTCTCGCGGCATGCCGCCGCGGATGCCGAGCGCTGGCGCGGCGAGGTCGAGACTTACGAGGGGAGCGTCGCCTCGGCGTCCGAGGTCACCGGGGCGGCGGAGGGGTGCGACGCCATCCTCCACATCGCCGGCATCGCCGAGGAGAACCCGCCCGAGTCCACCTTCGAGCGGATCAACGTCGGCGGCACGCGGAACCTGATCCAGGAAGGGGAACGGGCGGGCGTCAAACGGTTCGTCTACGTCTCCTCGCTCGGGGCCGAGCGCGGCCGGTCCGCCTATCATGCCTCCAAGCTCAAATCAGAGGCGCTGGCCGAGGCGTTCCCCGGCGAATGGCTGATCTGCCGTCCCGGCAACGTCTACGGCCCGGGGGACGAGGTGGTCTCCTTCCTGCTCCAGCTCGTGCGCTCGTCGCCGGCGGCGCCAGTGATCGACGCCGGCGATCAGCCGTTCCAGCCGATCTACGCGGAGGATCTCGGCGCGGCGCTCGCCCTCGCGGTCACCCGCCGGGAGCTCGACCATCAGGTGCTCCTGCTGGCGAGCCCCGAGGTCACGACGACTCATGACCTCCTCGATCGCCTGGCCCGCCTGACCGGCCGCAACCCGGTGCGCATCCCGGTGCCGGCCGCTCTCGCCTCGCTCGGTGCCCAGGCGGCCTCGCTGCTCGGCGTCAAGCTGCCGGTCGACGACAACAAGCTCGGCATGCTGCTGGAGGAGAACGTCATCCGCCCCGGCGAGGTCAACGCCCTGACCGCGGTGCTCGGCATTCAGCCGACCCCGCTCGACGAGGGGCTCCGGCGCCTCGCCACCAGCCAGCCCGAGCAGATCGCCGCCGAGGGCACCGGCCCGCTGACGCGGCGCATCTACCACGCCCGGCTGACCGGGGTTCAGCGCTCGCCGTCCGACCTCTTCGCCGAGTTCCGCCGCCGCTTCTTCGAGCTGGTGCCGGAGAGCACGATGGGCGACGCCGGGGAGCCGGCGAACCCTCCCCGGCTGGAGATGGGAGAAACGCTGACGCTCGCCCTGCCGTTCCGCGGCAACGTGCAGGTGCGGATCGCCGAGATCGCCGACGCCGCGATGACCTTCGTGACCGTCGCCGGCCACCCGCTCGCCGGCTCGGTGGTCTTCCGCTTCGTGGGAGTTCCCGGCAGCGACTTCCGCTTCGAGGTCGAGACCTGCGACCGCCCGGCGACCGTGCCGGATGCTCTCGCGATGCTCCCCTTCGGCTCCATTCTCAAGCGCTGGAACTGGACCACGGTCGTCCGCAACACCGCCGAGAGCCTGGGCGCGATCCCTCCAGTCGCCGTGCAAACGGACGAGCTCCCCTTGAGCGAAAGCGAGGAACGGGAGGCGATGGCGGACCTGCGGCAGAAGGTCTCGAAGCTCGCCCGTGAGGAGGAGCCCGGGCTGCGCCAGGAGGCCAAGGGGCGGGTCGAGCAGGCGTTCAAGCCGGCGTAGGACATCAAAGCCTATAATCCTCTCCATGGATGCCACCCTCACCCGGAGAATGGAGGAGATCGCCGCCGCCGTCCAGCGCTTCGTGGAGAGCCGCAACTCGGACGAAATCCTGGGGGTGTTCCTTTATGGCAGCGCCCTCGACCGGCTGTTCCGGCCCGACAGCGACCTCGATATCGCGGTCCTGGACAACCCCCGGCACCCACTGAGCTGGTCCGATCAGGCGAGACTCATGGATGTCTTGGAGCGGGCGATGGGCCGCGGCGTCGACCTGCGGTTGCTCCGGGAGAGCAGCCTCTCTCACCAAGCTCACATATTCGAGCAGGGGCGGCTGGTGTGGATGAGCGATCTACGTGCAATCGAGCAGTACATGCTGCAGACCCTTGCGGCGGCCCGCCAGGCAAGCAAGCGCTCCGAAACACAATGGTTCCAGACCTTGGATCGTCTCGTTAAAACGGCCGCGGCGCGCTGATGGCCGACATCAATCCGGATTACCTGCTGGAGCAGTTTCAACTCATTGAGGAGTATTTGCGCCGAGCCAGGGGAATCGCCGAACGCCACCGCGAGGAGTACCTCAACGATCCTTATGCGGTCGATGCCAGCATCCGCGAACTGGTCGTGCTCTTCGAGACATCACACAACGTCGCCAAACATCTGATTTCTCGTGAAGGCTGGAGAGCGCCCGCAAGCAAAGCGGAGGCGTTCGAGATCCTTGGCGAGCAGGGAATCCTCCCGGAAGATCTGGTTGACGCTTTCCGCGAGGCTGCCCGGTTCCGTAACCTCGTCACATACCAGACGGCCGTTGTCCGAGATGAAATCGTCTACCAGGTTCTGCAAGCTCACCTGAACGATTTCGAGCGGTTCCTCGCTCTTATCGCCAGATGGCTGAGTGACCAGCCCACCAAGCCGGCGTAGGCGGGCGGCGCACCGAGAACACGATGTGCTCCAGCTCGTGGAACTGGACGTGCTTCCCAGGGGCCATCCCGAGCTTCCGGGCCACGCCCTGGGAGGGGAGGTTCTCGGGGCGGATCAGGGAGATGACCCGCTCCACCCCAAGGATCTCGAACGCCCAGGTCCGTACTCCCAGGGCTGCCTCGGAGGCCAGTCCCCGGCGCCAGAACGGGCGGTGGATCAGGTAGCCGATCTCGGGCTCCTCCACTCCGTCGACGAGTTGCAGGACCAGACCCACCTGTCCGACCGGCTCGCCCGCGGCCCGGTCCTGGACCAGCCAGAGCCCATGCCCATTCCGGGCGTAGCGGCCGAGCTGGCGCTCGATCCACGCCCGCGCCTCGTCCCGTGAATAGAGCTGGGGGTAGTACCGCATCACCTCCGGATGGGCGAGCATCGCGGCGACGAAATCAAGGTCGCCGAGCGACATCTCGCGTAAGGCGAGGCGAGGGGTTTCGAGGATCGGCTTCACTAGCGCTTCAGATGGGATTCGCTCACTTCCTCGAAGATGAGCCAGTTTCCGCTGGGATCCGGGCCAACCAGGATGGAGACGGGACTCGAGACCTTCTCCACCGACGAGTAGCGGGTGACGTTGATGCGCACCCGGTTTCCTTCCATGGTGTAGGTGTCGTTGGTGTAGGTGCTGACGTCGCCGACCTGCCGGGCTTTGGGCATGTAATCCTTGAGGGCCTTCTTGAATCTCGACGCGGGGACTGTCATCGGGACGATCTTGCCGTCCGGCATGTACCGCTTGTTCTTGATCACGACGCTGTCCGAATACAGATTGACCATCGCCGGATCGAAGGCGTGCTCCAGCGCGACATAGCGTTTAAAAAAGGCCTTGGCCTTGGTGATGGCATCCCCCTTGGGAGCGGCGGTTGGGGAGGCGGACGCTATCTGGCAGAGAGCCAGGGCGAGGAGGGTCAGGGTGGCAAACGTTCTCTTCATGGAGTCTCCTGAAAAATCGACGGACGGGGGATTCTAGCGCCTACAGCCCCTTGCCATACACGATCTTCCACTCGCGGCCGCCCTCCTCGGGCGGCGGCTTGAAGGCGGGCCGGCGGCCGAGGGGGCGGAAGCCGAGCCGCTCGAAGAAGCGGCGGGCCGGCTGGTTGGTTTCGTAAACCACCGCTCGCACCCCAGGGATCTGATGACGCCGGGCCTCCTCGAAAAAACGCTCCACCAGCCGCACTCCCACCGCCCGGCCGCGGGATTCGGGGAGCAGGTTGATGTGCAGATGCCCGGGATACCCCTCCTCGTCCGGGGCTTCGGCCTTGCGGCTTTCGGCGAGGAAGCCGGGCAGGTCGCCGAGCAGGCGCCAGAGCTCCCGGCGCCAGAGCAGCCCGCGGACCAGCGAGCGCGCCACCGCGGCGGGAACCACCCGCCAGACCTGGACGCGAAGGAGCCCGCGCTCGTCAAAGGCGCCCGCCAGATACCCGACCACCCGTTCCTCGCGCTCGGCCACCCAGATACTGCCGGCCGGGAAGTCGGTGTAGGCGCGGATCATCAGATCGACGAAGAGGCGGGGCTCGATCACCCCCTCCCCGCCGCCGCCATACGCCGTGGACAGGCAGATCGCGCGCAGCGCCTCACGGTCCCGCGGATGGTAGGGGCGGATCTGTATTGGCCGATCGTCGTCCATCCAGGCTCTCCGGATGGACATCTTAACCGCGGGGTCTCAGCAGCCGTCCGGCCAGGTCCTCCGGCAGCACCCAGTCGGCGCGGCCGATCTTCTCCCAGGCGAAAAGCGGGAGGAGATCGGCCGGCCGGCAGGGCTCGGCGCGGTCGAGCAGGCCGAGGGAATGGGCGAGATAGCCGGCGACCGCCTCGGGGTGGATCCCGGCGTCGCGCAGGGAGCGGAGGGTCAATCCCTGATCGCGCTTGGAGAGCTTCTCCCCCCGGGCGTTGACCATCAGCGGCACGTGGGCGTAGGCCGGGGGCTCGCCGCCGAGGGCCTCGATCAACTGAATCTGCCGCGCCGTCGAGGCGAGGAGGTCGGCGCCGCGCACCACATCGTCGATCTCCATCGCCAGATCGTCCACCACCACGGCGAGCTGATAGGCCCAGAGCCCGTCGCGCCGCTTCAGCACGAAATCCCCCACCGCGAGGTCCACCCGCTCCTCGATCGGCCCCTGGACGCGATCGCGGAACGACACCGGCCGGTCGTGGACGAGGAAACGGATCGCCGCGTCGGGCCGTCCGACTCCACAGAGCTGCTCGAACCAGCCGGAATCGAGCTCGCGCGGCCGGAGCGCGGCGGGATACGGCGCCTCCTCCGCGCCGTGCGGAGCGGAGGCCATGGCCTGGAGGTCCTTGCGCGAGAGGCGGCAGGGGAAGATGCGGCCGGCCGCGGCGAGACCCCGGAGCGCCTCTTCGTAGAACGCCGGCCGCTCGGACTGGGTATACGGCGCGAAAGGCCCGCCGACGTCCGGCCCCTCGTCCCAATCGAGGCCGAGCCAGGCGAGATCCGCGATCTGCGCCGCGGCCATGCCGGGCACCACGCGAGGGAGATCGAGATCCTCCAGCCGCCAGACGAACCGCCCGCCGCGGCTGCGCGCCGAGAGCCACGCCGCGAGCGCCGTGCGGGCGTTGCCGACGTGGATCATCCCGGTGGGCGACGGGGCGTAGCGGCCGCGGGGGTTTCGGACCCTCATCAACAGGTATTACGGAAAGATCATGTCTTCTGGGAAAAACCGAGAGACCAAGCCTGGCTAGGGCGAGGTGCGGGATGAAAAAAATAGCTGCAATGCGCTCCGGACTTCGTCCACAAAATGCTTGAGTGAGGGCTGGTTTCTCCCGGCTCGGAAAAAATCCATGGCAGCAATCAAGTCTGGAGCATACTCCATTGCAGTCGTCAGGATCGGCTGACCCGCTTTAAGGATCGTCTCCCTAAGAAGACTTTTATAAAGATGCCGCTCACATTTTCCAGGGTCGGCTGGCCCGTCGACACCGAGCACTTCCTGGAGCGCTTGCGGATCGGCGAGACACCACCGTTCGATATGAGGATCTGGACAACCGATCGCACAATGCGAAAAAATACGATTATCGATCGAGCTTTCGAGGTCACGACGAACAGTTGCATAACCTTTGCAGTTCGCATCGATCATCAATACCAGCAGATCAGGGATTTCGAAGTGAATACCCCCTCCCCCAGCGATTGCTCGCTGCCAGGCTTTAAACTCCGTCAGAGCGAGCCCATGGCCGCCCCGGCCACTCGCAGTGCGAATATCCACACGCACGCCGAGATCCGTGGCAATACGGCCCAACAAGGCCCGAGCAAACTGCTCGTGGCCACTATCTTCGCAATAGATGACAATGCTTGGCCGGCTAGCCATCCAACCATCCACGCAGGAGCATTGCCTCGACGAGCGCAGCATCTTCGGGACCGGTCAGGGAACTGCGGACCTCTTCATCGGCGAACAGAGGGCCCGTTGGGCCCGTTGGAACAAACTCCTGAACACGAGTCGCCCGGCCACGCTGGGAACAGCGGAAGAGCTTGACCAGATCTGGAGCGACAGCGGCGCGCTGGAGCATCGCCGCAATCAGGGTTGGAGAATGGGTGGTAACGACCACCTGGCTTCGCCGCTGCTCGGCAATCGAGGCGAGAAGATCGGCTACAACCTCAATCCTTCGCGGATGGACGCCATTCTCCGGCTCCTCGAAGGCGATCAGCTCTCCTGGCCAGGGGTTCCCCGCCAGGCAGCATAGAGCCAGCACCCGCAGCGTTCCCTCCGAGACCACGCGGGAGGAATAGGGGGTACCGTCCTGCTTGATGAGAATATCCAGAATGCCTCGCCGCGGGTCCAGGTCTACGTCTAGATCCTCGACGGTTGGAATAGCGCTCCGCAGGGCGCGACCAATGGCGAGAAAAAACTTCCGCTCCTTCTCGCTCTCTTTCAGCCGGTATAGAAATGGAGCAATCCACTCACCCCTGGCTCCGATATCGGTCACTTCTCGTGGAGGCTGGGGCTCGCGCATGGCGATCCGGGGGTCCAGATAGTAGGTCTGCCAGGCGGACAGCTCGCTTCGCAGACGGTCGAAATCAGGGTACCGGTGCTCTCCAGTGAACTGCCGGTTCGAGACCAGGGTGTGGTTGAGGCCGAGGGGCTCGTGCCGAGGGGCACCAGACTCTCCGAGCTGGCGGACGATCAATGATTCTCCGTAATTTTCGATCCGCGGCTTCTGCTTGGGCGTCTTGTCCTTTTTGAGGCGCACCAAGTACTCGTCGGAGACTTCGAGAGTGCCTGTTTTCGGCTGGATTCTCAGGCCGACCCGATAGAGCAACGGCTCCGGGACCGCTTTCTTAGACGCTCGCGCGGGCTGTACCTCCGCTTCCAGGCTGAGCTCGGCACGTTCCTGCTGGAGCAACCCCTCCAGGCCTTTCTCCGGAAGACTGAAAGCCTCTAGAGGATACCCTCGGAGAGGGGGCTCGAAAGCCGCGGCCAGTGTCTGCTCGGTCGCGAGCCGTGAAAGGAGAAGGAGCGCTTCGAGAAGATTGCTTTTGCCCGCTGCGTTGGGCCCCATCAGGACCACAAGCGGCGCGAGTTGGATGTCGACATCGTGCAGGGATTTGAAACCCTGGACGCGAAGCCGTGTCAGCAAGATCCGCCTCTCTCTTCCAGAGTAAACCGTCTGGACATGCGAAAACTATCACAGACCGGACCGGCCGCGAACGGCCGGTCCCCCTGGAGATGAGGCCTACCGCAGCGTCAGCGCCTGGAATGTCTCCTGCGGCGGGTCGAAGTAGTCCCGGAAGAAGCTCGCCACCTGTTGGGGGCTCCCCTTGAGGACCTTGACATCACCGCCCGCCAAGGCCTCCTGGAGAGCCTTCAGGAACGGCTCCTTGTCTCGGCAAGCCACCGACGCGTTCATCGACTTCAAGA
Source organism: Thermoanaerobaculia bacterium (assembly GCA_035490435.1). Lineage (GTDB taxonomy): Bacteria > Acidobacteriota > Thermoanaerobaculia > Multivoradales > UBA5704 > DATARR01. The sequence continues at coordinate 30,270 of DATHEF010000039.1, forward strand.
GGGCCACCCAGGCGTCGTAGGTCATCGAGATTCCGAGGTCGACGTGCTCGAAGGCGTCGAGCTTGTCCGCGGTGACCGGCGCCTGCAGGACCGCGAACTCCGCGATGGCGCAGCGGACGTGGAGAGCGAAAGCCTGATCGGGCTGTGCCACCCGCGGATCGCCGAGGAAGAGGAAGCCGAGCGACTGGTGCACGCCCCCTTGAGGGTTGCCGGGCTCGCAGGTGCCCTTCGACCCCAGCGGCGCGGTCTTCTCAGCCTTCAGCCGCGACGTCCAGGAATTGACCCAGGCGGCGGGCGGCAGGGCGGTGACGATATCCGCCGCAGTCAGGCCGCCGACCACCGGCGGCATCCCCTGAAACAGCCCGCAGAGCTCCTGCGCCGAGGAGATGTACCAGTTGCGCCAGTTCGGATTGGTCACCGTCTGCGCCATGGCCACGAACGCGGCGGCCTTGACCTCGCGGGCGTGGCAGTAGGAGGGGCTGCCCGTACAGGTGGGCGGCGGGTTCGGCGGCGGCGTGCCGCCGGCCTGACCGCATTGAGCCCAGGATGTGTGGACCTCGAACTTCGGCACCAGATCCTTGCAGATCTGCATCACCGGAGCGTTGTGCGGCTCGCCCTCGGCACGGATCACCTCGGTGGTCAGCTCGGCCGACAACTGGAGCGCCTCGTGCGCCCTGTCGATCTGATTCGTGGCGAGGAGCCTCTTCCCCTCCGCCAGCGACGCCGCGGCGGTGGCGGTGACCTTCCGCGGCCCCCCCATGATCCCCACCGTCTTGCGCGACAGATCGCGCGGCGGCGTCGGCCGCAGGGCCACCGGATCGGCCTGGAACCAGCCGAGATAGCCGAAGTAGATCTCCCGCACCGCCTGCGGCACCGAGCCGTAGAAAGCGGTTAGATAGTCCTCCATGCGGACCTCCGGCTTCGGCTTCTTCATCCGCCCGAGATCGTTGATCAGATATTCGGGCATGTGGATCTCCGCCGCCAGCTCCTCGATGGTGTGACCCTGGTTGATCCGGCGCAGCGCCTGATCATGGGTGAACTGGACGGCGTCGCGGAAGTTGCGCAGCAGAATGCGGATGTCCTCCGCCCCGCAGAGCGGCACGCCATGGGCGGGCACCATGCTCCAGGAGTCGAGCTCGCGCAGCGTGTCGACGCTGCGGAACCACTGCGCCGGATTGCGGTAGCCGGTGCCGCGCAGGCTGTAGAGGTTGGGGAACGACGGCCCCTGGAGCACCTCGGCCGAGAGCAGCATGCCGGGGCCGCCCCAGCCGGCGGCGGACGAGGCCGAAGCCGGCGCCGGGCCGCGGCTCGGATAGATCAGGTTCATGCCGTCCGGCAGGAAGGCGGCGAGCTCGTCGTCCGTCTCGCTGGGCACATAGATCAGCTTCAGGTTCACGCCGGCGGCGGAGAACAGCAATTCATTGGTGAAAGTGCGCGAGGGCATCTGGAAGCTCGCCTTCCCCTCCAGCACCTCGGGGCCGATGCCGTCGTTGATCCGGTTGACGCCGACCCAGTTACCGTACATGTAGGACGAACGCGGATTGATCATCTCGCCGACGACCGTGGCGGTATTGATCACGCTGTCCACCACCTGCTTCTGGGAGACGACCTCGACGCAGTCCTGGCGGCCGATATAGGTGCCGTCCTGTCCCGCGTCATTGGTATCCTCCGGCGCGCAGGCGGGGCGGTCGGCTAAGGCGAGCACTCCCTGGACGCCGGCGGTGTGATCGATATGGTTGTGGGTGTAGATGATCGCCTTGATCGGCAGCTTGCCGTCGGCGTTGGCCTTGATGGCGCCCTTTACCCGGATGGCCTCGAGGGCGACCTTGGCGCTGCCGTCCGAGCCCAGGGTATCGACGACGATCAGGCCGTTGTCCGGACCGACCAGCACGATGGTGTTGGCGAGGTTGAAGCCGACCGCGCTGTATGCCTTGTAGGAGAGCGGAGCGAGCCGCTCCCGGCAGCCCGCCGCCTCCTGCAGGTCCCAGACCTCGGCAGGCCGGAAGAAATTCGAGTGCCCGAGCAGCAGTTCGTTGGCGGGGATCAGCGGCGGCTTCGGCGGCCGGTCGGCGGCCGATGCGGGAAGGGATAACAGCGCCAGAACGGTAGAAATCGTGAGCAGCCTGAAGGATCGTCGGACCATGGAGCTCTCCTCCGGAAAGAGTTATGAAGGTGTTTCACCTCCATAGTGGGAGGAGGAGGGCGGTTATCGCAGGGAGCCTCCGGAGGACGGGATCTGGTGGCCACGGCGCCTTCTGTCGGCGGCCAGGTAGATCCCCAGTCCCACCACATTCGTAATCACGATCAAACCCGAGATCTTGACCGCGAACATCGACCGGCTCTCCACCGGGATGATCGGCACGATCGACAGCGCCACATAGAAGAGCGTCATCAGGAGGCCGGAGAGGGCGCAGGCTTTCAACCAGAGCGGCGGCCGCGGACTGACACCTTTCAGGCCGAGGAGCGGGATGGCGAACATCACGAGATAGGTGAGCGCGTAGAAGACTCCCGAGGCATTCCAGAGCAACTGAAAGGCTTCCTGCTTTCCCACTCCGATCAGACCCACGAGCCCAAGGGCGAGGGTGGCCGCTCCCACGAAGAGGATCGAGTTGACGGGGGTCCTGTAGCGGGCGTGGAGGCGAGTGAACCAGTCCGGGAGGAGCCGGTCCCAGCCCGCCACCATCGGCAGCCGGGTGTTGCCGCCGAACATCACGCTCGACTGCGCGATCCGGATGCACAGCAGGGCCATGATGGTGGTGGTGGCGATGGGCAGCGCGAGCTCGAGGGAGCGGAACCCTTCGCTCAGCACCTGCGGGATGGGCGCGATCAGGTCGATCTGGTTCTGTGGAATCAGCGCCAGCACCGAGCTCGTGCCGAGGATGAACATGCCGGCGATGATCGGCGCCGCCAGCCAGACCGAGCGGGTGATGGCACGCACCGGATCGCGGCACTCTCCGGAGTGAATGGCCACGTACTCGAAGCCGCCCAGCGCGCCGAAGCCCATCTTCCCGAGCAGGTTGAGGCTCATGATCGAAAGGACGGGCATCTCAATCCGCAACGGATGGTAGGCCGGCAGGGTGCCGTGCGCCAGATTCAGCCAGGGGAGGATCAGAATCGCGAGGAAGGTGACGAGCATCAGCACGCCGCCGGCCTTGTGCACCCACTTGCCGACGCCGAGCCCCACGGTCGTCAACAGGACCAGGGCGCCGATCAGGGCCATGCTGACCAGGCCGATGAACCACCTGCTACTCGTCAGCCCTTCGCTGCGGGGTCCCAGGGCATAGCGCAGATATTGCGTGACCTGAAGCCCGATCTCCGAGGTGTTCAGGATGGCGAACAGCCAGAGGTTCCATGCCACCAGAAAACCCAGCAATTCGTTGAAGCCGAGCTTGGCCCACTGGTAAAGGCCGCCTTCGAGCGGCATGATCCGGTTGAGATAGATCACCACCGCCGCCGAGGGGATGTAGAAGAAGAGCATCGCGAGGAGCCAGAGGACGATGTGCGACGGGCCCTGCTTGGCGGCGACGCCGATCCAGGGGAGGCCGACGATGAACAGGATCTGGGTGAGCGCCAGGTCGGTGAGGCCGAGCTCCTTCTTGAAAACGCCGCTGTGTGCCGCGACGCGTTCCTCCTCCCGCCGAAACTCCGCGGTCGCGCTGCTGCCGGACTTTTCTTTCATGATTTTTTCCTACTCATCATAAGGGAACCGGAAGAGGTGCCGCATCTGGAGGCGGTGGAACGCGTCCGGGGTCCAGGCCACCAGCCGGTCGCGGAGCCGGCAGAGCGGGGCGCTCTGCCACTGGCCGATCCAGCCGAGGTGGAAGGCGCGGCGGGAGATGCCCGACGTCCGCGGCCGGCGCAGGGCCTCGTAGCGGCGCAGGGCGGCGGCGGGATCCGGAATCGCGCGCAGGCAGCCGGCAAGGACAACCGCGTCTTCGATGGCAAGGCACGCGCCCTGCCCGAGATTGGGGGTCAGGGGATGGGCGGCATCGCCCAGCAGGCTCACTCTCCCCCTTCCCCAGCGACGTGCCGTATACCGGTGAAGGACATCGGTGCGCAGGATCGCGTTTTCCGGGGTCGCCGCGATCAGCTCCCGGATGGGCGCATGCCAGCCACCGAAGACGCGCAGCAGCGAGTCGCGCAGGACGCCGGGCTCATCTTGGCCGCCGGGGGGCGCGTTGCTGGTGGCGTACCAGTAGACCCGGCCGTGCTCGATGGGCACGATGCCGAAGCGGTGGCCGCGCCCCCAGGTCTCCGAGCTGCCACCCGGGCGGGGAGCGAAGCCCTCCGGGGTGACCGCCCGCCATGCGGTGTAGCCCGCGTAGGGCGGCTCGCCATCGCCCAGGAGCTGCTCCCGCACGCGCGAATGGAGGCCGTCGGCTCCCACCAGCACCGCTCCCTCGACGCGCCGGCCGTCGCGCAACACGAGAGTGACGCCGTCCGGCCGCTCCTCGTAGCCCACGCACTCGCAGCCGGTGTGAACCCCCTCGCGGCCCAGGGCCTGAAGGAGCACTCGCTGGAGCGTGGCGCGGTGCAGGGAGAGAAAGGGGGCGCCGGGCTCGATGTCGCGAGGCTGGAGGCAGGCCAGGAGGGTGCCGTCCGCGGTCCAGAGATGGAGCTTCTCCTCGACGCAACTGGCCTCGGTGACGACGCGGTCGAGCCCGATCCGCCGCAGGGCGAGCACGGCGTTGGGCTGGATCGCGATCCCCGCGCCGACCTCGCGGATCTCCTCCGCCCGCTCGAAGACCTGGACCTCGAATCCCGCCCGGCGCAGGGCCACGGCGGCGGTCAGGCCGCCGATGCCGCCTCCCGCCACGAGGATGGGGCCGTTCGCCGGGTCTCCTATCGCTTCCCCTCCACCCGGAACGGATACCCGCCGATCTCGGACGCGGAGCCGTCCGGCTTCACACCCTCGACGCGCAGGCGGTAGTCGCCGGGCGCGAAGAAGGAGGCGGGGAAGGTGATCATCAGGGCTTCGAGCGCGTTCGGCTCGAGGCCCGATTGCCGGAAGATGGTCCCGCCGCCCGCCTTCGTGATCGTCGCGCGGTAAGCCGCGAAACGGGGGTCGGCGCCGACGTCGACCGCGAGCGCCAGGGCGTCCCCGGCACGGGCGAGATCGATCGTGGCGGGCTTACCGTCGTCGCTCCGCAGGGCGGAGAGGAGGAAGACCGGGGTATTGACCAGTGGACTGACGAGCGGACCGGCGAGGCCGCGCGGCGTCTCCTGAGGCTTCACCTGGGCGATCTTCGCCTCCAATTCGCGCCGCTCCACGATTCGCCGGCTTTCGCTCTCGCTGAGACGATGCTCCAGCTCCTGGCTGGACCGGCGCTGGGCGTCGAGACGCGCTCGCCACTCCTGCCGCTCACCTTGGCCGCCGGCGAGCAGCCAGAGCGCCGGCAACGCGGCGGCTAGAGCCAGGACGGCGAGGGCCGCTCCCCACTGCGCCAGCCCCCGCCGGGCCAGCCAGGCGAACAGCCCCGCGCTCACTACCACGCGGGCCGCGTCCTCGGCCACCAGGGCCTTGAGCCCCTTCTGGAAGCCGCGGGCGAGCTCGAGCTGCTCCATGCACGCGGAGCACTCGACGAAATGCTCCTCGAACCGCGCCTCCTCGTCGGGCGGCAGCACGCCCTGGTGATAGCGCTCCACCAGGCCGTTGCTTTCGATGTAGGTATGGTCCATGAGGTCAGACTCCCCCGCCGCGCGACACTCCCCTCCAGAGTGTGATCAGGATCAGAATTATCGCACCCGCCACCCGCGCGGCTTGGGTCCCGCCGCCGAGCCTCTCCACCATCAGCTCCTTGTAGCGCTGCCGGGCGCGGTGGAGGACGCGGTTGAACTGCAGGCTGGAGAGGCCGTAGTCGGCCGAGATGCGGTCCTTGTCCTCCTCGGCGATATAGAAGCGGAGGAGGATCTGGCGGTCGCGCTCGTTCGCCAGCTCCTGGAGGACCCCGCGGACGAGCATGGCGTTCTCGCGGGCGAGGAGATTCCCCAGCGGCCCCTCGCTGGGCGCCACGGCTTCCAGGACGGCGTCGCTGTCGGCGTCGGTCTTCCGGCGGGTGATCTTGCGGTAGTGCTCGATGGCGAGGCTGCGGGCGATCTGGGCGAGGAAGCCCGGCAGCTTGGCCGGCTCGCGCAGCTCGCCGCGGCGGAGCTTCTCGAGGCCGACGCGGAAGGTGTCCTGGAAGAGGTCCTCCGCCTCGGGCCGGCCGTTGGTGTGGCGGTCGAGGATGATCGCCACACCGCGGCCGTACAGCTCGACCACCCGCTCCTCCGCGCGCCGGTCTCCCGAGCGGACGCGCGCGACCAGCTCCTCCAGCGCTTCGGGGTTTGTCTCGTAGCTGGCCAGAAGCGATGTCCCGTGTGGTCCCGCTTGGTTCCCGCTTGAAAAAATAGTGCGGGCGAATTCTAGCACGCGGCCCGCTGGCTACTCCCCGTCCTTCGGCGCCGGCGGTGGCGGCGGCGTGCCGCTACCCCCCCAGACCGCCATCTGCTCGGGATCGCCGTAGGTCGTCGCCCCGAACAGGTGGGTGTACTGCTGCCCGCCCGGCGTCCAGGTCTGGGCGGCGGAGATGTAGATGTAGAGCGGCTTCTGCATGTAGTACCCCTTCCAGCGGAGCTGGTCCCCGGTCAGGCGGAGCACCAGAGCCTGGTGCGGCGCCGGGCTCGAGTCGGAGGGAGGGTCCGTGGAGAGCTCCACGACGCCGTTCTCGTCGAGGATGGCGAAGCCCACGCAAACCGCGTACTCCTCGGTCAGGAAGGGGGGAATGTCCCCGTACTCGCTGCCGGTGCCGATCAGCAGGGTCGAATCCTTCTGCATCCCATAATCCGTCGAGCCGTCTCGCAAATGGATGTACCAAGTCCCTACGAAGTTCGCGATCTCCATGTTGGTCCTCCCTTTCAATCGGATAGTGGTGTGGAGGCGCGGATCATCGCACCCTGTGTTCAGCGCCAGTCCCCTTCCAGGACGAACGCCGCCCAGAAGTAGGGGTCGCGCCAGCGGCGCTGCTGGCTCACCCAGAGCTGGGCCGCCCGCAGCGCCGCCGCGGGCGGCAGCTTCTCGATCCACAGGCCGCGATAAAACCGGACCATGAGGGAGGCCGTGGCGAGATCCTCCACCCGCCACAGGCTGGCCACGACCCGCGAGGCTCCGGCGTACTGAAAACCCCGGGTGAGCCCGATCAGCCCCTCGCCGCGCACTTCCTTGCCGAGGGCGGTGCGGCAGCCGCTCAGGACGACCAGATCGGCATTGAGTCGCAGATTGTAGATGTCGTGCAGGTGGAGGAAGCCCTCCTGGGGACGGCCGCCTGAATCCACCATGGAAAGGGCCAGCCCCGAGAGCGTCGGGCGCTCGGCGTCGATCACGCCGTGGGTGGCGAAGTGAATGATCTGGAAGTCGCTCAGCCGGTCGCCGAGCACCCGCGGGAGGGCGGCGTCGAAGTCCAGCGCCACCAGGGACTCCCCCCGCGGAGCGAGCGCTGCGATCGCCTCCGCCTCCTGGCGCGAGGCGGGCAGGCGCTCGAAAGCGGGGGGATCTCCCTGAGTGGTCCCGCGCGCGGCCACCCGGGGATCCCGGCGATCGAAGACCGGATCGGCCAGCACGGCGAGCCGCTTCGCCGCCGCCGGGCGCCGCGCCCTCTTCGCCAGCACCCGCCGCTGCACCGCCAGAGCTGAGGCCGAGGGGAGATCGACGACTTCGTGCCGCTCGAGCAGGAGAACAGGTCTCGCCTCTTCGCCGGACGCCTTGCCCGCCGGCAGCGGCAGGGCGCCGAAGGGGATGTACTGCAAGGCGCCGTCCGGCACGATCACCAAGCGCTGACGGCCGAGCCGGCCGGCCACGGGTCCCAGCAGCAGGCGGCCGAGGGCTGCCGCGTCGCTGGCCTCGCGCCGCCGGTTTTCGATGTCGAAGCGGCTCATCTCCTCGTTCACCCGGCGGGCGAGCTCCTCGATGGGGGCGCGGCCGGGCAGCTCGAAGCTCTCGATACGGTCCGGCGTGACGGCCCAGAGATAGCTCCGCTCCTCGCCCAGGGCGTAGGCGAGGAGGAGCGTGTCCGGATCGAGGAGGGCCTGGATCTCGGCGGCGCGCAACGGCTGCGGCTGGGTGAGCGCGGCGAAGCCCGGGCTCCGCTCGCGGATCTCGGCCTCGACGGCGTCCAGCTCCCGCAGCACGGCGTAGCGCTCCTGCTCCAGCGCCGCCTGCTCGTCCGCTCCCTTCGGATGCTCGCGCAGGGCGCGCTCGGTCTTGGCGCTCAGGCGGCGCAGCAGGGAGGTCCGGCGATCGAGCAGCGCGGGGTCCACCCCCTCGCGGACGTCCACGCCGGCTTCGTTCAGCAGCTCGACCAGGGTGCGGGCGCGGGCGCGCTCGCCGGTCTCCAGGGCCGCCCGGTCCCACCCCGCGGCGGGCTCGGCGCGATGACTCTCCATCAGCAGCTCGAGATCGAGCTCGTAGGCCTGATGGCGAAGGGCGGAGTAGGAGGCGCGGAGATCCGGATTGCCGATCCGGGTGCGCAGGGTCTCGAAGATTTCCAGGGCCGTTCCGGCGTGCAGGCGCGCCGCGGCGAGATGGCCCAGGCCGCGCTCGGCCCGGGCGAGCCCGAATTCCGCCTGGGCCTCGCTCGCCCGGTGCCCGGTGGCCCGCGCCAGCCGCAGCGCCTCCTCCAGGCTTTCCAGGGCTCTGGCCGGCTGCCCCGCGGCGAGATTGGCGTCGCCCCGGCTACGCAGGGCTTCGGCCTCCTCAGCCTGGGAGCCGGCAGCCTTGAGGAGCGCGATCGCGTGATCGAAATGGGCGAGCGCCGAAGGGGCGTCCCCCAGCGCCAGGGCCGCGCGGCCGAGTTGGGTCAACGCGATCCCCTCGCCCCAGCGGTCGCCGCTCTCCCGCCGCAGAACCAGCGCTTTCTGCTGGCACTCCAGGGCCTCGCGGCTGTTCTGGAGGGCGCTGTAGACCTGGCCGAGGTTGGTGAGCGTCGCGGCCTCCTCCGCCCGGTCGCCGACCTCGCGCCGCAGGCGCAACGCTTCCCGGTAGGCCGAGACCGCCCGCGCCCACTCGCCGAGCCCCTGGTAGACCAGCCCCAGGTTGTGGAGGACGAAGGCCTGCCAGCGGCGGTTGTCCAGGGAGCGGAAAACCTCCAGCGCGGCCCCGAAATCGGCGAGGGCCTCCTGGTTGTCCCCCAGCTCCTGATGGAGCAGGCCGATGTAGTTGAGGGTCCGCGCCTCGCCGGCCCGGTCGCCGGTGGCGCGCATCCCCTCGCGAGCCTGGCGATAGCGGTCGAGCGCCTTTTCGGGCTCGCCCAGGATGTCGTAGACCCGGCCGAGGTTGTTGAGCGCGAAGGCGGCCAGCGATTCGGCCTTCACCTCGCGCAGCACGGGGAGGGCGTTCTCGTAGCAGGCGAGCCCCGCCTTCAGCTCCCCCTTTCCCAGGTTGGTGGCGCACAGATTGCCCAGCGAGGCCCCCTCGCCGTAACGGTCGCCGATCTCCCGCTGCAGGGCCACGGCCTTCTCGAAAGCCGCCCGGGCCTCGGCGGTGGCGCCCAACTGCCAGCGGTCGAGCCCGATCTCGTTCCAGGTGGCCGCCTCCCAGAGCCGGTCGCCGAGCCCCTGCCAGAGCGGCAGCACCTCTTCCCCGGTCTTCAGGGCCTCCCGAGTGTCGTCGACCAGCCGCGCGAGGACGGCGGCGGCGTAGAGGGCGCGAGCCTCCCGGGGACGATCCGCCGCCGCCCGCCACTCCTCCACCGCCCGCCGATACTCCGCGAGGGCCTGCCGCCGCCCGGGTGTCCCTTCCCGGTAGCGCTCCCCAGCCAGGGACATCGCCGCCTCGGCGGCAGCGCGATGACGTCCGGCCTCCGTGGCGCGTGTCAGCTCGTCGATACGGATCTCATAGTGGCCCGGCAGGGCGGCCGGCTCGCGGGCGATCACCTCGACGTCATAAGCGCCATCCGCCGCGGGCTCGACGACCAGCGTCTCGGTCCCCTGGCGGTCGAAGGGGGCGTCCACGACGATGCGGCGGCCGTCCGGCCCTTTGGCCGCCAGCTCGACGTCGATCCCCCGCTGCTCGACGGCGATCCGCCAGACGCGCCCGGCCGCGAGCTCGACCCGGTAGGCGTGCGTCTCGCCGGAAGCGAGCTCGCGCTCGGCGGGTTGTCCGGGGGTCAGCGGCGCGGCGGCGGTCGGCGAGGCGCCGAGGAGAGCGCCGGCCAACGCCAGCCACGCGAGCGGGCGGGCGGCTGGCCGAAGACGAGGCATCGTGAATCGCCGTTTCTCAGTCCTGATGGGAAGAACGCGCCGATGATAGCAGGACGGCGGGAGACCCGTCGCGGGCGGTTCTTCGGGTATATTCAGAAGCCTTACAGGAAAGGAGCGATCATGAAGAAGACAAAATCTCCGAAGCTCACTCTGTCCAGGGAGACCCTGAAAGCGCTCGACGCGGAGGGCCTGCGGGCTCCGCGGGGCGGAGTGACGACCCCCACGAACTGCATCACCTGCGGCCAGGTTTGCGTCGACCAGACCATCGTCACCCGGTATAACTGCTGAGCTTTCGCGCTCCCGGCCACGGTCCGGGAGGCACATCGGGAAACTCCTTCTCGATCCTCTTCGTCTCGTAATGCCGGAAGCCCCGCGCCTGGTAGTTCCGCAGGGCCGCCGGCCCGTCGAGCGAGCAGGTGTGGACCCAGACGCGGGAGGCTCCCATCTCCCAGGCGCGCTCGATGGCGGCGGTCAGCAGGGCGCCGCCCAGGCCGCGGCCCAAAAAGCCGGGCAGGAGGCCGAAGTAGGCGAGCTCGACGTGGGCTCCGGGCTGGCGCTCCAGCTCGAAGTAACCGGCCGGGGTCCCCTCGAAGGTGCCGATCCAGGTCTCCAGCTCCGGCCGGTCGACCCAGGCCCGCCACTGGTCGTAGGTCCACTCCAGGCGGTCGATCCAGTACCAGTCGCCGCCCACGGCCGTGTAGAAGAAATGGTTGAGCTCCGGGCACGGGACGCGCGCCTGCTCCACCCGGAAGCCTGCCACGGAAGGGCGGGACGGGCGGAGGTCCGCCGGCGAGGTCATCTGCAGGGAGTAGATCTCGATCTCGCGTTTCATGCCGGCGCGATCCTCAGCACCTTGGCGCCCCGGATCCTGCGCCCCTTAAGCTCGCGCAACGCTTGGTTGGCCGCCTCCAGCGGAAACTCCTGGACCTCTGGGTGGAGCGGAATCTCGGCCGCCAGAGCCAGGAACTCGCGGACATCGGCGCGAGACACGTTGGCGACGCTCTTGATCTCCTTCTCCATCCAGAGGTCGCGGGGGTAGTCGAGGGCGAGGAGCGCGCTCTTGTCGCGCTCCTCCTTGCGGATGGCGTTGATCACCAGCCGGCCCTCCGGCTCCAGGTTCTTCAGCGCCTCGACGACCGGCCGCCAAGCGGGGGTGGTGTCGACGATCGCGGCGAGCTTCTCGGGCGGCTCCGCGGTCGAGTCTCCCGCCCAGACGGCGCCCAGCTCGCGCGCGAACGCCCGCTCCCCTTCACTGCGGGCGAAGACATAGACCCGGGTATTGGGATAGCGATGCCGCGCCATCTTGAGAACCAAGTGGGCCGAGGCGCCGAATCCCGTCAGACCGAGGCTCTCTCCGTCCTCGAGGCCGGCCAGCTTCAGCGAGCGGTAGCCGATCGCCCCGGCGCAGAGCAGCGGGGCAGCCTCGACATCTGGGAAGACAGCGGGAATCGGATGGGCAAAAGGTGCGGGCGCGGTCATGAATTCGGCGTACCCGCCATCGGCGTCGCGGCCCGTGGCCACGAAGAAGGGGCAGAGATTCTCGTTCCCCTCGCGGCAGTACTTGCACCGGCCGCACGCCGATCCGATCCAGGCGACGCCGACGCGGTCCCCCTCGCGGAGCCCCTCGGCGCCGGGGCCGAGGGCGTCCACCCGCCCGACGGCCTGATGGCCGGGCACCACCGGCAGGCGCGGCGGCGGCATGCGCCCCTCGATCTCGTCGAGCTCCGTGTGGCAGACCCCGCAGACCGAGACCCGGATCCGGACTTCCCCCGCTCCGGGAACCGGCACCGGCAGATCCGCCATCTCCAGCGGCTCGGGATTCTCGTCGAGATTGGAAAGAGCACGAAGGATCATCGCTCGCATGGCGCCGGTCACCTCCGGGAGGCCTGCTCGGTTCGGGTGGTGACAGCCATGGGGAAAGTCTACTCGCCCCGCCGCCGGCAGGGAGGGTCCTGATATGGTGAGCAGGGACTCAATCCGTAAACCCAAGGAGCTTCCCCATGCGGAAGGAACCCGCCGTTCTGCTCGTGCTGGGCGCCCTGGCTCTCGCCGCCTCGGCGGTGAACGCCTATGACCGGGTGACCTGGATCCTGGAGGTCTTCCCCATTCTGCTCGGGGTCCCCCTCCTGATCGCGACCCGGCACCGCTTCCCGCTGACCCCGCTCGTCTATCGCCTCCTGTTCCTGCACGCGCTGATCCTGATGCTGGGCGGCCACTACACCTACGCCAGGGTGCCGCTGGGGTTCTGGCTCCAAGACCTGCTGGACCTGGCGCGAAACCCCTACGACCGCCTGGGGCACTTCGCGCAAGGGTTCGTGCCGGCGATCCTGGCGCGGGAGATCCTGCTGCGCCGGGATGTGGTGCGGCGCGGCGGCTGGCTCTTTTTTCTGGTCACCTGTGTCTGCCTGGCCTTGAGCGCCTGCTACGAATTCTTCGAATGGGGCTCCGCCGTGCTCGGCGGCGCGGCCGCGGACGACTTCCTCGGCACCCAGGGGGACCCCTGGGACACTCAATGGGACATGTTCTGTGCTTTCCTCGGCGCTCTCACCGCCCAGCTCACCTTGAGCCGGTTGCACGACCGCGAGATCGCGCGGCTGGAGGAGAAACCGCTTGCTTGAAGCCATCCTCTTCGACTGCGACGGCGTCGTCCTCGACAGCGAGACGATCTGGGACCGGTGCGAGACGGAGTTCCTGCGCCGGCGCGGCATCGCCTTCGACATCGCGCGCACCAAGCCGCTGATCACCGGGCTCGGGCAGCGGGCGGGTGTCCTCCTGCTCCAGGAACAGTACGGTGTCGAGGGAGATCCCGACGCCCTGGTCGTGGAGCGGCTGGAGATCATCGGCGAGCTGTTCGAGCAGGAGGTCCGGTTCACCGAGGGGTTCCCGGAGTTCTACGAGGAGAAGGTGCGGGGGCGCTATGCGACCTGCATCGCCACCTCGATGCCCGAGGAGCTCTTCGCCGTCGCCGACCGCAAGCTGGGGATCGCGCGCTTCTTCGACGGTCGCGTCTACTTCCCCACCCACGTCGGGGGCCGGGCCAAGCCGGCGCCGGACATCTTCCTCTACGCCGCCGCCCAGCTCGGCGCGCCGCCGGAACGCTGCCTCGTCATCGAGGACTCCCCCCGCGGCCTCGAGGCCGCCCGCCGCGCCGGCATGACTTCGATCGGCCTCGCCACGACGCACGGGCCGGAGATGCTGGGAGAGGCGGACCGGGTGGTCTCGTCATTCGCTGAGATCGAGCTGCCGCGCTAGACTCCTTTTTCGCCCAGAGGGAGGGAGCGCCCATGGACTTCGCCGTCTCCGAACCGATCCGCGATCTCACCGCCGCCATCCGCCGTTTCGTCGACGAGGAGATCCTCCCCGTCGAGCGGACCGTGCTGGAACGGGGCTTCGGAGCGGCCGGGCCGGAGATCGAGCGCCTCCGTGCCCGGCTGCGGGGGGAGCGTTTCCTCGCCCTTCACATGCCGAAAGAATGGGGCGGCGGCGGCCTCTCGCTCCTCGAGTTCGCGCCGATCGGCGAGGCGCTGGGTCGGAGCGTGATCGGCCACTACGTCTTCAACGTCCAGGCGCCGGACGCGGGGAACATGGAGCTGCTCCTCCACCACGGCTCTCCCGAACAGAAGGAGCAATGGCTCCGCCCCCTCGTCGCGGGGGACATCCGGAGCTGCTTCGGCATGACCGAGCCGGAGCTCGCCGGCTCCAATCCCGTCCGGCTCGGCACCACCGCCCGCCGCGAAGGCGACGACTACATCATCGACGGCCACAAATGGTTCACCAGCGCCGCCGAGGGGGCCGCCTTCTGCATCGTGATGGCGGTCACGAATCCCGACGCCCCGAAGCCCCACGCGCGGGCGAGCCAGATCCTGGTGCCCACGGACACGCCGGGGTTCGAGATCGTCCAGAACCTCGCCGTCATGGGCGAGCGGGGAGAGGGGTGGATGAGCCACGCCGAGGTGCGGCTCGACGGCGCGCGGGTGCCGGCGGCGAACCGCATCGGATCCGAGGGGGCGGGGTTCTCCCTCGCCCAGGAGCGGCTGGGGCCGGGGCGCATCCATCACTGCGTGCGCTGGATCGGCATCTGCGAGCGGGCGTTCGACCTGATGTGCGAGCGAGCCGCCAGCCGGGAGCTCGCGCCGGGCAAGCCGCTCGGGCTCCGCCAGATCGTGCAGGAGTGGATCGCCGAGAGCCGCGCCGAGATCGACGCCGCCCGCCTGCTCGTGCTGCGCACCGCCTGGCGCATCGACCGCGAGGGGGCCGCGGCGGCACGGGACGACGTCTCGCTGATCAAGTTCCACACCGCCGCCGTGCTCCAGCGGGTGCTCGACCGGGCGATCCAGACCCACGGCGCCCTCGGGCTCACCGAGGCGACCCCCCTCGCCTTCTGGTGGCGCCACGAGCGGGGCGCCCGCATCTACGACGGCGCCGACGAGGTCCACAAGACCGCCGCCGCCCGGCGGATCCTGGAGAGGTACGGCATGAAGAGGGGGGAAGATTGATGGCGGACGTTCCGACGGAGATATTGATCGATTCACCCCGCGCCGTCCGCCCCGGCGAGGAGATCGACGCCGCCGCCCTGTCAGCGTGGCTCAGCGGGCGCATCCCCGGTGCCGAGGGGCCGGTCACCATCGAGCAGTTCCCCGGCGGGCACTCGAACCTCACCTACCTGCTCCACGCCGGCGACCGCGAGCTGGTGCTGCGCCGCCCCCCGTTTGGCTCGCAGGTGAAGACGGCCCACGACATGGGCCGGGAGTACCGCGTGCTCTCGCGTCTCCACGCCGTCTATCCGAAGGCGCCCCGCGCCCTCCTTCACTGCGACGATCCCGCGGTGATCGGCGCGCCGTTCTACCTTATGGAGCGGGTGCGCGGCGTCATCCTCCGCCACCCGAAGGCCCCGGCGGGAGTTGACCTGCCACCGGAGCGGATGCGGGCGATCAGCGAGGCGGCGGTCGACGGACTGGCGGACCTGCACGCCGTGGACTGGCGGGCGGCGGGGCTGGAGGATCTCGGGCATCCGGAAGGATATGTGGCCCGGCAGGTGGAGGGGTGGAGCGGGCGCTGGCGGAAGTCCCGTACGGACGACGTGCCGGACCTCGACCGCGCCGCCGCCTGGCTCTCTGCGAATTTACCTCCTGAGACCGGCGCGGCGCTGATCCACAACGACTACAAATACGACAACCTCGTCCTCCATCCCCAGGACCTCGACCGCATCGTGGCCGTGCTCGACTGGGAGATGGCCACCCTCGGCGATCCGCTGATGGACCTCGGCACCAGCCTCGGCTACTGGATGAACCCGGACGACGCCCCCGAGCTGCGCCTGCTGCCGGGGGGACCGACGACTCTCCCCGGCAACCTGAGCCGCGGCGAGGTGGTCGAGCGTTACGCCGCGCGAAGCAACCGTGACGTCTCGGGCATCCTGTTTTATTACGTGTACGGATTATTCAAAATCGCGACCATCGCGCAGCAGATTTACTTCCGCTACCGGCAAGGTCTTACCCACGACGAGCGTTTCGCGAATCTGATAGGTGCCGTACAAATCCTTGGCCGTACGGCCTCCCGTGCGATGGAGACCGAGCGAATCGATCATCTGGTCTCATAAAGACTTATTCAAAGAAATCGATTTTACCCTTGCTTCGCGAAATTTTGAGTTCGCCGGAATCCGGGTGTATACTGGAGTTAATTTCCCGTTTTCCGAAACGCGAGGTGAACCGTGAGGTTCGACGAATGTCTCAAGATCATTAACCGTCGGATTCGTGGCGCCGAGCAGGAGGTAGCCCGCCGCCAGCAATTGGGCTTGCAAGTTCGGCCCTGGCAGCACCGCGTCCAAGAGCTGGTGGAGATGCGGCGGGAGATCGCCGCCCTGGCGACGCCGGAGGATCTGCGGATGAAAGCACCGGCCAACGTGCCGCCGCCCTTCCAGGCGTCGCGGTAGACGGCCAGGGCCGGTATCAGGCCGGGGGATCGATCGTCTCGTAGAGCGCGGCGTAGTCCTCCCGCCCTTTACCGTCCTCGACGGTCTTCTTGACCACCTCGCGTACCCCGTCGAGAGCGGTGGTGTCGAGGCCGAGCGCGCCCGCCTCGGAGCGCGCGAGATCGAGGTCCTTGAGCAGGAGATCGGCCGGAAAGTTCGGGCTCGCGAAGTCGCGCGCGAGCATCTGGGGGAGCTTGCGGTCGAAGGTCGGAGCGTAAAAGGCGCTCTTGCGCAGGATGTCCATGAACAGATCGACCTCGATCCCCTTGCGCTCCACCATGCCGAGGCTGAGCGAGAAGGCCGCCGAGAGCGAGGCGATGAGCTGGTTCATCGCGAGCTTGAGCGTCGCCGCATGGCCGACCGGCCCGACCTGCCGCGGCTCCGGCCCGAAGCAGCGGAGCAGAGCTCCCCAATGCTCGAGTTGTTCGGAGCTCCCACCCACCATCACCAGCAGCTTCCCCTCCTCGGCCTGGGGGACGCTCCCCAGCACCGGCGCCTCCAGGTAATCGCCGGCGGCGGCGCGGACCTCGTCCATCAGCTTTACGCTTTCGACGGGGGCGATGGTCGACATCTGGATCACCGTCCGTCCGCCCAGGCTGGGGATGAAGCCGCCGTCGGAGAGCAGCTCGCGGACCACGCTGCCGTCGCGGACCATGAAGATCGCGCACTCCCCCGCCTCGATCGCCTCGCGGGCGCTGGCGGCGATCCGCGCCCCTTTCCGCGCCAGCGGCTCGGCCTTCTCCCGGGTACGGTTGTAGGCGATCAGCTCGTGGCCGGCGGCGAGGACCCGCTCGGCCATGGGGCGCCCCATGAGACCGGTGCCGATGAACGCGACTCGCATGGCATCCCTCCCTCTTCCAGCGCTTCCTATATCACGTCCGATGCCATGTTCAGGGGTGGGAGAGGATAAGATCGTTCCGTCAGAGAGGACAGCTCCCGAATGGAATCAACGTCTCTCGCGCAGGCGGACCAGCTCTATCGGGGCTTCCCCGACTTCTCCACCTGGGGGGAGCTGTCCTCCGAGGATGCCGACCTCTGGAGCCGCTTCGCCGCGAGCCTGGAGGAGCGCCGGCGAGAGGCTTCTCCTGAAACCCTGAAAGCATCGGTCGAGGTCGCTGTCCGTGCAGCCGCTCTGGATACCGGAGCTATCGAGGGGCTCTACAGTGTCGACCGCGGCTTCACCATGACCGTCGCTCTGCAGAGCCTGACGTGGGAGCAGGCGATCGAGGAGCGGGGGGCTGGGGTCCGGAAGCTTTTCGAAGCCCAACTCGCGGCCTATGAGCTCGTCCTTGACGCGGTCACACAGAAGTTACCGATCACCGAAGCCTGGATCCGGGCCCTCCACGAGAGGTTGTGCGAGCCTCAGAAGACGTACCGGGTCCTCACCGATGTGGGCTGGCAGGAGCAGGATCTCCCCAAGGGGCAGTACAAGAGCCGTCCCAACCATGTTCGTCTCACGGACGGCACTTTCCACGCCTACGCCCCGGTCGATCGCGTGGCGGACGAGATGCACCGCCTCATCGAGCAGATCCGGACGCCGGAGTTCGAGACGGCTCACCCCGTCCTCCAAGCTTCCTACTGCCACTACGCCTTCGTGGTGATCCACCCCTTTGCCGACGGCAACGGCCGGGTGGCCCGAGCGCTCGCTTCGACCTTCTTCTACAGGACGCAGTCAATCCCACTGGTGATTTTCGAGAATCAGCGGCCAGCCTATCTGGATTCGTTACGAGCGGCCGATCTCGGGGATTTCAGGCCGGTGGTCTCGTTTTTCCGGGATCGGGGGATTGACACGATGCAGCTCGTGTCGGAGAGCCTGATGACGGCGGAGTCGCCGAAACCTGAGAATTTGGCAGAGCACATCGCCAAGACCGCCAAGGCTTGGAAAGGCCTTTCTAATTCCGAGATCGAGGCCACTGCCTTCCGGGTTCTAAGAGAGATCGAGACGATAGTAGAGGCAAAATTTGCGGCCCTGCAATCTCTTCCATTGTCGGTAGAAGTACTCACCGGCGGCAGGTCGGCAACGCCTTTGCGCCCAGGCTATAAGCTCGCGACGTCCTCTGCGCACACAAGGATTACCCTCTCGGGCGAGGTTCCCCAAGTCAAAAGCGCCGCTCTTGAGGTGTTCGTTTTCCGTTCTCGCCGTCCAAGCCCATTCCCATTCCTGATTCACGCGATGAGTAGTAAAGACGACTTGGAGGTTCGACTCGAAGACGTTTCCCCGGAGCTCACGCCTCACTTTCTCTTACGACTAGACCAGTGGGTAAAACGCCAGCTCGGGCGCATGCTCGAAGAAATCGCAAAGCAGGAAAGCTCCTGAAGCAAGGGCGCCTCCGAGGAGGCGCCCATCTTCACGCCGCGATCGGCTTGAAGAAAGCCTTCCTCACCCCGGCGAGAATCAGGAGCGTCAAACCGAAGGTGGCCACGATCGCGGCACCTGTCGGCAGGTCGAGAAGGAACGACAGGGCGACCCCGGCCGCCGAGACCAGCGCGCCCATTCCCCAGCCGATCGCTAGACGCGGCCCCAGGCGCTCGGCGAAGAGCATCGCCGTCACCGAGGGGACGATCAGGAAGCAGAAGACGAGGAGCACGCCGGCGATGGCGACCGAGGAGGTCACCACGAAGCCGAACGAGACGTAGAAGAGAAAGTCCCAGAAACGGATGTTCAGGCCCCGCCGCTCGGCCTCCTGCTCGTCCATCGAGATCATCAGGAAACGCTCGCGGAAGATGTAATGGAAGACGCCGACCAGGGCGTAGAGGATGGCGGTCTTCGCCAGCTCGGGCCAGGTCACGGAGAGGATGTTGCCGACCAGCATCTCCTTCAGGTGCTCGGTCTCCTGAGTCGCCTTCGACATCACCAGGATTGCCACCGCCGCCGCGACCGCGTAGGCGATGCCGATCACCGCCTCCTGCGGGATACGGGTCTTCCGGTGGACCCTCGAGAAGGCGAAGATCGCCGCCCCCAGGAAGGTGAAACCGAGCGAGAAGAGGTAGGCGCCCGTCGAATGCAGGTCATGGCCTAGCAGGTAGGCGACGGTCGATCCGAGGGCCGCGATCTGGGCGAGCGAGAGGTCGACGAAGATCACCCCGCGCTCGACCACGTGAACGCCGAGATAGGCGTGGATGCCGGTCAGGATCAAACTCGCCACGAAGGCCGGCAGGAGCAGTTGGAAGATACTCACTTCTTGCCTTTCGCCGCCGCGATGAACGCGTTGATGTTGGTGTCGAACAGCGTGAAGTAGTCCCCGACCGCCGACGTCCCACCCACCGAGGGGTAGAAGATCACCACCGTCGCGCCGGTCTTGGCGGCGATGTAGTCCGGCGTCTTGCGGTCGAAGTAGGGCTCGACCAGGATCGCCGGCACCTTCTGAGCCTGGATCAGGTTGATGATCTCCAGCGTGTGCGAGGGGGACGGCGGGATGCCCGGCTTGGGCTCGACGTGCCCCACGATGTTGAGCTTGAACGCCTTGGCGAAGTTCGGCCAGGAATCGTGGAAGGTGACGATCTTTGTCCCCGCGTAGGGGGCCATCTTCGTCCGCCACTCCGCCTCTTTCTGGGTCAGGCGGGCCTCGAAGGCGGCGAGGTTCTTCTGGAAGACCGCGCTATCGGCCGGATCGAGCTGCGACAGGCGGGCGGCGATCGCGCGCGCGACCACCCGGCCGTTCTCGGGATCGGTCCAGTAGTGCGGGTTGCCGTACGGATGGACATCGCCCATGGCGCGGGTGACCTGCGCCGTCGGTCGCTGCAGGATGTCGGTGCCGGCCGAGGCGTCCAGATAGCCGGGGTTGCCGGGGTGGATCTTGTTGTTCCGGCTCTGGTCGATCAGCGGCGGCAGGTAGCCGATCTCCAGCTCGAGGCCGGCGACGATCAGGAGGTCGGCGCGCGAGAGCTGGAGTATGAAGGAGGGCTTGGCGTCGACGAAGTGCGGGTCCTGGTAGCCCTTGGCGAGGGCGAAGGTCTCGACGCGGTCGCCGCCGATCGCCTGCGTGATCGAGGAGAAGTCCTGAAGCGAGGAGACGACGCGGAGCTTGGCGGCCTCAGCGGCGGAGCCGAAGCCGGCGAGCACGGCAAAAGCCAGGAGGATCGGGAAGAGTCTTTTCATGACATACCTCTAGAACGGATGGGCGCCGTGGGCGCCGATCGCGAATTGGAGTTGGAGGAGGAGCTCGTTGGCGGTGTAGTCGGTCAAGCCGTAGTGGCGGCGCCGGAGCTCGGCCCGGAGCTGCGAGAACTCGCTGGGCCAGAAGGTCAGAGTGCCGGCGGCGCCGGTGTCGCGCGCCGATTCGTCGTCCGCATGGTCGGAGGCCTCGAGGCGGGCGCCCACGAACCAGCGCTTGGCGAGCTGATACTCGCCGGAGGCATACCAGCCGAGCGCCGTCTGGACGCCGCCCGGCTGGTCGCGGAGGCTCCGGTAGACCTCGCCGCGGAAGATCGCCGAGCGGTAGGAGCCGGTCTGCAGCGGCTTCCAGCGGTAGGCGAGGTCGAGCCCCTCCAGCCGCGTGCGGGCGTTCGGTTTCGAGCTGTTAGGGCCGACGCCATAGGAAAGGCCGAGGTCCAGGTTGGTGGCGTCGGTCAGATCCTTGAATACGCGGTAGTGCCCGTTGTAGGCGAGGTCCCCGCGCCGCTCCCCCGCGAACGGCCCCCCTTCCTGGCCGCTGAAGATCTGCAGCGTCCCCTCGGTAAAGGTGTCCCCCACCGGCAAGAGGCGGGCGACCGAGACGCCGGTGCCGATCCACCCCTCCTCGCCGCCCAGCAGGTTGACCACCGGCAGCGGCTCGTCCGGCCAGGGGAGGACATGGAGATGCAGGGTGTTGACCTTGCCGAAGGAGGCACGCATGCGGCCGACTCTGGCCAGCAGGTTCTGGGGGAGGGCAGTAAAGGTGAGGAATCCCTCTTCGACGTCGACCCCCTCCTCGCCGAAGGAGAGGAAGAAGTCCGCGCGCGCGTAGGGATCGACGATCGCCTGGATGCCGACCTCGGACTCGCGCAGGCTCGCGGAAGGAAGATTCTCGACCCGGTTCTGGCCGCCGACCGCGAGGAAGTTGCCGATTACCGAGATCGCGGGATTGAAGTAGTTCGAGGTCTGCGACGCGCCGCCACCGCTCGCTCCCGAGGCTGGCTCGGCCGGCGCGGCCGGCTGAGGCGGGGTCTCGGGCGGGGCGGCTTCAGCAGGCGGGGGGGCGGCTTGTCCCTGCTGGCCCTGCTGTCCCTGCTGGCCCTGCATTTCCGTCAGGCGCTTCTCGAGGTCGGCGATCCGTCGCTCGTACTCGGCCTTGAGGGCATCGAGCTGAGCGCGGAGGTCGGCGACGGGGTCGTTCGTGGGCGCCGCGGCTTGGGGGGCCGGCGCCGGTTCCTGGGCGGCGAGGGGCGTCACCGGCAGAGCGGCGAGCCCGAGAAAGAGGATCAGCGCGAGCGCAATGGAGCGATACGCGGGATTCCAGACGGCCATGTGCGTCTCTCCCGATCGGCAACATCCCGATCCTTAAAGATTTCCGTTGCTGCCGGGCAGCCCCGCGATGAGGCTGCCGGCGCTATGTGAGCGGAACGGAAGCTTTAGACGGCAGGAGGAGCGCGGCTGCGGAGGTTTTCGCTGGAGAGGGTGCGTACGGCAACGTCGGGCGGCAGTTGGGAGGCGGCCCGATGAGCCGTGGGAGCGCAGACCGAAAGGCCGGGCGAGAGGATCGCCGCGAGCCCCGAGACCATGCAGACCGGACACTCGGCCGGTCTCTCGAGCTCCGCCCCTCCTCCGTTACGGAAGGTCGGAGCCTCGCGCTGGTGCACAGCCTGGGTCAGCGACTCCAGGCTCTCGCAATGAGCGGTGTGGAAGAGCGGCGCCGTGGCAAGCAACTGGAACACCGCGAACGCGGTGACCAGGAGCAGGGTGGCGGAAGACCGGAGTCGGTTCATGGTTCAAGCAAGTGCCGTTTCGGCACAACCTGTGCGAAGTGTAACACCAAACCTCCGCGCGTCATTTCTTCCTCGTCAGGCGCTCCGCCACCTCCCGCATCACCCTCTGGGTCTCGTCGCTGAACCACTCGTCCAGCACACCGAGAATCTCCTCCTCATCATCGCCCGCGAAGAGGGCGGCGAGGTCGGCGCGGGCGAGGCGGCGGGTGGCGGTCATGGCCTTGGGGGGGAGTGCGAGAAGCGACCGGCACCATTCGACGGCCCTCTCCACCACCTGTTCGTGCGGGGCGAGCTCGTCCACCAAGCCGATGCGGGCCGCCTCGGCTGAGGAGACCAGCAGTCCCCCGACGCAGAGCCGCTCGGCCTGCCGGCTCCCCACCAGGCGCCGCATCGTCCTGTAGATGACGGGTGGCAGGAACAATCCCACCTGAACCTCGTTCAGGCCGATCCTGAAGTCCCCCTCGGTCATGATCCGGGCGTCGCAGAAGAGGGAGATCACCGCGCCGCCGGCCGGGCTGTGGCCGGTGATCGCCGCTGCGATCGGTATAGTCGAGGTGGCGAGGGCGCGCATCATGGCGTAGAAGTCCCGCCAGGCGGCCAGGATCGCCGGCCGGTCGAGCTGGACCAGCAGCGGCACGTCGAGGCCGCCCGAGAACATGCGGGGGGAGCCGGAGATCACCAGCGCCCGGGCGCCGTCGCCGGGGGCCGCCTCGACCGCGTCGCGCAGGGCCGCGATCAGCTCCGGGGAGAGGGCGTTGGCCGGCGGACGGTCGAGCCGCAGCTCGCGGACTGGGCCGTGATCGAAGGTCTGGATCATGGATGAACCTCCTCAGCGGCGGATCGTATAACGAGGTTCCGTTGCCGGGATGGTAAAATCACTGGGTTCCGACTCATCTTGGAGAACCTGTTGGAAGACGGAAAGATCAAAGAGTTTCGCCAGCTCCTCACGACTCTCGAGGTCAACGCCGAGCAGGACCAGCTCGGCGAGCGCGACCGCCTCCTCGAGCGGAACCGTCAGGTCTATCGTTTCCAGGAGATCAAGAAGGAGATCATCCTCCCCACTTTGCGGGCCCTGATGGTAGACCTCGATCGCAAAGGGCACCTGACGAGGCTGTGGGAGAAGACCCCGGAGAAGCTCCGCTTCGACGTCCAGATCCAGACCCGCGTCCCCAAGCGCGGCGCCATCGAGATCTCGCTCCACCCCTCGGAGCCCAAGCTCAAGGTCGAATATGGCTGGAGCTCCGGCACCCGGGAAGAAGAGATCTACGGGATGGAGAAGATCGAGGCTGCCTTCGTCACCGACCGGATGATGCATTTGCTGCGTGGGCTGCTCTGAGGCCCTACAGCCGCGGATCCACCGGCTCGCTCTCCAGCGCCAGCACGCCGAAGACACATTCGTGAACCCGCCGCAGGGGCTCGCGGTTTACGAAGCGTTCCAGCCCCTCGACTCCGAGGGCGAACTCGCGCAGGGCGAGCGAGCGCTTCGCCCCGAGCCCGCGCTGGCGCAGGCGCTCCAGGTTGTCCGGCAGGGTGTACTCCGGGCCGTAGATGATCCGCAGGTACTCCCGTCCCCGGCACTTGAGCGCCGGCTGCGCGAACCCCCGACGGCCACGCGCGACGAAGTCGAAGGGCTTGACCACCATCCCTTCGCCCCCTTTCCCGGTGAGCTCCTCCCACCAGTCCGTGGCCGCGGCCTCGCTCGCCGGGTCCGCCAGGTCCACGACCCGGTAGGGAGTGGCGACGAGCAGCTCCGGATCGGCACGGCAGACCTCGGCGAGGGTCTCCATCTGCCAGACGTGATCCTTGTCGATGTGCACCGCCCCCTCGCTCGCCAGCAGGTGGAACGGCGCGAGGCGGAGGTCGGCGACGGAGGCGACCGGCCAGCAGTAGCGCCGGTAGGCATCCGCGAACTGTTTCGACAGCTCGTAGCGCTGGCGGTAGCGGGCGAGCAGCTCCCCGGTGTCGATCCCGCGAGCCCCGGTCTCGGCCAGCCGGGCGACCGCCTTCGGCAGGGCGATGCGCGCCGCGGCTCCCACCGAGGCGTACTGCTCGCGGATCAGCTCCTGGGCCTTGACCGACCAGGGCATCAGCTCGGCGTCGAGACAGACCCAGCCGGTATCGAGACGCTCCCAGAGCCCGGAGCGGTCGAGGGCCTCGCGCACCCGGAGGAGGAGCGCCCGCTCCAGCGCCGGATCGTCGAAGAAGCGGCGGCCGGTGCGGGTGACGCAGGTGCCGATCCCCTCGTCCCCTTCTCTGGGCGCTTTGCTGGCCTCTTTTTCGACAATACCGAAGCGGCGGCGGGCCTCGTCGGCGTCGCGGCAGACGACGAGGACGGCCCGCGAGCCCATGTGCTTCTCCTCGCAGACGGCGCGCTCGACCCCCTCGGCGCGGAAGTAGGCGAACGCCTCGGCGGGGTGCTCCAGCAGGTCCGGCCGGCGGCTGGTCTCTGACGGGGACATGGTCGGCGGCAGGTAGACGAGCCACTTGGGATCGACGGCGAAACGGCTCATCGCCTCCAGGGCCGCCGCCGCGTTCTCCTCGCGGATGGTGACGTCGTTGCGCAGCCGGGTATGGATGATCCGCTTGCCGGTGACGTCCTCGAGATCGAGCACGTCGTCGTGCTCCTGCTGCGGAGTCAGGCTCGCCGCCGGCGTCCGGAAGTCGCGGGGCGTTCCCGCGTAGACCTCGCGGGCGGGCACGGAGACCAGCTCCAACTCGGGGTAGCGCAGGGCGGTGAGCGCGCCGCCGAAGACGCAGCCGGTGTCGACATTGATCGTGCGGTTGAGCCACCGCGGCTCGGCGACCGGCGTGTGGCCGTAGACCACCATGGCCGGCCCGCGGTACTCGGCGGCCCAGTCGAGGCGGACGGGCAGGCCGAGCTCGTCGACCTCGCCCGTGGTCTCGCCATAGAGGGCGAAATCGCGCACCCGGCCGGAGGCCCGCCCCTGCATCTCCTGTTTCATGCCGGCGTGGGCGGCCACCAGCCGGCCGCCGTCGAGCACGTAATGGCTCACCAGGCCGTCGAGGAACGCGGCGACCCGGACCCGGAAGTCGGGGCTCTCCTCTTCGAGCTGCTCGACCGAGCGCTCGAGCCCGTGACTGATCGTTACCCTCTTCCCCCTCAGCCAGCGCAAAAGCTTTTGATCGTGATTGCCCGGCACGCAGAGGGCCGAGCCCCCCTCGACCATACTCATAACAGTGCGGAGCACAGCGGGAACGCGGGGGCCGCGGTCCACCAGATCGCCGAGGAAGACCACCTTTCGCCCCTGCTGGTGGCGCCGGACGCCGTCAGGGTCGGGGGCGTAGCCGAGTTTCCCCAGCAACTCCTCCAACTCGTCGCCGCAGCCGTGGATGTCGCCGATGAGGTCGAAGGGGCCGTGATCCGACCGGCGGTCGGGCCACAGCGGGCGGCGCTCGACGGCGACCGCGTCCACCTCCTCCGGGGAGCGCAGGGTCCAGACGTGGCGGAAGCCCTCCCTCTGGAGATCGCGCAGCGAGCGCCGGAGATGGCTCCGCTGATTGCGCACCACGTGCGCTCCGAGATTGCGGTCGGTGCGCGTGCGGCTCCGCTCCTCCAGGATCTCCCCCGGCAGGTCGAAGACGATGGCCACCGGCAGCACGTTGTGTTCGCGGGCGAGCTCGACCAGGGGCTTGCGCGCTTCGGGCTGCACGTTGGTGGCGTCGACCACGGTGAGCAGCCCCCGGGCCAGGCGGCGGCCGGCGATGAAGTGGAGGACGGCGAAGGCGTCCGTCGTCGCCGACTGGTCGTTCTCGTCATCGGAGACCAGCGCCCGGCAGAAGTCGGAGGTCAGGATCTCCGTCGGCTTGAAATGCCGGCGGGCGAACGTCGACTTGCCGGAGCCGGAAGGACCGACCAGCACCACCAAAGCGAGCTCGGGGAGGGCGAGGTTCACCGGCTACCCTCCCGGGAGAAGATCCCCATCTGCGATGGCGCGCCCACCTCGGGGTCCTCGTCCCCCACCGGCAGGTAGCGCACGGCGTAGCCGAAGCGGGCGGCGACGGCCTCGGCCCAGATCCGGAACTCCTCCCGCGTCCACTCGAAGCGGTGATCGCGGTGACGGAAGCGCCCCGCCGGCAGCGACGGCCAGCGCACGTTGTACTCGCGGTTCGGCGTGGTGAGCGCGACCGTGCGGGGCTGAGCGAACTCGAAGACCACCCGCTCGAAGGCGGCGAGCCGGGGGGGATCGAGATGCTCGACGACCTCCACCACGGCCGCGGCGTCGTAGCCGGCGAGCCGGCGGTCGCGGTAGAGCAGCGAGCCGTGGAGCAGCCGGATGCGCTCACGCTGCTTCGGCGGCAGGCGGTCGAGGTCGAGCCGGTCGCGGGCGGTCTCCAGCGAGCGGGAGTCGACGTCCATCCCCACGATCTCCTCGAACTGGCGGTCGGCGAGCAAGCGCTTGAGCAGCTTGCCGTCGCCGCAGCCGAGATCGATCACCCGCGTGGCGCCGCTCTCGTGGAGGACGGCGGCCACCTCGTCGAGCCGCCGGTCGTGAAGCCGGAGGGGGCGCTCCAGGCCCGCCTCCTCGGCATCGCGGACGCCGGCCGTCTCCTCGGGACGGACCTCCTCGTCCTCCACGGTGAGGCGGGCGATGGCCTCCCGCACCAGGCTCTTCTGATGCTTGAGGTAGCGCCGCGCGATCGTCTCCCGCTCGGGGTGCGCGCCGAGCCACCCCTCGCCGTGGCGCACCAGCTTCTCCACCTCCGGATCGCCCACCCAGTAGTGCTTGTCGTCGTCGAGCACGGGCACCAGCACGTAGAGGTGCGACAGCAGATCGCTCAACCGGCAGGTGCCGCGCAGGACCACCGTGAAATAGCGGCTCAATCCCCATCCTGGAAACGTGGGGTCCAGCACATGGGCATCGGCGCTGACCGCGTAGCCGAGCGGCTCGAAGAGACGCCGGAGGAGCCCCTCGCCGCCCCGGCAGGGCAGCGCCGCGAGGCGCGCCTCGAGCGGGATGGGCGTCGCCGCCAGCTCCGGCAGCCGCTCGCACCGCCCGCCGAGGGCCGTGCCGAGGACCCGTGCGATCGCCACCGCCAGGAAGGACGAGGCCACATAGGGGCGGTCGTTGACGTACTGGTCGAGCGAGGCGCCGCCGCCGCGCACCAGCCCTACGGGATCGACGTCGAGCAGCAGCGCCGCCGTGCAGGCGCTCTCCTCCACTTCGGGATAGAAGACGTGCACCCGCCCGAACGGCAGCTCGAACGACTGCAGCCGGTCCGGGTGCTTGTGCAGCAGGAAACCCAGATCGGTGGCCGGGACGTGGGTGGTGCGGATCGTCAGCAGCATGGGGAGCGGGATTGTAGCGGAGACATGGCTCCGCCGGCACGTACGTGCCTGTGAAGGGGCTGGGTGGAGGCGAATTGGGCACAGCTACGAGAGGAGCCGTCTAAACAAATACGTGTTCCCAGTGTCATGGAAACTATGGTTGACGTTCCCGCCGTCAGAAGAATCCCTGACGATGCTATGTCCGGCTTGGCGCCTGCGGCAAGACGGCTGGCACTGCCTTCAATATGGAGGCGTAACCAGCATGGTAAAAGAACCCGGAGAGACCTTGTTGACTATGCGACGATTAGCGGTTGCGACTCTGTCACTACTCTGCGGCGGCACTATCTATCTACTCTTCCGCCCCACCAGCTTACTAATGTTCGATTGGATTGACCGCATAGGCATTAAGCAGCCCATCTCATCTGCACGCGATGCAGCCGGCCCCTATGCTCATCTAGCACACTCCTGCTTGCTTAATTCTTTGCCAGACGCATTATGGCTGCTATCTTTAATGGTCATGATTGATCTTGTTTGGGAGGGCTTTCCACGCACCTCATTGCCGTTGCTATGTGCTACGGTAGTTGTATCCATCAGCATAGAATGTGCCCAGGCACGATGGCCGCGTCTCGGCACTTTCGACTGGTGTGATGTCGTCGCTTTATGCGGCGTTGCGTCAATCTATCTTTATTCGTCGGCGAGACAAGCACACAAGGGGGAGGATCCGAAATGCACCGTGATAAAAAATGGCTTTTAAAGGCAGCAATCACGCCTCTCATTTTTGTCGTCTACGCCTTCCTTGCAGCCGGCACCGATACTTCTACTTCGGACGCCAATTGCGAGATCTCGAACCTCGCGGGGGAGCCTGATGTTGGTTTTATCAATGATGCGGCTGACGCAGGCTATAAGGTCTCTCTAACCGTTACCAATGTTGGCAAATCAGGTACGATCCGAGTCGCACCGTGGCTCTCAAGCTCCGAGGGCGAATGGAAGCGAGAACAAAACCTGCCATTCGAAGCGGGAGCTTCTAGAAATTTTGAATTCTTTTTCAATGAACCAACTATCAACGCTACAAACATACACTATGGATGCAACTGCACTCCTTAGCGCACTGCGCCAACAGCTGTAAGAGGGTTGTTGTCCACCCAAGATCTCAAGCGGATGCCGGTGGCGCCGCTTAGGCCTATCTCCTCTCAGCGATCTTGGCGAAGTTCCGTCCATAGGGTCTCACGAACTCGTCTGGCGCGAGATTCACGCCAACAGCGAGTCCTTCAGGAATGTCGAGAAGAATCTGGCTTACGGTAGTGGCATTCTAAAGCCCTATGAAGCTCCGGTACCGCTCCATCCCGTTTACCCTGCTGTTCCTCCTCGCCGCCTGCTGGCACCCCCACGCCGCCGCCCCCCTCCGCCAAGAGGCCTACATCTGGCAGCGGAGCTGGAGCCCGGCGGTGCGGGAGGCGGTGCAGCGGGCTTCCGGGATCTCCGGCTTCGTCGTGCTCGCCGCCGAGGTGGACCTGCGACGGGGCTCGCCCCGGGTGACCCGCGTGCCGCTGGATGGTTCCTTGAAGGGCAGACCGGTCGGCGCCGCCCTGCGGGTGACCTCTTTCCCGTCGCGCTTCGCGGACGAGCCCGGGATCGTCCGGCTCCTTCAGGGGCTGACGCGGGACGTGGCGGCCGAGGCCCGGGCGAAGGGGATCGCCCTCTCCGAGATCCAGATCGACTATGACTGCCCGGAATCGAAGCTCGACGACTACCGCGGGCTCCTGCCCATACTGCGGAAGGCTGCCGCGCCGGTCCCGGTGACGTTCACGGCCCTGCCGAGCTGGATGCGGCAGCGGCGGGCCTTCTCGCGGCTGATCGCGGCGGCGGACGGCTACGTGCTCCAGGTCCACTCGCTGGCGCCTCCGGCCAGCTCCCGGGGGAAGATCCCTCTTCTGAAGGCCGGGGAGGCACGGGACTGGATCGCGGAGGCGGCCCGCTTCGGGCGCCCTTTCCGGGTGGCTCTCCCCACGTACAGCTATCTCGCGGCGTTCGATCCCAACGGGAAGCTGATCGGCCTCTCCGCGGAGGGGCCGCTCCTCTCCTGGCCGGAGGGGATCGCCGTCCGCGCCGCACGCAGCGATCCGGCGATCCTGGCCGGACTGGTCCGGGGGTGGACTCGCGATCACCCCCGCGAGCTCGCCGGCATCCTCTGGTACCGGCTGCCCGTTGCGGGGGACCGGCTGAACTGGACGTTGCCGGCGCTTCGGGCCGTAATGGCCGGACGGACGCCTCGCGGCGAGATCCGGGCGGCCGTCCGCGAGCCCGAGCCCGGGCTGGTAGAGATCGACCTGGTCAACGCGGGCGACGGCGAGGCTGCCGCTCCCTCGGCGGTTCGGGTACGATGGCAGGGCGAAACGTTCCTTGCGGCGGATGGGCTGGCGGGCTACCGGGTGACTCCCGGCCCGGAGGGAGCCCGGCTCGAACGGCCCGGGTCCGGACGCCTGCGTCCGGAGGAGCGCCGGACCGTCGCCTGGCTGCGCTTCGCGTCCCGGACGGAGATCCACGTTGAGCTACCGAAAAATCCCGGCTAGAGCCGCTCTCGCCGTCTTCCTCGCCGCCTCGCTCGGCGCTTTCGCGCTCTGGGCCTGCGGGCCATTCTTCCCCCCTTGGCTCCTGAACGACGAGGCCGGCATCCTCGAAGCGCCGACGACCTGGCTGCGGGACGCGCTCGATCCCCTCCTGCCGCCCGGGAAGCCTGCTCATCTTGCGATCATTGATTCCGACCCCTACGAGCAGACCTCCCGGATCGATGAAGCGGAACTGAAGGCGGCCCTCGAAGAGCTTGATCCAACATCCAGCAGACGCGCACTTCTCCTGGAGCAATACCGGGAGATCCGGCGGGTCTTGACCGGTCGCGCCAAGAGTTACCCGCCTCATGATTCCATGGGGCTCGTGGTGCCGGCCGGCCTGCCGGGAGAGTTCGACGATTATCTGCGCGGTGCCATCGCCTATCACGAGGATCGCTTCAAGGATGCTCGCGAGATCTGGGAAAAATTGCTCTCCCGCCCGGTTGCCGAGCGTCGACACCGCACGACCTGGGCCGCCTTCATGATCGGCAAGGCGAGCCTGAAACTTTCTCCTGACACGGCCGCGCCCTGGTTCGAGCGCACCCGCGAGCTCGCGTCCCAGGGATTCCCCGATCCCCTGGGGCTCGCCGCCGCAAGCTTCGGCTGGCAGGCCTACGCCGCGATCGAGCTCAAGTGGCCTGCCGAGGCCCTGACTCTCTACCTCCGGCAGTTGAAAGCCGGAGACTCGACCGCGGTCAACTCGATCCGCTTCAGCGCCTCGAAATGGATCGACGATCCGGTGGCGCTGCGGCAGATCGCCAACTCGTCCGAGGCGAGGGCGATTTTTACTGCCTATGTGGTCCAGCGCTGGGACCGGACGGATTACGACGGCCCTCTCGACCCGGACGCGGCGCGGAAATGGATCGCGGCGGTCCAAGCCGCCGGGGTCCCCCGGACAGAGGGCGCCGACCGCCTGGCCTGGGCAGCCTACCGGGCTGGGGATTTCGCCGCCGCCGAGGCATGGGCGAAACAGGCGCCGGCTGACGCTCCGATGGCACGCTGGATCCGCGCCAAGCTCCTGCTGCGGGCCGGCAAGGTGGCGGAGGCCGAGGCGCTGCTCGCCCAGGCGGCTCCCGCGCTGCCCGCGAAGGCCGATCAGGATCTCTGGCGGGCCTATGAGAATGGGGTTCAGTCGGCCCTGCGCCCCCGCGCCGCCGGCGAGCTCGGCGCCGTCCGTCTCGCCCGGGGCGAGTACGTGCCCGCCCTGGACGCCCTGCTGCGGGGTGGCTACTGGACCGATGCGGCCTATGTAGCCGAGCGGACGCTCACGGTCGACGAGCTGCGCGCCTACGTGGACCGCACCTTTGCCGCCGGCCTCGCGGCACGCTACAACCCTGACGGGACTCCTGCGGAGCAGAACGACCGTTGGGATCTCCCGTACGCGGGCCTGGCGACGCCACCGGACGAGCGGATCGCCTACGACCTTCGCTACCTCCTCGGCCGGCGCCTGGCGCGGGCCGGGCACCTCGCCGACGCGCGCCCGTATCTGCCGGAGAGCCGGCGGGCGGTGCTGGACGACCTCGCGCGCTCCCTGTCCCGGGGCCGCGACGCGGCCCGCCCCGCCGCCGAGCGGTCCCAGGCGCTCTTCCGCGCCGCCTGCCTGACACGCTATCAAGGGCTGGAGCTGCTCGGCACGGAGATCGAGCCCGACTGGTTCGTCCACGGCGGATTCTACGAGCAGGACCCCTTCGCCGAGGCCCGGGCCGATCCCAAGACGCACCGCCACCTCGGCCCCTCGCCCGACGAGCGGCAGCGGGTGGCGCGCAACCACGCCATACCGGACAAGCGGTTCCACTACCGGTATGGGGGGATGGATCTGGCGCGGGAGGCGGCGAAGCTGCTGCCCGGCGGCACCGAGGAGAAGGCGCGCCTGCTCGCCACCGCCGGCAACTGGGTCGAGGGGATGGACGCGAAAGGCGCCCGGCCGCTCTACGACGCCATCCAGAGCTGCTGCGCCAACACCGAGATCGGCCGCCGATCGCGCAAGGTCAACGCGATCACCAACGTCGAGGACGCCTGCCCGGCGGATGTGAGGCCCAAGGGGGAGGGAGACTAAAGAGGAGATCAGGCCAGCAGCTCTGCCGCCGTCACGATCCGAATCCCGCGGAAACTTCCAAGACCCCGCAGATGCCTGTCCCCTGAAACGATGACCTCGGCCCGCGCCGACAAGGCGCAGGCCAGGACCTCGTCATCATCGGGATCTTCAAGAACGACGGCCGGCTTCTCGGTGGGGATGACCAAGCGGGCCAGTGCCGCGTAGCCAAAGACCAGATCCTGCGGATCGACACCGGCGCTCTCCAGGCGACGTTGAAACTTACGCCGGCCCAAGACATCTTCCAACTCAATCAGCAAAGCGGGAGAGGTGAAAAGATCGAGCGTGCCAGCCCGCGCGAGGTCGAGGATCCGTCGTGACGGACCTTGCCAGAGGAGACCGGAAATGACGACGTTGGTATCAGTGACTGCCCGCATGCGGGGTGTGCCGGGCTCTGCGAACGGCCTGAACTTCCGCCTCGATCTCAGCCTCGGTCAAAGAGGGGAGGGGGACGGCTGCCAAACGGTCGGCAGCCTCGAACAGGCGATCGATGCGCCGCTTCCGAAGTGCCTCACGGAGGAGAGACTCCATGGATTCAGGCGCGAGCAGACCACTGGCCTCCGCCTCGCGAGCGACGCTATCCGGCAAGCTCAGCCGGATCTCGAGTTGGACAGTGCTTTCCTTCTGGGCCATAGATCCTCGCTGGCGCTGAGTATAGTTCTCCCGATACAAATCCGGTACCCGGATCTCATCACCCCCCGTGAACACCTCCCCCGTTCGCGCAAGGTCAACGCGATCACCAACGTCGAGGACGCCTGCCCGGCGGATGTAGGCCGAAGGGGGAGGAGTAACAAGAAGGCGTCTGTGCCCATGGGGGCGACCTGTCCTTCGAATCCTCACCCTCAGTCCCTCTCCACTTCGTGGAGAGGGAGGGCCCTGCGCTCAAGATATCCCCTCATCAGCGGGCCCTCCCTCTCCCCCGGGAGAGGGATCGAGGGTGAGGATTCGGAGGGCAGGCCGCCCCAGTCACCCCTGCGCACCGGATATCATCCCCCGCGTGACCCGCTCCCCGCTCCCTGCCCTCCTCCGCTTCCACTTCGCCGTCGGCGCCCGGCTGGCGATGCGGCTGCTGGTGCCGGTGATCGCCACCGCGTTCGGCGCCGGGATGCTGCTCGGGCCGGACTTCCTGAATTCGATCTCTCACGTCCTGTTCGGCGCGCGGGCTTCCGGCGGCACGTCGGTGCTGTTCGCCGCGGTGTTCCTGGGCGGGGCGGCGGAGGCGGCTCCCCGGGTCTGCCGCGGCCTTGGCGGCTGGCTGCGCCACCTGCCGGTGAGCGGGCTCGCCCATCGCCGGGCCGCGGGCTTCGCGATCGCCCTCGCCCAGCTCCCGCTCCTGCTCGCGTTCCTCTTCCTGGCCACCTACGCGTCGCTCGCTCCCGCCGCTCTGCTGGCGGACGCTCTCAAGCTGCTCGTCACCGCCCTCGCCGCGGCCCTGTGCGCGACGCCGGTCGAGCGCCCCTGGGCGGCCCGGCCGCTCGCTCTGATCGCAGCCGTCCTGGCCGGCTCCGGAGGATGGGGTACGCTGGGCATCGCCGCGGCTCTGCTGGTGGCGGCGGATCTCGCCGCGGGCTCCCTGGCGCGATCCGGAGCCCCGGCGGTCCACCTCTCCCGCCGATCGGTTGGCGGCCTGATCGAGCTCCGGATCGCCTGGCGGGCGCTGGGAACCAGCCTCTTCGGCGCCTGGGTGCTCGGCCTGCTGCCGGTGGGCGCGGCTTTCGCGTTTACCGCCAACAACGCCTTGGCGCCGGAGTACGTGCGGCTCGCCGCGCGGCTCGGCGCGGCCCTCGCGATCGTCTTCGTGCTGGCGCAGATCGCCGAGGCGCTCGCCGTGCGCCGGCCGGCGTGGCCCTGGTCGCGCTCGCTGCCGTGGTCGGCGGCCCGGCGCGCCGGCGCGGACGCCCTGCTCCTGGGGGCTCATGCCCTGCCCCTCGTGCTCCTGGTGGCGCGGATCGATCTTGCCGCGCTGGCGGTGCTGGGCATCCTCCCCTTCCTGGCGGTACGGGCGGCCGGCGCGATGCGGCGGGCTCCCGAGCGGCGGACCGGCGCCGCCGGGGAGATCTTCTTCGAGGGCGCGCTCCTCGCGGCCCTGGTGGCCCTGCTTCCCTGGACCGCCCTGCTCCCCCTCGCCGCGACCCCGTGGGCGCTACAAGCGGCGGCGGAGCGCGAGCGGCGGCAGAAGGTCAGCCGCTGGCTGGAGCTCCACCATCTGGCGGCCGGCGATCCGCAGTCCTGGAGCGCGTCGTGATCCGGCTCCATCAGGCCGCCTTCTCCTACCGCGACGCCGAGCCCGTGCTCGCCGGGGTCGATCTCGAGATCGCGCCCGGGCTGACGCTGCTGCTCGGCCCCAACGGCTGCGGCAAGAGCACGCTGCTCAAGCTCGCGGCGGGGATCGAGCGGCCGGACTCCGGGCGGATCGAGATCGACGGCCACGATCTGTGGACCGACGAGGTGGCGGCGCGGCGGGGGCTCGCCTACGTCCCCGAGCAGCCGGACCTGACCCCCTACGCTACCGTGCGCGAGGTCCTCGACCTCGTCTGCCGCCTGCGCGGGGAGCCCCGCGAGCAGGGGCGCGAGGCGCTGGAGCGTGTCGGGCTCGGCAAGCTCTCTCACCGCTCGGTGCGCGAGCTGTCGATGGGCCAGCGCCGGCGGGCCGTGCTGGCGGCGGCCCTGGTGGGCACGCCCCGCAACGCCCTGCTCGACGAGCCGCTGGAGGCCATGGACCGCGGCGCCCGCGAGGACCTGCTCGCCTGGACCGACCGGCTGGTCGCCGCCGGGGCCGCCGTGGTGGTGGTCTCGCACGAGATCGAGCCCTTCGCGCCGCGGGCCACCCGCGCCATTTCCGTGCGCGACGGCCGGTGCGTGGATGCCGGCCCCCTGCCCTCCGATCCCGCCGAGAGGCTGGCGCTGCTCGACCGGATGGCCCGCGGGGAGGCCCCGGATCTTGAGGTAAGGTTCGCCCCATGACCGACACCGACCACCCTCTCGAGCTTTCCGGTCCCGAGATGCGCGCGCTCGTCGAAGCGGCGCTCGACCGGATCGTGACCCATATCGAATCGCTCCCCACGCAGCCGGTCTCGAACACCCGGGCCGGCTTCGAGCTCGCCCCGTCGCTGGCCGAGCCCTTGCCGGAGGAGGGCGCGGCGGTCTCCGGGCTGCTCGACCTGCTCTTCGAGCGGGCGATCCCCCCTTCGTTCAACACCGCGAGCCCCGGCTACCTCGCCTACATCCCCGGCGGCGGCCTGTTCCATTCCGCGGTGGCGGACCTGATCGCCGATTCGACCAACCGCTATACCTCGGTCTACGGCGCCGCGCCCGCGCTGGCGCAGCTCGAGGCGAACGTGATCGCCTGGTTCTGCCAGATCGCCGGCTATCCGCCCGAAGCCCGGGGGACGCTGACCAGCGGCGGCTCGCTCGCCAACTGGACGGCGCTGGTGACCGCCCGCCGCGAGCGCCTGCCCGAGAACTTCCTTTCCGGGGTGATCTACGCCTCCGACCAGTCGCACTACTCGGTGGCCAAGGGGGCGATCCTCGCCGGCTTTCCGGAAGCCAACGTGCGCGAGGTGCCGACCGACGACCTCTTCCGCCTGCGCGTCGACGCGCTCGCCGAGCTGATCGCGGAGGACCGCCGCCGCGGGCTCACCCCCTTCCTGATCGCCGCCAGCGCCGGCACCACCAACACCGGCGCCGTCGATCCGCTCGCCGAGCTGGCGGACCTCGCCGCCCGCGAGGGGCTATGGCTCCATGTCGACGCCGCCTATGGCGGGTTCTTCCTGCTGACCGCAGAGGGGAAGCGGGCGATGCGGGAGATCGAGCGGGCGGATTCGATCGTGCTCGATCCGCACAAGGGGCTGTTCCTGCCGTACGGCACCGGCGCCGTCCTGGTGCGCGACGGCGAGGCGCTGCGCCGCGCCCACAGCCTGACGGCGGACTACATGCCGGGGATGCAGAACGATCCCGACCGGGTGGACTTCAGCCAGTACTCACCCGAGCTCTCGCGGCCGTTCCGCGGCCTGCGCGTCTGGCTGCCGTTCAAGATGCACGGCGCGGGGGCCTTCCGCGCCCAGTTGGAGGAAAAGCTGGCCCTCGCCCGCTTGGCGGCGGACCGGCTGCGTGCGATGCCGGGGATCGAGATCCTCGCCGAGCCGCAGCTCTCGCTGCTCGCCTTCCGGCTGGCCCCGGCGGGCGTGTCCGAAGGCGAGCTGAACGAGCTCAACCACCGCTTCCTCGACCGCGTCAACGCCCGCCAGCGGGTCTACCTGACCCCGACGCGCCTGCGCGGACGGTTCGCCCCGCGGATCTGCGTCCTGTCCTTCCGCACCCATCGCGAGCGGATGGAGATGGCGCTGGAGGATATCGCGGCGGCGCAGAGAGAGGTGCTGGGGGCCTAACGAAAAGGGCGCCCACACAGGGGCGCCCCTACGACCTTCCGACCACCAGAGCCCTTACCGGGTCGGCGGCTTCTGGCTCGCCGGCTCCTTGGGCGGCGACGACTGCTGCCCCTCACTCTGGGCGCCGGCGGGGGCGGCCTTGGGCTCGCCGATCGAGAGCAGCTCGACCTCGAAGATCAGCGGCGCGTTGGGGCCGATCGTGGCGCCCGCGCCCTTGTCGCCGTAGCCGAGGGCGGACGGGATGTAGAACTTGTACTTCGAGCCGACCTTCATGAGCTGCACGCCCTCGGTCCAGCCCGGGATGACCTGGTTGAGCACGAACGTGGCCGGCTGGCCGCGGTCGTAGGAGCTGTCGAACGTCGAGCCGTCCATCAGCGTGCCCTTGTAGTTCACGGTCACCGTGTCGGTCGCCTTCGGAGTCGGGCCGGTGCCCTCCTTCTCGACCTCGTACTGCAGGCCGCTGGCGGTCGTCTTGACCCCGGCCCGCGCCTTGTTCTTCGCCAGGAAAGCCTCACCCTCGGCCTTGTTCTTCTCCCCGACCACCTTCTGCTTCGCTTCCTGCTGCGTCTGCACCTGCTTCTGGAACTCCTGCATCGTCGACTGCATCTCGGCGTCGGTGAGCATCCCGTTCGCACCCGTCATGCCGTCGCGCAACCCCTTGACGATCAGGTCGGAGTTGGCATCGACGTCGTTCTGCTTGAGCGTGCGGCCGAGGTTGTAACCGATCACGTAGCTGGCCCGGTCCTGCACGGATTCCGGCTTGCCGGCCTGCTGGCCGGACGCCTGAGCAGGAGCGGCGGCGGACTGGGCCATCGGTTTCGCGGGCTGAGCCGCCGGCTTCTGAGCGGGCTTGGCCGTCTGCTGCGCACCGGCCACCGCGGCCGCCGCGAAGAGCAGCGCGGCGGGGAGAATCAGGGACTTTCTCATACAGGTCTCCAAGACGTTGGGGGTATAAATTCCAAGGGAGAGGACGTATCGCGCTCTCCGGCGATCAGGACATCTTAACCCAGCCGCCCGGCCCCGGATTCCCGGGCCGGATTCCTGCATGGTTTCCCGCCCGTAACGCCGGTGTGGGTTCCCACGCCGAAAGGTAGTGTCTGTTTCCGTCATCTATGAGTAAGGTAAGGATCTCCAATTCACCCATGACCCGACTCCGCGTTTCCTAGACTCTCTTATGTCACTGCACAGCATGCGTGTCGCCACTCTCCTCGCCGGGCTCTCCGCCACCGCTCTCCTCTTTCCCGGGGCTCAGGAGAAGCTTTCTCAACCGGCGCAACCGGCTCAACAGCCGGCTCAACCCTCCGCTCCATCCATGCCATCGGCTCTGCGGCAGCGCCTGCAGCCGATCCTCCGCGCCCGCTTCCCGGCCTCGGGCGAGCCGCCGGCCCTGCCGGCCGCCGGCGGCTCCTTTGCCGCCGCTCCGGACCTCTCCTGCTTCTACGACCGCCGGAGCTACGCTCCCGCCTGGATCGGCGAGAGGGGGGTGCGGCCGGAGGCCGACGACCTGATCGCCGCCCTCGCCGAGGCCCCCACCGACGGCCTCGACCCCGAGCGCTACCGCCTCACCGACCTGCGCCAGCGCCTCGCCCAGGTGAAGGGCGCTCCGGGCGACCTCGCGGAGATCGACCTGCGGCTCACCGACGCCTTCCTGCGCCTCGCCGCCGACCTGCGCAACGGCGCGGTGAACCCGCAGTTGATCTACCCCGACTGCGAGCTCGACATCCCCGAGGTCGACCTCTCCGCCCTGCTGGAGGACGCCCTCGCGGCCGGCCGCCTGCGTCCGGCGATCGCCGGGCTCGCCCCCGCTCACGACGGCTACCGCGCGCTCAAGACCGCCCTCGCCCAGGCCCGGAGCCTCGCCGCCCGCGGCGGCTGGCCCGCCGTGCCGGACGGCCCGCCCCTGCGCCCCGGCGACCGCAACGCCCGGGTGGCCGCCCTGCGCGCCCGTCTCGAAGCCTCGGGGGACCTCGCTGCGGATGCCTCTCCAGCGGAGGCGCGCGACCTCTTCGACGCCCCCCTCCAGGCCGGCCTGCGCAAGTTCCAGGAGCGGCACGGCCTCGATCCCGGCGCCGCCGGCAAGGCCACCCTGGCGGCCCTGAACGTGCCGGCCGAGCAGCGGGTGCGGCAGATCGAGATCAATCTCGACCGCTGGCGCTGGCTCCCCCACGACCTCGGCGAGCGCTACATCATGGTGAACATCGCCGGCTTCACCTTCGACCTCGTCGAGGGGGGCGTTCCCGCCCTCTCGATGCGGGTGGTCGCCGGCAAGCCCACGCACCGGACGCCGATGTTCACCGGCCGGATGACCAGCATCGTCCTCAACCCCTCCTGGCACGTGCCGGCGGGCATCGCCAGGAAGGAGGTCATCCCGCACATGCAGCGCGATCCGAGCTATCTGGCGCGGGAGGGTTTCGAGGTCACCGGCAGCGGCTCCAGCATGGAGATCCGCCAGAAGCCGGGACCCAAGAACGCGCTGGGGAAGGTCAAGTTCCTCTTCCCCAACCGCTTCGACGTCTACCTCCACGACACGCCGTCGCGCTCGCTGTTCAGCCGCACGGTGCGCAGCTTCAGCCACGGCTGCATCCGGGTCGAGAAGCCGGTGGAGCTGGCGGAGTACCTGTTGAAGGACAACCCGGCCTGGACGCCGCAGAAGATCGCCGCCGCCCTCGCCAAGGGGCGCGAGCAGTGGGTCACGATCCCCCGCCCGCTCCCCGTGCACCTGGTCTACTGGACCGCCTGGGCCGATGTCGCCGGCACGCTGCAGTTCCGGGACGACATCTACGGGCGCGACAAGCCGCTGCTGGAGATCCTGGGGACCGAGGCGCCGGCGGCGCAGGTGGCGGCGCCGTAGAAAGATTGAACCCACCCGCGTAGTTGAGCATCGCGAGGTACTTCCAGCGCGCGGTCAGGAAGGGGCGGGGGTCCACACGCC
Source organism: Thermoanaerobaculia bacterium (assembly GCA_035490435.1). Lineage (GTDB taxonomy): Bacteria > Acidobacteriota > Thermoanaerobaculia > Multivoradales > UBA5704 > DATARR01. Next base: position 69,683 of record DATHEF010000039.1, read on the forward strand.
GATAGTATCTGACTGCCGCAACCGCCTCGCCGGATCGTAGGGGTAGAAGGAGAGCACCTCCCCCCGGCGGAGCCGCTCCTGGAGGGCGCGCCAGAGCTCGACGCCGAAGAGATCGCCGTGCTCGCGCAGGAAAGCCTCGCGCGCTCCCCCCTGAAGGCCGAGAAAGGTGCGCAGCTCGGAAGGGAAGATGTCGTTCTCGCCGACGCTGAACCAGGGCTCGGCGGCCATCTCCTCCTCCTCGTTGCGCGCCGGCGGCGCCTCGCGAAAGGTGAGCGCGACGAGCGGGCAGAGCTCGTCGTAGTCGTAGGAGAGGACGCGGCCGTGGCGGGTGACGCCGAAGTTCTTGAGCAGCACGTCGCCGGGGAAGATGTTGGCGGCCGCGAGCTCCTTGAGGCACCGCCCCCAGTCGACCGCCGCCGCCTCGGCCCGCTCCGCGTCGATGCGCTCCAGATAGAGATCCAGAGGGACGACCCGCCGCTCGACGTAACAGTGGCGGATCGCCACGTCGTCGCCGGTCACCGAGACGGTGCGGGCGGAATCGGCGAGGAGCTCGTCGAGCAGCTCGGGCGCGAACCGGCAGCGCGGAAAGGTGAGGTGCTCGAACTCCTGGAAGCCGACCAGGCGGCCGACGCGGTCGTGGAGCTGCACGGTGCGGTACTTCTCCATCACCCGCTCCCGCGTGGTGTTCTTCTGCGGCGGGAAGGCGTCTTTGATGATCTTGAACACGAACTCGTAGGAAGGAAGCGTGAAGACCGCCATCACCAGGCCGGCGGCCCCCGGCGCCGGGACGAAGCGGTCGTCGGTGTGGGCGATGTGGGCGGTCAGGTCGCGGTAGAGCTCGGTCTTGCCGTGCTTCTTGTAGCCGAGGGAGATGTAGAGCTCGGAGACCCGCTTCCTGGGCAGGATCGAGCGCAGGAAGCCGATCACCTCGCGCGGACTGGCGACGTCGACGTGGAAGTACCAGCGGGCGAAGCTGAAGACGACGCTGGTCTCGTCCTCGGTGTGGAGCACGGCGTCGACCGCGATCCCCTCGCGGTGGTTGACGAGCGCGAGCACCACCGGCAGGCGGGCCTCCCCCCGGCGGGCGCGCCCCACGAGATAGGCCCCCTTGTTGCGGAAGAAGACCGGCCGCAGCACGTCGAGAGCGTCGATCTCGGCGCCGCCGAACGCCTCGGCGAGGCCCTGCTCGAGCCGCTCGGCGGCCAGCGCGGCGTCGCCGTCGAGGTCGCGGAACGGGGTCTGGAAGCCGGCGTCCTCGAGCACCCGCCGGATCACCCCGGCGTCCACCCGGCGGACGGCGTAGACGCGGGCGCTCGCCATTTCCCACCCCTGGAAGGGGACGGGGAGCTCGCCGGCAGTGTAGTCGAGGGCGGGATCGACGCCGTCGCGCGGGAAGACCTTTCTAGTGAGGGAGTTGAAGTAGGTCTGGGCGATCTCGAAATCATCGCGGCCGAGGATCTCGCGGGTGTAGGCCGCCTTCATCGCCTCCCAGATCCCGCGGTCGCAGAGGCGGTCGCCGAGCTGTCCGCGCAGGATCGCGATGGTCTCGTCGAGGCTCCGCGACGGCAGCTCGAGCTTCTCCACCGTATCGCGCCGGATCCCCTCCCAGTCGCGCTCCTCGAACCGCCGCCGCACCCGTCCGGTGATCGCGCGAAAGGCCCGGTGGTGCTCGTCGAACGCCCGGTGGATGGCGCCGGCGCCGCGCGCGGCCAGGCTGGGCAGGTCGCCAGGGAGATCCAAATGGGGACCTCTCAGCGCGATGGCGCCAGTTGCCGCTTCGCGACTTGCATCAGCAGGCGCAGAGCCTCGTTGACGGACGTTTCATCCGGAAACGCCGCCGCCACATCAGGGTCCAGCCGCACCAGATTGGTGCCCTCCTGGAAGCGCTGCGCGTACTTGCCTCGAACTCCGTCCGGCAGACTGGACAGGTCATACTCGGGAAGGAGCTCGTCCTCTTCAGCCTTGGCTGCTTTCTTCATAGAACCTTCTTTCTGGACGCGTCGCCTCCCGCGCGCTGATGATCCGGATTCCATCGTCACGGTCGGTGTACGACACCATGAGAATTCGTCCCCGTCGGGAGGTCCCCACCATGATGTAGCGACTTTCGCCCAGCGAGTGCCCCGGATCTGGGAACGTCCAGGACAGCGAATCGGCGAACACGGTAGCCGCCTCCTCAAAGGATACGCCATGCGTAGCCAGATTCTTTGCCGCCTTCCTCGGGTCCCATTCGAATTCCATGGCGAAGGATGTCTCCCCAGCAGCTCATTGAACTACATCGACGACGGCACGTTAGTCCGCCAATTCTGTCCACATCCCGCAACAAAGAGTTCGATACAGTATTTCGATGCCAGTATAATAGAGGAAACCTCAGCCACTTACATTTACAGCTTTGCTTTGTGTTATAAAAGCCCTCGGGGACGCCGTTCCCCAGGCGGACCGAACGTGTAGGCCGGTCCGTACCCCCGCGAGCGGGCCTCCCGGCCGCTCCTCGATGTCCACGCAGCAAAGGAGTACAGACATGAAGAAGATCCCCGCCTGTGTCTTCGCGATCCTTCTGGCCACCCTGATTTGCCTGCCCGCCGGCGCGGCGCAGACGCAGACCGCCAGCCCCGGCCTGACAGCTCTCCCTTCGACGGTCCCCGAGGTCCTGCTGGTTCAGAACGGCCCCCCCTCCGAGTTTCCCGGCCAGGGGAACGTCTGCAGAATCCCGCCGCCGTTCCAGCGGGAATCGTGCATCTGCCCGTTCATCTTCGCGCCGGTCTGCGGCTGCGACGGCCAGACCTACTCCAACGCATGCTTCGCGAGCTGCGAGGTGCGGTCCTTCACCGAGGGGGAGTGCGGCGGGGGCGGAGCCGGCTGAGGATCTCCCGGGGGCGAGGGCGACCGCAGGTCGCCCCTACAACCTGCGCCCCACGTACACCTTATGCCGGAGGTTGTAGGGGCGACCTGCGGTCGCCCTCGACGCTTGACAATCCTTTGCCTTGCGCGTACCTTCCCCCTCCGGCAGGCAACGGACAAGCCTGTCTCAGTAACCAGTGAACGTGAAGGGACCTGGCTTTGGGACGGGTCCCTTCGTGTTTCTGGGGCAAAATCAAAGAAAGAGAGCTCAGGAATGCGCAACACCGGAAGAGTGAAGTGGTTCAACGACAGCAAGGGTTTCGGGTTCATCACGCCGGAGGACGGTCAGAAGGACTGCTTCGTCCACCACTCGGCGATCCAGGGCAGCGGCTTCAAGTCGCTCGCCGAGGGTGACCGCGTGGAGTACGACATCGTCGAAGGCAATAAGGGCCCCGCCGCCAACAACGTCGTCAAGATCTGAACCACGGTTCACTCGCCGACCGATGGAGCCGCTCCGCTGGGAGCGGCTCTTTTCGTTTAGAGGGCCTATCCGCCCAGCTATTCCCCTAATACTTCCTGGAACAGCAGATCCCCGATGCCCGTATCCTGGATACCCGTGTCCTGGTAATAGGAGACGGTCGCCGTGCCGCCGGCGTCGTCGAGCTTGAGGATCACGTAGCCGTGGTTGTAGACGCCCCCCGTGGTGCCGAGCATCACCGGCACGCCGGGGATGGCGGGGTTGGCCGGCAGCAGCGGGATCTTGTCGCCGCCCGCGCAGACCTTGTAAGGCTCCTGGGCGACGAAGACCGGCACCGCCGCGCAGCCGATGCACCGCCCGCGCCGCAGCCCCACGTAGGGAGCATAGATCTCCAGGTTGTGCTCGTGCCCCCAGAGCCACGCCTCCACCTGGTCCAGCACGCCGCCGAACTGGGAGTGCAGTAGGGTGTTCATCGTGCGGTCGGGGTTGTCCTTGGGACCGATCTGGTTGAACGCCGAGAAGAGCTGGTGGTGCGAGAGCAGGATCGTGCGCCGGCCGCCGGCGGTGGCGATCTGGTGCTTGTGCCAGGCGAGCTCGGTATCCTCCAGATAGGTCATATCGGTCGCCACGTCGAAGACGTCGCTGTCGTGGAGCCCGGTGTCCATCCCCAGGAGCTGCCAGCGGGAGCTGCGCAGGCCGAAGAAGCTGTTGGTCTGGAGCTGCCCCGGCGGCGCCAGCGGCGGCTGGTTGAGCTTCCCGAGCAGGTCGTAGAAGGGACCGCCCCCCGAGTACATGTCGTGATTCCCGGTCATGTTGAAGACCGGCATGGGGCGGTCCGCGCCGCGGCCGAAGACCTCGTTGACGATGCCGAGCAGGTACTGCTCGTTCTCCGTCGTGGTGCCGGAGTAATAGACGTCGCCGAGGTGGATCAGGACGTCCGGCTTGTGGGCCGCCACCCGCTCGAGCAGCGCCTTCGCCTCGGCCGTGCCGGTCCCCCAGTCGGCGATCAGCGCCACGGTGGCGTTCTCGGCCAGCGTCAGGGGCGGGGGATCGTCCGGCCCCGTCGACGGCCGGTAGGGGATCTTCCCCTTGTCGACGTCGAAGTAGCGGACGTACTCGGTCACCGCCTCGGCCCACAGCGGATCGCAGGTGCTGAAGCGCAGCGAGTCCTCGAGCTGCTGGATCTCGGCCTCGGGACGGTGCTCGACCTTGGCGGTCGCGAGTTGCAGCGCGAGATGGGCGCACTCGTCGTCCGTGCAGCCGGCCGGCGCCGCCGCGGTGGGCGCTGTTGTGGACGCGGCGGTGGAAATGCCGCTCAGCGCGGCCGAACCGGCGGCGGTGGCCGCGGCCACCACCGGATGATCCAGAGTCGGGCGGGTCGCCGCGCCGCCGGTGCCCGTCCCCTCCTTGCGATTCAGTACCTCCTCGACGACCGACTGCCAGCGGGAGATGTGAGGATCGCGGAATGTCTTCAGGCTCACGGCTTGACGTGCCTCACATAAGTGTCCCAGAGCTCGCCGAGGAAGAAGGTGCCGAACTTCGCCATCGCCTCCGAGGTCTCGGTGAACGACGTGGCGCCGGGCGCCTTCATCGTCGACATCAATTGGATGAGCTGCTTGACGCCGAGGGTCAGGATTCCCGCGCCCACCACCGGACCGCTCTTGTCCGTCCCCTCGTGGAGCTTGGAATAGAGGGTGGTCGTCGCCTTCCAGAGATCGAAGATCGGGTCCTGCCGCACGTCCTTCTGCCCCGCCAGGTAATAACTCTTGCCGCCGTGCTGGAAGCCCATCTCGTAGACCATCAGCTTCAGCTTGGGATCGCCGGTGGGGCTGAACAGGTTGAAGATGCCGGAGGTCGACGCCAGGCCGTCGCCGAACGGCGTGAAGTCGAGCGTGCCGGTCAGCCCTCCCGGGTGATCGGCCTCGGCGATGAAACGGTCGAGGTCCTGGATGTCGATCGCCGCGTGCAGGGTCATCTCCGAGCCCTCGGCGCGCCCCCGCTTCTCGCCATCCGCCGGATCGATCGCCCCCAGCGCGAAACCGCCCGACATCACTTCACGAAACGAGATCCCTATGGTCTGTGCGCTCATCCGCCCCTCCTTCGGAACGATGAAAGAAATGGATTCAAAGCTCGGCGTCCGGGGCGATCCCGGTGATTCCTTCCGCCACCCGCTCCGACAGGGCCGAGATGGTGGCGGTCGGGTTGGCCCCCACCGCCGAGGGGAGGAGAGCGCCGTCCGCGACGTAGAGGCCGGTGTAGCCGAAAACCTGGCCGAAGGTGGGCAGATCGGCGCTGGTGACCCCCTTGGCGGGATCGTCCGCCAGCACGCAGCCGCCCAGCGGATGGACGGAGACGTTCTTGCGCACGGGGGGGTACCAGGTGGGGAGCACGAAGAAGTCCTTCCCCTCGACCTCCTTGCCGTAGCGCTTGCACTCCTCGACGATCGCCTTGTAGAGCGGCATGCTGTCCTGCTGCGGCCAGTCGATGGTGACCGACCCCTCCTTGTCGAGCGACATGGTGCCGTTCGAGCGGTCGAGCCCCATGCAGAGCAGTACGCTGGTGTTCCAGGAGATGTCCCCCGACAGCAGATCGCTCAGCGCCCAGCCGACGCTCCCCGGCGAGGTGCCCCGGATCCAGCGCCCGAAGGCGTTGCGCAGCCAGAGCCAGATCGCCTGGAGGTGCATGAAGCGCGGCTTGATCCCCTCGGTGAACCAGGCGGCGAAGACCGGGTAGCTGGCGTCCTCCATGATGAAGGCGCGGTCTTTGATGAACTTCTCGAAAAGGTTGCAATCGATCCGCTGGGTGATCACCGGGCCGTAGTTCGGGTTGGCCGGCGGCATCCCCTTGGCCGGTTTCTCGTGCCCGATGACGAACGAGAGGAAGTCGCCGTTGCCCGAGAAGCGCTTCCCCAGTTGCGCGCTCAGCCGCGGCAGGGTCTTGTAGAGATCCCGGCAGCGCATCAGCAGCTCGGTCGAGCCGAGCGTCCCCGCCGACACCACGACGCGATTGGTGAGCGCCTTGTTGACCAGCTTCTTGCCCTGGTTGAGGTCGTAGTAATAGACCGCGTAGCCGTGCGAGCCGTCGGCCGCGGGGTCTTCCTCGCCGCCGGCGCCGAGCGGCACGATCGTGTGCGCCAGGTGCTCGGTCAGCACCTCCGCGCCATAGCGGTGCTCGGCCACGTGCAGGTAGTTGAGATCGATCGTGTTCTTCGAGTGGGTGTTGCAGCCGACGTCGCACTCGGCGCAATAGACGCAGGAGGTCTGGAGGGCGCCGTAGCGGTTGCGCGCCTGCTCGCCGATCGGCAGCGGATTGTTGAAATCGTTGCCGAAGAAAACGTTGATGTCCACCAGCTTCGAATCCCGCCCGACGGCCTTCGCAAACTTCTCGAAGAGGCGAGTGCGGGTGATCTCCCGGCGGGGATCGCCGTTGCGCGGGATCGGCCGCGAGCCCAGCACCTCCTTGGCGATGCTGTAATAGGGGGCTAGCGCCGCCTTCTTGGTGTTGGCCGGCCAGCGCTCGTCGAAGACGTGCTCGGGGGGTTCCATGAAGACGTTGGCGTAGATCAGCGAGCCGCCGCCGAGGCCGGCGCTCAGCACCACGTCCATGCGGTGGAAGTTGCGGATGTCGAACAGGCCGTGGGCCTCGGAATCCTGCATCTCCTTCGGCCGCGGCCGCTGCTCCCCGGGAACGTCGCAGAGGTTCCAGAAGTTCCGCGCGAAGTCGTGCGGCGCGCGGGGGAACGCGCCCATGGGATACCGCTTCCCCCGCTCCAGCACCATCACTTTTCCCGGCCATCGCTTGCTCAGCCGGCAGGCGCTGATGCCGCCGCCGAACCCGCTCCCGATGACGATCGCCTCATATCTGTCGGCCATCGCGGACCCCCACTTTTAAGATCAAGTGAATGTACAAGATGGTAGCACAGAGACAATAAAGGGGCGCCCCCTTGCCACCGGGCGCCCTGAAAAACAGAGTCCTACAGAAGCAGATGGATCGGCCCGGCGACCTCACGGGCCTTCCGATGAATGGCTCTCCCCCCAAGGGCTGACCGCCCCAGGATCGCGGCCCCGGCGCCGCGGTGACAAACAGCAAAAATCAGATGACTTCAGGACCAGAGTGTGACCGCCCGGCGGAAGCGGGACAGCGGTGGAAGCTTTTCTGAAGCGCTTCCATCCAGGCGGGGATCGGGGGGGGGGCGGTTCCCGATCTTGCCTCCCCACCCTCCCCCATCCTAGACTGCCAGCTTCCCATGCCCCTCTCCTGGACCATCGACGCGGACATCCGCCGGGCGGCGACCCTGCCGGCCGAGGTGTACAGCGATCCGCGCTGGTTCGCGGCCGCCCGCGAGCGTGTCTTCGCGCGGAGCTGGCAACTGGTGGCGGACACCGACGCCGTCCGCGTTCCCGGGGCCACGTACCCCTTCACCCTGCTCGAGGGGATCCTCGACGAGCCGCTGCTGCTGACCCGCGACTCCGGCGATCAGGTCCACTGCCTGTCCAACGTCTGCACCCACCGGGGGACGCTGGTCTGCGAGCACGCCGGGGTGCAGCCGGCGTTGCGCTGCCGCTATCACGGCCGGCGCTTCGCCCATGACGGGCGTTTTCTTTCGATGCCGGAGTTCGAGGGCGCGGAGGGGTTCCCCTCGCCGGCGGACAACCTGGCCAAGGTGCCGTTCGGGACCTGGGGGAAGCTGGTGTTCGCCGCGCTCGATCCCGCCTTCCCGCTGGCCGAGCTGCTGGCCGAGATGGACGCGCGGGTCTCCTGGCTGCCGCTCCACGAGGCGGTGTTCGACCCGGTGCGCTCGCGCGACTACCTGGTGCGGGCCAACTGGGCGCTCTACTGCGACAACTACCTGGAAGGGTTCCACATCCCCTACGTCCACGCGGGGCTGGCCGGCGCGCTCGACTACGGCGAGTACCGCACCGAGCTCTTCCCCTGGGCCAACCTCCAGCTCGGCGTGGCGAGCGGCGGCGACGACGTCTTCGATCTCCCGCCCTCATCTCCGGACCACGGGCAACAGATCGCGGCCTACTACTTCTGGCTCTTCCCCAACACGATGCTGAACGTCTACCCCTGGGGGATCTCGGCCAACGTCGTCCGCCCGCTGGCGCCGGACCGCACCCGGGTCTCCTTCCTCTCCTACGTCTGGGACCCGTCGCGGCTCGACCGCGGCGCCGGCGCCGGCCTCGACCGCGTCGAGCGCGAGGACGAGGCGGTCGTCGAGAGCGTCCAGCGCGGCATGCGCTCGCGCCTCTACCACCGCGGCCGCTACTCGCCGTCGCGCGAGCAGGGACCCCACCACTTTCACCGGCTGCTGGAAAGGTTCCTGGGAGAGGGATAAGCCATGCCACGCACCCGCATCGCAGAGACGGTCGGCGACTGGGCGGCCCTGAACGAGGCCGTCACGCCGGAGACCACGGCCGGCTCGCCGCCTCTCCAGCAGGCGCACGCCAGGCTCCAGGATTTCCTGGAAGAGGTCCGCCGCCTTCAGGCCGAGCAGGCCGAGCACCAAGCGCGCAAGCAGGAGGCGACGCGGCGGATCGAGGAGCTCCTGGAGGAGGGGCGCCGGCTCGCTTCCTACATCCGCCGCGCGCTCAAGGTGAAGTTGGGGATCAGGAGCGAGGGGCTGGTCCGTTTCGGTATCCAGCCGTTCCGCGGCCGGAAATTCGCCAAGCGCCCCCTCCGGGCCGCGAAGAAGTCCGCCAAACGGGCGGCGGCCAGCCCGGAATCCCCTGAAATCCCCGGGAAGTAGATCGTATCTCCAGGGAGCATGACGCTCCCCCGATCTACAGGCCGCCGCCGTGAGGGAGTGCCTCACTCCCCCGATTTACAGAACATCGCAAGCAGACGACGCCTCGTAGATGCGGGGAACGCCACGCTCCCTCGATCTACGGAACGTCGTAAGTGGAAGGCGTCTTGTAGATGGAGGGAGCGCCCGGCTCCCCCGATCTACAGAACGCCGTAAGCAGACGACGCCTCGTAAATCCGGGGAACGCCACGCTCCCGCGATCTACAGACCGTCGCCGGCGGGAGGGGTCTCGTATATGCAGGGAGCTTCACGTTCCCCCGATCTCCAGAACGCCGTCCGGGGAAAACGCCTTGCTGCCCAGGGAGGCGGGCCGCTGATATCCTCTCGCCATCAAAGCCCGGAGAGCCGGGCGCGTTCCAACGGGAGATGACGATGATCAAGCTGGTCCTGCTCCGCCATGGAGAGAGCCTCTGGAATCTGCAGAACCGGTTCACCGGCTGGACGGACGTGGACCTCACGCCGAAGGGGATCGAGGAGGCGCGCGAGGGCGCCCGCCTGCTCCAGGAGGGGGGCTACACGTTCGACGTCGCCCATACCTCGCTGCTCAAGCGGGCCATCCGCACGCTCTGGATCACTCTCGACGGCATGGATCTGATGTGGATTCCGGTCCACCGGAGCTGGCGGCTGAACGAGCGTCACTACGGCGCTCTCCAGGGCCTCAACAAGGGGGAGACCGCCGCCAAGTACGGGGACAAACAGGTGCTGATCTGGCGCCGCAGCTACTCCGATCCGCCGCCGCCCGTCACCCCCGACGATCCGCGCTACCCCGGCCACGACCGGCGCTACGCCGGCCTCTCGCTGGCGGAGCTCCCCCTGGCCGAGTCGCTCAAGGATACCGTCGCCCGCTTCCTCCCCTACTGGCACGAGACGATCGTGCCGGAGCTGAAAGCCGGCCGGCGGGTGCTCCTCGCCGCTCACGGCAACAGCCTGCGGGCGCTGGTGAAGCACCTCGACAACGTCTCCGAGGAGGAGATCGTGGGGCTGAACATCCCGACCGGCATCCCGCTGGTCTACGAGCTGGACGACGACTTGAAGCCCCTCCGGAGCTACTACCTGGGCGATCCCGAGGAGGCCCGCAAGGCGGCCGAGGCGGTGGCGAAGCAGGCGCAGCGGTAGGCCCTCATCGCTTCTTCCGTTCCGCGCCGTCCTCCGGCGGGTCGGGGAGGGCACAGCGGAGCACCGTGCGCAGGGTCTGCATCGGACTGATCGAGCTTTCCAGGGCTTCGATCAGGCCCTGATCGAAGCGGGCCAGGGGATCCTCGTAGGCGGAGCGGGGCACGGTCTTGGGCTCCATCAGCTCCCGTATCTTCCTGGCGCAGGCCGGGCACCCCTTGACGAGGTGCGCGACGACGATCCGGCCCTCCTCGCGCGAGGCGGTCCCCGAGGCGAACCGCAGCAGGATGTCTTCGGAAGGGTGCTCCATCTGATGTCCTCCCTGCCCGTCGAGGGCTCAGTTGCGCTCTCAACAAGGGTGATCCAGGGAGGACATCCATTTCAGGACATTCCACATTTATTTTATATGACTAGGTTCCGGGCACCAGGCCGCCGTCCACGGAGAGCACCGTGCCGGTGATGAAGTCGGCGGCGTCCGAGGCGAGCCAGAGATAGGCCTCGGCGATGTCCTCGGGTTTGCCCAGGCGCCCCAGCGGCGTATGGGCGACCATCCCCTCCAGCACCTTCTCGGGGATCGAGAAGGCCATCTCGGTGGCGATGAAACCGGGCGCGACGGCGTTGACCCGGATGTTGTACTTCCCCAGCTCGCGCGCCCAGGTTTGGGTCATCGAGATCACGCCGGCCTTGGTGGCGGCGTAGTTGGTCTGGCCGAAGTTGCCGTAGAGCCCGACGACGGAGGAGGCGTTGAGGATCGCTCCGCCGCCGCCGGCGATCATCCGCGGCGCCACCGCCCGGGTGCAGAGGAAGACCCCCTTGAGATTCACCGAGATCACGGCGTCGAAGTCCCGCTCGCTCATCTCGCCCGTCTTCTCGCCGTTTTTCCACTTCACGAGCTGGGCGTCGCGCAAGATGCCGGCGTTGTTGACCAGCACGTCGATCCTCCCCCACCGCTCGAACACCTCCGCCACGGCGGCCTCGACGGCGGCGGGGTCGGTGACGTCCACCCGCTGAAAGGTCCCGTCCTCGTCCGCTCCCTCCTTGGCCCCTTCCTTGATGTCCCAGACGGCGACCCGGGCCCCCGCGGCGGCGAAGCGCCGGGCCGTGGCCCTGCCGATTCCGGCGGCGCCGCCGGTGACGATGACGACCTTGTCTTGCATCCCTACCGCCCCCCGATCATCCCCATCACCCCCGCCCGGATCATCGCGACCGAGATCGCGGCCAGGAAGAGGCTCGCCACCTTGGCGATCGCCCGCGAGCCGGCGGCGCCGGTGACGCGGCCGACGTAGGGGCTGGCGACCAGGGTCAGGAACACGAGGGCCATGTTGACGATCAGAGAGCCCAGGGTGGGGATGTAGCCGTAGGCCTCCCGCGAGACCAGGATCGAGGTGATCGCCGCCGGCCCCACGATCAGCGGGATACCGAGCGGGACGATGCCGACCGAGGCCAGATCCTCCCCCTCCGCGCCCTCGGTGGGGTCGCGCCGGCGGTAGTCGCCGAAGATCAGGTTGGAGATGCTGAGCACCAGCAGGATCAGCCCGCCGCCCACCCGGAGATCGTTGACGGTGATGCCGAGAAGCGAAAAAATCAACTGGCCGGCAAACAGGATCAGCACCGAGAGCCCGATCGCGGTGAGCATCGCCTGCAGCGTCAGCCTGCGGCGGTCGGCCGGGGGGAGGTTCTCGGTGACGCTGAGATAGATGGGGATGATCCCCATCGGGTTGATGGCCACGAAGAGCGGCAGGAAGCTTTGGATGTACGGGGCGATATAGGAGCGCATGATCGGGATCCGGAAGGGGTCCCGGGGAGCATATCGCGAGGTGGCTCCGCCCGGGCGTCGATGCCCGGGCGGGGCCGGGCCTACTGGCCGACCGGGGCCGCCGCCGGCTCGCCGATCACCTGGATCTGGTTCGTCACGTCCTTGACCCCGTCGGTCTGGCGGGCGATCCTCTCGGCGATGTCACGCTGGCCGGCAAGGGCGACCTTGCCCTTCAGGGTCACGTGGCCGTTGTCCGTGTCGACGTCGATGTAGAGGGCATTGATCCCCGGATCGGCCGCCAGCTTGGACTTCACCTTGGAGGTGATGGTGGCGCTGTCCATCGCCTCGTTGACCACCGGGCCGATCTTCTCCTGCGCCCGCTCGGCGCCGCGCTCGATGGCGGCGCCGGCCGAGTTGACCCCGTCCTTGATCTGTTCGCCCGCGGCCTTGAAATCCTTGTTGGCCTGATCGACATTCTGATCCACCTGCTTGCCGTCCACGCGCACGGTGGTGTTGCCCTGCGCGTCCCGGTCCGCGTGCACCGCGTTGACATCACGATCGCAACCGGCCAGCGGGATCATCGCGACTCCCAGCCAGACGGCCGCCATGATGGGAAGTGATCTCGTTCTCATGGTGTCGTCTCCTTTCGAGAGGATGTTCCTCCATGCCGGGGAGTAGCAATTCCCGCACCCGGCAGGGGCCATCCGCGAAAAAAAATCAGGATAAAAAAGGGGGGAGGCGGGCTGGTCTCGTTGACTCAGGACGCCTCCCCTTCAGGGAGGGGCCGCGAAAGGCTGCTTCGCGCCGGTACTGCGTTTAGGTCTCTCGGGATTTCTCCCGAGTGCTGCCGGTTCGCCTCTGCTACCCGGCCTGCGGTTTCTGGTAACTGCATCGTTCATGCCAGGGATGATCGAATATCTGCTGTTTTCCTCCCCCGGACCGGGGGAGGAATCCTTGCTACGGCCCGTCTCCTGATCCAGGCAGATTGGATAAACCGCTGCAAGGCAGCGTCTGTAGGGATGAAACTTTTACAGAACCGGCAGGGGCATCCGCGACGCGACGCCCACCACCCGCTCGGCGCCGCTGTAGACGTTGAAGCGGTCGCCGCGGAGGAAGCCGATGAGGGTGAGGCCGAAGCGGTTGGCCAGCTCCACCGCCAGGCTGCTCGGGGCGGAGACGGCACAGATCACCGGCACCCCGGCGACCAGGCACTTCTGGAGGATCTCGTAGCTCGAGCGGCCGCTCACCAGGACCAGGAAGCGGTTGAGGGGGAGGAGGTCTTCGCCGAGCGCCCAGCCGATCAGCTTGTCGAGAGCGTTGTGGCGCCCCACGTCCTCGCGGACGGCGAGGAGCTCCCCGTCGGTGTCGAAGAGGGCCGCGGCGTGGAGCCCGCCGGTGACGGTGAACAGACCCTGGGACTCGCGCAGCCGGTCCGGCAGCGTGGCGATGAGCCCGGGCGAGATCTCGGGCCCTGGGGGGATCGCCTCCGTCACCCTGAGTGTCAGGGCCTCCAGCCCCGCCTTGCCGCAGACGCCGCAGGAGCTGGTGGCGAAGAAGTGCCGCTCGAGGCCGGCGAGCTCCGGCTCGGGGAGCCCGTCCGCCAGCTCGACCTCGATGATGTTGGCGCAGGCCTCGCCCGGCTCGGCGCAGGGCTCGACACGCAGCACCTCCTCGCGCCGCCGGATCACCCCCTCGGCGAAGAGGAAGCCCAGGGCCAGCTCGGCGTCCGCGCCGGGGGTGCGCATGGTGACCGCCACCGTGCGGCGCCGCCCTTCCTGGATCAGGCGGATCTCGAGCGGCTCCTCGGTCGCCAGCTCGTCGGGGCGCGACTCGGCGATGCCGGACTCCACCCGGTAGACCCGGGCGCCGGTCGTGCTCGGCTTCGCGAGACGGAGGCGCATGACGTCAGTTTCTCATGATTCTTGAGCGCGGGGGGTGAGGATCTGCCAGAGCCGCGGCCAGAGGCCGAATCCCACGATGGACGCCACCAGATAGAGGAGATAGGCCAGAGCCGCCGAGGTCCGCAGGCCGGGAAAGAGCTTCTCCGGCAGCCAGTAGAGGAGGAACGCGGTGAGCGCCAGGGCGGCGGCGCCGCCCAGCACGATCCCGATCCGGCCGCCGGCCGTCCGCGGCGGCGTGAACGCCGGCTTGGCGACGACGCAGCCGGCAAGGAGGCCGCAGGCGCCCGGCTCCGCCCCGACGGCGAAGGCGAGGACGAGCGTGACGGCGCCGGCCAGGACATCCCAGGACGGCCGCCAGCCCCGCGGGCCCTTCCACCCCCCCGCCGCCCAGGCGAAGAACGTGCCCAGCACGAAGCCGCCGCCCACGTCCTCCGGCAGATGCACGCCCAGATAGAGCCGCGACATGCCGACGGCGAGCACGATCAGCCCGACGACGATCCAGAGCCACCGCCGCTGGTAATGGAAAGCCCAGGCCAGCCAGAAGGTGGCGGCGTTCTGCGAGTGCCCGCTCGGGAAGCCGTGTCCGAGGGCCGTCCGCTCCGCCGACGGCGTGCTCAGCAACGGATCGTCCTGGAACGGCCGGGTGGTGCCGAACAGCTCCTTCAAGATCCGGTTGGCGAGGAACGACGCCGCGAACGCGATCGACAGCCGCCGCGCGAAGAGGGGATCGATCAGCCAGTAGTAGAGCAGCAGCAGGGGCCAGAGCACCGCGCTGGTGCCGAGACCGGTAAAGAACAGGAACAGGGGGTGCGACTGCTGACCAAAAAGATGCTGAAGGAAGCGGATCGTACCCATGGCGCTCCACGAGGCATGCATCTTGCGTTCCCACGTCTTTTCTGGAGACGATCGGTAACGAAGTGGCGGAGGGAGAATCATGGCGCGAGCGATCTGGAAAGGCAGCATCAGCTTCGGTCTGGTCAACATCCCGGTCGGCCTCTATTCGGCCGAGACGCGGGACGACATCAGCTTCAAGCTGCTCGACAAGAAGACGATGTCGCCCATCCACTACAAGCGGGTCAGCGAGGAGAGCGGCAAGGAGGTGCCGTGGGACGAGACCGTCCGCGGCTACGAGTTCGAGTCCGGCAAGTACGTCGTGCTCTCGGACGAGGATCTGAAGGGCGCCGCTCCCGAGGCCACGCAGACGATCGACATCGTCGACTTCGTCGACATCGACGAGATCAGCCCCCTCTACTTCGACAAACCCTACTATCTCGGTCCCGACAAGAAGGGGGCCAAGGCCTACGCGCTGCTGCGCGAGACGCTCCGCCGCACCGGCAAGGTCGGCATCGCCAAGGTGGTGATCCGCACCCGCCAGTATCTCGCCGCCGTCGTCGCCCGCGGCGAGGTGCTGACACTGGAGCTGCTGCGCTATGACCACGAGCTGCGCGACCCCTCCGAGCTCGACGTTCCCGGCGGCAAGGCAGGGGTGACCGACCGCGAGATCGACATGGCCGAGCGGCTGGTCGAGGGGATGGTCGCCGCCTGGGACCCCGAGAAGTACAAGGATACCTACCGCCAGGACCTGATGAAGATGATCGAGAAGCGGGTCGAGGCGGGCCAGCTCGAATCCTCCCCCGAGCCGGCGCCGAAGCCGAAGGCGGACCGCGGCAATGTGGTGGACCTGATGGCCCTGCTCAAGCAGAGCGTCGAGCACGGCGGGAAGACGACGCCCAAAAAGGCAGCGACCGGTTCGACCTCAAAAAAGGCGCCGTCCAAGAAGGCGCCTGCCAAGAAGACCGCCCACAAGGCAGCCAAGCCGGCCAAGAAGACGGCCGCCAAGCGGAAGAGCGCCTGAGCCATGGGCCTGACGGAATACAAGAAGAAGCGGAACTTCCGCGCCACCCCGGAGCCCGCGGGGAAGGTCAAGAAGGCCAAGGGGCAATCCTTCGTGATCCAGAAGCATGCGGCCACCCGCCTGCACTACGACTTCCGGCTGGAGATGGAGGGGGTGCTGCGGAGCTGGGCGGTGCCCAAAGGGCCGAGTCTCGATCCCGGCGAGAAGCGGCTGGCGGTCCACGTCGAGGACCATCCGATCGATTACGGCGACTTCGAGGGGATCATCCCCAAGGGTCAGTATGGCGGCGGCACCGTGCTCCTCTGGGACCGCGGCACCTGGACGCCCGAGGGGGACCCGGTCACGGCCTACCAGAAGGGGAACCTCAAGTTCCAGCTCGACGGCGAGAAGCTCCATGGCCGCTGGGTCCTGGTGCGTATGGGCGCCCGCAACCAGGAGGGGGAGCACGAGAACTGGCTCCTCATCAAGGAGAAGGACGATACCGCCGTACCCGGCAGCGACGACGCCGTCGTCCAGCAGTACCCCAACAGCGTCGAGACCGGCCTGAGCCTGGAGGAGATCGCCGCCGACCCCGAGCGCGTCTGGCAGTCGAACCGCGCCGAGAAGACCGCCAGCTTCAAGGACAAGATCGCCGCCAAGGCGGCCAAGGCGGTCGCGAAAAAATCCCCTGCGAAATCACCAGCAAAGAAAGCCGCGAAGAAGACCGCCGCCGAGCCCCCCGCCGCCGCCGCGATCGCCGGCGCCCGCAAGGCAGCGATGCCGGCCGCGATCGAGCCGCAGCTCGCGACGCTCGTCGACACGGTCCCCCGGGGCGAGGAGTGGATCCACGAGATCAAGTACGACGGCTATCGGGCGCTCTGCGAGATCCGCGACGGCGAGGCCCGGTTGGTCACCCGCCACGGCAAGGACTGGACCGACCGCTTCTCCCCCGTGGCCCGCGAGGCAGCGAAGCTTCCCGTGCGCCAGGCGATCCTCGACGGCGAGGTGGTGGTCCTGGAGGCGGACGGCACCACCAGCTTCCAGACGCTCCAGAACGCCCTGGCGGAGAACCGGCAGGACGATCTCGTCTACTTCGCCTTCGACCTGATCTACCTCGACGGCTACGACCTGCGCGGCGCTCCGCTCCTGGCCCGCAAGGAGGCGTTGCTCAACCTCCTGGCCGGCGGCGGTAAGACCATCCGCCCGGGGGAGCACATCGAGGGGGACGGGGAGGACTTCTACCGGCAGGCCTGCAACTTCGCCCTCGAGGGGATCGTCTGCAAGCGCGCCGATCTCCCCTACCACTCCGGGCGGAACAAGGACTGGCTGAAGGTGAAGTGCCTGAAGCGGCAGGAGTTCGCGATCGTGGGCTTCACCGATCCGGAGAAGTCCCGCGTCGGCTTCGGCGCGCTCCTGCTCGCGGTCAACGACGTCCACGGCAAGCTGGTCTACGCCGGCAAGGTGGGCACCGGTTTCAACGACCGCACCCTGCGCGAGCTGCGCGCCCGCATGGATAAGCTGGAGGTCCCGAAGCCGGCCTTCAAAAACCCCCCGCGCGGCGCCGAGGCCCGCCGCAGCCACTGGCTGAAGCCGAAGCTGGTCGGCGAGGTGGCTTTCACCGAATGGACCCGGGAGGGCATCCTGCGCCATCCCACATTCCAGGGGCTGCGCGAGGACAAGAGCCCGGAGGAGATCGTGCGCGAGAATCCCCAGACTCCCCCACCCGAAGCGCATACGGCCACCGCCAAAGCCCCGGCCAGGAAGGCCGCGGCGAAGAAGACGGCGATGAAGAAGGGACCCAAGCCCGCCCTCCATCCCGCTCCCGAGGAGGTCGCCATCCCCCCCCAGGGGCGAAGCAAGAAGCAGGAGGTCGAGATCGCCGGGGTCCGCTTCAGCAATCCCGGCAAGGTCCTCTACCCCGAGCAGGGGGTGACCAAGGAGGAGCTGGGGATCTACTACGCGCGGATCTCCGAGTGGATCCTCCCCCATCTCGCCAACCGCCCGCTCACTCTGGTCCGCTGCCCCGAGGGGCGCGCCAAGCAGTGCTTCTACCAGAAGCACGTCAACGAGCGCTTCCCCCCCTCGGTCTACCGGGTGGACGTCGGGGACCCCGAGCCCTACGGTGCCATCGACTCCCTGGAAGGGCTGCTCTCGCTGGCGCAGATGGGGGTGCTGGAGATCCACGTCTGGGGCTCGCACCGGGACAAGATCGAGCAGCCGGACTATGTGGTCTTCGATTTCGATCCCGACGAGGGGCTCGGCTGGGACCGGGTGGTCGAGGGGGCGCTCTCCATGCGCGCCTTCCTGGAGGACCTCGGCCTGCAAACCTTTTTGAAGAGCACCGGCGGCAAGGGGCTCCACGTGGTGCTCCCGATCGCCCGCAAGGACAACTGGGACGAGGTCAAGGCGTTCACCAAGGCGGTCGCCGAGAAGATGGTCGCGGCCTATCCGGGGAAGTACACCTCGAGGCTCCCCAAGGCCGACCGCAAGGGGAAGATCTTCATCGACTACCTGCGCAACGGCAGGGGGGCGACCTCGATCTGTGCCTACTCCACCCGCTCCCGGGAGAACGCGCCGGTCTCCGCCCCGCTCTTCTGGGAGGAGCTGGAGACGGACGTGCGCGGCAACACCTACACCGTCCGCACCCTTCCCGAGAGGCTGGAGAATCTGCCGTCCGATCCCTGGGCCGACTTCTTCAAGGTCAAGCAGTCGGTCACGGCGGCGATGAAGAAGGCCGTGGGGATGAAGTAACCCTCAGCCCGGTTCCGAGACCGGGTCGAAGGTGACGAGCCCTTCCGCGACGGCGGCTCCCAGAAGATTGCGGTCGGAGCAGGCGAAGATGACCTCGAGCCCTTCCTCCCGCAGGAGCAGAGCGCTCGCGAGATGGACAGCATCGGCGCCCCGGAGAGGGTGCCGCCCACAAAGCCCAGGCACAAGCCTGAGCACCGCGTCTCCGACCGGCATCTGAGTGAGCTTTTCCCAATCGTCGCCGAAGCCGCGCCGGAGCTGCTCGAGCTCGGTGGGCAGCAGAAGCTCCTCCCGTCTTCGGCGAGCGAAGGTAGCGTGCATTTCGGCGAAGGTCAGGACCGAGGCAGCCTTCTGCTCATCCCGCGAGACAGCCTCGCGCATCCTTTCCGAGCCGGGCTCGAAAATGTAGACCTTGACCAGAGCGCTGGTGTCCAGAAAGAGAATCAACGTCGATCTTCGCTGACCATCTCAGAGGCCAGCTTGCCCCGGTTTGGAAAGGCAGAGCCCTTGAACCCGCGTTCCGTCCGCCGGGGCAAGGTCACCAGACCGCGGGCCTCGAGCTCGGCCAGGCGCTGCTGCTCGGTCACTTCCGGGAGCTGGGACAAGGGTATCAACGCAGCCACTGGCTGACCGTCTCGTAATACGACGATCCGCTCACCACGCTCGGCTCGCTGCAGGTAACTCGAGAGCTGGTCTTTCAGGACTCGCGTGCTCACCGTGGACATGAATACCTCCTGTGGCCATTGTAGCCGCACCTCAAGAGCCAGACAAGGCGCGACCGCCGCTTGGCGGCTCAATGTTACGCGGGAGCCGCCGCCCGCCCGTCCACGAAGCTCTTGGCGACGGTGGCGAGGAGGATCACGGCCGCGCCCGCGATCGACCAGACGCCCGGCCTCTCGCCATGGACCAGCCAGGTCCAGATCGGGTTCAGCACCGGCTCCAGCAACAGGAGGAGCGACGCCTCGAAGGCGTTCACCCGCTCGAGGCCCCGGATCAGGAAGAGGTAGGCGACGCCGATCTGAAACACCCCCAGGAAACCGACCAGGGCCCAGTCCGTGGGGCGGCTGTTGACGATCGGCAGGGCCAGCGGCAGGCAGAGCAGCGCCGCGAAGATGTTCCCCCAGAACGCCCCGGCCGGCCCCCACGACTCCCCCCCACGCCCGAGCGCCCGCAGCCCCATCACCGTCAGCGCCCAGGTGAGCCCGGAGGCCATCGCCAGGATGTTGCCGAGCTTCGGGTTCGGGGCGGTCGCGGAGACGGGGTCGAACCCCACGAAGAAGAGCCCGAGGCCGCACGCCAGCGCGATCATGAAGACCACGTCACGCGAGCGGATGCGCTCGCGGAGCAGCCAGGGGCTGAGCAACAACACGTAGAGCGGCGCCGTCGACTGCAGGTAGATCGCGCTCGCGGAGGTGGTCAGCTTGTTCGACAGCACGAAAAGGATCAGGGTCGCCGCGTAGGCCAAGCCGACCCCGAGCACCCGAAGATTGGGCCGCCGCCGCACCTCGGGCATCAGGATGAGGAGCGCCAGCGCCGCCACCGCCGAGCGGAGGCACGCCACCTGCCACCCTGCGAGATGGACCGCCTTGATCACCGCGCCCCCCGAGGAGAAGAGCGCCGCCGCGGCGAGCACCTCCAGGCGCGAGGCGAGGGGGGTGGAGGGGGAGGCTTTTTCCATGCGGGAGGATCTTAGTGCAAGCAACGTCCGCCTTGCCCTCGTCACCCGCCTGAGCTAGCCTGTTCCTGATTCACGAAAGGACACCGGCGTTCCATGCCTGAGCCGCAACGCAAGATCTTCGTCCTCGACACCTCTGTCATCCTCCACGACTTCAACGCGCTCCAGAACTTCCAGGAGCACGACGTCGCGATCCCGATCACGGTGCTCGAGGAGCTCGACCAGTTCAAGAAGGGCAACTCGGTCCTGAACCTCCAGGCGCGCGAGTTCATCCGCCAGCTCGACAAGCTGTCGAACCACAACATGCTCCACGAGTGGATCCCGCTCGACGGCCCGGCGCACGGCAAGTTCCGCGTGCTCACCGACGAGAACGGAGGGGTCGACGCCAGCGAGATCTTCGGCGCGCGCAAGGCCGACCACCGCATCCTGAACGCGACCTTGAGCCTCGCCCGCTCCGCCCCCGACAAGCGGGTGATCCTGGTCAGCAAAGACATCAACCTCCGCCTCAAGGCGCGCGCCCTCAACCTGCCGGCCGAGGACTACGACACGGTCAAGATCAAGGACCTCTCCCACCTTCCCAAGGGGAAGGCCGAGGTCGAGATCGCGGACGGCGGCGCCATCGACCGCCTCTATCAGGACGAGTGGGTGCCGGTCGAGGCCGCCTTCTCGGAGCGTCCGGCCGCGAACCACTACTACATCCTGCGCAGCGGCTCGAAATCGGCGCTCGCCTTCTACAACCCGGCGACCGACCGCCTCGAGCGCGTGGTCAAGCCGCTCGCCTACGGCATCTCGCCGCGCAACGCCGAGCAGACCTTCGCGCTTCACGCCGTGCTCAACCCGGACGTGCTGCTGGTCACCCTCACCGGCACCGCGGGTACCGGCAAGACCCTGCTCGCCCTCGCCGGGGCCATGGAGCAGCGGCGGCACTTCCGGCAGATCTACCTGGCGCGGCCGATCGTCCCGCTTTCCAACCGCGACATCGGCTTCCTCCCCGGGGACATCCAGTCGAAGATCAACCCCTACATGCAGCCGCTCTGGGACAACCTGGGGATCATCAAGAACCAGTTCGACGAGAAGGAGCGGGAGTACCGCAAGGTCGACGAGATGGTGGAGACCGAGAAGCTCCACATCGTGCCGCTCGCCTACATCCGCGGCCGCAGCCTCTCGAACGTCATCTTCATCGTGGACGAGGCGCAGAACCTGACGCCCCACGAAGTCAAGACGATCATCACCCGCGCCGGCGAGCGGACCAAGATCATCCTGACGGGGGACATCTTCCAGATCGACACCCCCTATCTCGACGCCAGCAGCAACGGCCTCTCCTACCTGATCGACCGCGTGCGGGGAAACCCCCTCTACGCCCACGTCCATCTGGAAAAGGGGGAGCGCTCGGCGCTGGCGAACCTGGCGAGCTCGATGCTGTAGGGGTCCTAACCGGCCTTGCGGATTTTTTCGGGGTCCATCTTTTGCAGTTGCCCCTCGCCGAGGTACCAGCGGGGCGAACCGGACGGGGCCGCCTGCCAGACCAGCCCGAATTCGTGGGTGGCGGCGCTCAGGATGCGCTCCATGGCCTCGTCGACCGAATCGGTGAAGATGATCCGCTCGCAGTCGACGGGCAGGATCGTCTTCTCCTGGACCATGCGATGACAGAGAAAATCCTTCAGCGGCTGCCAGAAATCGGTCCCCATCAGGATCAGGGGGAAGTTCTTGATCTTCCCGGTCTGGATCAGCGTCGCGCACTCGAAGATCTCGTCCATGGTGCCGAAGCCGCCGGGCAGCACCACGAAGGCGTAGGAGTACTTGACCAGCATCACCTTGCGGACGAAGAAGTAGCGGAACTCGATCCAGCGGTCGAGGTAGGGGTTGGGCTTCTGCTCGCTCGGCAGGACGATGTTGCAGCCGATCGATGGCGACTTGACGTCGCGGGCGCCGCGGTTGGCGGCCTCCATAATGCCGGGGCCGCCACCGGTCAGCACGGTGAAGCCGGCGCGGCCGAGGCGGCGCCCCACCTCGCGGGCGAGGGCGTAATAACGATGGTCTTCGTGGAAACGGGCCGAGCCGAAGACGGTGACGCACGGCCCCACGAAGTGCAGGCCGCGGAAGCCGCGGATGAAGTCGGCGCAGATGCGCAGCAGCCGCCGGAGCTCGCCCAGGCGGGAGTGCGGCCCCTCGAGGAACTTGCCGTCCTCCGCGAACTCGGTCCCCTTGCCCCACCGCGGCGGCTCGCCGCTCTGCGCCGCCGCCTCCACCTCGGTCGCGGGGACGGTTCCGGGCGACTTCTCGGGTCGGATCTCTTCCATGGCGGTCAGCTTAGCAAAGGATGGGCCGCCGCCACGTTCCTCCTCTTTCTGGTGACGTTCTTCCTGCCGGCCTTTGCCGCCACCGCCGCCCAGCGCTTCCCCAACGTGGTGATCCTGACCATCGACACCCTGCGGGCCGACCATCTCTCCTCCTACGGGTATCACCGCCCGACGACGCCCAACATCGACCGCCTGCTGGCCAGCGGCGTCCGCTTCACCGAGGCTCGCACCGTCGAGCCGCTGACCAATCCGGCGCTGGCCTCGATGTTCACCTCGCTCTACCCGCACGAGCACGGGGCCACCCGCAACGGCCTGCCGATGCGCCCCGGCCTCCCCTCGGTGGCGCGGACGCTCGAGCGGCGCGGCTACGAGAGCGCCGCCTTCGTCAGCAACTGGCCGCTCAAGGACCGCATCTCCGGCCTGGGCGAGCACTTCGGTCATTACGAGGAGGTCTTCACCCGCAAGCGCTGGCTCGGCCTGTTCAAGGACGAGGCGAACGCCGGCGACCTCACCGACGCCGCGCTCGCCTGGCTGGGCGAGACCCGCCAGATGGGCAGCAGGAAAACGGGCCGGCCGTTCCTGCTCTGGGTCCACTACGTCGAGCCGCACGCCCCCTACCGTCTGCGGGAAGAGTTCGTCCAATCACTAGGCATTCCTCAGCACGGCGACGTCTCCCGGCCGGACCGCTACGACACCGAGATCGCCTTCGCCGACCAGCAGATCGGGCGCCTGCTCGCGGCCTTCGACCGCAACCCCGAGCTCAAGGCCAGCACCCTGTTCGTCTTCGCCGCCGATCATGGCGAAAGCCTGGGCGAGCATGGCTACTGGGGGCACGGCCGCAATCTCTACGAGCCCACCCTGCGCATCCCCCTCGGGCTCGCCTGGACGGGGAAGATCCGGCCCGGCACGACGATCGACGCTCCGGCCCTGAACCTCGACGTCGCTCCCACGATCCTGGGGCTCGCCGGCTTGGCCGTGCCCGCCGGCTTCCGTGGCTTCGACTGGACCCCCGTCCTCCAGGGCGCTCCCGCGCCGCGCGACCGGGTCCTCTGGTTCGAGGCGCACAAGGGCGCGGTGCTATCGTCGCGGGAGGCGGCGAACGCCCGCCGCAAGGGGCTGCTCGAAGTGGGCGTGATGGTGGGCGGCCGCAAGCAGATCCTGCATCTGGCGGCAGGCGCGCTGTCGCTCTTCGATCTCGCGAAAGACCCGCGCGAGACGCGCACCCTCGCCGGCGACCCCCAGCTCTCGCAGCGTCTTCACGACTGGATGGACATCGTGCAGAAGGGCCTCACCGCCTCCGACCGCCTCGGCCCCGCAACCGTCGGCTCCGAGGACGCGGCGCAGCTCCGGGCGCTGGGGTATATCCAATAAAAGCGTCCAATAGATCCGTCTGATATCTTCCCCTCGTGCCAAACTCGATCAAACCCATCTTCCTGCTCGCCGACAGCCAGCTCCTGTTCTGGCGCGACGGGGAGGGGCATCGCTTCCTCGACCGTGCCCGGACACTGATCGACGCCGACGACCCCGGCCGGCCGCTGAAGGGCGCCTATCTCGGGGCCTCCAATGGCGACGCCCCCGAGTTCTTCGATCTGTTCCTGGCCGCCATGGCGGAGATCGACATCCGCGACTGCCGCCATATCCTCGCGCAGCCTGTCGCCGAGGACCTCGCGTTCCTGGCCGAGGCGGACCTCATCCTGCTCGCCGGCGGCGACGTGCGGCGGGGGTGGACGGCCTTCGAGGAGAGCGGGCTCAAGGACAGGCTCATGGAGCGCTACTACGCCGGCGCCCTGCTGGTCGGCATCTCCGCGGGCGCCGTCCAGCTCGGCTTGAAGGGGTGGGACGAGGACGGCATCTTCGATACCCTGCGCCTGGTGCCGTTCGTGGTCGACGCTCACGACGAGCCCTCCTGGTCGGGCCTCCTCAAAGCCCTCCCCAGGGCGGGCGAGCACGCCCGCGGCTTCGGCATCCCCTCGGGCGGCGGAGCCGTCTATCATCCCGACTACTCCGTCGAGCCGGTCCGCCACCCCCTGACCGAGGTCGAGATCGGTGAGAGCGGACCGCGGCAGGCGCTGCTCTTCCCGGGAGAGACCATGGATGCGACGGCAACGGCGGAGAGCCCGCGGGTGCTGAGCCAGGAAGAGGTGCTCGAGCGGGCGCTGCGGGACCTCGGTGATCCCGATCCGGAAGACTCTGTCAACTGATGAAGCTCTATGCGATCGCCGACCTGCACCTCCGCTACGAGGTTACCCGGCAGGCCTTGCGGGCCCTGCGGCCGCACCCCTACGACTGGCTGATCCTGGCGGGCGACGTCGGCGAGACCGAGGAGCATCTCCGCTTCGCCCTCGGCATCCTCTCCGACCGCTTCGCCCGGCTGCTCTGGGTGCCGGGCAACCACGACCTGTGGACGATCCCCACCAAGCCGGGCGATCTGCGCGGGCAGGAGAAGTACGAACGGCTGGTCGAGATCTGCCGCGAGTTTGGCGTATTGACGCCCGAGGACCCCTACGTGACCTGGCCCGGCGAGGGGGAGCGCTGCATCCTCGCCCCCACGTTCGTGCTCTACGACTACACCTTCCGGCCGGACGCGATCCCGGTCGCCGAGGCGGTCGAGTGGGCGGCCGAGGAGAATCTCCTCTGCTCGGACGAGGTCCTCCTGCATCCGGACCCCTTTCCGACCAAGCCCGCCTGGTGTCACGAGCGCGTCCGCCTCACCGAGCCGCGGCTGGCCGAGGCCGCGCGGCAGGGGCCGCTGGTGATCGTCAACCACTTCCCGCTGCGCCAGGATCTCGCCGTGCTGCCGCGCATCCCGCGCTTCTCGATCTGGTGCGGCACCCGCCTCACCGAGGACTGGCACGTCCGCTACCGCGCCCAGGCCGTGGTCTACGGCCACCTCCACATCCGCGCCACCCACCTTCGCGACGGCGTCCGCTTCGAGGAGGCCTCGCTCGGTTATCCGCAGAACTGGGACGCGGCCCGCGGCGTCGAGCCCTACCTGCGGCAGATCCTCCCCGATCCCCACGCCGCGCCGGCGGCGGCGAATCCGCTCGAAGGATCGATCTACCGGCCGCAGGGTTGACGGAAGGTGGGGGCTTGAGAAGCAAGGCCCGGCGGCGGACCGCCGGGCCTGCGCGGAGAGTTGAGGGGTGGTTTTTACAGGCTCCAGGAGAGGCCGGCGGCGAACTCGCGGCCGCTGAGGTCGAGCTTGCCGAAGCCCTCGAAGTCATCCTTGAGATCGGCGTCGACGCGGGTCCAGCGACCCTCGGCAAAGATCGAGACGTTGCGGGTGATCGGCGCCTTGAGGCCGACCAGCCCGAAGTAGCCGAAGGCGGTGCCGTTCGACGTCAGCCGCGCCGAGAAGATCGGATCCCCCGGAGCGTCGAAGTCGATGAAGTCACCCCTCTCCTGAAGACGCCAGATGTAGGCGCCGCCACCGCCGCCCACGTAGGGCTGGATCGAGGCCCCCCGGGGGAGCAGGTGGAAAACGACGCCGA
The DNA here is from genome assembly GCA_035490435.1 of Thermoanaerobaculia bacterium. Taxonomy (GTDB): domain Bacteria; phylum Acidobacteriota; class Thermoanaerobaculia; order Multivoradales; family UBA5704; genus DATARR01. The sequence continues at coordinate 95,623 of DATHEF010000039.1, forward strand.
CGGTGGCCGAACCGATGCCGAGGTCCGTGTCATGGCGGATACGGTTGTTGAAGTTGTCCTCGAAGCCGCGATAGGAGCTGGTCGTGTTCCCCTGGTAGTAGGAACCCGAGAAGATCAGGCTCGTCCGGTCGTTGAGCGTCAGCAGGTAGTCGAGGCCGATGTCGGGGCCCTCGAAGTCGCTCAAGTCGGAGTTGGTGAAGTCGCTCCGGATCCCCCGCCAGTAGTCGGAGTCCCCGTCGGGCCGGAACGATCCGACGCGCAGGCGGAACTCGCCGTCGCTGTCCTGGGCGTAGCGCCGGCTGTAGCGCTGGGCGAAAGCGGGCATGGACAAGACGAGCAGCCCGGTCAGGGCGATCATCACGCGTGTCCTTCTGGAAATCATCGTTTTCTCCTTTGGGTGAAGCACTGCATGCTCTCTCTGCGGAGCAACCGCGATGCCAGGGCGGCCGCGGCCGGGCGAAATTTCTCTTCCTCAGGGAGTTACGGAATAACGGGGGTAGATGTTACAAGCCGGACCGACCTCCGCAGAGGACGGCCTCCCGTAGGCATGAGGACGAGACGCGTGAGGACGATCGGACAGGGTGTCTGATTCCCTGCCCTTCTCTGGCTTACACTTCCAGCGGCGCTCCCGCCGGCGGTTCGCTTACTTCCAAGGAGGCTTCGATGGTCAAGATTTCCGAAAAGCAGTCCGGCACATCCCTGGGCACCCTCGACGACCTGCAGTTCCAGTTCCTGGCCGACCACCTCGAGGAGGAGTCGCTCAAGGATGACGACTATTACCTCAACCGGACGACGGTCGACTTCCTCGCGGACGCGGGAGCCAGTCCCGCCCTCCTCGAAATCCTGCGCCGGGCTCTCGGCGACCGCGACGAGGCGGAGATCCGCTGGGAACGGTCCTGACCGCCTTGGCTGTCACATTTCTTGCAGTTGCATCATGGCCTGTAGCGCTCGTGGGATGAACTTACAAAGGAGGAACAACCGATGCGCAAGACCATGACGACTTTGGCGGTGACGGGGATGCTCGCTCTCGGAGCGAGTCAGGGTTTGTATGCTCAGACCGGCTCCGGGACGGGAAGCACGGGATCTGGGACGGGGACCTCGGCAACCGACACGACGTACAGGGACAATACCAACGACGATCGTGGCCACAACTGGGGCTGGGTCGGCCTGCTCGGTCTCGCCGGCCTCATGGGCCTGCGGCGCCATGAGCCCGTCCGCGACACCCGGGACGTGAGGTCGCCGAACCCGGCTTCGCGCTGAGCCAACCCACAGCGGCGTGACGCCTCAAGAGAGAGCGGGGGAACCTCGGGTTTCCCCGCTTTTTCTTTTCCCGCTAAGCTCAGGGGCAAGAACGAGGAGGAATTATGCGTCAATGCCGTCCCCTTGCCCTCGGCCGGCTCGGGTTATTGGTCTTTCTGGGGCTCTCGCCAGCCCTCGCTGAATCTCCGCCTCCTTCCCACCTTGGCGACGGCGAGCGGCTGACCCATCTCGCGAAGCTCTGGGGGACCGTCCGTTTTCTCCACCCCTACCTCGCCTACAAGGAGATCGACTGGGACGCGGCGCTGGTGCGGGCGATCCCATCGGTGCGGTCGGCGCGGACGCCCCAGGAGTACGCCGCCGCGGCGCAGGGGATGCTCGCGGCGCTCGGCGATCCGGTCACCCGCGTCGAGCCGGTGCGGCCGCCGGTCCAGCCGCCGGCCGCCGGCAAGCCTCCGGCCCTGTTCACCTGGCTGAGTCCCGGCAGGCTCTCCATCTATCTGCGGCCGGACGCCGACAGCGGCATGACCGAAGCGGAGAGCGAGAAGGCCTTCCAAACCCTCGCCGGGGAGTTGCCGCGGGCGCGGGAGGTGATCGTGGACATCCGCAGCCTGTGGGGGCTGCGCTACCGCGCCGAGTTCGCGCTCCAGAGCCTCGCCGGCGCCCTCGCCAGCCGCCCCGTGTCGGCGCCGACGGAGCGGTTCCTGTTCCATTCCGGCTATCGAACCCAGCTCGACGAGAGCTCCGGCGGCTACTCCTCCGGGTTCCAGACCCCGCTCGCCGAGCGCTTCACCCCGCCGGCCGGCGCGCTCCCCAAGCGGGTGATCTTCCTGGTAAACGCCGATACGGTGCCGCCGCCGGTCGCGGCGGCTCTCCAGGCCGCGGGCGACGGCGCCATCGTCTCCGAGGGGGAGCTGAGCGAGGACGGACTGGTCCACCAGAAGACGATCGATCTGGGGGAGGGGCTCCTGGCGCGGGTGCGGGTCTCCGAGATCCTCCCCCAGCCCGGCTGGGCCGGCTTGCGGGTGGACGTCCAGGCGCCGCCCGCCGGTTCCCAGGGGGGCGATCCGGCGTTCGCGGCGGCGCTCGGGCTGCTCCGCGAGTGGCCGAAGCCGGTGGCCGGCGCTCCGGCCACTCCCCTGCCCTACGGGGCCTGGCGCCCGGACCGCCGCTACGACGAGATGACGGAGCCCACGCTCGAATTCCGCCTGCTCGCGGTATTCAAGCTGTGGACGATCCTGCACGACTTCTTCCCCTATCTCCACCTGACCGGCGACTGGGACGCCGTGCTGCCGGAGTTCATCGCCCGCATGGAGCAGGCGCGGGACGACCGCGAGTACGCCCTGGTGCTCGCCGAAATGGGGGCCCGCGCCAACGACGGGCACGTCAGCCTGACGGGGAACCCCACCCTCGACGCACTCTACGGCAAGACCCCAGCGCCGGTGGCCATCCGCTGGATCGAGAACGCCTGGGTGGTGGCCGAGGTCGGCGAGGCCGCGAAGAGCTCGGGCGTGGAGATCGGGGACATCGTGCTCACGCTCGACGGCGAGCCGGTCGCGGCGCGGGACGCGACACTGCGACGCTATCTCGCCGCCTCGACCGAGGCCGGGATGCGCCGCAAGGTCGCCGACCGGCTGCTCTCCGGCCCCGACGGCTCGCCGCTCGCGCTGACCGTGCGCGGCCGCGGGGATCAGATTCGAGAGGTGCGGCTGAAGCGCGGAGCCTGGACCCCGCACCCCGCCGGCGAGACCGTCCGCGTGCTCCCCGGCAACCTCGGCTATGCCGACCTCACCCGCCTCACCATTCCCGAGGTGGACGGCATGTTCGAGCGCGTGAAGGGCACCCGCGCCCTGATCCTCGACATGCGGGGATACCCCAACGGCACCGGCTGGTCGATCACGCCCTATCTGAACACCCGCGGGGCGACCCAGGGACCGCTCTTCCGCCGCCGGCAGGTCTCCGGGTTGTTCGACGAACGGTCGCAGACCGGCCTCGACTTCACTCAAGCCCTCCCCTCCTTCCTGGTGCCCTCAAAATCGATTGGAAAATACGGCGGCCGCACCGTGATGCTGATCGACGAGCGGACGGTCAGCCAGGCCGAGCACTCCGGCCTCTTCTTCGAGGCGGCGAACGGCACGAAGTTCATCGGCTCACAGACGGCGGGAGCCAACGGCGACGTCACCTACTTCGCGCTGCCGGGGATCGCCTCGGTCCGCTTCAGCGGCCACGACGTGCGCCACGCCGACGGCCGCCAGTTGCAGCGGATCGGCCTGGTGCCGGACGTCCCGGTGGCGCCGACGATCCAGGGGATCCGCGAGGGGAAAGACGAGGTGCTCGACCGCGCCGTGCGGTATCTCAATGAGGAGTTGGGGGCTCCTGAGAAGGCAGGGGCTCCGGAAGGGGAATGATCACCGGCAGCGCCCGCGGACGGGTCCGGTAGAGCAGCGGGGAGCGCATCCTGCTGACCTCGCCGTCGAAGGCGACCGGGATGGCGTGCCCCCCCCGCACCTCGACCTTGAACTCGGGCAGGCGCCAGTCCTCGACGCTGCGGGTCTGCTTGATGTCGCGCACCAGCCCGACCAGCGCCAGGCCGAAGAGACTCAGCCGGCTCCGGCTGCGCGCCAGGTAGAGATAGAGCTTGCCGCTCTCCTCCAGGCGATCGGGGGCGCCATGGGCGAAGGCGCTGAAGCCGTACTCGTTGTTGCCGACGAAGATCAGCTCGGTCTTGCGCTCGACCTGCCAGTCGCCGGAGGAGATCTTCACGTGCAGCGAGGAGAGCTTCGGCAGCAGCCTGAAGGTGGCGATCGCCATCGCCAGCCACTTGCCGCGCTTGAAGCGCTTCATTTCCTGATCGCGCGCCTGGACGATCGGCGGATAGAAGCCGAGCGACGAGTTATTGAGGAAGATCTCGCCGTTGACCTCGCCGACGTCGATGCGGTGGACCTCCCCCTCGGCGATCAGCCGGACGGCGGCCTCGAGATCGACCGGGATCTTGAGGTCGCCGGCGAAGTGGTTGAGGGTGCCGAGCGGCAGGACGCCGAGCGGCACCTTGCCGTCCACCAGCACCGAGGCCACGGCCCGGATAGTGCCGTCGCCGCCGCCGGCGACCACCGCGTCGGTCCCCGCCTTCACCGCCGCGCGCGCGGCGTCGCAGATCTCCTCGCCGGGAATGAGTCGGACATCGGCTTCGGTTCCGGCTTTCTGGAACATCTCCCGCAGGCTCCCGGCGGTGATGCCTTTTTTCCGCACGGAGCCTCCGCGGCGATTCACCAACACCGTAACCTTCATTCGCGCATCCTAGCATCCATGATTCAACCGACTCTTATAGTCCTCCTCCTCACCCTGGCCGCCCCACAGGTCGTGGGCGGCCCGCCATCCCCGGCACTCTCTCCTGAAACTGTCCGCCAGCAGCTCCTGGCGATCGTCAACGCCGAACGGGCGGCGGCGGGGGTCTCCCCCCTGCACCTCCGCGAGCCGCTGAACCGGGTGGCGCAGCAGAACGCCGAAGAGGCCCGCGACAACCAGGGGGCGGTCTACGACGAGCAGGCGATCCCCAGGATCCAGGCGCGCCTGCGCAAGGCCGGCTACGAGGCGCACGGCTGGCACCAGGCCTTCGCCTCGGGCAAGGAGGAGCCGGTGGCCCTGGTGGCCTGGATCAAGGCGGAGAGCCCGGACGCCTACAAGTCGTTGATCGACCCCGACTACAAGGAGTTGGGAATCGGCATCAGCGAGATCCGGGGGACGCCGCTCTACGATTTCTTCCTCGCCTGGCGCGAGAGCGAGTCCTTCGCCCGCCAGACCGCTCCCCTCGCCGACCTCGCCCAGGCCCGGACCGCGATGCTCGCCCGGGTCAACGCCGAGCGGGCCAAGGAAGGCCGCCCGCCGCTCCAGCTCGATCCGCGCCTGAACCAGGCGGCCCAGCGCCACGCCGAGGACATGCTCCTGCACTCCTACTACAGCCACTCCTCGCTGAAGGGGACCACCCCCGGCGACCGCGTGCGCAAGAGCGGTTACGTCCCCCACCTCGTGGCGGAGAACATCGCCCGCGGGGCGTTCACGGTCGACGAGGCGGTCGACAACTGGATGCTGAGCCGCGAGCACCGCGCCAACCTCCTCCACCCCGCCTTCCGGGATTTCGGGGCCGGCATCGCCGTCGGCAGGAACTCCGTCGGCTATACGGTACTCTGGGTGCAGGACTTCGGAGCGCCCTAGGGCTTCCGCCGTCCCAGATCGTTCAAGATCAGCGACACCAGCGCCGTCCATCCCGTCTGGTGGCTGGCGCCGAGGCCGCGGCCGTCGTCGCCGTGGAAGTACTCGTAGAAGAGGAGGAGATCCTTCCAGTGGGGGTCGGCGGCGAAGCGCGGCTCGCCGCCATGGCAGGGGCGATGCCCCCCGGCGCCGGGGAGGAAGAGGGCTGCGAGCCGTCGGCGCAGCTCGCCGGCGACTTCCTTGAGAGTCATCATCACCCCTGAGCCGGTGGGGCACTCCACCTCGAGCGTGTCGTGGTAGAAGTAGTGGTACCTCTCCAGCGCCTCGATCAGCAGGTAATTCATCGGGAACCAGACCGGCCCCCGCCAGTTCGAGTTGCCGCCGAACATCCAGTCGCGCGACTCCCCCGGCACGTACTCGACGCGATGGATCCGGCCGTCCACCGGCAGCTCGAAGGGGTGCTCACGGTGGAGGCGCGACAGCGAGCGCACGCCGTGGGGGGAGAGGAACTCGCTCTCGTCCAGCACGTAGCGCAGCACCCGCACCAGCCGCTCGCGCGAGGGGATGGCGAGCAGGAAGACCGTATCTCCCGGCCGCCGGGGAGATTCCATGAACGAGATGTTTCGCGCCAGATCCTGCCGGTTGCGCAGGAACCAGCGCATCCGCTTGGCGAAGCCGGGCAGGCGCTGGAAGACGACGTCCTCGTCCAGGGCCGACACCGCGAACAGGGGGATGAGCCCCACCATCGAGCGGACGCGGAGCGGGGTGCGGCGGCCGTCGAGCAGCATCTGGTCGCAGTAGAACCCCTCCTCCTCGTTCCAGAGGCCGGTGCCGCCCAGGCTGTTGATGGCGTCGCTGATCGCCACGAAGTGCTCGAAGAACTTCGAGGCCACGTCCTCGTAGGCGGGGTCGCCGTCCGCGAGCTCCAGGGCCATGTCGAGCATGGTGATGCAGAAGAAGGCCATCCAGGCCGTGCCGTCCGCCTGCTCGAGCGTGGCGCCGCCGGGCAGGCCTTGAGAGCGGTCGAAGACGCCGATGTTGTCGAGCCCGAGGAAGCCGCCGGAGAAGAGGTTGTTCCCCTCCTCGTCCTTGCGGTTCACCCACCAGGTGAAGGTGATCAGGAGCTTCTGGAAGGCGCGCTCCAGGAACAGCCGGTCGCGCTGGTCGCGCGGGGCCGCCATCTTGTAGACCCGCCAGCAGGCCCAGGCGTGCACCGGCGGGTTGACGTCCGAGAACGACCACTCGTAGGCCGGGAGCTGCCCGTTGGGGTGCATGTACCACTCGCGCAGCAGCAGCAGGAGCTGCTCCTTGGCGAACTCGGGATCGATCCGGGCGAAGTTCAGCATATGGAACCCGAGGTCCCAGGAGGCCCACCATGGGTACTCCCAGGAGTCGGGCATGGAGACCACGTCGCGGCTGTGGAGATTGCGCCAGCCGGCGTTGCGCCCCCGCTTGCGCTCCTCGGGCGGCGGCGGTTGCCCGGGGTCGCCGTCGAGCCAGTCGCCGACGATGAAGTGGTAGAACTGCTTCGACCAGAGGAGCCCCGCCGTCGCCTGCCGCGAGATCCGCCTCTCCTCCACGCCGAGGCCGGGCTCGGCAATCGCGGCGTGGAAGGCGTCGGCCTCGGCGAGGCGCGCCGCGAACGTCCGGCTGAACCCTTCGCCGAACAGCGCGCCGCCGTCTTCATGCCCCGCGAGGATCAGGCGGAGGTTGAGGACGGCCTCCCCGCCCGGCGGCAGCTCGAGCCGGTAGTGGAAGGCGGCCTTGCTCCCCTCCGCCGCCGGGTTGACGGCGTCGCTCCGACCCGCGATCAGGTAGGAGTGGAAGGCGTCCTTGACATACGGCCCCGGGTTGGGCCTCGCGAAGAGCCGTTCGACGTTGGTCTCGTTCTCGGTGAACAGCAGGGCCGCGGGGGGCGTCTCCGCCGCCAGGCGGAGGTGGCCGAGGCCGGGATGGTGTGCGAGCAGGGTGCGATCGCTTTCCTGGCGGATCGACCCCTTCGGCCAGCACCCTTCCTCGCCGGTTCGCCCCCAGCTCCAGGTGTTGCGGAACCAGAGGGTCGGCAGGACGTGGAGCGCCGCCGCCTCGGACCCGCGGTTCACCACGGTGACGCGAATCAGGAGATCGTCGGGCGCGCCCTTGGCGTACTCGGCGAAGACGTCGAAGTAGCGGTCGCCGTCGAAGACCCCGGTGTCGAGAAGCTCGAGCTCCGGCTGCTCCTTGCCTCGCCGCCGGTTCTCGTCGACCAGGCGGGCGTAGGGGAACTCGGCCTGCGGGTACTTGTAGAGGGCCTTGGCGTAGGAGGTGGTGGGGGTGGCGTCGAGGAAGAAATACTGCTCCTTGACGTCCTCGCCGTGGTTCCCCTCGGGGCCGGAGAGGCCGAAAAGACGCTCCTTGAGGATGGGATCGCGCTCATTCCACAGGGCGAGAGCGAAGCAGACCCGCCCCTCGCGGTCGCAGATCCCCAGCAGGCCGTCCTCCCCCCAGCGGTAGGCGCGGCTGCGGGCGTGGTCGTGCGGGAGATAGCTCCAGGCGTCGCCATTGCCTGAGTAGTCCTCGCGGACGGTCCCCCACTGGCGCTCGGAAAGGTAGGTGCCCCAGCGCTTCCAGTTCTTCTCGCGCCGGGCGTCCTCCCGCAGGCGGACGCTCTCGGGATCGGCTCCGGCCGGCTCGGAGGGCATGGGGTAAGACTACCCTACATCGCCCGCCGGTACCGGTGGAACGACAGGGTGGCGACCGCGCCGCAGACCAGGGCGAAAGCGGCCAGCAGCCCGAGATAGAACGCGATCTCGGACGGCGCCTCCCCCTGGAAGCCGTCGCGGGCGGCGGTGACCGCCCAGTTGACCGGATTGAACCAGGAGACGGTCCGGATCCAGGGGGGCATCAGGTTGCGCGACATGATCATGCTCGACAGGAAGGTCGTCGGCAGCACCACGAAGTTCATCACCGCGATCACCAGCTCCTGCTTGCGGGCGGCGAGCGCCAGGGCGTTCGAGAAGGCGGCGAAGGCGGCGCCGAGGAGGGCGGCGGCGAGGAAGACGGTGAGGATGCCGGGCAGTCCCCCTTCAGGGCGCGCCCCCAGCAGGCAGGCGACGGCGAGGATGATCGCCGCCTGGATCACCACCTGGACCGCCGAGTGGAGGACGCGGCTGGCGATCAGCGCGCCGCGGGAGACCGGGGTCGCCAGCAGGCGGTCGAGCACGCCGCGGTCGATATCCCCCAGCATGCCCATCCCCGAGTAGGCGGCGCCGAACAGGGCGGTCATGATCGAGATCCCCGGCGCCAGGAACTGCACGTAAGACGAGGCGCCGAACCCCTGGATCGTCGTCACCTTGGCGAAGAGCTGCCCGAACAGCAGCACCCAGAGGATCGGCTGCACGATCGAGATGAGGACGAAGACCGGCATCCGCGCCGTCGCCCGCAGCAGGCGCGCGAACAGATACCAGGTGTCTCTCAGGAGGTCCATCACTCCTCTCCCCTGTAGGGATGACCGGTCGCCTTGAGATAGACATCGTCGAGCGAAACGGCATCCCCGGGGATCTCCCGCTTCAGCTCCGCGGGCGTCCCGGCGGCGACGATCCGGCCGCCGTCGACGATCGCGATCCGTTGCGCGAGCTGATCGGCCTCCTCCAGGTAGTGGGTGGTCAGGAGGAGCGTCAGCCCCTCCCGCGCCAGCCGCCGGACCTCCTTCCACATCACGGCGCGGCTCTCCGGATCGAGGCCGGTGGTCGGCTCGTCGAGGAACAGCACCTCGGGGCGGTGAATCAGGCCCATGGCGACGTCGAGCCGCCGCTTCATGCCGCCGGAGTAGGTCGCCGCGGCGCGGTCGGCCGCCGCTTCGAGCTGGAAGAGATGCAGCAGCTCCTCCGTGCGCGAGCGCAGCTCGGCCGGTGGCAGCCGGAAGAGGCGACCCTGGAGGGTGAGGTTCTCGCGCCCGGTGGCGGTCGGGTCGACCCCGGAGCTCTGGGCCACCGCGCCGATGCGGCGGCGCACCTCGCGCGGCTGGCGGACGACGTCGAAGCCGGCGACGCGGGCCCGGCCGGCGGTAGGGGACGAGAGGGTGGTCAGGATGCGGACCGTGGTCGACTTGCCGGCGCCGTTCGGCCCCAGGAGGGCGAACACCTCGCCGGCGCGGACGGCGAACGAGACTCCACGGAGCGCCTCGACGCCGCCGGAATAGGTCTTCCGGAGGTCTTCGACCTCGATAGCGCGCCCGGAGTTCAGTTCGAGCTCGGGAACAGGGAGCCGCCGATCAGGCTGCCGGGAACATGGGTGAAGCCGGCGGGACCCTGCCGGTGGGGTGGCCGCGGCGACCGCGGTCCGTGTCCGCCGCCGCTCCACCAGCCCGGGATGACGGCCACCGGGATTCCGTAGCTACCGTAGGCCGGATAGGGGTAGACCGGCTGGGGTGGCTGGATGAGCTGGCGGACCGCCGAGATCTCGGCCAGGGCGGCCAGCCGGTCCTCGCGGGCGGCCCGGGCCGCCTCCTGCCGGGCGGCGGCGTGCCGGATCTGTTCCTCCTCCTGCGCCCGCTGCTTCACCTGGTACTCCTCGCGGGTGATCCACTGCCCCCCCGCGAGCACGAAGCCACGGCGCCGCATCGAATCGGCGTAGGGGACCCAGCGGTCGAGCTGCGGGTCGAGCACGTAGCCATACCCGCGCAGGATGGGCGCGAGACCGCCGAGCTTCGGATCGAGCGTCGCCGCGGCCAGCGCCGACTCGCGGGTCGCCTGTTCGAGCTCCTTGCCGTGGGCCCAGCGGGCGAGCTCCAGCCAGTCGGCCGCCCGCGTCGAGGGGCTTTTCTTGAGCTCCTCCTTGCGGCGCAGGTATTCGGCGAGGCTGGTGTCGCCCGTGTCCACCCGCAGCACCTGCTCCCTGGGCAGACTCAAGGTTCCACCCTGCATCTGGATGCGCACCTGCGAATCGGTCGTCTCCGCGATCACCCCCTCGAACTTCCGCCCATTGACCAGGTAGACATCGTCCGCGAGCGCGGGGACAGCGACTAGAGAGAAAAGGAGATAGAGAGGAAGGGACCGGATGGGCATTGCTACTTCCTTTCGTCCGCGGCACTGTGCCGCTCGACCATTTTACCACCGGTAGGCCAAGAAAAAGGGCGGCCTCGCGGCCGCCCTTGGGTGTTTCTGATGGAATGCCCGACAGATGGGGTGAAAGCTACTCGCCCTCGAGCACTTCCTGCGGGAGGCTGCGGATCTCCTCCTCGCCGAACTCGAAGAAGAGCTCCTCCTCGGGCTCGTTGTCGGCCTCGATGAACTCCTCGGTCATATGGAAGTCGTGGTAGTAGCCCATGCCGGTGCCGGCGGGGATCACCCGGCCGACGATGACGTTCTCCTTGAGACCGCGCAGGCCGTCCACCTTGCCGCTGATCGCGGCCTCGGTGAGCACCCGGGTGGTCTCCTGGAAGCTCGCCGCCGAGATGAAGCTGTCGGTCGACAGCGACGCCTTGGTGATGCCGAGGAGCAGCGGCCGGCCGATGGCGGGGGTACCGCCGGCGGCGACGACGCGCTCGTTCTCCTCGCCGAACTTCCAGCGATCCACCTGCTCGTCGATCAGGAACTCGGTGTCGCCGACCTCCTCGATCTTCACCGACCGCATCATCTGGCGCACGATCACCTCGATGTGCTTGTCGTTGATGGCGACGCTCTGCGACCGGTAGACCTCCTGGATCTTGTCGGTCATGTAGCGCTGCAGCTCCTTCTCGCCGAGCACCTGCAGGACGTCGTGTGGATTGATCGGTCCGTCGATCAGAGGCTCGCCGGCGCGCACCCGCTCCCCCTCCTGCACGTTGATGTGGATCGAGCGCGGCACCAGGTACTCGCGGGAGTCGCCCATGTCGCTCTCGACGACCACTTTGCGCATCCCCTTGTGCACGTCGCCCAGACGGACCGTACCGTCGATCTCGGTGATGATCGCCGGCTCCTTGGGGCTGCGGGCCTCGAAGAGCTCGACGACACGGGGCAGACCGCCGGTGATGTCCTTGGTCTTCGTCGTCGCGCGCGGGATCTTCACCAGCGTGTCGCCGGGGTAGATCTCCAGGCCGTTCTGGACCAGCAGGTGCGAGCCCGAGGGGAGGAGGTACCGCTTGGTGCGGCCGTCGTCACCCTGGACGAAGATTGCCGGCACACGCTTTTCGTTGGCCGAGGCCTCGACGATGATCTTCTGCGACAGGCCGGTGACCTTGTCGGTCTCCTCGCGGACGTTCTCCCCCTCGACGATGTCCTGGAACTCCACCTTGCCCCGGATCTCGGAGAGGATGGCGGAGGTGAAGGGGTCCCAGGTGACCAGCTCGGTGCCCGGCTCGACCTCGTCCGCCTCGTGCACCAGGAGCTGCGAGCCGTAGGTCAGGGCATAGCGCTCCCGCTCGCGCCCCTTCTCGTCGGTGATGACGAGCTTGCCGCTGCGGTTGATGACGATCAGCGAGCCGCGGCGGCTCTCGACCGTGTTGACGTTGAGGAACTTCACCGTGCCCGGGTTCTTGGCGATGTGCTTCGACTGCTCGGACACCCGCGAGGCGGTGCCTCCGTAGTGGAAGGTCCGCATCGTAAGCTGCGTGCCGGGCTCGCCAATCGACTGCGCGGCGATGACGCCCACCGCTTCGCCGATCTCGACCATCTTGCCGGTCGCGAGGTTGCGGCCGTAGCAACGGATGCAGACGCCGCGCCGGGTCTCGCAGGTGAGCACGGAACGGATCTTCACCCGCTCGATGCCCGCCGCCTGGACCGCGGTGCCCAACAGCTCGGTGATCTCCTGGCCGACTTCGAGGATCAGCTCGCCGCTGATCGGATCGTAGATGTCCTCCTGGCAGACGCGGCCGACGATGCGGTCGCGCAGCGCCTCGAGGATCTCGCCGCCCTCCATGATCGCCGTCACGATGATGCCGTCGATCGTGCAGCAGTCCTCCTCGTTGATGATGACGTCCTGCGCCACGTCGACCAGGCGGCGGGTGAGGTACCCCGAGTCCGCCGTCTTCAACGCCGTATCGGCCAGACCCTTGCGGGCGCCGTGCGTCGAGATGAAGTACTGCAGCACGGAGAGCCCCTCGCGGAAGTTCGCCGTGATCGGCGTCTCGATGACCTCGCCCGAGGGCTTGGACATCAGGCCACGCATGCCGGCGAGCTGGCGCACCTGCTCGCGCGAGCCGCGGGCGCCGGAGTCGGCCATCAGGTTGATCGGGTTGAAGACGCCGGTCTCCTGCTCGATCTCCCGCATCTCGCGGAACATTTCCTCCGAGACCTTCTCGGTCACCCGGTGCCAGATGTCGATGATCTTGTTGTGACGCTCACCGGCGGTGATCACACCGGCCGAACGCTGGTTCTCGATCTCGACCACCTCGGTGCGCGCCTGCTGGAGGATCTCCGGCTTGCGCTTCGGCACCACCATGTCGTCGACGCCGAACGAGATGCCCGCCTTGGTGGCGTAGAGGAAGGTGACCTCCTTGATCTCGTCGAGCATCTCGACCGTCTTGTCGTTGCCCAGCGTGATGAAGCAGTAGCCGACCAGGTCCTGCAGGCCGCGCTTCTTCAACAGGCCGTTGATGAACGGGATCTCCTTCGGCAGGTGCATGTTGAGGATCACCCGGCCGACGGTGGTCTCGATCAGCTGGCGGTCGAGCTCCTCGAGCTCGGCGTGCACGATGTCCTGCTTGTCGAGCTGCGTGTCGAGGTTGATGTACGGCCCCGAGTAGCGCACCTTGATCGGCGACAGCGTCTCGACCTCGCCGGCGTCGAGCGCCAGCAGCACCGTGTTGAAGTCGGGGAAGATCCGCCCCTCACCCTTGGCGCCCAGCTTGGGCAGCGTCAGGTAGTAGCCGCCGAGCACCAGGTCCTGCGTCGGCACGGCGAGCGGACGCCCGTGCGCCGGCGACAGGATGTTGTTCGACGCCAGCATCAGCACCTTGCACTCGATCTGGGCCTTCGGCGACAGCGGCACGTGCACGGCCATCTGGTCGCCGTCGAAGTCGGCGTTGAACGCGGCGCAGACGAGCGGGTGGATCTTGATCGCCTTGCCCTCGATCAGCGTCGGCTGGAACGCCTGGATGCCCAGGCGGTGCAGCGTCGGCGCGCGGTTGAGCATCACCGGATGATCCTCGATCACCTCCTCGAGCGCGTCCCAGACCTCGTCGACCTCGGCCTCCACCATCTCCTTGGCGGCCTTGATGGTGCCGACCAGACCCTTCTCCTCGAGCCGATTGTAGATGAACGGCTTGAACAGCTCGAGCGCCATCTTCTTCGGCAGGCCGCACTGCGACAGCTTCAGCTCGGGGCCGACGACGATGACCGAACGGCCCGAGTAGTCGACGCGCTTGCCGAGCAGGTTCTGCCGGAAGCGCCCCTGCTTGCCCTTGAGCGTGTCGGAGAGCGACTTCAGGGGGCGGTTGTTGGAGCCCTTGAGCACGCGGCCGCGGCGGCCGTTGTCGAAGAGCGCGTCCACCGCTTCCTGGAGCATCCGCTTCTCGTTGCGCACGATGACCTCGGGGGCGCGCAGCTCGAGCAGCTTCTTCAACCGGTTGTTGCGGTTGATCACGCGCCGGTAGAGGTCGTTCAGGTCGCTGGTCGCGAACCGGCCGCCGTCGAGCGGCACCAGGGGGCGCAGCTCGGGCGGGATGACCGGGATGACGTCGAGGATCATCCACTCCGGCCGGTGACCCGATTTGCGGAAGGCGTCCACCACCTTGAGCCGCTTGGCGGCCTTCAGGCGGCGGATCTGGCTGGTCTCGGTGCGCATGATGATGCGCAGCTCCTCGGCCAGCTCGTCGACGTCGATGCGCGACAGCAGCTCCTTGATCGCCTCGGCACCCATCTTGGCCGCGAAGGCGTCCTCGCTGTACTTCTCGCGCAGCTCGCGGAAGCGCTCCTCGGTGAGCAGCTCCCGCTCCTTGAGCTCCGTCTCGCCGGGATCGATGACGACGTAGCTCTCGAAATAGAGGATCCGCTCGAGGTCGCGCAGGCTGATGTCGAGCAGATGGCCGATGCGGGACGGTAGGCCCTTGAAGAACCAGACGTGCGACACCGGGCAGGCGAGCTCGATATGGCCCATCCGCTCGCGGCGCACGCGGGATCGCGTGACCTCCACCCCGCACTTGTCGCAGATGACGCCACGGTGCTTCATCCGCTTGTATTTACCGCACAGACACTCCCAGTCCGTGATCGGACCGAAGATCTTGGCGCAGAAGAGCCCGTCCCGCTCCGGCTTGAACGTCCGGTAGTTGATCGTCTCCGGCTTCGTCACTTCGCCGTAGCTCCAGGACCGGATCTTCTCCGGAGAAGCGATCGAGATCTTGATCGCGTTGAAATCCTTGAGCGACTGTGGCTTGTCAAAACTGCTGAATGGTTGCAACTGTCTGTCCTCCCTTTAGACCTTGAGGAGTTCCACGTCGAGACAGAGGCTCTGGAGCTCGCGTACGAGAACGTTGAAAGACTCCGGGAGGCCCGGCGGTTCCGGAACGTCCCCCTTGACGATCGCCTCGTACACCTTGCTGCGCCCCTCCACGTCGTCGCTCTTGACGGTCAGCAGCTCCTGGAGCGTGTAGGCGGCGCCGTAGGCTTCGAGCGCCCAGACCTCCATCTCTCCGAAGCGCTGGCCGCCGAACTGCGCCTTGCCCCCCAGCGGCTGCTGGGTGATCAGCGAGTACGGTCCGATCGACCTCGCGTGGATCTTGTCGTCGACCAAGTGCGACAGCTTGAGCATGTAGATGTACCCCACGGTCACCTTCTGCTCGAACGCCTCGCCGGACATGCCGTCGTAGAGCGGCGTCTTGCCCGAGTCCGGCAGACCCGCCTCCTTCAGCAGGTCCTTGATGTCCGCCTCACGGGCGCCGTCGAACACCGGCGTCGCAAACTTCAGGCCGAGCACCCGGCCGGCCCACCCGAGGTGGGTCTCCAGGATCTGCCCGACGTTCATGCGGCTCGGCACGCCCAGCGGATTGAGCACGATCTCGACCGGCGTGCCATCCGGCATGTAGGGCATGTCCTCCTCGCGCATGATCCGCGAGATGACGCCCTTGTTACCGTGCCGGCCGGCCATCTTGTCGCCCACCTGCAGCTTGCGCTTCATGGCGACGTAGACCTTGACCAGCTTGATCACGCCCGGAGGCAGCTCGTCCCCCTTCTGCAGGAGCCCGACCCGCTCCTCGTTGACCCGGTGCAGCACCTC
This sequence comes from Thermoanaerobaculia bacterium, assembly GCA_035490435.1. Taxonomy (GTDB): domain Bacteria; phylum Acidobacteriota; class Thermoanaerobaculia; order Multivoradales; family UBA5704; genus DATARR01. Next base: position 111,259 of record DATHEF010000039.1, read on the forward strand.
GACGTGCGAGTCGGTCTTCTTGTAGACGATCTCGACCGCGTCGATCAGCCGCCGCTCGTCGACCGGCAGGCGCAGGATCTCCTGCCGGGTGAGCCGCTCGAGGGTGGCGTCGGTGATCGGATCGCCCGCCTTGAGCAGATCCTGACCGGTCCGGGACTTGACGGCCGCGTTGACCTTCTTGCCGCCGAGCAGATCGCGCACCTTCTTGTTGCGCTCCTCGGTCAGGATGCGCACCTCGTCGCGGATGTTCTTCTCGAGCCGGGCGATCTCGTCCTGCTCGATCTCCTTGGCCCGGACGTCCTTCTCGACCCCCTTGCGAGAGAAGATCTTGACGTCGACGATGGTCCCCTCGATGCCCGGCGGCACCTTCAGCGAGGCATCGCGGACGTCGCCCGCCTTCTCGCCGAAGATGGCGCGCAGCAGCTTCTCCTCGGGGGTGAGCTGGGTCTCACCCTTCGGCGTCACCTTGCCGACCAGGATGTCGCCCGACTTGACCGTGGCGCCGATGCGGACGATGCCGCTCTCGTCGAGGTCCTTGAGCGCCGACTCCGAGACGTTCGGGATGTCGCGCGTGATCTCCTCGGGTCCGAGCTTGGTGTCGCGGGCCTCGATCTCGAACTCCTCGATGTGGATGGAGGTGTAGTAGTCCTCCCGCACCAGCTTCTCGGAGATCAGGATCGCGTCCTCGAAGTTGTAGCCGCGCCACGGCATGAAGGCGACGAGCACGTTGCGCCCGAGGGCGAGCTCGCCGAGCTCCGTGCACGGGCCGTCGGCCAGCACGTCACCCTTCTTGACCCGCTGCCCCTCGTAGCTCACCGGCTTCTGCGTGATGCAGGTGTTCTGGTTGGAGCGGCGGAACTTGATCAACTGGTAGATGTCGGCGCCGAAGTCCTTGGTCTCGCCGGTCTCCAGGTCCTCCCCCTCGACGCGGACGATGATGCGCTCGGCGTCCACCGAGTCGACCACGCCGCCCCGCTTGCAGAGCACGACCGCGCCCGAGTCCTGGGCCACGATCCCCTCGAGACCGGTGCCGACGATCGGCGAGTCGCTGCGCAGCAGCGGCACCGCCTGGCGCTGCATGTTCGAGCCCATCAGCGCGCGGTTCGCGTCGTCGTGCTCGAGGAACGGGATCATCGCCGTCGCGACGGACCAGATCTGCTCCGGAGAGACGTCCATCAGGTCGACGTCTCTGGCCGCGACCGTCACGTACCGGCCGGCCTCCGTACGACAGACGATCGCGTCGCCGGAGAGCTTGCCGTCTCTGCCCAGCGGCGTGTTCGCCTGGGCGATCTTCTGCTCCTCCTCCTGCGTCGCGTCGAGGTGCAGGATCTCGTCCGTGACCTTGCCGTCCTTGACGACCCGGTAGGGCGTCGTCACGAAGCCGTGCTCGGAGATCTGCGCGTAGGAGGAGAGCGAGCCGATCAGGCCGATGTTCGGACCCTCGGGGGTCTCGATCGGGCACATGCGGCCGTAGTGCGTCGGGTGGACGTCGCGCACCTCGATCGGCGCGCGCTCGCGCGTGAGGCCACCGGCGCCGAGCGCCGACAGGCGGCGGCGGTGCGTGAGGCCCGCGAGCGAGTTCGTCTGATCCATGAACTGCGACAGCTGCGAGGAGCCGAAGAACTCCTTCAGCGCCGCCACGACCGGGCGGATGTTGACGATCGTCTGCGGCGTGATCGTGTCCGCGTCCTCCGTCGTGAGCCGCTCGCGGACGACGCGCTCCATGCGGTAGAGACCGATCCGGAAGGCCTCCTGGATCAGCTCGCCGACGGTCCGCAGGCGGCGGTTGCCGAAGTGCTCGTACTCGTCGAGGTGATCGGCGACCGGCTCGCGCGGGTAGCCGACGGCCTCCGCGGCGTAGTCTCTGATCTCGACCTCGGGCTGCTCCGGCATCCCGAGGATGCGCGGCAGCGAGACGAGCTCCTTGACGAGCGCGATGATGTCGTCGTGCGTGAGCGTGCGCGTCTCGAGGTCGATGTCGAGGTGCAGGCGGCTGTTCAGCTTGTAGCGACCGACGCGCGTGAGGTCGTAGCGCTTGGGGTCGAAGAACAGCTGGTGCAGGAGCGCTCTCGCCGCGTCGACCGACGGCGGCTCGCCCGGGCGCTGCTTCTTGAACAGCTCGATCAGCGCGCCCTCCTCGGTCTTCGTGACCTCGGTGTCGGCTTCGATCGTGTTGCGGATGTAGTGCGAGTCCTCGAAGAGGGCGGCGATCTCCTCGTCCGTCGCGTACCCCATCGCGCGCAGCAGCACCGTGACCGGCAGCTTGCGCTTGCGGTCGATGCGGACGTAGACCTTGCCCTTCTTGTCGATCTCCAGCTCGAGCCAGGAGCCGCGGGCCGGCATCAGGTTGGCGATGAAGACCTGCTTCTCGCGATCCTTCGCCTCCATCAGGTAGGCACCCGGGGAACGGACCAGCTGCGTAACGACGACGCGCTCGGTGCCGTTGATGATGAACGTGCCACGCTCCGTCATCCAAGGGAAGTCGCCCATGAAGACCGACTGCTCGCGGATCTCGCCCGTCTCGCGGTTGACGAAGGCGACCGTGACGGTCAGCGGGCGCGCGTAGGTGAGGTCCTTCTCGCGGCACTCGTCCAGGGAGGCGACCGGGTCGTCGAAGACGAACTCGCCGAACTGGACGGCGAGGTTGCCGGTGTAGTCCTCGATCGGCGAAATGTCGTCGATCGTCTCGCGCAGGCCACCCTTCCCGGTGTCGGTGAGCCAGGCGAAGGACTTCTTCTGGATGTCGATCAGGTTGGGAACATCAAGGGCCTTTGAGAGGCGCGCGAACGTACGGCGCGTCCGGGGGGCGTCAACAGGTGCCAAGACGGCGACTCCTCGAGCGATGGAGAGCGAGCAGAGAGGCTGCGCGAAAGCGCGACCAGCGAAGATAGCACACGGCATCGCTGCCCTGTGCGTGGGGGCTGTCAGCGCTCACGGACCCCGCCCCGGAGGCCGCGTATGTGGCGCGGTCCTCGTCGTCTGTTGGGCGGCTGCGACTATCGGCCGACCGGCGGATTGTACCGGCGAGCAGCGGTTCTGCCTAGGCGCGCAGCGGAGCGCGCTCCGCAACGACGAAGGGCCGGCTCGCTGAGAGCCGGCCCTTCAGCAACTGGCAAATGACGGATCGTCGTGCCTGGCAAGGAAGCAGGGGTGAAGGTGTACCGGAGGTACTCCGAACCCCCGATGACGCCGCCAGGCGCGACGAGGCGTTATTTGAGCTCGACGCTTCCGCCTGCCTCCTCAAGCTCCGCCTTGAGCTTGTCGGCCTCGTCGCGCTCGATGCCCTCCTTGACGGGCTTCGGCGCCTCGTCGACGAGCGCCTTGGCCTCCTTGAGGCCGAGGCCGGTCGCCGAGCGGACGACCTTGATGACCTGGATCTTCTTGTCGCCGGCGGCCGTCAGGACGACGTCGACCGTCGAGGACTCCTCCTCGGCAGCGGCGTCGCCGCCGGTGGCAGCGCCGCCACCGGCCGGCGCGGCAGCCGCCACGGCAGCCGCGGAGACGCCGAATTCCTCCTCGAGCGCTCTGATGCGCTCGGCGAGCTCGAGTACGGAGATCGCCTTCAGCTCGTCGATCCACTCCTGGGTGCTGGCCATGGTCAGTCCTCCTTCGCGTCGGAAGCCTCGTCGGCTTCCGCCGCGGCGTCCGTCTGGTTCTCAGTAGGGGTGGAGTCGGCCTCCGCGGCCGGCTCCTCTGCGGTCGCGGCAGGGGCCTCGGCGGCCTCCGCGTCCGGGGCGGGTGCCTCCTCGGCGGGCGCCTCCTCGGCCGGAGCCTCAGGCGCGGCCTCAGCCGGCGCCTCAGGCGCAGCCTCAGCCGGCGCCTCTGGCGCGGCGGCCTCCGCGGCCGGAGCCGCGTCGCCGCCGACGAGGCCCTGGTCGCGGATCTGGCCGAGCTGCACGGCGATGCCGGAGATGAGCGCGTTCAGCGTCCGCGCGAGGCCGGTGAGCGGCGCCGCGACGGTGCCGACGAGCTGCGCGTAGAGCACCTCGCGCGACGGCAGCTTGGCGATCGCTCTGATGTCGTCCGGCCCGACGACCTGGCCGTCCATCAGCCCGCCCTTGAAGGCGAGCACTTCCGTGACTCTCTGCGCGTCGCTCAGCGCCTTCGCCGCCACGGCCGCGTCGCCGCGCACGAACGTGAGCGCCGTCGGGCCCTCGAGCACCGACTTCAGCGCTTCGGCCCCCGCCTTGTCGGCGGCGCGCTCGGTGAGCGAGTTCTTCACGACCGTGAAGGTCGCGTCCGCCGCGCGCAGTCTCGCGCGCAGGTCGGCGACCTGGCTCACGGTGATGCCGCGATAGTCGACCGCGAAGACCGCCTGGGAGGACTCCAGCTCCCCGGCGATGCGATCGATGACCGCTGCCTTCTCGTCTCTGTTCATGGTCTGGTTCGCTCTCTTTCGAACTGCGAACGCCCGCGCGAGGGCGGGCGTCGAGGGAGCGAGCCGGCGGACCGGTTCAGACCTTCGAGGCACCGCCTGCCCCGGACTTACGACGGCCGGGGGTCTCGGGCAGGGCGCTCTTGGAACGAGGCTACGCCGCGAGCGGCGCCTCCTCCACGATGTCGCGGATGCGCGCGGGATCGACCTTGATGCCCGGCCCCATCGTCGAGGCGAGCGTGATCGAGTGGATGTACTTGCCCTTCGCCACGGCCGGCTTCGCACGGACGAGCTCGTCGATCACCGCGGCGTAGTTCTCCAGCAGGCGCTGCTCGTCGAAGCTCGACTTGCCGATCACGAGGTGGACGATCGCGGTGCGGTCGGTGCGGTACTCGACCTTGCCGGCCTTCGACTCCTCGACGGCTCTTCTCACGTCCATCGTGACGGTGCCGACCTTCGGGTTCGGCATCTTGCCCGACGGGCCGAGGATGCGGCCGAGACGGCCGACTATGGGCATCATGTCCGGCGTCGCGATCGCGACGTCGAAGTCGTCCCAGCCCTCCTCGACCTGCTTCGCCAGATCCTCCGCGCCGGCATGGTCGGCGCCGGCGTCGATCGCCTCCTGCATCTTGTCGCCCTGGGCGAAGACGGCGACCTTCACGTTCTTGCCGAGGCCGTGCGGCAGCGCGATCGTGCCGCGCAGCTGCTCGTCCGCGTGGCGGACGTTGAGGCCGGTGCGGATGTGCACCTCGACCGACTCGTCGAACTTGCTCGACTTCAGCTGCTTGACGAGCGCGATCGCCTCAGCGGGCGCGTACTCGTGCTCGCGGTCGTAGCGCTGGCGCGCCTCGCGATATGACTTGCCGTGCTTGGCCATCGTCACACCACCTCCACGCCCATCGAGCGAGCGGTGCCGGCGATGATCTTCGCGGCCTGCTCGACGTCGTTCGCGCTCAGGTCGTCCATCTTGATCTGCGCGATCTCGCGCAGCTGCGCCTCGGTGATCTGGGCGACCTTCTCGCGGTTCGGCTCCGAGGAGCCCTTGTCGAGCCCGAGCGCCTTCTTGATCAGCACGGCGGCCGGCGGGCTCTTCGTGATGAACGTGAACGAGCGGTCCTCGAAGACCGTGATCTCGATCGGGATGACGGTGCCCTGCTGCGAAGCCGTCTGCGCGTTGAACGCCTTGACGAACTCCATGATGTTGACCCCGTGCTGGCCCAGCGCTGGGCCGACCGGCGGAGCCGGGCTCGCCTGGCCCGCGGGGGCCTGGAGCTTGATGACTGTCAGGACTTTCTTGGCCATTAGATCTTCTTCACCTGGTCGAAGCCGACCTCGACGGGGGTCTCGCGGCCGAAGATTGATACCAGCACCTTGAGGCGTGCGCCGTCCTCGTTGATCTCGGAGATCTCCCCGGAGAAGTCGGACAGCGGCCCGGAGACCACCTTGACCGACTCGCCGATCGAGAACTGCGCGCGCGTGCGCGGCCGCTCCGCCGTCTCGCGGTGGAGCAGCCGGTCCACCTCCGCCTGCGTCAGCGGGACCGGCTCGTTGGACGCCCCGACGAAGCCCGTCACGCCGGGCGTCCCCTTCACGAGCGCCCACGAGTCCTCGTTCAGATCCATGTTCACAAGCACGTAGCCGGGCATCGTCCGCTTCTCTCTCAGCACCTTCTGGTTGTCCTTCATCTCGGACACCGTCTCGGTCGGCACGACGACCTGGCGCACGGAGCGCTTCTGGTTGAGCGAGACGACGCGGTGCTCGAGGTTGTGCTTCACCTTGTTCTCGTGACCGGAGTAGGTGTTGACGACATACCAGCGGAACATGGGGGATTCCTTCGGGGTTCGGCGGGACGGTAGAGGCCGGGCTCAGACGATGAGGTTGACGATCCTCGAGGCGACGAAGTCCATCAGACCGAGGAAGGAGCCGGCGACGATGACGAAGCCGACGACGACGGCGGTGGCCTGGCCGACCTGCCGACGGTCCGGCCACTGTACTCGTTGCAGCTCGCGCCAGCTTCCCCGCAGGAAGTTCGCGAGCCGGTTGCCCTCGCGCTCCGCGGGCGGCGCGGCCGTCCGCTCGCGCACGAGCTCCTCCCCGCCCTCCGCGTGGCCGTTGTCGGTGCGACCTTCCTCGAACGCCTCCTCGGCCTCGTCGACGCGGTCCTCGAGTGCTTCGAAGGTCGTCTCGTCGCCCTCGACCTCCGCTTCGTCGGCGGCGCCGACCAGCTCTCTGGGGCTCGGCTGGGTGGCGTCGGTCAGCTCGGGGCGGCCGAGAGCGAGCTGCGCCTCTGCGAGGTCGACCTCGCCGGTCGCCAGCTCAGCCGGCTCGTGCTCGTGCGGGTGCTCGGCGTCGTGGTCGGGTGCCGCCGCGGCACCGGCGTCCGCCTCGGCACGGCGCGCCTTGGCGCCGCCGGAGGCTCTCGCCTGGCGGTCGCGGCGTTGCTTCGCGCGTCTGCGGTCACGGGCCATCGGGCACAGGCTCGCTCAGCGAGTCTCCCGATGCGCCGTGTGCGACTTGCACCAGCGGCAGTACTTGCGCAGCTGGATCCGCTCCGGGTCGTTGCGCTTGCTCTTGTTCGTCTGGTAGTTCCGGCGCTTGCAGTCTTCGCATGCGAGCGTGACTGCGATCCGGACGTCTCCTCGGGCCATACCGTTCCAAGGTCGAAGTGGGCACGTGTCGGCAACCGGTGGCGGACAGGCTTTCGGCCGCCAGCCGGCGCGAGCCACGGAGTGTAGCGTGGACGCGGGGCTCAGCGGGTCGTTCGGCGCACGGACGAGGTACGCTGGCGCGCGATGGGGATCGCCGTCACCGGTCCGCTGCGCAGAGAGGTCGCTCGCGCGCTGCCCTCGCGCCCTTTCGCCGTGCGCTTCTGGGACGGCAGCGAGCTGCCCGCAACGGCCGGAAACGGCGCCGTCACGCCGACCTTCACGGTCCGCTCGCCGCGCGCGGTCGCGCACGCGTTGCGGGCGCCGGGACAGCTGGGGCTCGGGCGCGCGTACGTCGCGGGCGAACTGGCGGTCGACGACCTCGATGCCGTCATGGGGCTGCTCGATACGTGGCAGCCGCCGCCGCTCCACGGCCGCGCGAAGCTGCGCCTGATGGCCGCGGCGCTCGCCGCCAACGGCCTCACGCCACCGCCGCGGCCGCCGGACTCGGAGCTGACCCCGCGCGGAGCACGTCACTCGCGCGAGCGCGACGCGCGCGCCGTGCGCCACCACTACGACGTCTCGAACGACTTCTTCGAGCTGTTCCTCGGGCCGTCGATGACGTATAGCTGCGCCGTGTGGGCCGGCAGCGGAGCGACGACGCTGGAGGAGGCACAGGAGGCGAAGCTCGAGCTCGTGTGCGCGAAGCTCGGGCTGCAGGCGGGCGAGCGCGTGCTCGACGTCGGCTGCGGCTGGGGCGCGTTCGCGCTGCACGCCGCCGCGCGGCACGGCGCCCACGTGACCGGGATCACGCTCTCGCCGGCGCAGGCGGCACGCGCGAGACAGCGCGTCGCGGAGGCGGGGCTGGGCGATCGGGTCGACATCCGCTTGGCGGACTATCGCGAACTGGAGGCGGAGCCGTTCGACGCGATCGCCTCGATCGGGATGGTGGAGCACGTCGGCGAGGTGCAGATCGACGTGTACGCCGCGCGGCTCGCGGAGCTGCTGAAGCCGGGCGGGCGGCTGCTCAACCACGGCATCGCGCGCCAGCGCCACAGCGACCCGGACGCCGGCGACTTCTCCGAGCGCTACGTGTTCCCCGACGCCGAGCCCCTGCATCTGTCGCGGGTGCTGCTCGCGCTCGAGCGCGCTGGCTTCGTGACGCAGCACGTCGAGGGCTTCGGCGCCGACTACGCGGAGACGCTGCGGCACTGGGCCGAGCGGCTCGACGCGCGGCTGGACGAGGCGACGCGGCTGGCCGGCGAGGAGCGCGTGCGCGTCTGGCGGCTCTACCTGCGCGCCGCGCGCAACGGCTTCCTGACGAGCTTCACCGGCATCTACCAGGTGCGTGCCGCGCTGCCCGGCGGACCGGCGCCGGAGCTGGCGCCCGGTGGCGCGGCGCTCGTGCGCGATCAGGCGTAGCGGCGCAGGACGCTCGTGGCGCGAGCGCCCCAGCTCGCGCCGAAGAGGGCGGCGTGGAGCAGCAGCGGGACGAGCTGCCAGAGGGCAACGCGCTCGGCGGCGCCGGGCGCGAGCGGGCTGACCTCCTCGTAGGCGGCGAAGCAACGAGACCCGATCCCGCCCACCCCGCCGAAGAGGCGCAGCATCGCCAGATCGAGCTCGCGGTGGCCGCCGTGCGCCGCGGGATCGATCAGCCAGGGACGCTGCTCGCGGTCGACCATCACGTTGCCGCCCCACAGGTCGCCGTGGACGCGCGCGGGCGGCTCCGGCGGGCCGGCGAGCTCGGGCAGGCGAGCAGTGACGCGGTCGAGCAGGGCAGGCGCCTCGACGGGCAGCGCACCGCGGTCGCGGGCGAGACGGGCGAGCGGCTCGAGACGGCGGATCGCGTAGAAGCTCGGCCAGTCGCCCGTGGGCGCGTTGGGGAGCGCGAGCGGGCCGACGCGAAGGATGTCCGCCGGCCCGCCGAAGGTGGGCGCGCCGGCGGCGTGCAGCGCCGCGAGCCCGCGGCCGAGCGCCTCCTCGGCGGATGACCCGAACCCGCCCGTCCCGGCGTCGATCCAGCGAAGGGCGAGGAAGCGCGGGGCCTCGTCGTCGTCGGCGAGCGCGAGCAGCTCGGGGATCGAGAGCGCGCCTGCGTCGGCGAGCCAGCGCAGGCCGGCCGCCTCCGCGGCGAACGATCCTGCCGCGGCCGGGTCGGCGCTCGTCTTCACGAACACGCGCGTGCCGTCGGCGAGCGAAGCGGCATAGGCGTCGTTCAGGTCGCCACCGGCCACCGGGTCGAGCCGCGCGATCGGCTCGTCGAGCGCGGCGGAGAGCGCCGAGCCCAGGTCGTTCACGCGGCGTCGGCGCGCAGCTCGGCGAGCAGGCCCGCGCAGGCGGCCTCGACGAGGTCGAGCACGCGGTCGAAGCCGTCAGCGCCGCCGTAGTAGGGGTCGGGCACGTCGAGGCCGGTCGTGCCGTCAGCGACGCCGACGTCTGCGTTGACGGGGCCGAACTCGCGCAACAGGCGCACCTTCGCGGCGGCTTCGGCGTGCGGCGCACGGGCGCGCAGCGCGCTGTGGTTGTCGGCGTCCATCGCGATCAGCAAGTCGAACGCGTCGAAGTCCTCGTCCGTGACCTGGCGCGCCGTGCCGCGCATCGCGATGCCACGACGCGCGGCGGCCGCGGTCGCCCGCTCGTCAGGCGGGCTGCCGGCGTGCCACGCGCCGGTGCCGGCGCTGTCGAGCTCGATCGCGTGCTCGAGTCGCGCCTCCGCGACGAGCCGCGCCATCACCGCCTCCGCGGTCGGCGAGCGGCAGATGTTTCCGAGGCAGACGAACAGGACCCGGGGCATCGCTGGAAGGCTAGATCCCGCGACTCCTGTGCGCGTTAGGCCCTCCCAGAGCGGTCGATCGACGCGCTGTCCTGCCTAACGGTCGCAGAACGACCACAGGACAGGACAGCTCGCTGAACCGCGACCGTGGACGTGCGCAAACGCCCAGGCCCACCCCCTCGATGCCAACGAACCCGGCCCGACCCGCCGACCCCGGCCACGTGAATCAATCAACTCCGCGTCATCCGTGGAAACGACGGACTTACCGCCCGTGCGTCCTGCGGTGGTGCGGCACGAACGTCGGGCGTAAGGTCGCCGCCCATGAGCGGACCCGACGCGGAGCAGGGGGACGGGCAGGCGGACGCCGCGACGACACGCGTCGTGATCGCCGACGACCACGCGGTCGTGCGCACCGGCCTGCGGATGGTGCTGGACGCCGAGGAGGGGATCGAGGTCGTCGCCGAGGCGGGCGACGTGCCCGCCGCGCTGCGCGCCGTGCGCGCCTACCACCCGGACGTGCTCGTGCTCGACCTCAACATGCCGGGCGAGCCGAGCCTGCAGGCGATCCCGCGCTTCCTGGAGCAAGCCCCGGAGACGGCGATCGTCGTGCTGACGATGCAGCAGGACCCGGCCTTCGCACGCGAGGCGCTGCGCTCGGGCGCGCGCGGCTACGTGCTGAAGGAGGCGGCCGACGCCGAGCTGGTCCAGGCGGTGCGGCTGGCGACCGACGGGCGCACATATCTCAACCCCGAGCTGGGCGCGCGGATGGCCGCCGAGCCGCCCCCGAGCGGCCCGCCCGACAACCTGACCGAGCGCGAGCTCGAGGTGCTGCGGCTGATCGCGCTCGGGCACACGAACAGCGAGATCGCCGCGCAGCTCTTCCTGAGCGTGCGCACGGTCGAGTCGCACCGCGCGCACATCCAGCAGAAGGTGCGGCGCTCCTCGCGCGCGGAGCTCGTGCGCTACGCGCTCGACCACGGGCTGATCGAGGCCGGCGGAGACTGAGGGTCCGGCGCGCCGATCAGGCGACGTTCGTCGCCGCGCGGCCGCCCGCACCTCGCGACAGCGTCGCCTGGACCGTCGTCCCGGCGCCGGGTCTGCTCGTGATCGCGAGCGTGCCGTCCGCCAGGGCGACGCGCTCGCGCATGCCGGTGATGCCGAAGCCCTCGCGCGGGGCGTCGGGATCGAAGCCGGTGCCGTCGTCGCGAACGAGCACCTCGACCTGCGCGCCGCGCGCGGCGATCTCGATCGTCACGCGCTCGGCACGCGCGTGCTTGACGACGTTCGTGAGCGCCTCCTGCACGAGACGGAAGACGGCCGTCTCGAGCTCCGGTGGGAGCCGCTCGTCCTCGGCGCCGAGGCTGACCTCCGACTCGACCTCGAGCCCCTCGACCGCCGCCACGCGGCTGGCGAGCGACTCGATCGCCGGTTGCAAGCCGAGCTCGTCGAGCGCGGCGGGCCGCAGCTCGGTGATCAGCATGCGCAGCTTCTCGATCTCCGTGTCGATCTGCTCGACCGCGGTGCGCACCGCCTGCTCGAGCGACGCCGGGTCGCTGCGCCGCAGAGCGGATGACAGCAGCACCTGGAAGCCGGCGAGCCCCTGCAGCGTCTCGTCGTGCAGCTCGCGCGCCCAGCGGCGCCGCTCCTGCTCGGCGGCCGTCATCGACTCGCGCAGGCGCTCGTGCTCGACCGTCTGCGCGGTCGCGACCGCCGTCGCCGCGCTGGCGGCGAACGCCTGCAGCAGCACCTCCAGCTCGGCGCCGAACTCGGGCTCGCCACCGATGCGGTCGAACGCGGCGAGCACGCCGAGCGTCCGCCCGCGGAACTCGAGCGGCACCAGCAGGGCGCTGTGCGCGCCGGGCACGCCGAGGCGGTCGGACGAGATGTGCAGGCGGCTTGCGACGTCGCGGATCCGCTCGGCCTGCCCGCCGCGCAGGATCTCGCCCGACGTCGGGCCCTCCACCGGGACGCGCCGCCCTACGACGTCCCCTTCGACCTCGCCGGCGCACGCGACGACCTCCATCTCGTCGTCCGCGCGCAGCAGGATCACCATCGCGCGCGCGTCCACGAGCGCGCGCCCGCGCTCGACGATCAGCTCCAGCACGCGGTCGAGCTGCGTCTCCACGCCCACGGCGCGCGCGATCGCGGTCGTCGCCTCGAGTCCCTGGACGACCTGCTCGAGCTCGTCGCGGCGGTCCTGCAGGCGCTGGTAGAGGCTCGCGTTCTCGATCGCGACCGCCGCCCAGTCGGCGAGCGTGACGGCCGTCTGCTCGTCTGACTCATCGAAGTCGCCGCCGTCCTTGTCGGTCAGATAGAGGTTCCCCCAGCCGCTCCCCCGGATCAGGATCGGCACCCCGAGGAAGCTGCGCATCGGCGGGTGGTTCGCGGGGAAGCCGTACGAGCGCGGATGGCGGCGCAGGTCGTGCAGGCGCAGCGGGCTCGGCTCCTGGATCAGCAGCCCGAGGATCCCGCGGCCGTGCGGCAGGTCGCCGATCGCGCGATGTGCCTGCGAGTCGATGCCCCGCGTGAGGAAGCGCTCGAGCGACTGGCGGCTCTCGTCGAGCACGCCGAGCGCGGCGTAGCGGGCGCCGGTCAGCTCCCGCGCGACGTCGAGCACCTGCGCGAGCAACGTCTCGAGGTCGTGCTCGGCGACGAGTGAGCGTCCGACGTCGATCAGGCGGCGCAGCCGCTGCTCGTCGAGATGCTCGCT
>DATHEF010000040.1:0-93154 GCA_035490435.1 Thermoanaerobaculia bacterium
CCTTGGACGGCGCCAACAGCGGCGCCGCCCACAGGCCCCACAGGCCCGGCGACGAGGTCTGTCAGGAGAACAACATCAACCGAGGAGGGGGGGATTTTTAGGCGATCGAGGTGGGGGAATTTTGGGTGATCGTTGACACCCCCATTGGCGAGGCCGCTTCCCCAACTCGCGGCGGCGGTTCCCCAATTCCGAAAGTCGGTTCCCCCAAGTTTCCGGACGTCTCCCCCATTCGCTCCGGCGGCTGCCCTATTCCGACGGCTGTCCCCCCTTTCGGGACGGCATCGCAAAAAACGTTTCGTGCAAAGCCCGCCGGGTTTCACGACATCCCGGAGCGGCTCCAGCGCGTGCTACGCGCCTGCGGCGGGGGCTTGGAGACCAACCGGGATCTCCGCGAACGGCTGCAGGGCGGGCTCGACTGGTTCAAGGCCGGCCGCGGAGAGTCTGGCCGCAGGCGCGGAAGCTTTCCGGGCCTTGCGGCGGCGACGGCCACCCTCCCACAAACGGCAGCGCTGGCGGGAAACTCCCGGCTGGGAAGCCCGCGTCGCGGTTCCCGGCCCGGAGTTTCTCGGCGGCTTCGCGGTAGGCCCCGCTGGGAATCTCCTGCCACCTCGCCCCGTACGAGGGCACGGACAGGCAGCGGTGGCACATGATGCCTCTCTACGGGTTCGAGATGTGGGCCGAGCGAGACGTGCCGCCCGTCATCGAGCCGGAGCCTTAGCCCAGGCAGCACTTCAGGATGAGCTAGAATGCGCAGGCCGGGGGACGGTCCCTGGCACTACCAGGGAGCCATCCATGAAGAAGAAGACGGTGAGGAAACTGGTGCTGGCGAAGGAAACGGTAGCGGCGCTGCTTCCCCAGGTGGCGGGAGGGATTACAGCCGCCTGTACACCAACTTGGAATTGCGGCCCCACCAATAATCTCGACTGCCAGAGCGGTAAGTACCCCTGCTAGCAGTCCAGGTGAGGGGAGGGCTCCGGCCCTCCCTCTATCACCAACCCCAAGCCCGGGGAGTAGAATAGGGACTCTTCAAAGGAGAAGTGAATGAAGAAGCAGGTGAAGAAGCTGGTGCTGACGAAGGAGACGCTGCGAACTCTTGCGGGGGAGGAATTCGCCGATGTGCATGGCGGGTCCTACTTCACGACCGGTTGCGCTAGCCGGATCATGCCTTGCTTCAATACAGAGCAGGCCAGTTGTAGGTGCTAACCCGCCCGGGGCTGGCCAAGAGGCCCGCCCCTTCACCACATTGAATTAGGACACGCCCCTCGTAATGGGCCGGACCGCCCCACACGGGGACAGCCGCTACGAATCGCCTGGTGCCTCGCCCGGAGTCGGTGGAGGACAGAGCTTTGATTGAATGCTTTACACAAGCCACGAATCATCGATTCCTTGGCAATCCCTATGCGGAGCAAGCACGTCTTCGGTATGAAGCGCTCGAGGGGTTGAATTGGAAGATTCCCCTTTTCCACAGGGAAAGGGCGGAACAGGATGAGTATGATACGCCGGAGACCGTTTATTTCATCCGACGCGACGAAGAGCTCAACCCTCTAGCTTGCATGCGGCTTTGTCGTACCGACCTCAAGTACAGGCTGCGAGGTATTCCGACGACCTTCATGTTAAGAGACGTTTTTTCATCTTATGTTACAGGCCCACAATCTTTATATGTAGGAGGTTCGTATCGGGAAGGAAGTAGACTCTGTGCGGCTCTGAACCTCCGCCAATCTGAGAAAAAAGAGCTAAGGCGGCGGATCGTCGATGAGATCCTTGTTGGAGTCATGGAGTACAGCGTCGAACATAGCATTAAGGGTATCTACGGGACCATGCCCACAAAAGTATTTAATAGTACATGGGGCCGAACAAAGTGCAAAGTGCAGTGGCTCAGCGAAGAAGTTTCCATTGACGAATTTCCCAGTCGGTTGGCCATAAAGATCATCTCACAGGAAGCTCTTGACAGAGTTCGTGGAATAACCGGCCTTCATGAAGGAATCTTAAATTATGGAGACTGGTGAAGCGCATGTTGGCCGCCGCTACGAATCGCCTGGCACCTCGCCCCGGGCACCTCGCCCCGGTAGCTCCTATTTTCGACAGATGATATGCATCGCCGACGGTGCGGCGATATACTCGTCCCAGAAGCCCTCACCACGCTCGTGTTCCGATTCCGCGGGGATCAGGAAAGGCTCGATCTTGCAGGAGCGGAATCCCACGGTTCGGCATGCCTCCTCGTAGACCTCCCAGGGCCACCAGTAGAAGTCGAACTCCACCGTGTTCGCATCGAGGTAGAGGGTGCCACGGAGCCTCGCCCCCTCGTGAAGGGTCTCGTCCAGAAGCCGGTAGCCGAACCCGTATTTTCGCTGATCGACGACGGGCCGCGGCGGCTGGAGCGGATTGGCGATGCTCGCAACGAACTGCTGGCCCGGCTCGAGGTTGTCGTAGACCGTCCGCATCATCTGGAGCAGTTGCTCCCGGCTCTCGGCATAGTGCAGGAGGTACGCGGCGGAGACACGGTCGAACGAGCCGATTTTTCCCAGCGTCGCGGCGTCCGCGACACGGTACTCGATCCCCATGGGCTCCGCGTCCTCTCGCTGCTGGGCCAGCGCGATCATCTGCGCCGAGATGTCGACGCCCACCACGCGCGCAGCCCCCCATCGCTTGAGCAAGCGCGTGCCCATCCCATCGCCGCAGGCCAAGTCGAGGACGGAGAGACCCGTCAGGTCGCCAAGCCGCTGGTGGAGCGAGTACCACTCGGCGTCGCGGAGCGGCACGGCGGCGGAGATCCTCTGGTAGTCGAGGGCAATCGTGTCGTACTGTGTCACGTGTCTCCCTTCCGTGGAGTGGGTCTGCCGCGGAGCCGCGTCTTCCGGCGCCTTGGACTCACAGCCTCACCCGCGTAGCCGGCCGGAAAGCGCCACGCCGGAGGCGCACCCGGCGAGGCAGGCGCCACGCAGGCGCTGGACCGTCCACCAGTTGCCGCTACGAATCGCCTGGCACCTCGCCCGGTCCTCCAGAGCGGCCGAAGCTCACGAAGTTGGATTGGCAATCTCTGCTCCAGAGTCTCACCGGCATGGACCCGATGAGGTGTGAGGTCTGCGGACAGAACGCCTTACGCCTCGCCGGGAAACTGGCGCCCGCTCAAGTCCCGAGGGCTCCGCCTCGATGATCTAGTTGCTCATAGCGCAATTCCAATATTTATTGCTCAGCCGTGGAGCGAGGACCTTGTGTATCTTGCCGGGTCTCTACGGTATAATCGTCCCCACGAAATCGCGGTCAGGAGGTTAGGTATGCCGCAGATCCCTTCGCTGGACGGTCCTCTGAAAGCCTCACGGCGGCTCTCGGAGTGGTGTGGAGGCCGGCAGAGTGGCGCGCGAAGGGGCCTGCGAAGGATTGAATCTCCATAGGACCGTCCCGGACTCCCCCGCGGCTTCGTTCAACCTGCGTCTATCTGAAATCCTCCCGGACCGGTGGAGGACTTCGGGAGCTCGGTGTGGGGAGGACTTCAGATAGACGCTTAATGGTTAGGCGTCGGAATGACCACTTTTGGTCACGAGCCGCGGCTACGAGGCCTTTCCAGCAACCATCTGTCATTCGAAGCGGAGGATTGAGTGCCCCTAACAGCTGACGACCTCCTCTGGGGTCTCTACACCGACAGCATGGCGCATGTTCGACACTACGAGATCCAGCGAACGGCCTTGGTGGGCGTATCCGTGACCCTCGGTGGTGCCGTAGTGGCTGTGGCAGGGTGGGACGGTCGCGTAACAGCAAGTGAGTGGCCGCTCGGAGCCTTGCTCATCGCGGTCGGGTTGTTTGGTTTCCTCTTCAGCGCCAAGCAATACGAGCGCGCCACCGTCGCGGCGATACAGGCAGAGCGCTACCGTCAATCGCTAGGTATGCGCTTCCCCGATCTAGGCATCACAGGGCTCCGTGACGCAGCTTGCGCGGACGGCGCCAGAAAGTTCCGGATCCTCGGCAGGCTCCGAATCCACGTGTTCTATGTGCTCCTCCATCTGTTTGTTGCGGTGCTCGGCGCCTTGGTACTAACACGCGCCTTGGGCTGGTTGTGATCCGACGCCTAACCCCTCGTTGCAGCGGACAACACCCTGGTGAGATCTCGTAGCGTCATCGCTTCTGGCGTCCACCATCTTGCCCTTCGTTCACCGGCTCAGCAGGGTGTTGCCGCTGAACTCATACGCCGTTATATGTCTCGGATAGGTTAGACGCAGGAAAAACTGGCTAATGAAGAAATCTCGACAGACGGTCTCTATGTCTTGGCTTGCGATCGCCAGTGTAGCGGCCATTGCTGTGATTATAGTTGTTATCCTCTACGTAAGAAGCCCTCATCGCGAAGACGTTGAGCGTGAGATTGCAAAAAATTTGGTTCAATTCGTAGTTGTCTTGATTTTTGGCGCGGCGGTAAGTGAAATTTTGAAGGAGAGGGAGAGAGCACGTCAGAAGCTAGAAGGAACAAGATCGCAATCGTCAGGAAGAGGAAAGGCTAGCTCTGTTCAGAGAGCACGTTCGTAGGCGCGTTGCAGAGGTATACAAAGCAGTTACAAGAGCACGTGCAATGTTGCGCGTGGGCGGCGTTACGCCAGAACGATTAGCCGGGGGCTTAGGCTTGAAGGATTCTGACGCCATCAAGACATACAGACGTGAGCTTGAAGCAATTAACGAGGCCCAACTAGACCTTGAGAAGATATGGCACGAATTAGAGTGCTTCCGGTATATCTTTTCGAGCCCAATTGATTTGATTCGGAAGATGAAAATGATGTCTGGTTACCTTCGCCGAATTCTCGACGAGTACGAGGAGAATTGTGACCTACTGTTTACCATAGAAGGAAGCTGTTTGCAGCATTCCAAGCTCTCTGGGCTAGTGGCTTCAACCAAGGACAGTGAATTTAAAGAGAAATTCTGCGACCGTTATTCTGAAGCCGCGGAACTAATAAGCAAAGATATTCTGAGGCCGATAGTTGGTGGTGGAGGGTGAGGACATACAACCCTGCGGTCCAGCGGACGGCCGGTGCCGCACGCTGACCTTGCAAACGTTAGCCGCAGTGTAGCCGTTGGAAGGAGATCAAAGTAGGTGGCCCGAAGAACCAAGGAACCTGAGCCGAGAAGAGCAGAGCTTCGGCCCGAGCAGATGCGTTCCGCACTGCCTCGACTTCGGAAGCGTATAGAAGAGCTGCGCGCGGTAGATGTTAACACCATCCAAGTTCGTTGGGATCCAGCCACTGAGGCGCTCGAGCAAAAGGTGAATTCCACGCTGAGCGATATCTTCGGCCCTAATACGGTGGAATATCAGGAGTTCGGAGATGTGCGCCTAGATCGAGCTCCCACGTACCTTATGGATGAGGCCCCATTGTACGAGATCCGAGAAGGTCTCAGTCGTGGTATCTCAATGGTTATCTCCTCGCTCGAAGCAATCATCAGCTTATTTCAGGAGAAACTTGGCGATGAAAGCTTGGATTCAACTGACCGTGCTCGCCAGGCCTTCTCTAGCCTAGAATTGCATCCGGAGATTGCAAGGGCAGTGACCAATCTATTCGAGGACGGTCATTGCGCCAATGCGGTTGAAGACGCATGTAAGGTCCTGGACCTACTTGTAAAAATGAGAAGCGGTCGCGTGGATCTTGGAGGTACTGAGTTGATGCAGGCTGTATTTAGTCCGAAGAGCCCAGCCTTGAAGTTCAGCGATCTCAAGACCGAATCTGAGAAGAGCGAGCAGCAGGGACTGATGTTTCTGTACGCAGGTGCTATGCTAGCGTTTCGAAACCCACGTGCCCATGGCCTAATACAAGATGATGCTGAGAACGCGCTCGACTACATTGCATTTCTTATGCCTTCTTGCAAAGATGTTAGACCGGGCTCGTAAGTGTTGACTGAGGTGGCGCTGTGGTATAGACGGCTAACCAGCGGCTCGAGCGGACGGCTAAAGCCGCCGCTCAGCCGCAGCGGCGTTATACGCTGCCATGGACGGAGGAACATACAGGACATGAGACTAGACCCTGCTGAGCTTTTCTATCTCTCAACCTTTCTTATTCCGCGACGTTCGACCTCCTATCCTGTCATGGAGCGTGATGATTGGTATGCGTGTCTCGGGAAGCCGCCGGAAGAGGTAACCGAGAGAATTCGAAAGGAACGACTGATCGAGACAGCGAGCCTAAGCCTTCATCTCGAAAGGAAGTTTAAAAAAAGTCAACTGGAGGCGCTTTTAAGAGAGCGTCGACTGAGCGTTGAAGGAAATAAGGCCGATCTCATACTTCGTCTTATGAAAGCCGACGAGGTGAGTGCTCGGGACGCTGTGGGAAGTTTCGATATTCTGCAATGCTCTGATGAAGGTGCGGCCTTGGCTAACGCGCATCTTAGTTCGGTCGCTGACGAAATGAGCTCGGATGAGTTCTCGGAACTTTTGGGAAGTTACGAGAAGGCCAGATTCTTCGCTCTGTGGGTTTCATCAGCAATTTTGGCTGGGGTTATAGGGAACAATGCGGATAGAATTTTTACGCAAATGTTGCGAGTTGTCACTGAGCCTGCGCCAAAAGAACAAAAGCCAACATCTGGTGAGGCCGCACAACACGACCAGGGACCGCAGTGGAAGGAAGAGGATCTTGAGCGGTATTATGCTTTGTATTCTCTACCCATTGTCATATTTTTTCGCTTCTGCTTGGCATGCTACCTTCGGGACGAAGGCTGTCCAGGGTTAAGCGGTGCGGGGGCTGAGGGGCTAGCAGCCTTTGACAAGAGATATTATGAGGGGAAGTTCATAGTTCTTGCCCTGAACGGAAATCCCTGGGGAGGCACGAACATTACTATTACGTTCCAGCACAAGCCCGACAAAGTTTTTGTGGCATGGATATATGAGTTTGAAGCTGGCGGTAGGGGTGATTTTGACGACGAGGAGTCCTCAAATTCGTTCGAACTAAGGGGATTCTGGGATTATGAGATGAGCCCTAGCCAAATTGAAAAAAATAAAAGAGACATGAGATTGTTCTTAGAGGATAAGGTGCACGCAATGTGAGCCAGGTCGAGCGTATAACACCGCGCTGCACCGGACGGCTGACGCCGCCGGTGAGCTTGCAGGCCGTTGGGCGGCAAAGACTCAAGGAACTGCGCACGAGATTTTGACTGCCGTTAGGGCTCGGCTTTACCCTGCGCCCGGGTCCATAGGAGAGACAGACGATGAGCCGCACTCTAGACCTCACTTGCCAGCCAGGCCAGCCTTGCGTCCGCTGCGACAAGGCGACCGATTCCTTCGTCTACATCGTTGACCGGAAGGTTCCGATGTGCCCGGATTGCTCCATATGCTTCGAGGACTACCTGGCCGAGAAGGGAGGGCCACTGCCGTGCCCGCCCGTGCTCTATCGTTATCGAGCGCCTAGTGACGTCAAGCCATGCCCGGCCGACGGCCCCAGTTGGTTTGAACAGTTCCTTACTACAGATCAGGTATGGGCATCAAACCCGACGCAGTTCAACGATCCCTATGATTGCCGCCAGACATACGACTTTGCAGCCTCGCCTGAAGAATGGGAGAAGCGAGTCGACCACGGGATCGTCGGCGCGTCGGCCGGATATCTCGGGGCCGCGGGCAAGTTGCAGCTCTATTCTGAGCAACTCGAGGCTCTTGGGACGGGACTGAAGAAGGAGGCCAAGTACAACGATCCTGCTGTCCAGGCTGACATGGGGCGCCTGATGCAGGAGTTCCTCGATAAAGCGCGGGTCCTATGCCTGTGCGAGACCCAAACCAATCCAAGGCTGTGGGCTCATTACGCGGACGGGCATCGCGGCTTCTGCCTCGAGTTCGATACAAGTATGGAGCCCTTTCGTGCATACCGGGTGAGATATACGCGGGACTACCCGAAGCTGGGCATCAACGCAACTCCCGATCAGTGCCTCCGGACGTTCCTTCTGACTAAGTCGGAGCTCTGGAAAGACGAACAAGAGTGGCGATGCGTACTCTTGGAAGGCGGCCCCGCACAATGGCCGATTCCCCAAAGGGCGCTGAAGGCGGTGATCTTCGGCACCCGGGCGAGTGCCGACCTGCGGGCGACCATCACCCAACTGATCGCGGTGCACAAGCCTTGGGTCGCGTTGCGAGAGGTCGTAGAGGTCCCGTTCTCGTACGATCTTCAGGTCAGACCGCTACCAGGTGCCGCGGCAGTACAGGAGACGCCCCACAGGAGAGCGCCCAACCCCGGGCCTCAACCGGACGGCACCGCTGGCGCGGCGCCGCGCGGTTAGGCCCCGAGCGTTGCTGCCGTCTGCGCTACATCGTCGGCGGCTTTCTCACTCCAAGAGGCCCGCTATGAATGAAGAGAAGATAGCTGCGCATCGGCTTGCTGCTTATTCCGACGCGGTCTTCGCGGTGATCGTGACCGTCATGGTACTGGAGCTCAGGGCACCGGATCAGCCGGAATTCTCGGCTCTCTGGCCTCTGTGGCCCACGGCCATCAGCTATGCGGTGAGCTATCTGTTCATCGCTATTATTTGGATAAACCACCACTACCTTATGCGGTTTGTAGGTGCTCCGACACTGAGATTGATATGGATCAACTTCGTCCATCTCTTCATGGTGTCGCTCCTGCCCTTTGCGACGGCATGGGTTGCGCGCACCCGGCTTGCAGCGTCCCCTGTAGTGTTTTACGCAGGGGTGTTTGTGCTTGTGGACCTTGCGTACAACGTCTTCGAGCGGGAAATATTGGCCCGAGCCGATGCCACGCAGGTGTCCGGCCGAACGCGGCGCATGGCGATGCGCAGATCCCTGACTGTTCTTGCGATCTTCACGACCGCTATGCTCGTTGCGTTCGTCGCGCCACGCCTCGGCTTCGGTCTGATCTGCGGCGCCCTGGTCCTCCACTTGCGGCCAGAGGCACCCGGCAGTCGGCCATGACGGTCTGTCTGGACGGCATGCGACCTGATCTTCAACAACCCGATCGGGGTCGGTGGCCGGTAAGGAGCCCCTAACCTCGCTCGCGGGGCAGTGGCCTTCGACGGCGTGTTAGCATGCCCGGCTGAGCCTGCTGCTGAGCAGATGGAGGAGTCATGGGGAAAGGTCGTCTGGAGGCGTTTAGCGATGGCGTGCTTGCCATCATTATTACCATCATGGTGCTGGAGTTGAAAGTGCCTCACGGCGAGTCGGTGGCTACCCTGGCACCTTTGATACCAGCCTTTCTCAGCTATGTTCTCAGCTTTGTCTATGTGGGGATCTACTGGAACAATCATCATCACATGCTTCACGCCAGCAAGAAGGTGTCAGGGTCGATTCTATGGGCCAATCTGCATCTTCTATTCTGGTTGTCGTTGCTGCCGTTCGCCACCGGCTGGATGGGCGAGAACCATTTCGCTCCACTGCCGTCGGCGCTCTACGGAGTGATCCTCCTGGGCGCTGCCATCGCGTATTGGGTGCTTCAGCAGACCATCATCGCTGTTGAGGGCCCGGGCTCCATCCTCGCCGCGGCGGTCGGGCGCGACTGGAAGGGTAAGTTGTCGCCGGTTCTGTACATCACGGCCATCGTGTCGACGGCCTGGAATCCCTGGGTCGCACAAGCAATTTATACCCTTGCCGCGCTGATCTGGATCGTGCCCGATCGGCGGATCGAGCATGTGATTTCCCAGGGCGGAAGCTGAGCCGGGTTCAAAACCGTACCCTGACAAACATCTCGCCGCTGGGATCCGTGACGTCCGAGGTCGGCGAGGATCGCGACGTCATCGCCGCTGCGGAGACGCCCCGCCGTCCCGTGGCCTGCGCAGAGGTGTCGTAGAGCGTCTGGGGCGTCTCTATGGAACGATGTCGCGGTGGCCTGGGGTAGAGGTACCGGGGACCTCGCAAGATACGAGATCTCCAACACCTCCGTAACCTCCCCCTGGGGCCAAGCCTCCGACGTACCGTAGAAACGACCCAGACGATGTGCGCTGATCTTTCAAAGGCAAACGCCGGCGGGTCGTCTCAGCGGCGGCGTCAACCTTCCGAATCCCTCTCCCCTTCCGCGTCCCCCACCTCCGTCACTTTTTTGTAGGCCGGGAAGGTCGGGCGAGATGATCATCTCCAGCGGCAGGCGGGGGCCGTGAAGTAAGATCCAGGGGATGACCGGCACGGAATCACTGTGGGGCCTGATTCTCCTCATCTGCCACGCCACCGGCTTCCTCTGCGCCGTCCACGCCCTGATGTCGGTGCGGACCCCTCAGGGCACCATGGCCTGGGGAGTCGCCCTGATCGCGTTCCCCTACTTCGCGGTGCCCGCCTATTTCGTGCTTGGACGGTCGAAGTTCCACGGCTACAAGATCGCCCGGCAGGTTCTGGAGGCGAGCTCGGAGGAGAGAGCCGCCAGGGCCGTGCGGCCGTTCGTCGTTCAGCCGGAGGACCATGGCCCCCTGCTCGCCGCTGTCGCGCTGGCCACGATCCCTTTTCTGAAAGGCAACGAGGTCGAGCTGCTGGTGGACGGCCGGGCTACCTTCGACGACATTTTCGCCGGCATCGAAGCGGCTCAGGGCTATGTGCTCGTGCAGTTCTTCATCGTGCATGACGACGAGCTCGGGCGGGAGCTGAAATCGCGCCTGCTCCGCAAGGCCGCCGCCGGAGTCAGGGTCTACTTCCTATTCGACGAGTTCGGCAGCCACCGCCTGCCGCGGGCTTATGTGCGTGAGCTCCGCGACGGCGGGGTCGCGGCCCAGCGCTTCCACACCACCCGCGGCCCCGGCAACCGGTTCCAGCTCAACTTCCGCAACCATCGCAAGGTGGTCGTCGTCGACGGCCACACCGGCTGGATCGGCGGCCACAATGTGGGGAACGAGTACCTGGGCCTGAGCCCGCGCCTCGGCCCCTGGCGGGACACGCATGTCCGCGTCACCGGTCCCGCGGTGCTCGGCATGCAGAAGTCCTTCTACGACGACTGGCGCTGGGCCACGGGGGAGAAGCTGCAACTCGACTGGCTCGCCCAGCCTTCCGCCCGCGGGGACGTGCCAGCGCTGATCCTGGCCTCGGGGCCGGCCGACACGCTGGAGACGGCGAGCCTGATGTTCCAGGACGTGATCCATTCCGCGCGCCGGCGGCTCTGGATCACCAGCCCCTACTTCGTCCCCGACCCGGCGGTGGTCGGCGCGCTCCACCTGGCGGCGCTACGCGGGGTCGAGGTGCGCATCCTGATTCCGAACGATCCCGACCACCTGCTGGTCTATCTGTCGGCGTTCGCCTTCGTTGGCGAGATGATCGACGCCGGCATCGAGATCTACCGCTACCAGGCGGGCTTTCTGCATCAGAAAGTCTTTCTGATCGACGACGCGGTGGCCGGCGTCGGCACGGCGAACCTCGACAACCGCTCCTTCCGGCTCAATTTCGAGATCACCGCGATCTTCGCCGACCGCGACGTCGCCGCGCGGGTGGAACGCATGCTCGCCGCGGACTTCGCGCGGGCGCGCCGGATGACCCGGGAAGAGCTGCGGAAGAAGCCGTTCTGGTTCAAGGTGGCCGCCCGCGCAGCCACTCTCGCCGCGCCGATCCAGTAGCATTAGGTCGTCATGAGCCCCGAAGCCCTGGGAGTCAATCCGCCCGGCGAGAGCCGCCCCTGGTCGACGATCCTCGCCTTGCGCCGGGATCCGTTGCGCTACCTGGAGCGGATCGCCGCCCGCTATGGCGACATCGCCCACCTGCGGGTCGGCCCCTACCGGCTGGTCTACGTCAACCATCCCGATCTCGTTCACGAGGTGCTGGTCGCCAAGGACGCGAGCTTCATCAAGGGGCGGGCGCTCGATCAGGCGAAGGAGGTCTTCGGCAAGGGGCTGCTGACCAGCGAGGGGGACTTCCACAAGCGGCAGCGGCGGCTGATCCAGCCGGCGTTCCACCGGCGGCGGGTGGAGGCCTATGCCGAGGCCATGGCCGCCGATGCCGCCGCGGCGGCGGCGCGGTGGCGGGACGGCGAGACGCTGGACATCGCGCGGGAGATGATGAGCCTGACGCTGCGGATCGTGGCGCGCTCCCTGTTCAGCGTCGACGTCGAGGAGGAATCGGCGCGCGAGGTGGGGCGCGCGCTCGACGGGCTGATCGCCGCCTTCAGTCTGGTGGCCATCCCCTTCGGTGGACTCCTGCGGAAGATCCCCACCCCCTCGGCGCGGCGGGCCGAGCAGGGGCGAGCAAACCTCGACGCGTTGATTTACGGCCTGATCGACGAGCGGCGGAAGGCCGGTACTAAGGCCAATAATAAGGCCAGTCATGAGGATGCCGGCGAGGATCTCCTCTCCCTGCTCCTCGCCGCCCGGGACGAGGACGGGGGCCTGATGGACGCCGCCCAGGTGCGCGACGAGGCCCTGACTCTCTTTCTCGCCGGCCACGAGACCACGGCGAACGCCCTGGCCTGGTCGTGGTATCTCCTCGCCCTGCATCCGGAGGCCGAGGCGCGCTTCCATGCCGAGCTCGATACCGTTCTCGGGGACCGCCTCCCCGGCGCCCAGGACCTGCCGGACCTGCCATATACGCGCCAGATCTTCGCCGAATCGATGCGTCTCTATCCGCCGGCCTGGGCGGTCTCCCGGCGGTCGATCGAGCCGGTCACGATCGGTGGCTATCCGGTCCCCGCCGGCACCGGAGTCCTCGCCTCCCAGTGGGTCGCCCACCGCGATCCGCGCTTCTTCCCGGACCCTCTCGCTTTCCGCCCGGAGCGCTGGACAGAGGATTTCGAGGCCGGGCTGCCGAAGCTCGCCTATTTCCCGTTCGGCGGCGGCCCCAGGCTCTGCATCGGCATGGGTTTCGCGAAGATGGAGGGAGTGCTGCTGCTGGCCACGATCGGCCGCCGGTGGCGGATGCGGCTCGTCCCCGGCCACCGCGTCGAGCCTCACCCCCGCATCACCCTGCGGCCGAAGAATGGCGTGCGGGTGACGCTGAGCCGCCGCGATCCGTAGGGGCGGGGCCTAGGGCCGCGGACGGCTCGGCGGAGAGTACCGGATCACCGATCTCGCCGTCGGCCGCAGAAGCATCGTCTCCACGTCCGTGGCCGGGAGTGCGGCATTCAGGGCGGCATGGTGCTCGCGATCGCGATAGGCCGAGAAGACCACGAGGAGGTCGGCCTCCTGATAGACCGGCAGCCCCGGATAGTCGTTGGGCGCCAGCTCCGCGACAAAGTGGCCGAGGACCTGGGCCCCCTGCTCGACGAGCGCCGGCCACAGGCTCCGCTCGAAGAGCTCAACCCGCCGGTCCAGCCCGCCCGGCTCGCTCCGGTGGAAATCGACGGCGACGAGCCCGGTGTGCGGCGGCAGGGCGCCGGCCGGTTCCGCCGCCCGATCCTCCAGCGAGAGGCCGCCGGTCAGGTCCGCGATGGGCGCGAGGGGCCGGAGCAGGTGCACGTTGTGGAATTCGAGCATCATGCCATTGGCCGTGGGACCGTGGGCTTTCCAGGCCGGCCCGCCGTAGAAGCTTCCGAGCCCGTACCGGCGGGTCTCCATGCTCTCGAAGGCACGAATCCAGACGAAGCGGTCCGGCTCCGCCACCACCGCGAACTGCCCGAGAACGGACATCCCCTCTTCCCTTTGCGAGAAGAGGAAGGTTTCCTCGAAGAACCGGATGAAGTCGCCGGTCCTCCCTTCCTTGAGAAGATAATTCCGCAGCTCGAGAACCCGCATCGTCCTCCCCTCCTGGTTGTCCCGCGGCCGTGTCTCTCGACCACCAGAAGTCTGTTCCCAGAAAAGGGAGGCGGCAATAACCAGTCAAGCCGATTCCTGTATGACCACCAGGATGGAGACGTTACCGGCCGAGATCGCCCTCCGCCTTTAACAGTTCGAAGAACGACGGAACGCAGGCCGGAGCTTCGCCCCCTTCAATGGAGGCGGCAAACGACCCTACACACAAGAATGACTTGCAGACGAACGACTGACATACGAACGACTGGCAGACGTAGCTCTTGCAGAAGCCGCCGCCCAGGCAATCCGAGCTCGAAAAGCACGACAGGCCATTACGCGATCCGCCGCTGCAGGTCATACCGCAGTCCGAGGTTGAGCTGCAGGTGAGGCCATTGCGCGGTCCTCCAGAGCAGGTCATGCCACAAGCCGAAGTCGAAGAACAGGAGAGTCCGTTGCGCGGCCCCCCAGAGCAAGCCGTGCCGCAGTCCGAAGTTGAAAAGCAGGACAAGTTGTTGCGCGGGCCTCCCACGCAAGCCGTGCCGCAGTCCGCGGTCGAGAAGCAGGAAAGACCGTTGCGAGGCCCTCCGGAGCAGGTGGCGGCAAATGCCGGGGCCTCGACCAGGGCGAAGAGAGCCACCCAGAGGAGAAGGAGCGGAATCCGGGTTTTGCGGATCATATGACACCTCCTCTTTATAGCATATCATAAAACATCATAGCTTTCGAGAGAGCAAGTCAAGCCGATTCCGGCATGACTACTCCATGGGACGACGGCGTATCGGACCGCGTGTACACATAGGCCCAGGCGATGAGGACGGCCTGCAGGGGGAGCCTCGCCCACAGCGCCGCGGCGGGAATCTCCGGGTAGAGCTCCGGATGGACCGCCATGTGGAGGTTGGCGGGAAACACCGCGATCAGCAGCGCGATCAATCCCCACGCCGCCCACCGCGTGCAGCGCGGCACCAGCAGCAGCAGCCCTAGCGCGATCTCGCAGACGCCGCTCACTTCAACCAGGAAGCGGGGCCACGGGAGATACGGCGGCATGATCTTCAGATAGAGGGCCGGGTTCAGAAAGTGATTCACGCCGGCCAGCACGTAGAGCGCCGCCATCAGATATTTCAACCCTTGCCTGAGCCTGCGCATCAGCCGCCCCTGTCCGGAAACCAACCCCTGAATGCCTTCCATACCATGAACGGCGCAAGGGAACCGTCCGAGCACAGCTCGAAAAATTGCCGGCCTCGCTTCTGGTATTCGTCTCCGCATCGGCAATAGAAAACGATGTCGTCAGGCCCCGAGCGGACCTTGTAATCATCCGGTCCACACCTGCCGCTCCGGCATCGCGGGTACGGAGGAATCCCCGTCCAACACATCCTCTCCACGTAGGAAACGGCAAGGAAGAACCCATGAAGCATCGCGATGCCGACCGGAAAAGCAAGGATGCCCGCCACGACGCCGAACCTCGAGCCTGCCCACCTGCCGGCGGCGATTCCAACGCCAAGATAGAGGGCAAAGAGGAATAACTCGATGAGCGTCACGGTGAGTCGCCGACTGAAGAGGCTACCGTTCCCGCTTCCGGCAGCACGCACCTCACCTCCGCGCCGCTCCACATGGGAATCACCCAGAACACCGCGTGCGCCTTGTGAATGGATGCGGTATAGGCCAGCCGCCCGTGCTCGTCCCGGGAGAGCGACCAGCCTTCCCGCGTCCGGGAGATCCCGATCGGCAGTTGCCAGCCTTCCCATTCCCGCGGGCTCTCGAAGCTCAGGCGAGTTTTGCTCACGTCGAGCGTTCCACGGCGGGCGAGGTCCGGGAGGTCGATCTCGTAGACAAGGTAGGGAGCGGAGGTGGGTCCAGGATCGTAGGTGCTCAGCACGAGCTTCGAGCACCCCTTCTGCTCGATCTTCAGCCGGCTGCCCGGGTCGGCCCAGTGTTCGAGCGGCAGGGGGAGGATCTGCTTGCGGTCGCGAGGGCCCCAGACCTCCCCATTGGCTTTGACGGCATACGTCGGGAATTCCCCTTTGTGGCCGTCGAACCGGCAGGATGCCGCGAGGTCCTCGAAGAGGAACGACCCGGCCAGATCCGGGCAATTCGTGAAATCAGGAATTGGTTGCGGCGCGCGGGGTGCGCTGCGGCAGGCCAGGAGCAGGGAGACCGGGATCAGAAGCGCGAGCAGGACCTTTTCGGAGCCTGGATGCATGGCCGCCTCCTATCGCTTTGGCAACGAACGGACTCAAAGGTAGCACAGCAATCTTGGGGTCCTCGCCGGATCATGGCTCCTCTTCGGGAACCTGGAAGACTGGCAATCGAAGCCGCCAGAGGATGGCGGCGAAGCGGATGGCCGCCACCACGGCCATGCCCAGCAGCGCGGCCGGAGTGAGCCCGAGACCGGCGGTCTTGGCGAGCAGGTAGACAGTCACGCCCGCGACCGCCGCCGTGGCATAGAGCTCGGTGTGCCGGAGCAGGAGAGGGACCTCGCCGCTCAGGATGTCCCGCAGCACGCCGCCCGCCGAACCGGTGATCGTCCCCATGACCACGACGATGATCCCCGGCAATCCCCGCTGCTCCGCCACCTGCGCCCCGCTGATCGAGAACAGTGCGAGCCCGAGAGCGTCCGCGATCAGCAAAGCGGTCCAGGGCGGCCTGCGGAACCGCACATAGACCAGCGTCAGAATCGCCGCCGCGAGGATGACTACCAGTTGCAGCGGATCGGCGACCCAGAAGATGGGATGCCGATCCAGCAGGACATCCCGGAGCGTCCCGCCGCCGATCGCCGTAACCGCCGAGATGACGATCACCCCGATCAGGTCGAATCCTTTGCGGCCGGCGGACAGAGCGCCGCTGACGGCGAAGACGGCGACGCCGAGAAGGCTGAGGAGGTAGAGGGTCATGGCAGGGTGGCTGCCTTCGAACCGGCAGGAGGGTCAGCCCGCCTTCACCGCCGACTGCTGGCCATTCCCCGGGGCGGTCATGAACTTGACCGGCTTCCGCGGCTTGAGGCCGGCCTCGCGCTGCCAGCCGGCCATCTCTTCGAAAGACCAGGTGCCGGCCTCGCTGGTGAGGGCGAAGTAGAGGTCGAGGAGGGCGCCGATCTGGCCGGCTTCGTGGGGTGAGCTCGCGCGGTAGAGCTCCTGGATGACGAAGACCCCGCCGGGGCGGAGGGCTTTCGCGATCCGCTTCGCCAGGGCACGGTTGGTGGCGTCGTCGAAGTGGTGGACGAGGTTGGCGACCAGGATCACGTCCCAGGCCTCGGTGCCGAGATCCTCCGTGAGGGCGTCGCCGGCGCGGTAGGTGATCCGGTCTCCCATCCCCTCGCTGGCGAGGAGAGGAGCGGCGTGCTCCACCGCCGCGGGCAGATCGAGGATCACCGAGCGCAGGCCGGGGTGCCGGCGGCAGAGGGCCACCGACAGGAGGCCGTGCGAGCCGCCGATGTCCAGCATGTCCTTCGCCCGCTTCGGCACCGGGGTCCGCCTCGCCAGCTCCGGCGCCCAGCTCACGGCCGTGGCACGCATCCCCCGCTGGTAGATCCCCCACTCTTCCGGGGTGAGCGTGCCGTGGAGGTCCAGGGGCTTGCCGGTGCGCACGAAGTCCCCGATGTGCTCGAGGAAATTCCATTCGAGGAACTGCAGGAGCATCTTGTCGCCGAGCGGCTGCGCGGCGTCCCCGAGCATCCACTTGCGGGCCACCGGCGCCAGGGAGTAGCGCCCCGCGTCGTAACGAAGATACTCGCAGCCGGCCAGCGCGCCGAGGAGCTTGCCCATCGACCGCGGCTGGCCGCCACAGCGAGCCGCGACCTCCGCGACGGTGAGGGCCTCGTCCTTCAAGGTCTCGAAGACGCCCAGGCGCGCCCCTTCCATCACCGTCCGCGCCAGCAGCATGGCGATGTGCGTGTCGAGCAGCGGCTGCGGCAGCAAGCCCAGCATTCCCGCGATGTGCTCGATGGGGTTCTGCCCGATCCCTCCCAACTTCATATGAGTCCCTCCCGACGGTGGCAGATGGTATCAGCCGCGGATAGGCGGGGACATTCCAGGTCCGGCGTTTCTGCTACGCTCCTGCCGCCATGAAAATTCTGGTCACCGGACACACTGGATACATCGGCAGCGTCATGGTGCCGCTGCTGCAGGCGGCGGGGCATGAGGTCGTGGGGCTCGACAGCGACTGGTTCGAGCCCTGCCTGCTGGAAGGGCGGCCCGTGGACCGGGAGGTCCCCTCGCTGCGGAAGGACCTGCGCGACGTCGAGCGCGAAGACCTCGAAGGGTTCGCGGCGGTGATCCATCTCGCCGGACTCTCCAACGATCCGCTGGGGAACGTCGACTCCTCGCTGACTTACGAGATCAACGACGCCGCCTCGATCCGCTTCGCCCGGCTCGCCAAGGAAGCAGGGGTCGAGCGCTTCCTCTTCTCCTCCTCGTGCAGCACCTATGGCGCCGCCGGCGACGACTTCCTGGACGAGAACGCCGCGTTCAATCCCGTCACCCCGTACGGCGTCTCCAAGGTGCGGCTCGAGCAGCAGCTCAGCGGACTGGCGGACGGCCGCTTCACCCCCACCTATCTGAGAAACGCCACCGCCTACGGCGTCTCCCCCCGCCTGCGGGTGGACCTGGTGCTCAACAACCTGGTGGGCTACGCGGTGACGACCGGGCGTATCCACCTGATGAGCGACGGCACCCCCTGGCGGCCGATCGTCCACATCGAGGACATCAGCCGCGCCTTCCTCGCCGTGCTGGACGCCCCCCGCGAGCTGGTGCACGACCAGGCGTTCAACGTCGGCCGCACGGCGGAGAACTACCGCATCCGCGAGCTGGCGGAGATCGTGGCCGAGACGGTGCCCGGGTGCGCGATCACCTACGCCGACGACGCCGGCCCGGACAAGCGCTGCTACCGCGTGGACTGCGAGAAGATCCAGCGCGTCCTGCCCGCCTTCCAGCCCCGCTGGGACGCCCGCCTGGGCGCTCGCGAGCTCTATGACGCCTACCGCGAGGCGGGCCTCACCGCCGGGGAGTTCCTCGGCTCCCGCTTCATCCGTCTGAAGCGGATCCAGGAGCTCCAGAGCGAGGGGCGGCTGGACGAGGCGCTGCGGTGGCGGTCACCGGTCACTGTTTGATCTCACCGGAAACAGCCGCCGGCTCCAGCACCCGCACCACCCAGGTCCCCTTGCGGTTGGTGATCGCGGTCTCTTCCAGGAGCCGGCAGGTCTCCAGCAGGCGACGGACGATGACGTCCGCCCGGCGCGAGCGGAAGGTCGAGACGATGAAGACCCCCCCGGCTTCCAGGAACCGCTCGTAGCGGCGGACCGTCCCCACGGGATCGCTGAAGTAGTAGACGCACTCGTTGAAGACGATGGCGTCCCAGCGCCCTGGCGGGGTGTAGGACTCGGCGTTGGCGGCGGCGAAGGCGGTCTTCGCGTCCGCCCGGCCGGCGGCCTGGCGGATGGCGGCCTCGGAGAGGTCGACGCCGAGGTAGCGGGAGCAGCCGAGGGGGCGGAGATGGTCGGCGAGCAATCCCTCGCCGCTCCCCACGTCGAGCACGGAGCCACCAGCCCTGAGGTGGTGGAGATAACCGGCGATCACGCTGTAGCGGGCGAGCTCGTCGAGCCCGCGCATGAACTCCCACCCCCCCTCGCGGTACTGCTCCTCCCAGACCGCCTTGGACGCCGGCGCATCCCCCCGGCCGGTGGCCGCCTCGAAGGCATGGACCCGCGCCGCGAGCCGCTCCGCGAACGGGAACCGGCGCCCGAAAAGGAACTTGTAATAAACAATGTAGACCGGCTTGAACGCCCGGCGGCTGAAAAGACCCATCATCTGGCGCCATCCTAACGCGAGACCGGGATCTCCATGGCTCTGGCATGTTTTACAGATAAAGTTGCACATTCCAGGTTGCAATCCCAGCTTGATCCTCGTAGCATCGATCCGTTCAAGGGAAAGTCC
The DNA here is from genome assembly GCA_035490435.1 of Thermoanaerobaculia bacterium. GTDB lineage: Bacteria > Acidobacteriota > Thermoanaerobaculia > Multivoradales > UBA5704 > DATARR01. Next base: position 19,515 of record DATHEF010000040.1, read on the forward strand.
TGGTTCAACAGAATTTGTCGTAGAAGGTCGTAGAAGGAGGCCCGCCGCATGAAGAAGTCGCTCGCCTGTGCCCTCGCTCTCTCCGCGCTGGGGCTCGCCGCCCCGATGAGAGCCGACACCGTGTTCATCCCCGTCATCGAGCCTGTGAACGCCGCCGGAGCCCCGCTCGCCACCCAGCTCTGGATCTCCAACTTCGACGGTGTGGAGCGCCCCTACGCCACCGCCTTCTTCCCGGCCGACCGCGCGGAGGCCGCGCCCAAGGCGGCCAGCTCGACCGTGCCGGCCGACCGCGCGGTCTATCTGGAGAAGGTCGCCGCGGCGGGAGAGACCGGTCTGCTGGCGGTCGACGCTTCACCAGAGCTGGCGATCAGCGCCTGGATCAAGAGCACCCGCGGCAAGCGCGTCTTCTATGCCGGCGTGCCGGTGATCACCGCGGAGAACCAGATCGCGGCGGGGAACGCCACCTACCTCAACGGCGTCGGGCGTGACGGCAGCCGCGACGTCACCCAGCTCGCCCTGGTCAACCTCGGCGAGACCGCCGCACAGTGCCAGGTGGACGTCGTGGCACTGGACGGCTCTCTGGTCCGCAACGCCGGGTCGGTGGAGGTTCCGGCGGGGTCGATGAGCCGGTTCGACGACGCCCTCGGGCTGCGCGGCGAGGCCGCGGCGACCGCCAGGGTCGCGTGCGACCAGCCGTTCTACGCGCTGGCCGCGATGGTCGACAGCAAGACCTCTGAGGTCTCCTTCATCAACCCGGCGGATAATCCGGCGGATGCCATCGAGAAGGTCAAGGCGCGGAAGGCGCCGGCGGCCACCGGCTCGATCATCACCTTCACCCAGAGCGGCAGCTTCCATCTCGCCACCAAGGCGATTCCCAAGAAAATCCTCCGCGTCCCGGTGCCCAAGGCGTTGAACGCGTCCCGCATCAGCGCCGAGTTCGACATCGTGGCCGGCCCCTGGAACCCGCGGCTGAAGAAGGGCGCGCACAACCTGATCTTCTTCCACCGCGGCCGGTTCCGCAGCAACACCCTGGCCAACGTCAACGCCTTCGGGCCGAACAACAACAACTTCAAGTCCGCCCAGAACCTCGATCTGCCGGCGCGCTACAGCACCAGCGCCAGGGTCGGGTTCGCGTTCCACCAGGGGCAGACCTATCACGTCAGCCTCCTCTACAGCGCGCTGGACAACAAGGTCACCTACGGCATCTACCAGGGCGGCAAGCTGGTGAAGGGCGGGCAGTATGACGGCACCGCCCGCAACCGTTCGATCATGGTGCCGGGGACCGGCCTGGTGGCCGAGTTCGGGAACTACAACAATCAGGAGCTCCCCGAGGTGTCGAGCCTGGGCTGGAGGTTCGCCAACTTCCACGTCGAGATCACGCCGGCGATCTGACCGATCTCTTTCCGGCCGGTATCTTTCCGGTCAACACTCGAGCCCGCCTCCCGTGCGCGAAACGCGCGCGGTGGCGGGCTCGCTGCTTTTGGGGTTGCGTTCCGTCCCTTGCGGCTATACCATACGGATGTTTCAATATATTGCAGTACGCCGTCTGAGGAGGATGGATCCGATGAGGAAGCCGCTCGCCGCTCGTCTCGGAGTTGCTTGTGCCGCCGTTTCTGCCAGCATCGCGCTGTTGGGAACGGCCGGAGCCGCCTTTGCCGGCGCGGTCTATGTTCCGGTCCCCGATCCGATCAGCTCGACCGGGAGCACGCACGCGATTCAGATCTGGATCACCAACGGCGGCTCCGACCAGCGCCCGTATACGACGGCGTTCCTGAACGCCGAGAGCGACGGCACGCAGCGCCCCTCCACGCCGCCGGCGCAGACTCCCCTCGCCGCGGGACGCACCTCGGTCCTCGGCGGCGTCAGCACCCCTGGCAAATCCGGCCTCCTGGAGATCAACGCCAGCGCCGCGATGTCGGTCGACGCCCGCCTGTTCAATACCTCGGCCGACGCGCTGAGCTCTTCGGTGAGCCCGGTCCCGCTGATCTCCTCGGACAATATGTTCGACGCCGACAAGACGGCGGTGGTCCTGGGGCTGCGCCGCGACCCTGCCCGGGGCGACATCACCAGTCTGGGGGTCGTCAACCTCGGCAAGCAGGCCGCGCAATGCGTCATCAAGTTCGTCCGCGCCGACGGCTCGCCGATCGGCGGCCCGGCGACGTTGACGTTCAAGCCGCTTTCGCTGCGCTCTTTCAACGACGCCTTCAGTCTGCTCGGCGAGCAGCAGGCGGCCGACGCGCGCGCGGAGGTGAGCTGCAACCAGCCGTTCTACACCTATGCGACGCTGTTCAGCCAGGCCAACTCGCAGATCCTCTTCATCACCCCCTCCGCCTCGGGCGCCTCGACGCTGACCGGACCGGGCGGCACCAATGAGCCGCCGCCGTCTACCACTGGCTCGGTCGTCTACTCCGTTTCCGGCCTGTTCCACACCGTCACGACCGGCAATGAGAAGAAGACGTACAAGATCGGGCTCGCGAAGGCGATGCCGGCCCGGCGCATGGTCCTCGACATGGATTTCGTCCCCGGCCCCTGGAACCGGTCGAAGAGCCCGGGCAACCACGCGATCGTCTGGCTCTATCGCGCCAAGTTCCGCAGCAACACGTTCGCCAACGTCAACGCCTTCAGCCCGCCCAAGATGTCACTCAAGGCGGCGCAGAACGTCGACCTGCCGCCGGCCAACACCACCCAGGACGACCAGGGGGTCGCCTGGGTGCAGGGGCAGCGCTACCACCTGAAGTACACCTACGACGCCGAGCACGGGACGGTCACGGCGGTGCTCTCCTCCAACGGAGCGACGGTGAAAACCCTGCAGTTCCCCAGCACGGCCCCGAACGGGGTGCTCGACATCCCGACGACGGGCATGACGGTGGAGTTCGGCCACTATCCCGGCCAGGAAGGCCCCGAGGTGCCGAGCTACGGCTGGCAGTACTCGAACCTGCGGATCGAGTTCGTGCCCTACTGATTCGCCGCGTCGTCCAGGTCGCCGCCGGCGGGAGCCACCGGCGGCACCCGGACGCCCTTGAGGATGTAGGGGGAATCCGACCGCACCCAGAAGCCAGACACCTTCCGGTAGCCATAGCTCGGCAAGACGTCCGCCACCCTCCCCATGCCGCGCCGTATCCCCCAGATCTGGAAGAAGGCGTCGGGCCGTTGCTCGTTGAGCAGCCGCAACTCGTTCCATTTCGTGTGGCCGGGCCGGAAGGTGTCGAAATGGTCCTCGTCGAGCTGCACGATCGGCTGCATGTGCGCGATGGTGCGGTCGTTGTAGCCGAGGATGTCGATCATCTTGTAATCGGAAAAATAGGCGGGAATGCCGGCCCACGCGGTGGCCACCACGGCGCCGGGCTGGACGAACCGCCGGAAGCCCAGAATCCCGGCGACCACCCGCTGGTGACGGCTGGTCACCGGCGGGCGATCGGTCAGCGTGACCTCGCGCCAGAAAAGGTCCGCCCGCGGAGAGAGCCAGAGCCCGTCGACGAGCAGCAGGGCGGCGGCGGTCGCGGCGGCGAGGACGAAGCGCCCGGCCGGATCGTCCTCAACCGATCCCCTTCGGCTTCGCCAGGCCGCGAGCGCCTCGTTGAGCGTGGCGTTGAACAGCACGAAGAGGAGCGGCACGACGAAGGCGATGAAGCGGTTGGCGCGGATCGGCAGGTCGCCGTCCCAGGCGTCACCGCCCACATAGACGCTGTAGGCGCAATAGAGAGCGAAGATCACCGCCGGCAGGATCAGCCGGCGGTTCCGCCGCAGGAAGACGCCGAGCCCGATCCCCGCGACCAGCATCACCGCTAGGTGGTCGCGCAGGAACTGGGTGATGACCACGAGACCGCGCAGCAGGCGCACGGCGAGCGGCACGCCGGTGAGCTTGAGGTAGTACGTGTTCGGCAGCAGGTCGTGGTAGTAGACCCAGCGGAAGACGCCGTACGCGAGAGTCATGGCGCAGAAGATCCCGAAGCCGGCGAGCCAGCTCCGCTTCCTCACCTGCCAGAACCCTCCCTGTAGAAGCACGTAGAGCTGGACCGCGGCGACCAGCAGCAGCATGTCCATCCGCAGCAGGAAGGACGCCGCGCAGACGATCCACAGGGCGAGGTTATGGTCGCGTCCGGAGTGAGCCGTCGAGAGGGCGAGTTGGACGGCGAGCACCGTGAGCAGCGCCTGCAGGCCGGTCTCCATCCCCATCAGCGCCCAGTAGGCGAGCGGGTAGTAGAAGGCTGTGAGCACGGCGGCGGGCATCCAGTGCCGCGCTCCCGGGGGCGAAAAGTGATCGAGCATCAGGCGGCGGGAGGCGATCACGGTGCCGGCGAGGGTCAGCAGCGAGAGGAGCTGGATCGGCAGACTGCGCTCGCGCAGCGGGATCGGCAGCGCGTTGACCGGGATCATCAGGAAGGTCCAGAGCGGATGGGTGAACCCCTCGACCGGCTCCCCCCACCGCGCCCATTCGAGCCCGTGCCCCTCGACCAGGTTGCGGGCGTAGGTCATCGAGATCATCGCGTCGTCGAACAGGGAGTAGTAGCGCTGCCCCTCGACCTCGAACGAGGAGCGATGGATGAACCATCCCGCCCAGAGCCCGAAGACGAGCAGCAGGACGGCCAGACCGAAAGAAAATTTCCGGGAAGACGGTTGATCCATTCTCTATCCTTGCAAGGGAGCCTGCGTGAAGAACGTCCGGAACGGCCGCCAGTACCGCGCCGCGAGCCCGCTGGCGGCGAGGGCGGCGGCGATCACGGAGACGAAGAACCGCTCCCAGCTCCCCGGCGCGAAGAGCCAGGCGGCGAGAGCGAAAAATGGCAACGGAATGAGATACAGCAGGGCGAGGTCGCCCAGGAGCGTGCGGAAGCGCGGGCCGAACACGCGGGCGACCTCCCAGGCCATCACGAGATTCCCGATCAGCAGATAGTTCGCCGCCCCCATCCCCGGGGCCCCCCAGAGCTGGGTGAACCAGATCCCGAAACCCAACAGGGAGATCAGGTTGAGCAGCTCGATCCCGAACCAGGAGCGGTCCCGGTGCTGAGCCTTGAGCATCTCGCCGCCGAGAATGGTGAACTGATCGAAGAACGGGATGAACGCGATCACTCGCAGGATCGGCACCGCGGCCAGCCAGTTCTCCCCCAGCAGGATCAGGATCACCTTCTCCGCGTTGAAGAACAGAAAATAGCTCGCCACGACTTGGCAGCCCAGGAGCTGGATCGTGCTCAGCCGGAAGAACTCCAGGAACCGGGGACGGTCCTCGAGATATTCGACCAGTGTCGGAAAGAGCGCGCGGGGGTAGACGATCGTCGCCACCAGGAAGGCGTAACCGTAAACGCGGGCGTAGAGCCCGACCGTGGCGGTGTCGCTGAACCAGCCGATGATGTAGATGTCGATATAGTTGACGAGCTGCAGGGTGAGCCAGATGAGGAAAAGGAACCGGCTCCGGCGGACGAGATCGGAGATCAGGTCCGGCTCGAATCGCAAGGGGATCCTGCCCCAGGCCTTCGCCCAGGAGTAGCCGGCGAGCAGCGCGGCGCCCAGGAGGTCCGCGATCACCAGGCTCCAGACTCCCCACCCCAGCCAGGCGAGCCCCACCGCGACGGCGGCGATCACGATGCCGCGCCAGATCTCCGGAGCGATCAGGTTACCGATCTTCAGCTCCCGCTCGAAGAAGGCGCGAGGCACCACCGCGAGACCGTCCAGCAGGACCCAGACGGCGAAGACCCGCAGCACCAGCGGCAGCTCGGGGTTGAAGCGGCCGGCGGCCGGCGCCACCGCGATCAGCAGGAGAGTGATCACGACGCCGAGCGTCGCGGTGACGGCGAGGACCGTGCCGTAGGGGCGGCGCTTGTCGCGCACCAGGTGGTACGGCAGGCCGAGGTCGCGGACGGCGGAGGCGACGGTCACGATCCGCAGGGCGAGCTCGTAAAGGCCATGCCCGTCGGGGATGATCAGCCGCGCGAGGGCGATCTTCGCTCCGAAGTTGATCCCCAGCCGCGCGAGCTGGATGGCGTAGGAGGCGAACGTCGAGCGCAGGATGCGCTGCTCGGTGGTGCCGCCGCCCTCCCCGCCCGGCACGTCTAGAGGAGGTTCGCCCAGCGCGCCCATTTTTCGGTGAGGTCCATGCCGGTCTCGAAATCGAAGGCCGGCCGGTAGCCCAGGAGCCGCTTCGCCTTGTCGATCCGGACGCGGGTCCGGGGGCGGAAGAAGCCGATCATCTCGGGGCTCAACGGGTGGATCGGCAGCTCGGCGGCGACGCGGGACGGCCGGCCGCCACTCCCCAGGCCGGCCTTGATCCGCTGCTGCACGCTCTCCGGCAGCACCGTGCTCGCCATCTCGCGCAGCCAGACCCCCTCGCGGGTGCGCTCGATCCGCTCGCGGATCGGCTGCTCCGACTTGAGGATGCGAAGCGCCTCCCCCACCGCATGCGGCTGCGCCCGCTTCCACTGGCGCCAGAAGGCGAGCGCCTCGGCCTCCGTCATGTCGACCGTCCGCCGCTCCATCCCGAGCATCCGCTCGAAACGGCCGTAGAGCTCCCGCCAGGTCACCGGCTCCTCGCCGGAGATCAGGAATGCCTCCCCCACCGCCGCGTCCTGGACCGCCGCGAGGAGCATGGCGCTCACCAGGTCGTCCACATAGACGGCGTTGCCCAGGCCCTCGCCGCCGTTGATCAGGATCTGCCGGCCGGCCTTGAGCGCCCGGATCACCGACTCGGTCCACACCCCGCCGTAGGGTCCGTAGACCGCCGTCGGCTGCAGCACTGCGACCGGCAACCCCGAGGAGAGAGCGATCTGCTCGGCCTCCAGCTTGCTGTCCGAGTAGGCGTTGCCGAAGCGGCGCCGGGGAGCGGTCTCGTCGAGGTCGCCGTCGGTGGTCTGCCCGTAGACCATCAGCGTGCTCAGGTAGACGATGCGTCCGACGTTGGCGGCCCGCGACGCCTCCAGCACCCGCCGCGTCCCCTCGCGGTTGATGTAGGCGCGATGCTTCTGGCTGCCGGAGGTGCCGTAGGCGCAGTGGAAGACGGCGTCGCACCCCTGGATGGCCACCGCGAGATCGGGGGAGCTGGTGATGTCGCCGCGCAGCACGGTCACCGGAAAGCGGGCGAGGCGGGCCGCCGCCGCCAGATTGCGCACCAGGACGCGAACCTCGGCGCCATGCTCGACAATCAGGCGCTCGACCAGCCGGCCGCCGATGAAGCCGGTGGCGCCGGTGACCAGCACCCTGCGGCCGGCGAGGCTCACGACGCCCGCTCCCTCGACACGGGGACGACCGACCAGGGGAGCTCCAGAAGCTGGCGCTGCGCGTAGCAGGTCTCGATCAGGGCCAGCGACCGGCGCCCCTCGGCTCCCGGGATCAACGGCTCGCGACGCAGGCGGATCGCGCGCGCGAAGTCGTCGATCTGCCGCACGAAGACGTCGGTGAAGTTGAGTGCCGAGCCTCGATCATCACGGGCATGACCGGCCAGAGAGACCTCGCTGCCGGCGATCGAGAGGCGGATCTCGGGATCGGGATCCCAGATGCCGACCTCGAGCTTCGCCCGCTCCCCTTCGAAGACGCAGGTGTTGCGGAGGGTGCGCGTGCGGCTGACCTCGACCTCCCCCTGAATGCCGGCGGCAGTGGCGAGGGTCATCTCGCAGTCCGACTCGACACCGCCCATGGCGTCGTCCCGGTACCTGTTCACGGTCAGATCCCCCAGCCACCAGAGCAGCAGGTCGAGCACGTGGACGCCGAAGTCGGCCAGCACGCCGCCGCCCGCCATCTCCTTCTTGAGCAGAAAGTCGGTGGCGAAGGGCCAGCGGGGAATCACCCCCTGGCGCAGGTCGAAGCCGCGGATCTCGCCGATCAGGCCGTCGCGCAGCAGGTTGCGCACGAACAGCGAGGCGTCGAAGAAACGGAAATCGAGCCCCACCGCCAGCACGGCGCGGCCGGTCCGGGCGGCGTCGATCATCTCGTCGCACTCGCGCACGTTCATCGCCATCGGCTTCTCGACCAGCACGTGAACGCCCCGCCGCAGCAGGTCGATCGAGACCGGCGCGTGCAGGCTGTTCGGCAGAGCGACGACGGCGGCCTCGACCTTCCCGGGGAGGCCCTTGAAATCGGTCGCCACCTCGGGCACGCCGAAACGCTCGGCAAGGGCGCGGGCGCGCTTCTCGTCCGCGTCCACGAGCACGGCGGCCTCGACCCGGTTGGAGGCCGCGATAGCGGGCAGATGGTGGATCTGAGCGACGGCGCCGCAGCCGACGACGGCGAGGCGGACCTTGGATGTGTTCGGTTTCGTCATAGGGAGAGGCTCGGAACGCCGGAACGGCGGCGTATCTTACCTCAGGCGCTTCTCAGGCAGTACTTAGGAAATACTTGTGGGGAGCCGAGCGTGCTCGCGGATGGCCGCCGCCAGCTCCTCGGGAGTCCCGACGTCGCGGTACCGCCCCGCCGGGAACTCGATCCCCTCGACGTGGAGCCCGGCCTCGACGGCGGACCGCACCACGGCGCCGATCTGGAACTCCCCTCTGTCGGACGGCGCATTCCGCACGGCCTCATGGAGGAAGCGGGTGAAGATCGGGCTCCAGACCGCGATCAGCCAGTTGTAGCGGAGCGCCGTGCTCTCCGGCCGCACCTCGACGCGGACCACCCGACCGTCCTCCCCAAGCTCGACCATGTCGGTGGAGCGGAACCGCTCGGTCGGGAAGAGCCCGAGGACGAGGTCGGCCTCCGTCGCCGCCTGCCGCTCGATCAGGGGAGCATAGGCGTCGGCCGGCTCGAAGATCACGTCCGGGAAGCCGAGAGCCACGATCGACTCCTCGACGAACGGGAACGCCCGGTCGAGCGTCTCCGGCACGCTCCGCGATCCGGGGATGGATAGATAGGCGAGCGCCACGTCGGCGATCTCCCCGGTCCCGAAGTAGCGGGGAACGTCCTGCTTGGATTCGTGGAGCACCATGAAGACCCGCCGCACCCCAGCCGTCCGGAACCGCTCCAGCAGATAGTGCCCCGCCACCTTGGGAGCCGGCCCGCGGGAGGTCTCCCGGAAGCCGATCGGCAGCAGCTCCTTGCTGCACGGCAAAGGTCCCAGCCGCTCGGCCCGGCCGGCGCCGGGGATGAGGCCGACGAGGGAGTTCTTACTCAAGGCTTCCCGATGCTAGCACCACCCGGAGTAAGATCCCGCCCGATGGCCGAGCCCGCCGCCTACGAGTATCTCACCCGCAAGGAGGCCGACATGGCCTTCAAGCGGCGGGCGTGGACGATCTTCGAGTGGCTGGGGCCGACGGACGGCCAGACGATCCTCGACTGCGGATGCGGCCGCGGATTCTACCTCAAGATGTTGCGCCACCTGGGGACCGCTCGGCTCTTCGGGGTCGATCTGGAGCTCCCCTATCTAAGGAAAGCGCGGCGCAACACCGCTCACCTCCCGTCGATCCTGGTGGGCAACGCCTCGATCTATGACCTCCCCTTCCCGGACGAGACCTTCGACGCCGTCATCCTCTCCGAGATCCTGGAGCACGTCGACCGCGACGTCGACGCCCTCAAGGAGATCCGCCGCGTGCTGAAGGCCGGCGGCTTGGCCCTCCTCACCGTGCCCCACGCGAACTACCCCTTCTGGTGGGACCCGATCAACAAGACCCTAGAGACGCTCTTCCACACCCACATCGGCCGAGGGCCGCTCGCCGGCATCTGGGCCTTCCACGTCCGCCTGTACACGCCGAAGAAGTTGCGGCAGGCGGCGCTCGCGGCAGGCTTCGAGGTCGAGGAGGAGCGCTCCTTCACCCATTACGCCTTCCCGTTCGTCCACAACCTGCTTTACGGGCTTGGCAAGCCGCTCCTCGAATCCGGGATCTTCGGCCGCGGCCTCGCCGACGTGGCGGACCGCGGCAGCTTCGACCAGGACGGCGGCAGCCCGCTCCACCCGGTCAATCTGGGGCTCAGAATGTTGAACCGGATCGACCGCGGGAACCGGATGAACGAACCGCCGGGGCGGTCGACGGTCAATCTGTGTTTGAAGGCACGGAAGGCCGCCCGGGATTGAAATCCCGGGCTACCGACGAACGCCCCTGACCGGGGCTTCAAGATCCGCTTTTTGGAGTCCGGAGGACGGCCGTGGGTAGCCCGGGATTTCAATCCCGGGCGTGTCCCTCTCCACCCCCGCCACCCCATACATCCGGAACAGCTCCTCGTACCTCCCGATCGTCACCTCGGCCGAGAAATGCCGCTCGATCTCCTCGACCGGTTGGACGAAGCGCTCGCGGTCGCTCAGAACCTCCACGATCCCCTCGCCCAGGGCTCGCCAGTCGTCGCGCGGCACGATCTTTCCCATGCCGGTGAGCTGTACGGGGACTCGGCCGCCGGGGGTGTCGGTCATCACCACCGGAGTGCCGCAGAGCATGGCCTCGACCTGCACCAGGGCAAAGCACTCGGTGTCACTCGGCAAGGCGAGGACATCGCAGGCGGCGTAGAAGTCCGCCATCTCCTGGGTTGAGGGAACAATCCCCAGAAAGACGAGCTGGTCCCGGAAACGGTCCACCAGCGGCTGGTGGCGCGGCCAGTAGGTCTCGTAGGGGATCTCGTGCTGGCCGGCGAAGACGATCCGCGCGCCGGGAAAGGTGCGATTGACCACTTCCAGCGAGCGGATCAGCAGGTCCGGACGCTTCTCCTCGACGAAACGGCCGGCGAAACCGATGATCGGCCCGCCATCGGGGGCCCAGGCCTGGCGCAGCTCGCGCACTTTCTCCGCATCCGGCACCGGCACGTCGACGAAGGGCGGGATGACCACCACTTTCTCCAGATAGGGGCTCAGGTACTCCGAATGCCGGGCGTAGTCCAGCGTGTGGCAGACCAGCGCCGGCGCCGCGTTCGCCAGGGTGCGGTAGAAGGCGAACATCACCGTCGTGATGATCCGGTTGAGCGCCCCCGCGGGCAGCACCAGGTCGCCGTGATGGGTGACGACGACCCGCTTGCCCGCCGCCCGGGCGGCGAGCCCGATCAGGGCGGTCTCCAGCATCGGCGTGTGGACGCTCACCACGTCGTGCTCCCGGATCAGCCGGGCGAGCGCCCTGGGATAACCGGGCAGGATCATGCCGCGGCTGATGCCGAAGGGGAGCGGCCAGAGGCGGACCACCCGGACGCCGTTCTCGACCGACTCGCCGAGCGGCGTGTCCGCGGAGTGGCGGGCGCAGAGGACGGTGACCCGGTGGCCGCGCGCCGCCAGCCCCTCGGCGAGCTGCCGCACGTAGAGCGTCAGACCCGTCCGATGCGGGACGTAGTAGAGCAGGCAGATCAGGATGCTGGGGCTGACGTCTCGATCGCTGCTGGACATGATAAGAATTGTCGCAAGAAAGCCCGAGGAGCCCGCGGGGAAGCGCTTGAAGAGGAACGCGGCATGCTACCATCCGCCGCGAATTCCCGGCAATCTCACTGCCTACCCTCACACCCATGGTCCCATCCGACTCCCAAGCCGAGCCGAAGCGATGGATCGGGATCGCCCTCCTCGGGCTGCTCCTCATCAGCTTCGCCCTGCGGACCTGGGACGCCAGCCAGAGGCTCAACGCCAGCCGGTACTACGACGAGCGCTTCCCGCTGAAGAACGTCTCCGGGCTGCTCCTCCACGGCGAGTTCCGTCCCCGGCACGCCTTCTACCTGAGCCTCTCCTACCTGCCTCAGACGGCCGTGCTCGCCGCCAGCCAGTGGCTCTTCCAGGTCACCCGCTACGAGCCGTTCTCGATCTACAGGACGACGAGCGACGGCTACTCCCCGACCGCCTACTGGCTCTGCCGGATGATCAACGTGATCTACGGGACGCTGAGCCTCTGGGTCCTCTTTCTGATCGGCAGGCGCGTCTACTCATCCGGGGTGGGGCTGCTGGCGGCGGCCATTCTGGCGGCGTTCGGCCGCCACGTGCTGAGCTCGTCGGAGTTCAAGCCGGACATCCTCGTCATCTTCCTGGTGACGCTGACCTTCTACTGGACGCTCGGCGCCGCCTTCCGCCCCTCCCTCCGCCGTTTCCTGCTGGTGGGCTTTGGGGTCGGGCTCGGCGTCTCGACCAAGTACACGGGGATCGCGGGGGCGATCCCGATCACCGCCGCGGTCCTCGCCGAGGGGCGGCGCGACCGCCGGCAGTGGTTCTGGCTGCTGCTCGCGGGCGTCGCCTCGGTGGTCACCTTCGTGGCGCTCAATCCGTTCCTCGACGTGGTGTTCGAGTTCATCCCCAAGCTGGTCAACGGCTACGCGGCCAAGGGGGTCCAGGAGCGGAGCAACCACTGGGTGGTGTTCGAGCGGCAGGTGCAATTCCTGATCGAACAGCACGGCCCGATCGTCGCCGCGTTCGTGGCGCTCGGCGTCGCCGGTCTCCTCTGGAGGATTTTCCGTCCCTCTCCGGAGGACGGCCGCGAACGGCGCCTCGGATCGATCCTCGTTCTCAGCCTGCTCCTCGGCTACTCCGCCCTCCACGCGCTGGGGATGACGCTGTTCCGCGGCCAGAACTACCTGCCGGTCGCCCCCTTCTCCTCGCTCGTGGCCGCCTGGGTCCTCGTGGAGCTCTGGCGATGGCTGACCGCCCGCCTCCCCTGGCTGGCTTGGCGGCCAGTCTCGGCGCTGGCCGGGCTGTCGGTGGGCGCCGCCCTCCTCGCGCAGCAGGGATCGATCGTCTACACCCGCGTGGTGCCCACCACGTTCGAGAGGACCAACGACGCGCTGCTCGCCGAGCTCGATCCGGTCGGTCTGCGCCACGTCGTCTACGAACGGGGGATCGACGCCTTCGAAAGCGGCGGCAAGCCCCGCCGGCCGCTGCTGACCCCGGTGCCCCGGCTCACCGCCCTGGCACCGGACTTCCTCGACCGGGCGGACGTCGAGATCTTTCCGCAACGGCGGCTCCAGGGACCCAGCGCCGACTTCTACCGCGCCCGCGTCGCCCGTCTGCGCAAGGACCAGGTCGAGATCGTCGACGACCTCTGGTTCCGCCGCCGCGGCGAGCCGCTGGTGATCCTCCGCCACCCCTGGACGCTCGCCCGGGATCCCGTCGATCTCCTGGTCAGGCGTCCGGAGGGGGACCCGCCCTATCTGGTGGGACGCCTGCCCGCCGGGATCGCCCGGCCGGGAGAGACTGTCTCGCTGCTGCTCTGGATCCCCCGCGACTCGGAGGACCGCGGAGCGTACGAGCTGCGGCTCGATCCGGGCGGCCAGCCAGTGGCGGTGTTCGACACCGGCCGCCGCCTCAACCGCCTGTTTCGGACCAGCCCGCGCTTCGCGCTGACCGGGACCGAGCTGCGGGTGCGGGTCCCCTCGACCCCGGACGACCGCCCGCGCGGCTACGGCCTGGAGATCTATTCGTGGCGGCCGGGGCCGGCTCCGGCACGGCCTTGAAGGAGTCGAAACCGCGCCGGCTCTCCGCCTCCGGCCTGCTCGGCGGGAGCGCCCTCCTTCAGCCGGCTTTTCGTTTCCGGCGTAGCCCGGGCCTTGAGGCCCGGGCGGGGGCGGCGGCCCTCAGTTCCCCCCCGCCACATACCCCAGCGCCTTCAGATCTTCCTCTTCCTTCGGCGTGAGCTTGGGCTGGTGACCCGTGGAACGGCCCGGCGCCACCTCGGAGCCGTTGGCGGCCAGCCAGGCGTTCTTGAGCCGCCGGGCCATGCGATTGACCTCGCGCGGGTCGTTCACCGGCTGGACGCTCCCCGCGCTCCAGCGCACCAGGGTGAGCCGCGGCGGATCGCCGCGCCGGCCGGAGAGCGGCAGGACGCTGGTGAAAGCCTTCTCCAGCCGGCCGAAGATCGCCTGCACCGGCTCGGCCAGCGGCGGCTCGGGGGTGCCGCCGATCCCCGCGTAGCGAGCCCGGTAGTAGTCCGGCTCGGGAGGCGCGAAACGGCTCTCCCAGAGGAGCTGGAGATCCCCATCGACCAGCGAGAAACGGTTGACGCCGTCGCCCAGGTAGAGCTCCGAGAGCGCTCCCTTGTCGAACGGCTGGAAGAGGCTGGGCGCGACGCCGGGCTCCGGCTTGCCGCCGGCGGCTTCGATCAGCGTCGGCGCCACCCGCACGTTGGCGACGTGGCTGGCCGGCATCGCGAGCCTGCGCTGGAAGCCTGCCGGCAGCTTGACCACGAGCGGCACCTCGACCAGCACGTGCCCGAGATTGCCGCCATGGGCGATCTGGCCGTTCTCGCCGAACTCCTCGCCATGGTCGGAGGTGACGACGAGGAGGGTCTTGTCCCACTGGCCGCTCTTTTTCAGCGCGGCCAGCAGCCGGGAGAGCACCTGGTCGGCGTAGGCGGCGTTGAGCCGGTACATGGCCCGGAAGGTCCGCTCCTGATCCGCCGGCAGCTTCACCGCCGGGTCGTAGTAGGGCTCGAGGTCGAGCGGGCGCACCTGCTTCGGGAGATCGGGCGGGATCTCGTCGAGCCGGTCGAGGAGAACATCGCGGCGGACGTACGGCGCGTGCGGCGCCAGGATGTGGATCCAGACGAAGTCCCGCCCCCCCTTGAGATCCTCCAGGTAGCGCTCGGCCCGCTTCCCCTCTTTCAGATAGCGAAAGTCGTCGAACCCCTGGGAGTAGCCGAACTGCGACTCCAGCCAGTGGTTGGAGCGGAAGGCGGCGGTGCGGTACCCCGCGTGCTTCAGCGACTCCGGGAGAGTGACGAACCGGTCGTCGAGCACCGAGCGGTCGCTGGCCCAGCTCCGCGACCGCCAGGGCTGGAAGCCGGTGAACAGCGAGGCCATCGACGGCACCGTCCAGCTCGACGGCGAGATCGCCCGGCCGGCCCAGGTCGCCTCCCGGGCGAAACCGGAGAGCGCTGGCATCACTTTGGCAGGTCCGCCGAGGGCTCCGACGGTGTCCGCCCGCAGGGCGTCGATGGTGATCAGCACGATCGGGCCGCGATGGACCGGCACCTCGGGAGCCCGGTGGCAACCGAGAGCCAGGGCGCAGAGCGCGATCGCAGAGAGTAAGCGGTAGCAGTTTCTTGAGGACAAGACGAAATTTCTCCACTCCGGCGAGGGTTCCGGAACTGCGGTAGGATACCTTACGTGCGTACACGACCCGTCCGCTTGTTCAGGGGGATCTTCACCGGCTTCCTCCTTTGCTCCGCCGTCGCCGCATTCGGCCAGGACGAGCCTGTCCAGGCGTTTCGTACGTTCAGCGATCATGAGGCCCTGACGCTGCTCGCCGCGGCGGGCGGCGCCCGGATCGAGCTGCCGGGAGGACGCGCGGTGCAGGTGCTCCTGCCGGAGCGCGCCGAGCTCACCGCCCTGGCGGCGATCGACGGCGGCTGGGTGGCCGCCGGAACCGTGCGGGACGCGAGCGGCCGCCAGCGGCTGTTCCTGCTGCGCGGCAACGACCGCGCCTCCCGGCCGCTGGCGGAGCCCCCCGGGCAGGAAGGGCGGCAGCGGCGCGGACCGGTCTTCCTGGTGGATGGCGGCCGGCTCGCCGGCCTCGCCTGGCTCGAAGGGGAGGACGACCGCTCCCTCTCCGTGCGCTCCGCCCTCTGGAACGGGCAGCGCTGGCAGGTCCCCGAGCTCGTCTCCTTCCCGGGTCCGGGGAGCCAGGTCGCGCTGGCCGGCGCCGTGCTGACAGACGGCTCCTGGCTGCTCGCCTGGAGCGCCTTCGACGGTGAGGACGACGAGATCGTCTGGGCCCGCCGCGCGGGCAACGCCTGGCAGCCGGTGAAGCGCCTCTCGCCCGGCAACTCCGTGCCGGACATCACCCCCGCTCTCACCGCCACCGCGGACGGCGGCGCCCTGATCGCCTGGAACCACTTCGACGGCAAGAGCTACGAGATGCGGATGGCCCGCTTCAAGGGCGAAGGCTGGCGCGACGAGCGCGCGGCCGCTCCCGCCGGCTCGCTCTTCCCGAAGTTCCTCGGCGGCTCGCGGCTGCTCTACGTCAACGCCGTGCCCCACGCCTGGACGGTGCTCGACCTCGACGCCGCGGGACGCGTGAAGGCCCGGGCGACGGTCGCCTCCCCGCTGGACCGCCCCGTGGTCACCTTCGAGGGGAGCACGGTCCGGATGCGCTGGCCCGCCGAGAAGCGGCAGGCTTCGGCATCTCTGGAAAAAGTGCCGTGAGATTCCCCCGTCTCGCGTCCGCCGCCGTCCTCCTGGGCTCCGTAGTGGGGTTGCCCCTGGCCGCGCAGACGACCGGGAAGACCTATATCGCCTTCGGCGACAGCATCACCGCCGGGATCGGAGACGATCCGACGCGGACCGAAACGGGCTATCCGCCGCGCCTGCAGTCGCTCCTTCAGGCGGCCGGCGTGAGCGCCACGGTCAAGAACTTCGGGGTCCCCGGCGAGAAGACCCCGATGGGGATCGAACGCATCGATGGCGTCCTTGCCACGGGCAAGCTCGGCGACGTGCTGATCCTGATGGAGGGGACGAACAACATCAACCGGGACATCTCCCTCGAGACCACCATTGGCGATCTCGATGCGATGGCCGACAAAGCCGAAGCGCTCGGCATGGGTGTGATCCACGCCACGGTCATCCCCCGTCCGCCCGATGCCAAGGTCGACGGCGACAATCTCCTGACCGAGCAGCTCAACGGCCGCATCCGCAACCTCGCGGGCTTCCGCGGCCGGCGCGAGGCCGATCCCAACGAGGTCTTCCGCAACCTGCCGAACCTCTTCGGCAGCTTCTACAGCAAAGACCCGGACGACCACGTGGGCCACCCCAACGCAGCGGGGTACGACATTCTCGCGCGGCTCTTCTTCAACGTCATCCAGGGGATCGACACCATCCCCCCCGTGCCCGGGACCATCAGTCCGGTGAACGGCGCCACCAAGGTCAAGCCCGACGAGACGATCCTGGTGAATGTCTGGGACTTCGGCCTCGGCATCGACCTCGCGAACACCTTCCTGCTGGTCAACGGACAGCAGGTCGCGGCCGTTCCGCAGGGGACGGCGATGCATGCCACGCTCACCTATCAGTCCCCGGCTCCCCTCAGCGGCACCGTGAACGTATCCCTCCGGTCGCGCGACCTCGCAACGCCGCCCAACACGATCGATCGCGTGATCTCCCGCTTCACGATCCAGGGGGCGGCCAACGCTCTCCAGGGGGACATCAACCAGGATGGCCGGGTGGACGGCGCCGACCTCATCACCTTCGGCCTCCACTTCGGCTCCCTGCGCGGCGACACCCACTACAACGCCACGGCCGATTTCAACGACGACGGCCGGATCGACGGCCTCGACCTCGCGGTCCTGTCGGCGAACTTCGGGCAGTCGAAGCCGGCGGGGACGTAGCCCTCCCCTTCCCTAGTTCACGTACCCGAGCGCCTTCAGCGCCCGCTCCGTCTCCCCGTTCACCTCTTCCTCCTCGCCGCTGGCGCGGGCCTTCCGCATCCACTCGACCAGGGCGCGCTTCAGCCGGCGCACCTCGTCGGCATGGGTGGCGGCGAGGTTGTTCGTCTCCAGGGGGTCCGCCTTCAGATCGTAGAGCTCGAAGCCGCCGGTGGGCGAGTCGGCGGCGCGGGAGTGCTTGCCGCCCGAGTTGAAGACCAGCTTCCAGGTGCCCTCCTGGACGCTGTGGTAGAGGTTCGGATGGTGCCCGGCCTCCGAGAACGCTTCGCGGAAGAGATCGGCCTCGCCGGTCCGATCCCCACCGGTCCGATCCCCTCTGATCAGCGGCCAGAGGCTGTGCCCCTCGATGCCGGGGATCTGGCGGTCCGGCGCGATGGCGTCCCGCAGGGTCGGATAGAGGTCGACCAGCTCCACCGGCCGGTCGATCCGTTTCCCCGCCGTGACACCTTTCATCAAAGCTCCATTCATCACGAAGAACAGCGGCACGTGGGCCGTGGTGTTGTACGGCAGCGGCCCGTGCTCGAACCAGGAGTTGTGCTCCCCCAGTTCCTCGCCATGGTCGGCGGCGAAGACGATCAGGCTGTCTTCGAGCAGCCCGAGCGAGCGCATCTCGTCGAGCAGCTTCTGGATGTGCTGATCGACCACCAGGACGTTGGCATCGTACTGGGCCACGTAGTACTTGAGATCGGTGTGCCCTTCGAGGGTGTACCCCTTGGCGACGATACGGGCCGGGATCGGGCGGTCGCCGGGGCCCTGGAAAACCGCGTCGCTCAGGAAGGGGTTCTTCTCCCCCTCCGGCAGGATGTAGGGCGCGTGCGGGTCCGAGTAATGGATCCAGGCGAAGAGGCGGTCCGCCTTGGCGTACTTGCGGAGCAGCGGCAGGGCGAGCTCGTTCACCCGGGGAGCGCTCGCCAGCGGCCGGAACCGCTTGGGCTCGTCCGGGAACTCGCCGCCCCCCCAGGTCTCCTGGAACTCGTCGAAGCCGGTGCCCCAGCCGAGATTCGCCCCGAGCACGGCGTTCGAGACCACGCCGAAGGTCTGGTAGCCCCGCTCCTTGAAGAGCTCCGGCAGCGTCAGGTACGGGTCGGGGATGCGCAGGGCCGCCCGATGGGTGAGGCCGGTGGTGTGCGGATAGAGCCCGGTGAACATCGCCGCGAACGAGCTCCCCGTCTTCGGCCACTGGGTGATCGCGTGATCGAAGGTCACCCCGCTCGCCGCCAGCTTCTGGAGATTCGGCGTGGTGGCGCGCGGATACCCGTACAGGCTCATGTGATCGGCCCGCAGGGTATCCACCGTGATGAAGAACACCCGCCGGGGCGCATGAAAGCTGGAGGCCGGCGCGGCGGCGGCGCTCTCCGTTCCCTCCTTGCCACGGCAGCCGGCGAGCGCGAGAAGGACGAAGAGAATCCAGAGGGTTTTCGTGGGCTTGAATGGCAAGGTCATCTCCAGCGGACGGGAGATGCTACTACAGTGGCTCGATTCGTCATCCTGCTTGATCGTCAGCCTAAATAGCGGGCCGCGTTGTCGGTGCTCAGGCTATGGATCTGCTGGTCCATGACCTCCGCCGAGAGGCTCGCGCACCAGAGATGCATCTCCCGGCAGGCCCAGGCGGAGTCCTCGGCGTTGGTCCTCTCCAGATAGACCGGCCAGTTGCAGGCGACGTAGCGCAGGCCGTTGAACCAGGCGGTCTGGACCGCGTCGCGCCCCCCCGCGGCGCGGAGCCGCTCGATGTCGCGCTGGAACCTGTACCAGCGCTCCAACTCCACGAGCGGCGGGTCCAGCTCGCGGGCCACACCCCCGCTGGCGGGAAAGCCCGCCGTCTCCCGCTCGGCGAGCTGGATGAGCCCTTCGATCTGGCGCGAGCGAAGGAGCCCGGCGAGCCCCGCTCTCGTGTCCTGGCTCCAAGCCCCTTCGGCCACCGCCGCCAGAGTTTCGAGCTCCCTCTCCAGGGACTCCCGCAAGGCGCTCGCCGCGCGGGCGACGTCCTGCATCCCGAGCTCCAGCCCTCGGGCCAGGAGACGGGAATGTCCGGCACTCTCCAGCGCCTCCTCCCAGTCTCGGGCCAGAGCTTCCAGCTCGGTCACGCGGACGGTCCGGCCGCCGGCGGCCCGCTCGAGGAGCCGCAGATGACGCAGCCAGACGCTGCCGGTCTCCTCCGCCGGACGAGACGCTGGGCGAGACGCCGGTCTCCACTTTCGCCGCGCTGCCAGGGCTTCCCGGACGTAGGACAGGGTGGCCCGCCGGTTTGGCGCCAGGACCCAGGCAAGCCAGAGGAAAGGGGGCCACGGCGGAGCCTCGAGATGGGCCCTGGCGATCAGTCCCAGCAGGCGCACGCCGCGGCCGCGCCCCTCCTCGACGCGTCGCTGGACACGCCGCCAGTCGTGCCGGCGGAGCGCGGGCCAGGCCACGAGCTCCGTGCCCTGACTCTTCAGACGGTTACGGGGAAGCTTACCGAACCGGTGGATCCCGGCGAGGATCAGGTCGGCGCGCCGTGGATCCTCCTCCTCGGCCTTGAGGGCCAGGGCGAACGCCGTCCAGAACGTCACTTTGCCCGGCCCCGGCTGCCACCCCCGGCTGTAGGCGGCCGTGAGAAGCTGAACCGCTCCCTTCCGGTCGTCGCGGCTCAGGTGAAACGCCAGCCGGAGCACCACTCCGGCGGTACGGACCCATCCTCGCGGACCCAGCACCCGCCAGGCGAGCCAGTGCGGAAGGCGAAAGGTCAGGTAGACCGCCAGGACGGACGCCAGCAGCGACGAAACGCCGGTGCCGAGCAGATCCTGGACCCCGACGCCCACACCCACGCCCACTGGAATCAGGACGAACCCGATATAGAGGAAGTGAGAGATCGTTATCGGGGTTTGCAGGACCCTTTCTTTGAGCGCGGCCTTGGCCTCCGCCCCTCCCGCGGGACTGGGAGACCGCCGCAAACCCCTGGCGAGCAGGCGGACCACCAGGATCCCCCCCCAGACCAGCACGGCGACCGGCAGGACCAGCATCAGGAGAGCCCCCTCACCCACCACTCATGGGCCAACCGCCGGGCCGGGTCGCGCAGCTCGGCCAGTGCCGACCGCACCATTTCAGGCGTCCGCTCGCGGATTCCCAGGGGGGTGGCATAGCTCGCCGCGGCGGCGAGGCCGGCGGCCAGCATTGCCAGCAGCTTGGCCCCCTGGCGCTCGAGCTCCTCCCGTCCCGCGGAAGGGGACAGCTCGAGCACCAGGAACGGATTGCCGAGATGCCGCTGGAGGAGGTTCTCGCACTCCGGGCTGGGCGCCGCCATCAGCGGACCCCCGATCCGAAGCTGCGGGCGCGCTCCTCGGCGGTGCCCGGGAACAGGTCGTCCAGCAGTCGGTTGATCCGCCGCAGCTCCACCTGATCCCCCCGGTCGCGGGCCTTGGTCCCTTCGTCCAGCAGGGTGCGGAGCCGCACCGGATCGATGGCTTCCGCCGCATGCTCCAGATACCAGTCGAAACTCCAGCCGGCCGCGCGCGGATCGCGGGAACAGGCGGCGTTCGCCAGCGTCTGGAGCACCCGGGACTGGCGTTCCAGAGCCACGGCGTTGCGGGTCTCCCGGGCCTCCGCCACGGCGTTCAGGGCGCGCTCGCAGAGCTGCTGCTCGGCCGGCGTGCCGAGGTTGGCGATCCAGGAGAGCGAGCGGTCGATCTCCTCGTCCGCCTCGGCCTCGAAGGCCGGCCAGTCGAGCTGCGACTCGGTGGCTTCGAGCGAGCCGTTCAGATCCAGCAGGAGGCGGTGGACCCGGGCCGCGGCGTCGGCGTCGCCACCCTGCGCCGCCTGCAGACCGCTCCGCGCTTCGGCGAGCAGCTCCGCGGCACCGTTCATCGTCCGCACCAGGGCGGGATCGCCGCCGGCGAAACCGCGGCGCCGCACCTCGGCGACCCGCAGCTCCGCGGCCGCGAGCTCGGCCGCCAGCACTTCGGGCGAGGCGGAAGGCACCAGCACGTGGACCACGTCCTCGAAGCTCTCCCCCACCGCCGGCAGGTCGGCGCGGGCGTGGAGCTGGCCCGAGCGGTCCAGGTGCAGCATGACCTCCACCCGCGAGCCCGCCGGGAGGTCGCGCTTCAGCCGGGCGCCACGGATCTGCAGGGTTCCGATCAGCCGGTTGAGATGGGCCGTGGCGAACTCTTCCTGGACCACCGGGATCGCCAGCGCGTCCTCGGCGCTCCCGGCGGCCACGCGCCGGATCGTCTCGAGCACCGCCATCCGCCGCGCCGGCAGGGGCGTCCCCTTCTCGAAGTAGGACGCGACCGTATCGTCCGAGCGGGCGACGCCCACGCTGCGGGACAGGGGCGGGTCGGCGATCGAAACGCCGTGAACGATAGCGATCTCCGGGGTCCTCAGCTCCACCTCCCGGCCGGCGGAGTCGAACGCGGAGAGACGAAAATGGTTCTGGCAGTGGCGCTCGAGCCGGACCTGGACCACGAAGCTCCCCTCCGGGCTCACCATCGCCTCCTCGCCGACGAAACCGCCATCCTCCCGGTCGATCCTCACCCGCGCCGGCAGCGCCTCCCCCTTCTCCGGCAGAAAGCGTCCGACCACGAACGGCTCGGTGTCCACCGTCACCGCCGGGTGCTCCATCCGCACCACCATGCCGGTGGCGATCCTGGCCGCCGGCGTGGCCGGCCGCGCGGCCAGGCCCACGGTGGCGGCGTAGAGAGCCGCTCCCCGGGCGACGAGAGTCATCGGGTCGATCCCCTCGGCCACCCGGCCGCCGAAAAAGCCGCCGATCCGTGCCCGTAGCGCCGGCGTGAGAGTGGGACCGCCCACGAAGACCACCCGGCCGACATCGCCGGCGTCCACGCGGTTCCGTTCCAGCACCGACTGGCAGACGCCCAGGCTGCGCTCGATCAGCGGCGCCACCAGGCGTTCCAGCTCGGCGCGCGTCACGGGGAGATCGGCGTCGATCGGATCGCCCGCCGGATCGAGCAGCAGCTCGGCGCAGACGATCGACGTGCGCTCCAGGCGCGAGAGATCGATCTTCGCCTGCTCGCAGGCGGCCTTGAGCTTCCCCAGGGCCCGGCGGTGCGCCGGGTTGGCACGGCTGAGCGGCGGCCGGCCGGTCTCCGCCGCCAGCCGGGCCGCCGCCCAGTCCGTCAGGGCATTGTCGAAGTCCTTGCCGCCCAGGAAGTTGTCGCCGCCGTGATCGACCACCCGCAGCCACCCCTCGCGGGTCTCGAGGAGGGAGACGTCCAGTGTGCCCCCGCCCAGGTCGTAGACCAGCCAGAACCCCTCCGAGTCCGCCCGCCAGCCGGCGGCGATGGCGCTGGCGACGGGTTCCTGGATGAGGGCCACCTCGGCGAGGCCCGCGAGCTTGCCCGCCTGCATCGTGGCATGGTTCTGAGGGAGCTCGAACAGGGCCGGCGTGGAGATCACCGCCGCCGCCGGCCGGTAGCCCAGCGCCGCCTCGGCGTCCGCCAGCAGCGAGGTCAGGATCTGGGCCGAGAGCTCCTCCGGCAGGAAGGTCTTCCCGGCGGCCTCGAACCGGAGCCGCTCCTCGGTCCCCATCAGCCGCTTGAACTCGCCCCGCGTGTTGGCCGGATCGGTCTCCAGAAACCGGAAGGCGCGCCGCCCCACCAGCAGCGCGCCGCGGGCGTCGGCCCGCACCACGGAAGGAGTCAGCATCTCCCCCAGTGCATTGGGCACCACGGAGAGAGTGGTCCCATCGAAAGTGGCCAGAACAGAGTTGGTCGTTCCGAGGTCGATCCCGACGTGCATCGCGCTTCGCCTCCACGGAAGAATGCGTAATCATAGCGGATCGTTTCAGCTCCTCCAGATCCTGCCATGCCCCCCCTCCGCCTCCACCCCACCGATCCCCGCTACTTCGCGGACGCCGAAGGCCGCCGCGTCGTCCTCGCCGGCTCCCATCACTGGGACAGCCTGATCGACAACGCCGAGCGCCCCGGCGGCTTCGACTTCGAGCGCTACCTGGACCGCCTCAGCCGTTGGGGGCACAACTTCATCCGCCTCTGGACCCATGAGGCCTGGACGCATGACCTCCACCCCCGCGTCTATTGCCGGGAGGAACGCACCGGCCCCGGCCGCGCCCTCGACGGCCGCCCGCGCTTCGACCTCACTCGCTTCAACCCCGAGTACTTCGACCGCCTCCGTGGCCGGGTGGTCCGCGCCGGCGAACGGGGTTTCTACGTCTCGGTGATGCTCTTCAACGGCTGGTCGATCCACAACAAGGGCGAAGGCAATCCCTGGGACCGCCACCCCTTCAACCGCGAGAACAACATCCACCGTATCGACGGCGATCCCGACGCCCGCGGCGAGGGCTCGGACGTCCACACCCTGCGGGTCCCGGAGATCACCCGCCTCCAGGAGGCTTACGTCGAAAAGGTTGTGGAGACCGTGGGAGACCTCGATCATGTTCTCTGGGAGATCTCGAACGAGAGCCCGAGGGAGTCGGTCCCCTGGCAATATCATCTGATCGATTCTCTGAAAGAGATCGATTCCAACCGTCACCCCATCGGCATGACGGCCACCTTCCCCGGCAACCGCAACGAAGATCTCTTTAATAGCCCCGCCGACTGGATCTCCCCCGGCAACAAGGGGGGCTGGCGGCGCAATCCTCCCCCGGCGGATGGAAGGAAAGTGGTGATTGTGGATACCGATCACCTCTGGGGGATCGGAGGGGACGCGGACTGGGTGCGGCGGATGTTCCGGCTCGGGTATCAAATCCTTTATATGGACCCGCTGGATGACGATCCGGTGCGCGAGGGGGCAAGGCGGGCCCTGGGCGAGGCCTTGCGAAGCCTAAGCGCGGTTTAACTTTTCCATCGCCGCCCGGATCGCCCGTCCGAGACGCCGGATGCCCTCTTCGATCCGCTCGGGAGGGAGACTGGTGAAATTCAGACGCATCGAGCGGTCGCCGCCCGGGTCTCCGGCGCAGAAGACCACGCCCGGGCTGAAGGCGACGCTCTCCGTCTCCACGGCGGTGCGCAGCAACTCGGCGGCGTCGAGGCCGGGCGGCAGCTCGGCCCAGATGAACATGCCGCTCGTGGGGTGATTCCACAGGACCTCGGCCGGGAAGTGCTCCCGCAGAGCCGCGAGCATCGCGTCCCGGCGGCGCCGGTACTCCTCGCGCAGGACCGCCAGATGGGCAGGGAGGAGCCCCGCCTCCAGATAGGCCGCAATCACGCGGTGGCCGAGGGAGGGCGTATCGAGGTCGGCGCCGTGCTTCAACGGCGAGAGGCGGGCCGCGAGCCGCGGGGGCACGACCACCCAGCCCGCCCGCAGTGCGGGCGCGAGGATCTTCGAGAACGACCCGAGGTAGAAGACCCATTCCTCCTCCAGGGCGCGCATCGGCGGCGCCGGCTCCTCGCCGTAATAGAGAAAACCGTAGGCGTCGTCCTCCAGGATGGGCATCTGGTACCGGCGCGCCAGCCCGGCGAGGCGATGCCGCTTCTCGGCGCTCAGGCTGACGCCCAGCGGATTGTGCCCGTCGGTGATCGTGTAGAGGAACGCCGGGCGCGCGCCGCCGGCGAGCAGGGCCTCGACCCCGTCCACGTCCATGCCGGTGTCGAGATCGGCGGCGACAGTCAGGATCTCGGGCCGTTGGCCGTGGGTCGCCAGCCGGATGCCGTCGTAGATGGCCCGCTCGAGCAGGACCTGCCCGCCCCCGCCCGGAGGCAGAAGCAGGCGGCTCAGGAGATCCATCCCCTGCTGGGCGCCGGAGGTGAGGAAGATCTGCTCCTCCGTACAGCGGACACCCCGCAGGGACATCAATTGGACGATCTGTGTCTTGAGCGGCTGGTACGGGAGTCCGTACTGGAGGGACGAGGCGTCCGTCCGCAGCACGCGGGCCGCCTGCTCGGCGAGCGCCTCGCGCGGGAACAGCTCGGACGCCGGCAGGCCGATCGCGAGCGAGAGGACACCGCTCCGCGACGACAGCTCCATAATTTCGCGCAGGGTCATCGACCCAATACTACGCCATCGGCACTCCTACTATTTTCGCAATGCCTACTCGTACCTCAGGGCGATCAGGGGATCGACCCGAGTCGCCCGCCGGGCCGGGATGTAACAGGCGATCAACGACGCGGCCGTGAGCAGCAGCACGATGGCCGTGAACGTCGCCGGGTCCGTGGAGCCGACGCCGAACAGCAGGCCCGACATCAGGCGCGTCAGGGCCAGCGCGCCGAGCAGGCCGATGCCGATGCCGAGCGAGGTGAGGAGCAGTCCCTGCTTCAGGATCAGCATCAGAACCTGTTTCCGCGGTGCGCCGAGCGCCATCCTGAGCCCGATCTCGCGAGTCCGCAGAGTCACCGAGTAGTTCATCACGCCGAAGATGCCGGCCGTCGCCAGCAGCGTCGCCAGCGCCGCGAAGAGCCCGAGCAGGACCGTGTTGAAGCGGGCGCGGCCCACCGTCTGGCTCATCACCTGATCCATCGTCCGCACGTCGGAGATGGGCTGGTTCGGGTCGATATCGTGAAACACGCGCCGCACCGCGGGGGCCACTGCCGCGGGATCGCCGGTGGTGCGGATGACCAGGGTCATGAAGTCATAGACGAGATCCGGATGCGGGAAATAGACCATCGCCGGCGCCTCGTCCACCAAGCTGTCATACCGGACGTCGCCGACGATGCCAACGATCTCTGTCAGCACCGGTTTTTCGAACATCGCGACGCTGACGCGCTTCCCGAGCGGGTTTTCTCCGGGGAAATCCCGCCGGGCCATCGACTCGCTGATGAGGACGACGTGCCTCGCCTCCCTGCCCTCGATATCCGTGAAATTGCGGCCGCGCAGCAGGGGGATGCCCATGGCGCTGAAATAGGCGGCGTCGCTCACCCGCACGTTGACGGAGGGTTCCTCGCCGGGTGGCGGTGTGGGCCGGCCCTCGACGGTGAAGCCGGTCGTGGTGCCGAGCCCGCCGTACAGCGGCAGGTAGTTCACCACTCCGGCGGCACGGACACCGGGGAGAGCCCGGACGCGCTCCGTCGCTTCCCGGAAAAAGTCGATCACCTGTTGGTCGGTCTTGTACTTCTTGCCCGACAGGCGCGCCACCATCGTCAGCACGTTCTCCGTCTCGAACCCGGTGTCGATCGTGCGCAGGCGGACGAAACTCTTCACCAGCAGCCCCGCGCCGACCAGCAGCACGAGCGCCAGCGCGACCTCCGCGATCACTAGGGCGCCGCGCATCCGGCGGCTGCGGACACCCTGCCCCCCGCCGCCCTTGCCCCCTTCCTTGAGCGCGTCGTTGAGGTTCAGACGCGTCGCCTCGAGCGCCGGCGCCAGGCCGAAGAGGATGCCCGTCGCCAGCGAAATGGCCAGCGTCAACAGGAACAGCGGGAGGTTGAGGTGAACGCCGTGCAGATCGACCAGATCGCGCGGGCTGAACGCCACCAGCGCCCGGATCCCCCACCACGCGAACGCCAAGCCGAGCAGGCTGCCCAGCAGGGCGAGCAGCAGGCTCTCGGTGAGCAATTGCCGGACGACGCGAAGCCGGCGCGCGCCGATCGCCGACCGCAGCGCGATCTCCTTCTCCCGAGCTGCGGCGCGGGAGAGCAGGAGGTTGGCGACGTTGGCGCACGCGATCAGTAGCACGAAGGCGACGGCGCCGAGCAGGACCAGGAGCGCGGGCCGGACGTTGCCGACCAGTTGTTCGCGCAACGGGATGATCTCCGTTCCATACCCCTTGCTGAACTCCGGCTCCGCCTGTGCGATCCGGGCCTCGATGGTCTTCATCTCGGCCTCGGCCGCCGCGCGGGAGACGCCGCGCTTCAGGCGCGCCACCACCGAGATGAACCGGCCATGCAGGCTGGCCCCCTCTTTAGGCATCGGGAGCACCGTCCAAAGCTCGGCGGGCTTGCCCGTGCCCGACTTGCTCCCCAGATGCCACTGGAAACCCGCGGGGAGGACGCCGACCACGGTAAAGGGCGAGCCGTTGAGCGTGATGGGCTTGCCGACCACCCCTGGGTCCGCTCCGAACCGCCGCTGCCACAAGCCATGGCTCAGGACGGCGACGCGGGGTGCGTCGGGCCGGCCGTCCTCCGGCACCATGCCCCGGCCGAGGATCGCTTTGACGCCGAGGATCCGAAACAGTTCCGGGCTGGCGATCTGGATCGCCAGTTCCTCCGGTTCGCCGCTGCCGGTGAGGCTCGCCCGCTGATCCGAGAACGCCGCCATGCCCTCGAACGTCGTGCTCTGCTCGCGCCAGGTCCGGAAATTGGCGCGCGAGGTCGAGTTCTGGTGATCGCCCTTCGGGGTGACCTCCCACACCATGACGAGCCGCTCCGCGTCGGCGTAGGGGAGCGGGCGCAGGAGCAGCTCGTCGACCACCGAAAAGATGGCCGTGTTGGCGCCGATCCCCAGGCCGAGGGTGAGCACCGCGATCAACGTGAAAGCCGGATTCCTGGCGAGAACCCGCGCCCCGTAACGGATATCCTGCAAGAGAGTCTCTACCATGCCGCCTCCACGGACCGCATAGGCCCGCTCCCTGATGCTGTCCAGATTGCCGAAGCTCCGGAGCGCCGCCCGGCGCGCTTCCGCCGGCGGCATCCCCCTCTCGACATTGGCCTCCGTCTCCATCTCGAGATGGAGGCGCATCTCCTCCGCCATGTCCTGAATCACCGCCTCGCGCCGGAGCAGGCCGTACAGGCGTGCCGAGAAAATCTTGAGCAGACTCATGGCCGCGAACTCTCCTCAGGTGGCCTGCCGCATCTTCGTGATGGCGAGCACCAGGCGGTCCCAGCTCGCCTCCTCCGCCTCGAGATGGCTCCGGCCGGCCTCGCTGAGCGTGTAGAACTTGGCGCGGCGCCCCGTCTCGTTGACGTCCCACCGCGAGGAGACCCACCCCCGCTGCTCGATCCGGTAGAGCGCCGGATAGAGCGACCCCTGCTCCACCTGCAGCATCTCGCCGGACATCTGGTGGATGCGCTGGATGATGCCATAGCCATGCAGAGGCCCCAGCGAGACGGCCTTCAGGATGAGCATGTCGAGCGTGCCCTGCAGCAGGTCCGCTTTCTGTCCTTTCACTCGTGTACCTCCCGGGCGTCCAGGCTGAACGATGCCTAGAACGTCAGGGCATGGTAGGCAAAGGATGCCTAGAGTGTCAAGGCTTGGGGATGGGGAGCCCTCGTCGTCCACTGCGGCACTGTGCTCAAGCGGGGGCCCAGACTGTGAACGACATCAAGGCGGGCGAGGTGCGAAAACCGGGATCTACGTCCGTCTACTCGCGAAAAAAGGAATCCGACCTCAGGGAGGCTACCGAAACATGAACGTCCCACGCTACGCTCCATTGCTTCTGCTCTTGGCTGCCGCCGCAGACGCACAACAGACCGGGAGACCTCTGCGCGTCGTTCTCGACGAGTCCGGAGTCGAGAGCCGATACGGGAAGCCGTCATGAGTGCCAAGCCCAACGACGCGATGAGCGCTTGCGATCCTCAGCTCAAGACCTCCGATTGCCTTGTTGAATTCTTTTTCTGGACAGGAACCTGCCATGTTCCCGAGGCAGAGTTGCTGCGCTACGGAACCGATGGCAATGCCGGCACTCTCCTGGAGAGCCGCCTCGAGACCGAGGCTTCCAAATTTCTCGATCACTTCCTAGCCCTCCGACCTACTGACTCGGAATGCAGCTTTAAGACCGCGAGCGACCGCCAAGCGAAGATCATCAGCCAGTTGATTGATGCCACGGGTCAAAGCTTCGATCCGATTGCCGGTGAGGAGAGAGCAACCGGACTGAAAGCTCGATTTGGATCGAATCGCATTGAACTGGCCACGAGAAAGCTGATCGAGGCGAGCCGCATCAGAATGGGATTCCTTGCAAATCCCAACGTCCCCGGGGTAGTTAAGCCCAAGAAGCTTTTCACTCCCGAGATTCAAGCCATTCTCGATAGGCTGGAGCAGCGTCGCAAGGATCTCGCGCGCAATGCCAGAAAAGCTCCGCGTAAAGAGAGAGATACCCTGAACTGTCAACTCGGCGAACTCGAAGCGTCAGGGGAGCTCTTAGCGAGCTATAGCCCGGACGCCAGCGCTCCCTACAGCGGAATACTGGCGGATCCTACAAAAGACCATTGCGGCAGCACAACTGCAGACATGGTGAAGATCCTTGCTGAGCGCAACAGCGAGCAGGGACTCAAGATCACCAACTGCACCGGCGCTACCTGTTCCGCCACAGTCACGATTCCTCCTTATCAGCGGGCCACTTTCTCAGCGTCTGTGCTGGGCCACCATCCCACGCCGCGCATCGCGTTCAACGTCTCGTTCTTCGGAGATCCTGAAGTGCCGGCGAACTCGGTAGGCTATGTGACGCGAAGCGACGCCAAGGCTACGGACGCGAAGCCGAAGAGCCAGTTTAATCTCCAACTCGGCGGCGCTGCCATGGTGTCCATGGACCCCAATCTCACCCTGGAGGACGGCGACACCGCCGTCACCGGCCAGATCAGGCACTTGGGCGGCAATGGCTCTTTGAGCTTCCAGTACACGGGACCAGTCGAAGCCGGTGCAACCATCCAGTTCAAAAAGGGAGACTTCCAGGACAACTCGTCAAAGCAGCTCGAGGTCTCCCAGTACCAAGCCAAAGTCTATGGACCGAGCCGCGTCGTCCTCCAGTACGGCCGGATCCCCTTCGCCACGCCGTCTTCCGCCATCGCTATTAACGTCACAGGCGAGGGAGCCCAGTTGCTGAAGGATCGCTGGAGCCTGGGCTACATCGTCCGTCGCGAGAGCGAGACGGGAACCGCGGACAGGCGAAACAAGGACAGCGATCTCTGGGTGGCGCAGTTCAAGAACCAGACCTTCCATGAGTGATGAGACCGATCCCCTTCCGAAACCGCGGCCCTACTGGTACTACAGTGGAGGCGGTGAAGTTAGATTTGGAATCGAGCGGTTTCAAGGATTCGGCGGTAGCTTCGCGCTATATCACAGCGTTCGGCACGTCAGCAAAGGCGACCCCAGCGATTCCCCGCCGACCCTTCTTGACGGCAGGGGGACCACCGGCCTGGCGCGGGTGAGTTGGACCCATCTGGCAGTCCCCAAGCTGAACGAGCCTCAGTCCTCGATTCGAAAATCCTTCGGTTTCTCGGGGTTCTACGGCTTCGGAAGCGGCAACAAACCCAAGAACGCCGCCGTTGACGAAGGCTACCTCGGCGAGAACGCGGGCTATGCTAACGACGTCATCTTCCTTTCGGGCGTTGCGGCCTCGACCAGTTTCCCTGATGTGGGCAAAGGGCTTTCGAACAAGCGCTATGCGGGCCTGCAGTACACCGACGGGCGCTGGTCGCCCTTAGCCTATATCACCAAGGCGCTGAAGGCCGAGGATGACATCCAGTCGTTCAGCACGGTCGTGGCCATTCATGCCTACCAGCTCGAGCAAGCGATACAGGGACGCCACTGGGCAGGCACCGAGGCCGATCTCACCTTCAACATCGAGGCGCCAAAGAATATCCAGTGGGTGCTCGGGGGAGCCTATTACAAGCGGTCGACAGCGCTCAACCGGCTCAAGCTAGACCACGATATCTGGAGCGCCACGGCCAAGCTGACGCTCAAGCTCAACAGTCTGTAGAGCCACCTCGAGGTCTGTGATACCGAAGGATGTCCGCGCAGAGTCCCCGAGTCGGCTGGTACCTCGCCCGGCCGTGGGAAACGGAGCACGGCCGAGACTGAGGCACCGGCATCAAGGCGAAAGCCGCCGGCAACAGCTACTCCCTCGCCCTATGGCCACCGGGCCCGCCGCCGACTCTACCCTATCGGATCGGCATGATTCCTCCCAGGGTTGATGCGACGCATTTCACGGACAGGTTGCGAAGGCGTTAGTGTCAAGGATCGGGGAGAACGCGGCGCCTCCAGGGCTCGCATAGTTTCTGACCGCTCCGGTAAGCGTGTCGGTGACCTTGAGGTCGATCTGGACATCCGTCAGGCCGCCGGCAAAGACCCAGTAGCGGCCGTTCAGGCTGCAGGCATCGAGGACCTTGACTAGGAGTTCCAGGTTGCTGCGGTCGAAGAACCAGAAGGTCCCGCTGTCGCGGCTGAGCGCCAAGGGCTGGCCATCGCCCGTCGTCTCAGGCGTGGTCTGCCAGCGCGCCTCGACACGGAAGCGGTCGGCGAGGACGAGAGCCGGAGGCGGCGAGGCGGAGCCCGCGGCCGCCTCACGGTCGGCCGGTGTGGCGGGGGGGGGAGGGAGAGGGCCGGAGGATCTGCCGGCTGCGCTGGCGAGCGCCGGCGAGAGCGCCGGGCAGCCGGTGAAGGCCGCGGAGTCTTGGATGGGCACGAACGCCCGGCCCGCGGGGTTGTGGTAGCGTTTGCCGGCTCCGGTCTGAGTGTCGGTGACGGTGAGGTCGACAGCGAGGTCGGTCACCCCGGCGGCGAAAACCCAGAAGCCGCCGGTGAACGGACAGGCGTCGAGGACCTTGACGGCGAGCTCTGCGTTCGCCGGATCGAAGAACGAGAAATAACCCGCCTCGCCCGTGAGCTGGACGGCCTGCCCGCTGCCGTGAATCCCCTGCGGCGTCTGCCAGTCTACTCCGACCGCGAAGCGGCCACCGGCGAGGCAGAGCGTGGTCGGCCCCGGCGTGCACGCTGGTCCCGCCACGCTCACCACGGCGGGCGGGCTCGTCGCGACGCCGCACGCCGTGGTGACGACGACGTCGTAGAGCCCGGCGTCCGTGAAGTCGGCCGCGTCGATCGCGAGAGCGCTCGAGGTCGGCGTGGCGGTGGTCCTGGCGTCCGTCACGACGACTCCATTGTGGCGCCACTGGTAGCTCGCCAGGCTTGCGTCCGCCGCCGTCACGGAGAGCGCCAGCTGTTGTCCCGGGGTGACGATCCGGCTTTCCGGCGGCTGGACGATCTG
This sequence comes from Thermoanaerobaculia bacterium, assembly GCA_035490435.1. Classification (GTDB taxonomy): domain Bacteria; phylum Acidobacteriota; class Thermoanaerobaculia; order Multivoradales; family UBA5704; genus DATARR01. The sequence goes on from DATHEF010000040.1 coordinate 51,552, forward strand.
TGGCGGTTTGCAGGTGGCGGGGATGACGTTCTGAAGGAGCGCCGAGCCCAGCGGCACCAGGATTCCGTCCCCCAGGAGGTCGGTTTGCGCCAGGAGGGTGAAGAAGCGGCCGGGCTGAGGCTCTTGAAAGCGCGCCACCACGGCCAGGGTCGCCTCGCCGCCTGCTGGCAGGTCGACCGTTTCGTGAAGGGGCGTTCCTGGCGGCAGACCGTTCAGGCTGATCGCCGCGGTCGGAGCGAGGGTGTCGGTCACCGCGCTGATCTCAAAGTCGAAGGATTTCGTGCCGGGGCCCTTGTACGCGATCTGAAAGGACGTGGCCACGTCGCCTAAGAAGTCGTACGGGAAGGGGTTGCGCCATCGCCCGCAGAGGTCGCCGGGGACCTGCACGGAGCCGGCGCAGTTGGCGGTCCGCGCTCCTCCCGCGGTCTCGACGGAAAGGCTGTAGCAGGCGAGCTGGCCGGCCGCGAGGCCGGAGGGCCGGCCGATCGTCACCGGTACCAGCGCGCACCGCCCGGGCTGCACGACCACGGCGCCAGCGCCCGCAGGCGAAAAGCTCGTCGGACCGGCGGCCGGACACCCGGGGGCGGCGAGCAGGGGGCGGAACGTGTAGGCGAAGGTCTGCGGAGTGGCCAGCGAGCTGCAGACCTCCGCGGTGGCGAGGAGCGAGGAGTCGCCGGAGCAGAAGGGGGAGGCCCAAGGCAGGGAGCAAGATTGCTTGCAGGTGCCGTTCTGCCCGGCGGCAAAAAGGCCCGCGATCTCGTCAGCTCCCAGGGCGCGGCCGAAGGTCTCCACCTCGTCGATGCATCCCTTGAAGACGGCCGAGACGGAGGAGGACCGCGAGCCCACCCGCAGGGAAGAGCGGGAGGCGAGCGAGCCAGGGTGGCGCAGGGGGTTGAACGGCACGCCGGCCGGCTTGCCGTCGAGGTAGAACAGGCCGCCGGCGGGGTCGTTGCGGACGACCGTCACGGCGACTTGGTGCCACAGCCCATCGAGGGGCACCGCGGCGCCCGAGCGGTAGTTGGAATAGGGCCCATCGGCGAGCTGGAACCAGAGCTCCCCATCGAGCAGAAAGAACGAGTAGCCGAAGACGGAAGTGTCGAGAAACTCCTCCCGCCGCTTGTCGACGATGACGCGGATGCCGTCGTCGCCGACGGAGCGCCGAATCCAGGCGTCGACCGAAAAGTTCCCCGTCGTGACGTCGATCGCGGGGTAGCTTTGAACCTCGACGTAGCTCTGCGCGCCGTCGAAGCAGAGGCTGTTGCCGACGTAGCCGGGCGCCGGACTGGGATTGTTGTGGAAGACGCCCTGATTGCCTCCGGCGGCGTTGAGCGAAGTGGGGCCGGCGAGCTCGTCGAAAGGGAGCCAGAGGTCGCTGCCGAGAGGCGGGGCGCAGGATCCGCATTGCTGGCAGACAATCTGGCCGAGGTCGCCGGAGCAGCGGTTCGCCGCGATCGTCCAACCGTCGGCGCAGCTCGGTGTCGAGATCATGAAGGTTTCGCCCTGATGGCTCGACGCGGCGCAGACCAAGGTGACGTCGAAATGGCCTGCCGCATCGGTTGTCGTCGTCTGCGAGGCCAACTTCCCAGTCGAATCGAAGAATGCGATCGTCATCGGAGCATGGGCGAGCGGCGCTCCCGTCCGGCAGAGCAGCGTGCCGATCGTCTCGCTCGGCGGGTAGTTCACGCCGACGGTCTGCTCGGCGTGATGCCCAAAGCCATCGGTGTCGATCACGTCGATCGATACCTTGGCGCCGATGTTACCAAGGGCGTCGCGGTGCCAGTCGTAGCCGGTGGGCAAGGTGAAGGGGCTATTGATGTCGAGATTAGAGCTGATCGGCGTAGACGAAGGGGAAGGGAGGGGGAGAGCATAGGCGCCCTGGGCGTGAAACAGCTCGATCTTCCAGGCCCAGGAGCTGACTTTCGAGCCCGATCCGTCGATGTCGTAGAACTGCGCGGAGTAAGAGATCGGGCAAAAGGCGAGCGGGCAATTGGTAGGGATCGGGCTCCCCTTGATGGGCGAGAACGTCGATGGTCCGGAGATCAGCTTGACGTAGTCCGTAACGCCGGGGCTAGAGACCACCAAGCCGTGATAGTTGTTGTCGGTAAAGAACGTGTCGCTGTATTTCTCCGCAATCCGTATGTCACCTTGAAACGTTCCCAGCTTAGTAGGAAAGCTGTAGGAGTAAGTCAAGGATATCGAAGGATTGTTGGGCCCGAGTGTAAAGAGGAACGGCGAATCAGGCGTTGGGCTGAGAGTGCCCGGGCCGTAGTTGGTCACGACGAAGGTGACATTGTTGGGAATGGGACCTCCGCCGTAGCCGAGCGTAACCTTGAATGAGATCACGTGGCCGCTCGCCCCCTTGGAATCCGTGCCCAAGTTCGTGATATAGGGATTTGCGGTGACGCTCCATTGTGCGCCGACGGGACCGGCGCCGCCGAGAACGGCGAGCAAGATCAAGGCAAAGGAAGCGAGAGAGACAGGACACCTCGTGGCATGCCGAGCGACCGATTTGGGCAGCGACCGGCGCGTCACTGCCGGATTCGCCATCAGCCCATTTCCTGAGAGGAAATGCTTAGTGGCCATGGTTACTCCATTCTGGAGATCCGTCGCCGACGCTATTGAACAGCGACTTCAGCTAGAGGTCTTGACGAAGAGTTTATTTTCTCTAAGCAAGTCCTGCAATCCTATGGGCGCATGGCTATGCTTCTGCGCCGGCTATGGGACCCGATAGGTGCCCAGACCCCGATAGGTGCAGATCCAGGTGCCACCCTACTCGATATAGAAGACTCTCGATAAGCGGCCCTTATCCGCCCTCCCCCACCTAACGCTCACCTCCTGGGCTCTTTCTGAGCCTTCTCCGCGCAATCTGGGGGCGGACTCGGACCATGATTGACGACCCCAACTTCCTGAATCCTCTCCAGGAAAGCCCAACGCGACACACCTCCACCGACCATTCGCGTCCGAGCACCAAAATTACGGCCAGTCGTCAGGTCAGGGATACCGCGACGGCTACCCGCCCACGAACTGTAGCGCTGGCGGGAAGCTCCCGGCGGGGAAGCACGCGTCGCGGTTCCCGGCCCGGAGTTTCTCGGCGGCTTCGCGGTAGGCAGCGACAAACAGAGCGTAGAGGTCCCGGAGCTCACGGCGCACGGCTTGGCTGGCGGCATGGAAGGCGGGGGCTGGAGATCTCTTGGACCGCTCCGGCTTGCGGTGGGGATCCTGGGTCAGGATGGCGGCCGGTCCCGGTGGCTTGACGCCCGTCTTCTTCCGGCGAGCGGCGGCTTCCGCTTCGATGGTCGCCACCAGGGCCGCGGCACGTCTCCTCCGCTCCTCTTCGGTCAGATCCTTCCAGCACGGCAGCGGGTCGAGGGTCAGGATCTCCGCGGTGGCGTACTTGAGACGGCTGAAGTCCTCCCCGCGACGGTGGGCGGCGTACTCCTGCGTGCGGTCGAACCACAGGCCTTCCAGGATCTGGCCTTCGGTCAGGGCCTGGACGCAGTGAACCCCGGGCCATTCCCGGGGACGCTCGACAAGATCCTCCTTACAACCGTGCCCTAAGATGTATTTCAGCCTCTCGGTCTGGGCTCCGTCCTCGGCGCTGACCACGATTGCCTGATATCGACGCTCGAAGATTTTCTGCTTCCAGCCGGTCAACCGCCCGACCTCCCGCGCCAGCTTGGAGTTGAAGTGGCCCATGAAGCGGGAGAGTTGCCGGGCGTCGTCGACCTCCAGCAAGATGTGAAAATGGTTCGACAGGAAGGAGAACCCACAGATCCGGACTGGATAGAGGCTCTTCGCCCGGGCAAGGGCCCCGAGGATGACCTCGTTCAGCGTCCGGCTGGGTCGGAACAGGAGACGGCTGTGGAGCGCCCGGCAGGTCACTTCGACCAGCGCGCCCTCTTCTGGGATGAAGCGGAGTCGTCGGCTCATACCCCAGATAAGACGTAAAAAATGGCATCCTCTGACAAGCCCTTACAGCTCAGCAGCTTAGGAGGGTGATTTTGGGTACCCGAGAAAATTGTCGAAGTGCCGCCTGCGAGTTGGGTGGCACCTCGAGAGCGCACACTCTCCTTGACTTCCCTCGGCTCCCATTGGAGGATGGAAGCCGAGGAGATCCGTCCATGAGAAAGCTCGTTTGGGGTCTGGTCCTCGGCTTAGCGGTGGTATCCGTCGACCTGTGAAGATCTTTTTCTTCCACAACCAGAAGGCTGGCGGGACGTCCGTTGCTCATGCGCTGAAAGCGCTCTTCTCCGCGCAAAAGTGCAGCCCCATCATCGTGAACTCCATGGTGGATCACGAGCAGCTACGCGGTCAATACACGCGATTCCGCGGCTACGACTACTACGGAGGCCACTATGGGCGGGAGCTGTTCAACGCCGTTGCAGACGGTCACATACAGGTTACGAACTTTCGGGACCCCGCGACCAGACTGGTTTCCCACTACAACTATTTCCGGTATGGACGTCACCTTTCTCCTGCAGCGTTGGAGACACAGCGCTACTTCGCCCTGAAGGTTGCCAAGTCGGCATCGTTCCTGGAATTCGTCAGTTCGGACGACCCACGCTTGACGGTCTACACCGACAACCCCCATTTCCGGCAACTGACTGGATCGTGCTGGTCGCTGGTAATAGCGGAGACGCTCCTTCCAGCAGCCTACCGGGCGATCGACGAAATGCACTGGTTCTATGTCTGCGAACAAGCCGGCTTGTCGCAGCGATGGGCCGATCACGCCTTCTCCAGCCGGCTGCCGGCAATCGCCCGCCGCAATGTGACAACGGGCCTGACCGGCGACTTCACCCGTCTCGAAGATCTCGATGCGCGAACCCGCGCCATCGTCGATCAGCGCACAAGATTGGATCGATTGCTGTATGAGCACGCTGTCCGACGGCTGCGCGCATTTTCAATAGACAATTCGCAATGAGCGATGTGTTGGCCTTGACCCGGGCTGAGTCGTGTTCTAGCATCCGCCCATCTCGTGAATTCCAGCGGCGAGTTCCTCAACGATTTCGAACCGAACTCCGAATATTCCGTGGCAATGACGCGTAAGACCTTGCCGCAGCTCGCCGACCGTGAGCCGGCGAGCTGCGCGATCTATTACGTGCCGGAGGCTTACGAAGGCGACCGCAAGCAGGTCGTCGGCCGCCAGTCGGCGGGCGCGGGCTTCCTTGAGGCCTTCGTGCGCTACGCCAGGCCGGCGGCTCTCGACTGCCTGACCACGACGGAGAAGAGCTTTGAGGAGTTCCAGCGCCGCGTGGCGGAGATCGCGTCCGACCCACCGCCAGCGCGCTGGATCCGGCCGCACGATCTGGAGGCGCTCGGCCGGGCCGGATGCCTGTACACGCCGGGACCGATCGTGTCCGAGCCCGCATGGCTGCGGCGGCACGGTCACGAGCGGCTGTTCAGCGTCTGTGGCATCACCCATTCGGTGGCGACCGATCGTGTGGTGCGGGGCATTCGCGATTACCTCATCGCGCCGGTGCAGCCGTGGGACGCGCTGATCTGCACTTCGGAGGCGGCGCTCGCGGCCATCCGGCACATCATCGAGTCGTGGACAGGCTATCTCGCGAGCCGCGGGTTCGTCGTGCCGGAGAGCCCCCTGCGCACGGTGGTGATCCCGCTGGGCGTCCATCTCGAGCGTTTCGCGCGGACTCCCGAGGCGCTCGCCGCCGGCCGGACGTTCCGCAGCCGTCTCGGGATCGACGACGACGATGTGCTTGCGTTGTCGTTCGGCCGCCTGACGTTCCTGACGAAAGCCCATCCGACGCCGCTCTTCCGGTCCTGCGAGCTGGCGCAGAGACGTCTGCCGCCGGGCAAGCTCCATCTGGTCCTGGTCGGCCAGTTCCCCGAACTCGTCACCCGGCGGGAGTTCGAGGCCGCGCGCCAGCGCTTCTGCCCGTCGGTGCGCGTCCACGTGGTCGACGGTGCGAACAAGGAGATGGCGCAGAGCAGTTGGTTCGCGGCGGATCTCTTCGTCTCCCTGCCGGACAACGTGCAGGAGAGCTTCGGGCTCACCCCGGTCGAGGCCATGGCGGCCGGGCTCCCCTGCGTAGTGAGCGACTGGGACGGGTACAAGGAGACGGTGGCCGACGGCGAGACGGGGTTCCGCATCCCGTCGACCCTGCCGCCGCCGGGCGCGGGGCGGGAGATCGCCGAGGAGCTGGCGCGCGGCCTCTACGACCACGTCACCTACCTCGGGATCGTGGGGCAGAGCACCGCGATCGACATCGACGCTTGCGCGCGGGCGCTCTCACTGTTGGCCCGTGACGCCGGGCTGCGCCGGCGGATGGGCGAGGCCGGCCGGCGCCGCGCCGAGGCGCTCTTCGATTGGAAAGACGTGATGCGGCGCTACGTCGAGCTGTGGGAGGAGCTGGCCGCGATCCGCGGCTCGGCAACGGCGGTCGGCCCGCGGGACCATGCCCGCGAGCCAGTCCATCCCGATTTCCCCGACCCTTTCACTCTCTTCCGCGGCTATCCCACGCGTTCGCTGGCGCCCGGAGACGTCCTGCGTCTGGCGGACCTCGACGCGGTCTTCGTTCTCGAGAGCCTGCGCGCCAACATCCTGCACGTTTTCGCCGCCCCGATGCTCCTTGAGTCCGCCGCCGTCGACCATCTCGTGGCGCGGCTGGCGGAGGGCCCGTGCCCGGTATCGGAGCTGATCGCGGATCTCACCGCTCACGACGAGAGGCGGATGTTGCGCACCTTGCTCTGGCTCTACAAGTACGGGCTCGTCGCGGTGGAGCCGGCCGGAGACCCTGAACGATGAGCCGCGGGATCAGGGTCTGCTATCTCCTGGCGCACTGGCTCAGCCACCGGCGGGCCGGTCTCGCGTATCGTGACTGCCTGACGCGCCTCGGCGTCGAGCTGGTGGAGGAGCCCGCCGACGCCGACGTCGTGGTGATCCACAACGAGCCCTGGAGCTACGCCGGCTATTTCCGCGCTTTCCCGGAGCTGCGGGACCGGCACGTCGTGGCCTATGCCGTCTGGGAGACGGACGTGCTCCCCGCGCACTACCGCTTCGCGCTCGGGCTGGTCGACGAGGTCTGGACCTGTTCGTCGTACTGTGCCGCGGTCCTGCGCGACGCCGCCCGCAGCCTCGCGATCGTGCCGCACGTGGTGGAGGAGCCGGTGCGCGACGAGCGGGCTGTGTCCCAACTGCGCGAGCGGATTGGAGGCAGTGAGGACCGATTTTACTTCTACACCATCACCAGCGCGAATCCCCGCAAAGCCGTGGCCGATGCCGTCCGCGCGTTCGAGGGCCTGTTCTCTCCGGACGAGGCGAGCTTTCTGATCAAATCCACTGCCCCCCTGCCGCCGGAGCTGGCGAAGGTCCCCGGCGTCGTCACGCTCGTAGGGATGGCGACGGACGCGGAGATCGCGGCGCTGCACCACCTCGGGCACTGCTTTGTCAGCGCGCATCGTTCGGAAGGCTGGGGCCTCGGCCTTTCCGAGGCGATGGCGTGCGGCAATCTGGTGGTCGCCACCGGCCATGGCGGAAACATGGACTTCATGGACGAAGGGAATTCCCTGCTGGTGGCTCATTCCGTCGAACCGGTGCACGAGAAGGAGAGGCGGGTGCAGCACTTCCTGACCCCTGAGATGCACTGGGCCTACGTCGACGTCGCGGACCTGCGGGAGAAGCTCCGTCTCAGCCGCGCGAGTTGGCCGGAGCTCCAGCCGGTCCGCGACCGGGCGTGCGCTGCCATGGCTCGCTTCACGCCCGAGGCCGTCGCCCAGGTGCTCGGCCAGCGGCTCGCGCGAAAGCCGGCTTGAGCTCACTTGCACAAACTGCGCTGCTGCTGCTATGGTGCCGCCCATTACGCTGCATGACAGATAGGAGGGTTCCATGGCGAACTATGTCATCGTCGGTGCCGGACCGGCTGGCTTGTACACCGCCTATCGCTTGCTCACCGGGGGCACGCTCGCCGATGGGGACACCGTCCAAGTGTACGAATGGAGCAAGCGGCCAGGTGGGCGCATCTACACTTACGAGTTGGACTCGGTCGCGACGGACGGCCTCTACGTTGAGGTCGGCGGTATGCGCTTCGCGATCGACTCAGAGAACTTCTCGACCAGTATGACCCCCGAGTCCAACACGACATCCATCACCGAAGGCCATGTCCTCGTGCAGAACATGATCGTGCAGATGGATCTGGCTTCGCAGGTCCTGAATTTTCAAGAATCCCCGGAGCGCTTGTATTATCTGCGGGGAAAGAACATCTACGAGAACGACATCACATCTTTGAGCGTCCTGCCCTATAACTTCAACTCCGAGTTCGACAACTTCATCAACGACATTCCCGTGTCGTCCCCCTACACGGCAGACAACGTGCTGGGTGGCATCGCGACCAGGTTCGCGCCGGGTCTCGGGTCGTCGAATACCGATCGTTCCCAGTGGTGCGAATACTTCGCCAACGGCGCCGTCACCGCCAACGACGCCACCACAGCGTTCCCGGCAGGCACACTAGTACAAAACATGGGTTACTGGAACCTGCTCTACGATCAGTTGGGGGACGAGGGCTACGACTACGCGGCGGACGGCAACGGCTACACCTCCAACGTGATCAACTGGAACTCTGCCGATGCCATGCAGGCCAACAACGACTACGGCTCGGGCGTCACCTACTGCCGGCTCAATGGCGGCTACAGCACGTTGTTTACGACGCTCGCGACGCAGGTCGAGGCGCTGTGTAAAGCACGCACCACCGCCGGCTCCGGCATCTTCTATGGAATGCAGTTGACGTCGCTGGCCGAGACAGAAGGGGACGACACGACGACATGCACCTTCCTGTCCAGCACGGGCGAAACATCCACGGTCGCCGCCGACTATCTTTTCCTCGCGATGCCTCGGCGCGCGTTGGAGATGGTCGCCAGCGGCTGCTCTTCCGACTACCTCCTGAATAATCCGGACTTGATGTATTACCTCGAGTCGTCGATCGATCAGCCGGCGATCAAGGCGGTCCTGGTGTTCGATGAAGCGTGGTATACGCAGTCTTCTTCCGACTATTGCAGTTATTATCCCAATCTGGTCGCTCCGGACAACGCCTCTTCGCAGATCCAGACGACCCAGTATGTCGGGGGGCCGACGGTCACGGATCTGCCGCTCCGGATGGTCTATTATTTCGGCAACAATATACCTGGGACACCCGCCGACTCCGGCGGTCCGTACGTCGTGCTTGCCTCTTATGACGATATGAACTATTCGAACTTCTGGCGCGAATTGGAGACGGACCAGGATTACACGGAGGCGCCGTCCCTCTACCAACAACCCCTGCACGGGCCCACCTCGATGGACCCTAACTCCCCCTTCGCACAGCTCCTGTTGAAGCAGTTGGCCGAGGCGCACGGTGCCGACAACGGCCTGCCGACGCCCATCGCCGTCTACTTCCAGGACTGGGGCCAGGACCCGTTCGGCGGCGGATATCATGCCTGGTCTCCGCACTACAACATCTGCAATGCCATGTATAACATCCGGGCGCCCTACCAGAGCATTCTTCAGGACCCATCGCGAAATCTATTCATCATCGGTTCCTGCTATTCCTTCGATCAGGCGTGGGTCGAAGGCGCGTTCTGCACGGCAGAATCGGTGCTGCAGCAATACCTGAGCCTGCAGCCCTTCAGAAACGTGCCGAGCAGCTACCTTCTGATCTGCCCGTTGTAGGCAGCCTGACCGGCCAGGCCGCTGTCGCGCAGCCTGGCCGTGCGCGGCGCTTTGCTCGCGATGGTGGACCTCCTGCTGCTGATGGAGCGCCACCTGCCGCTCGTGATGCGCGATCCTCGCCTCCAGCCTGGCCAGGATCTCCGCCACGGAAAACGACGTGCCCATCCTTCGTCTCCTTGTTGGAGTACAGCGGCGAGGCTCTCCCACCACGCCTGCAAGATTGCGGCATGTCGCGCCAACACGGGCCCAGATCGCGCTATCCCGGAGCTACCGCGGAAGGATACCACGAACGGAGACGCAACAGCCCACTAAAAATGTGCAATACGGGTCATTCTTGCGACCATCATCTCGTGCCATATCTCTCTGCAAGCTAGAAGTGATGCGAGCCGCCTCTCCAGAGCCCTTTCGTCCAGATCTCCAGCATCAAGATGGGCCTACAACGACGCAACGGAAGACTCTACCTGCGCGATACGGCGCAATCTCAAACCAAGATTCCGAGAATATGGCTCATTGTCGGAACATCTCGCATCCCGTTTGGGAATTAAATGCAGCAATATCTCCCCACCTTGCGCTGAGACGGCTCAATCTAGGAACAAACTAGCGCTGCGTCACGATGATGTCGCGCCTCGTTGAACCAAGATGCGTAGCAATTGCCGCATGGTTGCGCGATGTCGCGGTGATTGAGGCCGCGGACGGAACACCGTGGTGGGAAGGCGCTGCGCCGTAAGGGTGCATTGCGTCACCGTACGTGTACGATGCGGCTCCGTACGCGGACGATGCGGCTATGTCTGGAAACATTGGCCGGTCGCGGGCTTATGGCGCAACGCCTGGGCTGCGCTTGCGCCTCCTCGAGCCCGGATCGCAACGTTTCCGACCCGAGGGGTGCCAGACGCTTCCATCCCGGCTAAGTGCTGCCACCCAAGTCGCGTGGCCTTGACCGTTGCCGGGCTTCCGCCAGCAGGTTGCAGAAGAGGTCCCCCTGCTCGAGGGCGTCGTCCAGCGCCACGTGGCGGTGCCGCACCTGGTCGAACCAGCGCCGGGGCATCGTCTTCTTCGTCGTTGCGCGGTAGTCAGTGCCGAGAACGGCCATGGCGAAGGTCTTGATGTCGACGGCCGAGAAGGAGAAGGGGCTGCGGCCGGCGAAGCGGATCAGGTACCAGTAGACGAACAGGAAGTCGAACCCCGCCGGATAGCCGACGAAGACCGGCTTGCCCGGCAGGGCCTCGAGCCAGGCGACATAACCGGCCATCGCTTCTCCGGGCGGCCGGAGGTCCTGCCGGCAGGCGTGCCACGCCTCGGGGTGGCTGCCCCACCAGGCCATCGTCTCGGGATGGGACGAGGCGTCCTCCAGCGTCTCCAGATTGACGGTGAAGGTGCCGACTAGCGTCTTGTCGGCACGGTAGGCCGCGGAGCCGAAGCTGAGCATCGAATAGGGACCCGGGATGGGCCGTCGGTCTCGACGTCGGTGCTGACGTAGATCTCCATCAGACGTCGCCACGAGCGGCACCGATCGGCGCCAGAGATCTTCCGGGCCTTCGCCCGTTCCCGGCAGGCGATCGGCGTCGGGAGGGAGCATCCACATGGCGAAGAGTCAAGAGTAACCATAAGAGTACACCCGACTCGAGGCGTCGAGAGTCGGCGCTAAACAATTTCCCGGATTTGATGTATAAAAGGACATCACTGCCCCGCTGTCCTCTGGATCAAGGAAGTCGGGTATCTATATATTGATATCCCGTCGTTGTTCGTGGCCGTCCATATTTTTTTTGCGTCTTCCGGTTCAACGGTAAGAACGCGCAAGGAGATCGTCGAAATGAAAAGAATTCCCGTAATAATTTCCCTCGGATTTTTATGGCTCATCGGATTTGGCCCCGCCTTCGCCCAAGCGGCCGACAAGGCCTCTTTCGTTTCATTCCAGCAGTTCCTCCAAGAGGTGCGGATTGCCAGGTCCGAGACCTTCGAATCGGCCCAGGGTATGAAAGCCCAGAGCAAGGTGGAGTTCGGGAAGATGCGGCAGCACATCCTCTCCCTTTATGCGGGAGTGGATGTGGCCCACAGCTTCCTGCTCGACGATCAGGTTTTCGACTGCGTGCCGGTGGCGCAGCAGCCGTCGGTTCGCCAGTTGGGATTGGACAAGGTCGAGCTGGAGGCGCCGTCTCCCACGCTGCCGGACTCGGCTCAGAATCCTTCTGAGCCGAATGTGGGATCCGATTCTCCTTTGACTCAGGGCCTCCAGGATGCTTTCGGAAACGCCGTGAACTGCGCCGAAGGGACGATCCCGTTTCGCCGGGTCACCTTGCAGGAGATGACTCGCTTCAGGACTCTCGAAGAATTCCTCCACAAGATCCCGGATGAGAAGGGACTGCCCGGGGACGAAGCCCCCAAGACTCCGGTGGCGTCCCACAAGTACGCCCATGCATATCAAGTCGTGAAGAACTACGGTGGGAATTCCTGGCTGAGCCTTTGGAGCCCGGGCGTGGACACCACCCTCGGTCAGGTGTTCTCGCTCTCTCAGCATTGGTATGCCGGCGGCAGCGGTAAGAAGACCCAGACGGTGGAGGGCGGCTGGCAAGTCTATCCGGCGAAGTACGGAACGAGCAAGGCCGCCCTTTTCATTTACTGGACAGCAGACAATTACACCAAGACCGGTTGTTACAATTTGGACTGCGCAGGATTCGTGCAGACGAATTCGAACTGGGCTCTGGGCGGTACCTGGACGAACTACAGTACCCGAGGAGGCCCTCAGTTTTCCTTCCAAATGCAGTGGAACCTCATCGACGGCCGTTGGTGGCTCTTCCTACAAGGTTCCGGGAACTTCGAAGCGGTGGGTTATTACCCGGCGTCGCTCTACCGCGGCGGCCGATTGGCTCACTTTGCCGATAGGGTCGACTATGGAGGCGAGACTGTGGGTACGACCCGTTGGTCTCCCATGGGCAGCGGTGCTTTTGCCAGCGCGGGTTCAGGCCAAGCGGCATATCAAAGCCGCATCTTCTACATCAAGACGCCGACGATTCCAGATGGCGGAGCCTGGACGTCGCTGAAGGTCGCCCAGCCTTCTCCCTCCTGCTATCGGCTGATCTTCGCCCCATTTTCCGGGACGAATACGGACGGATCGTACTTCTACTTTGGTGGCCCGGGTGGTGGCACCTGCTGAGCGGGCCAGAAGCCTCTGGCCAGTGGGCGATTTGCGGAACATGGTGGGCCCTCGAGGGGGGCCGTCCGGGAGCGAACCCGGACGGCCGGATGTGTCTGCCGCTAGTTGAGCGGGAAATCGAGGGTCGAGGAGGTGAGGATGTTGCCGGTCGCGGGATCGGTAACGTCGTAGGTCATCACGGCCCAGCCCCTCTGGCTGAGGATCTCACCCGGGATCGGCACGCTCAGGGTCCCGACCTTGCCGTCGACCGTGGGGGGCAGCACGGAGTCGGCGAGTTGCACGTCCTGCCACCGAAGGCCCTTGAGAGCGCAGGGGCCCAGATTGTTGATCGCGACGGCGTCCGGCACGACTGCGATCCGCACGTTCCTGATGGAGAGCCCCTGGGCTCCCGCCTTGGCGCGGGCGATGGCGGCGCTGGCGCTGACGTTGTCGTTGCGGATCTCGACCTGCCCGAAGCCGTGCGCCGCGTGGCTGGTCAGCCCGGTGCAGGGGGTCGTCTCTCCATTCGGGCCGAAGTACACGCAGGGAGGTCCGAGATCGCTCCAGACGCTCGAATCAGGGTTCAGGAAGCTGACGAGCGGATCGTTGGTGTAGAAGCCGAAATGCACTCCCTTGAAAACGCCGCATTCCCACCACCGGGTATCGCTCCTGGAGACGCAGGCGCTGGATCCCGTGTTCCCGAAGGTGATCGTCCACGCCCCGGAACCTACCGGGTTTTCCACGATGCTGGGCGGCAGCCAGGACGCGGGCATGCGCGTTCCGGAATAGAAATTCACGGGCTGGGAGCCGTACACGGTGATCCGCATACCGCAAATCGGATCGACGCTCACGGGGAAGGGAGCGTCCGTGTTGATTCCCGTGTTCGGAAGAGCCGTGCCCCCGGCCCAGGCCGCTCCTGCCAGGACTGGAAGCAATAACAAGGACAACAGAACGCTAGCTTTCGTCTTGCCATTCATAGACACAGGTCTCCTACGCTCCGCCGTCGTTCCGGCGGAGCCGACTGGATGGTTTTGAGGAAAAAAGCGCGACCGGTCGCCCCTTACACTTCATCAAGTGCTCCAGCCTGGCAAAGCGAGACAAGCCACCGAAAGCAGCCAGGAGACTAAGCGCCAGCCCATCAGCGCGACGTGATGACGAAGTGGATCGAAGAGTCCCCTCTCCTCAGTCAGCGTGAGTCGTTCCCGCTATGAGCTTGCACGCATGCGGCGGCCGCCGCTCGCGCGTCCTCCGCCTCCGCCGGCAGGCCGAGCCTGGTGTAGAGCTCGCGGGAGCGTTCGAAGTGAGCTCGCGCGTCGCCAAAGAGCTTGCGGAAGTAGGACACGTACCCGAGGCCAAGCTCCGCCGCGGCTTGCGCGGCGGGATCAGGAGCGCCCGCCAGGACCTGCCGGTACTCGCGGTCGGCCAGCCCTGTCAGTCCGAGGGTCAGGTAGAGATCGCCCAGGGTCACTCGCGCCTCGGGCATCTCCTGAGCTCGCAGCGCCTCGTCATAGGTAGCGATGGCGTCGGCGTACAGCCCACCCTGGGCGTAGGCTCCGGCGGTCAGGAGAAGGCGGCTGGCCTTATCCACGAGAAGCCTGTCGATCTGGCGCAGACGTTCCCGCACGCTCCGCTGGTCGTTCACCGGCAAGAGATGGATCTGATAGGCCTCGCGGACCTGACGCCATGGAGCCGTCGAGGCCTGACGGGAACCGAATCTCAGGAAGACAGGCTTTTCAGGCTCCAGCGCGGGCCACTTGCCGGAAGGTGCCCAGGAGCAGATCTCGAGATCGTGCCAGGGACCTGAGCCGCTGCCACAATGGAGGTCGTCCGCGGCCAATCGGATCGAGGCCCCGACCGCCCCTCGGATCTCGATCTCGTATTCGACGGCATCCGGTACTCGAGTCCAGACGAGGAGGGGGCAGGCCTCCATCACCGCCGTGTCACGTGGGCTCAAGAGAATCGGCCCGGGCCCCACGTCCACATTCCGTGTCTCCAGCTCGAGCAGCAGGGCGCCGTTCCTGGGGAGGATCCTCCCCGCATATGACGCCAGATTCCGATAGGAGCTTTCCGGGAGTGGAAGACCTCGCCCGCAGGCGGCCGCGTCCAGGCCCCAATCCCGCGGCCCTGTCAGACTCACCAGCGTCTCCGTCGAGCAGATCAAGGTCACCTGGGCACCGGCTGGTACATGGATGACCTCTCCGCGGCGAATGACCTGACGCAGCCCGGCACGGCGCACGGTACGAAATTCCGCCCGGCTTTCCGGCGAGAGGGTCACCTGACCTTCGATCTGGTTCAGGACGGCGGTCAGATCCGCGGGTTTCTGCGCGGTGCCCTGGCTCGCCAGGAGAAAGAGAATCGTTCCGATGAGAGCTCGCGTGGGATTCATCAAGACCATGGAGCGCACCTGTTTTGGCCCGCGAGGAGCGTCGCGTTCTTCGCGAACGGACCCAGCAGGCGCGGATCGAGGGTTTCGAACGTTTGCAGCGCCACGCAGGCTTCTGTGGCATGGCCTGCCGCCGCCTGGGCGGCTGCCAGCCAGTAGGTGGCCTCGGACTTCCCGTCCGGGTCGGCGGGAGAGTAGAGCGACAGAGCCGTTTTAAGATGGGAGATCGCCTCTTCCGGATCTCCCTCGGCGAGGGCCGCCCTGGCGAGATTCTTATGCAGCTTTGCCAGCGTGCGATCGCGCTTCAGGCCGGCTTCGAAAGCCTTGCGGGCTTCGGCCGGACGATCGAGCTCGAGATAGACGTTGCCGAGCTCGTTGTAGGCGTTCGCATAGTCCGGATCGATCTCGATCGCCCGCAGCAGATTGGGGAGAGCTTCCTCGTAGCGCTTCCTGAACGCCAGCAGGTTGCCGAGATTGTAGTGATGGACGGCTTCCCCGGGAGCCGCTCTCACCGCCGCCTGAAGATGCACGAGGGCGGCCTCGTCGTCGCCGAGCTGCGTTTCCACATTGGCCAGGTTCCCCAGCGTCGCGGCGTTGTCCGGATCGATGTCCAGAGCGGAGCGGAAAGCTTTTCGGGCTTCCTCCTTCCTGCCCAGCTCCAGAAGGCCGATTCCATCATTGGTGAGCCGCGTCACCTCGGTGTTGTGGTGCTCCCGCAGCAACCCCGAAGCAAGAATCAAAACGAGCGAGAGAGCCACGGCCACGCCCGCCAGCAGAGCGGCACGACGAGCCCAGACCGTCGAGCGGGGAGCAAACAGCATCCCGTCCGGGCTGCGCAGGAACAGGGCGGGTATCGCCCAGGCGCCGTCCCCCGGATCGGCGCGCTGGATCGCGAGACGTCCCTCGGTCACTGCCGCATCGATGGCATCTCCACTGGCCAGCCTCTGGTAGAACGTGCGGCTGAAGGCCACGGCCGCGAGGTCCGACACGGGCCCGCTCATCGCCACCACGGCGGGCACACCTCCCATCACCAGGGACGATGCCGCTCCGGCGAACGGATTCGACCCGTGCGTTCCGGCGGCCTCCGCCGTATGGCAGGCATTGAGGACGACGAGACGCAGCGACTCGAAATCGTGGAGTAACTGGGCCAGACGCCGTCCCTCGAAGGGCTGGCCGGTGCCGTCGTACCGCTCGAAGAAAAGCACTCCCTCGCTGCTCTCCTCGTCGAACTTCCCATGTCCCATGAAGTGGAGGATGTGAAAAGGCGCCGCCAGAAGGGCCTGGCGCATCTCCTCCACTCCCCCACGCTCCAGGAAAACGATCTCGACCTTCTTCTCCTGGCCTTTCCAGGCCGCTTCGAGACTCGCGCGCTCCCGCGCCACAGCGAGTGAGGCGCAGTCCGTCGGGCTCGCCGCCACAACGAGGATCCGGAGCCGGCGCGGGCGGGCGATCGCCGACCGCCTTTCTCGATGGGCCTCCAGAGAACGGACGACCGGCGTACGCCGGCTCAGACAGAGAAAGTCCTCCGTCTCGGGGCGGCAGAGCAACTCCCAGGGCAATTTCTGGAGAGGGGCCAGTTCAGGCCGCCGTGGATTGATCGAAACATCGATCCGCAGACCCTGGTGCCGCCCCCGAAGGCTTCCGAGGCTGGAGTGGAACAGGTTGGCGACCTCACCTCTGAACAGCGCCTGGAACAACTCCTTCCCCGTGTCGAGCGCCGGTGCCTCCGGGGTGGTCGAGAGAGGAACACGCAGGTCCCGGATCTCGCCCGTCCGCCCGGGCCTGGCCCCGGCCCAGGGCGGCTCACCGAGCCGAGGGAGCTGAAACGTTTCCCGCCCTTCGCCCTGCGGCGATTGCACGGATACGGCATACGAGTTGCCGGCAACGGGCTCGATCCGCATCGAGAAGTTTTCATATTTCATGCGATGGGACGGTCCTGTAGCCCTCAATGTTTTGAGGTCTTCTCTCGTCGCACATACGCCAGAGGAAAGTTCATGTCGAAGCCCTGTTCGCTATAGGAGGGGTGCTGCTCTCCCGCCGTCTCTTCCGGTACCTTGGCCCGCACGTAGTCGACCAGCTCGCTGGCGGTGACCACCCCATCGGCGGGATTGTTGTCCGCCGCGCCGCCAAGCCCGAGGAGAATCGAATTCGTAAACACTCCGTGAGCGAGCTTCGCCGTTTCCAACGAGTTTTCGTGGGCCTGACTGGCCGTCAGCACCAGCCGCCCCTTTTTCCTCGCCAGCACCTCGAGATATTTGTTGAAGAAGTTGAGACTCTTTCCATCATTCGCCCCGCCTCGGTCCAGCGCGGCGCCGCTGTGACAGGTATCGGCAAAGATCAGGATGCGCTGGGAGCGGATGGTGTAATCCATGACGTTGCCCAGATCCCACATCGGGATCGCCGTTCCGCCCAGATCCCCGACTTCGGAGTCATGAGCCAGAAAGAAGAAGTTATCGGGGTTGATCGCATCCTGCACGCCGTGCCCCGCCAGGAAGATCAGGACCATGTCGTCCGGCTGCGTCCCGGCCAGGAAGCTGAAGAGCGCCGTGCGGATTTCCTGATGGGTTGCGCGCTGATTGCTGAGGAACCGCACTCGGTCAGGGCGGAATCCTCCCTTCGCGATCAAAAAATCGCGCATCGCCTCGGCGTCGCGGTCGGCATACCGAAGGTCGAGGCCGTCCGCCCGATAATCAGAGATTCCGATGACGACCGCCCACCTTTCGCCGACGACCGCGGTGGGCGCGCTGGAAGCTCGGCGGTAGATCTTGTAGGTGCTACGGGAGATGGCGGTGTAACCGTGCATCACCTCGACATCCAGACGGTTAGGACCCAGCTTGAGCTCCACGTTGCCCTCCAGGGTCGGAAGGCCCTCGGCGGCGGCTTTCTCTCCTTGACTGCCTGGTCCACTGCTCCAACTGCCGGCGGAGAACGTCCTCTCGGCCCCCTCCTCGCCCGCCCAATGGATCCGCAGCGACACCGATTCTTCCCTGCGAAGAAAGCGCGCCTGGAGGAAGACCCGCTTGGCGGTCGTGACCCCCTTGTCGAGCTTGCTCAGCCGTCCATCCTCGAGCTCTTCCATCACTACCAGGCCTTCCGGACCCATCTCCGCCCGGGCCAGGGAGCTGTCACCGCCGTCCATGTGCTGATGGGTCTGCCAGGCCTGCGGCTCCTTGGGGGGCGCGATGACCCATTTGGCATACAGCGGATCGGCCCCGGGCTTTGGCACGACCGTGATCTCCACCGTATTGTCCGCCGCGCTCATCGCGTAGTAGCGCCCCTGGTGGCGAGAAAGGTCGATCTCGCAGAGCACCTCATCCTTGCGAGTCCAGATCCATTGGACGAGCCCGGTACCGAAGGTGTTGATCTTCGGAAAAGCCTGATAGACCTTGCCGAGCGGGATGTGCAGGACGAGGCGCCGGATCTTCTCGGGCTCGGGGACTCTCAGGACTCCAGGCGCATACCTCTGTCCGCCCAGCTCCGGGAGCTCGAGCTGGATGGCTCCTGGCGAGGGGGCCGCTGCGGCCCCCTCGCCGGGAGTTGTGGAGATCCGCGGCCCGGCCAGAGCCATTCCCAGCCAAATGATCCAGGTCAGATTTCGCAAGGAAGAGGCTCCTGTTACTTCGTGGACGATTTTGCCTCTGCTGGACCGGCTCCGCCATCGACTTTCGCATCCCCCATGAGCTGGTACGGTGCATTGGAGCTCACGTTGTTGACCTTGTAAGCGATCCAGCCGCGGTCACCGGTCAGGTCGAGGTAGTCGTAGACAAACGGCATCTCACGCGGCAGCTCTCCACCCGAATTCCGCTGGTAGAGTACGACGTAAGTCTTGAGCACCTTCTGGATCTCGGGATAGCGCTGAGGATCCTGGCGATTCAGCAGCTCGACGGCGTACTGAAGATAGGCCTCGGGGAACCGATGGCGTACTTCGTCGAACTCCATGGCCGACTTGAGGTAGCTCGCTGCCCGGGCGGCGTCCTCATCGGACCGGCCCACAGTCCGGTAGAGAACCCCGAGACCGTACATGGTGAGCGGATCGTCCGTGCGCACGGCTGCCGCTTCCTCGAGGTTCTTGCGAGCCATGACGAAGAGGTCGCTCTTCAAAGCCAGCAGGCCATTGTCTCGTTTGAGCTCCGACATGAGCTGGCTGTATTGCGGCGAGGACATCTGGAATCCCTTGCCGTTGAGGATCTGGGCGACGGCCGGCTGGTAGGGGCCGCGGAGAAGCTCTTTGACCTTGGCGGAACGCTGGGGAAGATCGCCGGCGTCGCCGAACGCCAACTGAGCCGCGGCGCCACTGCGGCGGACGATGTCTCCGACCTTGGCCATGAGGACCGGTGCCTCGCGGACATCGAAGCTGTGTTGCAGAATGACCTGGGCCGCGAACTGGTCGGACTCGAGCTGGATCTCCTTCATGAAGCGGTGATTCCGGAAGGAGGTGGCGATGTCGAGTCCCTTCTGAGCTCCCAATCCTCCTAGATAGGTTCCCACAAAAATTCCTTCAGCCCCCTTCACCACGCTGAGCACGTCCTTGCCGCCGCCTCCACCCAGGAGGCCGCCGGCCAGAGCACCTGCCACCTTACTGAACGTCTTGATTTTATCGGCCCTCTTCTTCCACTTCTCCTGCTCGATGGCCTGTTGAACGTGGTGCGCGAGCATGACGTGACCCGCCTCGTGCATGAGTAGGAAGGCGAGTTGCGACTCGTTATCGAGGAGCGAAATGATCCCTGTGCTCAAGAAGACCGTGCCGGTGGTCAGGGAGTCGGCGTACGGGAGGGGATCCCCGACGATCTTGAAGCTGACAGGAAGGCTGTCCAAAGCCTCCTTGGGGATGAGCGATTGTCCCAGCTTGTTGACATAGGCCTGGAGACTGGGGTTGGGGTAAAGCTCGGTCTGATTGCGCTTCAACGCGGTCTGCGAGTCCTCTAGCACCATCTGAGCCAGGTTCTCTCGGACTTTCTCCTGCAGGTCCTCATCCTGGCCACCGATCACGATGGCCGGATCACGCTCGCGCAGAAGGGAGCCGAGATCGAGCGTTGCGCTGGCCTGCCCGAGCACCGTTGATGGCGCCAGGAGCAGGAGGGATACGACGGCCAGGGTGAGGAGGACTGCTTGGCCTCCATGTCTCATGGGCATGACTCCTTTGGGCGTTACGGTTAGGAGCCGCGGCACACGAGGTCCCTCAGGTTGGGACCCTCTAAGGGTCCTCGCCGGGATTACAGGACCAAGGCAGCGGCTTCTCTCCTATAGACACCGTCGGAGTCAGAATGTGGAGTGGATCAGGATTGTCCGCAGGTCACTCCCGCCGTGGCTTCGTTACGCCCTGCCGCCAGCCTGCCGCCTGACCACGCGCAGGGCAACGCGACCGCGATCAGCACGAGGGGGTACCAGTGGGGCCCGAAGGCGGGGCCGCGGTCCCACGTTGCCACGGCCCCGCAAGTACGGCGCCGATGCGGCCCTTCCGCCCGGGCATGAATGCCCGGGCTTCTAGGAGCAGCGCCGGATGAATCCGGCTTCAAGCCCCCTTCAGGGGGCGCTGTTCGTAGCCCGGCGATTTATCGCCGGGCGGGATAGGCCGGCGTCCCGGACTTTCCAAACACCCCTGAGTCGGAGCCCGCGCGCCCAGATCGACATCCGGGAGGAACATTCGTCGGACAAGCCGCGGCGCCAAGCCTCAGGTGCCGGCCGGGCTGAGATAGAGATACGATGCGCGTCTACGGTCGTCTCTCTGCCCCGGAGGATTACGGATGCGTCGATTTGCCTTTGCCCTCCTTCTGTCGGTGACCGGGCTGGTGGCTCCCCTCGCCGCCCAGACCCGCGTTCCCGCGGAGCTCAAGCCCAATCGCGAGCAGCCCATCGATGCCGATGCCACGGCAAAGATCCGCAAGTACACGACGGCTCCCGAGTTCAACTCGCCGCTGACGGACTACCTGCCGGCGTCCGCGACCGTGCCGAGCCCGAGCGCGGTCCTCGGCGACGTCGCCGGGGCGCCGGGGATTCTGCCGTACGCGGCGGACGTGCATCGCTACTTCCGGATGCTGGCGGCGGCGAGCCCCCGGGTGCGGGTGATCTCGATCGGGATGAGCGAGGAGGGACGCGAGCGGATCGCGGTGGCGGTCAGCTCGGAGGCGAACCTCGAGCGCCAGAAAGAGAACGACGCGCGGCTCGCGCAACTGGCGGACCCGCGGCTCCTGAAGCTCGACGACACACGGGCGGAGAGCCTGATCACCGCCAGCGTGCCCGTCTACTACATCACGGGCACCATCCACTCCCCTGAGACCGGCTCCCCCACCGCGCTGATGGAGCTCGCCTACCGGCTGGCGGTCGACGAGAGCCCGTACATCCGCGCCATCCGCGACAACGTGATCACCCTGATCACGCCGGTCGTCGAGGTCGACGGCCGCGACCGCATGGTGGACGTCTATCGCTGGCACCTCGCGCACCCCAAGGCCACCCCGCCCCGCCTGTCGTACTGGGGGCATTACGTCGCGCATGACAACAACCGCGACGCCATGGGGTTGACGCTCTCCCTCTCCCGGCAGGTGCTCGACACCTATCTCGGCTGGCACGCCCAGGTGCTGCACGACCTGCACGAGTCGGTGCCGTTCCTCTACGACAACACGGTGGGCGACGGTCCTTACAACGCCTGGGTCGACCCCCTCCTCACCAACGAGTGGCAACTGTTCGGGTGGATGAACGTGGCCCAGATGACCAAGTTCGGGATGCCGGGCGTCTACACCCACGGCGATTTCGACACCTGGAGCCCCGGCTATCTGATGTTCATGGCGGCGATGCACAACGGCGTCTCGCGGCTCTACGAGACCTTCGGCAACGGCGGTGCCGACACCGAGACCCGCGAGCTCGATCCGAGCGACGTGTCGCGCACCTGGTACCGGCAGGACCCGCCGTACCGGACCGTCTCCTGGTCGCAGCGCAACAACAACAATTACCAGCAGACCGGTCTCCTGGTCTCGCTGGCCTTCACGGCGGAGAACCGCGAGCTGCTGCTGCGGAACTTCTGGGCGAAGAGCAAGCGCTCGATCACCAAGCCCGAGCGGGAAGGACCGGCGGCGTACGTCCTCCCCGCCGACGACCGGCGGCCGGGAGCCCAGGCCGAGCTGCTGCGGGTCCTGCGACTGCAGCACGTCGAGATCTCGCGCACCGACAAGGCGTTCACCGTGGCCGTGGAGAGCCAAGCCAAGCCGGCTGACAAGGAAAAGAGCGCCGCGAAACCGGCGGACAAAGCCCCCACGACGCGGAAGTTCCCCGCCGGCAGCTACGTCGTGCGCATGGACCAGCCCTACAGCCGAATCGCCGACGCCCTGCTCGACCGCCAGTACTGGAGCCCCGACGATCCGCAGAAGCACCCCTATGACGATACCGGCTGGAGCTTCCCCGCGCTGTTCGACACCGAGGCCGTTCGAGTCACCGACCGCCAGGTGCTGGCCTCGTCGATGAGCCGCGCCGAGATCCCCGCCCGCCCCCGCGGCGGCATTACGGGCGATAAAACAGGTGGCAACCCCATCTTCGTCGTCGCGCAGCACGGCGACGACGCCATGTTCAGCCTCCGCTACGCACTCGGGGACGCCAAGGTCGAAGCCACGTCCGAACCCTTCAAGGCCGGCGGGCACGACTATCCGCGTGGAACCTGGCTGGTGCGAGGAATCGCCAAGGACGCATTCGACCGCGCCGCCACCGACGCCGGCGTCGCGGTGGAAACGATCGCTGCCGCGCCGAAGGTCAAGACGCAGCCGGTCGGCAAGCCGCGTATCGCGCTACTGCACACCTGGCTCAACACCCAGACCGAGGGCTGGTGGCGCCAGCGCCTCGATCTGTTGAAGATCCCCTACACCT
Organism: Thermoanaerobaculia bacterium; assembly: GCA_035490435.1. GTDB lineage: Bacteria > Acidobacteriota > Thermoanaerobaculia > Multivoradales > UBA5704 > DATARR01. The sequence continues at coordinate 74,574 of DATHEF010000040.1, forward strand.
ACATCAGCACCCAGGACGTCGCGGCCGACGCGAACCTGGGAACCAGCTACGACGTCATTCTCTTCCCCCCCGTGGGAGTCGGGGATCCGCTGCGCATCGTCAACGGCCTGCCGATGTGGGGCGAGCCGATGCCCTGGAAGACGACGCCGGAGACCCCGAACCTCGGGAAGATCGACGCCACCGACGATCAGCGCCCGGGCCTGGGCTTCGCCGGGCTCGATCACCTCCGCCAGTTCGTGCAGAAGGGGGGCCTGCTGGTCGGCGTCGAGGATACGGCGCAACTGCTGATCGCCACCGGCCTGGCTCCCGGCGTCCGCGTCACGAATTCCAAGAACCTCAAGGTGGTCGGCAGCGTCCTGGACGCCCGTTTCCCCGACCCCACCTCCCCCATCGTCGCCGGTCTGGGAGATCGCCTCTCGGTCTATAGCGCCGAAGGCATGAGCTTCGAGCTGAGCAACTCCGCCGCCGGAGGCTGGGTCCAAGAGGAAACCGACCGCCCCACCGGCCGCGGCGGCCCCAAGGATACGGACACCCCCCAGGGGCGCCCCGCCCCGCCCACGCGCCCCACCCCCACAAAAATCGAGCGCTGGGAAGCCCGGCCGCTAGAGATCGAAGAGCTGCGCAACAACCCCGCCGTGATCCCCGAGGCCCTCCGTCCGCGGACCCTGGTGCGTTTCGGTGACGCCGACGATCTGCTGGTCTCCGGCCTTCTCGAAGGAGGCGGCGAGCTGGCCCGCCGAGCGGCGGTGGTCGAGGTTCCGGTCGGCAAGGGGCGCGTGCTGCTCTTCGCCATCAACCCGGTCTGGCGGGGCTCGACGGTTGGGAGTCATCCGTTGGTGTGGAACGCGATTTTGCAGTACGGGTCGTCTGTGCCGGCGGCATCTGAGACCCCGGCCCGCAGCGCCCCGTGATCGCAGTGATTGCCAGAGTCCTCCTCCGCCCGGGCATCAATGCCCGGGCTGCCACCGGGAACAGCACCGGTGGCATGGTGAAGAGCGTCTCTATCCGCAGGGACAAACCGGCAGAGGGCCGTAGCAGACCTTGCAGGGGCAGACCATGCCGCAAAGCCCGCACTGCCAGCGGCAGTCGTTGGTGGTCGCCTCGGCCTTCGGCTGGGTGAGGGTGGCGGTCAGAGCGACAAGAAGAGTCAGCGTCACGTACAGGATCTTCCGCACGGCTTCACCTCCAGTCGCGGTGCCGGCCGTCATTGGCGGAACCGCGGGAGAGGTGACGATAGCAGGGTCCGACCAGACCAGAAAAGGTGCCGGCGAATCGGGTGGCACTTCGAAGAGGCGCAGCCTTGTCAATATGGTTATCTTTAAGTTGCACCTAAAAGTAATCCCTGTTAGCTTCGATGCCGGCTCACCCATCCACCGATCCAAGGAGGCCATCATGAACATGCTCCATCGGTCGAGATTCGCTGGCGTTCTCCTGCTCGTTCTGGCCGGATTGCTCCTCTCCCGTCCCATCGCAGCGAGCCATTTCCGGTCCGCGGAGGTGCGCTGGTGCATGACTGGGGATCCCGCCGCCACGGGGACCGCCCGGTTCTTCCTGGAGCTCGCGGAGCGCCGTTTCGCGAACCAGCAGGTCGGCGACACACACGTGGAGTACTTCGACTTTGGCGACGGCGGCAGTATCCAGGCGCCGCTGACCGTCGTCGAAGTCCAGGAGACGGCGGGCTGGTTCCTCGCCCGGGGGGTGGTCACGCACCGGTATCAGAACCCACCGTTTCCACCCAACGCGCGGTTCGAGGGGTGCTGCCGCATCAACGGCGAGAACGGCAATGACTTCCTCAACAACCGGAGCAGCGACGAGTTCAACGTGCGGGCCGCCGTCAATCCTTACGCGGAGGGGGAGTGCTCGCCGGCCGTGGACCTGCCGCCGATCGTCTGGCTGAGCGGCGGCCTCGGGGACACCTTCACGATCCCGATCCCCGTCTCGCACCCGCGTCCCGTCCTTTGCCGCTTCGCCACGGACGCCGAGGTGGGCGGCCCGTACGGCGAACCCAACCCGAATGGCATGACGATCGACGCCGATACCTGCGTGATCACCTGGACGCCGACCTCCGGCGACACCAACGCGCTCTGGACGACCCAGGTGAGGGTCGAGGAAGCCGAGCGGCTTCCATACCTCTCGACCGCGGTCGACTTCCTGCTCGGGCTCGACGCCGTGCCGCCGGTCTGCCGGCTGAGCGTCTCGTCGGGACCGCCGGTCCAGTTGCGGCTGTCGTTTCAGGATTCCAAGAGCGGACTGTCCCGGATCGAGGTCCTCACGGCGGAAAACGTGAATGTGTTCATACCTCCCTTCACCCCGGGAGAAACCGGCGAGCGGGTCGGCTCCGGGACGAAGATCGATCAGAACCGGCCGGGATGGCTCACCATCCGCGTCACGGACCTCGCGGGGAACGAGACCGATTGCGATCCTGTGATCACGCAGGTGATCCGTGCGACGGGACGGCCCGAGACGCAAACCTATGCGGGGGTACCGCCCGCGGAGCGCGTGGTCACGATCCTCAACGGCGATCCCGGCCTGAAGCAGGTTCAGATCGACGTCAATGGAAGGAGATTCAACGTCTCCGGTTTGCAGGACGGCGAGAAGAGGACCCTCGACGTCGGAGCGGCGATCGTCACGGGTATCGATTCGACGTTCAAGCTGACGCCCCATGGCAAGCCGGGCGGTACCGCCGAGGTTGTGATCTGGGATGGGAATCAACTATGACGCTCACCGTGAGGCCTGCTCTGTTTCAAGGCGGGCGGGCTCCGTTTCGGCGGAGCGCGTAGGATCCGAAACCGGCCGTCCGGGATGAGCCCGGACGGCCGAGGGTGTCTACTCCTGATGGAGGGGGAAGTCGAGGGTCGAGGTCGTCAGGACTTCTCCAGTTTCAAGATCGGTAACATCGTAGACCATCACGGCCCAGCCTCTCTGAGCGCGGATGTTCTCCGGAATCTTCACGGTAAGGGTTCCGGGGTTGCCTTCAGAGGAGGCCGGCAGCAGGGACTCGGTGAGTTGCACGGCTTGCCACTGCAGGTTCTTGAGGGCGCAGGGGCCCAGATCGTTGATCGCGACGAGGTCGGGCGCGACCGCGATCCGCACGTTCTGGATTCTGAGTGCCTGGCCGACGGCTTTGGCGCTGGCGCTGGGACTGGGACTGGCGTTGATGATCTCGACTTGCCCCAGTCCCACGTTTCCCGTGGAGTGGCTGCTCAGCCCGCTGCAGGGAACCTCTCCATGCGGGCCAAAGTAAACGCAGGGGGGGCCGAGGCTACTCCAGATGCTCGTATTTGGGTTCAGTAAGTTGACGATCGGGTCGTCGGTGTAGAAGCCGAAATGCAGCCCCTTGAAGACGCCACATTCCTTGAAGATGGCGTCGTTCCTGGAGAAGCAGGGACCGGACACCGGATCTCCGAAGGTCACCGTCCAGGAGCCGGGGCTCGTACCTGGCGCGATCACCGGCGCTCCCCAGGGATTGCGCCCACCCGTATAAAAATTCACCGGCTGGGAGCCGTAGACAGTGATTCTCACGCCGCAGATCGGATCGACGTCCGCGGGGAAAAGACCGTCCGTGTTGATACCCGTGTTGGGACGAGCGGCGACAGGTGCGGGGGTACCGGGATCCAGCGAGGACTCCGCGCCGCCGCCCGTGGCCAGGGTCGGACCGGCCGCGGCCAGAAGCAGTATCGCGAACAGGGGCACGCCAGCTTTCGTCTTGCCATGCATAGAGACAGACCTCCTACGCTCCGCCGTTGCTCGTCGGAGCGAGTTTGATGGTTTCGAGACAAGGAGCGACCGGTCGCTTACAATTCGGAAAAGAGAGACAAGATCCTGGGCCGCGGAACGACTAGCGAGTAATCGGGCAGTCCCAGGTGTTCCTCCCGTTGGGCTGGGACAAGGGCCCGCGCGGTGGGCTTTGGGATACGGATTCGCACTACCCTAGGGTCCAACATGGAAACTCATTGCGGGCCTACCACGAGACCGTCTGGTTCTTGCGGGGATTGGCGATCTGGCTGTTTCTCAGTGTTCTGTCCGGCCTCGCCTCGACTTTCGTTCTGCTGAATCACGAGACGGCGGACTGCTACCTGGAAGTGCGGTATCCCGCTCTTCACGACTGAACAAAGGGGAGCGCGGAACCAGAGGCGAACCGACCGCCCATCCGGTGCGGGAGGGTCACGGCTTCGGATAACGTAGAGGGGGGCGCGCCTCGCGCGCGCCCCTGAAAGGAGCAGCTCGATGCGTTCCCGAAGCTTGAGAATCCTCGCCCTCGCAGGGGTCCTCGCCCTGGCGCCGGCCCTGGCTCTGGCCCACTGCGGCAACTCGAACCGCGTGGGCGCCCTGCTCTACGCGTGGCTGGTGCTGGAGCGTGGGGAGTCGCCCGCGAAGGCCCTGGAAAAGGCCAAAGCCGCGGGCCTGAGCCATCCGGAGATGATCGAGAAGGTGCGGAAGCTGGTGGCCGAGCGCCAGGCGCCGCCCCCGAGGACGCCCGGTTGAGCGCGGGCGATGCCGCTCCCGGCCTGTTCCAGGGGGTTCCCGAGGAGGGGCGGAAGGCCGCGTTGCGGCAGGCCCTCCCCCGGCGGCTCGACCGCAAGCAGGTTCTCTTCCGCGAGGGGGAGACGGCCGCGGCGATGTATCTCGTCGAGTCGGGCCGCCTGAAGCTGACGCAGCTCACGGCGGACGGCCAGGAGGTGCTGGTGCGCTTCGTCGTTCCGGGGGAGATCTGCGCCGGCGTCACCGCCCTGGAGGGGAGCGCCTACCCGGTCACCGCGCAGGCGGTCGAGCCGGCCGGGCTGCTGGTCTGGCCGCGCGATGTCCTGCGCGAGCTCTGCCGCGTCTATCCCCAGATCCAGACCAACATCCTGCGCGCCATCACCGGCCATCTGCGGGATTCGATGACCCGCGCCCGCGAGCTGGCGACCGAGCGGGTGGCCGCGCGGGTGGCGCGCGCCCTCCTGCGGCTCGCCGGACAGTCCGGCCGCGAGGTGGACGGCGGCGTCCTGGTGGATCACCCGCTCTCGCGCCAGGAGCTGGCGGAGATGACCGGCACCACCCTCTACACGGTGAGCCGCCTGCTCTCCGGCTGGGAGAGCGAGGGGATCGTCGAGGCCGGCCGCGAGCGGGTGATGGTCCGGTCGCTGGAGCGGCTGGCGGCGGTGGCGGAAGAAGAGTAGGCCCGGCCGCCCTCCTTGCGCCAGCGCAACGACCGCCCCTCTCCCCTCCCCTATGCTCTCTCCAACCCACAAGGAGAAGAGACCATGGAGATCACCCCACAGACCCGCGTTTCCGAGATCGTCGTCCACAACCCCGCGTCCACGCGGGTCTTCCATCGCTACGGCATCGACTTCTGCTGCGGCGGCAAGCGCCCGCTCGGCGAGGCGTGCGCGGAGCGCCGGCTGGACGCCGAGCAGATCCGGCGGGAGATCGCGGCGCTCGATCCCGGCGAGGCGGAGGAGAGGGACTGGAGCGCCGAGCCGCTGGCCGCGATCATGGAGCACATCGTGGCGCGCTATCACCAGCCGCTGCGCGAGGAATTTCCCCGTCTCGCCGCCATGGCGCGGAAGGTGACCCGGGCGCACGGCGCCCGCCATCCGGAGATGATCCCGGCTCTGGAGGAGCGGCTGAACGAGCTCGCCGAGGATCTCCTGATCCACATGATGAAGGAAGAGGGGGTGCTGTTCCCCTACATCGCGGCCCTGGAGAAGGCGGCCACGGCGGGGGCTCCCCTCCCGCCCTCCCCCTTCGGCATGGTCGCCAACCCGATCGCAGCCATGGAGGCGGACCACGAGGAGGCCGGCCGGCTGCTCGCGGAGATGAATCGCCTGACCGGCGGCTATCAGCTTCCGGAGGGGGCCTGCAACACCTTCCGTGCCCTGTTCCATGGCCTGGCGGAGATGGAGCGGGAGATGCACCTCCACGTGCACCTGGAGAACAACATCCTGTTCCCCCGGGCGGCGGCGATGGAGGGGGCGAGACCGGCGATACGATAGAGGCGCATGACCGCCATCCGCCCCGCCACCTCCCGGGACCTCGAGGCCGTGCTGGCCCTCCACCGGGAGTTCTTCGCGGAGGACGGCTACGCCTTCCGCGAGGAGGAGTCGCGGGCCAACCTGGCCCGGCTTCTGGCGGAGCCCGGGCTGGGCCGGGTCTTCGTGATGGACGAGGACGGAACGGTGATCGGCTACCTCGTCCTCACCTTCGGCTTCAGCCTGGAGTTCGGCGGGCGTGACGGTCTCGTCGACGAGCTCTATGTCTCCCCCGGGCACCGGGGGCGCGGCCTGGGGACCCGGGCCCTGGACGCGGCTGAGGAGGTGTGCCGCGAGCAGGGGATCCGCGCCGTCCATCTCGTCGTGGAGCGCTACAAGGACGGCGCCCAGGCGCTCTACCGCCGGATGGGATTCGTCGCCCACCAGCGGGACGTGATGACCAAGCGGATCGAATAGGGGGACCCTACCGCCGCCGCGCTTCCCGGTCCACCGTGCGCACGAACCGGTAGAGCCCGAAGCAGGCGAGCAGGAGGATCCCCGAGATGACCGCCGCCGGCAGGACCCCCTCGCGATGGCCGGCGAGGAACCCCTCCAGGGTGGCGGTCAGCAGCCACATCTGAACGATCAGCAGGATGGCGATCAGCGCGAGCGCGCCGTCGATGGCGGTCAGCCCCCGGCGCTGGGGCGGATGCTCGGCTGGATGTTGCACGGCTCAGGCCCCCTCGGTCTGGAGGTCGACGCCCACCGCGATCAGCCGGTCCCCCTGGCGCCGCAGCAGGATGCGCGGCAGCGGACGCTGCGGCGGCCCCTGGAGCACCCGCCCGTCCCTGGCCGAGAAGTACCCCAGGTGGCAGGGGCACTCGAAGCGGCCGTTCTTCGGCGCGTAATAGACGGCGCAGGAGAGGTGCGTGCACTTCTGGCTGTAGGCGGCGAACTCGTTCTCCGACGGCCGGATCAGGATGCACGGATCGTTCGGCCCGGGATAGTTGAACAGGCGGCTGCCGCCCACCGGGATCTCGCCGATCAGCGCCACCGGCTTGATCGGATAGACGGCCTTGCCCGTCAGCCAGCTCCGGATCAGGATCCAGAGATTGCCCGCGAACATGCCGGCGCTGGTCAGCACCAGGAACTTGGCGAATTGGCGGCGGTTCACATAACGCTCGTCGGCCGCGAAGATCGACACCTCCTCGCGCCAGAGCGGCTCCTGCTCGGTGTTCCGCGACGGATTCATCCTCCGGCCTCCTTCTCCCACAGGAAATCGACGATATCCACCGTGAGCGCGGTCTCCTCCGGCGGCAGCATCATGTAGACCTTGGTGGTGACCGTCTGGTGGCCGAACTGGAAGACGTTGACCGGCTTCTCCCGCCGCTCGCGCTCGATCCGTTCCGGGGTCACGTAGGAGAGCGCCTGGCTCGGGCAGACGGTGGCGCACATCGGCCGCTTCCCCACCGACGTGCGGTCGTAGCACATGTCACATTTCATCATCAGCTCGAGCTTCGACATCATCTTCGGGATGCCGAACGGGCAGGCGAGCACGCAGTTCGAGCAGGCGATGCAGCGGGGCTTGAGCGCCGACTGCACCACCCCGTCCTCCCCCTTCTTGATCGCGTCCGCCGGGCAGACCTCGGCGCAGGTGGGGTCGTCGCAGTGCATGCAGATCGCCGGCACGGTGGCGATGCTGTGCGTGCGATCGAGATAATCGACGGTGATCATCGGCACGCCCTTGTGGGTGTCGCACTCGGCGCAGGCGTTGACGCACGCCTGGCAGCCGATGCAGCGCTCGGGATCGATGTAGAACTCGTAGCCGAACACTATCTGCCCCCCTCTTCCGGCTTGCCGTCGAAGGCCGCCAGCCGCGTGCTGTCGCGCCGCGAGGCGCCGCCGGCGAGCGGCGGCGGCGACCCCGGAGAGACGATCGGCAGCCCTTTGCGTGGTTTCGGCAGGCCCGGCGGCAGCTCGGTGCGCACCCACTCCGGCGCCCGGGCCGCCTTCTCGATCCGGCAGGCCGAGACCTTGAACTCCGGGATCTTGCTGCGCGGATCGAGCGTGCGGTGGGTCAGCCGGTTGGCGCTCTGGCCGCCGGGCCAGTGGTAGGCGATGAACACCGTGTCCGGCCGGATCGTCCGCACCACCGACGCCTCCAGCGTGATGGCGTCGCGCCGGGTGGTGATCGTCACCCAGTCGCCGGTGGCGATCCCGGCGGGCTCCGCCAGCCGCGGGTGGATCTCCAGCCGCGGCCAGGGGAACTGATCGACCAGCGCGCCGATCCGCCGCGTCTGGGTGCCGGAGAGGTACTGGCTGACGACGCGCCCGGTGGTGAGGAAGATCGGGAAGGTCGCGTCCACCGGATCACCGCTCGGCCGCCAGTCGGTGACCTGGAAGCGGGCCTTGCCGTCGGGATGGAAGAACCGCCCTCCCTCGAAGAGCCGCGGCGTGCCCGGATGGTCCGCGCTCGGGCAGGGCCAGAAGACGCCGAGCTCGGCGTCAATCCGTTCGTAGGTGATGCCGTAATAGTCGGCGACGCCGCCGCGCGAGGCCTCCCGCAGCTCCTCGAAGATCTCGCGCGGCTCGCGGTACGGAAAAAACCTTTCTTTGCCCAGGCGCTTCGCCAGCTCGACGTAGATCCGGCTGTCCTGCCAGGCGTTGCCCGGCGGATCGACCGCCTTCTGGATGTGGATCACCCGCCCCTCGGCGCTGCAGACCACCCCCTCCTCCTCTTCCTGCAGGCTGCCGGCGAGGACGACGTCGGCGAACTGCGCGGTCTCGGAGAGGAAGAAGTCGACGACGCCGAAGAACTCCAGCTTTTCGAGCGCCTCGCGGACGTAGTTGGCGTCCGGCAGCGAGACCATCGGGTTGAAGCAGATCGAGAGCAGCCCCTTGATCTCGCCGCGGTGGATCGCCTCCATGATCTCGACCGCCGAGAGCCCGGCCTGCGGGATCTCCTCGGGGGCGATCCCCCAGACCCGCGCCACGTGCTCGCGGGCGGCCGGATCGGAGATCGAGCGCTGCCCCGGCAACTGATCGCATTTCTGGCCGTGCTCGCGCCCCCCTTGGCCGTTCCCCTGGCCGGTGACCATCATGCAGCCGGCCCCCTCGCGGCCGATGTTGCCGGTGGCGAGCGCGATGTTGATCACCGCCAGGCAGTTCTCCACCCCTTTGGACTGATGCTCCAGGCCGCGGGCGTGGAGGATGATCGCCCGCTCGGCGCCGCCGATCCATCGCGCCGCCTTCTCGATGGCGTCCGGCGGCACGCCGGTCTCGCGCGCCACGGTCAGCGGATCCCAGGCCTCGGCCGACTTCGCCACCGCCTCGAAGCCGGTGGTATGGGCGTCGATGAAGGCGCGGTTCTCCAGCCCGTCGCGCAGGATCACGTGGAGGATGCCCATCAGCAGCGCGAGGTCGGTGCCGGGGCGCAGCGGCAGATAGAGATCAGCGTTGCGGGTGATCGGCGTCATCCGCGGATCGGCGACGATCAGCCGCCCCCCCTGGTCGCGGCAGCGCCAGATGTAGCTGGTGGTGATCGGCGCGCACTCGGCGATATTGGCGCCGATCACGAAGATCACCTCCGCCTTCGGGATGTCGCTCCACGGATTGGGCGAGCGGTCGACGCCGAAGGCCAGCTTGTAGGCGGTGCCCGCCGAGACCATGCAGAGACGGCCGTTGTAGTCGATGTGGCGGGTGCCGAGGGCGACGCGGGCGAACTTGCCGAGCAGGTAGGCCTTCTCGGTGGTGAGCGAGGCGCCGCCGTACATGGCGACGGCGTCTTTCCCGTACTTTTCCTGAATCTCGGTGAGGCGCCGGGCCGTGAAGCCGAGCGACTCGTCCCAGGTGGCCTTGCGGAAGCCGTCGGGCGCGCGCAGCAGCGGATCGAGCAGGCGGTCGGGGTGGCCGTTCTGGAGATAGCGCTTGACCCCCTTCGGGCAGAGCATCCCCTGATTGAACGGAAACTCCTCCCAGGGCTCGAACCCCACCACCTGGTTGTCGCGCACCTTGAGCTGGATGCCGCACTGCTGGCCGCAGAAGCAGCAATGGGTCTTCACCAGCCGGTCCGGCGGCTTCTCGCGCTGCTCGTCCCAGCCGCCGGTGGGCGTGTAGTTCAGATGCGGCCCGTGAAGAGCGATCAGCTCTTCGTAGGGGATGGGACGTTCAGCCATGAATCGGCGCCTCCTCGTAGATCGCGTCCGCCGCATTATTGGCCGCATGGATCGCGGGGTGCTTCAGGCGGAGCTGGGCGGTCGCGATCGTCTTCCGCTTGCAGGCCGGGCAGAGCTCCTGCCAGTTGCCCGCGGGACCTTCCACTGTGTAATCGAAACCGAGCTGCGCGAGGCCGAGCTTGAGATCGTCGACGTGCATCCGCGAGGCGAACCGCTCGCCGCAGCGCGCGCAGAGCGCCCCCTCCCCCTCTTCCCCGGCCTGGTGATAGAGCTTCACGCCGAGCTGCGCCGGGCGCTGGAAGATGTGAAAAAACTTTCCGAACGGCAGGAAGAGCAGCGCCGCGATCACCGTCACCGCGTGAATGATCGCCAGAAATCCGTAGAAGCCGCCGCGCAGCCAGAGGGTCGAGGCGGTGAGCGCCAGACCGGTCACGGAGATGGCGAACAGCAGGATCAGCGGGAAGAAGTCGCGGCCGAAGTCCTGCACCGCTCCCGCTCCGCGGTCGCGCATCCGCCGCCAGAGCGAAAGGGTGATCCCGGCGAGCACCATCACCGCTGCGACGTCGAGCCCGTGGAAGAGCAGCCACGCGACGATCGTGTGGAGGGTGAACGATCCGGTGGGGAAACCGAACAGATAGGTCACGTAGCTCCCCTGATCCTGGCCGGCGCTGCGGAAGTGGATCCAGCCGAAGACCAGGGGGAAGGTGATCGCCGCCGCCAGCAGGCACCCCCAGGAGAGGAGCATGTGCATCCACCAGCGCAGGGTCGAGCGCCTGCGGATGAACGTCTGCGCCGCGAGGTGGGTCCAGACGGCCGGCAGCAGGGTGGCGAGGCTGCGCGCGACGCCCCGCTGCCGCATGAGTTGCCAGCCGCGCTGCCAGTAGATCCGCGTAGGCGGCTTCTGCAGCCAGACGAAGTAGTGGTAGGACACCCCCCAGGTGGCGAAGATCACGGCGAAGGTATAGATCACCAGCGCCGGATCGAAATTCGCCAGGTTGCGCGAGCCGACCACGATCGCGGCCGCCAGCAGACCCGTCCAGAGCGTCGCCCAGGCGCCGGCGCGCACCCGCTCTGAGGCGCGCCGGTGCGCGGCCGGAGCGGAGGTCTCCCGCGCCTCCTGCCGCGTGAGGAAGACCCGCCGGTTGACCCAGGCGAGCAGCAGCGCCATGGCGGCGAGCAGCACGAACCCCGGCCAGATCACGCCGAGGCGGTCGCGGAAGACGCCCAGGAGCAGGGGCGGGAAAAAGCCGCCGAGGCCGCCCATGGCGCCGACCAGGCCGGTCACCGTGCCCGTCTCCTTGGGGAAGTATTCCGGCACCAGCTTGAACACCGCGCCGTTGCCGGTGCCAAGCAGGGCCGCGCAGCCGAGCGCGCCGACGGTGAACGGCAGCATCGCCGGCCAGGTCATCAGCAGCGCGAAGGGGGCGACGCCGAGGAAGACCACGGCGAGCACGCGGGCGCCGCCGATGCGGTCCGCGAGCCAGCCGCCGGCCGGGCGCATCAGGGTCGCCAGCACCACGAAGCCGGCGGCGCGGAAGCCGGCGTCCGCGGCCTTGAGGCCGAACTGATCCTTGAGCAGGCTCGGCAGGTAGATCGAGAAGGCGACGAAGCCGCCGAAAGTGAGGAAGTAGAAGAGCGAGAGCACCCAGGCGAGCCGCTCCTTCCGCAGCACGCCGAGCATCTCGCCGACCCCCTTGGGCCGGACGGTCACCGGAGCGTTGCGCGCCAGCAGGCCGAAGGCGATCCCCCAGGCGATGAGCAGAACGGCCATCCCCTGGAACACCGGCTGCCAGCCGATCCGCGCCGCCAGCAGCGGCCCCAGGAAGACCACCGCCGACTGGCCGATGTTGCCCAGTCCGTAGACGCCGAGCGCCGAGCCCTGCCGCTCCGCCGGGGTCCAGCGCGAGACGAAGCCGACGCCGATGGGGAACGCCGAGCCGGCGATGCCGAGAAAGAAGGCGACGAGGAGGAGCCCCCGGTAGCTGCCCGCGGCCGGCACCAGCCAGGCCGGGGCCGCCACCGCGAGCAGCAGGACCGTGAACACGGCCCGCCCGCCGAAGCGGTCGGCGAGCATGCCCATGGGGAGCCGCAGCAGAGAGCCGAGCAGCACCGGCACCGCCACCAGCAGCGCCGTCTGGGTGGCCGTCAGCGAGAACATCTCGCGGAACCGGGGCGCGAAGGCGCTGATCAGCCCCCAGGCCGCGAAGCTGACCGCGAACGAGAGCGTCCCCAGGATCAGGGGACGGGTGTTGGAGGGTTGCGGAGCCATGCGCGACATGATGGCGTAGTTATATCGCAGCGCGAACCACCCCGCCGGGTAGCCTGCGGGGGTGGGCGGCTCCTAGCCACTTCCGGCGCGATGCGCGTCCGGCACCACGCGCTCGGCCGCCTGGGTCAGGAAGGCCGCCAGATCGGGGTTGCGGCCGGGGTCCCAGTCGGCCGCGAGATCGGACAGATGGGCCCGGCGCGCCGTCACGAGCCGGTCGAGCACATCGCAGCCCGCCGGCGTCAGCGCGAACGCCGGTTGAGCCGGGCCGCCGCCGTTACGGGCTTCGATCAGATCTCGCTGGCGCAGCTCCTCCAGGGCGAGACGGATGCGGTCCGCGGCGATGCCCCGCTCATGCCCCACCGCGAGGGGATCGCGCTCCGGGTCGCGCTCGATCCGGGTGAGGAGCCAGGCCGCGAGCGGGGTCAGCGTTTCGCCGGCGCGTGCCACGATGCTCTCGATGTGCTGGCGCTGTACCGCGCGGTCGGAGAGCGACGCCAGTGCGCCGTAGAGCTGCGCCTCGGCGCTCTCCTCGCCGGCAGGGCGGCCGAACGCCTCCCCCGCCTCGTTGCCCGTCTCGCCGGCCGTTGCGGCGACGGTGGCCCGCAGCGGACGCTCCGGAAGCAGCCAGGCGAAGGCGAAGCCCACCGCGCACACGACGGCCGCGACGAGGAAGATGGTGTTGAGCGAGGCGGTGAACGCCGCGCCGTACGCCGCTCTCGCCGCCGGTGACATGCCGGCGAGCGCGGCGGAGGTCATGTGACCGGTGCCCGACAGCTGGCCATCGGTACCGGGCGGCATCAGCCGGGCGAGGTTCGCGGTCAAGCGCGTGGCGAAGATCGCGCCGAGGATCGCGGTGCCGAGGGAGCCGCCGATCAGGCGGAACAGCGTGGCGCCCGACGTCGCGACGCCAAGGTCGCGGTAATCGACCGCGTTCTGCACGGCGATCACCAGCACCTGCATCACCATGCCCAGGCCGATGCCGAGCAGCAGGATGTACGCCGATGTCAGATAGGTGCTGGTGCCGGGGGAAAGCCGCGAGAGCAGGAACAGCCCGGCGGTCATGACTCCCGTGCCGAGGAGGGGAAAGATCTTGTAGCGCCCCGTGCGGCTGATCAGTTGGCCGGAGATCACCGACATCGCCAGCATCCCGCCCATCATCGGCAGCATCTGCATCCCCGACGCGGTCGGGCTCACCCCCTTGACCACCTGCAGAAAGACCGGGAAGTAGGTGATCGAGCCGAACATGGCGAAGCCCACGATCAGTCCGACGATCGAGGTCACCGCGAACGACCGCTCGAGAAAAAGCCGCGGCGGCAGGACCGGCTCCTTCGCCGCCCGCTCGACGAAGACGAACACCACGAGCCCGAGGGCGGCGGTGGCGATCAGCCCGAGGATCAGCGGCGACGACCACGGATAGATGCCGCCGCCAAGGTCCGAGAACAGGGTCACCGCGCTCAGCACCACCGCGAGCAGGGCGGCGCCGGCGTAGTCGATCGCGTGGGAGCGGCGCTCCGACCGCGCGGGGAGCGTGACGGCCAGCACTCCCAGGGCGGCGATGCCCAGCGGCAGGTTGATGTAGAAGATCCAGCGCCAGGAGAGGTGGGTGGTGAAATAGCCGCCGAGCAGCGGGCCGGCGATGCTGGCGATGCCGAACATCGCGCCGAAGATCCCCTGGTAGCGGCCGCGGTCGCGCGGCGGGATGATGTCGCCGACCACCGCCTGCGAGGTCACCATCAGGCCGCCGCCGCCGAGCCCCTGGATGGCCCGGAAGAGGATCAGTTGGGTCATCGTCCGGCTCAGGCCGCACAGGGCCGAGCCAACAAGGAACAGGACGACCGCCGATTGCAGAATGATCTTGCGGCCATAGAGATCGCCGAGCTTGCCGTAGATCGGCGTCACGATCGTCTGCGCCAGCAGATAGCCGGTAACGACCCACGCGAGATGCTCGAGCCCGCCGAGATCGCCGACGATGGTCGGCAGGGCCGTCGACACGATCGTCGAATCGAGCGCCGCGAGCAGCATGGCCAGCAGGAGCCCGCTGAACACCACGATGATCTGCCGCCGGCCGAGGGACGGCACCTGGGCAGCGATTTCATCAGGACGGTCGATCGTCTGGCTCGCCATCTTGCCGGAACCGTGCAGATCAGGTGCCATCCAGCCACGGAACACTAGCGCCCTTCCAAGCTTCGGCAGCGCCGGAGTCGTGGGACAGGAAACGGATCGGAACAAGATAGAATCCCGGCCATGACGCCAGATTCATCTTCCTATGACGCCGTCATCATCGGCGGCGGCCCGGCCGGATCGACCGCCGCCCTGGTCATGGCCCGCGCCGGGCTGCGCGTGCGGGTCCTCGAGCGGACCCGGTTCCCGCGCTTCCACATCGGCGAATCGCTGCTGCCGCGCAACTTTCAACTGTTCAAAGAGCTCGATCTCCTCGAGGGTCTCGAGGGGATCCCCAAGGTGGACAAGAAGGGGGCGGAGTTCATCGTAGGGAGCGGCGGGGAGGCCTCGCTCTTCCCCTTTACCATGAGCATGGGCGGGGAGACGGAGTCGTACAACCTTGAGCGCGCGCCCTTCGACGCCCGGCTGATGGAGATCGCCCGCCAGGCCGGCGCGGAGATCAGCGAGGGGACCGCGGTGCGCAAGATCCTGCGCCTGGAGGATGGGAACGTCGAGATCGCCACGGACGAGGGGAACCTCTCGGCCCGCTTCCTGATCGACGCCAGCGGCCAGTCCACCCTGCTCGGCAAGCACCTGGGGATCCGCCGCGTCCTCCCCCACCTGAAGAAGATCGCCTACTTCGGGCACTTCGAGAACGTCTGGCGCCGGCCCGGGGACGAGGGGGGGTACATCGTGATCGTGGTCTGCGAGGAGGGATGGTTCTGGATCATCCCCCTCGACGAGACGCGAACCAGCATCGGCATGGTCATGCACGACCACGAGGCGCGCAAGGTGGGGCTTCCCACGGACCAGATGCTCGCCTGGGGGATCTCCCGCTGCCCGGTGCTGCGCGAGCGCACCGCGGACGCGATCTTCCCGGCGGAGACCCACGTGCTGGCTGATTTCAGCTATCGCTGCGCCCCCTACGCCGGCCCCGGCTACTTCCTGGTAGGGGATGCCGCGACGTTTATCGATCCGGTCTTCTCCTCCGGCGTCTGCATGGGCATGATGACCGGCGCGGAAGCGGCGCGGGCGATCATCGCCGCCGTGAAGGAGGGGGAGGAACCGGCGCGCCTGCAGCGGCGGTACATCCGCTTCGTCAAGGGGAGCTCGTCGACGTTCTTCCGCCTGATCGATCTGTACTACGACCACTCGTTCCGGGAACTCTTCCTGAACGGCCAGGGGCCGCTCAAGGTGCACCGCGCCGCGATGTCGATCCTCTCCGGCTACGTCTTCCCGCGCCCGGCCTTCGCGCTGCGCTGGCGGTTCGCGCTGCTGGGCGTCTTCACCTGGATCAACCGCTTCATCCCGCTGGTCCCCCGGCGCGAGCGCTTCTCCCTGTTCGCGGAGCCGGCGCCGGAGAGAAAGGCATCCTGAACGTCCCTTGAGCTACTGCTCATAGCTCTCGACGGTCTTCTCGGCCCGGACCTTCGCCTTGTCGGGGTCCTGGTCGAACTCGCGCCGGGCGCGCCGCTGGCGCAGGAGGTCCCAGCACTGGTCGAGCTCGACCTGGAGGGCGCGATAGCGTTCGTGGTCTCCGGGGGAACGGTCGGTATGCTGGTCCAGTTGATGCTCCTCGTCGACGAGGTGTTGGATGCGCTGAAGCAGGGTCTGATCGTCCATAGAAGTCTCCGATTCGTTAGCGTACGAGTCTATCAAGTCCCTGGAGCCGGTCGGCCACTTGGCGCGCGGTCAAGGCGTAGCCGGCGGGCGTGAGGTGCTGATCGAGCGCGTAGTAGATTTTTCCGCCTTGGGCGATGTCGCGGGCGAAGGGCGCCGTCAGATCGAGGACGGGGATACCATGGCGGGCGAAGATCCCCTGGAAGATCTGGTTCGGGCGGCTGCGGTCGTAGCGGGAGGGATCGAGCCCGAACCGCCGCAGATTGGCCTGCCAGCGGTGGGGGTCGACCTGGATCAGCGACGGGATGATGACGGCGAGGACGCGCGCCTTCTCGGCGCTGGCGGTCAGTTGGGCAACGGCCTGCTCCGTCGCCGCCGCACCCTGCTGGACGGTCTCGGAAGGAACATCCTGGGCGTAGAGCTCGAATTCTTCCCGCTGCTGCCGGGTCTCCAGCGGCTCCGGGCGGCCGAGCAGCCGGCGAAGCGAGCCGCCCAGGGATGAATTTTTGAGCAGCACGAAGAGATGGGAGTGGTAGTAGAACCAGCGGGAGAGGCTTCCCGATGACTCCCCCGGCATGACCAGGGCGCCGTCCACCGCCGCCGGCTTGGGACCGGGGGCGGCGTCCTGGAGGTCGTTGCCGACGAAGACGGTGACCAGGACCACGTCCGGATCTAGCGGCCGTCCCCAGCGCTCGAACCAGGCGGCCTCGTCCGGGACGCCGTAGCCCGGAGCCCCGGCGTTGAGCACCTCGGCGCGTACGCCCCGCGAGCGCAGGATCTCCTGGAGCCGCGCCGGGAAGGTATCTCTCTCCCGGGCACCGACGCCGAAGGTAAAGGAGTCGCCGAGCGCCAGGACACGGAGCGTGCCCAGCGCCTTGGGGCCGATCTCCGCTCCCCGGAGCCCCTGTTGATTGATGGAGACGCGGGTATCGAACTCCACCCGGTTGGTGACCGTGCCCCGGAATCCCGGCTGGAGGCGGTAGCGGCGCGGCGGGTCCGGCTCGTAGAGCCCGCGCGAGACGGTCATCACCGGCTGCGGGCGGACCCACCGGACGGCGACCTCGGCGATCAGAAGGCTGAAGAGGATGCTGATCCCGAGCAGGAGGAGACGGGCGGCGGCGCGGCGGAGGGGCATGGCGGAGCGGGATGGTATCAGGTGCTTGGATGCGGCCGGATCGCCTTCCGCCCGGGATTGAAATCCCAGGCTACCGACAGTCGCCCCTTCCCGGGGCTCTACAAGAAGTAGATTTTTGGAGTCCCGGATGGGACGGCCGTGGGTAGCCCGGGATTCAATCCCGGGCGGAAGGGTGGCGTCCCCATCCGCCCTGTGGTTGAATCGCCCCGATGCCCACCCCCCTCCCCCGCGTCGCCGCCGTCGTCGTCAACTACAACGGCAGAGAGATCACCCTGCAGGCCGTCGAGAGCCTGCGGCGGATGACTTATCCTAATTTCGATCTCGTGGTGCTCGACAACGCCTCGACCGACGGCTCCCCCGAGGCGATCGCCGCCGCCTATCCCGATCTCCGGCAGGTGCGGGTGGAAGTCAACCGCGGCAGCGCCTCCGGCTACGCACACGGCTTCCGCTGGGCGTTCGAGAACGGCTACGACTATGTGCTGCTGCTCAACAACGACATCGAGGTCGAGCCGGACCTGCTGACGGAGCTGGTGAAGGCGGCCGAGTCGGCCCCGGACGTCGGCTGCGTGGGCCCGAAGTGCTACTTCCAAGGCGACCGGCAACGGCTCTGGTCGGCGGGGGGCATTCTCCGCTTCCGCGAGTCGATCACCCGCGAGCGCGGCTACGGGGAGATCGATCGCGGCCAGTATGACCGCGACGCCGAGGTGGACTACGTCAACGGCTGCGCCATCCTGATCCGCCGGGCCGCCGCCGAGGCCGCCGGGATGTGGGACGACGTCTTCTACATCTGCGTGGACGACGCCGATTTCTGCACCCGCGTGAAGCGCCACGGCTTCCGCTGCCTCTACGCCCACCGCGCCGTGCTCTACCACATGGTGGCCTACACCACCGGCGGCTACAGTCCGGGGCGAAACTTCCAGTTCGGCAGGAGCGGGGCGATCTACGCCCGGCGCTACGCGAAACCCTGGCAGTGGCTCAGCTACTTCGCCTTCAACGCCGCCGCCCTGCTCGTGGCCTGGCTCCGCGAGCGGCGCAAGGGGAACCAGGCAGCGGTGGCGGCCAAGCTGAGGGGGATCCGCGAGGGGCTGGAGGCAAAAATCCCTCCGCCGGAAAAACTTCTCTAACACCAGTAAATATCCCCCGGCAGAGCCGGGGGCTTTAGGTTTGTGAGCCGCTCAAAGCGGCTGGAAGGGGTCGCTAACGCGGCCCCTCAGGGTTTGCGCCACCTTACGGTGGCAGTCTCATTTCCAAAGGCCAAGCTGGTCGAG
>DATHEF010000041.1:0-55838 GCA_035490435.1 Thermoanaerobaculia bacterium
CTTCCCGGACCTCACGGTCCGGGCTAATTCCAATACCGTTCACTTTGGTCAATCGTGAGAGCGGGACCTTACCTCCCGCCCAGGGAGGGGGCAAGTCCCTCCCCTACGAAAAATGCCTTAACTGAACAGCATTGGGGCTAATTCCTACCGCCCCTGCGGGGCTGGACGGTGCTCGCCTCAAGCTTATTGAGGTCAAGGCAGAATCTCGCGCGGCTCACTCGACGGCGAGGAGATCTCCTTTCGTCAGCTCTTCCGCCGCCAGGCCGAGCGCCTCTCCCGGGCACTCATTGAGGGTCATGAATATGAGTCCTTCCGGTTGCCATGCTGATCCTGGTCTCCTATGATGTTCCCGACGATCGCCGGCGCACCCGCTTGGCCCACGCGCTCAAAGACTTCGGAGAGCGGGTGCAGTACTCGGTCTTTGAATGCCGCCTCGACGAGCGGGCGCAGCAAACCTGCGGGAGCGGCTCACCCGCCTGATCGATCCTGAAGAGGATAGCCTCCGGATCTATCGCCTCTGCAAGGAGTGCGACCGGCTGCTGGAGGTGCTCGGGACGGCCAAGCGCACCGACGATCCGGATGTCTTCGTTCTCTGACAACTGAATTTGCATGCCAAACAAAAGTCATGCCAGCGCCAAATCGCCATTTTGGCACACCGGTTGGAAATCCGCTAGAAGTAGTTGTGTTTGTTAGGTTTACGGCTCAAGTAGGTACGGGAAATGAGCGTTCTTGGCCTGAAAACGAAGCCTCTGGGGGGGGTGGAAAAACAGGCGGCTTAACTCTTTGCTTTCAATGGTCTGCACGGTGTGCTGTCGGAACTGCCCTGATCTGTACTGAGGGATTGAGACGACAGGAGGCTCTGCGTCCACAGAGAACCGAGCCCGGACTGTCGGAACTGCCCTGATCTGTACTGAGGGATTGAGACAGGATCGGTGGCCAATTGCTCGGCCCCTCTCCGCACCAAAGCCGTCGGAACTGCCCTGATCTGTACTGAGGGATTGAGACTTGAGTGCGGCGATCCAGGACTCTACCTTAGCCATGGTCGGAACTGCCCTGATCTGTAATGAGGGATTGGGACTGAGTCGCGAACAGGGTGCCATTGTCGGCACAGTATTGGGTCGGAATTGCCCTGATCTGTACTGAGGGATTGAGACGTCGATGTGCTCGGGTCCCAAACCACCGCGACGTGGTGCCACTGTCGGAATTGCCCTGATCTGTATTGAGGGTTGAGAACGGTCCTCCTTGGGATCTCCCGGGAGTCCCCGAGCTTGATAAGAACTGCCCTAATCTGTATCGGGGGCTTGAGACGTTGCCCGAGCCACGCTCTTCTGATCACCGTGTCGTCAAGATGAAGTCCGACAACCCTTCTTCTCAACTCGGCCGCGGCTCGCCCCATCATCCCGCGTCTGAACAAAGCACTCCCAGCCGTGTCTGGCTCTCGGGAGGTCAAGCCGATGAGCCCGATGCAGTATGAGGATTTTGAGGTCGAGGTCCGGTCGAGCAAGGAGGGATACGAGGTCCGGGTGCTCACGTCGTTACGGGGCCGCGCGGCGGCACCATTCGTCCTGCCCTGCCCAGCGGAGCGGCTCGACGAGATCCTCTCCGCTCTGGAGGGGCGGGTCTGCACGAGTTCCCGGGCGGCGCGGGACATAGAGTGGGAGACAAAAGCCGAGCCGATGGACCTTCCGGAGGTGGACAAGCTCGGACGGAAGCTCTTCCAGGCGCTCTTTCCCACGCCCGTGGAAAAGCGCTTGCACAGCAACTGTCAGAATTGCCTGATCTGTATTGAGGGATTGAGACTTGACGTGAGCGCGGATGATGACGCCGGTTGCGCCAGATCGGAACTGCCCTGATGTGTATTGAGGGATTGAGACTTGACGTTGCCGGAGCAGGACGACTGGCTGTCGAGGCTATCGGAACTGC
Source organism: Thermoanaerobaculia bacterium (assembly GCA_035490435.1). Lineage (GTDB taxonomy): Bacteria > Acidobacteriota > Thermoanaerobaculia > Multivoradales > UBA5704 > DATARR01. The sequence goes on from DATHEF010000041.1 coordinate 1,924, forward strand.
CCTGATCTGTACTGAGGGATTGAGACTGAGGTGGAGAAAGCAAAGATCAGGCTCAGGGTAAAAGACCGCCGGAACTGCCCTGATCTCTATTGAGGGATTGAGACGTGAAGACACGGTTCGCGAAGGCGAAGCAGTTCTTGTGGCTCGGAATTGCCGTCCGATCCCGTTGAGTCGGAACTGCCCTGATCTGTATTGAGGGATTGAGACTCCAAGAGCTGGCAAGCAACCCCCAGACAACAGTATGGGTCGGAACTGCCCTGCTCCGTATCGAAGGATTGAGACAACTCGGCGAAGCGAACCACGTCCCACATCGTCGCCCGGAAGCACCGGAATTGCCCTGATCTGTATTGAGTGACCCTGCTCCGCAGGGCGATAGGAATTAGCCCGGACCGGGAGGTCCGGGAAGTCAAGGCACCCAACCACCACAAAGCCCCGCAGGGGCGACAGGAACTCCAATTCGGCGTTCCTCCCCTGCCGCCCCTGCGATGCTGGACGGTGCTCGCCTCAAGCTTATTGAGGCAAGGCAGAATCTCGCGCCAGTTCACTCGACGGCGAGGAGCTCTCCTTCCGTCAGCTCTTCTGCCGTCAGGCCGAGCGCCTCTCCCGCGCACTCATTGAATGTCATGAATATGAGTCCTTCCGGTTGCCATGCTGATCCTGGTCTCCTATGATGTTCCCGACGATCGCCGGCGCACCCGCCTGGCGCACGCGCTCAAGGACTTCGGAGAGCGGGTGCAGTACTCGGTCTTTGAATGCCGCCTCGACAAGGGGGCGCAGCAAACCCTGCGGGAGCGGGTCACCCGCCTGATCGATCCTGAAGAGGATAGCCTCCGGATCTACCGCCTCTGCAAAGAATGCGACCGGTTGCTGGAGGTACTCGGGACGACCAAGCGCACGGACGATCCGGATCTTTACGTTCTCTGACAACTGAATCTGCATGCCAGACAAAAATCATGCCAGCGCCAAGTCGTCAGTTTGGCACACCGGTTGGAAATCCGCTAGAAGTAGTTGTGGTTGTTAGGGTTGCGGCTCAAGGAGGTACGGGAAGTGAACGTTCTTGATCTGAAAAGGCAAGGCTCCCTGGAGGTTGGAAAAACAGGCCGCTTAACTCTCTTGTTTTCAATGGACTGAACGGTGTGGGGTCGGAACTGCCCTGATCTGTACTGAGGGATTGAGACCAAAAAGCGAGCTGACTGGGATTGACGGACGGAGTTGCCGTGTCGGAATTGCCCTGATCTTGTACTGAGGGATTGAGACAAGCGACGGTGTATCTTAACGGATACGTTCATCTTGTGAAGTCGGAACTGCCATAATCTGTACTTAGGGATTGAGACTCAAACGTGCAGTTGCAGTTGTTCCCCGCAGGTGGGTGTTGCCCTGATCTGTATTGAGGGATTGAGACTTCTTCACCTTCGGGTCTGCGCATTAATACACACACCCGCTGGTCGGAACTGCCCTGATCTTTTATTGAGCGATTGAGACGCTCCAGCGATCATGACCACGTACCCCATGACTGGGTTGTGTCGGAATGCCCGAATGCCCTAACCTGTAGGAGGGATTGAGACAGCTCCCGGGTAAACTGCTCCCACTTGGTACCCTTGGGGGTTGGAATTGACCTGATCGGTATAGAGAGATTGAGACGCAACCAGCACGCCCCATTATTGTTGCGGCTGGAACAGTCCGCGCGGGGATTGCCCTGACCTGTATTGAGGGATTGAGACCTTTCACAGACCGGGCACTGCATGAAGTGGGAATATTGGTCGGTCGGAATTGCCCTGACCTGTATTGAGGGATTGAGACCCCTTGAGTGCCCCCATGTCCAAGCGGATCAGCAGCAACCCGTCGGAATTGCCCTAGTCTGTATTGAGGGATTGAGACAGCGCCTCCCAACTCACACTGTGCTTCTGGGCGATCCAGCTCGGAACTGCCCTGCTCTGCATTGAGGGATTAAGACTTCCATCGCTCGCCGGGAGTAACTCCGACTAGATGCGAAATCAGTCCGAATTGCCTTGACCTGTATAAGGGGATTGAGACAAGAAGCCGTGGGCCTCCGGGTCGGTTTCTCCATGCCCGTGGGAATTGCCCTGATCTGTATTGAGGGATTGAGACCCGTCCCGCCGAGCCTTCTTGTTGGTTAGGATGATCCGCCTGATCGGAACTGCCCTGATCTGTATTGAAGGATTGAGACGTATGCAGCGTGAGATCTTCGACGTTGTAGTCCCACCAGTGGCTCGGAACTGCCCTGATCTGTGAGATGGATTTCGACTGATGGAAGGCCGGTGAATCGGAGGCCGGGCACTTGGCTCTCGGAATAACCCTGATCTATATGGTGAGATTGCGACGCGACGTTCCTGAAGCCAACAAGGCGTTCCGCCCTGAAAGTGGCGAGATTTGATAGCACCCGCCCCGAGGGTACGATGCTTTCAGAGACTGTTCAGGACATGAACATCGGTGTAGCTGGGTTCCGCCCCTTCAGGGCGGCGAGGAATGGGAGGACTGCCTACTTGGCGCTGAAGCGCCAAGCTATTCAATTTCGCCCTTTCAGGGCGAAGGTTCCGGATATGCAGATTCGAGGCGTGACTCTTGCGTGAGTCAACGAGTTCCGAAGGTTGCCGCCCCGTTCAAGCGCCGGTACGGGGCGAGTGGAAGGTGAGGAGCCTGCGCGCCCAGCCGACGATCCCGGCCGCATCTTCCCAAGAGGAGACACCCAGCAAGGCAGGGCGCACGCTCTCCTCGAGCGCTTTGAATTGAGCCGGCGTGGAACGGCTCCGGTGTGCGAAAGAGCTGAGCCTGAGCTCCGAGAGGAGGACCAGGGTCGCAGCGATGTCGCGATGCCGCTTGAGATGGACGAGGATGAGGGAGAGCTGGTCGTCGTGGACGCCCGCTCCGCCGGCTTGACGGGCCAGGGTCTCGGCCCGGGACATCAGTTGATCGGTGGTCAGCATTTCGCAGGTTCCTTCGCCTAGGGTCGCAGCCGGGTGGTGATTTCATGGAGCTCGGCGAGAGCGGAGTCGTCGATCAGTCCGTCCTTCCGAGCGGCCTCGACAGCCCGGGCTGGACCGATGGCTTCAGGGGGCGGCCGATGCCAGCGGCGAGTGCTCCAGCCCCGGCGGACTTCACCTTTGACTTCCTTCAACCGCACCTTGCCCAGCCCGGCCGGTTTGTAGCCGCCAAAGCGGACGATCCCGACGTTCTCGCCCCAGCCGGCGCTCACCAGCAGGAGTCCCAACTCGCCTTCGGTCAAGGACTCGAGGTGAATGTCCAGGGTGATCGTGCAGCCGGCCGGAACGGCATCGATCAGTTCCTGCGTGGGGCCACGGTTCTCGTTTCCTTTCGTCGAGCGCGACGTGAGAAGCGGCCCGTCGTAGTAGAACTTGCGCCCTTCCACCTTGGTAATTGTGACACCGCCGTCGGCTCTGTGAGCCTCGCCGGGCTTGGCAAGACGGTGGGCGGCGGGGCCTTCGAGTGGTGGCACAGGGAGTGGCTCCCGCGATGCCGGGCCCTCGATGACTCCATCTCCAGGATGGATCCGGCCGCGGTAGCCCATAGCTCCGAAGAGTGCCTCCGCCGGCGAGAGATTGGAGAGTTGCCTTGCGATCACCTCCTGATCGGACTCGCCCCAACTCCGCGCCACGCTGCGCGATCTCAACCTTACCCGGACTCGTTGATCCGTGATCTCCAGGCTCACCTTTCCCTCTCGTTCCGGCCGCAGCACGCCTGGGAGCTTCCAACTCTCGACCTTGGACAACCGGGTCTCCGTGCCCAGCCGCGAGCGGGTGATCGCCTCGAAGCGGGCGCGGACCACGCCTTTCCAACCCGAGCCGGGAAGCACCGGCCGAGCCAGCTTGCGGACGATCCCGCGCACGGGCTTGCTGCCTCCTGAAAGGCCGCACTCGGCGGCGGTTTCGAATACACCGCTGCCGACGTGAAGGGGGGTCAGCGTTTCATAGACCAGGATCAGGCGGCCGGTCAGCCGATCGGCGAAGAAGCGGTGGTGCCCCACGGCCTGGCCTCGGGCCGGCTCATCGGGCAGGGAGACGAAGTCGTAGGGGTGCTCTTGCCGCTGTTCGGGCGAGAGCGGATCGTTCCGGCCGTGCTCTTCGTACTGCTCCGGATCACGCATCGTTCCCCCCTTCGAGAGTGAACCGGCTTCCCAGTAAGGCTCCGCGGCGCAGATAGTCGATCCGGAACAGTTTCCGGGGCCCCTTCTCCTGGAAGCGGGCATGAAGGAGGACGGGACTGCGCAGAGCCACGACGTCCTCGCGGAGCTCGCCGGCCTGAACGACCTGAACTCCCGCCTCGTCCCAGACCACCGTGATCCGAGGGTCGAAGGCCACGCCGCGGGGGCGCAGGGGCTCGTCGCCGAGGCCGCGCCGGAAGCCGGCGTCGAGCGCCCCTTCGTCGCCAATCCAGGGCTCGACCAGCCGGGCCACCTCGGCGTCTCGCTGCTCGGAGGGCAGAAACCGGATCTCGACGCCTTCGCTCAGGCTCTCCATGTCTGCCCCTTGGCCCTCGAGAGGAAGGCGGTCCACGGTCCATCGATCAGGTTCTGCGCCAGAGCGTCCACTTGGCCGGGCCCGACCTTCACCTGGTCCCAGACGAGGTGCTTCTTCGAGGGGATCTCCGAAGGCAGGACCATCTCGTCGCGATCGAAAAGATCGTACTCGCGAGCCTCGGCCAGCAGAGCGCCAACGCCCCGGAGAGTTCCGGCCTTGCTCTTGCCAAGCCGGGTCTCGATGACGATCTCGCGAACTTGTGCCCCCACCCAGCCATTGCCGCGGGTAGTGCCCGATCCGAGTTGCACGTAGCCCTCGTCGAGATCGCGCAGGACCAGCAGGAGAAGAGCGAGCTGATAGAGCTGGACGTTGCGCAGGACGATCCGGCCGTCGAAGCGACCCTGGACGACCAGCTCCTGATCGAAAAGGGCCTTTCCCGCCGCCGAACCCAGCAGGCGATCGATGGCAACGCCGTTGCGCTGCTCGACCGCGTTCGCCAGATCGGTCAACCGTTCGCGCTCCTCGTTCGTTTCGGCATGAGCTCCGGGGAGGTGATCCGAGACCGCGACGTGCCCCTTGAGAGAGAGGTTGCCGAACGTCCGGCCGAGGGGAGAGCTGCCGGCATAGGCGATGGCTCCGGGGGTGCTGTTGTCGAAGCCTCCGTTGGCTGCGGGAAGGGTTGGCGTGATTTTGACCTCCTCGCTGAGCAGGAGCCGCTCGGCGTGGGAGCGCATCACTCCCTTGAGGCTGGAGCCGGGGATATAGACGCTGGGGCGGCCGCCCCAGGCCGTCCGGACGCATTCGAGCTCGGGCCGCGTCGGGTCGGCGCTCCCCTTGCGGCCGCTACGGATCAGCAGCGGGGCTTTGGGCGTGAGTGAAAGATCGATCCGGATCTGGTTGAGCTGTTGGGAAAACATCAGGAAGCTCCCTCCCACAATTTGGCCATGGCGCCGACATAGACGTCGATCACCCTTTGCAGAGCCCCGCTGGGCGCCGTGTCATCCGACTCCACGGCCGCTTCCGTGGGATCGGGGAGGGGCAATGCGTAGTCTTCGCCTTTTCGGACGATCAGGCCGGTAGCGGCGAATCGCTCGAGGACGACGTCCCACGACTTCGTCCATTTCTTCTCGTCGAGGCCCAGTCCCAGCTTCTCGTTGAGGACGTTTTTTTTAAGGGCTTTATCGCCAGCCTTCTCCGCCAGCAAGCCCTTGTCGATCTTGGGAAGAGCCAGGAGGATCTCCGCCAGGATCCGCCACGCCTCAGCATCTCCCGTGGTGGGGATCTTCCCGGCGAGAGGGTCTTCCTGCGGGGTGGCCGGAGCCGCGGCGGACGCGGCCAGCAGGTCGCGCCGGGAGAGGAGCTTGGCGAAGGGATTCTCCTTGGCGAGACGGACCTCTTCGATCGTATTCCACTCCACCCTGACGCGGCCGAGGCCGCGGCTCCCCTTCCCTCCCAGGGCCAGATTGCCGGCGTTCAGCTCCTGGAAGAGATAGATCAGAAGGCCCACCTCCGCCTCGGTGGGGTTGTCCATCGTGACGCGGAGATCGAACGGGGTCTCCGGCGGGACGGCCTCGAAGTCGTAGAGCACTCCCCGGGCCGCCAGCTCCTTGTCGCGGTCGATCCCCACACCGTTGCGCAATTCGAGGAGGGGGGACTCGCCACGGAGGGGCAGATCGGCGAACCGCACCCGGCTGGCCAGGGCCAGCGAGCCGAAGAGCCGGCAGACCGTGCAGCTCTCCTCCCAGATGGCCTCGGCCACTTTGCGGCTGTCCGGGTCACGTCCTGCCAGCTTCGCCCGCTCCTCCTCCTCGGTCCGCAGCTTTTCGGACCGTTCATGGGTGAGGCAGGCCCGGTTCTTGCCGGCGATGGGATCGCACGACCAGAGCGTCCGCCGGCTCGCCTGTCCGGCCCCGCCGCGGAAGAGAGCCTCGGCGGCGCTGCGCAGCACGCCCTTGAGGCTGGAGCCGGGGATGTAGGGATCTCCCGCCGCCGTCCGTACCACCGGTGAATCGGTCCCCAGGGCATCGCCGCTGCCGCCGGCGCCGATGTGCAGCGCGGTCCAGGTGGTGAGCACGCCTTCGAGGCGGACGCGGCTTTGGAAGGTGTCGAGAAGAGGAATGCTCGTATTCATCGCACCCTCTGCAGCTCGAGATACTTCATGTAGCGGGTGGCAAAACCCAGGAAGTAGCGGATCAGCTCCATTCGCGCGAGCTGAACGGATTTTCCCTCGAGGCCGGAGATCCCCTTGAGAGCCTGGCCCACCACGCCCTCGTCTTTATTCAGAGCGTCGATGAAGCGATCTCCCATCCGCTGATTTTCGACGGCTTTCGACCAGTTCTCACCCCTGCCGTCCTTCCCCATTTGATAGCGGATGAAGTTCAGGACGACGGCGGGCGATTCGGTTTCGGAGGCCACGGCCACCAGGTTGCGGAGCTGGCTGTGACCGAAATCCTTGCTGGGTGACACCCTGGCGTCCTGGAGAAGCTTCTCGGCGGCCCCGACCAGCTCTTCCTTGGCCAGATCGATACTGCGTCGTTGTTCAATCGTCAGCGAGGACACGTTTATCCCTCCTTGCAGCAGTCGAGGTGGATGGGGTGGCAGGCGATCAAGCGGCCCCAGCCGTCGGGACGGCCCGGGCCCAGGCCCTGGCGTTCCAACTCAGCCAGCACCGGCAGGGCGGAGCGCCCTGGGGCCTGTACGATGAAGGTGGAACCGGGGAGGAAGTGGCTGGAGAGCGACCGCTGCAGGTGGATGCGGGCATTCCAGCCACCGTGAATCTGGCGGCGGGCCGCTCCTTCCACCAGCACGAGCCCCAACTCGCTCAGCGCTGCCAGCAGGCGTTCCTGGCTCATGGCCAGAGGACCGAGAGCCAGGAGCACGCCGCTGGATTCGGCGTCTGGGACGCCCAACCGGCTCAGCCGCTCGACCCAGAGGGCGTGCCGGTTCTCCAAGGAAGAGAGATCGGGCTCGGTCCGCACCTCCACCAGCCGGAGCCGGCCGAAGCCGCGGCTGCGGTCTCCCCCCACCACCAGTCCGCGGCCCGCGGCCTTCACCACCAGGGTGAGTTGGGCCGGGGTGCCGCTCACCGGCACGTCGAAACGGAGACGCTCTACTTTGGGCTTCTCGGCCTTCTCCCCCTCCTTATTATTGGCGGGACACACAGACCAGGGGTCCAACACCTCGAGGGAGTAGAGCTGTCCGTCAGCCGACCGGCCGCTGGCGTGGTCGCGGGCGGTCCGGGTCACCGTCCGGCGCTTCACGGTCAGGCCGGTCCAGCCTTCCTTCGTCCTGATCACCGTGCCCTTGGCGGTGCGAACGTCCTCCGGCCGAGCGACGGGCCGGCCGCCGCACGCCTCGGCACAGAGGATGGCGGCGATATCGACCAGCGCACCACCCCGCTTCGGCGCCTGGAGGGTCATCGGCGCCGGGATGGCACCGGCGCCGCCGGGCCGGCCGTCGCCGAAGCTGGCCGGGGATTCGCCACCCAGGAGGCTCTCCATCTCCCGGTCGCCGGAGCGGCCACCCAGCGCGGCGGCCACCGCTCCGCGCACCGTGCTGCCGTCCAGGTAATCCTTGCTGGTGACGTAGTTGCTCGGATCCTTGACGCCACTCAGATGGAGCGGCTCCTCCGCTTCCAGGCAGAGCACCAGGGAGGTCGCGGCCGCCTCCACTTCCCAGACGGCCTCCTGGGGTTCGCCGTCCAGGGAAGCGAGGGAGATCTTCACCAGCCCGAGCCCTCGGCCCCGCCCGCCGCCGAGTTGATCGGTGATCTCGGCGGCCGACTCCAGCAAACCCAGCTCTTCCTCGCTCAAAGGTTGGCTGCTCTCTACGACTCCCTCGAAGCAGAGCCCGCGTAAGGCGGGGGTCACCCGGTTTTGGAACAACCGCTGCTGCGCGGCCTGACGGGTGGCCCGCTCCAGGCTCACATGATTGCGAACCGTGCCATCGGCGGCGCCGGCCGGCTCGTTGGGGCGAAGGGTGCTCACCCGGAGCAGCCCCGACTGCTCGGAGGAGCCACCGAACAGTTGCAGGAGCAGATCCCCTCCCTTGCCCGCCCCGCGCACCAGGCGGGCCGCCGCCTCTCGCAACGCCCCCTTGACCGCGCTACCGGGAAGGAGAAGGCCCAGCGCATCCGAGGCCGTGTCTCCGTCCGAGCCTCCCAGCGCCTGGGCATAGCCGCCAACGTACAGAGAGGCGTGTGGCTGGACCCGGATCCTGTAGTGGCTCATGATCCCTTTCTCCCTTCCGGCTCGCGCCAGTGGCCCAGCAGTTCGATCATGTCGGCGACGTCGAAGACACGACGCTTACCGTATTCGGGAGTGAACTGCCCCTCACACAAGTCCGGATCGCGCACCAGGCTCGCGTCGCCACCCCCTAACGCCACGGCGAGGTCGCACCACTCCTCCCGCCGGCCGATCTGGTAAAGGACATGGTTGCGGAGCTGCCGTGGCCCCCGCACGGCGTGGGCATGCAGGGAGTAGAGCTGGTTGCGGCCGACCTTGCGGGCATCCCGAACGGCGCGGAAGCGCCGCGACAGCTCGACCATCTCTGGCAGGGTGTAGGGCTGGCCTGAGAGAAGGAGCTCGCCTTCCTGTCGCTTCCACCGTTCGGGCTCCATCGTCTCGGTGCGCGGCGAACCGTCGGTCACCACGGCGAAGCTGAGGGTGCTGCGAGGACTGGCGGGCTCATACGCCCGGCGCTTGGCCATCTGGAGCAGCCCCTCAGCTTCGGCCAGCAGATGACGGATCGGAAACTTGGCGTGCCCGACCGCCACCCCCGCGGAGGCCCCGAACCTTGTGCTTCTGAGGGTCGGCTCCGCGTCCGCCGCCTGCTCTAGCCGCAGGAGCAGATCGCGAGTGAAAGGGACGGCCACGTCGCCGGGAAGAATGGCAACCACGTCGTCGCCGCCGCAGATGGGGCGCTGGTAGGCGCCCGTCCGGCTGCCACCGTCGCCGTCTTCGTGCAGGCCGTATTCCTTCACGACCTGTTGGAAGCTGGCGCGGATGATCCTGTCGATGGCTCGCGAGAAAGACGCGTAGTCCAGGGGACTCTTGAGGTGAGAGATCGTTTGGCCGATGCCGTTGCCGTCGAGATAGAGGACCGAATAGAAGCCTTTTCCACCGTTATCGGCAATGTCGGCGAAATCGGTGGGCTCGCCCTGGAAGCGGACGTTTTTCTTGCCCTGCTCGATCCGGTCGTAACAGGGCTGGCATTCGAGGCGCCCTTCGGCCGCGGCTCCCCATCTTGGTGCCCGGACCGCGGCCGATCGGCGTCCGCAGACCACGCAACGGGCAGCGAAGAATGGGACGGACGGCTCGGCGTCGGGGCCGGTGAGCATCCGGTTACGCCCCAAGGCCCGGCTGACGGCGCCTACCCTCTGCTTGAAGCTTTCTTCCCCCGATACCAGGTCGACCTCCTGAGCGGTGCAGGTGGCGATGCTGGTTTTGGTGGCAAAGATCCGGTGCAGCCTGCGCTTGCAGGCCTCGACCTCGTGCTCGGCTACCACGGCAAGCCCGCTGCCGCCGCCGGAGAAAAGGATCTGCTCCTGCCGTACGCCGAGCGCGGAACCGTTGCGGAGGTCCTCGTCGATGCCGCGCAGCACGTCGCTCGCGCCGCGGATCCCGGTGGCGTTCGTGGTGTCGAAGACGAAGGAGTGAATGCTGTTGGCATCCCACGCCAACAGCTTTCCATTCCCCGGGGGCAGGTTCTCCCCGTTTCGCACGTACTCGGCGAGAGCGGCATCGGCGGGTACGCCCAAAGCCGCCGAGAAGCCATCGAGAAGCTCTTTTTCCAGATCCAAGTCCCCTCCCTGGCTGTCGGTCCGGGAGGCTCCCGGAGAGTGCCTGGGGAGTTGAGACGCGGTGACAGAAAAAAGGGTAAGAGGACAAAATCTACTCCTTACCCTTTCCACGTGCCCCGCGTCTCAGGCCCTCAGGGGAACGCCGCGCCGTGGAACCGGCTCCAGGTCGTCGCGCGTCCCGACGAGGACCGGCATGCCCTACCAAAACTTCGAAGTCAGGATCCAGGCTGATACCAGGGGAAAATACAAAGCCGAGGCCGACTCTTCCTTCGGCCCGGGTCGGTCGCCGTTCAAGCTTCCCTTCCCCAAGGACGAGATGCACGACGTGCCCGAGCAATTCGATCGGCTGCTCCATCCGCAAGCAGGCCAACCGCCATCGCGGTTCACTCCCGAGCAGATCGGCCACGCTCTTTACCAATCGTTGTTCGCCGGCCCGGTGGGCCAGAGATTTCACGAGAGCCGCGCGGGCCTCGATGCGAGCGGCAGCGACGAGAGGCTGCGCATCCTGCTCAACTTCGATCTCAACGACCCGAGGCTCATACCCCTGGCGGCGCTCCCCTGGGAGCTGATCCGAAATGAAGAGAGAGGCGATTTCCTGAGCCGTCTCCGAAACACGTCGATCGTTCGTTTCCTCCCCGTCAGTCGCCCTCCGCTCCCCCCATTCGCCGGCCCGCTCAAGGTGCTGGTGGTGATGGCCGGCCCTTCCGATCTTCCCACGCTCAACCTCCAGGCGGAGTGGGAGAGAATCTGGGGTGCGCTCGATCAACATGCCAAGATCTCGGTCTCCGCCATCCAGCATCCGAGCCTGGAGGACCTGCGGCGAAAGCTTCTCGAGGAGACCTGGCATGTCCTCCACTTCATCGGGCATGGCGGCTTCGACGATGAGAGCGGAGAGGGGACCCTCTCCCTCGTCACACCAGGGGGCAAAGAGGAGTCCGTGACCGGGGTCATGCTCGGAGAGCACTTGAAGTCGCTGCCCCAACTCCGGCTGGTGTTCCTCAACGCCTGTGACACCGCGATGATCCCGCGCCGCAAGGGGCAGGACGCCTATCGGGCCACGGCCGCCGCTCTCGTCAAGGCCGGCGTCCCGGCCGTGATCGCTATGCAGACTCCCATTTACGATCGCCCTGCCATCGAGCTCAGCGCCAGCTTCTACGAGTGCCTCGCCGCCCACGACCCTGTCGATGCGGCATTGGCCGAAGGTCGCCTGGCGATCCTCCGGGCCCAGTCGCTCGACTGGGCGACCCCCGCCCTCTTCACCCGTATCAAGGACGGCAACATCCTGGGCGAAGAGAGCCGCAACGGCCCAGCGAGGGGCTCGCGCCCCCAGCCGGCCGGCCGCGACACCGGACCCATCCGTCTGGGCATCCGCACCTTCTCCGATACCGAGGGATTCATCGTCTGGGGAAGGGAGATGGATCAGGAGTGCGATGAGATCCTCGACCTCCGTCCGTTCTTTACCGGCAAGGGCAATCGCTACATCAAGGACCCAGTCCTGTGGCAGACCGAGGTCATCCCCCGGTTGCGGGATTTCCTGGCTCGCGCCAGTACCTCGCAGCGGCCTTTACACCTCAACCTCGCAGCCCACGGCAGCATCGCCTTCACAGCCGGCTACGTGCTGAATGCCAAGAGCGGACTCGACATTACACTTCGCCAGCGGGTCAGGGGCGGTGGCGTCCAGGAATGGCCGGTGGCGCCGGTGGCACCTGATCAGGAGACCCTCTTCCGGAAGCGGCGCGACCTGCCCGGCGACCTCAAGGTCAACGACGTGGCAGCGGCGATCAGCATCACTCGGCCTGTACTCGTCGACGTTCAACACTACCTGGCCAGCACCTCGCTCGCCGTCCGGCGCACCCTGCCGATCGAGCTGGCCTCAGGTCCCTCCTGGAGCGGTGTGCGCGATGGTCTCCACGCCCTTCGTCTCGCTGAGGTGCTGGCCAGCAGGCTGGGATCACGAACGGCTCAGGAGCGATACGGGGTGCTTCATCTCTTCGCCGCGGCTCCGAATGCACTCCTCTTCTTCCTCGGTCAGCTCTCGTATGGGTTCGGCCGCATCCAACTCTATGAGCATGACTTCGAGAGCGGCCTGCCGGGCGCTTACATCCCGTCGATCCTCCTGCCTCCGGTCGAAGCGAAGCCGGCACAGGGCTGACCACGGAGCGCCATCAAAACAAGCGATCGAGAAGGGGCGTGCAGAGAACCGGATTGAACCCCTCGGAGGATCCTTTCCAGAATGACCGGTACAACTGTGGGCCCAGGCGAACAAGTCCCGATCGCGAGGGAAGCTCAGGGTGGGTTAAGCTTCCCTCATCGTGTTCCTCCCCCTCGCGTTCCCCTCCGTCCCTCCGTCCGCCCGGCCCCGAAGGGGTCGTCCCGGCGGTCTCCGATGACCCGACAGCCCCCCGACTCGATTCGGCCCGGACCGGCACCTGATCCTGAGCTCCCGGCGGAAACCGGCGATCCCGCGGGCTTGTGGGTGGAGCAGATCCAGGCAGGCATTGAGGTCGAACGCAACTTCGAGCAGCTCTACAAGCACTTCCACCCCAGGCTGTTCGCCTATCTCTTCCGCCGCAATCTGACACCGGAGCGATGCGAGGAGCTCACCCAGGACGCGCTCTTCAACGCCTTCAACAAGATCTCCACATTCGAGCGCAGGTCACGCTTCTCGACCTGGCTCTACGAGATCGTCCATCACCTGTATATCAACGAGCGGCGAAGGCTCGGAACGGCAAAACGGGACGGCTACGAGTTGCCGCTGGAAGAATCGCCGACCCCAGAAATCGAGGACGGGAGGCCAGCAGGCGTGGTATTGATGGCAACTACGCCCAGCCCTTACGAGGACGCCGAGCGCACCGAGCAACTGGCCACCCTGCGCGAGGCCCTGGACTCCCTTCCCCCGAAGATGCGCCGGTGTGCCCTCCTGCGCTTTCAACAAGATCTGAAGTACCGCGAGATCGCCGAGGTGATGAAGATCCAGATCGACACCGTCAAGGCTCATATCGGCCAAGCCAAGCAGCTCCTGCAAAAGAGGCTCGGCCGGGGAGCACGGGCCCTCTCCCGGCTCGGCGAGGACCCCGTAGACTCTCCCTCACCGGCGGGACGACACCCCGCTGACGGGGACGTGAGGTAGAGCCATGACCGAACCGAAAGACGAGCTGACTCACCACTTTGAGAATCTGGCGGCAGAGGACCGGCGCCGGCAAGAGGGAGGACACCCGACGATCCGGCAGCTGTCCGCTTATCAGGCCGGCCGGCTTTCTCCAGTCGAAGACGATGCGGTCCAGGAGCACCTGGCCACCTGCCGGGAGTGTACCGATTCGCTGCTCAATCTTTCTGAGTTCCAGGAATTGGCGGAGGCAAAAGACCTCCAGACAGTGGCCCGGCCCAGAGAGCTTCCCAGCCCGAACCAGACCCAGGCCTCTTGGGAAAGCCTCCGAGCCCGGCTGCCAGCCAGCCGTCAAGACACGCCCTCAACTTCAGGGCAAACACTGCCACGAGCGGGTCGCTTTCGACGGCTGAGCGTGTCTCAGGGAACCATCGTCGCCTTGGCGGCAAGCCTCATTGCCTGCCTGATCGGCTTCCCCCTCTGGATCGCTGGTCATGGAGGCCCGAGCACCGACCAGCCGCTGGTCGTCTATCCCCAGGGCGGTGGCGAGGTCACCCGGGGAGGTGAAAACTCCGGCCAGACGCTGACCCTCCGGCTCGCCGAGGCGCCGGCCCTCGTTGCCCTTCCCCTCCCAGCACGGGCATCCTTTCCCTCTTATCGCGTCGAGGTCTGGACCTGCGGCGGAAAGCCCTGTCTATCCGTGATCGCCGATCCGCTCCCTGCCGCCATCCAGCCAAGGGATCAACCACCTATCGCGGGAGGCCGGCCGCCCCGGCTGCTGGCAATCATTCTCGGACGCGGCCAGCTACCCTCCGGCGACTATCGCCTGCGCCTCATAGGCGTTCGAGGTTCCCACGACGAGGTAATCGCCGAGCACGCCGTCCGCGTACCCTCCTCCTGATCCTCTGGCTTCTGTTGGAACACCCCCTATAATGCAGCGTAGCCAGTCCTAGTTTCGAAGCTCCTCCGTGGCATCGCCACGCTTCGGCCAGGGCTGCTCTCTGGAGATCAACCTGGCTTTTTTCGGCCTACGCCTTCCACGCGCTCTCCCCTTCGCGCTCGCAGGCCTGGTCGCCTCCGGCTGCGGCCGCCCTTCCGACTCGCCGTCAGGCCGGGTTCCCCCTTCAGGCCAAAACCACCATTCCACCGGCACGGTCGTCCAGAGGGAGCCCGTGGTAAAGACTTACGCTCTCAGTTCCGGGCCGGACATCCCTCGCCAACTCGGCGGCGGCCAGCTTGACGCCTACGAGATCGACCTCACCAGCGATCAGTATCTCCACGCCACCTTCGATCAGCAGGGGGTCGACCTGGTCATCGACGTCTTTGCTCCGGGGCACAGAAAACTCTTCCGGATCGACGGCACGAATGGCGCCCAGGGTCCCGAAGAGGTCCATCTGGTCGCCGAAACCTCGGGCCGCTACCGTTTCGAGGTGACCACCGAGCCGGGAGCTCCCGCAGGGACCTATACATCCAGGCACCGAGCTTTGGGGCAGCCGAGTCCGAAAAATCGGAGCCAGGCCGCCGCGGACCGTTCGTTCTATGAGGCCAAGGAGATCGACGGCCAGGCAAACCGCTTCTGGGAAGCGGCGGCGAAGTACGAGAGGTCGGTACGCCTGTTCCAGGAGGCCGGCGACCGGTGGCATCAGGCCTATGCCCTCCTTCGGTTGGGCAGGCTCCACCGCGCCCAGCCCCGCGAGGCGCTCGACGATCTAACCCGCGCCGAAGGGCTGTTCCGAACGTTGGGGGATCTCCACTTCGTCGCCGCGACACTGAACGAGATCGGAACCTGCTACAAGGATCTGGTGGACTTCGAGCGGGCGTCGGACGCCTACCAGCACGCCCTCGACTTGGCACGCCCGACGGGGGAGTTGCAGGAACAAGCCACGATCTTGCACAACCTGGGTAACCTGTTCCAGCTCCATGGGCAGTCCTGGCAGGCCTTGGGCTTCTTCCGCCAGGCTCTGGCGCTCAGGCAGAGGGAGGTGGGTGCCGAAGCCCGTACCCAGGAGGCCAATACCCTGACTGGCGTCGGCTGGGCTTATGCCTCGACCGGCGACTGGCAGCGCGCGATCGACGCCCATTGGCGCGCCCTGAAGCTGCGTAACCGCCTCCGCGACCCGCGCCTGATCTCGATCTCCTTGACCCAGATCGGCACAGCCTGGCTTTTCGTCGAGCCCCACCGGGGGCTCCCTTTTCTGAACAGAGCCCGGGAGTTGCAGAGAGATGTTGAAAGCCCCAAGGATCGGGCGTCCACTCTCGAAAGTCTGGGCCTCGCCTTTCGTCTCCTGGGGCGCTACAGAGAGGCCCAAGCCGCCTACCGCCAATCGCTGGAGATCTTCAGGTCACTGCATGACCTCAACAGCCAAGCGGTCACATTGAACAATCTCGGATGGGCAGCGGTGTACCGGCACCAAACGAGAGAAGCATTGCAGATATTCGAGCAGGGATTGCGTCTCGCGCGCCAGTCCAGCAATCCTACCGCCGAGGCAGGAGCGCTTCAGGGCATGGCTGAAGCTGAGCGCCAGCGCGGCAATCTCACCATGGCGCAGATCCGCGCCGAGGACTCCCTGAAAAAAGTCGAGTCGCTCCGTGCCGCCATCCCACGGAAGGATCTTCAGACGTCCTTTCTCGCGGCTAACATCAGCACGTATGGCGTGCTGATCGATACCCTGATGGACCGCCACCGAGAGCGGCCGACGGGCGGCTTCGATCTTCAGGCCTGGTCTCGAAGCGAGCAGGCGCGCGCGCGCGCGCTGCTCGATTCCCTCCGAGAAGCGAGGCAGCAACGCACCGACCTGCGTGCCCACATCGATCCTATATGGATCCACCAGCGCCGCGACCTCTTACGGGAGATCGGAATCCAGGATGCCCACCGGCGCTCACCAGCGACCACCGCAGTTGACAAGGCGGCAGCCGAGCAGGCAATCTCCCAGCTTCTTGACCGCCTGAGCGAGGTCGACTCGGAGGTCCGCCGCGCTCGACGGGGGAAAGTTTCGGCCAAGCCTCTTACCGCCTCCATCGGAGCTCTTCAGCGTCAGATCGACCAAGGCAACCTCCTGCTCGAGTATCACCTCGGAAGCGACCGTAGCTATCTGTGGGCAGTTTCGACAGAGGGTCTCCAGAGCTTCGAGCTACCAGGGACCGAGGTTCTGGCGCCCCTCCTCCGCTCGGCCGATGAGCAACTCTCGGGAAATCCGACTACGACCGGCCTCCCTGACGCAGATGCGCGGTTGTTAGAGCTCAGCCGCCTACTCCTCGGGCCGGTGGCCAGCCAACTGCGCGGCAGGCGCCTGCTGATTGCGGCCGATGGACTCCAGCAGTACATCCCCTTCGCTGCACTACCCGATCCCATCGGTGGACACGAGCCTCTGGTTCTCCACCACGAGATCGTCATGGTACCGTCGCTGGCCGTTCTCGCGGAGTTGCGAGCCCGAGCGGCAGAGCGACCCCCCCCGCCCGGGACCCTCGCCGTCCTTGCCGACCCGGTCTTCGATGCCAGCGACGCGCGCCTGGGAGAGGCCGGAGTTGATCAACCCAAGATTGCCGGCGAATGGAAGGACATCTTCCTCCCTCGTCTCGACTTCGCGCGTGACGAAGCCATCGCCCTCGGCTCCCTCGTTCCCTCTAATCAGTACTTCCAGGCCCTTGATTTCGACGCCTCGCGGGATCTGGTCGCCAGCGGGCATCTCTCTGGTTACCGAATCCTCCATTTCGCCACCCATGCCTTTCAGCTCACCGATCAGTCCGAACTGTCAGCCCTGATCTTCTCTCGCTTCGACCGCCAGGGCCGTCCCATTGATGGCTATCTTCGGGCGGCCGATCTCGAAGGGCTCGACCTGTCAGCAGATTTGGTTGTGCTGAGCGCCTGCGACACAGCTTTGGGCCGACAAGCCCCGGGAGAAGAGCTGGCAGCATTGCCTCAGGCATTTTTTATCGCTGGCGCTCAGCGGGTCCTGGCCAGCCTCTGGCAAGTCGAGGACGAGTCCACGGCTGCGCTGATGACGGAGTTTTACCGGTGCCTGCTCGTGCAGCATTTCCCTCCCGCGAGGGCCCTGTGGGAGGCCCAAGTCGCAATCCGTTCGCAGCCCCGATGGGAATCCCCGCGCTACTGGGCCGGCTTCGTGCTCATCGGCGATTGGCGGTAGCCGAGGGCGGACAGCGCTCCATTCCTTCTTACCAAAACGCAGTCCACGCGCGTCTCAACCCTCAGCCGCCAAGTCCGGCGGTCAACGCTGAAAAACCGGAGGGAGAGATGACGACACCCAACTCGGCAGGACTCGATAACCCGAAGGATCACAACAAGAAAGAAGATCCCCCCCGCGGTACCGACGGTGCCAAAGCAGTCGAGGTCACCCCGACCACTTCGGACAGCGGCAACTCCCGCGACAATCAGGGCCACCATCATAAGCGGCACCCAGGGAAGGAATCCTGATCCAAAACGCTCTACCTACCGTGGACCGGCGCCCGTTACGCCGGTCCACCCACTAGCGCTTAAGGAGACCGTCGTGAGAAAGGCAGACTTGAAGCTCGTGATGCTGAGCCTTCTCTTGGCGGTTGCGGCCTGCCGGCCGACGGCGAGATCGGGGCAGTCTTATGATCAGATTCGCGAATTGGTCGCCGGCAGAACAGCCAGGGAGGTAGAGCAACTCCTCGGCAAACCCGACGCCCGCGAGATGGTCCTCGACGACTCCCATTGGGTCTGGTGGAATTACACTTTTCTGGACGGCGATCAGTATGCTCCCGAGATCCGGGGACAGATCGTTCACCTAGAGATCACCTTCCAGAGTCCTCACGGTTCCAGCGCTCCTGTGTCGCTCGCCGACTGGTGCGTCAGCGGCCCCTTGTCCGTGAGCTATTCAAAACCGTCTCCGGGCCCCTGAGCACGTAAACCTTGCACAAGGAAAGCCGATGACCCAAAATACCCCTGAGCTTGAGGTCTCTGCGGTCTACCAAATTCCAGTCATTCCATACCTGCGCCTGCGGATGACACTGGAGGCCGAGGAACCAGCGGTGCTGCCGCCGTTTCACGGTTCGATGCTACGCGGCGCCTTCGGCCATGCACTGCGCCGAACAGTGTGCGTCATGGGGCCCCAGCAGGCGTGCGCAAGCTGCCTTCTGCGTAACGCCTGCACCTATACGCGCCTCTTCGAGCCGTTTATCGAAGGGGAGCCTCCACCGTTCCTGCGCGGCATCGACCAAGCGGTGCGCCCATACATCTTCGAGCCCCTTGGTGTTGACGGCCGCTTAGAACGGGGAGACCCTCTGCGCTTTGACCTTCTGCTCTTCGGTCGCGCCGTTGAGTCACAGGCCTACGCCTTCCTGGCAAGCGAGCGCATGGCCCGAGTTGGACTCGGCTCACGACGCTCCCGCTTCAGCCTGGCGCGGGTTGAGGCTGTGGAGACGGATGGTTCCACAAGAGAGCTTTTTGCCGCGGGCGCTCGGCCCTCGACTGTCCCTGCATCGCCGCTAGTCCCCTCGATCGCGCCTCTCCCCCCTGGGTCCGTTGCGCTCACCTTCCAGACCCCTCTCCGTCTCAAGATCCGAGACCACCTGAACGGCCAGCCCAGTTTCCGCGACTTGGTGTTCAACATTCTGCGGCGCATCCTCGAGCTCGCTCATTTTCACGTCCCAGGCGCCCAGAGCGACTGGAACTTTCGAGGATTACTAGAACGCACCAACGCCGTTGGGATCGTATCCTCAGACCTGCGCTGGCATGACTGGGAACGCTGGAGCCAACGGCAGAACACCAAAGTGAAACTCGGCGGTCTCGTTGGCAGGCTCGTTCTCGACGGAGATCTCGAGCCTTTTACGTCTTTGCTCCGGACCGCCGAAGTGACCCACGTCGGAAAGGCGGCGACATTCGGTATGGGAAAGTTGGAGGTGCAGTCTGCCTAGATTAAAACAATGGCTTGTACGATCACCGTGAATTCCCATCCCAGGGCGGCCACATAGGGCCGCCCCTACAAACATTTTCATGCCGCGGCCCTCACGGCCCCAGCGCCCCGCCCAGATCCGCCATCAGCTCCGCGTAGACCTCGATGCCGTCCCAGAGGTTCTGCAGCCTCAGATTCTCGTTGATCCCATGCTGGTTGTTGTCGTGGTTGACCATGGGGGTGCCGATCATCGGGGCTTTCAGGATGTCGGTGAAGAGGGCCATCGGGACGCTGCCGCCGAGCATGGGGACCTGGACGACCGGGCCTCCCGTGGCCCGCTCGATCGCGGCGACCACGGCGCGCGAGACGGGCAGGTTCATGTCCGTGCGGTGCGCGGCGTAGTCGAGGGACCAGGCGATGCGGGCCACTTTGGGGAAGGCGCGCAGGGTTTCCTTGTCCGGCTCCTCGGCGACGAGGTGCCAGCCCTTGCCGGTCAGGAAGGCCTCGACCTTCGCTTTCACTTTTTGCGGCGTCTGGTCCGGCACCAGGCGGAAGTCGATCGAGACCTGCGCCTCGGTCGGGATGGCGTTCGCGGCCCCCTCCCCCACCTCGGCGGCGCGCAGACCGCGCACGTTCAGCGCCGGCTCCATCAGACGGTCCTGGAGCCGCGCCCTGCCGCCCTCGGTGCGGCCGAGGCCGAGTTCTTCCGCCAGCGAGTCCTCGACCAGGGGCATGACGCCGACCGCCTGCTTCTCGGTCACGGTCAGCGGCCGGACGTCGTCGTAGAAGCCGGGGATCAGGATGCGCCCCTCCTCGTCGCGCAGGCTCGCCACCAGATGCGCCAGCATCACCGCCGGGTTGGGCGCCCAGTTTCCGTAGTGGCCGCTGTGCAGCGGGCGTACCGGGCCGTAGACGGTCAGCTCGAGCCCCGACACCCCGCGGGCGCCGAAGTAGACCTGCATCCGCCGCGTGGGGTGCACCGGCCCGTCGCAGAGCATCCAGGCGTCGGCGGCGAGCAGCGGGGCGTTGCGCCGCAGGATCTCCGTCAGGTGGGGCGAGCCCTGCTCTTCCTCCCCCTCCAGGAACAGCTTGACGTTGACCGAGGGCGCGACTCCGGCGGCGCGTAGCGCGTCGAGCGCCGTCAGGATGGCCACGATTGGGGACTTGTCGTCGCTCGCCGAGCGGGCGTAGAGCCGCCACTCGGGATCGAGCGGGCCGGCCGTCTTCAGGTCGATCTCTTTGATGCCTGGACCGATCGGCCCGGAGCGCAGCAGAGGCTTGAAGGGATCGGAGAGCCACCCTTTCTGATCCACCGGCTGGCCGTCGTAGTGGGCGTAGAACATCACGGTCCGCTTCGCCCCGGGGACCAGCAACTCGCCGTAGAGGACCGGCGGCGTGCCCTCTCCCGCCGAGAGCCGTTGCACGGCGAAACCCCGGCGGCTGAGCATCGAGGTCAGGTGCGCAGCGTTGCGCTCGATGTCCGCCATCTTGGCGGCGGTGCTGCCGGCGACATTGGGCAGGGCGAGCAGGCCGGTGAGCTCACCCAGGATCTCCCGCTCGTGAGCCGCGCGGTAGGCCCGCACCCGGTCGCGCACTCCGCTTGGCTCCGCCGCCGTCGCGATGGCCGCCGTGACGAGCAGCAGGGCACACCCTATCCTGGCCGATTTTCCTCGGATCATGGTTCGGTTCTCCTGGCAAGGAGAGAGGTTTGCGGACTCTGGCGGGAAGGTGAAATGGTCGGGGCGAGAGGATTTGAACCTCCGGCCTCACGGTCCCGAACCGTGCGCTCTACCAAGCTGAGCTACGCCCCGACATGATTTGCGGTCCTACTCGGGATCAAACCGCGAGGAGGGGGAGGATACCGTCTCGCGCCGGCCGGGTCAAGCTATCCTTCCCTTCCAACGAAGGAGGCGCCGTGGCTCAGGCTTGGGAGGACTCCGATCTATCGCTGCCGTCCGGGCTGGACAGTCCGGTGGCCATCCAGACGTTCCTCGACGGGATCGCCTACAGCGCGGAGGAGGTCTACCGCTGCCCGCGCTCGGTGCTGCGCGACGGCAAGGGGCACTGCTACGATGGAGCAGTCCTCGCCGCGGCGGCGCTGCGCCGGATCGGCTTTCCACCGCTGATCGTGGAGTTGCTGCCGTGGGTCGGGCACGACGACGACCACATCCTCGCCATCTTCAAGGTGGACGGCCGCTGGGGAGCGGTCGCCAAGTCGAACTTCGTCGGCCTGCGCTACCGCGATCCGGTCTACGCCAGCTTGCGCGAGCTGGTGATGTCCTACTTCGAGGTCTTCTTCAACCTCAAGCGCGAGAAGACCTTGCGGGGCTACACGCTGCCCCTCAACCTCGCCCGCTTCGACCGCCTGCGCTGGACCACCCGCGACGAGACCATGGAGGAGATCGCCACCGGCCTCGAGCGGAGCCGGAAGGTCACGATTCTCACCCCCGGAATGGCCGAACGCCTCCCCTTGCTGGACGCCCGCTCCTTCGAGGCGGGCCTGCTGGGGTCGGACCCGGAGGGCCTGCGCAAGCCGGACTGAGAGCTCTACGAGGAAGGACCGGAAACCGGCCCCGCGCTCGCCGGGAACCGCATCCACTCGCCCGGAAGCGGCATCGTCCAGCGCGGCCCGGAGGGACCGCAGACGGGGTTGACCGGCCCGGCGCTGGAGGGACCGTCGCAGCCCAGCACTTCGCAGATCTTCCGCAGGTAGCGATCGACCTTGGCCTCGGTGAGGAGCCCGGCGAAGCGCACCGGACGGTCCTGCGGGCGGAAGAAGTCGTCGTAGTGAGTCACCAGCACGTGGTGTGGCCGTAGCCGGGTGAGGATCGACCCGGGCTGGCCCGGAGCCTTGTCATAGGAGGCGATGCACAGCACCGCCAGATCGTAGGCACGGCCGTCAAAGAGGGGGGGCTCGCCCGTCCCCCACGAGTTCGCGGCGTCCTGGTAATAGATCCGGTAGCGTACGGTATCGCCCGTCATCAGGTCGATCACCAGGGCGAAGGGCTGGCCCGCCTTCAAATCGTGGAAGCGATGAGCGGTCCACGGCTCTTTCCAATCCTCGTCTTTCAACTCACCGCCCTGCCAGAGATAGTGATCCACCTGCGGCGCGTGATCGGAAAGGACGGCGCGGAAACGGATCGGCCGCCTCTCGCCCCTCTCCCCGGTGAGCCAGACCCAATCGTTCGCATGGTCCTCGAGCGCCGTGCCGCGGCCGGCGGCGTACGGAGCGAGAGCGTGGAGGCCCGAACGGTTGACGAACACCCGCGCGCGATCCGCCATCCCGAGGACGACCGGCAGGTCTCCGATGTGGTCGTAGTGCGAATGGCCGGCGAAGATCGCCTCCACCGCGGGGACGTCGATGCCCATGAGCCCGTGCTGGACGGCTGGTTCATCCGCCCGCCAGGCCCCGAGGAGGACCCGGAACAGGCCGGGGTTGGAGAAGAAAGGTCCCAGGAGGATCGAATCCTCACCCCAGTGCAGATAGAGGCCGGCCGCCCCCAGATACCGGATCTCCACCTCGCCAGGCGCTGGCGGCTCCGCGGGCCGGGCCGCCGGCGAGCATTCGGGATGGCGCGAAAAGTCGAAGGGCGCTCCGGAATGGTTCGGCGCGCTGCGCACGATGTGGCCGTGACACCCCAGGGAGAGCGCGACTCCAATATAGAACGCCGTCTGAAGGCTGCGCTTCGCGGTCATGTCGCTCTCCTCTTTGGTGTTGGACGAACACCGGCCCGAAATTCTACCGCCCCGCCAGGAACAGCCCCTTCACCACCCCCAGCGACGCCCGGTTCCGCGGCTCGTTCCAGCCGTTCAGGATCGCCCGCCGCTCGGTGTCGGTGAGCCGCCAGGAGAGCGGTGCCTTCTTCTCCAGCTCGAAGGTCGCGATGTCGAGCTTCACTTTGTAGCCGCGCTCCCAGAGCTCCTTGAGGAGCCCCACCTCGGCGTTGTTGTGGAAGGCCTGCGTCGAGGTGCGCACGTTGTACATGGTCAGCAGCGGGCCGGCGGTGGCGAAGAGCCACCCCTGGCGCGCCCTGGCGCTGCCTCCCCCCGCCCGCGGCTCCGCCGCCTCGGGGAAGGCGCGGATCAGCACCAGCAGCACCCCACGCCGCCGCAGGTCGTCGAGATGCGACGGCAGCAGCGAGCGCAGCCAGTTCACCGCCGTCACCACCCCGAAGTTGTCGTAGTAGCCGCCGTCCGCCAGGTGGAGCTGGCGGAACCCCTTCGGCGGGCTCCCCTTCTCCCCCCGCGCCTGCGCGATCGGGCTCACCCACGGAAAGGTAGCCGAGAGCCGGGCCGCCGTCACCACCGGCAGGTCGTAGCCAGGATAGACGTCGTCGAACCGGCGCGTCCGCCAGCCCGCAGGGAGATCGAGCGGGGTCAGCAGGAACTGCTCGCCGGTCTCCACCACCGTCGAGTTGAGCACCGGCGCCGGCAGCCAACCCTCCCGCAGCCCGGTCCGCCACTGCGACAGCATCCGGTCCGGCGAGGTGAGCTGACGCTTCCACGCCTGCTCCATCGCCCACCCGCGGTCGAGCGTCTTGTCGCGCGGCAGGAAGCCGAAGAAGATGCGCCAGAGGTCCGGATAGACCAGCCCCCAGGCCGTGGCGTCCAGGCTGGAGGCGCCGGCCGCGTTGACGATGCGGCCGAGGTCGGCCGGCGGCGGGAACCCCGCCGGCGTGTAGCGGTCGAGGAAGTACATCGTCCCGACGCTCCCCCCCGAGACCGAGCTGATCAGGCGGATCGACCGCGTGAAGCCGGTCCCCACCTCCCCCTGCAGGGCGGTGAGCACGCGGGCGGTCCAGAGCGACGCGGTGATCCCGCCGCCGCTCGCCGCGACCACCACGATCGGCCGGTCCCCCTCTCCCAGCCGCTGCTCCGCGGCATTGAAGGCCTGGCCCGGCAGCGGCGGCGGCGGTGCCGTCTGCCGCTCGATCCGGTAGTAGTGATCGGTGTCGAACACCTGGCTCGACAGGAACGAGGCGGCGAGCACCAGGAAGACCACGGGCACCCGGTAGCGGTCGAGGAAGAAGGAGAGCCCTGGCAGCCCCCAGCCGGCTACCAGGAGGAGCAGCAGGATGTAGCCGAGCGACGGCACCAGGACGCGGTCCGGCCGCAGGAAGAGGTACCCGAGCACGTAGAGGAAGACGGCCACCCCGAACGCCGCGGCCGCCAGGATGTGCCCGCGGCCGAGCTTGCGCTTGGGATCGACGTAGCCGTGGCTGCTGCCGCGGCCGCGCGCCACCCGCGGAAGGGCTTCCAGCACGAGGGGGATCGTCCCCCCCACCTTGCCGTAGACCCAGGTCGCGAGCAGCAGCACCGCCGCCGCCAACACCATCCCCCCCGCCGCCATCGCCAGCCCCTTCCCCAGCGGTGACCGCGACTGCGCGACGGCGGTGGCGATCAGCGGCAGGGCGAGCAGGCTGAAGAGCGGGATGCGGTAGTGGACCATCCAGTGCGGCAGCCGCAGGCGCGGCACCCGGAACCGCGAGGGCGCGTAGGCGATGATCAGCTCCAGCGTGATCAGCACCGTCCAGGCGGTGAGGGTGCCGAAAAACGAGATGAGGAGGATCTCCCCCGGGGTCAGGTGGAAGAGGTTGGCGAGCAGCGACGGCGCGCCCCACAGCGCGATCGCCGGCAGCGCCGCCAGCAGCATCCCGAACGCCAGCGGGAAACGGCAGAAGTAGAGATATTCGAGAAACACCCCGGTCCGGCGCTGCACCCAGACCAGCCAGCCCACCAGCGCGGCGGCAAGCAGGGTGATGGCGAGCGGAGTCATGGGTTGAAGGGGGACGGCCGCGGAGCGTGTTGCCCGTAGGGTGCGCTGTGCGCACCTCCACAATATTGAAGGTGCGCACAGCGCACCCTACGCGCTCGCCGCTCCCGGAGCCTGTTCGGATGGCGGCGGCGCCTCGTCCGCTTCGGGAGCCTCCTCGGCCTCCTTGGGCATCTGCAACGGAGGCATGCGCTCCTCGATCGCCGCCAGTGCGTCCCGGGCGTCGTCGCCGACGCGGATCGCCGATTTGCCCAGCCTGGCGGTGGCCGACGCCCGGAAGCCCGGACCGTCGAGGACGAAGAGCAGCCCGGGGTACTCGTGATAGAGGCGCTCCGCGAGGGCCAGCATCCGGTTGGCGCTCAGCCGCAGCGCCGCCGAGAAGAGGATCGCGTGCGGCTGCACGGAGGCGATCACCTCGTCGAACCCCTCGTCCGGCGCCCGCTGGCCGAGGTTGACCACGCTCCACCCCGCCCGCCGCAGCAGGAGGGCGAGGATCAGCAGGCCGATCTCCTCCTCCTCCTCCGAGGCGGAGAGGGCCAGCGCCCGGTACCCCTGCCCCTGCGGCGCCGCGTCGCCCAGGGTGAACAGCCGCTCGCGCAGGAAATCGCCGCAGAGCTTCTCCTGCTCGGCCGGGATCCGGCCCGCCGCCGCGTCGTCGCGCAGCCCCTCCAGCGCCGGCTGCAGCACCTCGACCGCCAGGCTCTCGACCGGCAGCTTCCGCTCGGCCTCCGCCAGCAGCGCCTCGACGCTCTGCAGATCCCCCTCGCGGAAAGCCTTCGCCAGCTCCCCGGTCACGAACGCCGGATCGGCCTCCCGCGCCGGGGCGAGGCGGATCGCGCGCACCGCCTCCTCCAGCGTGGCGACGACCTCGTCAGCCCCCGCCGCCGTCAGCCGCTTGCGGTAGCGCTCGGCCTCGGCACGGAGGTCCCAGAGCGCGACGACGATCCGCAGCCCGGGGAAATGCGCGCGCAGATCCCGGCAGACCTCGCGGGCCTGGGTGAACGCGAAAGGCGCCAGGGCCGAGATGAAGACCTGCTCGGCGCCGATCTCGGCCAGATGGCGCTGCGCCTCCAAGCGCGGCGTGTCGTAATCCAGGACCAACGGCGTCCCACCGCGGACGGCGAGCTGCGCGAACATGTGCCCAGCCAGCTCGTCCGCCACGTCGTGGGCGGGCACGCAGACCAGCCGGTCCGCCGCGGCCCTGCCGTCGACGGTCTCGACGCCCAGGCTGCCGTCCTCGACCGTGCGGCCGGCCAGCTCCTCGATCCATTCGCGCATCGTGGTGTCGATGAACTCCTCCCGCTCCGGGCTGAGCTCGCCGCGATGGCGGTCGCGCTCGGCCAGGATCAGGGCCGGGATCAGCACCTGATCGTAGAACTCGGCCACCGTCCGCTCCTTCATGCAGGTCTCCAGCACCGTCCCCACCTCGGTGGAGTCCATCGACAGCAGCCGGTGATAGACCTGGGCCTCGATCGGCAGCGGCGGCTGATCGCCCAGCAGCACATCCAGGAACTGGAGCTGGGGAACGTAGCGCCCCATCACCACCAGGCAGACCGTCAGCGGCGTCGCCATCAGCAGGCCGACCGGGCCCCAGAGCCAGGTCCAGAAGACGGCGGAGACCAGGATGCCGATCGTCGAGATGCCGGTCTCCGAGCCGTAGACGAGCGGCTCGACGACGTTGTTGCTGACCAGCTCGATGAGCAGGAAGAGCCCGAGGGTCAGGAACGGCTTCTCCCAGCCGGGAAAGACTGCCAGCGAGATCAGGATCGGCAGCATCGCCGCGATCCAGGGACCGAGGTACGGGATGAAGCGCAGGACGGCGGCGAACAGCCCCCACAGGATGGCGTTCGGCACGCCGATGAAGAAGAGCCCGATCGCCACCGCGGTGCCGGTGCCGCCGTTGATCAGGCTCTGCATCAGCAGGTAGCGGCTGACCCGCTGCGCCGCCTCGTCGAGCGCCTGCGTCGAGGTGTTGAGCCGCCCCTGGCCGATCAGGCGCAGGAGGCGGTCGCGCAGGTCCTCGCGCTGAATCAGCATGAAGATGACGAAGATCAGCACCAGGCCGGCGGTGCCCAGCGGTCCGAGGAGCGGGAACAGCGTCGTCCGCAGCACCGTCAGCGGCGTCGCCGGCGGCTCGACCATGGTGACCGGCATCGGCGCCGAGGGGGGGACGCGCGATTTCCCCTCGAGGCGGGCCTCCGGCGTGGTCGGAGCTTTCGGCGAAGCGATGCCGATCTCCTCCTGGAGGTGCTCGACGGTCTGCTTCGCCTGGTCGAGCTTCGAGGCGCCGCCCCCGTGCAGGGCGCGGGCCTTGGCGCGGATGTTCTGCTCGTACCTGGGCAGCGTCTCCGCGAAGTCGACGATCTGCGCCCCCATCATCCACCCCACGGCGCCGATCCCGCCGAACGCCAGGACGACCACCAGCAGCACCGCCGGCACGCGCCCCAGCCGCATCTTCTGGAGGCGCTGGACGGACGGGGTGAGGATGAAGCTGATCAGGACCGCGAGCGCCAGGGGGATCAGCACCTCGCGTCCGAAATAGAGGGCGGCGGTGACCAGCGCGATCGTGACCAGCGAAATCTTCCGCAGGCGGTCCTGGGGGTGAGACTGTGAGCGTTCCATGTTGCGAGGGGTCAATGCAAAGGCGGCGCCATCCTCGATATAATCAAGGAAGAGCTGGACGGACCTCTCTCCAAAGGAGATCCTCGTGAAGAGACACCTGCTCGTCCTCGCCGCCGCCTGCCTCTGCGCCGCCTGCGCCTCGGGCCAGAAGGATGAGCCGGCGAATACCGGCCGCGACCTGGCGCCGAGCACCGTGCCCACGGCGGGCGGGGGCGGGGGGACGCCGCCGTCCACCGGTTCCGGCGGCGGCACCGCCGGCATCTGCCCCTCGGGGTGCGAGACGCAGCCGCCCGGCTGCTTCATCAAGGGGAACATCAACCTCAAGACCCGGGAGCGGGTCTACCACGTCCCCGGCCAGAAGCACTACGACGACGTCACCATCGAAGCCGGCGCCGGCGAGCGGTGGTTCTGCACCGAGGCCGAGGCCGAAGCCAGCGGCTGGCGGCGGTCGAAGCGGTAGCAAGGAGGGGCGGCCCCTCACTCCCCCAACCCCCTCTCTCCCATCGCACTCCCCCCAACCAGGAGAGAGGGGGCTCAAGAGAATTTGTCTTGGTTTTTGACTAACTTCTCCCGCTCGGGCTCTTCTCCCGGTGAAGCGGCGTTGCAGGCGCCGAGCGCTTTGCTAAACTCGCGCCCGGCAGTGCGTCTCATGGAGGTCTCTATGTCGATCACCCAGGATGTTGCGTATTCCTTGCGGCTCATGCGCAAGGCCCCGCTCTTCACCGCAGCCGTGGTGCTGACCATTGGCCTGACCATCGCCGCCACCGCCACCATCTTCAGCGTGGTGAATGCCCAGATATTGCGGCCGCTGCCCTTCAAAAATCCGGACCGGCTGCTGTTGGTCTTCGAGAGGAACGACAAGCTGCACGCACCGTTGTACAACGTCTCGGTACTGAACTTTCTCGACTGGCGGGCACAGACGCAAAGCTTCGACCTCGCCGCGGTCAATCCCGGCAACAACTACATCCTCACCGGAACGGGTAACCCCGAGCAGCTTGCCGGCAACCGCATCAGCCCGGCGCTGCCGCGCGTTCTCGGGGTCCATCTGATCGCGGGAAGGCCGTTCACCCCCGAGGAAGAGAAACCCGGCTCGGCACCAGTCGCCATCATCGGAGAGGCGTTCCGGCAAAGCCACTTCGGCAAGGATGCCAACGTCCTGGGCCGCACCATCAACCTCGACGGCACCCCCACCACCATCGTCGGCGTCGCCCCTGACACCTGGAACCTCCTGTCGCCCGGAGATATCTACACCCCGTTGACCATCGACCCCGCCAAGGAGAAGCGCCTGAGCCACGCCCTATTTGTAGTCGGAAGGCTCAAGCCTGGCGTTTCCGCCCAGCAGGCACGGGCGGAGATGAACACCATCTGCGACAGAATGAAGCAACAATATCCGGAGCTGCGCGATTGGGGTGTGAATCCGATCAGCATGTTGGATGGGCTCATCAGCCCGGAGTTCAAGACCAAATTGCTGGTGCTGCTGGCCGCCGTCAGCTTCGTGCTGCTCATCGCCTGCGCCAACATCGCCAACCTTCTGCTGGCGAGGACCGCGACCCGGCAACACGAGATGGCGGTGCGCACGGCGTTAGGCGCCAGCAAGGGCCGGCTGATGCGCCAACTCCTGATAGAAAGCGTGACGCTCTCCTGCAGCGGAGGTCTTGTCGGACTGCTGGCGACCTGGTGGTCGGTACGCGCCATGAGCCACTGGCTCCCGCCGAACACGCTGCCCATCCCCACGGTCGAAGTGGACTCCCATGTTCTGTTGTTCGCGCTGGGGACCACGGTGCTGACCGGGCTCGTCTTCGGCATCGTGCCTGCCCTACGTACGGCGAAGGTGAAGGTCGATGAAGTGCTCAAGACCGGTGGACGCGCCGGCTCCGGCGGCATTCGCACACGCATGCGCAACACCCTGGTGACGATCGAGCTGGCTCTTGCGACGATGCTGCTGATCGGAGCGGGCCTGTTCATCCAGACCCTGGTCAATCTGCAGAGTGTGAAGCTCGGCTTCGAACCGCACGGCCTCATCACTTTTCAAATGTCGCTTCCTGCGGGCAAGTATCCCCCCAAGGCGAAGGCGCCCTTGTTCCTCCACGAGATGATCGAATCCTTGGAAGCGCAGCCGGGCGTGCGCGGTGTGGCGGTCTCGAGCGGCATCCCGTTTGGCGCGGGCGCGTATTACAGCCACCCGATGATGGCGACCGAAAACTCCATCCTTCCGCCCGACGCCAAAATCCCCGTCGATTGGCGCATCGTGAACCCCGGATACTTCAAGACCATGAACATCCCGGTGCTGCGGGGCCGCGAGTTCGAGTACTCCGACGCGAGCACGCCCAACATCATCATCGTGAGCCAGGCCACCGCCCGCACCTTCTGGGGAGAAGAAAATCCACTCGGACGCACTCTTCGCCGCTCGGCCGACCCCGAAGTTCCCCTCACTGTGGTCGGCGTGGTCGGTGACGTGCGCAGCACCCAACTGAGTCAGGAGTCACCTGCCTTCTACTACTCCATCACCACGCGGACCATGCCGTTGATGGACGTCGTGGTGCGGGCAGACGCGTCTCCGGAATCACTGCTGCCCGCCATCCGCAAGCAGATCAAGGCGCTCGACCCTGACCTGCCGATGGCCAACGTGAAAACCATGGAGCAATGGCTCACGACCAGCGCCGCGCAGCCGCGGCTGACCGGCATCTTGCTCAGCGTCTTTGCCGGGGTCGCGCTGCTCATTGCTGCGATCGGGATCTATGCTGTGCTCACCTACTCCGTCAACCAGCGTACGCGCGAGATCGGCATCCGCATGGCACTGGGCGCAACGCCGCGCCGCGTCCTGAAATTGATCGTCTCGGAGGGCATGCGCGTCGTGCTGCTGGGCCTGGTGATCGGATTGGCCGGCGGACTCGTCTTAGGTCGCACGGTGCAGAGCCTTGTGTATGGCGTTGGAGTGCGCGATCCGAGGGTCTACTTCGTGGTAGCAGCGAGCCTGACGGCGGTAGCGCTCGCGGCTTGCTTCATCCCCGCCCGGCGGGCTGCTGTTGTCGATCCCATGGTGGCTTTGCGGGAGGAATGAGACATCAAACGCCGGCGGCGCTCTTGCTCCTGGGTACATGCGGCACCCAGCGGCTCACCCGCCGGCAATACCGCCGGCAATAATCGGCGCATCGCAGCAAGCCTCGCAAGCGAGAAAGAAGAGCGACTTCCGGATCGATCTCTGCGCGCTCCAGTCTCGATGGTCCCAGCTCTCGCCTCCGACGTTGTCTCCCGCATAGAGAAGCTGGGCCACGAGGACGTTGCGGAAGGCGCCGACGGCGAAGAGCGCGGCGGCCTCCATCTCCACGACGATCGCCCCCTCGGCCCGCCTCGCCTGGATCTTGGACCGCGTCTCGCGGAAGATGGCGTCGGTCGTCCAGGTCTTGCCGAACAGGTACGGCTCGCCCTGGCTCTCGAGCACCTCACGGAGGATCTCGAGACCGAGGGGATTCGCCGCCACCTCGCGTCCGGGCGGGAGGTAGTGATACGAGGTGCCCTCGTCACGAATCGCGGCGGTCGGAACGATGATCTGCCCCAATGGGATCGCCGGATCGAGCACCCCGGCGCCGCCGCAAACGATGATCACTTTGGCGCCGTGAGCGATCACCCCCTCGAGCAGACCCGCAGACAAGGGCGCCCCGGAGCCCGCATGAAAGATGGCGATGCGGCGCTTGCGATAGGTGATCTCATAGATGGGGTGCTGCCCCATCTCGCTCCGCTGCGCGGTCAGCGGAACCAGGTTGTCGCGCAGGACGATGTCGTCGATGACGTCCTTGAAGAAACACGCCACCGCCAATTCCGGGAGCGAGACCGGTGTGACCGTGTGGTGGGGCTCGATCAGCGCCGGCCTCTCCGGATCGAATTCGAGGAGGGGGAAGTCGTGGGTCATGTCTTCTCCGCCAGAAGCTCGGCCTCTTCGTCGGTGAGGCTGTCCATCTGCTCGATCAAGAGCTCCTGGATCGCCGCGCCGAGCCGGCGGACGGTGGGGGATTCGAGGAGGAGGCGCAGGGGGATCTCGAGGCCCAGGGCCTCGGAGACGCGGAAGGTGAACTGAATGGCGAGGATCGAGTGCGCCCCC
Source organism: Thermoanaerobaculia bacterium (assembly GCA_035490435.1). Classification (GTDB taxonomy): domain Bacteria; phylum Acidobacteriota; class Thermoanaerobaculia; order Multivoradales; family UBA5704; genus DATARR01. The sequence goes on from DATHEF010000041.1 coordinate 33,693, forward strand.
AGGTCGAAGAGGTTGTCGTCGCGGCCGATCGGCCCGCGCCTCAGGAGGTCCTGCCAGATGCCGGCGACGAGCTCCTCGATCTCGGTCTCCAGATCGCCGCCGGGCTCGGCCGCGGGCGCCAGCTCGTCGGCCGGGAGGCGGGCGCGCAGGGCGCCGCGGTCCACCTTGCCGCTCGGAGTGAGCGGCAGGGCGTCGACGAGCGCGAAGTCGGCGGGCACCATATGCTCCGGCAGGACGCGGCGGAGGGCGTCGCGGAGCTCCCCCGCCTCCGGCCTGGGCCCCGGTCCCGCCGGCACCACGTAGGCGGTGAGCCGCACCTCCCCCGGCCCCTCCTCCCGCGCCACCACCGCCGCCTCGCGGACCGCCGGATGGCTGGCCAACGCCGCCTCGATCTCCCCCGGCTCGATGCGGAAGCCGCGCAGCTTCACCTGGTCGTCGTTGCGGCCGAGGAACTCGATCTCGCCGTCGGCCGAGAAGCGCGCCAGGTCGCCCGTCCGATAGAGCCGCTCGCCGGGTCGGCCCAGCGGATGGGGGACGAAGCGCTCCGCCGTCAGGCCGGGCCGGCGGAGGTAGCCGCGCGCGAGGCCCGTCCCGCCGATGTAGAGCTCGCCGGGCACCCCCAGAGGCACCGGCTGGAGCTCCGGATCGAGCAGCCAGAGCCCCAAGTTCGCGATCGGGCGGCCGATGGGGACCGCGCGCCTTGCCGGCCCCGGCAGCGTCCGATGCGCCGTCACGTCGACCGAAGCCTCGGTGGGACCGTAGAGGTTGTGCAGCTCGGGGGCAGGCCCGGGCGCGCCTCCCAGGAGCTCGTGGAAGCGCGCCGCGAGCTCCGCCGGCAGCGCCTCGCCGCTCGCCATCACCCTCCGGAGCGAGCGGCAGCGGCCGAGGCCGGGCTGCGCGAGGAAGACCTGCAGCATCGACGGCACGAAGTGGAGCGTCGTCACCTCCTGCTCCTCGATCCGCCGCATCAGGTAGGCCGGATCGCGGTGGCCGGCCGGCCGCGCCAGCACCAGCCGCGCGCCAACGGCGAGCGGCCAGAACAGCTCCCAGACCGACACGTCGAAGGAGACGGGGGTCTTCTGCAGCACGCGGTCGGCGGGCGTGAGGCCGTAGGCCCGCTGCATCCAGGCGATCCGGTTGACAATGCCGCGGTGGGTGCTCATGACGCCCTTCGGCCGCCCCGTCGAACCCGAGGTGTAGATGACGTAGGCGAGGTTGTCGGCCCCGGCGCCGCCGTCGAGCGGGGCCAGCAGGGGGTCGTCGGCATCGCCCGCCGGGCCGGCAGCAGAATCGAGGTCGATCAGGCGGGCACCGGCGCCCGCCACGGACGCGGCGAGGAGGTCGACCTGCGCCAGGAGCACCGGCTTCGCGACGCCGTCGAGCCCGTCCTCGACCATGAAGGCCAGCCGCTCCGACGGATAGGACGGGTCGAGCGGCAGGTAGGCGCCGCCGGCCTTCAGGATGGCGAGGAGACCCACGATGAGCGCCGGCGAGCGGTCGGCGCAGATCGCGACCGGCTCGTCGACCCGCACCCCCAGCCGGCGCAGGCGGCGGGCCAGGCGGTTGGCGCGGGCGTCGAGCTCGCGGTAGGTGAGCGATTCGCTCTCGCCGACGACCGCCGTGGCGTCCGGCGTCAGCGCCGCCTGCCGCTCGATCCAGCGGTGCAGCAGGGGTTCGGCGTCGCCGGACCCGCCGAACACCGCCGAGAGGTCGGCCGCCGTGTCGTTCAGCTCGACGGCCACCTGCTGCCGCTCGGCCGGCGACAGCAGCTCGATCGCCGCCACGCGGCGCGACGGGTCGTCCGCCACCGCCGCCAGCAGGTGGACGAGGTGCCCCGCGAGGCGCGCCATCGTGGTGCGGTCGAAGAGGTCGGTGCTGTACTCGAGCCCCCCGCCGAGCTCTCCCCCCTGCTCGGAGAGGGCGAGGCTCAGGTCGAAGCGGGAGACTCGGGCGGAGAGGTCGAGCGGCTCGACCGCGAGGCCGCGCAGGGTCAACGGGACCCGCGGCGTGCTGTTGAGCGCGAGCATCGTCTGCACCAGCGGCGGGCGGCTGCGGTCGCGCGCGACGTTGACCTCGTCCACGATGCGCTCGAAGGGGACGTCGGCGTGATCGTACGCCGCCAGGGCCGTGTGCCGCACCCGCGCCAGGAGCTCGGCGAAGCTCGGATCGCCGCCGCCGTCGGTGCGCAGGGCGAGCATGTTGAGGAAGACGCCGATGAGCGGCTCCAGCTCCGGCCGGGTGCGGTTCGCGACCGGCGTGCCGATGGCGAAGTCGGTCTGCCCGGAATGGCGCTGGAGGAGGGCGTGCCAGACAGCGAGGACGGTCATGAAGACGGTCGCCTGGCCGCGCCGCGCCAGGCGGCGGAGGGCATCGGCGAGCGCCGGCGGCAGGTCGAGCCGCAGGGAGTCGCCGCGGAAGCTCGCGACCGGCGGCCGCGGGCGGTCGGCGGGGAGGTCGAGGGCCGGCGTGCCGGCGAGCCGCTCCTTCCAGTGGGCGAGCTGGGCCGCCAGCGCCTCCTCCGGCCAGGCGCGCTGCCAGGCCGCGAAGTCGGCGTACTGGAGAGGCAGCGGGGCGAGCGGCGACGGCTCCCCCGCCAGCGCGGCGGCGTAGAGGGCCGACAGCTCGCGCCGCAGCACCCCCTCCGACCAGCCGTCCGACGCGATGTGGTGGACGGTGAAGAGGAAGGCGTGCTCGTCTTCGCCGAGCCGGACCAGCGTGGCGCGGAGCATCGGGTCGCGCCGGAGGTCGAAGCCGCGGCCCGCCTCGCGGCCGGCGAGCGCGGTGAGCTCCGGCGCGCGGCGCGCCGGCGGCAGGCCGGAGAGGTCGACGAACGGCGGCGGTGTCGGTGCCGCCGGCGGCGGACCGACCTCCTGTCCTGGCTCGCCGTGCGCGTCGGCGACGATCCGCGTGCGCAGCGCCTCGTGGCGACGCACGACCTCGGCCAGGGCGGCGGCGAGCGCCGCCGGCGCGAACGGCCCGCGCAGGAGGTAGCCCGAGGGGATGTTGTAGGTCGGGCTCTCCGGCGCCAGCCGGTCCATGAAATCGAGCCGCCGCTGCGGGTAGGACAGCGGCAGCACGCCGTGCCGGCTCTCGAGAGGCATGATCGGCGGCAGCGCCTCCTCCCGCCGGCCGGCCGCGAGGATCGCCGCGATGGCCGCGGCGAGGCCGGCCACCGTTGGCGCCGCGAACACCCGCTGGACCGGCAGGTCGGCGCCGAAGGCCTGGCGGAGGCGCGACAGCAGGCGGATGACGAGGAGCGAATGGCCGCCGAGGTGGAAGAAGTCGTCGTCAACGCCCACCGGATCGCCCAGGCCGAGCAGATCCTCCCAGATCCCGGCGATCACCTCCTCGACGGGATTGCGGGGCGGCGTGCGCGGCGCGGTGTCCGCCTCGCCGATCGCCTCGGGCGACGGCAGCGCCCGCCGGTCGACCTTGCCGTTGGCGTTGAGCGGCAGCTCCGCCAGCGGCACGAAGAGCGACGGCATCATGTGCTCCGGCAGGCTCTCGCGCAGGTGGAGGCGGAGATCGGCCGGCGCCGGCCCGCCGGCGCCTTCCGGCACGTAGTAGGCGACCAGACGGTGACCGCCGGCCGATTCCTTCGCTGCTGTCACCACCGCCTCGCGCACCCCCGGATGGCCGAGGAGCGCGGTCTCCACCTCCCCGGGCTCGACGCGGAAGCCGCGCACCTTGACCTGGAAGTCGTGCCGGCCGAGGAAGTCGAACGTGCCGTCGGGCCGCCACCGTGCGAGATCGCCCGTGCGGTAGAGCCGGTCCTCGCCCCGCGGGTCCGTCGAGAACGGATCCGGCAGGAAGCGTTCGGCGGTCAGTGCCGGGCGGCCGAGGTAGCCGCGCGCCACGCCGGCGCCGCCCACGTAGAGCTCCCCGACGCACCCGGCCGGCAGCAGCGTGAGCGAGAGGTCGAGCACATAGGCGCGGCTGGCGGCGATCGGCCGCCCGATCGGCACCGACGGCTCGCCCGCCGGGAGGCCGTCGCGCAGGCGGTGGGTGGTCGAGAAGGTCGTGTTCTCGGTCGGGCCGTAGCCGTTGATGAGGTCGGCATCCGGCAGGGCCTCGAGGGCCCGCAGCACGTGCGGGCGCGACAGGACGTCGCCGCCGGCCACCAGTTGGCGCAGGCCGCCGAGCGGCGCGAGCCCCTCCTCCACCGCGAGGTGGAAGAGGCCGGACGTCAGCCAGATCGTCGTCACACGGTGGCGCTCCACGGCCGCGTAGAGGCCCGCCACCGTGAACGGCCCGGGCGGCAGGAGCGCCAAGCGGCCGCCGTTGAGGAGCGGCCCCCAGATCTCGAAGGTCGCCAGGTCGAACGACATCGGCGACAGTTGGAGGAAGACCTCGCTGGGGCCGAACGCCGCGAAGCCCGTCTCGCGCACCAGCCGCACTACCGCGCGATGGCTGACCTCGACGCCCTTGGGCGTGCCGGTCGAGCCCGAGGTGTAGAGCACGTAGGCGAGGCTCGCGGGAGGCACGTCGGCACTCCTCAGGACGGTGAGGGCGGCATCCGCCCCGGTGTCCGCCTCGGAGAGGGCGTCCTCGAACGCCAGGCGGGGCGCCCCATTGGGGATCTCGGGGAGCGCCGCCAGCAGGTGCCGCGGTCCCACCACGGCCGCCGGCGCCGCGTCCGCCAGCAGCAGCGCCAGCCGCTCGCGCGGATACGAGGGGTCGAGCGGCAGGTAGCCGCCGCCCGCCTTCAGGATGCCCAGGAGGGCCGCCACCATCTCCGGCGAGCGCTCGACGACGAGCGCCACCCGCGCGTCGGTCGCCACCCCCAGCCGCCGCAGGTGCCGGGCGATCTCGTCGGAGCGCCGGTCGAGCTCGCCGTAGCTCATCTCCCCCGCTTCCCAGGAGACGGCGACCGCGTCCGGCCGCGCTGCCGCCTGCTCCGCGAAGAGGCCGTGCAGGGTCCGTTCGGGGAAGCCCGACGCCGTGTCGTTCCACTCCGCGACGAGCTGGTGGCGCTCGGCCGGCGCCAGGAGCGGCAGGCGCGAGAGCGGCAGCTCCGGCGCCTCCGCGGCGCCGCAGAGGAGCGTCGCGAAGTGCGCAAGAAACCGTTCCGCGGCCGTCGCGGTGAAGAGGTCGGTTGCGTACTCCAGCCCGAGGAGCAGGCTCTGCCCGCCGTCCTCCCCCGCGAGCTCGGTGAGCTCGGTCGCCGCCAGCGAGAGGTCGAGCTTCGCCGTCGTCTTCTCGGGCGAAGGCAGGCGCGCGAGGTGGAGGCCGCCGAGCGACCGCTCCGGCGCGGCGCGCCCCAGCGAGAGCATCGCCTGAACCAGCGGGGCGCGCGACAAGTCGCGCTCCGGCCGCAACTCCTCGACGAGCGCCTCGAACGGCAGGTCCTGGTGCGCGAAGGCGGCGAGCGCCGTCTGGCGCACCGACGCCAGCACGCGGTGGAAATCCGGGTCGCCGGCGAGCCGCACCCGGAGGACCAGGGTGTTGACGAAGAAGCCGATCAGCCCTTCGAGCTCCGGCCGGGTGCGGTTCGCGACCGGCGTGGCGACCAGGAGGTCCTCCTGGCCGCCGTGGCGCGCCAGCGTCGCCGCGAAGGCCGCGAGGAGCAGCATGTAGAGCGTCGCTCCTTCCCGCCGCGCCACCTGGTGGAGTCGCGCCGCCTCCGGCGCCCCGAGGAGCCGCGGGCGGCTGGCGCCGCGGAGGCTCGCGACCGCCGGGCGCGGCCGGTCCGCGGGCAGCTCGAGGACCGTCGGCGCGCCGGCGAGCTGCCCGCGCCAATAGGCGAGCTGGCGGCCGAGCACCTCCGGCGGCCAGGCCCGCTGCCAGGCCGCGAAGTCGGCATATTGGAGGGTCGGCTCGGCAAGGGGCGACGGCGTCCCCGCCCGCGCCGCGTCATAGAGCGCCGGGAGCTCGCGCAGGAGCACCCCCTCCGACCAGCCGTCGTAGACGGCGTGATGGAAGTCGAGGAGGAGCACGTGCTCCTCGGCGCCCAGCCGGACGAGACCGGCGCGCAGCAGGGGGCCTGCGGCGAGGTCGAACGGCCGCTCGGCCTCGGCGGCGCGCAGGTTCGCCAGCTCGGCGCTCCGGCGCCCGGGAGTCAGGGCGCCGAGATCGACCAGCGGCAGGGGCAGGAACCCCGGCGCCGCCGCGATCTCCAGCTCCGGCTCGCCGTCGCGCTCGACGAAGCGGGCGCGGAGAATCTCGTGGCGGCGCACCACCTCGGCGAGGGCGGCGGCGAGCGCCGCCGGCGCCAGCGGCCCGGCGAGGCCGTAGGCGGAGGGTACGTTGTAGGCCGGGCTCCACGGCGCCAGGCGGTCGAGGAACCAGAGCCGCTGCTGCGCGTAGGAGAGCGGCGCGGCGGCGTCCGCGGAGCCGGTATCCGCAAAAGCGCGCGGCGCGAGCGGCGGCAGGGCAGGCCCGGCCGCCGCGTCGCCGGAGACCAGAGCCCGAGCCACCGCCTCGGCGAGGCCGGCGATCGTCGGCGCATCGAAGACCTGCTGCACCGACAGGTCGGCCCCGAGCACTGCACGGAGGCGCGCCAGCAGGCGGATGGCGAGGAGCGAGTGGCCGCCCAGGTGGAAGAAGTCGTCGTCGACGCCGACCGGCTGACCGAGGCCGAGGAGATCCTCCCAGATCCCGGCGATCACCTCCTCGACGGGATTGCGGGGCGGCGTCCGCGGCGCGTCCTCCGCCTCGCCGGCCAGCCGCGCCTCCGGCGCCGGCAGCGCCCGCCGGTCGACCTTGCCGTTGGCGTTGAGCGGCAGCTCCGCGAGGGGCACGAAGAGCGACGGCACCATGTGCTCCGGCAGGCTTTCGCGGAGGTGGATGCGGAGCTCGGCCGGCGCCGGCCCGTCCGCGCCCTCCGGCACGTAATAGGCCACCAGCCGGTGGCCGCCGGCCGATTCCGGATGACGGCCGGCGGCGGCCTCGGCCACCGCCGTCACCACCGCCTCGCGCACCCCCGGATGGCGCAAGAGCGCGCTCTCCACCTCCCCGGGCTCGACGCGGAAGCCGCGCACCTTGACCTGGAAGTCGCGCCGGCCGAGGAAGTCGAGCGTCCCATCCGGCCGCCACCGCGCGAGATCGCCCGTGCGGTAGAGCCGGTCGCCGCCCCGCGGGTCCCGCGGGTCCGCCGAGAACGGATCCGGCACGAAGCGCTCGGCGGTCAGGGCCGGACGGCCCAGGTAGCCGCGCGCTACGCCGGCGCCGCCCACGTAGAGCTCCCCGACGCAGGCGACCGGCAGCGGCGCGAGCGACCGGTCGAGCACGTAGGCGCTGCTGCCGGAGATCGGCCGGCCGATCGGCACCGATGCCTCGCCCGCCGCGAGCCCGCCGCGCAGGCGGTGGGTGGTCGAGAACATCGTGTTCTCCGTCGGGCCGTAGCCGTTGAGGAGGTCGACGGTACCCGGCAGGGCCGCGAGCGCCCGCTCCACGTGGGGGCGCGATACGACGTCGCCGCCGACCTCCAGCAGGCGCAGGCCGCCGAGCGGCGCGAGCCCCTCCTCCACCGCGAGGTTGAAGAAGGCGGACGCCAGCCAGAGCGTCGTCACCCCCTGGCGCGCCACCGCCGCGTAGATGTCGGCCAGCGTGTACGGCCCCGGCGGCAGGAGAGCCAGACGGCCGCCGTTGAGGAGCGGACCCCAAATCTCGAGGGTCGTCAGGTCGAACGACATCGGCGCCGTTTGGAGGTAGACCTCGCCGGGGCCGAACGACGTGTAGCCCGCCTCGCGCACCAGCCGCACCACCCCCCGATGACTGACCTCGACCCCCTTGGGCGCGCCCGTCGAGCCCGAGGTGTAGATCACATAGGCGAGGCTCGTGGGAGGGACGTCGGCGGAAAAAGGTTCGGCGTCCACCTCGGAGTCGACGTCCTCGAGCGCCAGGCGGGGCGTCCCACTGGGGATATCGGGGAGAGCCGCCAACAGGCGCCGCGGCCCGACCACGGCGGCCGGCGCCGCGTCCGCCAGCAGCAGCGCCAGCCGCTCGCGCGGGTAGGTGGGGTCGAGCGGCAGGTAGCCGCCACCCGCCTTCAGGATGCCCAAGATGGCCTCCAACATCTCCGGCGAGCGCTCGACGACGAGCCCCACCCGCGCGTCGGTCGCGACCCCCAGCCGCCGGAGGTGCCGGGCGACCTCGCCGGAGCGCCGGTCGAGCTCGCCGTAGCTCATCGCGCCCCCCTCCCACGACACGGCGATCGCGTCCGGCCGCGCCGCCGCCTGCTCCTCGAACAGGCGGTGCACGGGGCGGAGCGGGAAGTCCGACGCCGTGTCGTTCCACTCGACGAGTTGGTGGCGCTCGGGCGCCGAGAGGAGAGGCAGGCTGGAGAGCGGCAGCTCCGGCGATGTCGGCGATGCTGCCGCCCCGGCGACGAGCGTCGCGTAGTGGCCGAGAAAGCGCGCCGCGGTCGTCGCGGTGAAGAGGTCCGTCGCGTACTCCAGGACCAGAGTGAGCTCCGCCTCGTTGCTCTCTCCCGGAGGCTCGACCGGCATCTCCATCGCCGAGAGCACGAGGTCGAGCTTCGCCGTCGACCGCTCGCCCCAGGGGAGCCGCACGAGGCGCAGCCCCGCGGCGTCGTCCGCCGTGCCCGCCGTGGCCTGGCCGGCGCCCTGGAAGGAGAAGAGCACCTGGACCAGCGGGTTCCGCGACCGCTCGCGCTCCGGCCGCAGTTCCTCGACCAACATCTCGAAGGGCAGGTCCTGATGGGCGAAGGCCCCGAGCGCCGTGTCGCGCACCGTCGCGAGCAGGCCGCGGAAGGACGGATCGCCGGCCGCCCGCGCCCGGATCACCACCGTGTTGACGAAGAACCCGATCAGGCCCTCGACCTCCGGCCGCGGGCGGTCGGCGACCGGCGTGCCGATGGGCAGGTCCTCCTCTCCCGTGACGCGCGCGAGGAGCGCCGCGAAGCCGGCGAGGAGCAGCATGTAGAGCGTCGTCCCCTCCCGCCGCGCCGCCTGGCGGAGCGCCGCCGCCGCTGCCGGCAGGCGGAGCATCGCGCTCGCGCCGCGGAAGCTCGGCGCCGCCGGGCGCTGCCGGTCGACCGGCAGCGGCAGCGCCGCGGGTGCTCCCGCGAGCTCGTCGCGCCACCAGGCGAGCTGCCTCCCGAGCACCTCCGGCGGCCAGGCGCGCTGCCAGGCGGCGAAGTCGGCGTACTGCACGGCGAGCTCGCCGAGCGGCGAGGGGCGCCCCGCGAGGGCCGCCGCGTAGAGCGCCGTGAGCTCGGCGGTCAGCACCCCCTCGGACCAGCCGTCGTAGACGATGTGGTGCACGGTGAGGAGGAGCGCGTGCTCCTCCTCGTCCAGGCGCACCAGACCGGCCCGCAGCAGGGGGCCGCGGTCGAGGTTGAACGGCCGGCCCGCCTCCTCGGTGCGCAGGCGCGCCAGCTCGCCCGGGCGCCGCTCCCGCCCGAGACCGCGGAGGTCGACCTGCGGCAGCGCCACCTGCCAGGGAGCGCCGATCTCCTGCCGGGGCTCGCCGTCCACCTCGACGAACCGGGTGCGCAGCGCCTCGTGCCGGCGGACGATCTCGGAGAGGCCGGCGGCGAGCGCCGCCGGCGCGAGCGGCCCGGCGAGACGGTAGGTGGAGGGTACGTTGTAGAGCGGGCTCTCCGGCGCCAGGCGGTCGAGGAACCAGAGCCGCTGCTGGGCGAAGGAGAGCGCCGGCAGCCCCTGCCGCGGGACCTTCACGAGCGGCGGCAGGGCGCTCTCCACCCCCCGCCGCGCCGCGGCGACCACGCGCGCTTGCGCGGCCAGGGTGGGGAAGGCGAAGACGGTCTGCGCGCCGAGCTCCACCCCGAACGTCTGGCGGATGCGCGACAGCAGGCGCATGACGGTGAGCGAATGCCCGCCCAGGTCGAAGAAGTCGTCGTGGGGGCCGATCCGCCGGCTCCTCTCGAGGGCGCTCCTCTCGAAAGACATTGCGACGTCGGCGGCCGGCTCGCGCCGCGGATCGGGGTCGAGCACGTCTTCCCAGAGCCCGGCGAGCATCTCCATCACCAGATCGCCCAGATCGCTCGGATCGTGGACGCCGGCGCCGAGTGCCGTGGCCGGCTCGCCCGCCGCCGGTTCGAGCGCCTCGGGGGCCGGCAGCGCCCGCCGGTCGAGCTTGCCGACGTCGGTGAGCGGCAGCGCCGCAAGCGGCACCAGGACGGCGGGCACCATGTGCTCCGGCAGGCGCGCGCGCAGGAAGGCGCGCAGCTCCTCCCGGGTCGTCTCCGCGCCCGCCTCCGTCACGTAATACGCCACCACGCGGTGATCGCGGCCGCCCTCGGCGAGACCCACTACCGCCGCTTCGCGCACCTGCGGGTGGAGCAGGAGGGCGGCCTCGATCTCGCCGGGCTCGATGCGGAAGCCGCGCACCTTGACCTGGAAGTCGTGCCGCCCGAGGAAGGCGAGGGTGCCGTCGGGGCGCCACCGTACCAGGTCGCCGGTCTTGTAGAGCCTCCCCTCCTCGAACGGGTTGGGGAGGAAGCGCTCCGCCGTCAGCTCGCGGCGGTGGAGATAGCCGCGCGCAAGCCCCGGGCCGGCGAGGTAGAGCTCGCCGGCGCAGCCCATCGGCACGGGCGCGAGCGTCGGGTCGAGCACGTAGGCTCGGACGGTCGAGATGAGCCTGCCGATGGTGACCGATCCCTCGGCCAGCGGGTGGCGCACCCGCCAGGTGGAGGTGAAGACGGTGTTCTCGGTCGGGCCGTAGCAGTGGATCAGCTCGACCTCCGGCAGCGCCGCGATCGCCCGCTCCAGGTGGGATCGCGACATGACGTCGCCGCCGATCAGGAGGTGGCGCAGCCCCGCGAGCCCCGCCAGGCCCTCCTCGACGGCGACGTGGAACAGCCCGGTGGTCAGAAAGATCGCCGTCACCCCGTGGCGCTCCACCTGCTCGTAGAGGTCGCCGAGCGCGAAGCGTCCGGGCGGCGGCAGCGCCACGCAGCCGCCGTTCGCGAGCGGCCCCCAGAGCTCGAGCGTCGAGGCGTCGAAGGACAGGAGCGCTATCTGGAGGAAGACGTTCCCGGAGCCGAAGGGGAAGTATCCCGTCTCGCGCACCAGCCGCACCACCGCCTCGTGGGTCACCTCGACGCCGTTGGGCGTCCCGGTCGAGCCCGAGGTGTAGAGGACGTACGCCAGGCTCTCCGGCGGCACGTCGGCCGAGAGCTCCTCCTCCTCCGCTTCCGCGGCGGGTGCCTGGGCCCCCTCCGCCATCGTCCGCATCAGGGCCCGCGTATCGCCGTCGTTGGCACGGTAGACGCCGGCCAGCCGATCGACCAGCGCTTTCGCCGGCTCGTCGGGGGCGAAGCCGGCGCCGAGCCGGCGGGCGAGGTCCCGGGCCGTCGCCGGATGGACGGCGAGGAGGTCGACCGCGAGCTGCGGCACCTTGCCGGGCAGCGAGGCCAGTGAGCGGGTCGTGCCGACGACCGCCATCGGCGCCGCGTCCTCCAGCAGGAGCTCCAGGCGCTCCCGCGGATAGGAGAGGTCGATCGGCAGGTAGACGCCGCCCGCCTTGAGAACGCCCAGGACCGCCGCCACCATCTCCGGCGAGCGCTCCAGGTAGAGGGCCACGCGCGACTCCCGCCCCACCCCCAGCCGCCGCAGCCGGCGGGCGATGCGGCCCGCCTGACGGTCGAGCTCGCCATAGGTGAGCGTCCCCCCGTCCCAGACCACCGCCACCGCGTCCGGCCGCGCCGCCGCCTGCTCCTCGAAGAGCTTGTGGAGCGTGCGGCGCGGGAAGGCCGACGCCGTGTCGTTCCACTCGACAAGCATCTGGTGGCGCTCGGACTCGCCGAGGAGCGGCAGGCGCGAGAGCGGCAGCTCCGGCGCCGCCGCGGCGCCGGCCAGGAGCGCGGCATAGTGCTCGAGAAGGCGTGCCGCGGTCGCGGCGTCGAAGAAGTCGACGGCGTAGTCGAGCGTGAGGAGGAGCTGCGGCTCCCCTCCTCCACCCTCGACCTCGCGGACGGAGAGGGCGAGGTCCACCGCGAGCTCCCGCTCGCCGGAGGGGAGCCGCTCCAGTCCCTCGGCCGGCGGCACCGCCGTCGGCCCGGCGAAGAGCACCTGAAGCGGGGCCTCGAACGGCAGATCGGCATTCGCGAGCGCCGCGCGCAGGGCGCCGTCCGTCGACGCCACCAGCCCGGCGAACGCCGGATCGCCGGTCCACTGGATGCGTAGCGGCAGGAGGCTCGTGGGGCCGGCGGCCCCGATGACGAGATCCTCGGCGCCGCTGTAGCGCGCCAGGAGGGCGGCGAGGCCGGCGAGGAGGAGCACGTCGAGCGAGGCCTTCTCTCGCCACGCCGCCTGCCGCAGGCTCGCCGTGGCAGCCGCCGTCAGACGCAGCGCGCGGGTCGCGCCGCGGAAGCTCGAGACGGGAGGACGCGGCCGGTCCGCCGGCAGCTCCAGCATCGAGTAGTGGTCTGCGGGGGTGAGATCGGTGATCAGGGGGGATTTCATCTCGCTTTAACCTTTAAAACTTACGCGAAAAACACAAAGTCTCCACGGCCCCCCGCGTAAGGTCAGTATATAGAAGTGCGACGAAGGGCTTGGGCGGGGACAGTTCCTTAGAGTGCCTAACAAAACCGGCGTCGCCAAAGGGGCTTCCCTCCTCCTTCGGCGCCTCGCGGCGGGCCGGATTATTGTGCCATCATTGCCCGATGAAACTGCGGTTTGATAGGAGACGCCATGACGCCCACGGCGCTGAGGACAGCTGAGCTGGGCGCCACCGGTCTCGAGATCACCCGCGTCGGCTTCGGCGCCTGGGCGATTGGAGGCGGTGGCTATGAGGGGGGCTGGGGACCGCAGGATGACGAGGACTCGATCGCGGCGATCCACCGCGCGCTGGCTCTCGGGGTGAACTGGATCGACACCGCGGCGCATTATGGCTTCGGGCACTCGGAACGGATCATCGGGCGCGCCCTGGCCGGTGTCGAACCGCGCCCCTACGTCTTCACCAAGGGCGGGCTGCCCGAGGGACCGGGGAGGACCAAGACACGGAGCCTCCGGCGCGACTCGCTGCTGCGCGAGGTGGAGGGCAGCCGCGAGCGCCTCGGCGTCGAGGCCATCGACCTCTACCAGATCCACTGGCCGGTCCCCGACGAGGAGATCGAGGAGGGCTGGTCGACGCTCGTCGAGCTGAAGGAGCGCGGGGTGGTGCGCCACATCGGCGTGTCGAACTTCAACGCCAGACAGCTTCGGCGAGCGCAGGCCATCGCGCCGGTGGAGACCCTGCAGCCGCCGTACTCGCTGATCGACCGCCGGATCGAAGTGGAGATCCTCCCCGTCGCCGAGCGGGAAGGGATCGGGATGATCGTGTACTCGCCGATGGCCTCCGGCCTGCTCTCCGGCGCGATGACGCGGGAGCGGATCGCGGCGCTGCCCGCGGACGACTGGCGCCGGCACAGCGAGGAGTTCCGCGAGCCCCAGCTCACCCAGCACCTCGAGCTGGTGGAGCGGCTGCGGCGGGTCGCCGCCCGCTACGACACCACGCCGGGGGCGGTCGCGGTGGCCTGGACCCTCCGCAACCCGGCCGTGAACGGGGCCATCGTCGGCTTCCGGCGACCTGAACAGGTCGATCCGATCGTGGCGGCGGCGAACCTCACGCTGGACAAGCAGGACATCGCCACGATCCTTCGGAGGAAGTGAGACCGCCGGCGTGGGTCGCGGGAGCGCGCTTCACGCCTTCTCCGACTTGCGCCGGTAGTGCTGAGAGATTGCGCCCGACGCCAGGCGCTCGGTCGATAGGAGCTCGAGGCGCTTCGAGCGCGTCACTCCCTCGAACAAAGTGGGACCGTGGCCGGCCATGACGGGATGAACGAGGAAGCGATATTCGTCGATCAGGTCGAGGGCCTCGAGCGCGCCGGCGAGCTTGTGTCCGCCGAGAAGAATGCCACCAGGCGTCCGTTCCTTGATCTTCGTCACCGCCTCGCGGAGATCGCCTTCGACGAGGTGCGTGTTGGACCACGAATAGTCGCGGCGCGAGGTCGACACGACGTACTTCGGTTTGGCATCGAGCTTGACCGCCCACTCGCGCATCGCGGCGGGCGCCTGGGTGTCGCGGGCGACGGCGGGCCATGCGCCCTCCATCATCTCGTACGTGACTCGGCCCCAGAGCATCGCCGCTCCGCCATCCATCAGCGCCGTCCAGTACCGGTGAAGCTCGTCGTCCGCGAGGGCCTCGCGATGATCGATGCAGCCGTCGAGGGTGATATTGATGCCGAAGGTGAGGAGGCCCATACGGGCGATACTATTTCATAAGAGGCATCGCGGGCTGGCCTTGTTCCTCAGGAGACGCTCTGCCTCCACGTACGACGGGTTATCTCCAGCTACGGCGGTCCGTCGTATCGGTACGACGGTTTGCGCACGGTACGACGGTTTGCCTCCGGCTACGACGGTCCGCTGTACCTGTACGACGGTCTGCCTCCACGTACGACGGTTCATCTCCAGCTACGGCGGTCCGTCGTATCGGTACGACGGTTCTGCGCACGGTACGACGATCTGCCTCCGGCTACGACGGTCCGCCTCCACGTACGACGGTTTATCTCCAACTGCGGCGGTCCGCCGTATCGGTACGACGGTTTCGCGCACGGTACGGCGATCTGCCTCCGGCTGCGACGGTCCGCCGTACCCTTACGACGGTCTGCCTCCACGGACGACGGTTTATCTCCAGCTACGGCGGTCCATCGTATCGGTACGACGGTCTGTAGATCCGGGGAGCATCGCGCTCCCTCGATCTACAAACCGTCGTCCCTGGAGATCAGACCGCCGTGGATCGCCCACGGCCGGTGCGAGCGCCAGCGGTCCCGCGGCTTCGAGAGGTGGCCCGAGCACGACATCGCCACGATCCTTCGGAGGAAGTGAGACCAGGATTCGTCGCTCCGGCGGGAGCTTTCACCTCTCGCCGCGGATGCGCTTCGCGAGGAGCTTCCGTTTGGCGGGGCCCCCTCGACGCGATCGGCGCGGGGGCCGCGAAGGCAGGCGCGGCCTTCGCCTCGGCTTTCTCTCGCAGCTTGAAATGATGCTGCTGAAGGCCGTCTTTCCGGCCCAACAGGCCGGGAGAACAGAGCCCAGGGATGAGGCCGCAGGCCGATTCCCTGGGACCCAACGACCACCACGATCATGCGGCCTGAAGGGCCGCGGGAGCCTTCACCAGGAGCGGCGCCGTCTCGAACAAAACCTCTCGCGGCCCTTCAGGCCACGGGGTAGATCGGTCTCCTGTGACCTAAGGCCGGCCTATGGCCGAAGCCCTGGGCTCCGGTCTCCCGGCCCATTGGGCCGGTGGCAGTGCCCATTACGTGGCAGGCCCAAAGCATTCCAGGCCCCTGGAAGGAACACCTCCGGCAGGTAAGCCGACACCTCTCCGGGGCTCGTTGGCCGACATGATTGACACGGATTCTGAAAAGCCGTAAGTTGAAGCCCTACGACGCTTTAGGGGCTCCACGTTCGCCGCTGCTACTCTTCGAGAGGGGAGGCATCGCGGGCTGGCGGTGGGACGGCTGAGGCGTCGAAGCTATAGAGAGGATAGCTTGATGAGCTCCACGGCGACTCCAGTCAAGAAGGTTCGTCCTTCCTTCGAGGCCCTCATGAGGGACCGATTTGCCGAAGGCCGCCAGCGCATTGTGTCTTCGGTCGTTGAGCAACCTGAAGATTCGACGGATCTGGATTTATCAGGACCCTACAGTTTAAGCACGCAACTTTTAGGCCAATACGTGACGTTGGATTTCGATCATTGGAAATCGGTACGCCAGATCCGCAGCTTGATCTCCCGCTATGCAGAAGACCGTACCCGACGGCGACCACTGAACATCATGATGCAAGCGGAGCCGGGCTCAGGAAAGTCGCATTTAGTCAAAAGTCTAGCACGCTCCTTAGAGCAGCAGAACGCAAGCGCCGTCGACTACAATATGGCTAGCCTGCAAACACTTGAGGATCTGCTCCAGCCACTAGACGCGGTCCGCAACTTGAAGGTGCAAGACAAACTACCTATCTTGTTCATTGACGAGTTCGATAGCGACCCAGACAGGTTTCCGCTTCTTTTGCCCCTACTTTGGGACGGCGAACTGAACGTCGCACATAGGAACCTCAAGCTAGGCAAACTCGTAGTAATTCTAGCTGGTAGCGGAAAGACGATTAGCGCAGCTATGGCAATCGCCAAGACCATGCAAGCGGGTACGGCGGGCGAAGGGAAACTCGTAGACTTGCTTTCAAGGATCAATGGTGGTGAGCTTGAAATCCCTCCATTGGACCTTGTTACTCAGGATCGAGATCGCCGAGCCGACAAGGTATGCCTCACTATATCGCTTTTGGAAGCTCGTTTCGGCACCGCGATTGAAGTAGTGCCACGTAGTCTACTTTCTTTTGTGGCGCGCAGCAGCTTCAGATACGGAGTACGTAGCCTAGCACATCTTGTTGATTTCATAGATCCATTCACGAACGGGGCCGAGGGAAAAGAACTGACCACAAAGCAATTGCGCCTACCTCTGACAAGCGTTAGTGCCCTACGAGCGAGTAGTCTCGCATATCACGTGTTTTCTGAGGATGGACCCGCTGCAATAGTCGATTGTTGGAAGGATGCTTCAAGGGAAGAGATCAAGGTAAGAATACGCGAGGAGTCCAAGGATGAAGATGACCTCCCCTTTTAGTAATGGGTTATTTCTTCTGCATGCCTTAGAGCGCCTAACAAAACCAGCCCAACGGGCCGGAATAGCATAGCCCAGGGCTGAGGCCGAAGGCCGATGCCCTGGGTTCATGGGCGCCACCTCCCAGCGGCCTGAAAGGCCGCGAGAGTCTTCAGTCCCACACGTAGCGCTCGTCAAATTCGATTTCATAAACCTTGAGGAACGCACGGAGCTCCTCTTGAAACGACTTGACTCGATGATGCTCGCGCTGGTTGCGGATGTAGGCTCGAACGTCTTCGACCTGCGATTGGCTCACCGAGAATGTACCGAATCCCGCCTGCCAAAAGAAGCTCGCAAACTGCGGGCCTCGGCTCCGCAGCCAGTCGTTCGAGCTTTTCTTGAGGTGGCCGACAACGTCGCTCAGCGCCTCGGTCCGTGCGAGGAGAAACAGACCGTGCAAATGGTCGGGCTCAGTGTTGATTTCGATCGGGAGACAGCCGAGGCCTTCGAACGTACCGCCCAGATAGGCATGGAGATCGGGGCGAATCTCGGCAGGCAGGGTTCGTTCGCGGTCCTTCGTCGAGAAGATGAGATGGACGTAGATTTTGGAGAGGGATTGAGCCATCGCGCCGGTGACTCCCGCGCCCGTCTGCAGATCTGTCAAGCGGGAGCTCTCGCGGCCTTTCAGGCCGCCCGGAGGTGGTGGCCGTTGACCCAGGGCATCGGCCTTCGGCCTCAGCCCTGGGCTCTGCTCTCCCAGCCCGTTGGGCCGGCAACCGGTTAAGATAAGCCTGTTGTCGCCCTTCGGAGCCTTGGATCGTGGTTGGCTCCTAATCCTGGGGCTCAGGCCACAAGACCGTGCCGATGCCGCCAGGATTCGTGAAGCCTTCGGCCTGGGAGACGAATGATGCCGATCCGCAAGTTCCGCTCGGTGACCGAGATGTCCGGAGTCCGGCCGCTTCGGCCGCTCGATCCGGACAACCTCCGCATCGCGTGTGAGCTGACCGAGCTGAGCTTCGCGCTCCACCCTTGGAGGAACGAGCCCGGCGTCCGCAAATTCCGCTCGCTGGCGGAGGCCAACCGACATCGCCAGGAGTGGGAGAAGAAACAACTGCGCAGTCCGCTTTGACCGGCTCGGGGAATTCACCTCTCGCCGCGGATGCGCTTCGCGAGGAGCTTCCGTTTAGCGAGCGATAGGGAATCGAGGCTCCGGGCTGGCTCGACGGGCCCCTTCGACGCGATCGGCGCGGGGGCCGCGAAGGCGGGCTCGGCAAGACCGGCGGGCGCCGGCGCGCTCACCTCCAGGGTGCCGTCGGCGAGGCGGCGGGCGCGCACTCCCGCCAATTCGCCCCAGATCCCGATCGGCGCCGGGCTGCCGTCGACGAGCACAGCCTCCCCCCACTCGAACGTCACCTGATGGCGCTCGCCTTCCGAGAGCAGCGGCAGCTCGGTGAGCGGCCGCGCCGGGTCCGCCGCCACGCCCGCGAGGAGCGCCTCGAGATGGCCCCGCCAGCGCAGGGCCGTCGTGGAGTCGAAGAGCGCCTCATTATTGGAAAAGGTCCCGATCAGGCCGCCGCCGGCTTCGGTCAGGTCGAGGACGAGGGCGAATTCCTGGGCCTGGGTCCCCACGATCGGGAACGCCGCGACCTCGGCGTCGGTGGCCGCGACCTCCGACCCCTGCGGTTGCAAGAGGAAGAGGACCTCGAAGCGGGGCGGCCCACCCGGCTGCGCGCGCAACGCCTCGACGAGGAAGGTGAACGGCAGGTCCTGGTGGTCGTAGGCGGCGAGGGTCGCCCCGCGTGTCCGTGCTAGGAGCTCGCCGAAGTCGGGGTCGCCCTCCGCCGCGGCGCGGATGACCAGGGTGTTGGTGAAGTAGCCGACCAGCGGCTCGAGCTCGGCGCGGGTCCGGCCGGCGCTGATGATCGCCACGGGGAAGTCGCCCCGGCCGGTGTGCCGGCGCAGGAGACCCGTGAAGACGGCGAGGATCGTCATGAAGAGGCTCGCCCCCTGGCGGCGCGAGAGGGCGCTCAAGGCGGCGGTCAAGGCGGCGTCGATCTCGAACGGCAGAAGGCCTGCGCTGGATGCGCCGGAGTCGCGTCGCTCGGAAGGGGGCCGGTCGGTAGGCAGGTCGAGGCTCGGCATGTCGGCGAGCCGCGTGACCGCGGCGCCGAGGAGACTCTCGAGCGCCTCGCCCTGGAGCCACCCTCGCTGCCAGATGGCGAAGTCGCGAAACTGGATGGGCAGCTCGGGGAGGGGCGAGGGCAGGCCGGCCCGCGCGGCCCCATAGAGCGCCGGCAGCTCGCGCCCCAGGACGCGCATCGACCAGCCGTCCGAGATGATGTGGTGGAGGGTCAGGAGAAGGACGAAGACCTCCTCCTCGAGGCGCAGGAGGAGCGAGTGCAGGAGGGGCCCGCGCGCGACGTCAAAGGGGAAGGTCCACTCCGCCTCGCCGAGGCGTGCCGCTTCGCGCTCCGCCGCGGCGGGCGGCAGGCCGCCCAGGTCCACGAAGGGCAGGGGCGGCCGCCAGGGCGGGTCGATCCGCTGCACGGGCCTGCCCCCGACCGCGACGAAGCGCGTGCGGAGAGACTCGTGGCGCTCGACCTCCGCGGCGAGCGCCGCGGCGAGCGCCGGCGCCGACACCGCGCCGCGGAGCGTCAGCGCGAGCGGCACGTTGTTGCCCGTGTCGCTCGGCGAGAACTGGTCGAGCAGCCATCGCCACTCCTGCCGGAACGACAGCGGCGCCTCGGTGCCGCGGGGCGCCCGCACGAGCGGCGGTGCCGCGCTGGCCGCGGTGCTCGCGCCGCTCCGCCGCAGCCGCTCGACCTCCGCGGCCAACGCCGCCACGGTCGGGTGCTCGAAGAGGAGGCGCAGCGGCAGCTCGACGGAGAACGCCTGGAGCACCCGTGAAGTCACCTGGGCCGCGACGAGCGAGTGGCCGCCCAGGGCGAAGAAGTCGTCCTCGACTCCCACCCGCTGCAGCTCGAGCACCTCCTCCCAGATCCCGGCGAGCACCTGCTCGACCGGGCTCCGCGGCGCAACGTACGCGCCCCCCTCCCCGCGATCCACAGGGGCCGGCAGGGCCGCGCGGTCCACCTTGCCGTTGGCGGTGAGCGGCAGCCGCTCGCGCAGCACCCAGGCTGCCGGCACCATATAGGCGGGCAGCCGCTCGGCGAGGAAGGCGGCGAGCGCCTGCGGCGAAAGGTCGGTGCCGGCCGCCGAGCTCACGTAGCCGACCAGCCGCACGTCGCCCGGGCGGTCCTCGCGCGCCACCACCACCGCCTCCCGCACCCCCGGGTGCTCGGCGAGCGCCGCCTCGATCTCGCCGAGCTCGATACGGAAGCCGCGCACCTTCACCTGGCGGTCGATCCGCCCGAGGTATTCGAGGTCGCCGTCCCGGCGCCAGCGCGCCAGGTCGCCGGAGCGGTAGAGCCGCAGCCCGCCCACCCCGCCGGCAAAGGGATCGGGCACGAACCGCTCCGCGGTGAGGGCGGGGCGGGCGAGATACCCCCTCGCCACCCCGGCGCCGCCGACGTGGATCTCCCCCGGCACGCCGATCGGCACCGGCCGGCCGCCGCCGTCGAGCAGGTGGAGCGAGAGGTCGGACAGCGGCCGGCCGATGGCGCTCCCCGGCCGCGCCAGGTCGCTCTGCCGCAGCCGTCGCCAGGTCGTGTGCACCGTCGTCTCCGTGATGCCGTACATGTTGACCAGCAGCGGCTGCTCCTCGCCGTGGCGCTCGAGCCACGGAGCGAGCGATGCGGGATCCAGCGCCTCGCCGCCGAAGACCACCAAGCGCAGGTCCGCGACCATCGCCTCGCCCCGCGCGAGGGCCGACTCCTCGGCCCAGAGGAGCTGCCGGAAGGCCGAGGGGGTCTGGCTGAGCACCGTCACCCGCTCCCGCCGCAGCAGCTCGTAGAACGCCTCGGGCGAGCGGACCGTCTCGCCCGGCACGACGACGAGCCGCCCACCGAAGGCGAGCGCCCCCCACAGCTCCCACACCGAGAAGTCGAAGGCGATCGAGTGAAAGAGCGTCCAGACGTCGTCTTGACCGAAGGCGAAGGACTGGCGGATGACGGCGAAGAGACGCGCGGCGTTCGCGTGGCTGACCTCGACGCCCTTCGGCCGGCCGGTCGATCCCGAGGTGTAGATGACGTAGGCGAGGTCGCCGGGATCGACGCGGACGGCGGGCAGAGGGACCTCGCCGGCCACTTCTTCATCGCCGGCAAGCGCGCGCAGACCGACCACCCGCGCGGCGCCCGCCGGCAGGCGCTCGTGCAGAGGCTCCTCGGCCAGGAGGATCGGCGCCCCCGCGTCGGCGAGCGTGTACGCCAGGCGCTCCTTGGGATGGGCGGGGTCGAGCGGCAGGTAGGCCCCGCCGGCCGCGAGGATCGCCAGCACTCCCAGGACGAGCTCGGGCGAGCGCTCGGCGCAGAGCCCGACCAGCATGCCCGGCCCGACCCCGAGATCCGCCAGCCGGCGCGCCATCCGGCTCGACCTTCGCGCCAGCTCGCCGTAGGTCAGAACCTGGTCACCGGAGACCAGCGCCACCGCGTCCGGACGCCGCGCCGCCTGCGCCATGAAAAGCTCGTGTACCGGGGCCGCATCGCCGACGGGCGCCGCGTCGCTCCACTCGCGGAGGAGCTGCTGCCGCTCCACCGCCCCCAGCAGGGGGAGCGCCGACAGCCGTGAGCCGGAGCCCGCCACCACCCCCTCGAGCAACCCCCGCCAATGATCGAGCATCCGGACCATCGTCGACGCGTCGAACAGGTCGACGTTGTACTCGAGGCTGCCGCCGATCCCGCTCCCCCCTTCGCCCCCTTCGGTCAGCACCAGCGTCAGGTCGTACTTCGCCGCCGTCTCGCTCCCCGCCAACGGCCGCATCGTCAGGCCCGGCAGCTCGCTCCCCTCACCCATCGGCGCGTTCTGAAGTGCGAACATCACCTGGAAGATCGGCGAGTGTGCCCGGCTGCGCTCCGGCTTGACCTCCTCCACCAGCTTCTCGAACGGCAGGTCCTGGTGCGTGTAAGCCGACAACGTGTCCTCGCGGACCCGGCCCAGGAGATCGATGAACGACGGATCCCCCGACAGGTCGCCGCGCAGCACCAGCGAGTTGACGAAGAACCCGATCAATCCCTCGAGCTCCGCCCGGTTGCGGCCCGCGATCGGCGTTCCCACCGCCAGGTCCTCCGCCCCCGAGTAGATCCCCAGGAGGGTCTCGAAGCCCGCCAGCAGCACCATGAACAGCGTCGTCCCCGTCTCGAGCGCCAGCGCCGACAGACGGCCCGCCAGCCCCGGCTCGAGCCACAGCGGCAGGCTCCGTCCACCGAACGTCTGCACCGGCGGACGCGGCCGGTCCGTCTGCAGCTCGAGAAACGGCGGCACCCTCGCGAGCTTCTCCCGCCAGTGCTCGATCTCGCGCGCGAGCGTCACCCCCGACAACCGGCGGCTCTGCCACACCGAGAAGTCCGCGTACTGCACCGGCAGCGGCGGCAGCACCTCGCCCAGGGGCCGTCCCGCGACCGCCGCCGCGTAGAGCGCCGTCACCTCCCGCACCAGCACTCCCATCGACCACCCGTCCGAGATCACATGGTGCAGGG
>DATHEF010000042.1:0-113290 GCA_035490435.1 Thermoanaerobaculia bacterium
CGGCCAGAACGCCAAGGCTCACGAAATCGGTAAGCCTGGCGCCTGAGGGCAGCTTTGCTACGGTACGCGCCATAGGAGCCATCCTTTCTCTCTAGAGAGAAAGAATAGCGCCTTCCGAGAACTAAGTAAACAGTATTGGGGCTAGCTCCGGAGGACAATGAATAGTGAATAGTCCCAACTGCCGGGTTATCCGTGCAGCAACGCCTCGGGCTTTAACTCTCTTTATTCCCCTACACTCTTCCGGTTTTAATTTATCTGCATCAACGACATCTCTGACGCGGTGGGCGTACACGACACAGTCGGATTCACCTGCATGCTCTGCTGCAAAAAAAGCAGCCACCAAAGGGTTGTGGCTCCAATCCAGTAAGCGCGTGGGTAGTCGATGATGCTGTGCTAGTGCAAGCCAATCCCATTCGTCAACCATATGTATTGTTGTGAGTTCAACCGCACGACGCTTCCAATCAGCAAGTGCACTTAAGTCATCTACACTTAAGTAAGGAGGACGGCCAGCCTTAGGTATGAGGAGCCAACTCAGATCGCTATGCCCGCGAAAGGCCCAGTAAGTATCCCTGCGATACTTGGCCAGAGCCTCGTGAAGGTCCGAGAAAGACGCTACTCTAACTTCTCGCATATAGACGACCATTCTTGTATCAGCATAACGTGGTTGCTGATGAGCGGCGGCTTGCCGCCCGCTCGATTGACTGACTTAGGCGGCACTCGGAAACTTCCAAAGTCGATCCTGTCAACATTCAGCCATTGTGGCCATTTGATATTAAAAATTGGTTTAGCAGTGCGCAGTACGTGGCTCCGTACAGTTCGAAGGCCTCGGAGAGGCGGCCTGCCTCGATGTGCTCGACAGCGAGTCGGATCCGCTGGAGCGTTTCGTTGAAGATCACGGCCCTGTTAGGGCTGTTCCTGACCGCGTCGACGAGGGCTGGTGCCGTAGCGTAGTACTGGCGCAAGACGCGGTCTCCATCCGGCCGAGTTCTGACGTAAAGATCGCGAAATCGGCGCAACACTTCTAGTTCTCGGCAGTTGGAGGGCAGCCCAGCAAATTCCACGCACGCAGTAGTCAGGAAGCAGATCCCATTCTCTTTATCTCGCTGTCGGTTAGTGTTGTCATAGCCTGCATTGTATGCATCGCGTCTTTGGTCATAGCGTTGGTGAGACTCGAACGGCCCGGCCCACGGCTCGTGCCTCATCCGGCCTTCCGAGGCATCACGAGCTCCGCGGCGGTTCTCGTAGTCCTTCTTATCTCTGCTAATCCCAGTTTCCACCTTGGTTGATCGACGCATGAGTTCAGTGTTACTTTCAGATATCATTTCACACCAAGGGCAGTGGTCCCATGTCTTATGCGCGGGCAAAGGATTTTCGCACTCCGGACACCTCAATGGATTGACAGGCAACACCCATTTGTCTGTTGCGGTCTTCGGCAAGCCGCAAGTGCATGTCGGCACTGGACAAACTTTTGGTAGTCCACACTTGCAGTCACTCTTCGTGCAAACGCGAAGATTGCCGCATGAGCAGTCTTCAGACCCGGTACAAACCTTGGACAAATCGCAGCGACAGAAATTCACCGCGCACAGTTGCCAGGGGCGATCTTGATCTCGATCTTTCGAATGTGAGTTCATTGCGTAGCCTCCGCTATTTCTTATGGGCCAAGAGCCAATTCGAGATAGATGATGAAATGGTCATGGTAAGACGCTCCTGTGATGCATAATGAGCTTGGAGGTGAGCGTGCGGCACCAGCCGTCCGCTCGATCGACGGGGTTAGCCAACAGCGACAGGGGAACTCATGGCATGGCACGCCTATTGAATTTTGGGATTGACGAGCCCGCTACTTACCACAGTGAACGTCTGACCATTGTCAGTGATCTTGAATGAGAACTCGACGAGGCCGAGGGTAACCATCTCCCGATACGCCTGGACAGCTCGTTGAATGGCATTACCGGATGCTCCCTTTTTGCGCAGGAGGTCAGTAATAGCCTCGACACCAGAACTTGCATCTTTGGCACACCGGCAAGAACACTCGCCATCTACCTCGACACAGAGCCCTAGGTAGCCCTTCGGACACTCTACGTTACAGTTTAATGCGTTGGCTGCCGAAGAAAGAAGCAGAAGTAGTGCACCCAGAGCAAACCTCATTGCGAACCTCCGCGAAGTCGGAGCGTCACTGTTTCATCATCCTTGTCATATACCGCGAGGACACCTGCCTGGGAGAACACCTGATCTAGAAGTGACTTTAGCCGAACACGCTTAAGCGGGGCTGTGAGATTGAACTTCTTTCCTTGGAGCGCTTTTGCTAGGGCCGGATCCAAGGCAACCCCACCCGCGGCTCCCCCAACATTCGTTAGCAGATCGACGGCCTCATACGTGCCCTCTTGGAGAGTGACGAGCCGCTCCAAGGGAGCTGTATGCGTTACAAGCTGGGCCGGGTTATAGAAAAACACGATGACAAACACCGCCAACGCTCCACCAGCTCGAATCCACTGTGCAATTTGGATCTGCAAAAAACCTGGAATCATTGCTGCAACTCCAGCCGCTGCCAAGGCTAACACGACGCGAAAGACGATGTACTGAAAAGGTGTCGGGTTTGAGACGAACAGCGCGAGCGCAAGTAAAACGATGACGAAGATCACCCCGAATGCGAATGCGGCAAGACGCTCAGATCGCTTAGTCATTGCTCCATCCTCCAAGTCGCTTCCACTAGCAGCTAACCTCGAGATTAACCCCTCGCCGTTTCACCCCAGAATGCTCTAGCAGTGCGCTCCAGCGCATGTCTTTGATTCTATAAGTCCCATCAATTTTACGGCCGTTCCTAATAAACGTCAATGCCTCCACAAGCCCACGCATAAGAAGACACCTCTTAGGTCAACTCCGAATGGACCCGGGGGCGGCGAGGATCGAGAGCCACTTGACAGATTCGACAGGATCTCTTCTCATTGAAGCGCGTATAAGACGATCGGGCTGGAACGTTATACGGGACCATATGCAATTCACGCCGAGGTGGAGCGGCTCTGTACCTCGCGTATAATGAATGAGATCTGGCTCTTGCGGCTGATCAGCGTGCGCCTTCTACGAGCGGTAAGGCACCCGGAAGCGTCCACAGAACGGCGGCTTCTACGCTCGGTCCGATGTGTTTCCGCCGCCCCAGGCGTGGGCGGGCGCGCCGGATGCCTCCGCGGCGTTGACGCTCGAATCCGCCGGAGCGCTCCTCGAAAGGGCGGCTCCAGCCCACGTCTGGGCCGGGACGCTCCTCTTTTCGGTTGCGGTGACGGAGAAGGTTCCCGGTCTGGCCCACGCTTGGGCGGCTCCTCCCCTCTTTTGGGCGGCTCCGGCCCACGCTTGGGCCGGACAGTACCTACTGAGGGTACTGGCTCATTTTGACCCGTCTTTAGTTGCTGAATCGGGAAGCAAGGCGATCAGGTCCGCGATTTCCCACTTCCGCGACTCCACGCCCGCCGCCATGGCGGGCGTGACACCCTTCCCCAGGGACATGTGGACCCGGCAGAAGTTGTAGTAGGCGAAGTGAACCGCGATCGCCGCCGCATGGTTCTCGACCTTCTTGCTGTGGCCGTTCGTGAGACGCGTGAACCGCCGCATGCTCATGCGCATCGTGAGGTTCTGGCGCTCGATGTAGGACGTGCTGACGTGCTTCGCGTCCGGGTTGCCGACGATCACCCGCTTCTCGCAGCCGGTGCACTCTGCGGGGCTGTAGCGCGTCTCCGGGCCGCTCGGCGCGTTGGCGTAGATCTTGTTCAGCATCCCGTAGTCCACGTCCCCGCCGAAGGCATCCTCGACCGCCGAGAGATACGCCTTGAGGCCGTCCGTGGTGAGCTGCACGCGGCCCGAGAGGCGGCCCACGAGATCTTGCATCAGCTCGGTCGCGCTGCCGATGTCCCGCGAGCCCACGAGCCAGGACGGCACCAGCTTGGTATCGGCATCGATCGCCACGAACGTCCAGACGTCGCCATAGCCGAAAACGCCTTTCTTCTCGGCGGGCACGTTCTTCGCCTTCGCGTAGCAAAACTCCCAGATCTCGTCTACCTGTAACCGCTTGCAGGGGAGGTTCACGAGGTGGGCGTCGGAATACTCCGCGCAGACCTTCGCGAGATCGAGCAGGAGCTTCGTCACCGTGTTCCTAGCAACGCCCGTCATGCGGGAGGTCGAGCGGATCGAGCACCCCTCGACAAGGGCAGCGATGACAGCGGTACGGTCGGCGTTGCTGAGGACGTTTGCCATACTGAGCATTATGCTTGACCGAAGAAGTAAAGTCAAGCCCTGCGGGAGAAGGGCGTACGAGGGCGTCGTGCTTTAGAGGGATGGCGTAGTCGGCGGCGCTTGCGGTCGTCTTGCGCTTTCTGAGGCTCTCTTTTTCGCCTCGGAAAACTCGATCCGCTTACTCGCATATTCCAGCGTGTCATTCGTTGACAATATTACCGCCATGAGACTGTAGACAAACAGAAATGCGAATCCGACCGGGATAAATCGTGCCTGACCATGATAATGCCTGTCCATGCTTATAACGGTAAACGTAAACAGTACCACGGAGGATAAAAGTGCCACGAAAAGAAGTACGAGCGTATAGCGGAACGTCTGAACGATTCCTTTATAGACTCCCAACTCACGCAGGAAGTCTACAAAATCATCGGCCCCGCTGGCCGCGACTACGGCAAGAGCTGTGAAGAAAACAGCGAAGGTAATAGCGAGGACTGAAATGCCCATGCCGTATAATTCCTTCGCAAGGCTATTGGCGGTCCAAGTAGGCAGAAACCACCATGTTATTACAGCTCCGAGAAGCGCCACGCCAAAATCCCAGCTGAGGAAAATATCTCGCCACTTCATTTGAAACGCTCGAGGATTCTCTTAAGCGGCCCGTCTATAGCCTTGACGACCTCTTGCGGCGTCGCAACTTCGTCGCTGGGAGCTACGGTAGATACAGGCTGAGTTTTAGTTGTTACAACCCGCTTCTTGCCGTCGATTGTTCCTGCGACCCGTGCCTCTCCATAGCCATCCTGAGCCATCATTATTTTAGCTTCGATTTCCGAATCGCCGGCAGCTTGCAGGCCCTTCCGCCCTTCGCCTACCTTGGCAATATACTCTTCTTTATAACTGGTGGCGTTAAGTTCTTTGATCCTGTTGTCAACGAGTCGCCAGCGCTCACTATTTCGAGGGTTGGACGGATGCAGGATAACCGTAACCCGAGATATCGCGTCGAACTTAGGGAGAAGGTTCAAGACTGTCTGATGCTCCTGTATCAACTGTATCTGAAGGTCGACGAAAAAGTCGCCATGAGCGGCCTTGAAGATGCTCGCAAAGCGCTCCAAGAATAAGACGCGGGAGATTTGGGGAGGAACCGAATGAAAGGCGATCACCATGGACCTCACGTGGAGAACACAAAGCGAGCCTTTTCATTTACAGCATTTCGCACCATCTCCGTAGTGATTCTTCGCTGTTTAGTATCGGCAACGTCCTTGGCCGACTCGCGCTCAAACTTGACCAAGTAGCCAGAAATATATTCGTCGTCATCAAAAACCAACTGATCGACATCGAGAAAGCTCCAAAATGAGCCATGAAATTCCTGAGAGACACCAGAAGTGAAGCCGGTCGTCAGGTAGGTAAGTTTGTCCTCGACATGCGGGAGAAGATTGATGCGGCCAAATTCGTAACGGACCGTAACTCTTGGCACGACGCCCTCCCATTTGTAAGGAAAGATTATCTGTAAGATTCGGAGGCTGTCAAGGATAAAATAAGGTTATTGAACACATGACAGTCAGGTTGGCTTTCCCCAGCGTTTCGCCGCCGCCTTCTGAGCGATCTCTCGGCGCCGCTCGGGAGTGAGGCTCGCTGCCCGTGCCGTCCCTCCTTTCAGGCCGCCACGTCTCCCCAAGAGGGCGGCGGCGGCCTTGACGGGGTCTTCCGGTTCGGAGTCGGGCTCCGGGGGCGTGGTGCCTGTCAGGATGGCGACGGACTGGAAGGCGCGGGAGTTGAAGTCCACAGGGCGCTTAGGCTTGCTTGACCGGTTCGGCATGTCCAATGGTAGCACGGGCGACCCGTCCAGGCGCCGCCCGTGGAATTCTAGACCGACTCGCGGACGTGGCGCTCTACGATCGGCGCCGAGTCCGGCAGCTCGCCGCGCAGGAGGACGGGCGCCAGCTCCGCCGCAAGAGCACGGCACTGGCGGGAACTCTTGAGCGTGGCGATGACGCGGGCGGTGGGGACGTGTACCAGGGTGCGGAGTTTGTTTCGATCCGGTCCGTGGGACGTGCCCCTGTAGGTCCCGAACGGCGGCGACACCATGCCCCGCACCTGGACCTCGCGCCCGTCCATCAATCGAGCCGTGAACACCCCCAGGTGCCACGCCAGCGGCAAGGGGTGCCCCGCCCTGGCACGGACCCGCAGATAGGCGTCAGCAGCCAGGGCGAGCCACGTACCGGCGGAACGGTGTCCCTCGGATTCCGCGGCACGCTTCCAGCGGACGGATTGCTCGGCGGTCGCGTGAACCGTGAACGAAGCGACCTTCACGACCGCTTGCCGCCAGTCCACAGCGGACCTATCAGCGTCTCCAGGATCTTGGCCGCCCTGTCGACGTAGTGCGCCATGTCGTCGACCATGTAGGTTAGGCGTTCGTCCTCAGCACTCAGGGAGGTGACGTGCCGCGAGTGGGCCACGGACGTGATGAAGGATTCCGCGTGTCTCAGATCGGCCAGGACGGCGCGCAGCTCGCCACGGGTGACCGACTCCGGGCCGGTGGGCCACTTGCCGGACATCTCCAGGGCGGCGTCGTAGAGCAAGCGGCCGATCGTCTCCAGGGCCTCCCGGTCGCCCGGTTGGGTGAAGTGCTGGAGGAAGGTGAAGCGAAACGCGGGATGGTCTTCCCAGGGGAACAGAGGGGGCGTAGCGGTAGAATCGGGAACTAGCGCGGGCATGGGGGCTTCTCCTGTGCTCGGGTTAGGTCCGGCGGTCGTGCTTCACCACTCCCGCCGGGCCGCTTGTAGTGTCCGGGGAGGGGCAATCCCTCCCTTTCCCGGAAGACGCTACAACGGTTACGCTCGCCCGTAAACCCCTGATTCCAAAGAATGTTTTACGTCAGGTCAAAATGAGCCAGTACCCTACTGAGGGACGCGCGCGCCCTTCTTTGGGCCAGACCGCCCCAAGCGAGGGGAAGCCCAGCCCAAGCGTGGGCGGCACAGTCCCTACTAAGGGAATCGAGCGCCCTTCTTTGGGCGGGACCGTCCCCAGCGTGGGCGCGTCCCGCCCAAGCGAGGGACAGAGCCGCCCAAGCGTGGGCCGGAGCGGCCCAAAGAAGGGGAGGAGGCGCCCCCGTGGTGAAACTCCGGCGTCATTCCATCGGGGAAACGCCGCCAGGGAAGGCGTAAGTCCCTGAAAATACGGGCCGGTCATCGTTTTCCGTAGCCGGCTTCCGGTCCCTTGCGATCAGGTAAAGGGCAGCTCCCGCACCTCCGCTCCCCCGCCTTCCGCGATCTCCAGCCGGGTGCCGGGCTCGGCGGCGCGGCGGTGGAGGATGGCGAGGCCGATGGGCGCGCCGAGGGCGATCGAGTGGACGGCGGTGGCCGTCTTGCCGGCCTCGCGCCCGTCGTGGAGGAGCGGCGTTCCGGGCGCCGGGGGAGCGCCGTCGAAGACCAGGCCGCGCAGGCTCTTCTGCACCCCGCCGCGATAGTGGATGCGGGCCACCACCTCCTGGCCGAGGTAGCACCCCTTCGTATAGCTCACCGCCGCCTCCTCCGCGCCGGTCTCCTGGGGGAAGTTCTCGGGGCCGAAATCGCGCCCGAAGCTGGGGATCCCCGCCTCCGTCCGCAGCACCTCCAGCGCCTCGAAGCCGACCCGCGTCACCCCGGGCTCCTCCAGCAGCCGCTCGGCCAGCAGGCCGGCGATCGACGCCGAAACCCAGAGCGTGTACGCCTCGGCTCCCAGGCGGCCCGAGCGCTGGAGCGCCACCTCGGTGCCGTGGACCTTGGACCGCACGTGCCGCCAGTCTCCGGGAGGAGGCAGCTCGGCATCGCCCAGCGCCGCGGCGGCGCCGGGTCCGATCAGGGTGACCGGCTGCATGTCGCCGAGCGGCCGCACCTCGACCCGGTCGGCCAGGATGTACTTCTGGAGGTGCTTCGCCACCGCCTCCTCCTGGTCCGGCGGCAGCAGCAGCCAGAGGCGGTCGGCGTGCGCCATCGCCACCAAGTCGGAGAGGATGCGCCCCTGCGGGTTGGTGAGGAAGCCGTAGGCCCCGTCGCCAGGGGCGAGAGCCTTGACGTCGCAGGTGACGTAGGCGTTCAGGAAGCGGAGGCGGTCGGCGCCGACGATCTCGACGCGGTCCATCCAGGAGCGGTCGGCGAGTCCGCACCCCTCGCGCAGGGCGCGGTACTGCCCGGCGAGGTCGGTGGTGGTGGAAGCTGAAGTCGTGGTGGTCATGGCTCCAGTCTACAGTGGAGCCTGTGGCGTGTGCTGCCGCCCGGGATTGAAATCCCGGGCTACCGACAGTCGCCCCTTCCCGGGGCTCTGCCAGAAACGGATTTGTGGGAAGTCCCGGATGGGACGGCCGTGGGTGGATTTCAATCCCGGGCGGCGAGGCTACCTTGCCCTGTTCCTCAGGAGCCAAGGGAAGACGCCTGCAATCCGATGGACCATAATTCCAACCCATGAGCGAGACCACCCCTTTCACCCTGGAAACCCCCACCGCTCTGCTGCACGGGCTCGTCGATCTGCCCGAAGAGCCGGGCGAACGGCCCACCGTCGTGATCTGCCACGGCTTCAAGGGGTTCATGGAGTGGGGGTTCTTACCCGCCCTCGCGGCCCTGCTCGCCGAGCGGGGGTTCGTCGCCGTGCGCGTCAACCTCTCGGGCACTGGAATGCAGCCCGGCGACGAGCTGGTGACCGATCCGGACGCCTTCCGTGACGACACCTACAGCCGCGAGCTGGCGGAGCTGCGGGCGGTGCTCGACGCTACGGCTGGTGATGGATCGATCGGCTCGATCGCGGCGGGCCGGGTGGACCGGAGCCGGATCGGCCTCTTTGGCCACAGCCGCGGCGGCGGCATCTCCCTACTCGCCGCCGCCAGCCCGCCCTGGCGGGACCGGCTCCGCGCGCTGGTGACCTGGGCGTCGATCGCGGATGTGGACCGCTTCACCCCTGAGCAGAAAGAGGAGTGGCGCCGGTCGGGCGAGCACCCCATGGCCAACGCCCGCACCGGGCAGCAGCTCGCCATGGGGCTCGGGATGCTCGCCGACATCGAGGAGCGGCGCGCCGAGCTCGACCTCCTCGCCGCCGCCGCGGCCCGCCGCGCTCCCTGGCTGATCGTGCACGGCGCCGAGGACGACAGCGTGCCGGTGGCCGAGGCCCACCGCCTCGCCGAGCACGCCAGGGACGGCAGGATGGAGCTGCTCGTCGTCCCCGGGGCCAACCACACCTTCGGCGCCCGCCACCCCTTCGCCGGCCCCACCCCGCAGCTCATCCAGGCCCTGAACGCCACCCAGCGCTGGTTCCGCGAACATCTCTAAATCGCGATCCGTTCTCAGTTTCCGGTTTCCGCGATCGCGAAAAAGAAGGTCAAGCTTCTTTTTTGTCCCAAAATTCTTCCCTCCGGCAACATTACTTGTTGAAGGTCTAATGCAGTTTAGATCTTGTCTGGGGAGGAATGACATGGCGGACGATCACTTCTCACGGGAAACCCTCGAACAATTTCTCCGCTCGGAGCTATCCCGCGAGGAGACTCGGGGCTTCGTGAGGCACCTTTTGCGGCGCTGTCCCCAGTGCTCCAGGCTGCTTCAGGAGGTCTCGCAAAGGGACAACTTCCAGTTGCTGCTCCGCGGACTCGAAGATGCGGCTTTGCGCACCGATCCGGATCGCGAACAGCCTTCGCAACTCGCCAGGATCTCGATCTTCCCGAGCCGGGAGACCCGCGCCGGTCCGGAAGGGGACGTGAAGCGGCGCGGCAGGTTCGGCAGGAGCTGAGCAACGCGTAGGGTGCGCTGTGCGCACCTCCATCTCCGCCCACGGTGCGCGCAGCGCACCCTACGCCTGAGCCGGCGGGAGGGTTGAAACCGGGTCAGCCGAGCCAGGGGACGGCGCCGGCGGCGGAGCGGAGATCCGGCACGATCCAGTCGGCGCCGACGGCCCGCAGGGTCTCGCCCGGCGTGCGGCCGGTCTCCACGGCGAGGCAGGGGATGCCGTGGGCATGGGCGCAGGAGACGTCGTGGATGCTGTCCCCCACGATCAGCACTTCCTCCGGGCGGAACCGGCGCCCCGTCGCCCGCTCGGCCCGGTCGAGGGCCACCGGTGGGAGATCCGAGCGTTCGATGCCGTCGCAGCCGAAGGCGCCGAACGGGAAGTAGCCGTTGAGGTCGAAGCGCGCGAGCTTGGCTTTCGCCCCCGGCTCCCAGTTGCCGGTCAGCAGGGCAACCACGACGTCCTCGCGGCCGGCGAGCCGATCGAGGATCTCCACCACCCCGGGCAGCAGCCGCATCCCCTCTCGCTCGAGGCCCTGCTCCAGCCGCCCGGTATAGAGCTCCCGCATCCGTGGCAGGCCTCCCCGCACGACGGCGTCCGGCACGCCGGCCCCGCGCACCAGGTCGAGCACGATCCCGGGATCGGTCCGTCCCGTGAAGTCGTAGGCGTCGATCGCCCCCGTGGTGCCGAAGACCTCCATCAGCGCGCCGGCGAACAGCGGCCGCACCTGCGGACCGCAGCTCAACAGGGTGCCGTCGATGTCGAAGAGGACCAGCTTCATGAGGAAAGCACCCTCAGCGCCACTTCGGCGGCTTCTTGGTTTCCAGGAAGGTCGCGATCCCCCGCTTGCAGTCGTCCGTCGCGCGGGCTTCGGCGTTGACCTCGGCGGCCAGGGTCATGGCCTCGCCCAGCGGCCGGCCGATGACGTCGAGCAGCAGGCGCTTGGTGCGGGCGATCGACTCCGAGCTGCCGGTCTCCAGGATCTGCGCGGCGAGCGCCTCGCCGACGGCGCGCAGGTCGTCGTGGGGGACCATACGGTTGACCAGACCGATCTCCAGGGCCCGGCGGGCGTCCACGAACTGCGGATTGATCAGCAGCTCGCGGATGTCCGAGCCGCGCAGGCGCAGCGGCAGATAGGTGGCGACCAGGGCGGCCACGAAACCGATCCGCACCTCGCTGTAGAGGAAACGCGCGTCGTCGGCGGCGATCACGAAGTCGTGGGCTGTGGCGAGGCCGCACCCTCCGGCCACGCAGGCGCCGTGCACCAGGGCGATGGTCAGCGCGTCCTGCCGCAGCACCGACTCGAAGAGGTCCTTGAGGCGCAGCGAATCGCGCAGGTTCTCCTCGTGCCCGGCGTCGCGCAGCGAGCGCAGGTGCTCGAGGTCCGCCCCGGCCGAGAAGTTCTTCCCCGCTCCAGCGAGCAGCAGACAGCGCACCCCCTCCTCGCGCCAGGGGCGGCGGTAGAGCTCGATCAGCTCGCCGATCAGCGCCGGCGAGAGGGCGTTGGCGCGGTCGGGATCGTTCAGGGTGACCCAGAGGAGGTCCCCCTCCCGCCGCGTCTCCAGATATTGCTCCGGAAGAGACTGCCCCGTCATTTCCAGGTCCCCTTCAGGCTCTCGGGCACCTCGACCTCCATCTGCAGCAGCCCCTGGGCGTGCGTCTTCCCCTGCGCGTCGTTCTTCAGGCTCTCGGTGCCGCCGCCGCCGAGCGAGTCGTGCAGGATGAAGTTCAGGGCCAGGATGTTCGGCAGCTCGTAGCGCTGCACCGGGCCGCGGCAGACCTGCCGGAAATGCTCCTTGACCCGCTCGGCGGTCACCTGTTCGCGGAGCACCTCGAAGAGCTCGAGCGTCTGGGCGATCAGGCCGACGTTCGAGGCGTCCCCCTTGTCGCCCGAGCGGGCGTGGGCGATGTCGTCGAGCTTCACTTTCATCGAATCTCCAGTCTGCGGGAAAGAGGAAACAGCACCGCGCCGACTACGGCGCAGGCGCCGGCCAGGATTGCCGCCGTCCGCGGCGCGGTGGCCAGCGGATCGTAGAACGCGGGGAAGACGGCGCGGAACCCGAGGTCGAGGATCTCGTGGTGCCGCGACTCCAGAAGGGCGAAGACGCCGAGGCCCGCCGCCGCCAGCAGCGCCAGGGTGGCGAGGAGGCGGAGCCGACCCCAGCCCGCGGCCAGCCCCTGGCGGAGCAGCGCCACCCAGAAGATGCCGAGGACCAGTCCCCAGAGTGCGAAAACGGTGCGGTCCGCGACCGCGCTGTAGATGAAACCGAGGAGGAGGATGGGGAGCAGGCCGCCGAGCACGCCGCCATACCAGGCCAGGGCGAGCGGCCGGCCGGCGCTCACGCCTCCTCCACGCTGACCTCGACCCGGCTCTCGACCTCCTCGCGGGCGAGCAGCGCCGGCCAGTAGGCGACGATCTCCTGCGGCTTCGGCCGGCCGCCGGCGAACCCGGTCACCCCGGGGGGGCCGGCGGTGACCAGCGGCGCGATCTCCTTGCCGAAGCGCTCGACCTTGGTGGAGTCGGCGTCCCGCACGCCCAGCCGCAGGACCACCTCCGGCAGATCCTCCGGCACCGGCAGGATGCCCGGCAGGCAGGCGCCGGTGCCCATCAGCTCGGTCTCCTGGTCCTCCGGCGCGAAGGTGACCCCGGCGCGCTCCAGCCGCTTCCAGACGATCTCGGCGGCGAGCCGCGCCTTCTCGACCGCCCGCGGCCCGGCGACGGTGATCTGCCCGGAAGCCTTGAAGCCGGCGAGGTAGGAGCCCGAGATCTTGAGGAAAGGCGTATTGGGCTTCCCCTTGATCCCCGAGACCTCCACGCGGTCCTTGCAGTCCTGGCGCAGGCGGATCGAGGTAAAGTCGGCAATCACGTCCGGGGTGATGTAGCCGGTCGGGTCGCTCATCTCGTAGACGAGCTGCTCGCCGACCGTGTCAACCGTCACCATGCCGCCGGTCCCCTCGTGCTTGGTGACCGTGAAGGTGCCGTCCTCCCGAGCCTCGACCAGCGGGTAGCCGACGTTCCAGAGGTCCGGCACCTCCCAGAAGCGGCTGAAGTTGCCGCCCGTGCACTGGGCGCCGCATTCGATGATGTGGCCGGCGATGGTGCCGGCGGCGAGCAGGTCCCAGTCCTTCATGCCCCAACCGAACTCGTGGATCATCGGCGCCAGCGCCAGCGCGGTGTCGGTGACGCGCCCGCAGAGGACGATCTGCGCCCCTGCCCCAAGGGCGTCGACGATCGGCTGCGCGCCGAGATAGGCGTTGGCGCTCATCACCTTGTCGACCAGCGGCGCCAGCGGCTCGCCGGTGTCCATGTTCTTGAGCTCGTGCCCGGCGGCGATCAGCTCCGGCAGGCGCGGCAGCAGGTCGTCGCCGTCGACGACGCCCACCCGCAGCCCAGTGACCCCCAGGTCCCGCGCCACCTCGAAGATCCGATTGCGGCAGGCCTTGGGATTGAGGCCGCCGGCGTTGGTGAGGATGCGCACGTTGCGCTCCTTCAGCTCCGGCAGCACCCGGCGGATGAAGCCGATGAAGTCCGTCGCGTAGCCGAGCTTCGGATTCTTCAGCTTCTGCCGCATCATGATCGACAGCGTCACCTCGGCCAGGTAATCCATGCCGATGTAGTCGATCGGGCCGCCGCGCAGCAGCTCCACCGGCGCGTCGACGTTGTCGCCCCAGAACCCCTGCCCGTTGCCGATCCGGATCGTCTTCTTCGTCGTCTTCGTCATAGGGGACGCAACGATAGCATGGGTGTAAGCTGGCCCTGTCCAGGACTGGGACGGGCCGGGAACTTGCACGGTCTTGAGAGAGCGAGTGAAAGGAGAGAGGTCCCATGAGCAAGAAAGACTCTTTGTTCGGTAAGAAGAAGTCGCATGGCGAGGACAACCCCGCGGTGCGCGGCGAGGATGCCCCCGTCGAGATCAGCCAGGAAGACTTCCTGGAGGCCCTGAACGTCGACCTCGCCCACGAGTACGGGGCGGTGATCCTCTACCGCACCTATGCCAGCCAGGTGCAGGGGCAGTGGCGGATGGAGCTGCGCAAGTTCTTCGAGATGGAGATCCCCGACGAGCTCGGCCATGCCCAGATCCTGGCCGACAAAATCGTCTCCCTGGGCGGCACCCCGACCACCGTCCCGGCGCCGGTCAAACCCGCGGGCGACGCCAAGGAGATGCTCCGCAACGCGCAGGCCGACGAGATCGAGACGATCGACCGCTACGTCCTGCGGCGCAAGCAGGCTGAGGCTCTGGGCCACTACGGCCTCGCGGTCGAGTTCGACGACCTGATCCGTGACGAGAGCCACCACCGGGACGAGATCAACCTCCTGCTGCGGCGGTGGGATACGGGGTAGGACGGACCGCCCGGGATTTCAATCCCGGGCGGCGCGACGTGCACGGCGCCAGGAAGCCCAGCCCCCCCTACGTCTGCAAAACCCCCGTCTTGAACTCCGGGATCTCCGGGTTCATCGCCGCGCACGCCAGCGACCAGCCGATCACCTTGCGCGTCTCCGCGGGATCGATGATCGCGTCCACCCAGAGGCGGGCGGCGGCGTAGCGGGGGTCCGCGGTGGCGGCGTAGCGCGCCTTGATCTCCTCCAGGCGCTGGGTCTTCTCCTCCTCCGAGACGTCCGCGCCCCGGTTCTTCATCTGGATCGAGAGCAGCGTCTTGCTCGCCTGGTCGCCGCCCATCACCGCGATCGAGGCCGAGGGCCAGGCATAGAGGAAGCGCGGGCCGTAGGCCTTGCCGCACATCGCGTAGTTGCCGGCGCCGTAAGAGTTGCCCACGAACAGGGTGATCTTGGGCACCGTCGAGTTGGCGACGGCGTTCACCATCTTCGCGCCGTCCTTGATGATCCCCCCGCGCTCGGCGCGGCTGCCGACCATGAAGCCGGTGACGTCCTGGATGAACAGAAGCGGGATCTTCTTCTGGTTGCACAGCTCGACGAAGCGCGCCGCCTTGGCCGCCGAATCCGAGTAGATGACGCCGCCGATCTGCAGCTCGCGGTCTGCCGGAGCGGTGCCCGTCCGCTTCGGCACCACCGAGCGCTGGTTCGCCACGATGCCGACCGCGTGCCCCTCGATCCACCCGGTGCCGCAGACCAGCGTCTGGCCGTGGGTGGCCTTGTACTCGTCGAGCTCGCTGCCGTCGAGCAGGCGGGCCAGCATCTCGTGGGTGTCGTACGGGCGCGAGCGGTCGATCGGCATCAGGCCGTAGAAGTCCTCGGCCGGATAGAGCGGCTCGACCGGCTCGCGGCGGGCGAAGGGGGCCTGGGGGGGTACGGCGAGCTGGGCGAACTGGCTGCGGATCTTCTCCAGGCAGGAGGCGTCGTCCGGATGGCGATGGTCCACCACTCCCGAGATGTCGCACTGCACGAGGGCGCCGCCCAGCTCCTCGTTCTCGATCTTCTCGCCGATCGCCGCCTGCACCAGATGGGAGCCGGCGAGGAAAATCGAGCCCGTCCCCTCCACGATGTGCGACTCGTCGCTCATGATCGGCAGATAGGCGCCGCCGGCCACGCAGGAGCCCATGATGGCGGCCATCTGGAAGACCCCCTCGGCCGAGAGGCGGGCGTTGTTGAAGAAGGCGCGGCCGAAGTGCTCCTTGTCGGGGAAGATTTCGTCCTGGAGCGGCAGGAAGACGCCGGCGGAGTCGACCAGATAGATGATCGGCAGCCGGTTCTCGAGCGCGATCTCCTGCGCGCGCAGCACCTTCTTGGCGGTCAGGGGGAACCAGGCGCCGGCCTTGACGGTGGCGTCATTGGAGACCACGACCACGTCGCGGCCATGGACCTTGCCGATGCCGATCACCACCCCGGCCGCCGGGGCGCCGCCATACTCCTGATAGAACCCCTCGGCCACCCAGAGGCCCAGCTCCAGGAATCCCGACCCCGGATCGCACAGCGCCTCGACCCGCTCGCGCGCCGTCATCTTCCCCTGAGCGCGCTGTTTGTCCTGCGCCTTCAGGCCGCCGCCGAGGCGGATGCGGTCCTCCTGCTCGCGGATCTCCTCGATCCGCCGCCGCCAGTGCTCGGCCTGCCGCTCGAACGCCTCACCCTGATTGACCTTGCTCTCCAGAATCGTCACGAGTCCTCCCCAGGAAGCCCAGATGCGGGGGGATTATATGGGGGGAAGCTCGGGGAATGGTTCATCGGGAGGTCCGCGGGGGGGGGCACGGAGGTTCACCCGCCTCGCCGCCCGGGATTGAAAATCCCGGGCTACCGACGTTCGCCCCTGAGCCGGGGCGTAGTTTGATGAATTGCGGACCGAGGGACTTTCTGGCTACGATCCGGGCAATAAGTCTCTGGAGAAACGCCAGGAGGAATGAACCCGTCATGCCTGACACGTACACGCAGCTTCGGTATCACCTTGTTTTCAGCACAAAGTATCGGAGACCTTTAATCGCCGCAGGGGTACGGAATGATCTCTACGACTACATGGGTGGGATTCTTCGAGAGGCTGGCGGAATCCTGCTCGCGGTAGGTGGCATGCCGGATCATGTGCATCTCCTGGCAGGCTGGGGGACAACCCTGTCGATGGCGAGGGTGTTGAAGCTCGTCAAGGGAGGCTCCTCACATTGGATGAACAACCGGCCGGACACTCCTCCAAAAGGCTTCTCCTGGCAGGTCGGATACGGCGGATTCTCGGTGAGTGCCTCAAAGGTGCCGGAGGTACGGGCGTACATCCTCAACCAGGAAAAGCATCACCGAAAGGTGTCGTTTCAAGAAGAGTACATGAGCCTTCTGAAGAAGCACGGCATCGAATTCGACCCGCGGGACTTCGAAGATGAGGCTTATTCTTCTTGAGTCCCGGAGGGACGATCGTCGGTAGCCCGGGATTTCAATCCCGGGCGGGGCGATCCGGCCGCCTCCTCCCGCAAGCCGCAACTGCTACCATCCGCCCATGAAGATTCGCCTCCTCGCCTTCGCCAGCGCTGGGGACGCCCTGGGGGCCACCGAGACCGAATTGGAGATCCCCGACGGCAGCCGGATCTCCGATCTGCGCGACCGGCTCGACCGCGAGCATCCGGCGCTCGTCCCCCTCTGGCCGCGCATGGCGATCGCGATGGACGGCCGGATCGTCCCTCCCGACACGTATCTAGAGGAAGGGGCCGAGGTCGCCCTGCTGCCGCCGGTCTCGGGGGGCACCGGGGAACCGCTGCGGGCGGAGCTGACCGACGAGCCTATCGACACCGGACGGGTCGAGGCCGCCGTCGCGGGTCCGAGCCGGGGCGCCGTGGTGCTCTTCCTCGGTACCGTGCGCGACCACCACGCCGGGCGTCCCGTCGAGAAGCTCACCTACAGCGCCTACCGTCCCATGGCCCTGGAGGGTCTCCGCCGGATCGCAACCGACCTCGAAGCCGCCTACGAAGACCTCCGAGCGGCGATCGTCCACCGTCTGGGGGAGGTGCCCGTGGGAGAGGCCAGCGTGGTCATCGCGATCAGCTCCCCCCACCGCGCCGCCGCCTACGACGCCAGTCGCACCGCCCTCGAACGGCTCAAGGCGGAGGTTCCGATCTGGAAACGCGAGCACTACGCGGATGGCGAGGCGGCGTGGCGGGAGGAGGAGCCGCTGGTGAGGGCGGAAGCAAGGACGTAAAGGACAACAAGGACGGTGGTTTTCCTCGTCCTTGATGTCCTTGCCGTCCTTTACGTCCCTGGCTTTTCAGGTTTCTGCCTGGGGACCGCCACCCTTCAGCCTTTCCACCCGGGCGATATAACACCCCGCCTCCGTGTTCCGCACGTGGATGTACCCGACCTCCTCCCGCGCCAGCAACCGGCCGACCGCGGCGTCCACCTCACCGTCCACGACGCGCTCCCGGGCGACGATCCAGCGATCCGGGCCGTAGGCTTCGAGGGTCAGCGGCAGATCGCGGAGCTCCGAGGGGAACCCCTCTTCCTCATACGCCGGACAGTCGTCGCGATGGATGAAGACGGGACCGGGGGAGGGATAGGAGTCCAGGCCCCAGAACGGATCGTAGGTGAAGAGGATCCGGTCCTCCTCGCCTTCGTGGAACTTCTTCAAGCAGAGGCGGCAGGGGCCGTAGCCGGCGGCCAGCTCGACGTGGGCGGGGTGGCCGTAGCCGGGCGCCTTCAGGGTCGTCCGGACCTTCTGGGCGAGATTCTCGGGGATCGCGATGACGTGATAGGTGCTCATGGTTCTCCTTCGCGCGTTGAGAGCACATTACGCGGTCCCGCGACGAGCTTCTACCGGATTCCTGCGCTGGAATTTTTGCTTGCGACGCCTCGCCTCAAGCTTGAGACGAGACGCCGGAAAACTGGCGGTTGGACCGGAAGCTTGTGACGGCGCGTCCGAAGCTTGGAGCAGCCGGCGCTAGCTTCTGATGGCTCATCGCAAGCTCGCGACCGGCCGGCGCAAGCTTGAAGGGCATCGCGCAAGCTTGAGCGGTCTCGCCGCAACAAGCTTGCGATGAGCCATCAGAAGCTTTGAAGGAGTGGCTGGAGGCTTACGCGGACTCAGCGCAAAGTCGCGATGAGCCGTCACAAGCTTGAAGGACCTGTCGCAAGCTTGTGACGGCTCGCCGGAAGCCTGGACGAGTCGCAGCAAGCTTGCCGCGCGCCGAGCCAAGCTTGCGACAGGCCGCCGCAAGCTTGAAGGGAGCCGTCAAAAGCAGAGATCCGGCTCCCAGATCGCGATCGCGCGGAGAATGTCCGGC
This sequence comes from Thermoanaerobaculia bacterium, assembly GCA_035490435.1. GTDB lineage: Bacteria > Acidobacteriota > Thermoanaerobaculia > Multivoradales > UBA5704 > DATARR01. The sequence continues at coordinate 18,625 of DATHEF010000042.1, forward strand.
ACCTCCGCCTCGACGACCTCGTCGAGGGGCTTGCCGACGACCGACTCCAGGGCCTCCTCCGGCATCTCGCGCTCGGCGACCGCGTCCAGGATCTCGATGAGATGGAGCGGCGGCAGGAGCGCGAAGAGCTCCTCCTCGCTGAGCTCCACCCCCTCGGGCTCGATCTCGGGGATGTACGCCGGCTTCGGCTCGGCGGCCGGCACTGCCATCTCTTCGGCCGGGCGGCTCGCCTCGATCTCGGGCAGATCGACCACGATCTCGCCGAGGTCATCCAGGGCGGCGTGCTTCCCCGCCTCGTGGAGATCCGCCAGGGCCGCCGCCTTCCGCACCGTCAGCGGCAGGTACCCGGAGAGCCGGCGGATGACGGTCGTTTTCCCCATCTCGGCGTAGCCGCTCACCCAGGCGGAGTTCTCGGACTTGCCCGCCCGGTACGCCGCGTCCACCTCGCTCCGCGACATGACGTCGAAGTGGTGGCCGCCGTCCTTGAATCTGGCGTAGGCGTAGAAATGGGTGATCTCGCCGCGCTCACCGCCGGCCGGGACGTGCTCCAGCCGCTCGTTGAGACCGTAGGCATAATCGAAGTGATCGTTCCGGTGGACCGCCTGGGCGTTGATCGAGGTGACCAGACCGCTGTTGCGGGCGAGCGCGATGAACCCCCGGAAGCCCGGAACGAGCTGCACCTTTCCCCGCGACGGCACCAGCCACGCCTGACCGAGGATGCCGTCCGGCTCGAGGCCGAGATGGGCGCAGGTCATCACCGCCGCGAAGAGGCTCGCGCGGTCGCAGTCGAGGAGCGCCGGGCTGCTCTGGAGGGTGGTGATCACGACGCGCAGCAGGCGGTCCACCGTCAGATGAGACGGCAGCGCTGTCGCGAGCCGCGGCTTCATCAGCTCCAGCTCGCGGCGCACCGATTCGACCGGCGCCGTTTTCCTGGACTGCCGGGGCCTCTTCGCGGGGCGGACAATTGTCTCGTTCGTCATGATGGAATGGGAACCAAAACCACCCTCCCCGGCACCTTTTTTCCCAGTAGGATGATAACGCCTGAAGAGGAGGCGAAATTTCCTCCGTGGGGAACGGAGTTGAAGCTCGAATCGACCGCTTGCGCCCGCCCCCGGCTTGTTCCAGACTCGCGGTTCAATGAACGGCATCGGAGACAGCCCGCCGCGTCCGGACGGCTTCGCCAAAGTATCGGGAGCGGCGCGTTACATCGACGACGTCGCCCTGCCGGGGATGTGGTTCGGCGCCACGGTGCGCAGCCCGCACCCGCACGCCCGAATCAAGTCCATCCGCTTCGATCCCGCGGCGGCCCCCAGGGGCGCCGTCTGCGTCACTGCCGCCGACCTGCCCGGCCCGAACGGCGTCCAGCTCCTGGACGACGGCTGGCCGATCCTCGCCGACGGCTTCGTCCTCCACGTGGCCGAGCCGGTGGCGCTGGTGGCGGCGCCCACGCGCCTCGCGGCACGCCAGGCGCTGGCGGCCGTCGCCGTCGAATATGAGCCGCTCGCCCCCGTCCTGACGCTCGAAGAGGCGGCGGCGCTGCCCCCCCTTTACGAGCTCCGCCTGGAGAACGGGGACGTGGACGCGGCCCTGGCCGGCGCGGAGCACGTGATCGAGGGGACCTGGCGGACCGGCCACCAGGAGCACATCTACATCGAGTGCCAGGGGATGATCGCCCGGTTCGACTGGGCCGACGGCTCGCTGATGGTCCTCGGCTCGATGCAATGCCCGTACTACGTGCACCGGGCGTTGGCCCACGCCCTCAAGATGCCGGAGGACCAGGTGCGGGTGCGGGCCACGGTGGTGGGCGGCGGCTTCGGCGGCAAGGAGGATTTCCCGAGCGCGCTGGCCATCCACGCCGCCCTGCTCGCCCGCGCCTGCCGCCGGCCGGTGAAGATGGTCTACGACCGCCACGAGGACATCGTCGGCACCTCCAAGCGCCACCCCGCCGTGATCCGCCATCGCACGGCGGTGAGCGGCGACGGCCGGCTGCTCGCCCTCGACGCCGAGATCCTGATGGACGGCGGGGCCTACAAGACCCTCTCGCCGGTGGTGCTCTCGCGGGCCCTCCTCCATTCGTTCGGCCCCTATCGCTGGCCGAGCGTGCGCATCCAGGGGAAGGTGCTGCGCACCCACACGACGCCGAACAGCGCCTTCCGCGGTTTCGGCGCGCCGCAGGTCGAATTCGCGATCGAACGGCAGATGGACCGTATCGGCCAGGCGCTGGGGTTCGATCCCTACGAGATCCGCGCCCGCAACGTCGTCGAGCCGGGCGACCGCCTGCCGACCGGGCAGGTGCTCGACGAGACCACCTCGGCCCGCCTCTGCCTGGAGGAGGCGGAGCGGCTCACCGGTTTCCGTGCCAGGTGGAAGGCCCAGGAGGAGGCGCGGGCAGGCTCCAAAGACGGCATGACGAGGCACGGGATCGGCCTCTCCCTCTACTTCCATGGCGCGGGGTTCACGGGTAACGGTGAGCGCAAGATGAAGTCGCCGGTTACCGCGCGCCTGCTTGAAGATGGCCGGATCGAGGTGCTGACGGCGATGACGGACATGGGCCAGGGGTGCGTCGCCGTCTTCCCGCAGATCGCGATCGCGGCGGGGGGGCTCGGCCCGGACGACGTCGTTTTCGCCGAGCCGGACACCGCCGACGTCCCCGACTCCGGCCCGACGGTCGCCTCGCGCACCACCATGATCGTGGGCGAGCTGATCGCGCGCACCGTCACCGAGTTGCGCGACCGGGTGCTGGCCTCGATGGATGGAAACTTTGCCGTCCAGGACGGCTGGATCGTGAACGGGACGGATCGCGTGGAGCCCTTCCGCGACGCGACGCGCCGGCTCCAGAAAAGCGCCGGTCCGGTCGAGGTCACGTTCCACCATGAGCCGCCGGAATGGCAGACCTTCGACGAATCGACCTACCGCGGCGCGGCCTATCCGACCTACGCCTGGGGAGCCGACGTCGTCACGGTGGAGATCGATCCGGATACCCTGGCGGTCCGTCCGGTCAAGGTGACCGCCGTCTGCGAGGTCGGGCGGGCGATCCACCCGACCCTCTGCAAGGGGCAGATCGAGGGCGGCACCCTCCAGGCCCTCGGCTGGGCGTTCCTGGAGGAAGTCAAGCTCCAGGACGGCCGCTACCTGAACGACCGCCTCGCCACCTACATCATCCCCACCATCAAGGACACCCCGCGGATCGACGTCCACCTGCTGGAGCAGGGGTGGAAGGGGGGCCCGTTCGGAGCCAAAGGAGTGGGCGAGCTGCCGATGGACGGCGGCGCCCCGGCGGCCCTGCAGGCGGTCGAGAACGCCATGGGGATCCTGGTGGACGAGATTCCGGCCACGCCGGAGCGTTTGATGCGGGCCACAATGGGGGTTTTGCCTTGAAAACATCCTTCTTCATCAACGGCCAGCCCGACGAGCTCGAGGGGCACCCCATGGAGCGCCTGCTCGACGTGCTGCGGGAACGGCTTGGGCTGACCGGCACCAAGGAAGGGTGTGGCGAGGGGGAATGCGGCGCCTGCACGGTGTTGATCGACGGCGTGCCCACCCTCTCCTGCCTGGTGCCCCTCTTCCAGTGCGAGGGGCAGCGGATCGAGACGGTCGAGGGGATCGCCGAAGGGCCGGCGCGCGAGTTCCTGGATCGCTTCGTGGCCACCGGCGGCGTCCAGTGCGGCGCGTGCACGCCGGGCATCGTGGTCACCGCCTGGGCGCTCCTCCAGCGTAACCCCGCGCCGAGCCGCGAGGAGGCGCGCGAGGCGCTGGCGGGCAATCTCTGCCGGTGCACGGGTTACGAGGGGATCCTGCGGGCCGTTTGTCCGGAAAAGAACCGCCCGGAGCCTGATCGATGACGGTCGCCCTGCGTCCCCGATCCCTGGACGAGGCCGTCCGGCATCTTCAGGAAGATCCGGCCCTGGTGCCCATCGCCGGCTGCACCGATCTCATGGTGCGCGGCCCCGAGGCCCTCCACCAGATGGACCGAGTGATCGATCTCCTGGGCGTCCCCGAGCTGCGCGGCATCCGGGAGGTGGACGGCGGCCTGGAGATCGGAGCCACCACCTCCTTCAGCGAGATCCGGAGCTCGGCCGCCGTGCGCTCCGCCTTCCCCATCCTCGCCGAGGCCGCCGCGCTGGTGGGCGGCTGGCAGATCCAGAACCGGGCGACGCTGGGAGGGAACATGGCGAACGCCAGCCCGGCCGGCGACTCCCTGCCCGTGCTCCTCGCCCTGGACGCCGTCGTAGTGGCGGCCGGGGCCGGCGGCCGGCGCGAGATCCCCTATGCCGGATTCCACACCGGCTATCGCCAGACGGCCCTGCAGCCCGGAGAGATCGTCGCCCGCGTCCGTCTTCCCTATCTGCCGGCGGGCGCGTTCCAGGGCTTCCGCAAAGTCGGGACGCGGGAGGCGCAATCGATCAGCAAAGTGGTGCTGGCCCTGGCCGGCCGGATCGAAGGGGGGAGGATCGCGGAGCTCCGTCTCGCCGCCGGCAGCGTCGCCGCGACGCCGGTCCGCCTGCGCGCCACCGAGGAGGCTGTCCGCGGCCAACCGCCGAACCCTGAGACCGCCGATCTCGCCGGCCGCGAGGCCGCCCGCGAGGTGACGCCGATCGACGACGTCCGCTCCACCGCGGAGTACCGCCGCTTCGCCCTGGAACGGGTGGTGCGACGGCTGATGCTGACTCTCACGACAAAGCAGGAAAAATGATGCAGACCACCCTGACCGCCGACGCGGTCCGCGACGTCTTCGAGCGCCTGCGCGGCGCCAATCTCGCGTTCGCCCGGCGCCAGCCCGGCGAGTCCGGACGGCGTCAGCCGGTCCACACCGTCTATGGCGGCGCGCACCTCTTCAAGGCCGACACCGCCTCCCGGCTGGGGGTGCTCGCGCTACGCGCCTTCGAGGAGTACGCCGCCACCCCCGCGGACCTTGCCGCGGCGATCGGGCTGCGGGAAGATCTGGCGTCGACGATCCACGCCCGCGTCGCCGAAAGGCTCCGCCGCGAGCCGGTCGAGGATTTCCGGGCCGACTTCGAGGACGGCTACGGCAGCCGCCCGGACGCGGAAGAGGACGGCCACGCCGCCTCCGCCGCCCGCGAGATGGCCGCCGGGCTGGCCGCCGGCACCCTTCCCGCCTTCGTGGGCATCCGCATCAAGCCGTTCACCGAGGAGCTGATAGGGCGCTCCCTGCATACGCTCGACATCTTCCTGACGACGCTGGTCCAGGAGACGGGCGGCCGCTTGCCGGAGAACTTCGTCGTCACCCTCCCCAAGGTGACGATCCCCGAGCAGGTCGCAGCGCTGGCCAATCTCTTCGATCGCCTGGAGCCGGCGCTCGGGCTGCCGGACGGCTCGCTCCGTCTGGAGATCATGATCGAGACCCCGCAGTCGATCCTCAACGAGCGGGGAAGCTCGAACCTGCCGCTCCTGGCCACCGCCGCGCGCGGCCGCTGCGTGGCCGCCCACTTCGGCACCTACGACTACACCGCGGCCTGCAACATCACGGCGGAGCACCAGTCGATGACCCATCCGGTCTGCGACTTCGCCAAGCACATGATGCAGGTCGCCTACGCCGGAACCGGCCTCTGGCTGTCGGACGGCGCCACCAACGTCCTCCCCGTGCCGCCCCACCGCGGGCCTGAGCTCACCGCGGCCCAGATCGAGGAGAATCGCGCCGTCGTGCACCGCGCCTGGAAGCTCCACGCCGAGCACGTCCGGCACTCCCTCGTCGGCGGCTTCTACCAGGGCTGGGATCTCCACCCGGCGCAACTCGTCACGCGCTACGCCGCCCTCTACGCCTTTTTCCTGGAAGGCCTGGACGCCGCCTCGGATCGCCTCCACAACTTCGTCCAGAAAGCCGCCCAGGCCACTCTCGTCGGCGAGGTCTTCGACGACGCCGCCACCGGCCAGGGCCTCCTCAACTACTTCCTGCGCGCCGTCAACTGCGGCGCGATCACGGAAGAGGAGGCGCTGGAGAGGTCGGGGCTGACGCTGGAGGAGCTGCGGGGGCGGTCGTTCGTGAGGATTTTGGAACGGCGGCGGGGGTGAGCGTAGTAAACTCTGAGCTTGAGGAGGTCGCTTAATGGCATCAACCGGAAGAAAAACCGCTCAGCCAATCCTGGACCCGCAGTTTGTCGTCGATCAGGATGGCAAACGGCAAGCCGTCATTGTCCCGCTCAAGCAGTACGAACGACTTATGGAAGATCTCCACGATCTTGCGGTCGTCGCGGAGCGTCGGGATGAAGAGCCGATCAGCCTGAACGACATGAAACGGCGGCTGCGCGAAGATGGCCTCCTTTAAGGTCAAGCTCAAACCCGCTGTACAGAAAGATTTTCGCAAAATCCCGCCCAAGACCCTTTCCCGCATCCTCGAAGCCATCGAGAACCTCGAGCAGAACCCTTTTCCGCCCCAGGCTATAAAGCTGGCAAATTCGGATCGGCTTTACCGAATCCGAGCCGGTGATTATCGCGTCATCTATGAAGTTGAGATCGAGGCCAGCACGATCACGGTGCATTATGTTCGGCACCGGCGCGAAGTTTATAGGTCCCTGTAAATTACCCCCTCCGCACCGTCCCCTCGATCAGCCCGTACGGCTCCGGCGTCGCCACAAAGATCTCGTTGCGGTTGTCCATACCGAACGCCGTCAGGTTCACCGGGATGTGGTGCTTGTTCGGCATTGAGAGGTGGATCTCCTCGATATTGAGGGCCTCCAGCACCGCCTCGCCCATCGCGTGGAGGGTGTGCTGGACGGAGCGGCTGTCGTGCTCCGCGAAGGTCTTCAACAAAACGCGCCGCACCTCGTTCCAGAGATCTCCGAAGGCGACGTCCGGCCGCGAATAGCGCCAGGTCGCGCGGACGGCGGTGGCGAGGATGCGGTCCGCGGTCTCCGGGAGCGTCGTGTAGCGGTCGCGGGGGAAGCCTTCAAAGGCGGACTTCGCCGTCTTCATCACCACCAGATCCTCTAGGCCGGCCAGCACTTTCGCTCCCTCACGGTCGCGCGTCACCTCCGCGGTGCGGCGCTCGCTTCCGGCCTGCCGGAAGGCGGGCCCGCGGGTCTCGAGCAGCTCCCACAGATGCTCGACGAGATCGATCCGCACCCTCGACGCCCGCGGATTGTTCGCCAGAAAGTGATCGCTCAGGATCAGGCCGAAATCCTCGACGTCGTCGAACGGATGCTCGGCCGCCAGCGCGTAGACGGTGTTCTTCATCGTGTCGGTCGGGAGAACGCCCTGATTGTCGCCGTCCGTGTAGGCCGCCGCGAAATCCCCTTCGAAACGGATTCCCACCGTGACGTCCTTCAGTTCGTGGCGGTCCGGACGGCGGCGGATGGTGACGAGGCGGATCGCCTGCTTTCCGTAGTTGTTTTCGACCAGCATGTTCAGCTCCCCCGGTAGGTCGAATATCCGTACGGGCTCAGCAGGAGCGGCACGTGATAGTGCTGGCTCGCGTCCCGCACGTGGAAGACGATCGAGGCCTCCGGATAGAAGCCTTCGACCTCCTGCGCCTGGAAATAGGTTTCGATCTGAAAGGTGAGGCGGTAGATCCCAACAGCCGGCGGCGGGAGCTGACGGACACGACCGTCCTCGTCGGTCGCCGCGCGCGCCAGTTCCCGCCATTCATCTCCCGCTCGGATTTCCAGGATGACGGGTACGCCGCTCGCCGGCCGCCCCCGCGAGGTGTCCAGGACGTGAGTGGTGATTCCGCTCATGAGAACAGTTTCTCCAGCCGCAGGTTGGTGATCTTCCGCTGCTCCTCGGCGGCGATGCGCAGCTCGGTCTCGGGATCGTTGGCCAGACGCGCGCGCAACAGGTCGAGCATCTCCGCGGCGCTCTTGCCCGTGGCGCAGACGATGAAAAGGTGATCGAACCGGGATTCGTAGACGCGGTTCGCGTCGATCAGCTCGGCGAGGGTTCGCGCGTCTGCCCCCCGCGCTCCGGCCTGCTCCTGTTCGGACCAGCGGCTCCCCGTCTCGCCGATCCGGGGATGCGCGGCGAAGGCCTCCCGCCAGTCCGCGCCGTCGAGGCTCCGCCAGATCCGATCCGATGTTTCTTGGAGAGCGGCGAGGCCCTGGAAGGGGCGCTCCTCGGCCATCCGGCGCGCCCAGACGCGGGAGCCGCAGCACGGCAGCAGCAGGGCCGTGGCCTCATTGACCGGTAAACGGTCGAAATCCTCGTTCATCCCACCAGAGCTCCGAAGAGCCGCAGCCGCGCCACTCCGCCGTCCGGATGAATGTTGAGCCGCGCATGGGTGAGCGGTCCGGCCGCGGCGATCTCGTCGAACCGGTGCGGCGTGTGGGGGCGTAGCGGAGTCGGCGGCAGGATCTGCCGCCAGTTGTCGAGATCCTCGTCGGCCCCCTCGATCCAGCAACTCCCCGGGGCGTTGCCCTTGTAGTGCGAGGTATCCACCTCCACCCGGTGCAGGGTGCCGCGCGCTCCCAACTTCACGATCGCCCAATCGTGGCCGGGCCCCCGCCGGCGCCGGGTCTCCCAGCCATCGTGCATGCCGAGGGGCGGCCCGGGCAGGATGAGGTTGTGGCGGTTGCCGAAGAACATGTCGCTGCAGGAGAGCACGATCCCGCCATTCTCGACCGCCGCGAGGTCCACCTCGCCGCCGTGCCGGGCGAGCCGCGCCCAGTCCGGAACGACCTCGCCGTGCACCCGCAGCCGGGCGACGCCGCCATCCGGATAGATGTTGAGGCGCAGATGGGTGACTCGCCCGCTCTCGCTCCCAATCACAAAGCGGTTCTTCGCGTTCCCTTCCAGCGGCGAACGCGGGAGGACCTCGGTCCAGGCCGCCGCGATCAGCTCCGCGGGCGCGGGATAGCCCGCGACGGCGCAAGCCTCCACCGAGCAGGATTCCGGATAGTTGCCGCGGAAATGAGCGGTATCGACGGTCACGCCCCGGAGCACGCCCGGCAGGCCGAGCCGGACGATGCACCAGTCGTAGCCGGGCTCACGCCGGCGGCGGGTCTCCCAGCCATCCATCCACTTGCCGACATCCGTGTATTCACCCTCTCTCCAGACCGCCTCGCCGGCCTTGAGGAGGTTCTCCTTGAGCGCGAAGAACTCGTCGTTGGCGGCGAGCACCGCACCGCCCAGGCGTTCGGCCGCGAGGTCCACGAGATCGGTGAAATCGCTCATTCCTCTCCTTTTTTCAGGAGTTGCCCCGAGGGTGATCCGGAAAACGAGTTGTTATCGTAGACGGTTTCTCCACGCAGCAAGGTCCGCCGGACGACGCCGTGAAGGGTCCTCCCTGAATACGGCGTGAGCTTGTGGCGATGATGGAGCCGTTCGGCGTCCACCTCGAAGCTCGCCTCGGGGTCCCAGATCACCAGGTCGGCGTCATACCCCGGCGCGATCGCTCCCTTTCGGCCCGTCAGCCCAGCGAGCCGGGCCGGCGCGACGCACATCCAGCGCGCCAGATCGGCGATTGTGAAGCCGCGCTCCCGCGCCCCGGTCCAGACCGCCGGCAGCGCGAGCTGAAGGGACGAGATCCCACCCCAGGCCTCGCGAAAATCGCCGGACTCGATCTTCTTCATCCCGGGGGGACACGGGGAGTGATCGGTGGCCACGAGGTCGATCACCCCCTCGCGCAGCGCATCCCAGAGCCGTTCCCGGTTCTCCCGCGAGCGGATCGGAGGCGCGCACTTGAAAGCCACGGCGCCGTCGTGAATCTCCTCGGCGGCAAAGGTCAGATAGTGCGGGCAGGTTTCGGCGGTGACCGGCAGCCCCTCCTCGCGAGCGCGCCGCAGGAGGGGCAAAGACTCCGCCGAGGAGACGTGGACGATATGGACCCGGCAGCCCGTCTCGCGGCAGAGCCGGATCAGCAGCTCGACCGCCTCCACCTCCGCCGCGTCGGGCCGGGACCGAAGATAGCGATCGTACTCGGCCGGGCTCCCCTCCGCCCAGACTCCCGAGGCCGCCTCGATCGGTCCGGGCAGCTCGGCGTGGGCCAGGAGCACGGCTCCGTGCCGGGCCAGCTCCGGCATCGCCACCCGCAAGTCGGCCTCCCCCACGCTACCGAATTCGTCCACTCCGGACGGCACGAGAAAGCACTTGAAGCCGAGGACGCCATCCGCGAGAAGCCCCGCCAGCTCACCCATATTGCCCGGCACCACTCCGCCCCAGAGCCCCACGTCGACCCGGAGCCCTTCCTGGGCAGCCTCCAGCTTGGCCCGCAAGCCTTCCCGCGTGATGGTGGCGGGAATGCTGTTCAAAGGCATGTCCACCAGAGTCGTGATGCCGCCGCCCGCCGCCGCCCGGGTGGCCGTCGCGAAACCCTCCCACTCCGTCCGCCCCGGCTGGTTGATGTGGACGTGTGTATCCACGATCCCCGGCATGAGCACCGAATCGCCGCAGTCGATCGCCGGCACTCCGGGTGGCGCTTCGCCGACAGGACCGACGCGCTCGATCTTCCCCTCTCGGACGTAAACCGTGGCCGGCCGCACGCCTTCAGGCGTCACGACCCGCCGGCTGGTGAGGAGGAGGTCGGGGAGCATTACAGTGAGGAGGGTATGACAGATCTGTGCCCGTTGAGGCGGTCTGCTCTTCGAGTCCTCACCCCCTGGCCCCCTCTCCACGAAGTGGAGAGGGGGGAATTACGGAAGCGTCTTGCCATGGGCCCTCCCTCTCCCTCTGGGAGAGGGACCGAGGGTGAGGTTTCGAAGGGCATGCCGCCCCAACTACCCACGCACTCCTGAACCCGGCCCTTGGCGAGAGTTCTCGCGAAGATTAGGATAACTCCCTTGAGATCAACCTCCGATCCCCCACTGCTCCTCCAGGGCGGCACCCTCCTCACCCTGGACGCCAGCGCGACCGTTCTGCGCGGCGCCGATCTCCTGATCGAGGAGGGCCGGATTACGTCGATCGGGGCTCCCGAGCCTCCAGAGGGCACGCGCGTGCTCGACGTCTCCGGCTGCCTGATCCTGCCGGGGCTGATCCAGGGGCATTTGCATCTGGGGCAGACCTTCTTCCGTGGGCTGGCGGAGGAGCGGCGCCTGCTCTCCTGGTTGCGGGAACGGATCTGGCCGCTCGAGGCCGCTCACGACGACGAGAGCGCCTACTGGTGCGGCCTGCTCGGCGCGGCCGAATGCCTGCTCGGCGGCACCACCACGATCCAGGACATTGGCATCGGGCCGGGAGCGCGGGGTCTGCTGCGGGCCGTCGCCGATTCCGGGCTGCGCGCCTTCGCGGGCCAGTGCCTTATGGACAGCGGCGATGCCCTCCCCGCCGCGATGCGCCAGGAAACCGACCGGGTGCTCGCCGCGACCGAGGCCCTGGGCGATGAATTCGCGGGCGCGGCGGACGGGCGGCTGCGCTACGTGCTCAACCCCCGCTTCATCCTCACCTGCTCCGACCCGCTCTGGGAGGGGATCCGCGATTTGTCGCTGCGCCGCGGCTGGCCCGTGCACACCCATGCTCTGGAGCAGCGGGACGAAACGCTCGCCGTGCGCGAGCTGAAGGGGGGGCGGGACGAGGTCGAATATTTCGCCGATCAGGGGCTGCTGGCGACCGACCTCCGCCTCGCCCACGGCGTCTGGATCACCGGCGAGCACCTGGAACGGGTGCGCGGCGGGCGCTTCAGCGTCGTCCACTGCCCCAGCTCGAACCTGAAGCTCGGCTCCGGCGTGGCCGACCTGCTCGCCTTCCACCGCGCCGGGGTGCCGGTCGGCATCGGCTGCGACGGCGCCGCGTGCAGCAATCAGCTCGACAATTTCGCCGAGCTCCGCTTGGCGGCGCTCCTCCAGAAGGTCAAGCACGGCCCGGACGCCTTCTCCGGCCTCGATGCCCTGCGCCTCGCCACCAGCGAGGGCGCCCGCGCCCTGAATCTGCAGGACGAGACGGGGACGATCGAGCCCGGCAAACACGCCGATCTCGTCGTCCTCGCCTCCGATCGTCCCGAGCTCTGGGCCGCTCCTCAGGCCGACCCGCACGACCTCGTCGCCTTCGGCGCCTCGCGCGCCACCGTCCGCCACGTCCTGGTGGGCGGCCGGCTGGAGGTCGAGGAGGGCCGCCTCACCCGCCTCGACCTCGAAGAGATCTACCGCCAGTCCGAGCGCTCCCTGGCCGCGCTGATCCGGCGGTCGGGCGTCACTCTCTGATCCTCCTCGCCTGATTGACCTCGGTCAATAGATGCAAAGGTTCTGAATGCACTGCCCGTAGTCGTAGATGCCGTCAGGGCGAAGACAGACGCATTGCGCGTAGCTGTCACAGGGTGTCGAGAAACACTGACTATGATATCCGCCGCCACCGGAGCCCCCGCCGGGGCTGCCGTAGGTGTAGTGGCAGTCGTTCTCGTAGCAGGTCGCCGTCGCGAAGCCCGAGCAGCGGTTGGCGCAGTCCTGGTCCGTGTCGCAATAGGGACCCTCGAAACAGGAGTCGCGATTCCCGGGCTGCGGCTGAGTGAACAGGGGACCTGAGGAGGATGCACAGGAAGGGCCGGCGGCGAAAAACGCCGGAACGTCAGCAGCCGCGGCGACCGCCGCAACCGCCAGTAGGCACAACAGATAGATCACCAAAAGCCGTTTGTTCATGATCTTTCCCCTTTCGTAAGCGCCAGCGTCCACATCAATGTTGGTGTTTCCACACCCCAGCAGGGAGCCGCTTGACGGGTGAATTCCGACGGCAGGTGTTGTCGTGGACCTGACTCACACCCTGATTCGCCAGGTTTTCCCTCGCGTACCCGGCAGCCGGAGAACCAGCAGACGGACAGGGCTCCGCGTCAACGCGATCAGCGGACCCCACCGCTCCCGGATGCGTTCGGCTCCGGCCTCGCGCCTGCGGACCCAGCGCAGACGCAGCATCACCAGATCGTCCTGAGCGGCGGCGGCGATCCCTCGGTCCGGAGCCTGGGCCAAAGTCGCGGCCATCTCCCAAGCGTCATCCACGTGGTAGAGGAGCCCGGACGGCGTGTAGCGCGCGGCGTGCTCGGCGAAGCGGGCCTTCCAGCCGGTCCCCAGAGCCTCCCGGAGCCTCGGCAGGAGATGGCCCACGGCGCGGCGGCGCTTGGATTCGAGGCTCCGCCGGGCGCGCTCCAGGGTTTCGCGATCCATCCCTTCCGGTCCCGGACCGCGGCCGGCGAGGCTCGCTGCCAGATGGCGCTGCAGGTCAGCGAGCGACATCGAGAATCTCTCGTGCCCGCCGCACCTCGGCGAGGAGATCCTCGAAGGGGGGCAGGTCGTCGTCCCGCTCGATGATCACCGCTCGCACGGGTGTCCGGGAGGCCAGCCACTCCAGGAGAGACCAGGACTCCTCCGGCACCGGCCGGGTGTGGGAGTCGACGTACTGGCCGCCGCTTACGATCCCGCCGGCCAGGTGCACCTCGGTCACCCGTTCCAGGGGGAGGCTCTCCAGGTAGGCGATGGGGTCGTACCGGTGATTGCGGGCGTTGGCGTGGACGTTCTCCAGGTCCAGGAGGAGCCCGGCGTCCGCCTCCTCGACGACGGCGCGGACGAACTCCGCCTCGCTCATCTCGGCGTCTGGCAGGAGGAACGGATAGGCGATGTTCTCCAGCAGGATGGGCAATCCTGGCAGGGATCGCTTGAGCTCGGCCACGTTGCGCGCCACGGTCGCCACCGCCTCGCGGGTGAACGGGAGCGGCGTCAGATGTCCGATCTCGATGCCGTCCGCCCGCGTGAAGGCGATGTGCTCCGAGAACCAGGGGGGCGAGACCGCCTCGGCGACCCGGGCGGTATGGCGCACGCGCTCCGGATCGAGCCCTTCGGCGCTCCCCAGCGAGAGGCCGATGCCATGCAGGAGCACCGGCACGGCGTCGCGGATCAGCGAGAGGTCGCGCAGCCCCGCCGGCCCGGCCACGTCCTCGGGGATGCATTCGACGGCTCCCAGCTCGCCGCGGTGGCGGATCACCTCCCACCGCCACGCTTGGCGGAAGCTCACGCCGGCACCCAGGAACGGGAGATCAGCCACCGCACCCTCCACAACCCCCGCCGCAGCCTCCCCCGCCACCACAGCCGCTGCTGCAACTGCCGCCGCCGCTACTGCAACTGCTGCCGCTGCTCGCGTCGCCACCGCCGCTGTCGAAGCCGCAACCCCCGTCAGAGCGCGCGCGGGGGGGCGGCACCAGAGCGGCTTGCAGAGAGGAGAGCATCGGCAGATAGTCGATGCCGAAAATCGCCGCCACCAGCGTCAGCTCGCCGAAGCTCTGGCGCCGGCCGTCGGACAGCAGGATCGCCAGTCCCTCGTGAGACCTCCTGAGCCATTCCAGATAGCGATGCCCCGCAGCGGTTTGTGCAGGGGGTTTCATCAAGAAAACGGACAGCACCAGCGAAACGGCCATGAGAAGGAGGAGATACTGAACGTTGCCGCGTCCGCGCGCCAGCGCCACCAGCAGCTTGACGGCACCGAAGCCGGTCACCATCACGAGCGCCGCAAGACCCAGAAAGTGATAGCCCCGACGCTGCTCAGGGCCAGGGGCCAGGCCCGCGCTTTCGAGCTCCTCCTGGATGGGCTCGAGGCGAGGCTTCAGGTCCCAGACCGTGCGGCTCAGAGCTTCGCTGGCCACGATCCCAGTGTCTCCCGCAGCGGCCGAAACGGCGCGCAGAACCTCCTCGTCCAGGGGGGTCAACCGGGAGCGGTCTTGCGGCGGCGGTGCCGGCAGACCGATCGCGCTACCGTTCAGAACGAGAAAGCCCTCCGCCACGAGCTTGCCGAGGATCACGCGGGCCACCTCCTCCGGGCCGGACCGCAGCAATGCGATGGCCGGCGCGTCCACCTCGCTTGGATAGATCCCTGGATTCCAACGGGGTCCCGCGGGCATCTCGGCGGCCCGGTGCAAGAAGACCCGCAGCCACCAGCCGAGGAGGAAGACGCCCAGACCATAGATGAAGTAGAACGCCAGGAACTCCGGCCCCTTCATGTCCAGAGGGTTGATCATCCGGCCCTCTCCTCCAACCTCCGGGAGAGGCCGGCCAGGAGGTCCAGATAGTCCGCGTAGAGCCGGCGTACCTCCTCGTCCTCCGGCCGTTGGTCGACCCGGCGGAGATGGGTGAACGGCTCCATCCGCTCTGCCGGGACCCCCAGCTCCCGAGCGGCCAGACGCAGCAGGCCCGGCCGGTCGGCGGGCACGGGAATGCCGTCCAATCGGAGCAGGGTCTCCAGGATCACCGCGATCTTGGGAAGGCTCGACATCATCCCGCGCCAGATGGAGCCGGAATCGCCACCGCGCTCCACGACTCTCAGACGCAGGCGGAGCTCCGTATTCTTGATCTCCTGCCGGGCGCGCAGGCGCAAGGCGTCCGGCGCCACCTCGATCCCGTCCAGGTGGACGTCCCCCCAGAGCACGCGATGGCTCGCCTGCATGTCGTACACCTTGCCGGGGAAGAGACGGGCCGAGATCCGCAGATCCTCAGGACTGACCACGAAGGGGACGATCCTGGAATCCCGCAGCGCTCCGGTGAGCGCCGGCGCCAGAGGGAGCAGGCGCTCCAGGCCGGCCTCGGCCAGCACGATCAGCACGTTGACGTCCGAGACACCCGGCGTGAACCGCCCTTTGGCCAAGCCGCCGTACAGCGCGACGCCCAGCAGGTTCGCCCCCGCGGCCTCCCGGAGCTGAGCCACCAAGGCCGCGAGCGCTCTTTCGATCTCGGGTTGCGGCTCCATGGGAATCCCCTTGATATTCAAGTAGACGACAGTGGGGATCTTAGCATTGCCATGAAGACAGTCTGTGACAGCGGGTGACAGACCATCCCCATGCTGACCGTAACAAAAACGACGCAGCGCCGCCTATGTCTGCAGGAGTCTTCGCCTAACAGCGACGCTCCACCTGATCGGGAAAGACAAATGCAAACTTTTGCACGAAAACAGAGCCAGCCGCAAAAGCGAGCCGCCACCAGCAAGCCAGCGGTGCAACGAGTCCTAACTCACGAAGCGACAGCGACCGGTATTACAGAAACTCGCTTCGCCCATGACTTCAGCCGGATTCCCCTCCACCCTCAAACCGTACGAGCAAGTCCGACGGGATCCACTATCACCGATGGCCAAGCAGTTCGCGAAGCGGCAGAACACGGCACTCGTGGCAGCGCAGGACCGCTTCCCTACCTCATCGAGATCCAGCGCTCGTTCGGGCATCACGATGTCCGTCACGTCCGCGCGTACCAGGATTTGTGTGCGGCGGAGGCCGCGCTAGCCATCGGCGCTCGTGCCTACGCGATCGGCGATCGGGTTGCCTTCGCCGGTCCGCCTGATCTGCAAACCGCCGCGCACGAGGCGGCACACGTGGTGCAGCAGCGCGCCGGGGTACAGCTCGCAAGCGGCGTCGGCGAGGCGGGTGACGTTTACGAGCGGCACGCTGACGCGGTGGCCAGCCAAGTGGTCCGAGGGCACTCGGCTGAGGCGCTGTTGGGAAAAATGGCACCCGCGGGATCGCGAGCGCTCGAGGTGCAGCGGCAGGTGGTGCAGCGCACGCCGATCAGCACCGATTACGGTGAGTTCGACACGACCAAGTACGACAAGGTCGGACCCGTCGGTAGTGAATACGGCGTCGACATCGTGCTAACGTTCGACCCTGACAAGACCAAAGTGGACGCCGAGAAGGTTGGCCTCACCCAGACCGCCCGCTCGCAACTGGCAGGCGCTTCGGTCGTCCTCGAACCCAGCCGGCGCGGTCGGGTGGTTCCAAGCGGAACTGGCGAGGGAAGGGAGATCGATCGGACCACTCTGGGGGCGTACGGCAATCCGCTCTACGCCGCCGGCGTCCCTGGTGCCAAGGATAAATTAGGCGACACCGCCACGGTGGCCAGTTGGGGGCAGCATGGCTGGAATTATACGGACAAAGCAGGCACCGCGCATCATGAAATCGCAAAGCTCATCGACCGGCCAACGCTGCCTGGGCACGGTAACAACGCCGGACAGACCTTCGAGACCGCGGCATTGGCGGTGGAAGGGGCGCAGAGCGGCACGTATATGGGGTCGGTATCGTGGGGCTGGAGCGTCGACAACGCCGGCAAGTTCAGCCAACTGCCACTCAAACGGGTATCGAAGGGCAAGCCGAGCACCAAGTTCGTTGCGGCGGCAAAGCAGTGGAACAAGTGGACCACGGCCGGAACGATCAAGACCACGCCCGCCTCAACCAACGTCTATGATGTCGCCTACTCGGTCGCGTTCACCGTCGCCAAGGACACCCAGGTGGAGGTGACAGGCGGGTCGTATATCCACAACGACAGGCCGTACAGCCCCGTCAACATTAAGGACGGTCCCCAGACAGGCAAGAGCGGGCGCATAAAGGTCGCCGACCTGAGGGATGTCGGCGGCGGTAACTCAACGATCAAGTTGCCTATTCCATGAGTGCCGAAAAAGATCTAGAGCGCCAAGTCGAAGCGGGCGGGCTGTTCACTCATAGCGCCCTCAGCCTGCACGCGGAGCGTATCAATCGTGTCGAAGCGTTCCTCTACGGGCTCGCCGATGCGCTGCTCGACGGCGGCCAGGTGAGCGAGGAGCAGTTGCGCACCCAGGCGGTACGCGTTGCCAAAGAGTTGGAGCAGAAGTGCGAGACGCTGTCGGGGGGAGTGGTGCTGCGGGTAAACGCCGAACCGCCGCCCGATGCCGCCGCGGTCGATTGCGCCGCGCGGATGCACGTCTGCAAAGCCGTCTGCTGCCGGCTGAGCTTTCCGCTCTCGGCGCCGGAGATCGAGAGTGGAAAGATCAAATGGGAGCTTGGCAAGCCATACTTCGCTCGCAAGGACGGAACCGGTTGCTGCGTTCATCTCGATGGGAAAAAAGGCTGCGGCGTTTATCAGGACCGGCCGCGGGTCTGCCGCGACTATTCGTGCGAGAAAGATGAACGTATCTGGAAAGACTTCGATCGAATGGTCCTCAATCAGGAATGGATCGATCAGAACCTGCAGCCGGAGCGGCCGCGCCTGGTCGCGATCCGGATGGACCGCGTCCGATGATCGATCCGCTCGTCGCCAGCATCAGCCTGAACTAGGGCCGTCCAGCAGGAAGGAGTGAGAGAGGTGCCGATTCCACGCAAGGCCACAGCGGGTAGGATTTGCTATCGGATCGGTTTCGTCGCCAATCCACATTACCGTGGCGGGCACACTGATCTCTTCTCGGACGAGTTGCGTGCCGAGATCCGGCGCCGGAACGTCCCCGAATCGAGGATGGTCCATTTCGATGGCCGCCGCGCCCGCACCGAAGAAGTCAACGTCGACTATGGAGTACGGAGCCGCAGCTTCGAGCTGAGGGTCGCCGGCCGCGATACGATCACCTATTGCAAAGAATTTCCTCGCTTCGGCTTCTGTGTCGAGCATCCTATTTCACTGCCCGCGGGCGGACCGCCGCCGCACCTCGCACCCACTGATGAGATGGCAACAATAGGCGGGCTGCGCTGCCGCAAAGCGGAGTACATGGGGGACCGCCACCAGTTCGTCTGGTACACCGAGGAGGTCACCGTGGACGATCCCACCGGCGCTGTGCTTTGCCTCGCGGGGGTGCCGGGGCTGATCCTGCAGACGGAGGAGATACCGGCATCCGGCACCGTCGACGCGGTCCAACAGGTGACGGTGGTCGAGCTGGCGTTCGACGCGCCGCCACCGGAAATCTTCTCGGTGCCGGCAAGCTATCGCAGGTTTGCGGACATCGACGCCGCTCGCGCCGAGGACCGGCGGATTCTCGATGTCGAGTCGGCCGAAGAGTTGCTGCGCCGTCCGCTCGGCGCCAACGAACGCGAGAGGTTCGTCGGCAAGTGGCTGCTCGACAGGCCACAAGACAAGATCCTCGTGGAGATCGTTCGCACGGGAGAAAACGAGTTCCAATTCCGGACCACCATGCAAACCGCTCCCACTGCCGCTACGGGCCGTACCTGCGATGAGAAGGCTACCCTGAAAGGGCGCATTTTGATGGTGGAGGATCCGCCGAACTATCGACTTTACAAATTGGGAGATGGCGACCGAAGCCTGATCCTGGTCGGCAACGAGATGTTTACCTTCAGCCGCCTTTGAAGGCCGAGCCCCCAGGGGCAGGCGAGCCCTGGGCCGCATTAAAGATCCTGCGCACCGCCTCGATCGTATCCGCCTCCGCCGCCGTCTTGTCTTCGCGGTAGCGTTTGACGCGGGCAAAGCGGAGAGCCATGCCGCCGGGATATTGCGGGCTCTCCTGGACATCGTTGAAGGCGACCTCGACAACCAGCTCGGGGCGGACGTAGACGGTCCAGCCGTCCGTGCCCATCGCCAGCTCCTGGAGCTTCTGGGTCTGCCAAGCGAGGCGCTCGTCGGTCAATCCCTTGAAGGTCTTGCCGAGCATCACGAAGCCGCCGTTCTCGGGATCGCGGGCTCCGAGGTGGAGGTTCGACAGCCAGCCGTGCCGCCGGCCGTGCCCCCACTCGGCGGCGAGGATCACCAGGTCCAGGGTGTGCGCCGGCTTCACCTTGAGCCAGGAAAAGCCTCGCCGCCCCGCCTCGTAGAGAGCGTCCGTAGCCTTGGCCATGATCCCCTCGTGGCCGCGGGCGAGGGCCTCGGCGAAGAAGGCGTCCGCCTCCTCGGCGTCGGCGGTGATGATCCGCGGCACGGTGAGCCCCGGCATCGCTTCGCTGAGAGCCGCGAAACGCTCGCCGGCGGGGCGGTCGATCAGGTCCTGGCCGTCGAGATGGAGGATGTCGAAGAAGAAGGGCGTCAGCGGCAGCTCGCCGCGCATCCGCGTGACGTCGAGCTTGCGGCCGAAACGGCGCATGGTGACCTGGAAGGGGAACGGAGAGCCGTCCGGCCGCAGGGCAATCGTCTCGCCGTCGAGGAGGAGCTGGCGCGCGGGGAGCGCCTGGACGGTCTCGACCAGCTCCGGCACCGCCACGGTGACCTCGTTGCCGCGGCGGGAGTAGACGCGGACCTCGTCCCCTGCCTTGTGGACCTGGACGCGGGCGCCGTCGAGCTTCAGCTCCAGCGCCGCCTCGCCGAGGCGGTCGAGCGCCTCGGAGATGTCTCCCGCCGGCTGGGCCAGCATCGGCTGGAGCGGTCGGAAAAGCTGGAGATGGAAGCGGGCGAGCCCGGACCGCCCCTCGGTGAGGACGGCGCGCGCCACCTCCGGCAGCTCGCCGGCGAGCATGAGTGCCCGGCGCACCTCGTCGGCCGGCACTTCCGCCGCCACGGCGAGGGCTTCGGCCATCAGCCCGGCGAGGGCCCCCTGGCGCAGCTCGCCATGGATCAGGCGCACGAGAAAATCCTGTTCGTCGCGGGTGGCGCGGGCGAGGAGGCCGGCGAGGAGGCGCGCCCGCTCGGCGGTGGAGCCCGCGCCGGTGGTGGTGGCGATCCGGCCGAGCTCCGCGTCCACCTCGCCGAGGGTGAGCGAGGGATCGGCGGCGGCCGATCCCGGCATGGCATTGCGCACGGCGGCGCCGCCGAGGCCGATCCGCCCCTGCCGGAGGTGGCCCGAGAGGAAGGCCACGGCGATGTCGATCTCCTCGGGCCTGAGCCGGCGCAGGAGATCGCCCAGCGCGGAGATCTTTTCCAAGCGCGAGCGGGTCTCCGTGACCCGGCGGGAGGTGGCGACGAGGTCTGCGAGTCTCATGGGGGTCGCCGGGCCGGATCGTGCCGGCCCGGAGCCCCATGGTAGTGGATGCAGGTCAGAAGCGGGATGCCGGTCAGAAGCGGTATGCGGGTCAGAAGCTCCGCAGGACGTCCCCGAGATCCCTTCCGATCAGGCGGAGATTGATGCCCAACGCTCTCTTCGAGTCGCCACTGCCTGGGAGAGGCTTGAGGCGGTAGTTGACGTACATCTGGGGGGCGCGACCGCGGCCACCGACTGCTATCTCGCTGGAGGAGTCGAAGCGGCGCTCCTGACGGAAGCGGAGGAGTGTCTTGCCGGTGCCGCCGTCCACCACCTCGCCCGCGATCACCGTACGGGAACGGCCAGGGTCGTTGGCCGAATACCGACGAGCCTGCGATCCCGGGTCCATCGTGAGCACCTTGCTACGGATCACGAGCGCTCCGGCGCCGGAGCTCTTCCCCAACGTCTCGACCTTGGCAGGAATCTTCGGCAGCAGATCCGAGAGCCCCTCCACGAAAGGGGTGGCCGTATGGGGCAGAAGGTCCCTGACCAAGGTATAGGTGCTGTCCTTCTCATCCGGCAGCGGGGTCGACGAGGTGTCGAACGGCTCGATGACGATGCGATCGTAGTCGGCCAGCTTGAAGGGCGCGACGATCTCCAGCTTGTCGATCTGGCCCCCCCAGTTCGTGTACGTGCCCGGGGTCGTCGGGGAGGGTCTGTCATGCGCGAAAAGGATTCCGGAAAACATCAGGAGCGACAGGGGAAGCAGAAGACGGAAGCAGATTTTCATTTCAGCTCACCTCCAAGGCCAAAGGGCCCTCCAGAACTTCCAATGAACCGTTCGTACGGGTTTATTCCCCAAAAGCGTCTTCCGGGCCGGAAAAGGCCAGCCCGGAGCCCCATCGTATCGAACGACAGATCAGAAATGCGTCAGGGCGCCCGCGAGGTCTTCGCCGATGGCGCGGAGGTTGCGGTTCATCAGCTTCTCGTAGTCGCCGCCGAAGAGGCCCCAGCCGGAGCGGCGCTCCTGGAGAAAGCGGAGCAGGACCTTGCCCGAGCCGGCGTCCACTACTTCGCCCGAAATCTCGGTGCGCGCCGCGCCCGCCCCGAAGCCGCCCCAGTAACGGGCAGCCTTGGAGCCCGGGTCCATCGTGGTCACCTTGCCGCGCACCACGAGCGTTCCCGGCCCAGCTTCTTTCCCAGGCTCCGTGACCGCTGCCTGAAGCTTCGGCAAAGATTCCGAGAGTCCCTCCGTGAAGGAGTGCGCCGCCTTGGCCAGCACGGCTTTGGCCGGCGCATAGGAGTTGTCGTCCGCGTCAGGCAGCGGGGTCTCGGAATTGTCGAACGGCTCGACGGCGATATGACTGTACTCGGCGAGCCTGAACGGCGCCACGACCTCCAGCTCGTCGATCTCGCCTCCCCATTCGGTGTACTTGCCCGGGGTTGTCGGAGCGGCGGGCTTCTTGTCCTTCGCGAACGCGGCGGCGCCGGGAAACGCCAGAAGAGCCAGGGCCAATGCGATACGCAACCAGATCTTCATTCTCAGGTACCTCCAGGGTCAGAAAACATACCTATTTTATAACGCCTGGAGCGCGAGCGTCCCTCATGCTGGAAAGCTACAATCTCCCCATGGCGAAGCCGACCGAGCTTGCACAGGATTCTCCCCGCGGGGTCCGGGACTACTACCACCAGATCCTTCCCTTTTACGATCTCGAGCTGGAGGGGCGCGGCGATGAAGAGCTCTGGGCCTGGGCGGCCAGCTCGCCGCCGGGGTGCCGTGTGCTCGAGCTGGGCGCCGGCACCGGACGGGCCACGGCCGCTCTCGCCCGCACCGCGGGCCGCGTGGTGGCGCTCGAGCTCTCGCCGGAGATGATCGCGGTCGCCCGCCGGCGGCTTCCTGAACTCTCGAACGTCTGGTTCGTGGCCGCGGACATGCGAGATGCCGAGTTCCGGCCGCGCTTCGACCTGGTGGTCGCTGTGGATGACCCCTTCGTCCACCTGACCGAGGATGAGGACCGCGACCGCGCGATCGCGACCGCCGCCCGCCATCTCCTGCCCGGCGGGCGCTTCCTCCTCGACGCGGCCTGGTTCTCCCCCGACCAGCGGCACGCGGCGGGAGGCCCCGAGGGCTTGGTCAAGGAAAACTCTGGCCGTGGCGGCCTGGTAGTCCGCGAGACTTGGCATTGCGACCCCACAGCACGCCTCTGCACCGCGCGCTACGAATATTCAGTGCGAGGCCGCAACGTCCAGGACGCATCGTTCCCGGCCCGTCTGTGGTCACGGGAGGAGCTGGAGCACCGGGCTCGCGCCGCCGGCCTGCGGGTGACCCACCTCTGGGGGGACTACGACCGCCGCCCCTGGGACCGCGCGACCTCGCCGCGCCTCATCGCCGAGCTGCGGCGCGGCTGAGCTCCAGGGAGGAGTTCGCCCGCCTCCGCCGCAGCTTCGTCCCAACCAGGGCGAAGACTCCGGCGCCGAGCAGCAGGGACGGCAGCGGATCGAACCTCGGCGGCGGCACTCTGTAGACGCCGTCCTCGTCGGCCAGCGCCGGCTGGCGCACGTAGCGGCCGTCGTCCGGCATCACGTCGTCGAAGTTCCGCGCCAGCTCGTTCAGCTCACGGCGCAGCAGCTCGCCGGACATGGGGATGCCGTGCCCCGTTCCGGCCACGTTGGGCTCGAGGCGCGCGAGGGCGCGGACCGAAGCGCGGGACGCTTCCCAGTTGATCGTGAAGTAGGCCGGCGGCCGCCAGACCTCCTGCAACCGGGTCGTCACGGCCCAGAAGGACTCCTGCTTCGTGGTCACGAAGGCGTCGCCCGCGATCAGGGTGCGGTCCTCGTCACGAAAAAAGGAGACGTGTCCGGGCGTGTGACCCGGCGTGTGGATCCACCGCCAGCCGGGCATCCCGGGCACGGTCCCATCCTCGGGTAGGAGCTGGAACCGCGATCCGAGATCGATCGCGCGCCGCGGGAAGAACCGGGAGGCCACCCGGGCCATCGCGCCGCCGCCGACGGTTGGGTCGGCCGGCGGGTAATCGGACCGTCCGGTGAGAAATGGGGCCTCCAGCCGGTGCGCGTAGACGGGCACATCCCAGTGCTCCGCCAGCTCGCGAACGGAGCCGACATGATCGATGTGACCATGCGTGAGGACGATCGCGGAGGGTCGCGCTCCGTACCCGAAGCGGCGCTCCGCCTCACGGACGATCGCTTCGCGAGAGGTCGGAAGTCCCGTGTCCACGAGCACCCAGGCCCGGTCCCCGGCCTGCGACGGACCGACGAAGAAGACGTTGACGATGGAGAGCTCGAGGCAGGCGACGTCGCGCGCGATCGTCGTTGCCCGGCCGATGTGGAAGTCTTTTTTCTGAAGTGCCCTGTCGTACATGCTCGTTCTCCCGGGAGTTATTCAAGGTGAGCAGGCGCGGTCAATCGCCCGCGAAAAGGCGCTGCAACTCCAATGCCGAGGGCAGTAAAGGACTGAAAGGGACGTAAAGGACGGCAAGGACAGCAGGGACAACAAGGACGAGGAAGGCCCGGCGATTCATCGCCGGGCCTTGTTTACGCTAGCGGTGAGAGCTCCAGGAGCCGATGCCGCCCGACTCGAGGTCGTCGCTGAACAGATTGTTGACGATCGCGAACTCGACCTCGGACGGGTCGCCGGTCTTGAACAGGCCGAGCGTGTGAACCATCGCCTCCGTCGGCGGCTGGTCGGCGTCGAACCAGAAGTTGAACATCGTCGCGAAGCGCAGGGCGTGGGCGTTCGGGTTGGTGGCGAAGGTGTCGGTGGACCAGGAGAGCAGATTGGCTCCTGAGGAGACCGTCCAGTCGTCGGTCGCATACGGCTCGCCGGAATGGTGCGCGATGCCTTTGAAGCCGACGTTGGTGAAGGCGGTCGCCACCGGGAACTCGATGCTCAAGGCGCGGGCGCTGCGATCCGAGTTCAGGTTGTGGACGACGTACTCGTAATGCCAGAGGCCCTTGCCCAGGTCGGTGACCTTGCGCCCCACATAGAAGCGCTCGGGGAGCGGTCCCGGGACGTCGACGTTGACCAGGATCACACCGATGTCGTGAGCCGGCCAGGCGAAGATCGCCGGCAACTGCTCGAAGAAAGTCCCGGTCATCGTCAGGCCGTAGGTCGGGGCGCCACCGACGGTGACCTGGCGATGCGAGGCGTTGTTGAACGAGTTGCCGGAGGCCGCGTCATCGGGGGCGATGTAATGCCCCTCCGCCCAATAGGTGGCGCCGGCGTTCTGCGCCGGGTCCAGGTCTGTCATGGCCACCTTGATCCGCTCGTCGGAGACCGAATACGGTCCGTTCGGGCTTGAGTTGGGGAAGGGGAAGTCACCGGTGGTGGCGTTGACCACCGAGCGGCGGCCCAGCGGCTGGCTGCCGTTGAGGCTCGCGACGTAGGGGTCGGTGCAGCCGACGCCGAGCTGGTTGCCGCCGGCCGGCGGGAACGTGCAGCCCTGGCCCGAGAAGCCGGCGCAACCGCCCGTCGACGAGTTGGTCGACGTGAAGCCGTGCTTCAGCCAGCTCATGCCGATCTGCTGGAAGCGGCCGTTCTTGAGCCGGTACAGGTTCTGGGCGATGACTGGGTGATCCTTCGTCGTGGCGCCGGGGGCGCAGCCGCTGGCCTGATCGCACCAGTTGAGCGGGGTGTCGCCCCGGTTGCAGGAGCGGGTGCCGATCGAGTAGCCGACGAAACCGCCGGAGGAGCCGTAGTTACCGATGTCGGTGAATTGAAAGACCGTCACGTCCGGCCCGATCGCGGGCGCGGCGGAGCCGTCGACCGTGGCGAGGACGACCGCCAGGCCGGCAAGACAGCAAACCGCGATCAATGCGCGGCGGTTGAGACGAGTCGCAGGTCCGGTCGTCATCGCTTGGATCCCCCTGGGAAAAGAATGATTCTAACCGATAGAGACCCTTTTGGGATCAGATCGGGGGAGAGGCGCTCGCCGGAGCGGCTGCCCGGGCGGCGCGCGCGGCGTCCAGGTTCTCGCGCGCCGCGCGATGGCCGGGCGCCAGGACGAGGGCGCGCTCGAAGCCGGCGATGGCGCCGTCCAGGTCGCCGGCCAGGGCGCGGACGAGGCCGGCGTTGTAGGCCAGATCCGCCGAATCGGGCAGGCGCGCCAGCCCGCGGTCGAAGGCCGCCCGGGCGGCGGCGAGGTCACCCGCCCGGGCGGCGAGGACGCCCAGCCCCAGATACGGGCCGGCCGCATCGGGGGCGGCGGCGATCGCGCGCTCGTAAGCGGCCGCGGCGGTGGACACGTCCCCCCGGAGCCAGGCGAACCGCGCCACGAGCTGGTGGACCTCCGCCGCCTCCTCGCCGCGGGCGAGCGCCAGCGCGGCGTAGCGGTCGAGGCCGCCGCGGTCGCCGAAGATCGCCGACAACCAGGCGAGCCGGAGGGCCTGCCAGCGCGCGGGCGCCAGACCCCAGCGCTCGGCGATCTCCAGATGATGCCGGGCGGCGAGCAGCCGGTCGCGCTCGGCGGCGTTCATCGTCGCCGTCTCGGCGGTGGGGTCGAGGAAGGCCGCGCGCAGCCCGTCGGCGGCGCGGAAGTCGCGCGCGCCCAAGGCGCCGTGGGCGTGGACAAACGCGCTGTGCCCCCAGAACAGGACGACGAGGGCGAGCGCCGCGATGAACCCTCGGCCCGACGGGAGCAGCCGGCCATCGCGCTTCAACTTCATCCGCCGCAGCCTCACGTGCGGCACCCTGGCCAGGCGCGCGGCCACGAGGATGAGATAGGCCAGCACCCCGGCCAGTCCCAGCGCCATGAGGAACGGCACCAGGTCGTAGAGCCCGCGGAAGGTGACGAACGCCGCCACGAAGGCCACCGCGAGCGTCGCCTCCTCCCAGCCGGCGAGCGGGAAGCGGCGCGGCTCCGGATCGGGCACCCGCGGCTTGGCGAAAAGGGCGATCGGCCCCGCCCCGTAGTAGAGGGCGTCGTTCGGGCAGACCGAGATGCAGTCGCCACACTTCATGCAGCCGGGGTCGACGACCATGCCGTAGTCGTGGACTTCCTGGTGGACCAGGACATTGGAAGTGCACACCGCGGTGCAGTGACCGCACCCCTCACAGGCATCGGTGACGCGGATGCGCATCGGCGCCACCCGGTCGGCGGCGGCGAAGAGGGCGCCGTAGGGGCAGGCGTAGGTGCAGAATCCCTTGGCGCCCAGGAAGTAGACGGTGACGAAGCCGCAGACAAGGAAGGTCAGGCCGCCGACCACCCAGCCCGGGAAGGTGGCCCAGAAGTGCGGGGTGGTCCATTCGGTCTCGACACGGGAGAACGAGCCGCCGTTCCATAGCCGCCAAGCCGCCGGCCAGAGGAACATGTAGACGAAGGCGGCGACCGGCACCCACGCGAGGAGGCGCGAGCGCAGCGGCTGCGGGCGGATGCCGGCCTTCTCCAGGAGCCACCGGCAGAAGTCCTGGAGGGCCACCAGGTGGCAGGCCCAGCCGCAGAACCAGCGGCCGAAGACCGCCGTCGACAGGGCCGCGACGGCGAAGAAGACCAGCCCGGCATTGACCACGCCGTCGCGCGCCAGGGCCATCGCCTCCGACGGCTCGACCGGCGTCATCGTGCGCCCGGCGATCAGCCAGTGGGCGACGTGTGCGGCGACCACGAGATGGATCGCGATCAGCACACCGGCCCGCCACCGGCCGGCGCGCGAGCGGCGGATCGTGGTGGGCGGACGGTCCTGGAGAACGGTGAGGGGCACGGCTCCAGGGTACTCCTACCGCCCCGGCCGGTTGAACTTCTTCATCAGATCGTCGAGGCTCGGTTGCGGCTTGGCCGGCTTCGGCGCCGGCGGGCGATTGCCTCCACTGTTGGCGGCGCTCGGGGCGGGGCGATCCGGACGGCCACCCCGGCCGGCGCTGCCGGCGGCCTGCCGCCCCTCGGCGGGCGGTTGCTGCAAGGCCTTGATCGAGAGGCTGATACGCTCGCGCTGGTAGTCCACCTCGAGCACCTTGACCTTCACGATCTCCCCCACCTTGACCGCCTCGCGCGGGTCCGCCACCCAGCGGTGGGTCAGCTCGGAGACGTGGACCAGGCCGTCGCGATGGACGCCGATGTCCACGAAGGCGCCGAAGTTGGCCACGTTCGAAACCCGCCCCTCGAGCACCATGCCGGGCTGGAGGTCCTTGACGGAGGTCACGTCCGCGCGCCACTCGGGGGTCTTGAACTCGGGGCGCGGATCGCGGCCGGGGCGGAGGAGCTCGTTGCGGATATCCTCCAGGGTGAACTTGCCGAGGTTGTGCTCGGCGTCCGCGAAGCGGCTGAAGTCGAGCTTGCCGACCAGATCCGGATTGCCCACCAGGCTCACGACCGGCACATTGAGACCCTCGGCCATCTTCTGGACCACCGCGTAGCGCTCGGGGTGGACGCCGGTGCGGTCGAGCGGGTTCTCCCCCTCGCGGATGCGCAGGAAGCCGGCCGCCAGCTCGAAGGTCTTGGGCCCCAGGCCGGCGATCTTGAGCAGCGACTGCCGGGAACGGAACGGGCCGTTGGTATCCCGGTGGTGGACGATGGCGCTGGCGATCCGCTCGGAGAGGCCGGAAACCCGCCGCAGCAGCGGCGCCGAGGCGGTGTTGAGCTCGACGCCGACGCGGTTGACCGCGCCCTCGACGGCGGTGTCCAGCTCGCGGTCCAGCGACTTCTGGTCGACGTCGTGCTGGTACTGGCCGACGCCGAGGGAGCGCGGCTCGATCTTCACCAGCTCCGCGAGCGGGTCCTGGAGACGGCGGGCGATCGAGACCGCGCCGCGCAGGGAGACGTCGAGCGTCGGCAGCTCCTCGCGCGCCACCGCCGAGGCGGAGTAGACCGAGGCGCCGGTCTCGGGGACGATCGCCACCACCACATGATTGGGCGGCTCACCGAGCCCGGCCTCCAGCACCGCCTTGCGGGCGAACGCCTCGGTCTCGCGGCTGGCGGTGCCGTTGCCCACCGCCACGGCGAGGACGCCGTGCTTCTTGATCAGCGAAACGACGGTCCGCGCCGAGCCGACCTCGTCCATATGCGGCGGAACGGCGTGGATGATGTCCGTCGCCACCACCCGGCCGGTGCCGTCCACCACGGCGAGCTTGCAGCCGGTGCGGAAGCCGGGGTCGAGCCCCATCACCGGCACCAGCCCGAGCGGAGCCTGGAGGAGGAGCGCTTCGAGGTTGGCGCGGAAGACGGCGATCGCCTGGGTCTCGGCGCGCTCGCGCATCTCGGAGCGGACCTCGTTGGTGATCGAGGGGCGCAGCAGCCGCTTGTAGCCGTCCGCCGTGGCCTCGGCGATCTCGCGCCCGCAGGCGGTGTCGAGCGGCAGGCGCCAGGAGCGGCCCAGGCGCTCGACCTCGCGCTCGTCGTCGACCCGCAGATCGGAGATCAGGAACCCCTCGCGCTCGCCGCGCAGGATGGCGAGCAGGCGGTGGGAAGGGATGTCCCGCCCCAGCTCGTCGTGCTCGAAGTAGTCGCGATACGTGGCGGCCTCGGAGTCCTTCTCCTTCTCGGGGAGAACGCGCACCCGCAGCAGCCCCTCGGTCGCCACCACGCGCCGCAGCTCGAAGCGCTCGACGGCGTTCTCGGCCAGGCGCTCGGCCAGGATGTCGCGGGCGCCGGCGAGGGCGGCCGCGGCGTCCTCGACCCCCTTCTCTGCGTCCACGAACGCGGCCGCGAGCTCCGTAGGCAGATCGCGCGAGGCGGCGCGGGCGAGCAGGCTGTCGGCCAGCGGCTCCAACCCCTTCTCGCGGGCGATCTGGGCGCGGGTGCGCCGCTTCGGCTTGTAGGGGAGATAGAGGTCTTCGAGCTCCTGCTTGGCGAGGGCGGCGCGGATCGCCGTCTCGAGCTCGGGGGTGAGCTTGCCCTGCTCCGCGATGCTCTCCAGGATGGCGTCGCGGCGCTCGGCCAGCTCCAGAAAGTACTCCCGACGCTTGAACAGCGTCTCGAGCTGCAGGTCTTCGAGGCCGCCCGTGGCCTCCTTGCGATAGCGGGCCACGAAGGGGACGGTGGCCCCCTCGGCGAACAGCTCGGCGGCGGCCTGCACCTGGTGCGGCCGGCAGCCCACCTCCGAGGCGATGATCTCCACGAAGCGTGGTTCGAGAACGGCGGTCTTGCTCATCAGGGGTGTCTCTCCTTCGAATGGACGGCGTAGTTTGCCATAAACGTCAGGGAACCTTCCTCCCTCTTCCGCGTTATGTTGTTCTGGAGACGACAAGAAAAAACCGATGAGCCAACCGATGATCCTGGAGCAGCCGAGCGACGCGGAGCTGATGTCGCGAGTCCGAAAGGGGGACCGGGAAGCTTTCGCCGACCTGGTCGATCGCCACAAGGACGCCGTGGTGAGCTATCTCGTCCGACTGACGGCCGACCGGGACCGCGCCGAGGATCTCGCGCAGGAGACCTTCCTGCGCCTCTTCCGCTCCGTCGAGGGCTACACCGAGCAGGGTTACCTCCGCGCTTTCCTCTTCCGCATCGCCACCAATCTGGTGCGCTCGGAGGAGCGGCGGGCCCAGCGGCTGCGGCTGCTGATGCCGTTCCTGCCGCGCGAGGAGCACGCCGAGCCGGCGGCTCACTCGGGGCTGCTCCGCCGGGAGCTCCACCGGGAAGTTTCGGCGGCGGTCGCGAAGCTCCCCCTGCGCTACCGGGTGCCGCTCGTGCTCCACGAGATCGAGGGGTGGTCCTACGTCGACATCGCCCAGGAGATCGGCTGCCGGGAAGGCACCGTGAAGTCGCGCGTCCATCGCGGACGCCAGAAACTGAAAGAGAAGCTCGAGCCCTACTGGAATGGAGGCACAGCATGGAAGACCAACGGCTAGGGGACCTCTTGCGTGAGCTGCCCCGCGAGTCCGCCCGTTCGGGCTTCACGACTCGCGTTCTGCAACGCCTGGAAGCTCCGGAGCGGCGCCGCTCGATGCCGCGGCTCGCGCTGGCCGGCGCCATGGCCGCGGCGCTTGCGGTTACAGCGGGCGTCCTGGTGGACGCCCGGCGGGACGTGCTCGAAGCCGTCCGCGCCCAGCGGGCTCTCGCGGAGATCCGCGCCGAGCATGGGCGGCTGGAGCGGGAGGTCCGGGAGCTGTCGCAGCCTCCCGTCGTCTATCTCGGAGGCAATGAGAACGTCGATCTCGTTCTCGATCTTGGCAAGGTGGGCGAGACCGAAGGCGCCAAGCTCGCCGCCTACCACGACGAGACGTTTTGAAAGCAACACCAACTCTTGATCCATGGAGAACGTCATGACCAGCAATAGAAAGTTTTTCGGCGCCGTCGCCTGGGGTCTCGTCCTCGGTCTCACGGCCTGGACCGGGGTCGCCCGCGCCGACGACGGCGGCGAGAACCGCCCGGGCAAGAAGGTGATCACGAAGCGCATCGTGATCGTGGACAAGGACGGCAAGGAGAAGGTCTACGAAGGCGACGGCCCGATGATGCGCCGTGGCTATCTCGGCGTGGGACTGACCGAGCTCACGCCGGAGCTGCGCGCCCACTTCGGCGTGCCCGAGGAATCGGGAACCATGGTCTCCAGGGTAGAGCCCGGAAGCCCGGCGGACAAGGCCGGCATCAAGGTGGGGGACATCGTGACGCGAATCGACGGCAACGCCGTCCAGTCGAGCTGGGACGTGTCGTCGAAGGTGCGCGGGTTCGACGACGGCCAGCAGATCCCGATCGAGGTCTGGCGCAACGGCAAGGCCCAGAATTTCACCGCCGCGATCGTCCAGAAAGAGCGGCCGGAGCTCGACATGGGCCCCTTCCTGTTCAAGGAGGGAAAAGACCGCGAGCACTTCATGATCCGGATGAACCCCGAGGAGCTGAAGGGCATGAAGGAGAGGGTGCGGGTCGAGGGCACGGATGGGAAAGACGTCCAGATCCGCCGCCGGCTCGTCTCCCCCCGGGAAGCCGATCTGGAGAAGCAGCTCAGGCAGTTGGAGAAGCGGATCGCCGAGCTGGAGAAGCAGCTCAAGCGGCAGTAGATCCCCATCACCGCCCGGGCCTCAAGGCCCGGGCTACGTTCCAAACAAAAAGCCGGCTGAAGCCGGCTCAAGAAATCCCGCTGTGTTTGAGCCGGCTTCAGCCGGCTTTTCGTTTCAGCGTAGCCCGGGCATTGATGCCCGGGCGGTGGACCGGGCTCAGAACGCCATCAGCTCCCGCGCCGCCTTGACCACCTTCCCCTTGTCCGGCAGCAGCACCTTCTCCAGGTTCTTGGAGTACGGCACCGGCCGGTCCGGGTAGGTGACGCGGCGGATCGGCGCGTCGAGCCAGGGGAAGGCGGCGTCGGCGAGGCGGGCGGCCACCTCGGCGCCGAACCCCTCGGTCAGCGGCGCCTCGTGGACGATCAGCGCCCGGCCGGTCCGCTTGACCGAGGCGAGCACCGTCTCCTCGTCATAGGGGACGAGCGTCCGCAGATCGATCACCTCGGCCTCGACTCCCGATTTCGACAGCTCGTCGGCGGCCTCCATGCAGGTCCAGGTCGAGGCGCCGTAGCCGATCAGCGTCAGGTGCTTGCCCGGCCGCATTACCCGCGCCTCGCCGAGCCGGGCGACGGCATCGCCGTCCGGCAGCACGCTCTTGATCCGGCGGTAGAGGAACTTGTGCTCGAAGAGCATGACCGGATTGGGATCGCGGATCGCCGCCTTGAGCAGCCCCATGGCGTCGGCCGTGGTGGCCGGGCAGACGACCTTGATGCCGGCCGTCTGCGCGAACCACCCCTCGGGGTTCTGCGAATGGAAAGGCCCGGCGGCCACGCCGCCGCCGGTGGGCAGGCGGATGACGATCGGGCAGGGCACCTGCCAGCGGTAGAAGAGCTTGGCCGCCACGTTGACGAGCTGGTTGAAGCCGCAGGTGATGAAGTCGCCGAACTGCATCTCGACCACCGGCCGGTAGCCGAGCAGCGCCGCGCCGATGGCGATGCCGATCGTGCCGCTCTCGGCGATCGGCGTGTCGTACACCCGGTTCGGCCAGCGGGCGTGCAGCCCCTTGGTGGTGCGGAACGCGCCTTCGAAAACGCCGATGTCCTGCCCCATCAGCACCACCGAGGAGTCGCGCTCCATCTCTTCCAGGAGCGCCTGGTTGATGGCGTCGACGTAGGTGACCTCCCCCTTGGACCGGCCTGTAACGATCGCGGGCGCCTCGACCTCCCGCCGGGGAGGATCGGGAGCGAAGACCGGCCGCATCGCGATCTCGTCGGCCGGCGGCGGCGCGTCGATCGCCCGCGTGATGGCCGCCTCGACCATCTCGGCGATCCGCGCCTCCAGCCGCTCGCGGGTGGCGGCGTCCAGCACCCCTTCCTCCTCGAGACGGCGGGCGTAGGCGGGCACCGGATCGGCGGCGCGGTAGCCGGCGAGCTCGTCGGCGGGAACGACCTTCAGGGAATCGTCCCCCTCGGCGTGGCCGCGCATGCGGCCGAGCATGGCCTCGATCAGGGTCGGGCCCTCGCCGGAGCGGGCGCGGGCCACGGCGCGCTGGAAGGCATCGGCCATGGCGTCGGGGTCGTTGCCGTCCACCGTCTCGGCGGCGACGCCGTAGCCGGGGCCGCGGTCGGAGAGCTGGCGGGCGGCGTACTGGAGGCGGGCCGGGGTCGAGAAGGCGTAGCGGTTGTTCTCGATCACCAGGATCAGCGGCAGCTTCCAGACGGCGGCCATGTTGAGCCCCTCGTGGAAGTCGCCGGTCGAGGTGCCCCCTTCGCCGATGAAGTTGATCGCCACCCGGTCGCTGCCGGACTGCCGGAAGGCGAAGGCGCAGCCGGCGGCCACCGGAATCATGGCGCCCAGGTGGCTGATCATGCCGACGTGCAGGATGCCCTGCTCGGGCGCCAGATAGCCGTAGTGGAACGAGCGCTCGACCCCCTGCGAGAACCCCTCCCCCTTGCCCAGGAGCTGGCAGGCGAGGCGGTGCATCAGGTGCTCGGGATCGGGCCGGAGGCCGTCCGGTTCCCCGAAACCGAACCCCGGGAAGGCGCGGGCCGGGTCGAGATAGACGGCGAGGATCGCGCCGAGGTCCCGGTGGAGCGTGCACAGGGCGTCGCCGGCTCCGAGGGCCAGGCCGGCCGGGATCGTGGTGGCCTCGCTCCCCACCTCGCTGTACCACTTGGAGACCCGGCCGGTCAGCAGCAGGGCCTCGAACCGGGAATCGAAGTCCCGGGTGAGCTTCATGAAGGCGTAACGGAGAAGCCGCGCCCGCGCGTCGGCGGGTGCGGCGATAGCAGTCGGTTCAGGGGATAGGACGGTCATTCACAAGAGTCTATCAAGGATAGATTCAAAGTCCCGAGGTATGCCTCTTGCAGCACGTATATAGCAGGGCTATGCTTTTTGGAGCGGCCCTTTAGTCCTCAAAAGCGGGACTTGTGCCAAAATGGCATGCAAGATACGAGGTTTCGTGCCGAAAAGAAGCGGCCAGGGGATTGACGCCCTGGGTGGATCTGGCATACTTGTGCATTAACTTCATGGACCACCAAGGCGTTGGAATCTTTCGAAGACCACCCGTCGCTTCTAGTCGGGGTAAGTTTTGACCAATCAAAGTGAAGGGAGTGAACCCATGAGCGTCACCCAGTCAGAACTGGCTTCCTCGACAAAGGAAACCGTCCAGGCACTAAAGGACGAGGTCGTGCGGGAACTCTGGAAGAAGGGCGGACGAGCCTGTGTGGCGGATCTAGCGAACGAGCTGAATCCCCCTAAAAGTGCAGGGGAGTTGAATCCGATTGTTGAATCCCTTGAGCGGGACGGGATCGTTCGGCGTGTATCCGATCCTGAGGATACACGTGCGTATGAAGCTCCCTATCAGACCGTCTACGAACTCTCTCGATAGTTCCTCTTCATCCTGAGCCATCGCCCGTCCTCTCATCAGGGGGGACGGGCTTATATTTGGGAGGACGCTTCCTCTGATGCAAGAACTTGCCTTGCTCCTTGGGATAGTGGTTGCTGAATGGATTGTTCTATATCCCAAGATGACGAATTCTACAGGTTACTTTTGGCCAGCCCTAAAGCGGACGGGGGCATTCCTTACACTCTCGATCGCTGCCCGATGGGCAATCGGATGGATACTACTCAGGTTATCCCTCATTCCTTTCGATTCTGATCTTTCCCGTTCGTGGGTGTGGGGATTTGTAGCAGGCCTGATAGTCGTTGCCTTGCCCTCCTTCTTCGAACATTTCTTGGACAAAAAGGCTACAACCAAGTTTGTTAGCAATGCTTTAGTGCAGCTTCTTCTTCGCTTCAACCTCCTCATCGGGCAAACTTTAAAAAGCGCCATACAAAAACAAAAAGAACAAGACAACTATGACTATCAACGTTCAAAAGGATGGTGGGATCTCGGCTTACCTGAAAGAGAAATAAACAGAAGACTTAGAATGCTGTATGAGTTAGTCAAGCTTGAGATTGCTAGCTATCGCCATCAACCTGAGCTACTCCGCCATGATGTAAACATCTCTCCAGGACAGAAGTTCTATCTCCTTGTAGCTTATCTAGGAAGAAAGGGGCTTCGGAGAGCACTGGAGACAAAGCCACTCCCCCCTCCTCCAGGGCTGGCATGGGATGGGTCAGAAAGGAGAAGAAAGGTTGGCATTAAGTCAGACCGAAGATCTCCAGACCCCAACCATCTCTATTCCAGGATCTATGACAACGAAGAACTTAGAAACCGAATTGCTGGAGGAAAAGCCTTAGGCAATCCATCGATACCAGCCTCTGCTATTCAGCCAGAGGAGACCTTACCGATTCCTTGTCCACCTGACGGACTGCTTGAGGCTTGTTTGGCGAGAGAATGTCTCCTATACGTAGGAGCTGGCTTGAGCACAGCCTCAGGGTATCCTACATGGGTAAACTTGGTCGGCGACATACTAGACTGGGCAATAAAGAAGGGACACGTTCCGAGTGACTTAGGGGTGTCTCTCCGGGCCGCCCTCCGGGAAGGGGATGCCGACCTTGTTGCAGATGTTGTAGTCAGCAACCTGCACGGCCGAGAGGAACTTCTGCAGAATTACCTCAAAGAGATTTTACTAAAAGATGTTCCGCTCCCATCGCGCGGCCATCGGCTACTCCGGGAGATCCCCTTTGTGGGGGCGTTGACGACCAATTTCGATGAACTCCTGGAGGCTACGTTCAGTGAGGAGAGGCACGTTTATACTCCAGAGGATACAGATCCACTACGGGAAGACCTGGCGAGCCGGCGCTTTTTCCTGCTCAAGCTTTACGGAAGCCTAAGGCGGCCATCGACTCTACTCGTCTCTCCGGCACAGTATAGGGAGTCAATCGCTGGTAATCGAGCTTTTTCTCAGGCAATGGAAGGTCTATTCTTTTCACGAACGATCTTTTTCATCGGAGCGAGTTTGCAAGGTATCGAGGCTTACCTAGATGGGTTCACTTTTCGAGGTATTGGCCGACGTCAGCACTACGCCCTTGTTGCTGTCAGTGGTACAGCCTGGCGAGCCAAGGCTGATCTGCTTGATCGGCGCTACGGCATCCAAGTGATCCCTTACAAGGCCTCTACTCCAGGTTACCTTGAAGTATTCGAGTTCCTCTCCAAGCTTCGGGATCGTGTCGAGGTCGAATCACGGCAAGGCACTAGCCCCGATCTCTTTTATAAGAAATCGCAACCCCTAACCCGCATTCGTTTGGAGAATATCGGAGCCTTTGAGGAACTCGACCTAGAGCTTGACCCCAGTTGGACCCTTCTGCTCGGTGACAACGGCGTTGGCAAGACAACAGTCCTGAAAGCGATTGCAGTGGCGATTAGTGGTAAGGATGCGGAGCCTTTCGCCGGGCGCCTGATACGAACAGCAAGCCGCTCCGCCCGAATAGTGCTATCAGCCGGCACACGCGAGTACATGGCGACCCTCATTGCCCGTGAAGAAGGCGGATATGCTGAGATTGAGATGACGCCGAGCCGGCCACTGGAGGCGGAGGGCTGGCTTGCCATAGGCTTCCCGCCGCTCCGCACAACAACGTGGGGCAACTTCAAAGGTCCAGGACCTAAGGGTAAGCGCAGACCCACATCGGAGGATCTTCTGCCGCTTGTACGTGGGGAGGTGGAGTTCCGGTTCGATGAGTTGAAGCAGTGGATCGTAAATTTAGATTACTGGAGTAAGGATGATCCAAGCGGTAAGTACATTCGTCTTCGGGACCAGTTTTTCGAAATGGTCAGAGAACTCACAGAAGGAGTATCAGTTCGCTTTAGCCGGGTCGATAAGTTCACTCACCAGGTCTGGGTTGAGACGGATGACGGCGAGGTGCCAATCGAAGCCTTGAGCCAGGGTACTGCCTCTCTGATGGGTTGGACAGGGTTTCTACTCGAGCGCCTACATGAGGTCTACGATCAGCAGAAGGAAGATCCTCGATTGCATCATGCCCTGGTTCTCATAGACGAAATCGATGCACACATGCACCCCGCTTGGCAACAGGCGCTCGTGGAACGGCTGACGCATTTTTTCAAGGGAATACAGTTCGTCGCCAGCACCCATTCTCCATTTATCGCAAGCAGCCTGACCTCTGCATCAATCTTGCGCCTGCGTCGCGAGGAGAAAACGGTAACTGTCGAGCCGCAACTGGCATCTTTCAAGGGATGGCGTGTAGATCAGACTCTGACAAGCCCGCTGTTCGACCTAGAGACAGGGCGTGACTCAGAGACTCAGCGGCTTCTTCTACGATATACGGAATTGGCTGCGCGAAATAATCTTAGCGAGATAGAGCAGCAGGATATGCAAAAGGCCGCCGCTACGCTCGAGGTTCGCATGCCAAACCCCGCCGAGCGGGAAGAAGCCCGGGAGGCATTCAAACTGCTGGAGGATGCCATGCGCCAGCAGATCGCGTCAAGGAGCATTGAAGAGCAGGACAAAATCCTTGCAGAGGCTAGAGTCCAACTCCAAGAGGCCATTACAGGCTCGCGAAGGCCGCAATGATTAAGCGAAAATTCCTGCCTCCGAACTTTCGCTGCCGTGTCCGTCGTGATGGTGACACGAATTGGTTAATGATGCGTGCCGAACGTCGTGAGGACTTGGCAACTCGCCTGAAAGCCAAGGACTATGAGATCCTAGATATCGTCGAATATAGTTTCGATGACTGGCTAGAACGCGCAAGAGTTGCCACCGAGGAAGCGCTTGAGACCAAGGGGAGAAAAGACTATGAGTTTCAGGAAAAAATATGGTCGGACCTCAAGCAATACCTTTTCGAGGTGTTCAATGGTAAATGCGCCTACTGCGAAAGTTACGTCCATCAGGTCGCACCTGGAGACGTCGAACACTATCGACCAAAAAAGACACTCAATGAAAAGGGGGTCGATCACCCCGGCTACTATTGGCTCGCCTATGAAGTGACAAACCTTCTGCCTAGCTGCGAGCCATGCAATCGGAAACGAAAGAGGAATCGTTTCCCGGTAAACAATGGCTTCTGGGCTCGTTGCCCTGGAGAGGTCTCCCTTGAGCAACCCTTGCTTCTTAATCCATACAATGACAACCCAAGAGAGCACCTTCGGTTTAAGCCAGTGTCGGAGGAGTCAGCCTTATCGACCGTGCGTGGTCATACTCTGAAAGGAGAAAAATCTGTTGATATTTACAACTTGAACCGACTTGCATTAGCCGAACGACGTGGCGCGGTCATTCTGCAGGCTGGACGGGACTGGTTGTTAAGCATTATTATACGCGGAATTACACGAGATCGGTTTTGGCGAACCTTGAAGGCCGGTGAAGTCGAATATTCGCTAGCTCAAATTGATCAGGTAAACTGGATGATTGAGCAGGAGCAGGAAAGACTTCGAAGTTTGGAGGCGCACCTGCCGGAAGAATGAACGTCCGATAAAACACTCCGGTCGCCGGAAAGCAGTCACAACCGGTCCTATTTCTTTTGCAGCCCACCCACCTGCTTCTCCAACCGCTTGCGATGCCGGTTCTCGGGATCCATCTGGAGGAGGATCTTGAGCGCCAGCTCGGCCTTGGCGGCGTCCCCCTGCTCGATAAAGGTCTCGACCTGGCGGACCCCCTGCTCGACCGCCTGCTGCCGGCGGTGGATGGCCTCCATCCGCTCGATCTCGCTGTACATGGCCGTGGCCCGCGGGCTCCCCGGCTGGGCCTTGCCCAGCTCCTGGGCGACGTCCCGCGCGGCGAACCAGTTGTGGTCCTCGATCGCCTGACGGTAGCGGCGGGCGAAGACGGCGTCCTGCTCCTCCTTGTGGATGCCGGCGCGGGCCTCGGCGAGCTGCTCACGGTAGAAATCGAGCGTCACGCGCGGCATGTCGAGCTTCGCGAGGGCGTCCAGCTCCTCCTTCGCGTCCACCACCCGGTGAGCGGCGATCAGCTCCTCGAAACGGCGCCGCCGCTGCTCGATCTCGGTGTTCTCCCGGATCTCGCGCTCGGCCCGCTCCAGCTCGTCGTTGAAGGCCTCGGCCCGCTTGCCGGTGGCATCGTTCCTGGCGATCGTCTCCAGCTCGCGGCGGGCGGCCTGGAAGTCCTTCCGCCCGAGCGCGGCCCGCCCGGCGGCCAGGGCCGCCTCGGCACGCTTCCCCTTCTCGGCCTCGTCGGCCAGGACCTGGAGCCACCCCTCGTAGTCGGCGCGCTTGGGGTGATCCTGCTGGATCTCCAGCAGCGTCTCGAACGCCAGGCGGGCCAGCGGCAGCTGCTTGCGCCGCAGATAGTTGGTGAGCACCTGCTCGGTCTCGGCGGCGCGGCGGGCGCGGGTCTCGTTCTCCCGGGCCTGGGTGAGCCGGTCCCGCAGATGG
This sequence comes from Thermoanaerobaculia bacterium, assembly GCA_035490435.1. Classification (GTDB taxonomy): domain Bacteria; phylum Acidobacteriota; class Thermoanaerobaculia; order Multivoradales; family UBA5704; genus DATARR01. Next base: position 57,771 of record DATHEF010000042.1, read on the forward strand.
CTGAGCCCGAGCGTCCGGGGGGCCGCGATCTCGATCCGTTCGATCAGCTCGTGCGCCTCGTCGAGCCGGCCCGCGGCCAGGACGGCCTCGGCGCGGGCGAGCTCCACGGAGCTCTCCTGAACCCGCTTCGACGCCCGCTCGATCTGCGCCAGGAGATCCACGCGCTCGGCCCGGGAGAGCTCGCTGGAGCTGCGCTCGCGCGGGATCGTGGGCATCGCCGGAGCCAGGGGAGCCGCCGGGGCGGGAGCGGCCGCCGAAGCCGCCGAGAGGTCGAGGGAGGACATCAGGATCTCCCGGGTCTCGACCGCGGTGAGCGACTGCTCGACGCGCTCCAGGGCGGCGATGAAGGCGCTGGCGCTGGCGAAGCGCTGCTCGCGGTCGCGCTCCAGGGCGCGGCGGACGACGCGGTCGAGCTCGACCGGCACGTCGACGCGCGGATTGCGCCCGCGCAGCGGCAGCGGGTCCTCCGACAGCCGCTTGAAGATGAAGCCGTGCTGGTTCTCCGACTCGAACGGCGGCAGGCCCGAGATCATCTCGTAGAGCACGATGCCGAAGGAGTAGAGGTCGCTGCGGTGATCGAGGGAGCCGCCGCTCGGGCTCGCCTGCTCGGGCGAGCAGTACTGGAGCTTGCCCATGAACATGCCGACCTGGGTGATCTCGAAGTTGGCGTCGATCTCCAGGGTGCGCGCGAGGCCGAGGTCGATGATCTTGATCCGCAGGTTGCCAGCCTTGTCCTCGGTGATCATCAGGTTGTCGGGCGAGAGGTCGCGGTGGATCACCCCGGTGGCGTGGACGGCTTCGAGACCGTGCAGCGCCTGGATGGCGAGGCGGACGGCGACCGCCACCGGGAACGGTCCGTGCCGGCGGATGCGGTCGCCGACATCCTGCCCCTGGATGTGCTCCCAGACCATGTAGAAGCTGCCGTCCGCCAGGGTCGAGAAGTCGTAGAGGATGGCGACGTTGGGGTGCTTGATCTGGGTGGCGAGGCGCGCCTCGCGCATGAAACGCTTCTGGGCCGAAGGGTCGGCCGCGAGGTCCTGGCGCAGGATTTTGACCACCCGCAGCTCCTGCAGGTGGACGTGGCGCACCAGATAGACCTCTCCCATGCCGCCGCTGCCGAGGCGCTGGACGATCTCGTACTTACCGTCGAGGGTGGACCCCGGCTCCCGCAAATCCAAAAAGCACCTCCGTGCTGAAGAGGTGCCTATTGTAACCGCGCTGGGGAGCTGGGGAACAAGGACTGACACGGACAGCGGGGACGGACACGGACAAACATCAAAGGAAGCGGGCCCCCCGGTCCTTGCAGGTCCGTGCTCGTCCCTGTTCGTCCGTGCTCTTCTTCTCCGCCTTGCCTACCTACATCTCTTCCAGCAGCTTCTGCCGCTTGGCGTTGAACTCCTCCTGGGAGATCAGCCCCTCGTCGAGCAGGCCCTTGAGCTGGCGGAGCCGGCCGGCGACCGGGCTCTCCGACGGAGCCGCTGCCGCCGCCGGAGCGGGCGCCGCCGGGGCCGCGCCCCCCTGCATGGCCTCGCGCATCATCCCCGGCAGCATGGCGCCGAGGCCGGCGCCCATGCCGAGCCCGAGGCCGGCGCCCACCGTGCCGCCGGCACCACCTCCGGGCTGCTGGGCGGCATCGCCGATCGCCCGGGCGGTCTTGAACTTCATGTAGGTGTTCATGTCGCCGAGCGCGCCCATGCCGCTGCGCTCGTCGATCATCTTCTGCACCTCCTCCGGCGGCGTGATCGCCCCCATGAAGAGGTCGACGAGCTCGATGCCGTACTTCCCGAAGTCGTCCGTCACCCGCGCCTTCAGGCCCATCGCCAGCTCGTCGTAGAGCTTCGGCAGGTCGAAGATCGAGGTCAGGTTCTCGCCCAGGACGTCGGTCAGCCGGGCGACGATGACGTCGCGGAAGTAGTCCTCCACCCCCTGGCTCGAGTAGATGCCGCGGCTGCCGACCACCGTGTTGACGAAGAGCTGGGCGTTGGCGATCCGCACCGCGAACTTGCCGAAGGCGCGCAGACGCACCATGGAGAGCTCGTGGTCGCGGAAGATGACCGGCTCCTTGGTCCCCCACTTGAGATCCATGAAGGTCTTGGTGGAGACGAAGAAGACCGCCGCCTGGAACGGCGACTTGCCGCCGAACGGGATGCCGAAGACGCTGGCGATGATGGGAACGTTCTGGGTCGCCAGGGTATGGCGCCCCGGGCCGAAGGTGTCGAGCGCCTTGCCGTCGCGGAAGAAGACCGCCTGCTGGCTCTCCTCGACGATGAGCTGGCTGCCGAGCTGGATCGCCGCCGTGCCGTTGGCCGGCCAGCGCGACACCATGGTGTTGCCGGTAGGGTCCTGGTACTGGATCACGTCCATGATCGAAGTCTCCTTCTCATTCTTCCTGTCAGGCGCCGGCGGGGAGCTGCCCGCCCTGGGCGCCCTGAACGACGTTGCTGATCACCTGCTCGCGCTGCCGCCACTTGCCGTCGAGCGCCCGGACCTCCTGGAGCAGCCGGTCGAGCGCCGGCGCCGGGTCCTCGCCGCCGGGAGCCGGCAGGGCGGCGACCTCCGCCTCGAGCTGCGCCAGATCGTTCACCACCGAGAGGTCGAACTCGTAGAGCCGCTGGAGCTCCGGCTCGTTGATCTTGACCGGATCGAACAGCCCGCTGGCGCCATAGTCGCTGAAGCGGATCGCCTGGGAGAGCCCGTCGATCTGCCGGTCGAGCCGATCGAAGCCGTTGAGGGCGCCGATCTTGCCGGCGTCCACCCAGCCGCGGGCGTGGTCGCGCAGCAACCCCTTCAGCCGCCCCAGTTCCGAGGCCAGGTGCTCGCGCAAAGTCCGGTCCACGTCCCGCCGGAGCTCGCGGTCCTGGAATCCGCGGTAGCCCGGAATCTTGTCGCCCAGCCTCTCCAGCCAGTTGCGCTGTCCCCGAGCCTCTTCGTAGCTGTTGGTCATCGGATGCCTCCTCTGCTGTGCAATCGAGTCAATCCTATCGCAATGGCGCCCGGACCCGCGCCGCCGCGCCCTTTTCCCTCTGGAGGGATTCCGTTATTCTTTGCCGGTACACTCTTGTGAGGCAGTTTTTTTGATTGCGCAAGTCTAGATCGGCGACTCCCGTCCGGGGCGTGCACACGCCCCTTGCTCTCCTCGTGCCCGGGGGTGTCCTGCTTGGGCTTCTCGGCCTTCTCGGGGCCAGCGGCTGCTCGCGCGAAAGCGCCCCCCGCCAGCCCAACCTCGTGCTGGTGACCCTCGACACGGTGCGCGCCGACCACCTGGGATGCTACGGCGACCGCGAGGCGGTGACCCCCTGGCTCGACCGCCTGGCGGGCGAGGGGCTCCGGTTCGCGAACGCCTCGTCGGCGGTGCCGTTGACCCTGCCTTCCCACACCAGCCTGCTCACCGGCCTGCTCCCCCCCCATCACGGCCTGCGCAACAACGGGGTGGGCGCGCTCCGTCCGGGCACAGCGACCCTCGCCACCCTGCTCGCCGGCGCCGGCTACCGCACCGCCGCCTTCGTCGGCGCCTTCGTGCTGGACCACCGCTTCGGGCTGAAGGCCGGGTTCGAGGTCTATGACGACGAGATCGAGCGCGATCCGAAGGCCGGCGTCGTCCTGGAGGCGGAGCGGCCGGGGCGCGAGGTGGTGGACCGGGCGCTCGCCTGGCTGGCGAAGGACGACACGCGCCCGTTCTTCCTCTGGGTGCACCTCTACGACGCCCACTCTCCCTACACCCCGCCGCCGGCCTGGGGCGCCCGCCACCCCGGCCGCCCCTACGACGGCGAGGTCTCCGCCGTCGACGAGCAGGTGGGGCGCATCCTCGAGGAGCTCCGCCGCCGCGGCCTCGACGGCAAAACGGCGGTGGCGGTGGCCGCCGATCACGGCGAGGGCCTGGGCGAGCACGGCGAGCTGACCCATGGCCTGCTCCTCTACGAGCCGACGCTGCACGTGCCGCTGCTGCTGCGCGCTCCCTGGGGGCTCGCAGCCCGGGTGGTGGAGGCGCCGGTGAGCCTCGTCGACATCGCTCCGACGCTCGCCGGCCTGCTCGGGCACCCCTTCCCCGCGGCGGGCTCGCTCGACGGCCGCGATCTCTCCAGGACTCTGCTCGACGGCGGCGAGCCGGCCGCCGGCGAGATCTACGCCGAGAGCCGCTACCCGGCGGTCTTCGGCTGGAGCCCGCTCGCGGCCCTGCGGCGGCGCGACCTCAAATACATCTCGGGCTCCCGGCCGGAGCTCTACGACCTGCGCCGCGATCCGCGGGAGAAGGCAGACCTGCTGGCGGCGCGGGCTCAGGCGCCCGAATCGCGAGGCTTCGCGGCCCGCCTCGCCGCGATCGAGGCGAGCGCCGTGACCACGGCGCGCCCCCTGGCGGCGGACGCCGAGACCCGTGCCAAGCTGGCGAGCCTCGGCTACATCACTGGCAGCGCAGGAAGCGCGGGAAGCGACGGCGGCGCTCCCGGGGGGACCGCGCCGGGGAGCGCGATCGATCCCAGGACCATGGTCGACCTGTTCCAGCGCTTCGATCGGGCGAGCGCGCTGCTCACCCGTGGCGATTCCCGGGCCGCGGTGAGCGAGCTCGAGGCGCTGGTGGCCGCCGACCCCGCCAATCCCGTCTTCCGCGGCAAGCTGGGAGCGGCCTGGCGCGAGCGGGGGGAGACCGCCAAGGCGCTGCCGCTCTACCGGCAGGCGGCCGCCGCGGCGCCGCGGGACCCCGAGGCCTGGTACAACCTGGCCTCGGCGCTCCAGGAGGCCGGCCAGCCCGGCGAAGCCCGGCAGGCGATCGAGCGCGCCCTGCAACTCGACGCCGGCCGGCCGGAGGCTCACAACACCCTGGGGATCATCGAGCTGGGGCAGGGGAATCTCGACCGGGCGCGGCGCGAGTTCGCCGCCGCCACCGCGATCGATCCGCACGACGCCGCCGCGTTCAACAACCTCGGCAACGTCCTGCGAGCGGAGCACAAGCTGGACGAGGCGGTGAGCGCCTACCAGCGCTCCGCGGCCCTCGCTCCGCGCTACGCCGAGCCGCTCAACGGGCTGGGAACGCTCGAGGTGGAGCGCGATCGGCCTCGACAAGCACTTCCTTTTTTCGAACGCGCTCTGATTCTCGCCCCGGGATACCACGAGGTCCGGCTCAACCGGGCCATCGCGCAGGATCTCGCGGGGGACGCCGGAGCCGCCCTGAGCTCATACCAGGATTTTCTCGCCGCGACGGCGGGAGATCCGAAGTTTTCCGAACAGCGCCGTGCCGCGCAGCAGCTCCTCGCCCGGTTGGAAAACCGGACCGCGGGGAGCGGGCCGGCTGAGAGGAGGTGATCGTCCGTTTCAAGCCGTGCCGCTGCCAGAGTGTTTGTGGCGTTCAGCTCTTGACGTACCAGATGACAGGCGAATCGATCCCGTTTTTATTTTCATGTGATCCAAAGGAGATGTGTCATGAACCGTAGGACAATATCGACGATCCGCAGCTTCGCGGTCGCGGCCCTGCTCGCGCTGGCCTGGGGTCTCTCCCTGCTGCCGGCCGCGTACGGCCAGTCCTCGGGCGGCAACCTGGTCGGAAGAGTCCAGGACAAAAGCGGAGCGGCGCTGCCAGGCGTCACCGTGACCGCCACCCAGAAAGAGACCGGCCTCACCCGCAACACCGTCACCGAGAGCGACGGCACCTACCGGCTGCCCTCCCTGCCGGTCGGCACCTACACCGTCGAGGTGGAGCTCAACGGCTATGCCACCGTCAGCGTCGAGAGCGTGACGATCAACGTCGCCTCGCAGCGCGAGATCAACGTCGACATGAACACGTCGACGGTCTCCGAGACGATCAACGTCACCGCCGAGGCGCCGCTGGTCCAGACCACGCCCGCCGTCGGCGCCGTGGTCGATCAGAAGCAGCTCGAGAACCTGCCGCTCAACGGCCGGCAGTTCGCCAACCTGGCGGTCCTCGCGCCCGGCACCAGCCTCGCCTACAACTCCGATCCGACCAAGCCGCAGCAGCTCACGGTGGCGCTCAACGGCGGCATCGGCCGCAACGTCAACTATGTGGTGGACGGCGGCGACAACACCGACGACACGATCGGCGGCGCCCTCCAGGGCTTCAACCTGGAGAGCGTCCAGGAGTTCAACATCCAGACCCAGCAGTACAAGGCCGAGTACGGCCGCTCGACCGGCGGCGTGCTGACGGTGGTGACCAAGACCGGCTCCAACCAGCTCTCCGGCGCCGCCTGGGGCTTCTTCCGCAGGGACAGCCTGAACTCCGAGTCGGAGTCCGAGAAGATCGCCGGCAACGGCAAGAACTCCCTGGACCGCAAGCAGTACGGAGCCTCCCTGGGCGGACCGATCCTCAGGGACAAGATCCACTTCTTCGCCACCTATGAGAAGACCGACCGCAAGACCTCCTACATCGTCAACGCCCCGGTCCTGGTCGAGAGCGGCCAGTCGTTCCAGACCCCCTACCAGGACGACCTGCTGACCGCCAAGGTCACCGACAACCTTTCGCCGAAGCAGTATCTCCAGGTTCGCTACGGCTATCAGAAGAACTCGGACAAGTACAGCGCGACCTCGCTCTCGGCTCCGGACTCGCTGGGCACGGTCACCAACAAGTACAGCTCGATCCTCGCCGGCCACAGCCTGCAGATCGGCTCGGACAGCCTGAACGAGATCCTGTTCCAGTACACCAAGTTCAACAACCTGATCTCGGCCGACTCCACCGCCCCGTATCTGTATTTCCCCTCGGGCGCGCACCGGGGCCAGAACATCAACACCCCGCAGGCCACCAACCAGACGAAGTACCAGTACAAGGACGACTTCAGCTTCACCCGCGCGATCGGCGGGCGCGCCAACAACTTCAAGGTCGGCCTCAACTACATTCACGAGCCGACCCTGAGCGGAAACTCGACGACCGGCACCACCGGCCAGTATTCCTACCTCAGCGACGACCTCAACTCGCCGATCACGGCGATCACCATCAATGGCGGATTCAGCGGCTACAACACCCCGATCAACCAGTACAGCGGTTATTTCCAGGATGACCTGTTGCTGAGCGACCGGCTGACCGTCAACGTCGGCCTGCGCTACGACTACTGGGCGGGCTTCGACCTCGACCAGCGGTCGAACGGGATCTGGCAGACGCTGTCGACCCAGACCCGGTACAACGAAGGCTACCTGCGTGAGTTCGCCGGCGGCAAGGGTGGGGTGCTCGAGAACGACAAGAACAACTGGGCGCCGCGGCTCGGCTTCACCTTCGACACCAGGGGGGACGGCAAGCAGCTCCTGCGCGGCGGCTGGGGCATCTACTACGACTTCCCCTATACCAACGCCACCATCCTCTTCCCCGCGCTGACGGTGCAATCCAACTTCGGCACCATCTACAGCTTCGTGGACAACGATCCTTCCGACGGCCTCGGCATCCGCAATCCGAACGGCACGTTCTTCCGTCCCGGCGATCCGCTGCCGCCGAACCAGCTTCCCAGCCTTTCCGCGGGAGCGCCCGGAGAGGTGGCCTCGCCGTCGATCGCGACCCCCTACTCCCGGCAGGCCTCGCTCGGTTACTCCTGGCAGGTCAACAACTGGCTGGGGCTCAACTTCGAAGCGGTCACCATCGACTACCGGGACATCCCGTTCCGCTTCCGGGCCAATCCCATCGATCCGTCCACTGCGAGTCCGGGGGTGCCGGCCACCCGCCGCTTCCCGCAGTACGGCAACTTCCGGCTATGGGTCGGCAACGGCAAGGCCGACTATGACGGCGGCAACTTCAGCTTCCGCGCCCGGGCGACCGACAAGCTCGAGGTCCTCGGCTTCTACACCTACTCCAAGGCGACGGGCAACGTCCTCGCCGGTGCCGACGAGTTCCGCCTGACGGACGCCGGCTACGAGCCCGCCTTCCGCAGCGCCCGCGATGTCTCCGCCGACACGCTCAACCCGCTGTGCGGAGCCTGCATCGGCCCGCTCAACACCGACGCCCGGCACCGCTTCACCCTCAGCACCGTCTACCAAGCGCCCTGGGGGGTCAACGTCTCCGGCGTGTTCCGCTACCGCTCGGCGACGCCGTTCACCTACTTCACCAGCACCGACCCGAACCGCGACGGCTTCCGCTTCGACCTGCTGCCGGGCGACTCCGTCAACTCGCGGCGGGGGCACTCGTTCTCGCAGTTCGACCTGCGGCTTTCGAAGATCTTCAACGTCGGTCCCGTCGGCCTCGAGCTGATCGGCGAGGTGTTCAACCTCTTCAACGAGAAGAACCCCGCCGCCTACACCGTGAACTTCGACTCCGTCGGCAACCCGATCGGAACCGCGCCGACGGCCTTCGCCGGCGATCTCGGCCAGGGCGAGCAGCGCGTCGCCCAGCTCGGCCTGCGCGTCCGGTTCTAGTCTCCGCCGGCTCGCCGGCTATCGTCCGTTTTTTTGGGGGGCGCTCCGGCGCCCCCCTTTTCTTTTTCTCCCTTGGCCGGCGGCCATTCGCGGACGCTCACCCGCTCCTTCTTCTCCACCACCGGTACCGCGTGCTTGCTGGGCCGGATCCGCGATCCGTAGCGGGTGGCGTAGACCTCCGTGAACTCCGCGCCGAGGAAGAGGATCTGCGACGAGTAGTAGATCCAGAGCAGCAGGACCACCAGCGACCCCGCCGCGCCGTAGGTCGAGGCGACGGTGCTGTGGGCGAGATAGAGGCCGATCAGGAACTTGCCGATGGTGAACAGTAGCGCCGTCACGGCGGCGCCGATCCAGACGTCGCGCCAGCCGATCTCGACGTCCGGCAGCACCTTGTAGATCATCGCGAACAGCAGGGTGATCAGGGCGAAGGAGACGGCGAAGGTGAGAATGTTGATCAGCGTCTCGCCGCCCGGCAGCATCCCCGTGGCCCACTTGCCGGCCGCCGCCACCGCGGCCGTCACCACCAGCGAGACCAGCAGCAGGAAGCCGATCCCCAGGATCATGCCGAAGGAGATCATCCGGGTCCGGATGAAGCTCCAGATCCCGGCGCCCGGCTTCGGCTCGACGTTCCAGATGCGATTGAGAGCGCTCTGGAGCTGCACGAAGACGCCGGTGGCGCCGAACAGGATCGTCACCAGGCCGAGGATCGTGGCGAGCATGCCCGAGCCGTGCTGGCCGGCGTTGGCGACCATCGTCTGGATCGCCTGCCCTCCCTGCGGCCCGACGATCCCTTGCAACTGGCCCACGAGCTGCCCCTGGACCGCCTCCCGCCCCCAGACCAGGCCGGCGACGGCGACCACGATCAGCATCAGCGGCGCGAGCGAGAAGATCGTGTAGTAGGCGAGCGCCGCCCCGAGATCGAGGGCGCCGTCCTCCTTCCACCCCTTGAAACTCTCTTTGATCAGATCGAATCCGGACTTGACGACGCTCATGGCTGCAAACCTCCTGGTGAGTCGTCATGGAGCGGGCCGCGGCCGCGGAGCCTCCATGGGTTCGAAACGGAACTGGAACTTCTCGAATTTGAACGACCAGCGCCCCGGCGAGGGGCTGCTGAGGAATGGCGTCTCCATGTGTGGGTAGGCCGCCGCCTCGATGGGCCGGCCGGCGACCCTGGCTTGGCGGCCGGGGAGGAAATCGGCGCGGGCGCCGTCGCTGCCGGTGAAATGGAGCTCTCCGTCCTCCCCCACCGCGAGTCGCGCCTTGGCGGCCTTCCTCTTCCAGGCGGCAAAATCGCCGTCCTCGGCGCGGCGGCCCGCCACCAGTGCCATGCTGGCCGGCTGGCGTCGCGGCACCGCGACGCTGGCGCCGGCGAGGTCCCGCCGCCGGGCGTTGCCGACGCTGTAATAGGCGGGGAACTTCTCGATCGCAGGCGCCACCTCCCACCCGCCCTGGGTGACCAGGGCGACGTAGGCATCCCCGCAACGCGACACGACGACATCGCCCATCACCTCCGGTTTAGACCAGGGAGGCGACAGATAGGCATGGCCCACGCCGGAACCCCGGGAGTCCAGGCGGGCGAGCGCGAGGTTGCGGCTCGCCACCGCCTGATCCACCGTGTTGGGCTCTTTTTTTTGGGGCTCGTCAGTATCGTCGCCCGGCATTTTCGTGCGGCTCCAGAGATAGAGGGGAGCGAACCGCGGGCTCTCCGCGTAGAGCGTCGCCGCGATCTCCTGGCCGCCGGAAACGCGCAGGGCGAGGCCGTTCACCGCCTGCGAGACGCCGAGGATGTAGTCGGGGGTAGCGTAGCTGTAGAGCGCGGCGTCATAGTCGCGGCGCTTGGCGGGCGCGATCTTCCGCCGCGCGCGGATCTCGTACGGCGCCTGCTTGCGGCGGTCGGTCAGCAGGCGGACCACCCCCTCGGGGATCTGATAACGGCTGACCGGCAGCTCCGGCCGGTCCATGAAGTTGATCTCCCCGGGATCGCCGATCCCTCCGGCCAGCCAGGCCCAGGCCTGCCACGGGCTGCTTCGCCGGCTGAGGGCCCAGACGCTCGACGTGCGGCTCTTGGGCCCCGCCGGATAGCCCCCCACCTGCTGCTGCGCCCAGGAGGCCAGCAGCACGTCGAGCTGCCGGCGCGCGAGATCGCGCACGGCGGCCTGCGGCGCGTGATCCGCGAGCTGCAGCAGGCCGGTGGTCGAGAGCGCGATATACCCCGGGCTCTCGGCCTCGTACCAGCCGTCGCGGTCGTGCGCCCGCAGGAACGCCTCGGCGAAAGCGCCCCACCCGCGCGCTGTGGGGGAGTCCGGCGTGCCCGCCACGACCTGCCCCACCAGGCTGCGCGACATGGTGATCATGCGCTGGTTCTCGGTGTCGCCGAAGGACCAGGGATCGCGGATCTGCCCCTCGCCGGGCGGCGGCGCGGAGCTCGATACCGCCGCTTTGAGGCGGGCGAGGAGAGCGGGCGGCAGGGCTTCCGGATACTCCAGCGCCAGCCGCTGGAGCGGGAGCTGCGAGCGGGCGCACTCGTTGGCGTGCCACTTGACGCAGGCGTCGATCGCTCCGGCGGCCCAGGTCGCCGCCTCCTGCCGCAGCTTCGGCGCCTCCGGCCCCCCCTCGGACGCCAGCGCCGCCGCGGCCAGCGCGCCGGCGGCCAGCGGCTGCCGGCCGATCCAATCGAAACGCCCCTTCATCCGCCGGATCTGCTCGAGCTCCTTCTGGAGATAGCCTTTTTCGCGCTCCGAGAGCTTTTTCCAGGGTCGGGAAGGTTGTGGAGGAGCTGCGCCCGCGCTGACGAGACATCCGGCGGCGAGGAGCACCGCCAACGCGGCGCGGACCGCGCCGGCGCGGCGCCTGGCTGGCTGGGTCATCGAGGTCTTCGACATCTCTATCCTCTCGTCCGCTCCTCCGGAAGACCTTCATGCAGGATCGGGACCGACCGGCCATGAATCTTGCAGAGGACAGATCCCGAGGAGAAACGTCATGGATATGCACGTAGACTGGGGAGCCCTGTTCAAGCTGGCGGCGGTCGTCGCGGTGATCGCCCTCATCCTCGCCGCGCTCGTCCTCGCGCTGGCCTTCCGGACGCTCCGCCGCCTCCGCGTCCCTCCCAACGCGGACTTCTTCACCACCGTGCGCGCGGTGCCGCTGTCGCTGGTCATCGGCCTCGATCTCCTCGACCTCGGGCTCGACGTCTTCTCGGCGCCGATCATCTGGTTCATCCTCAACCGCTTCGGCCTGCAGGCCCTGCGCAACGTCGCCACCGTCGAGGCCCTCATCCCGATCACCGGCCCGATCCCCACGATGACCCTGGGCTGGCTCGCCGCCCGGATCTTCAAGCTGGGAGAGCCGTACGACCCGGACCTCATCGAAACCCAGCGGATCGGGCCGGACAGCTACGCGCCCAGGCCGCGGGGATGACAGGAGAAGAAAGAGCCATGTCGATCGAAGCCAGGCTGCGCGAGTTGGGCCTTGTCCTGCCGGAGCCCTTCCAGGGGCCGGCCGGCGCGCGATATCCGTTCTCCTGGGTGCGGGTGCGGGGGGACCGCGCCTACGTCTCGGGCCATCTGCCGCTCAATCCCAACGGCAGCCTGGCGGCTCCGCTGGGCAAAGTCGGGCAGGAGGTCTCTCTGGAGCAGGGAGTCCAGGCCGCCCGCCTTTCAGCCTTGTCGATGCTCGGCAGCCTGCAGCGGGAGCTGGGGGATCTCGACCGCATCACCGCTTGGCTGCGAGTGCTGGGGATGGTGAACGTGGCGCCGGGATTCAACCAGATCTCCGGAGTGGTCAACGGCTTCTCCGAGCTGATCGTGCAGATCTTCGGACCGGAGATCGGCACCCACTCGCGGTCCGCGGTAGGGATGGCGGAGCTGCCGTTCAGCGTGCCGGTCGAGATCGAGGCCGAGGTCGAGATCCGCCCTTGACGGTGTCCTGGAGAAGCTTACTTCGCCTTGGAGAAGTCGACTCCGCCCTGGAGAAGCTTACGGCATCCCGTCGAAGCTGCGGCGCGCCGCCGCAATTGACTTTGCTCCGGAGAAGCTACGGCGGCCTGGAGAAGCTTGCGGCGCTCTGGAGGAGACGACTCTGTTCTGGAGAAGCTTACGGCGTCCAGCCGAAGCCGGCGGCGCCCCGCCGCAATTAACTTTGCTCCGGAGGAACTACGGCGTCCTGGAGAAGCTGGCGGCGCTCGGGAGAAGACGACTCTGTTCTGGAGAAGCTTACGCGTCCTGCCGAAGCCGGCGGCGCGGCGCCGCAATTAACTTTGCTCCAGAGAAGCTACGACGGCCTGGAGAAGCTTGCGGCGCCCTGGAGAAGACGACTCTGTCCTGAAGAAGCCGGCGGCGCCCCGCCGCAGTTGACTTTGCTCCGGAGAAGTTACGGCGCTCTGGAGAAGCTTACGGCAGGGCAGGGTATCGCGCCCCACGGCCTTCCCTGCCTGGCAGACTTCTTGCTTTTCTCCTCCCGCGAGCCTTGCAACTGCTCCGACGGCCGACAGGTCGACGACTTCGAGAAAGGGGCACGAAATGGACTTCGCGGATCGCTCCCGGGTCATGTGGGCCGGCATCATCGCCTTTCTGCCGCGCCTGTTCGGCGCCATCCTGATCCTGCTGGTGGGCCTCATCGTGGCCAAGCTCCTCGAGAAGGCGACCGACGCCCTGCTGGAGAAGCTCCATTTCGACGAGGCGCTCGACCGCGGCGGCGTCAACCGCGCGCTCGCCCGCGCCGGCACCAAACTGGATCCCTCGAGCCTGGTAGCCCGGCTCGTCTTCTGGAGCGTCGCCCTGGTCGCGATCCTGATGGCGAGCAACGCCCTCGGCCTGACCGCCGTCTCGGCGATGTTCTACTCCCTGATCGCCTACATCCCGAACCTGATCGTGGCGGTGCTGATCGTGATCCTCGGCATGGTGATCGGCGAGTTCGTCAAGGACGTGATCGCGGCCTCGATGGGCGGCGTCTCCGGCTTCTCAGTGCTCGGCAAGGCCGCCAAGGGAGCGATCGTCACCCTGGCCCTCTTCATGGCCCTCGACCAGCTCCGGGTGGCGCCCGACATCGTGCGCACCGCCTTCACGCTGCTGCTGGGCGCGGCGGCGCTGGCGGCCGGCCTCGCCTTCGGTCTCGGCTGCCGGGATCTCGCCGGCGAGCACATGCGGCGTTGGGTCGAGCAGGGGCAGAGAAAGGCGGCAGAGGTCCGGCAGGCGAAGCTTGAGGCCGAGCAGAGGCCCACCGGCACCTATCACCCGACCATCCAGCCGATCGGCGGCATGGCCGCGGAGCGGCTGGACGGGGATCAGACGATCGCCATTCCGCCGAGCATCGTCCAGCGACCGCCGCTTTGAAGCCTTCTGGGATATCCTGAGGCGAGATGCCGACGACTCCACCCGATCACGCCGGCGTCCGCCTCCCGCCGCCTTTCTTCTACGTGATCCCTTTCTGTGCCGGGCTCCTGCTCCACCGCGTCCATCCCATTCCGATCCTGCGGCGCGAGATGTCGGCGATCCCGGGGCTAGTCCTGGCAGTGCTCGGGCTGCTGCTCGTCGCCTGGGCCCTGGGTCTGTTCGCCCGCGCCCGGACGAGCCCGATCCCGGTGAAACCCACGACGGCGATCGTCGAGACCGGCCCCTACCGGTTCAGCCGCAATCCGATGTATGTGGGGCTCACCCTGCTCTACTTGGGGCTCGCGCTCTGGATCGACACGCTCTGGCCGCTGCTCTTCCTGCCGGTCGTCCTGGTGGTGGTCCAGCGCGCGGTGATCGCGCGCGAAGAGCGCTATCTGGAAGCGAAGTTCGGCGAAGGGTACCTGGGCTACAAGTCCCGGGTGCGCCGGTGGCTGTGAGGGCAGTTTCCCAATCCTATCCGCCCTGAAGGGCGGGACGAGCGGCGGGGAATGCCAGCCCCAAAGGGAGGGGCTGGCAAACATTTAGCAATATATGGTGCCGCAGGTATTACGAGAGGTGCCGCAGTTCAAGCAGTATGACCCAGCGCATTGTATTCCGTCGCTGCCATCAGATCCGCCGTTTACCTTCTGAAGCTTACTTTCATCTAAAGCACGCAACGTCTCGCGGCTGAGCGCCAGCTTCTTCATTTGCTTCTTCATAAATGTCTCCCTTGTGGTAGCGCCAGAGACCCGCCCCCCGGCCGGTGCATTATAAGCGCGCGCATCTTCAATTTCTCCCTGCTTCCTCCTGTAGATCGGAAGCCGTGGACGGTAAGAGATCTGCAAACAACTTAGAAGCCCTATCAAAAGAAGGCCTGAGCGGAAGCGGCGGACTTCTGAGGCCTATTCGCTGGAGATCGCCTCGCACCCCTGCTTTTTCAGGTCCACCTTCCAGACCCCCTCGTACCCCTCGATCAGCAGGCTCCCGGGCTGGCCAGTGATCCCCAGCCGCTGAAAGCAGTCCGGCTTCGCGCCCAGACGGGCGAGGAGCTCGGGGATGGTGTTCGAGTGGCCGACGATCAGGACGGCGCGGTCCGCCGCATGCTTCTCCCGCAGCCCCGCGAGGAAGCCAGACATCTCGTCGGGCTTGATGGTGGCGTCGTCGGCGGCGATGGGAACGTGCGTGGCGTGGGCGAGGGGCGCTCCGGTCTCGAGCGTCCGGGTGGTGCGGCTGGTGTAGACCGCGGCAATGCCGGCGGTCTTGAGGCGTGCCGCGAGAGCTTCGGCGCGCGTGAGGCCGGCGGTGGAGAGCGGCTGAAAGGAGTCGAGATTACGGTCGGACGGCCAGAAGTCGACCTTCTCGGCATGGCGGACGAGATAGACGTTGTCTAGCGCGACGGCAGGCGCCGCCAGCAGAACCAGCAGAAGAAGCGGCGAAATCCAGTGGAGACGGGGCCTCACCCGACCTCCCGACCCAACGGCTCGGCGGGGGGTATGGCGGCACGGAGTGAGGCTCGTCACTAGTCCATCTGCTTTCTCAAGACCGTCGGGATGTCGTAGTCGTCCACGTTCGACCAGTTGGGGCCGAAGCCGTTCGGGTCGTCGCCGCGGATGTGGGCGATCGCCTTGCGGTAGAACGGCACGTCGGCGGCCGACTTCTCGGCGGGCTCCTCGCGCTCGGTCCGCTCCCGCTCGCGCTCCCTCTCCCGCTCCGTGCTCGGCGTCGCGGCCAAGCTCGGCGCCGGGACGGGCGACGGACGGCTCATGGTGTACGACGACTGCGCCGGCACCCGCGGACGGTCGTCGGCGCTGCGGTCGAAGCCGGTGGCGATCACCGTCACCTTCATCGCCTCCTCGAGAGTGGGATCGATCACCATGCCGGAGATGATGTTGGCGTCCGGATCGACGGAGTCGGAGATGATGCGCGCCGCCTCGGCGACCTCGTGCAGCGTCAGGTCGTGGCCGCCCGAGATGTTGATCAGCACCCCTCTGGCGCCCTGGATCGAGGTCTCCTCCAGGAGCGGCGAGGAGATCGCCCGCTGCGCCGCCTCGAGCGCCCGGTGCTCGCCCTTGGCGATGCCGGTGCCCATCAGCGCCATGCCCATGCCGGTCATGATCGTGCGCACGTCGGCGAAGTCGACGTTGACCTCGCCCGGGATGGTGATCAGGTCGCTGATGCCCTGCACGGCCTGGCGCAGCACGTCGTCGGCGATGCGGAAGGCCTCGAACAGCGGCGTGCCGCGCTCGACGAAGTTGAGCAGCCGCTCGTTGGGGATGGTGATCAGCGTATCGACCGCGTTGCGCAGCTCCTCGACACCGCGCTCGGCGTACTGCAGGCGACGCCGACCCTCGAAGCCGAACGGCTTGGTGACCACCGCCACGGTGAGCGCGCCGATCTCGGCCGCCAGCGAGGCGATGACCGGCACCGCGCCGGTGCCGGTGCCGCCACCCAGGCCGGCGGTGAGGAAGACCATGTCGGCCCCCTCGAGGCATTCGAGGATACGGTCGGTGTCCTCGAGCGCGGCCTTGCGGCCCATCTCGGGATCCGCCCCCGCACCGAGCCCCTTGGTGAGCAAGGTGCCGATCTGCAGCTTGATCGGCGCGCGGCACTTGGCCAGGGCCTGGAGATCGGTATTGGCGGCTATGAACTCGATGCCGCGCAGTTGAGCGTCGATCATGCGGTTCACGGCGTTGCCCCCACCGCCCCCGACGCCGATGACCTTGATGCGGGCGGGCGTCGAATCCGCCACCGCCTGGACGCGGAGGGACTTTTCTTTCCCGGCCTCCGCGGCGTCCTGGTCTTCGAAGAGAATCATGCTTACCCCCTTTTTCTGGGTGACGTCTGATTTTAGAGCAAATCCGAGAACATTCCGCGCAGGCTGCCGACCATCCCGCGCACGCTGAAACCCGACTTCTTCTGTACCTTGTTCTGGCTCTCCTCGGCGTTGCGAGCGTAGAGCAGGAGTCCGGAAGCCGTCGCCCACGTGGGGCTGCTGATGACGTCGACCAATCCGCCCAGGCCGCGCGGCAGGCCGTAGCGCACGCCGGCGTCGAAGATCTGCTCGGACATCTCGAGCAGGCCATCGAGCTGGGCGCCGCCGCCGGTCAGGATGACGCCGCCGCGCAGCCCCTCGTCGGAGGCGTGACGCTTGAAATCGTCGCGGATCATCGTGAACAGCTCCTCGGCGCGCGGCTGCAGGATCTCGCACAGCTCGCGCTTGGGGACGATCCGCGAGGTGCCGCCGGCCACCGTGGGGACGGCGATCCCCTCCTCGTCGGTGACCATGCTGGGCAGGCAGCAACCCTGCTTGACCTTGATCCGCTCGGCCTCGGCGAAGGGGGTGCGCAGCACCATCGCGAGGTCGTTGGTAAAGTGGCCGGCACCGATCGGCGCCACCGCGCTGTACTGGATCTCCCCCTCGCAAAAGAGGGCGTACTCGGTGGTGCCGGAGCCGACGTCGATCAGCAGCGCACCGAGCTCGCGCTCGTCCGGGGTGAGCACGGCCTCGGCGGTGGCGAGCGGCTCGAAGACCATCTGGATGACCTCGATGCCGGCGCGGTTGACGCTGGTCAGCAGGGTCCGCGAGCGGGTGATGTTGCCGGTCACCAGATGGACCATCACCTCCAGGCGGGTGCCCAGCATGCCGAGCGGATCGTCGATCCCCCCCTGCTCGTCGACGATGAACTCCTGCGGGATGGCGTGCAGGATCTCGCGATCGGACGGCAGGGCGGCCGACTGCGCCGCGTCGAGCACGCGCTGGATGTCCTGGCGGGTGATCTCGCGGTCCTTGCGGGCGACGCTGACCATGCCGCGCGAGTTGACGCTACGGATGTCGGCTCCGGCGACGCCGACATAGGCGCGGGAGATCTCCACGCCGGCCATCACCTCGGCCTCCTCGCTCGCCGCCTTGAGCGCTTCGACGGTGGCCTCGACGTTGACGATGTTCCCCTTGCGCGTGCCGCGGTTCGGGGCCAGACCCTTGCCGACGACCTCGATGCCGCCCTTGTCGTCGCGCTGGCCGATGAGGACCCCCACCTTGGAGGACCCGATGTCGATACCGACGAAGTAAGGTTCCGTTTTGGCCATAGCTGACCCTCTTCTCAAAAAAAGTTGACTCTAAGCTCCAGTCCCGCCGGCCGCCGCCGGCGACGGGACAGAATTCGCTGCTGGTTGCACGACGATCCGGCGCGAGAAGCGCAGGTCGACCGCGTCGATTTTTGGATAGCGCCGGGCGAGCTCCGGGAGAAGGGTGATCAGGCGCTGCATCTTGGGCGCCACCTCCCCCTCTTTCACCAGGAGCGGGAAGGGCAGGGCGTCCGTGCGCAACCGGAAGTCCTCCTCGCCCAGCACCTCGATCTGCGCCAGTTTCGCCGCCCAGTTCGGCTCCACCCGCCCGAGCTCCGCCGCCACCTTGAGCGCGGCGGCCATGCCGTTGGGATGCGGCTTGCCGGGGAAGCTCACCACCAGCAGGCCGGCCTTGCGCGCCGCCTCCAGCTCGACCGGCGTCGCCACCGGGGCGATGGAGCGCCCCTCCTCGTCGGCGAAGACGAGGTCGCGGCCGGCGAGCAGCAGGGCGACCGGCTTGCGCTCGGAGATGCGCACCCGCAGCCGGTCCGGAAGCTCCTTGGCGATCTCCACCGCGCCGATCCAGGGGTCGCGCCGCACCCGCGCGGTAGCTTCGTCGAGCGACATCCGCACCAGGTTCTTCCCCTCGAGAGGAGCGAGCGCTTGGCGGATGGAGGCTTCCGAGACGCGGCCCGCCGCCGGTGAGCCCTTCATCGGCCGCACGTCGACGGTGCGCAGCCGGAAGAGCGGCGCGGTGAGCACCCAGGCGACGAGCCCGGCCGGCAGCGCCACCAGCCCCAGGGCGGCTGCGAGCGGCTTCAGCAGCTTGAGCAGCAGGCTCTTGCGCCGGCGGCGCGGGGGCGTGCCGCGGCGGCGGAAGTCGAGCACCCGCCCGCCCGCGCCGGGCGGCACCACGGAGGCGGTGGCGGTGGTCGTGCCCGTCATCCCGCGTTCTCCTCTTCGACCAACGCCTCTTCGACCAGCGCCTGGGCCAGCCGGTTGACATCCCCGGCGCCGAGGGTGATCACCACGTCGCCGGCGCCGACCCGATCGCACAGCAGCTCCGGCGCGTCCTGCCAGGACGGGCAGTAGTGGACGTTGCGGTGCCCGCCGCGCCGCGCCGCCTCGACCACCAGCTCGCCGGTGACGCCGGGGATCGGCTGCTCGCGCGAGGGGTAGACATCGGTGACCACAGCCATGTCGGCTCCCAGCAGGGAGCGTCCGAACTCCTCGGCCTGATCCTGGGTGCGCGTGTACAGGTGCGGCTGGAAGACGGCGAACACCTGCCCCTCGGGGAAGGTCTGCCGCGCCGCCTGCAGGGTGGCGTCGACCTCCGTCGGGTGGTGGGCGTAGTCGTCCACCACGGTGGCGCCGCGCCAGGTGCCGACCAGCTCGAAGCGGCGGTGCACCCCCTCGAAGCCGGCGAGGGCGCGGGTGATGGTGTCGAAGTCGATGCGCAGTGCCAGCCCCACGCCCACTGCCGCCAGCGCGTTCAGCACGTTGTGCCGGCCGGGGATCGGCAGCTCGATGGTGCCGAGGTCGACGCGGCCGAGGAAGCGATCGTTGCGCAGGCGCACGCCGAAGCGGCTGCCGACGCCGTGCGGCTCGAGGTTGACCGCCGAGAGATCGGCCTGCGGCGACAGGCCGTAGGTGAGGATGCGGCGGTCGGCCATGCGCGGCAGCACCTTCTGCACGTTGGCGTCGTCCAGGCAGACGATCAACCGGCCGAAGAAGGGGACGCGGTTGCCGAACTCGACGAAGGCGTCCTGGATCCCCTCCAGCGTGCCGTAGGTGTCGAGGTGGTCGCGGTCGATGTTGGTGATCACCGCGATCACCGGGGTCAGCCGCAGGAAGCTGCGGTCGTATTCGTCCGCCTCGGCTACCAGGTAGTCGCTCTTGCCCAGGCGCGCGCCGGTGCCGAGGAGTCGCAGCCGGCCGCCGACGATCACCGTCGGATCGAGCCCGGCGTCGGTCAGCAGGGTGCCGATCAGCGAGGTGGTGGTGGTCTTGCCGTGAGTGCCGGCGACGCCGATGCCGTACTTCAGGCGCATCAGCTCGCCCAGCATCTCGGCCCGCCGCACCACGGTGATGCCGCGCCGCCGCGCCTCCCGCACCTCCGGGTTGTCGTCGGCCACGGCGGAGGAGGTCACCAGCAGCTCGACCCCCTCCAGGTGATCGGGCGAGTGCCCCTTCTCGATCTGCGCCCCCATGTCCGTCAGCCGCTGGGTGGCCTCGCCGAGCGACTGGTCGCAGCCGCTCACCTCGAGGTCGTACTCGAGGAGGATCTCGGCGATGCCGCTCATGCCGGCGCCGCCGATGCCGACGAAGTGGATGCGCGAGAGGTCGGTGAAGCGGTTGAACATCAGCGCGCCCCTCGCAGTTCTTCGACGCGGTCGGCGATCTCGGCGACGGCGCGCGGGTGCGCCAGGGCCCGCGCCGCCCGCCCCATGGCGGCGAGGCGGGCGCCGTCCGCCAGCAGCTCCTCCAGCCGCGCGGCGAGCCGGTCGGCCGAGAGCTCATTCGACGGGATCATTTCGGCGGCGCCGGCCTCGGCGATCAGCCGGGCGTTGTCCACCTGATGTCCCTTGGAGATCGCCAGCGGCACGAGCAGCGAGGCGCGGCCGGCGGCGCAGATCTCGGCGAGCGTGATCGCGCCGGCGCGCGAGACCAGCAGGTGGCTCGCCGCCATCGCGCCCGCGACGTCATCGAGGAAGGGGACGACCTCGACGTGAGGGGCGCCGATGCCCGCCTGGGCGTAGGCCGCCCGCGCCTCTTCCAGGTTGCGCGCCCCGGCCTGATGCGTGATGCGGATCGCCGGGAAACGGGCGGCGAGCCGCACCGCCACCGCCGGCATCGCTTCGTTGATCTGCTTCGCCCCCTGGCTGCCGCCGAGCACCAGCAGGCGCGGGGAGTCGAGCGGGGGGAGCTCCGCCTGGACCTTGAAGAAGTCGGCGCGCACCGGCACGCCGGTCACCCAGCCGGGGCACTTGAGGTCGGCGAGCGTCTCCCGGTAGCCGACGCAGGCGCCGGTCGCCCAGCGCGACAGCCAGCGATTGGCGACGCCCGCCTTGCCGTTCGGCTCCAGCAGCATCACCGGCCGCCGGGCGAGCCGGGCGCCGAGCACCGCCGGGGCCGAGACATAGCCGCCGGTGCCGAGCACGATGTCGGCGCCGAGCTCGCGGACCAGCCGCCGCGCCGCCACGGTCGAGCCCGCCAGGGTGGCCAGCGCCTTCGCCTGGCTGAGGGGGCCGCGCCCGACCAGCGGCTTCGCCGGCAGCCCATGAAAGGGGACGCCGTGCTCGCCCGCCAGCCGCTCCTCCATGCCACCGGTCATCCCGACGAAGCTCACGCGCCACCCCCGGGCCCGCAGCTCCTCCCCGACGGCGAGGGCGGGGAAGACGTGGCCGCCCGTGCCGCCGCCGGCGAGCAGGACGTGGAGGGGTGCGTTTGCCGTGGCCATCTCATCATTCACTATTCATTCAATATTAGGCATGCTGCGACACGTTGAGCAGCACGCCACAGATGCACAGGGTCACCACCAGCGACGAGCCGCCGTAGGAGATGAACGGCAGCGGGATCCCCTTGGTGGGGAGGAGCGCGATGGTGACGCTGACGTTGATCAGCGCCTGCATCACCAGGACACCGGTCAGCCCCCAGCCGAGGTAGCGGCCGAAAGCGTCCGGCGCCTTGGCGCCGGCGCGCAACCCGCGCCAGGCGAGGATGCCGAAGGCGATCACCAGGGCGAGGGCGCCGATCATGCCGAGCTCCTCCGCCACGATCGAGAAGATGAAGTCCGACTCCGGGTGGGGCAGGAAGTAGAGCTTCTGCACGCTCTTGCCGGGGCCGAGGCCGAAGACACCCCCGGAGCCGACGGCGATCAGCGACTGCAGCGCCTGGAAGCCGTTGCCCAGCGGATCGCGCTCTGGATCGAGGAAGGTGAACAGGCGCGCGCGGCGGTAGGGCGCCATCATCACCAGCCCGATCAGCGCCGGCGGCACCAGGGCCAGCGCCGCCACGATGTAGCGCCAGGAGAGGCCGGCGAGGAAGATCATCAGGAAGAAGGTGGCGCAGAGGAGCACCGCCGTCCCCATGTCCGGCTCGAGCAGGATCAGCGCCGCGGTCAGCACGGTGAAAAAGGCGGCCGGAGCGAGGAAGGAGAGCTCGTTGACCCGCTCCTGGTTCTTCTCGATCTGGTAGGCGAGGAAGGGGATCAGCGCCAGCTTCGCCAGCTCCGAGGGCTGGATCGAGACCCCGGCGACGAAGAACCAGCGGCGGGTGGCGTTGAGCTGCGGCGAGAAGAGCACGCCGACCAGCAGCACCAGCACCGCGCCGAGCAGGGAGTAGATGACCACCGGATTGCGCAGGCGGCGGTAGTCCATGTGCATCAGCCAGGCCATCAGCGCGAGGCCCAGCGCCGCCGAGACCCCCTGCTTGATCAGGAAGTGGTTGATCCCGCCGCCTCGCGCCAGCGCCGAGCTCGCCGAGAACACCATCACCAGGCCGAAGAACATCAGCAGCACCACGATGGTGAAGAGCACCTTGTCGAACGCGAGCTTCTTAGCCATGCGGCGCTCCGCCAGTCTTACCAGAGATGATCTCGCGTGCCAGTTCCTGGAAAACGTCGCCGCGGTGATTGAAGTTCCTGAACTGATCGAAGCTCGCGCAGGCCGGCGACAGCACGACCGCCTCGCCCGGCCGCGCCTGCTCCGCCGCCGAATGCACGGCGTGGTCGAGCGTCTCGGACAACTCGTAGGGGACAGCGTCGCCGAGCGCGGCCGCGAACTCCGCGGCGGCCTCGCCGATCAGGTAGGCGCGGCGGGCTTTGCGGCGGACCATGGGCGTCAGGGCCGCGAGGTCGGCGTCCTTGTTGCGCCCGCCGAGGATCAGGTGGACCGTGCCGTCCGCGAACCCCTCGATCGCCTTCATCGTGGCGCCGGGGTTGGTCCCCTTGGAATCGTCGTAGAAGGTGACGCCGTTGGACTCGCCGACCTTCTGCAGGCGGTGCGGCAGACCCTGGAACGACCGCAGGGCGGCGCGGATCGCCGCCGGCTCCACCCCCACCGCGCGCGCCAGCAGGGCCGCGGCCATGGCGTTCTCCAGGTTCTGCACCCCCGCGAGCGGCACGTCGGAGGCGTGGAACAGTGGAGTCTCCGCGCCGCCGTCCACCTCGATCACCCGCCCATCCTCCGTGGCGAAGCAGCCGTCCTCGACGCGCCCCAGGCGGGAGAAGAGGCGGCGGCGGGCCTGCGTCTCGGTCCGCAGCGTCTCCGGATCGTCGGCGTTGAGCACGGCGATGTCTTCGGGGCCCATGTCGCGGAACAGCCGCTTCTTGGCCGCGCCGTACGCCTCCAGGGCGCCGTAGCGGTCGAGGTGGTCCTCCGAGAGGTTGAGGAACGCCGCGGCCCGCGGCCGGAAGGTGGCGATCCCCTCGATCTGGAAGCTCGACATCTCGACCACGAAGACGCGCCCGGGGGGGCCGGCGATCTTCTCCGCCAGCGGCTCGCCGATGTTGCCGCAGACCTCGGCCGTGAGGCCGCCGGCCTTCACCATCTCGCCGGTCATCGCCGTCGTGGTGCTCTTGCCGTTGCTGCCGGTGATCGCCACCACCGGGCCGTTGAGGAACGGGAAGGCGAGCTCGACCTCGGCGACCACCGGCACGCCGCAACGGCGGGCGTCCTCCAGCAGCGGCCGGTCGAGCGGCACGCCGGGGGAGACGACCACCAGGTCCACGCCCGGGGGGAGCTGGCGCAGGGTGCCGCCGGGGAGGAGCGTGATGCTCTCCTCGAGGTCGCCGCGATCGACCGCCTTGTCGTCCACCACCTGCACGGCGACCCCTCGCGCCAGCAGCAGGCGCGCCGCGGCGCGGCCGGAGAGCCCCAAGCCATACACCAGCGCCTGCTCCAGGCGACCCCCCGCGGAAGGATTCCAGGGTCCGTTCATCGCAGTTTCAGCGTCGACAAGGACAGCAGCGCGAACAGGATCGACAGGATCCAGAAGCGCACGATGACCTTGGGCTCCGCCCAGCCGGAGAGCTCGAAGTGATGATGCAGAGGCGACATGCGGAACACCCGCTTGCCGCGCAGCTTGAAGGAGGCCACCTGGATGATGACCGAGAGCGCCTCCATGACGAACAGGCCGCCGACCAGCACGAGCAGGATCTCCTGCTTGGCGATCACGGCGACGCTGCCGATAGCGGCCCCGAGGGAGAGCGAGCCGACGTCGCCCATGAACACCTCGGCCGGATGCGAGTTGAACCAGAGAAAGCCGATCCCCGCGCCCACCATGGCGCCGCAGAAGACGGCCACCTCGCCCACCCCCGGAACCCAGGAGACTTGCAGGTAGCGGGAGATGATCGCGTTGCCGGCCACGTAGGTGAAGACGGCGTAGGTGGCGGCCGCGACCGAGGTGGCGCCGATGGCGAGGCCGTCCAGCCCGTCGGTCAGATTGACGGCATTGGAGGAGCCGACCAGCACGAAGGCCACGAAGGGGATGTAGAAATACCCCAGGTGCAGCACCAGCCGCTTGATGAAGGGGAAGGTCACCGCCGGGTTGAACCCGCTCTCCGCCGGCAGGACGAGCAGGGCGATCCCGAACGCCAGGCCCACAAGCACCTGGAGCAGGAACTTGGCGCGCGCGGTGAGGCCGAGGTTCCGCCGATTGCGGACCTTGAGGTAGTCGTCCGCGAAGCCGATGGCGCCGAAGGCGGTGGTCACGATCACCACCAGCCAGACGTAGATGTTACGGAGGTCCCCGAACAGCAGGGTGGGCACCATGGTGGCGAACAGGATCAGCAGGCCGCCCATCGTCGGCGTCCCCGCCTTGACCTGATGCGCCTGCGGCCCGACGTCGCGGATGTTCTGCCCGACCGACAGGCGGCGGAGCTGGCGGATGAACCAGGGGCCCAGGATCCAGGAGAGGATCAGCGCCGCGACCATCGCCGCCACGACCCGGAAGGTGATGTAGCGGAAGACGTTGAAGGCCGGGATGACGTCCCGCAGCGGATAGAGGAGCCAGTAGAGCATCAGTGCGCGGCCTCCCCCGCGGCGACAGCGTCACCCAGAAGACGCCGGACCACCTGATCGAGCTTCACCCCGCGCGAGCCCTTGACCAGCACCACGTCGCCGCCGTGGATCTCGCCGGCAGCCCACTCGGCCGCCGCGGCGGCGTCGGACAGCCAGACGGCCTCGCCGCCGGCCCCCCGGGCCCCAGCGGCCAGCTCCCGCGACAGTTCGCCGACCGCCACCACCGGCGAGAAGCCGAGCCGCGCCGCCCGCTCCCCCGCCTCGCGGTGGAAGCGCGGCCCCTCAGGCCCCAGCTCCAGCATGTCGCCCAGCACGGCGACCCGGCGCTCACCCGGCAGGGCCGCCGCGCTCGCCAGCGCCTTGTCGACGGCGTCCGGATTCGAGTTGTAGGAGTCGTCGATCAGCAGGAACCCCCCAGGCGCGCGATGGACAACGCCGCGCATGGAGGCGGGCTTGGCGCCGCGCACCGCCGCCGCGATCTCGTCGAGCGAGAGGCCGAGCGCCCAGGCGGCGGCCGCCGCGGCCAGGCAGTTCTCGACGTTGTAAAGGCCGTGCAGGGGGAGACGGATCTCGACCGAGCTGCCGCCGGCCTCCAGCGTAAAGCGGCTCCCCACGCCGCCGTCCGGCTCGGGGACGAGGTCGCGAGCCTTGACCTCCACGACAGCGTCCACGTCTGAGCCCAAGCCGTACCAGACCACCCGGGCGCCGTGCCGCCTGGCGATCCGCGTCACCTCGGGATCATCCGCGTTGGCGACGATGAAGCCGCCGGCGTCCAGCCCCGCCAGGAGCTCAGCCTTCGCCTCGGCGATCGCCTGCAGGGTGCCGAAGAACTCCAGGTGGACGGGGCGCACGACGGTGAAGACGGCGACGTCCGGCCGGCCGAGCAGCGAGAGCTGACTCAGCTCGCCCGGCGTCGACATCCCCATCTCCGCCACCATCCACTGGGTTCCATCGGGCACGTTGAGCAGCGACAGGGGGAAGCCGTAGAGGTTGTTCAGGTTGCCCGGCGTCCACGCCGTCCGGAAACGGGAGGCGAGGATGGCGCCGAGCAGCTCCTTGGTGGTGGTCTTTCCCGCCGAGCCGGTGATGCCGGCGAGCCGCTCCGGCACCCGCGTCCGCGCGAAGCGGGCGAGGTCGTGGAGAGCCTGGAAAGTGTCTTCCACCCGGATCAGGGCGCCGGCCGGGGGTGGCGAGAGATCTTCCTGAACGATAGCGGCTGCCGCTCCCCGTGCCAGGGCGTCGGGGACGAAGCGGTGGCCGTCCGTGTGCGCGCCGCCGAAGGCGAAGAAGACCTCGCCCCCGCGGACGGCGCGCGAATCGATCGCCGCCCCCTCGATCATGGCGTCGGGGTCGCCGGCCGTCACCCGGCCGCCGACCGCGCGCGCCGCGTCACCGACCGACAGCCGAGCCAAAGCGCTCCTCCAGAGCCTTGCCGATCTCCTCCAGGTCGGAGAACGGCAGTTTTTGAGTTCCGATCGTCTGCTCCCGCTCGTGCCCCTTGCCGGCCACCACCACCGCCCAACCGGGCTCGGCGGCGGCGATCGCCTCGCGGATCGCCGCGCGCCGGTCCGGCACCAAGCGGTAGGAGCGGTTGCCGCTCGCCTTCAAGCCCTCCTCGACAGCCGCCAGGATGGCCAGCGGATCCTCGCTACGCGGATTGTCCGAGGTGGCGATCACCAGGTCGGCCAGCTCACCGGCCACCTTCCCCATCAGCGGGCGCTTGCCGGCGTCGCGGTCACCGCCGCAGCCGAAGACCACCGCCACCTTCCCGCCACCCACCACCTCGCGCGCCGAGCGCAGCGCGGCGTCGAGAGCGGCGTCGGTGTGGGCATAGTCGACGTAGACCGCGAAGGGCTGGCCGCCGTCGACCGGCTCCATCCGTCCGGGCACCGGCCGCTGAGCGGCGAAGGCGGCGGCCACCGCCGCGTGCGGCAGCTCCAGGGTCTCCGCCACCGCCGCCGCGGCCAGCAGGTTCGACAGGTTGTAGCGGCCGAGAATGGGCGAAGCGAACGGCACCTCGCCACGCGGTGTCACCAGAACGCCGCGGATGCCGGCCGTGGTCAGGGCGGCCTCGCGGACCGCGACTTCCCCCCCTTCGCCGAACGTCAGGGCGTCCGGCAGCTCGGCGGCGAGCCGCCGGCCGTAGGGGTCGTCGACGTTCACCACCGCCCGGCGGCCCGGCTTCAACAGGTCGAAGAGCCGCCGCTTGGCCGCGAAGTAGTCCTCGAAATCCCGGTGATAGTCGAGGTGGTCGCGGGTGAGGTTGGTGAACACCGCCGCGTCGAACCGGGCGCCGCCGACCCGCCCCATGGCCAGGGCGTGCGAGGAGACCTCCATGGCGACCGCCGCGGCGCCGTCGCCGCGCATCTCGCGCAGGAGGCGGAACAGGTCGGACGCCTCGGGCGTGGTGTGGCCGCCGGCGTAGCTCTTCCCCTGGAAGCTGTAGCCCAGCGTGCCGATGAACCCCGCGGGGCGCCCCGCCGCGTTGAGGATGCCGGCGATCAGCGTCGCCACCGTCGACTTGCCGTTGGTGCCGGTCACCCCGGCCAGGATCAGCTCGCGGTCGGGGTGGCCGTAGACGCGGGCGGCGAGCGGCCCGAGCAGGGCGCGCGGATCGTCCGCGATCAGCCAGGGGACAGCGACGCCCGCCGCCTCGCCCGGCTCCGGACCGACGATCGCCACCGCTCCCTTCGCCACCGCCGCGGCGGCGAAGGCGCGGCCGTCGAAGCGCTGGCCGGGCAGGGCCACGAACAGGTCGCCGGGGCGCACCCGGCGCGAGTCGTGCTCGACGCCGGCGACCTCCGGATCCTTCGGATCCTTCGAATCGGTGCCGCGGGAGCCGGCGACGGCCAGGCCGCTCACCAGCTCAGAGAGACGCATGAGGGTGGCCTCCCTTGGGCGCGCCGTGATCGCTCTCGGGCTCCGGCGTCTCCACCGCGACGGCGTGGTCGTCGCCGTCGGCCAGCACGTCGTCCTCGCCGAGCGCGAGACGGGGAACCGCGGGGGCCGCCGCCGGGCTCGCCGGCAATCCCGCCAGCATCGTCACCTGCCCCATCCAGACGGACGGCCGGGGGCGCTCGGGGTGGATGCCGCGATAGAGCAGCACCTGCCGGGCGATGGCGCTGAAGGCGGGCGCCGCCACCTGGGCGCCGTAGTACTCGCTCCCCTGCGGCTCGGCGATCGCCACCAGCCCCACCAGGGCCGGCCGGTCCGCCGGCGCGAAGCCGACGAAGCTCGGCAGGTAGCCGCGATAGCCCCCGCGCACGGGAATCTGCGCCGTCCCGGTCTTGCCCGCCACCCGATAGCCGGGGACCGCCGCGGACTTCCCCGTGCCGTCGATGACGACCCCCTCCATCAGGCGGGTGAGCTCGCGCGCCGTGGCGGGCGAGATGGGACGGCCGACCACCGGCGGCGTGAGGTACTTCGGCACCCGCGCCTCGCCCCGGCTCACCGCGGCGACCGTATGCGGCCGCAGCAGCGCCCCGCCGTTGGCCACCGCCGCGGTGGCGGCGACCAGTTGCAGCGGCGTCACCGAAACCCCCTGCCCGAAGGAAATGTAGGACTTCTCGAGCAGCCCCCAGCGCTCGACGTTATGAAGGATGCCGGCGCTCTCGCCGGGCAGGTCGATCCCCGTCTGCTGGCCGAAGCCGAAGGCGCGGATGTTGGCGTAGAAAGGCTTGGCCGCGATCCGCTGGGCGACCCGGATGACGCCGACGTTGCTGGAGTGCGAGATCACCTGCGCGAACGTCAGCATGCCGTACGACTTGTGGTCGCGCACCCGGATGTTGCGGAAGAGGGTGATCGATCCCCCGCCGCAGTCGACCATGTCGTTCTCGCGCACCACCCCGGCTTCCAGGGCGGCGGCGGCGGTGATGATCTTGAAGGTCGAGCCGGGCTCGTAGACGTCGGCGACCGCCCGGTTGCGCCAGCTCTCCGGCGAGTAGCTGCCGAAGTCGTTGGGGTCGAACGTCGGGTACGAGGCCATGGCCAGCACGCCGCCCGTCACCGGGTCGAGGAAGATGGCGCTGCCGCGCTTGGCGTGCCGCTCCTGGATCGCCCGCGCCAGCTCGCGCTCGACGATGTGCTGCACGGTCGCGTCCAGCGTCAGGTAGAGGTCGTGCCCCGGCTCCGGCTCGGCGGAGGAGAGGTCGGGCGCCGCCACAGTTCCCTGGCGGGCGTCGCGCAGCACGGTCCGCTTCCCCGGCTTGCCGGTGATCTCCCGGTCGTAGACCAGCTCGAGACCGGCGAGACCGTGGTTGTCGGTGCCGACGTAGCCGAGCACCTGGGCGGCCAGCTCCCCCATCGGGTAGTAGCGCTTGCTCTCGGGCACGAAGTAGAACCCCTTGAGCTCCAGGGCATGCACCTTCTCGGCGACCGGCGGATCGAGCTTGCGCGCCACCCAGATGAACTCGCGATCGCCGGCGAGCTGGCGCGCCAGCTTGGCGCGGTCGAGCCCGGGAATGGCGCCGGCGAGCGCGGCGGCGGCCGCCTCCGGATCCTCGATCTCCGGCGGCACCGCGTAGACGGAATCGACCTGGATCGAGACGGCGAGCTCGCGCCCCTGGGCGTCGTAGATCGTCCCCCGCGGCGGATCGAGAGTGACCACTCGCTGCTGCTGGCGCTCGGCCTTGTTCGAGTAGTGGTCGTAACGGACCACCTGCAGGTGGTAGAAGCGGGCGCCGATCAGCAGCATCCAGAAGATCCCGAAACCGGCGACGATGCCGAGCCGCCGCCTCACGGCAGCTCCTCCCAGAAGATCACCTGCTCGAGGACGGGCGACTGCAGCCCGAGCTCCTTGATCGCCCGCCGCTCGATCTGCGAGGGGCTGGCCAGATAGGCCGCCTCCAGCCGGAGCTGCCGCTCCTCACGCGTCTGCTTGGTGAGCTCGCGCTCCAGCTTGTCGATGCGGTAGCCCGTGCGGGTCACTTCCAGATGGATCCAGGTGTACGCCAGCAAACCCCCTCCGAGGCAGAGCACGACCAGCAAGACCAGCGCCAGCTCGCGCACGCGGCGCCGGTCGCGCTCGCGCACGAGATAGGAGTTGGCCACCGGCCGCGTGAAGGCATAGGCATTCCGCAATGCCTTCAGAGCCTCCGGGCCGCGCGCAGCTTGCCGGAGCGCGCGCGCGGGTTGAGGTCGAGCTCGCTCTCCGTCGGCCGCACCGGCTTGCGCGTCAGCACCTCGATCAACTGGGTCTCCGAGCGCGAGCGCCCGGTCACCGGGTCGACCTCGCCGCGCGCCAGGTCGCGCAGCGTGTTCTTGACGATCCGGTCCTCGAGGCTGTGGTAGGAGATCACCACCAGCCGCCCACCGGTCTCGAGCAGCCGCACCGTCTCCTCGATGCAGCGCTCGAGGCCGGCCAGCTCCTGGTTCACCTCAATGCGCAGCGCCTGGAAGACGCGGGTGGCGGGATCGATCCGCTCCTCGCGCGCCGCCCGCGCCCCCTTGGCCCCGGCGACCAGCCGCTGGAGCTCACCGGTGGTCGCGATCGGCTTCTCCGTCCGCGCACGGGAGATCGCACGGGCAATCCGCCGCGCCTGCCGCTCCTCGCCATAGTCCCTGAAGATGGTCTCCAACTCTCCCTCCGAGGCCTGGTTGACCAGGTCCGCCGCGGTCATGTCACTCAAACCCATCCGCATGTCGAGCGGCCCGTCGAGGCGGAAGCTGAAGCCCCGCCCGGGCGTCTCGAGCTGCAGCGAAGAAACGCCGAGGTCGGCCAGGAAACCCGCGATCCCGCCATGGATTCCAAGGCCGGCCAATGCATCCGTGATCTGGTGGAAGTTCGCCTGCACCAGGCGCACTCGTGGACCGAAGACGGCGAGCCGCTCGCCGGCCCGCGCCAGCGCCGCGGCGTCGCGGTCGATGCCGACGACCTGGACGTCCGGCGAGGCGCGCAGCAGGGCCTCGGAGTGGCCGCCCAGCCCCAGCGTCCCGTCGACGAAAATCCCGCCGCGCTGGGGCGCGAGGTAGTCGAGGACCTCGGCAAGGAGGACCGGCACATGCTGGACGACCGTCTTTTCAGGCTCGCTCGCGACCGGCCTCCCTCCGTGGCGCGCTCAGATCCCCTGGGTGCTGAGGGCATGAAAGTCCTCGTCCGTGAACGGCTGCTCCGAGAGCCGCGACACGAGCCGTTCGTGGTTCCAGACCACCAGATGGTTGAGCTGGCCGCTCACCACCACGTCGCCGTTCATGCTGGCGCTCTCCCGCAGGATCTGCGGGACCAGGATCCGCCCCTGCACGTCCAGCCGCACCTGCTGTCCGAAGTAGTTCACCCGCTCGAGGTACCGCGTCTTGGTGCGGTCGGTGGACGGCATGGCCGCCAGCCGGGACTCGATCTCCTCCCAGACCGGCAGCGGGTAGAGCAGCGCCGAATCGCCCTGGACCGACGTGACGAACAGATCGGGGCCGTAGCGCTCCTCCAGGAGCCGCCGGAAATCCGTCGGAATCTTCAGACGGCCCTTGTCGTCGATCTTGGTTGGAGCGCTTCCGCGGAACATGACCCGCCCCCAAAAAAAGGGTTTACTGCGGGGAAAAGCCTAGCAGTTCACTCCACTTTTGTCCATTTTTATCCACCATCGCCCACCAGAGCCTCGCAAATTTCCGAAAAGCACGCGCAAGCGAGGCGGAAGAGCGGTTTGCGGAGAGAAACGGAGAGAAACGAAAACGCCCGCGAAGGGTTCTCGCGGGGCGGTCGAAGCAGCCCTGGGGAAGTCTCAGACGCCGGGCGGCGGGATCGCCGGCGGTGGCTCGGTCGTGGACGGTGGCGGAGCCACCGGCGCCGGCGAGGGATCGACCGGCTTGGGGACCGGCAGAGTGCCCGGCGCGGTGGGCTCGGTCGTCGTCGCCGTCGGCGGGGTCGTCACCGTGCCGAGGGGCGTCGCCTCGCCGGCCACCGGGGCCGCCGAGCTCGTCGCCGCCGCTGCCGCCGCGGGGATGCCGCCGCTGAGCCCCCCTTCGTCGCCGGCTGCTTCGGTGACGGCGAGATGGCGGCGGAAGTTGGCGGCGTCCGCCGGGGGCTTCGCCACCACCAGCGACTTCTTCTCCAGCTCCACCATGTACTTGGCGATCTCCTGGCGGAAGACCCGCTCCTGCTCGCGGGTCTGGATCACCTGCTGGACCTCGGAGAACGGCGGGATGCGCGACTCGCGTCGATCCAGCACCTGCACCAGGTGGAGACCGCCGCGCGCCTGGACCGGCTCACTGAGCGAACCCTTGGGGAGCTTCCAGACCGCGGTCTCGAGGTTCTTGTCGAGATCGCCGGGCGAGACCCAGCCGAGATCGATGGCGGCGCTCGTCACCCCCTTCTTGGAGGTGTCGGCGACGGCGTCGGCCAGCGAGCCGCCGGACCGCACCTTGGCGCGGATCTCCGCCGCCGCGCGCTGCCGCTCCTCAGCGGTCGGCAGCCCCCCCTCGTCGAGCACCACGACCTCTCGGAGCTGGACCTGCTCGGGCTGGCGGAACTGCTCGAGGTTCTTGCGGTAGTAGCGGCGCTGGTCCTCCTCGTCCACCTTGACCCGGCTCTGCACCTCGCGTCCGCGCACCTCCTGCACCCGGAGCTGGCCGCGCAACTGGGCGCGGAGCTGGGCATCGGTCATGCCGGACTGCGCCAGGGCCGCCTTGAACTCCTCGTCGCTCTTCAAGTTGTAGCTCTGCTTGAGCTGACTCATGGCGGCGTCGACCTGGGCATCGGTGACCTCGACGCCGAGCTGGTCGGCCCGCGACTGCAGCAGCAGCTCGCGGAACAGATCGGCGTAAGCCACCTCCCCGACCTGGCTGAGCAGCCGCTGGCGCTCGTCGCCGTCCTGCTCGCGGCGAACGATGTCGCGCACCAGCTCCTCGCGGTGCAACTGGTAGTCGTAGAGGGTCGAGATCTGGTCGTTGACCCGCAGGACGACGCGGTTGAGCACCTCGGCGCTCAACGCCGGAACCATCGCCGGCGCGAGCGCGAGGGCGAGCAACAGGGACAGGCTAACGAGTCTTCTTGGCATGGATTTCATCACTATAGGAACCTGCGTATCCGAACGGTAGATTCCGTTCATGAACTTTCACATTGTATCGGCTGCGGGCAGCCTGGACCAGCGACCGCAGGAGCTGGTCGGCATTCTGCTGGCGCAGCCGGGCGAGGATCTCCTCCCGCGCGGCGGCGAGCGGCACTCTCTGCGCCGGCTCGCGTTCGATCACCTGGAAGAGGTGGAATCCATAGTCGGCCGGCACGACGGGGCTCACCTCGCCCGGCTTCAGGGAGAAGATCAGGTCGGCGAACGACGGCGGCAGGTCGCCGCGCGCGAGCTCCCCCTGATAGCCGCCCGAGTCGGCCCGCGGACCGCTCGACAGACGGCGCGCGACGTCCTCGAACGGCGCTCCCGCCACGATCTCGCGCCGGGCCGCCTCGGCCGCCGCGCGATTCTCGGTGAGGATCTGCCGCAGCCGCACCCGCTCCGGACGCGTGAACTCCTGCGGGTGCGCCTCGTAGTATCGAGCAGTATCACGGGCAACATCGCCGTCGCCGGCCTCGCCGCGCAGGTCCGCCGTGAGCAGAGCGTCGGTCGCCTGCCGCGGCGCCGCGGCCGGCGGGACCAGCCCGCGGTCGGCGGCCAGCCGCGCCAGGAGCCGCTCGTCGAGGAACTGATCGAGGAGCTCCGAAAGCACGTCGCTCCCCAGGGCGATCCCGGTCTCGCCGGCGTTGCGGGCCACGTACCGCTCGAACTCGGCGTAGCGCACCTCGGAGCCGCCGAGGCTCGCCACGGCGTCCGGGGACACCGGCGCCGCCCGCTGGCAGGCCGCCGTCAACAGGATGACGCTCCAGCCCAGGCGCGCGGCCCTCGTCGACATCCGCGTCGCGATCATTGCGCCAGCGACTCCAGCGTCTGGCGCGCCGTGGCGACGAGCTGCCGGCCGCCGCCGCCGGGCAGGATCAGCACCCCGGTCGGGCTGAAGCTCGCCCCCTGCATCGTCGAGACCATCTCGATCAGCCGCTCGACGTCGACCCGCGCGTCGCGGCGCAGCCGGATCACCAGCTCGCCCCCCTTCGCCGAGATCGACTGCACGCGCAGCGACTCGGCCAGGCGCTTGAGGGCCGCCACCTCGACCAGCGCCTCGACGGACGGGGGGGGCGGGCCGAAGCGGTCGACGAGCTCGGCGAGCATCTCGCGCTCCGGCTCCTCGGCGATCTTGCGGTAGAGCTCCATCCGCAGGTTGGCGTCGTCCACGTAGTCGGCCGGGATCGACATCGCCACCGGCAGGTCGAGCGCCACCGACGGCGCCTCCTCGACCACCTCCCCGCGCAGCTCGCGCACGGTCTCCTCGAGCAGCTTGAGATAGGTCTCGATGCCTACCGTGCCGATGTGGCCGCTCTGCTCGCCCCCCAGGAGATTGCCGGCGCCGCGGATCTCGAGGTCTCGCGCCGCGATGCGGAAGCCGGCGCCGAGGTCGGAGAACTCGCGCAGGGCGGCGAGGCGCTTCCTGGCCTGCTCGGAGAGCACGCGGTCCTCGGCCACCGTGAAGTAGCAGTAGGCGAGCTGGTTGCTCCGCCCGACCCGGCCGCGGAGCTGGTAGAGCTGGGCGAGGCCGAAGCGGTCCGCCCGGTGGACGATCATGGTGTTGACGTTCGGGATGTCGATGCCGTTCTCGATGATCGTCGTCGCCAGCAGCACGTCGAAGTCGCCGCGGGTGAAGGCGTGCATGCGGCGGGAGAGCTCCTCCTCGTCGAGCTGGCCGTGGCCGACGGTGACGCGGACGCCGGGGACGATCTCGCGCAGCTTGGCCAGCCGGTCCTCGATCGACTCGACGCGGTTGTAGACATAGTAGACCTGCCCGCCGCGCTCCAGCTCGAACTCGATCGCCTCGCGCACCAGGTTGTCGCTGTAGGGGAGGATCGCCGTCTCCACCGCCATGCGGTCGCGCGGCGGCGTCTCGATCACCGACAGGTCGCGCACGTTGGCGAGCGAGAGCTGAAGCGTGCGCGGCACCGGCGTCGCCGACATCGCGAGCACGTGGACGTTCTTCTTCAACTGCTTCAGCCGCTCCTTCTGGGCGACGCCGAAGCGCTGCTCCTCGTCGACGATCATCAGGGCGATCTTGGGGAGCTGGATGTCCTTTGACAGCAGCCGGTGGGTGCCGATCAGGATGTCGATCCTGCCGTCGGCGAGCCGTACTTTGAGCTCCCGCATCTCGGCCGGCGAGCGGACTCGCGACACCATCTCGACGTTCACCGGAAAGCCGGCGAACCGCTTGCGGAAGGTCTCCAGGTGCTGATCGGCCAGAATCGTCGTCGGCGCCAGCACCGCCACCTGATAGCCGCCGTCGACCGCCTTGAAGGCGGCGCGCATGGCGACCTCGGTCTTGCCGTAGCCGACATCGCCGCAGAGCAGGCGGTCCATCGGGCGCTCGCGCTGGAGGTCCTCGCGGATGGTGGCGATCGCCTCCAACTGGTCCGGCGTCTCCTCGTAAGGGAAGGCGGCTTCGAACTGGTGCAGCATGTCGGTGTCCGGGGGCATCGCCGGGGCGCGCGCGACTTGGCGCTCGGCGTAGAGCTTCAGCAGCTCCCCGGCCATGTCGCGCATCCCCTTCTTGACCCGCGCCTTGGTCTTGTTCCACGAGGTGCCGCCGAGCTGGTCGAGGCGGGGAGCGACCCCCTCGATGCCGCTGTATTTCTGCACCTGATCGATGCGCGAGAGGGGGAGAAGCAGCCGCTTGCCGGCGGAGTAGGAGATCTCCATCACCTCGGTCTCGGCGGCGGCGCCGGCGGTGGCGAGATCGCGCACCACCGGCGGCAGCCCGCCCAGGCCGTCGCCGTTGCCGCCCACCGAGCGCAGCGCCACGAACTGGCCGATGCCGTGGTCGACGTGGACCACGAAATCCCCCACCTTGAGGTCGCGCAGGCCGGAGAGGAACGGCCCGAAGCGCGAGCGCCCCGGCCGGCGCTGGAGCTTCGCCTGCGCCAGGAGCTGCTGCTCGCCGTAGACCACCACGCCGGCCGGCGGCAGCCGGAAGCCGCGCCCGATCTCCCCCGCGACCAGCTCGACTCCCCCGCGGCCCACTTGCAGCTCCCGCCCCTCGAGCAGCTCCTCGATCCGCCGCCGGTGCGCCGGGGAGACCACCACGATGCACCGCTCGCCGCGGGAGCGGGCGGTGGCGACCTCCTGGGGGAAGCGCGCGATCTGGCCATGGAAGAGATCGGTCAGCGTGCCGTGAAAATCCGCGCCCTTCCCCTCGCCGCCACCCATGACGAGGTCGCGCAATCTCAGGGCCGCCGCCTCCAGCATCTCCCGCACCCGCTCGGACGGCTCCTCCAGCATCTCCGGCGGCACGGCCAGGCGGCCGTGCTCCCGGCGCGCCGCGAAATCCGCCTCCAGCCGCTCGGTGTGGTGGACCACCTCCCCCTCGAGGGCCGGCGGATCGACCGCGAACACCAGCGGCTGGCCCAGCACCTCAGGGAGCGAGACGGTCGCACGGGCGAGCAGTGGCAGGTAGTTCTCCCAGCCGGGGAACTCGCCGCGCGTCCTCAGGGCCTCCAGCAGCTCGGCCGCCTCAGGCCCCCAGTCCGGATCGGCGGTCTGGCCGCCGGAGAGAAGGTCCGCCAGTTGCCGCGCCTCGTCCGCTCCGGCGGGGAAGAGGGAGAGAGGAAGGACGCGGATGGAGTCCAGCGTGTCCTCGGAGCGCTGCGACTGGGGGTCGAACCAGCGGATCGACTCCACGGTATCGCCGAAGAGATCGAGCCGGATCGGGGTCTCCTCGCCCGGCGGAAAGAAGTCGAGGATGCCACCGCGCACGGCGAAGTCCCCCACCTCGTAGACGAGATCGGTGCGCCGGAAGCCGTGGCGGGCGAGGTGGGCGACCACCTCCTCGATGGGGTGATCCTCGTTCGGGCGGATGGTGAGCACCGAGCGGAGGAAGTCCTCGCGCCCCGGCAGCCGGCGGAAGAGGGCGCGCGGAGTCGCCACCACGGTCGTCAGCCGGCCTGAGGCGACGCAGTCGAGTGCCACTGACTCCTGGGCGCGCACCATCAGGGAAGTTTCGGTCTCCTGGTAGGGGGTCAGCGACGGCGCGGGGAAGTAGACGACCCCCTCCTCGCGGCCGAACAGGCGCGCCGCCTCCATCCAGGTCAGGGCATCGGCCTCCCGCGGCACCAGCACCAGGATCGGCCGGCCGAGATCGCGGGCGAGCAGCTCCCCGACCCAGGCCGCCGCCGGCAGCGGCAGGCGCACAACGTCCCCGAGCCCCTGCAGGAGGGACTTGTAAGGCGCACTGCTACGTAGGATCCGTGACAGATCCTCCCAAACCGGGTCGGCCATGCAGGGAGTCTAACGTCGAAGAGGAACCCGAGATTCCGGGTAGGAGAATGTGCAGGGATCAGCGCCGCCCGGGCATTGATGCCCGGGCGTTGTGATCGCGCAATTACCCAGCGGAGCCACTACTACTGCTGGAGCGGCTCGATGGCCCGCTGAATCCGCGCCAGCACCCACTCCCGGCTGCGTACAAAGGCAAGCGGCACGATCAGGCAGGCGACGACGCCGCCCAGGAGCTGAATGCCCCAGGTCATCCAGGCGACCTCTCCCGGCGACTGATGGAAGCCGTACAGGCTCAGTCCCACCCCCCAGATCAGCGCCGCGATGACTCCGACACAGAGGGCCGACTCCGTCAGCTCATCCTCGACCTTGAACATCTCCATCTCCTCTTGGGCCGGCTTTGCGCTTCATCGCGGCATCGACTCGGCACGAATCGCAAATAGCAATAGGCATGCCACATTCAGAACTCTCGATGGGCCTGCTCAAACCACCCACCACCCTGTGCTAGGCTCCAAACTCGATTTTTCTTCGGAGGAGGGAACATGCCCACCCGTTATCCCCAGGAAGCCGTGCTCCGCGACGGCCGCCGTCTGCTGGTGCGTCCGTTCACGGAGAACGATGTCGACTCTCTGTATGAATTCTTCCTGCATTTGCCCCAAGAGGTCCGCCGCTTCGCCTGGGACCGCATCGACAACCGCGCCCTGGTCGAGAGCTGGGGGCGCGACCTCGACTACCAGAAGGTGCTGCCACTGCTCGCCTGGGATGGCCACAAGGTGGTGGCCGACGCGACGCTCCACCGGCGCCAGGGGAGCCCCCTGCGCCTGGTCGGCCGCGTCAAGTGGCTGATCGATCCGGCCTACCGGGGCGAGGGGCTGGGGACGCTCCTGGTCAACAACTTCATCGACACCGCCAAGGCCGACGGCCTGCGCCACCTCACCTGCATGCTGGTCTCCGATTTCGAGACAGACGCCGTCGAGACCCTGAAGAACCTGGGGTTCCAGGGATACACCGTCCCCGGCTACGGGACGGACCCCGACGGCAATCAGCACGACATGATCAAGATGGTCCTGAAGCTCTGACCGGGCGGCCCGGGGTCGCCTCACCCCTCCCGCTCGTCCCGCCCGTGCGCGTGGGCCGGCGGCGAGGTCGCCTCGATGGCCTTGAACCGCTCCAGGATCCGGTAGGTGTGGGACGCCCCCTTCGGCACCACCCAGGAGTCTCCCTCCTCCAGGATCACCATCTGCCCCTCGACGTGCAGCTCGGCCCGCCCGGAGATCACGTAGCCCACCGTCTCGTAGTCCCGGCGGCTCTCCGGCTTGTCCCCCTTCGCCGGCTCCTCCTCCCACAAGCGCATCGCCACATGCACCCCCGAGGCGAGGTACTTCTGGCCGAGGGCGCCGTGGGGGGAGTTCCGGGAATCGACTTTCATCACCGTGGTATCTGCCATTGCTCTCCTCCTTCGCCGTCGAACCTTGCAGGAGCGTTGCCAGGGTGGCACGCCCGTTGCTCCTTGTGACCGGCAGAAGAAGGCTGGGGACCGCGATCCCCTCTGACAAGGAAGGAGACGACGACGATGCCGATGATCCTGCTGTCCAAGGGGGCGGAGATCCTGCTGGTCCAGTTCCACGAATCCAAGGGAGACCGCGTCGGCGCCAAGGCCGGCGAGCGCCTGCCCGAGAGCGCCTTCACGGAAGCCGCGGCCGAAAGCCCCGGCGTCGATTTCGACGGCGCGACGCAGTCGCTGCTGGACGGCGGCCTCATACGCCAGGAGGACGGGGAGTTCATCCTCACCCAGGAAGGGTACGACTACCTCTATACGCGGTCCGGCCACCGAATGGGCGAGGGCTAGCCTCCCGACCGCTTGGCCTTGTAACCCGCCTGGACCAGCTCGGCGAGCAGCCGGTCGGCATGGTCCCCCTGGACTTCGAGCTCGAAGGCCAGGGAGCCGTCCGGCGCTTTCCCTGTCTTCAACGTTCCGCCGCCACCGCACATCCGCTTCCAGGAGGCGAGGAGAGCCTCGGCCTCCGGCCGCGCCAGAATCAAGGGCCCGACGACCGTCACCATCTTGCCCCCTCTGCCGCCGCGCTCCCGGCGGATCCGGGGAGATTGCGCCGCGGGCGGCAGGCTCGCTCCCGGCTCGTCCCGGGACGGCGCGTCCCTTTTCTGGATGGGAGATTCCGTCGAATAGACCGTCCGGCCCGTTTTCGGCTTCACGGCTCCTCTTTCATTTCATGGTTTTCAGGGTCGAATCGCCCGGAATGCCGTTCCGGGGCCGGGCGTTGTAGGATCTTCGCACGACCCTCCGGGTCCGCAAAGGGGAAGACTGTCTTGGACGACATCCGTAATTTCTGCATCATCGCCCACATCGACCACGGCAAATCGACGCTGGCTGACCGGCTGATCCAGCGCTGTGGCGGGGTGGAAGCGCGCGAATTCCGCGACCAGATCCTCGACTCGATGGATATCGAGCGCGAGCGCGGCATCACCATCAAGAGCAACACCATCACCCTCCGGTACACCGCGCGGGACGGCAAGGCCTACCGGCTGAACCTGATCGACACCCCCGGCCACGTCGACTTCTCCCACGAGGTGCGCCGGTCGCTGATGTCCGCCGAGGGGGCACTGCTCATCGTCGACGCCTCCCAGGGGGTCGAGGCGCAGACCGTCGCCAACCTCTACCTCGCCCTCGAGTACGACCTGGAGATCGTGCCGGTCATCAACAAGATCGACCTCGCCTCGGCCGAGGTCGAGCGGGTGCGCGAGGAGATCGATGCCGACCTCGGGCTCGACCCCTTCGAGGTCGTCCTCTGCTCGGCCAAGCAGGGGATCGGCATCGACGACGTCCTGGAGGCGGTGGTCGAGAAGATCCCCGCGCCGCAGGGGGACCCGGCGGCGCCGCTGCGCGCCCTGATCTTCGACGCCCAGTACGACATCTACCGCGGGGTCGTGCTGATCTGCCGGGTCAAGGAGGGGACGATCCGCCGCGGGCAGAAGATCCGCCTGATGCACACGGCCCGGGAGTACCAGGTCGAGGAGGTGGGCCTGCTGCAGCTCAAGCGGGTCGAGGCGGAAGAGCTCGAGGCCGGCTCGGTGGGCTACGTCATCGCCGGCGTCAAGGCGGTTTCGGAGATCAACGTCGGCGACACCGTCACCGCGGTCGAGCACCCCGCGGCCGAGCCGCTCCCCGGCTACAAGGAGGCCAAGCCGGTCGTCTTCTCGTCGATCTACCCGATCTCGAGCGACGACTACGAGGACCTCGCCAAGGCGCTCGACAAGCTGAAGCTCAACGACGCCGCGCTGACCTTCCAGAAGGACGCCTCGACCGCCCTCGGCTTCGGCTTCCGCTGCGGCTTCCTCGGGTTGCTCCACCTGGAGATCGTCCAGGAGCGGCTGGAGCGCGAGCACGACCTGTCGCTCCTGCTCTCCGCCCCCTCGGTGCAATATGAGGTGGTGCTGACCAACGGCGAGGAGACTACGGTGGACA
Organism: Thermoanaerobaculia bacterium; assembly: GCA_035490435.1. GTDB lineage: Bacteria > Acidobacteriota > Thermoanaerobaculia > Multivoradales > UBA5704 > DATARR01. Next base: position 98,338 of record DATHEF010000042.1, read on the forward strand.
ACCCCGCCCTGTTCCCCGACCCGGGGAGCATCAACTTCATCCGCGAGCCCTACATCAAGGCGTCGATCATGATCCCCGAGCGCTATCTCGGGGCGGTGATGGAGCTCTGCCGCGAGCGGCGAGGGGAGGGCACCGCCTTCGAGTACCTGGCCATGGGGCGCCTGCAGGTGACCTCCGAGTTGCCGCTGGCCGAGATCCTGTTCGACTTCTACGACCGGCTGAAGACGATCACCCAGGGGTACGGCTCGTTCGACTACGACATCACCGACTACCGCCAGACCGACCTGGTAAAGGTGGACATCCTGGTCAACGGCGAGAAGGTGGACGCCCTTTCGCAGCTCGTCCACCGCGAGAAGGCGCGGCAGCGGGCCCTCCATTACTGCGAGCGGCTGGCCGACACCATCCCGCGGCAGAACTTCAAGATCGCCATCCAGGGTGCGATCGGCGGCAACATCATCGCCCGCGCCACGATCAACGCCTACCGCAAGGACGTCATCGCCAAGTGTTACGGCGGCGACATCTCGCGCAAGCGCAAGCTCCTCGAGAAGCAGAAGGAAGGCAAGAAGCGCATGAAGATGGTGGGCTCTGTCGAGATCCCCCAGGAGGCCTTCCTGGCGGTGCTCAAGTCGAGCCCGAATGAATAGGGGAATGGCCCCATCGCGCACCCTGTTTTAAGAGTGATGCCCGCGACTACGCTGCCTGAGATCATCCCTGTCTTCCCGCTGACCGGCTCCCTGCTGCTGCCGGGAAACCTGCTGCCGCTCAACATCTTCGAGCCGCGCTACCGCAATATGGTGGCCGACGCGCTGGAGGGAGGGCAGTACATCGGCATGGTCCAGCCGCTCACCCCCCGGCAGGACAACTGGGTGAAGAACGCCGAGGATCCGGATCCCGACAACCCCGAGATCTACCGGATCGGCTGCCTCGGCCGGATCGAGGAGTGCGAGCTCCAGGACGACGGGCGCTACCTGATCATCCTGCGCGGCCTCTCCCGGTTCCGCATCCGGGAAGAGCTGTCGCGCCCGCGCGGCTACCGGCGGGTCCTGGTCGAATACACGGACTTCCAGCGCGACCTCGACGAGCTCAACGTCTTTCTCAATCCCTCGCAGATGATGCGCGCCCTGCGCGCCTTCGGCGACAAGCACGACCTGGAGTTCGACTACGACCTGCTCTCGAGCGTGCCCGGCATCTCGCTCCTCAACGGCCTCTCGGTGGCCCTCCCCTTCGGCCCGGCGGAAAAGCAGGCCCTGCTCGAGGCGGCCGACCCGGCCGTAAGGGAAGAGCTGCTGCTGACGTTGATGGGGATGGGGATCGAGCCCCTTTCGACCGACGAGTACTACTCGCCCCCGGTCCTCAACTGACCACAAGGAGAACCGCACCATTTCCCAGCTCGACGGCGATACCCGAGGGATCAAAGCGTCCGAAGTCCGCGCCCTGGAGCGCACCTTCCGCCGCCGCGTCGACCCGCGGCAGGTGGTCTCCCCCGAGCTCGCCCGGCATCTGACCGAGACCTCCCGCCGGCTCAACCGGCAGGTCGGAGTCCTGCTCGGGCGCGACGGCATCATCCGCAACGTCATCGTGGGCAACGCCCACAGCCTCACCCTGCCCGACATCGGCCGCCTGCGCGGCGGCGTCGGCCGCTTCCGCGGCCTGCGGCTCGTCCATACCCATCTGAAAGGGGAGCCGCTCACCCGCGACGACCTCAACGACCTCGCCCTGCTGCGGCTCGACCTGGTGGCGGCGATCGAGGTGCTGGGGGACGGCCTGCCAGGCCGCATTGATCTCGCGCATCTGGCTCCTTTGGGACCTGACGGCGATGGTCATGACAGTGAGCCCTTCGAGCGCCTCCAGGCGCCGGATGTCCACCAGCTCAGCTTCGACGTCGAGGCCACCATGCGGGCCCTCGAGGACGAGTTCGCCCGCGTCACCAGCGCCGCCGGCGAGACCCAGAAGGAGCGCGTCCTGGTGATCGGCATCACCCCCGAGGACGAGCACTTCGAGGAGATGCTGGAGCTGGTGCGTTCGGCCGGGGTCGCCGTCGCCGGCACCGTGCGGCAGAAGCGCTCGCAGGTCCACCCGCGGACCGTGGTGGGGAGCGGCAAGCTCCAGGACATCGTGCTCGAGGCGATGCGCTCGCGCGCGACGGTGGCCATCTTCGATATCGATCTCAAGCCCGCTCAAGGACGCGCCTTCGAGGACGCGACGGGGCTCAAGGCGATCGACCGCACGCAGCTCATCCTCGACGTCTTCGCCCAGCGGGCGCGCAGCCGCGACGGCAAGCTCCAGGTCGAGCTGGCGCAGCTCAAGTACTCGTTGCCGCGCCTGACCGAGAAGGACGCCGGTCTCTCGCGCCTGACCGGCGGTATCGGCGGCCGCGGCCCGGGTGAAACCGTGGTCGAGATCGGCCGCCGTCGCATCCGCGACCGCATCCGGGCACTGGAGAAGCAGGTCGAATCCCTGTCGCGCCAGCGCGACCTGCGCCGCCGCCGTCGCCGGGAGGAGGGGGTGCCCGTCCTCTCGATCATCGGCTACACCAACGCCGGCAAGAGCACGCTGCTCAATGCGATGACCGGCAGCGAGGTCGAGTCCGCGGACCAGCTCTTCATGACCCTCGACCCGACCAGCCGCCGCCTGCGCTTCCCGCGCGAGGGGGAGGTGGTAATCACCGACACGGTGGGCTTCATCGCCGACCTGCCGCCGGACCTCGTGGCCGCCTTCCGGGCGACCCTTGAAGAGCTGGCCGACGCCGACCTCCTGCTCCACGTCGTGGACGCGGCCGACCCGCGCCTCGAGCAGAAGCTGGAATCCGTCGAGCGCCTGCTGACCGAGCTGCACCTCGAGGAGATCCCGCGTCTCCTCGTCCTCAACAAGACCGATCTCCTGGAGCCCTACGAGGCCGACGCCCTCGCCCGCCGCTTCAACGGAGTCGCCGTCAGCGCCGCCAGGCGCCGCGGCCTCGCCGAGCTCGTCCAGGCCGCCGAGGAGCGGCTGGGACGGGAGAAGCCGCTGATGAAGACGTATGGGGAGGAGGGGCAGGAGCCGGCCCGGGCGGAGGTGGTGTAGAATCGCGTCCAGAGGAGAATTGTCATGGCTCTCAAAAATCCCAAGCGCGAGGACACGGATCTCACCACCGTTGAAAGTCAAGAGAGCCAGGATGGAGCCTTGCCGCCAGAGGTTAAAAGGCGCTACGACGCTTATAAGGCAGGGAAGACCAAGCCGATCTCCCTCGAAGAGCTGTTCTCAGACCTGTGAGACGGATCGAATTCGATCCGGCGGTGAAATCTGACCTCCGAAACACAAAAAGTTACTACGAGAGCCAACAGCCTGGACTTGGGGAAGATTTTATAAATCGCGTCCGAAGTCGGTTTGAGCAGATTTTCTGTCACCCTCTCGCTGCGCCGCTCGTTGAAGAGGACGTCCGAAAGATCGGTATCGAGGTGTTCCCCTTCGAGATCTATTATCGCGTGGATGATCAAGAAATCTTCGTCTTCGCTGTTATCCATAAGCGCAGGCATCAAGATACCTGGAAGAGACGTCTCTGAACCCCGGCCTCTACCTCCACATCCCCTTCTGCTCCGCCATCTGTCCCTACTGCGACTTCGCGGTCCTGACCGGCGGGCCGGAGCGGCGGCGGCGGTTCGCCGATCACCTGATTTCCGAGATCTCGCTCTGGTCCGCGGACCGTTCCGCGTTTGATTCCATCGACACGATCTACTTCGGCGGCGGCACTCCCTCGGCGCTCGCGCCGGAGGACATCGCTCGCATCCTCGCAGCCGCCCGCGGAAACCTTTCGATCCAGGACGACGCATGGGTCTCCTTCGAGGCCAATCCCGAGGACGTCAATCCGCAGAGCGTCCGTGCATGGCGCGAGCTCGGCGTCCGCTTCCTATCGCTCGGGATTCAATCGTTTGACGCGGAGGCCCTGAAGTTCCTCGGCCGCCGGCATACTCCCGAGGAGGCGGCGCGGAGCGTAGAGATCGCCCGCGCGGCCGGTTTCGATACGATCTCGATCGATCTGATCTATGGTCTGCCGGGCCAGCCGTTCGAGGTCTGGCAACAGACCCTGGAGCAGGCGGTCGCGCTCCGGCCGGATCACATCTCCTGCTATCAGCTCACCTTTCACGAGGGAACTCCGTTCGGGTTCCGCCTCGCGAAGGGGACGATGAGCGAGTTGCCGGAGGAGGCGCAAGGGGAGATCTTCCTCTTTACCCACGAATTTCTCCGCGATCACGGCTATCCAGCCTACGAGGTCTCGAATTTCGCCCGCTCCCCCGAGCACCGCTCGCGGCACAATCAAAAATATTGGCGTCACGTCCCTTATCTCGGCCTCGGCCCCTCGGCCCATTCGTTCTCCGGCACCCATCGCTGGTGGAACGAACGCAAGCTCGGCCCTTACGAAAAGAAGATCGAAGTGGGGGAGAGGCCTGTCGAGGAAAGCGAGGAACTGACGCGGGAGGACCTCGCGCTCGAAGCACTGATGCTGGGGCTGCGGACGGCAGACGGAATCGATCTCGGGGCCTTCCGGCAGCGCTACGGCGTGGATCTGCGGAAACGCAACGAGCCGCTCGTCGAGCGGCTCGTTCGGGAGGGTCTCCTGCGGATCGAGGGGGACCTTTTGATCCCGACCCTCGAAGGTCTCGCCGTCACGGACTCTCTCGCCCGCGATTTCGAGACCCGCGTGGAATGAGGCTTACTTCCGCTTGGCCACGATCTCCATCATCTTGGCCTCTTTGCCGTCCGGCCCCGGTCCGTACATCTCGTTCTTGAACGAGTTGTCGTCCATCCAGGTGATGACCGACTTCATCGTGGTCTTCTTCCCGCTCATCGGGTCCCACATGTCGCCGCTGTAGGTGCAGACCTTGACCGCCGCGTCGCAGCTTCCCGTCTGTTGCATGATGCCGGTCCCCATGTTGTCCACCCAGGAGCTGACATACATCTTGCCGACATTGTCGTAGGCGTCGGTTCCGCGTCCCTCGAAGGGCATGCCCATCATGTTCCCCTTCCAGGTGTGCTCGACATAGCGGCCGCCCATCAGGAGATCGGCGTGCATGGTGCCGGAGGACTCCACCGGCGGCTGGCTCGGGTCCATCCACATCCTGTTGGTGAAGGTCCAGTCGCCGACCATGCGGGCCAGTTTCTTCTGCGGCTCTCCCGGGTTCGCGGCCTTCATCATGGCCTCCATCTCGGCATTGCCCATGGCGGGCTCTTTCGGCTTGTCCTGGGCGAGGGCGGGCAGGGCCGCGAGGGCGAGCAGGGACAACGCAACGGTCAATCGTGCCTTCATGGTGTTTCCTCCTTTGAGATTCACGACATGGATGAACGGAACGAGCAGAACGGCGCCGGTCGGGACGATTCCGGAAGGAATGCCCCTTGAATTACGCTTCGTTACCGCATAGACTATCACCACGGCCCGGTTGCGTCAACCGAGAAACTTGTAAAAGTTGGGGCTTTCCGTTCCTCATGGCGGGGGAATTCGGGTCCTGTATCATGACCGCCAAATCAGGGCCGCCCGACTGACCGAAGACCGACGACGAATCTATGGCTTACGACGCTTCTTCCATTGAAGTCCTGACCGGGCTGGAGCCGGTGCGCAAGCGCCCCGGCATGTATACCTTCACCGACCGGCCCGATCACCTCGCCCAGGAGGTCATCGACAACGCCGTCGACGAGGCCGTGGCCGGCCACGCCAACGACATCCTGCTGACGCTCCACGACGACGGCTCCCTCTCCGTGGCGGACAACGGCCGCGGCATGCCGGTCGACATCCACAAGGAAGAGAAGGTGCCGGGGGTGGAGGTGATCCTCACCCGCCTGCACTCGGGCGCCAAGTTCTCGGACAAGAGCTACCGCTTCTCCGGCGGCCTTCACGGCGTCGGCGTCTCGGTGGTCAACGCCCTCTCCTCGAAGCTGGAGGTGTGGGTCAAGCGCGGGGGCCAGGTCCATCACATGGGCTTCGCCGACGGCGCCAAGACCTCCGGGCTCAAGGTGGTGGACACCGTGGGCCAGCGCAACACCGGGACCACGGTCCGCTTCTGGCCGGACCCGAAGTTCTTCGACTCCCCCAAGTTCAGCATCCCGAAGCTCAAGCACGTCCTGCGCGCCAAGGCGGTGCTCTGCCCGAAGCTGCGCATCCGCTTCGTGCACGAGGAGCACCCTGAAGACAACGACGAGTGGTACTACGAGGATGGCCTCAAGGACTACCTCATGAGCGAGCTCGACGGCTGCCTGACGGTTCCCGCCGAGCCCTTCCTCGGCCACTTCCGCGGCAAGGAGGAAGAGGTCGATTGGGCGGTGGGCTGGCTCGCCGAGGAGGAGGAGACCTCCGACGTGCTGGGGGAGAGCTACGTCAATCTCATCCCCACCACCCAGGGGGGGACGCACGTCAACGGCTTCCGCGCCGGCCTGACCGACGCCATCCGCGAGTTCTGCGAGTTCCGCGACCTGCTGCCGCGGGGGATCAAGCTCGCGCCGGAGGACGTCTGGGCCCGCTGCTGCTACGTCCTCTCGACGCGGATGAAGGAGCCCCAGTTCACCGGCCAGACCAAGGAGCGCCTCTCCTCCCGCGAGGCGGCGGCCTTCCTCTCCGGCGTCACCAAGGACTCCTTCGCCCTCTGGCTCAACCAGCACACGGCGGACGCCGAGCGGATCGCGCGCTTGGCGATCGACAGCGCCCAGACGCGCCTGCGCGCCGGCAAGCAGATCAAGCGCAAGACGGTGACCGCCGGTCCGGCCCTCCCGGGCAAGCTCGCCGACTGCACCAGCCAGGACCTCGGCCTGACTGAGCTGTTCCTGGTCGAGGGGGATTCCGCCGGCGGCTCGGCCAAGCAGGCGCGGACCAAGGAGTATCAGGCGATCCTCCCTCTGCGCGGCAAGATCCTCAACACCTGGGAGGTGGATTCCTCCCAGGTGCTGGGCTCGCAGGAGGTGCACGACATCGCCGTGGCCCTGGGGGTCGATCCCGGCTCGGACAAGAAGGACGGCCTGCGCTACGGCAAGGTCTGCATCCTCGCCGACGCCGACTCGGACGGCGCCCACATCGCGACGCTGCTCTGCGCGCTCTTCCTGCGCCACTTCCGGTCGCTGGTGGCGGACGGCCACGTCTATGTGGCCATGCCCCCCCTCTATCGCATCGACCTGGGCAAGGAGGTCTACTACGCCCTCGACGAGCGGGAGAAGAAGGGGATTCTCGACCGCCTCGAAGCCGAGGGGAAACGGGGCAAGCCCAACGTGCAGCGCTTCAAGGGGTTGGGCGAGATGAACCCGCTGCAGCTCCGGGAGACCACCATGGCCCGCGAGACGCGGCGCCTCGTCCAACTCGTCCTCGAGGACGTGAGCGACCCCCCGAAGGACCCAACTAAGGTGATGGACATGCTCCTCGCCAAGGCCCGCTCCGGCGACCGCAAGGACTGGCTGATGGCGATCGGCGACCGGGCCGATGTCGAGGTGTAGACTTCGTTCGAGGAGGACCTGCAATGACGAATGTAACCATCCCTCTCCCCGAAGACCTGAAAGAGCTGGCCGAGAGGACCGCCGCTGACAGGGGGACCTCCCTCGAGCAATTCGTCCGCGAGACCCTCGAGCGCCAGCTCAGGCTGTTGAGTCTACCCTGGAGCGAAGACCCGTTCTTCGCCGATCGCGAGGTCTACGAGGGTCCAGCACCCGCGGACGGTGCGGAGCGTCACGACGACTACATCTACGGAGACAAGGATTGATCTTCGTCGACACCGGAGCTTTCATCGCCAGGTACTTCAAACGAGATCAGCATCACGCCGAAGCGGTTCCGATCTGGGAACGTATCGAACGGAAGAGAGACTGGCTCTGCACCAGCAACTTCGTGCTCGACGAGTTGGCGACTTATCTCGCAAGAAATTCAAACTATCTTTTTGCGGCCCAGAAGATCCAGGCGCTCTACGATTCTAAAGCCTTCGACATTCTTCGTCCTTCCGACGAACACGAAAGGCTCGCCATCCGGCTGTTCGCGAAATACGCCGACCAGGAGGTCAGCTTCACGGACTGCGTCTCCCTCGTCTTGATGAAGGCTCACGGCATCCATCGCGCCTTCGCCTTCGACCGCCACTTCGACCTCCCGGGATTCATCCGGATCCCGCTCGAGCAGTAAACAGAACCATGCCCAGAACCTCCCGCAGAAAATCCGGCAACGGCGCGGACTCGCTGTTCAAGCCCGCCTTCGCCGAGATCGAAAAGCTGTCCCTCGCCGAGTTCACGGAGAAGGCGTACCTCGACTACTCGATGTACGTCATCCTCGACCGCGCCCTGCCCAGCTTGGCGGATGGCCTCAAGCCCGTGCAGCGCCGCATCGTCTACGCGATGTCGGAGCTCGGCCTGTCGGCCAACGCCAAGTACAAGAAGTCGGCCCGCACCGTGGGCGACGTGCTCGGCAAATATCACCCGCACGGCGACAGCGCCTGCTACGAGGCCATGGTGCTGATGGCCCAGCCATTCAGCCTGCGCTATCCGCTCGTCGACGGCCAGGGGAACTGGGGCTCGCAGGACGACCCCAAGTCGTTCGCCGCCATGCGCTACACCGAGTCGCGGCTGACGGCGTTCTCCCAAGTGCTCCTCTCCGAATTGGAGCAGGGAACGGTCGACTGGGGCCCGAACTTCGACGGCACCCTCGAGGAGCCGAAGCTGATGCCGGCCCGGCTGCCCCACGTGCTGCTCAACGGCGCCTCCGGCATCGCCGTCGGCATGGCGACCGACATCCCGCCCCACAACGTGGGCGAGATCGTGAGCGCCTGCATCCAGCTCCTCGACGACCCCAAGCTGGCGGACGACGCCCTCTACGACGCCATCCCCGGCCCCGACTTCCCCACCGACGCCGAGATCATCACCTCCCGCCAGGAGATCCGGCGGATCTACGAGACCGGCTCGGGCTCCCTGCGCCTGCGGGCGTCGTGGGAGGTGGAGGATGGCGACGTGGTGATCACGGCGCTCCCCTACCAGGTCTCGGGCAGCAAGGTGCTGACCCAGATCGCCGCCCAGTTGCAGGCGAAGAAGCTTCCCATGGTCGAGGACCTGCGCGACGAGTCCGATCACGAGAATCCGACCCGCCTGGTGATCACGCCGCGCTCGAACCGGGTGGATCTCGAGGGGCTGATGGCCCACCTCTTCGCCACCACGGACCTCGAGCGGACCTACCGGGTGAACCTCACCATGATCGGCCTTGACAACCGGCCGCGGCAGTTCAACCTGCGCGAGCTGCTGACCGAGTGGCTCCGCTTTCGCGTCGAGACCGTGCGCAAGCGGCTGCAGTTCCGCTACGACAAGGTGCTCACCCGTCTCCACGTGCTCGACGGCTACCTGATCGCCTACCTCAACATCGACGAGGTGATCCGGATCATCCGTACGGAGGAACACCCCAAGCCGCGGCTGATGGAGCGCTTCCACCTCTCCGACACCCAGGCCGAGGCTGTCCTGGAGCTCAAGCTCCGGCACCTCGCCAAACTCGAGGAGATGGAGATCCGGACCGAGCAGGCCGCTCTCGCCAAGGAGCGTGACGCGCTGGCGAAGATCCTCAGCTCCGAGGCGAAGCTGCGCCGCAAGGTGCGCGACGAGCTGACGGCCGACGCCGAGAAGTTCGGCGACGCCCGGCGCTCGCCCATCGTCGAACGCGGCGCCGCCAAGGCGATGGACGAGAACGCGCTGATCCCGACCGAGCCGGTGACCGTGGTCCTCTCCGAGAAGGGTTGGGTGCGGTCCGGCAAGGGGCACGAGCTCGATCCCAGGGAGCTCTCCTACAAGGCGGGGGACGCCTTCTTCATGGCCGCGAAGGGGAGGAGCAACCAGTCCGCCGTCTTCCTCGACTCGACGGGGCGCACCTACTCGCTGGCCGCCCATGCCCTCCCCTCGGCCCGCGGCCAGGGGGAGCCGCTCTCCAGCCACGTCACGCCGCCGCCCGGCGCCACCTTCGTGGGCGTGCTGATCGGCGGCGACGAGGACCTCTACCTGATGGCCACCACCGCCGGCTACGGCTTCCTTGCCAAGCTGGGCGATCTGCAGACCCGCCAGAAGGCCGGCAAGGCCGTGATCACCGTGCCGGAAGGCGCCAAAGTCCTGCCGCCCATCCGCGTGATGAATCCGGACTCCGAGCTCCTCGCCGCGGCGAGCGACGGCGGCCGCCTCCTCATCTTCCCGATCAAGGACCTCCCGCAGCTCCCCCGTGGGAAGGGAGTGAAGATCCTGACCCTCTCCGCCAAGGGCGAGCCCGAATCGCTCACCGCCCTCGTCGTCATGCCCGAGGGGCTCCACCTCATCGTCCACTCCGGCAAGCGCTACCTCAACATGAAGCCCTCCGACTGGAAGGAGTTCGCCGGCACCCGGGCCCTGCGGGGGAACAAGCTGCCACGTGGGTTCCAGAACGTGGGGGCGCTGGAGGTTCAGTAAGAAGGGACCTTGCCATCTGGGGCGGTCTGCCCTGCGAATCCTCATCCCCGGCCCTTCTCCACGGAGTGGAGAAGGGAGACCAGCAAAAGCCCCTGATTCGGAAACTTTCCGCGGATCGCCCTCCCTCTCCACTTCGTGGAGAGGGACCGAGGGTGAGGATTCGAAGGGGCAGAACGCCCAGAAAGCCAGGTCGCCCGTCACGCCCCGCCCTTTTCGCGCCTGCTACACTCCGCGCTTTGCACGGCCGTACGCCGGAAGGAGACGTTTTTCAATGATCGAGATCGACCGCGAAATCACACAGGACTTCGAGCGCGCCAGCGAGCTCGAGTGGCTGGATACCAACGGGCTCGGGGGCTGGGCCGGCACCACGGTGGCCGGCGCGCACAGCCGCCGCCATCATGGCCTGCTCGTCGCCGCCACGCAGGAGAGGCGCACGGTCCTGCTTTCCAGATTGGACGAGACCCTCCACGTAGGGGGCGAAAGCTTCGAGCTGAGCTGCAACCAGTTCCCGGGCGCCGTGGCCCCCCGGGGTTACGAGCACCTGACCGCGTTCCGCAAGGATCTGTTTCCCACCTTCGACTACGAAGCCGGGGGCGTGCGTCTACGCAAGACCGTGGCCGCCGTGGACGGCGAGAACACCACGCTCGTGCTCTACGAGGTGGTGGAGGCCCCCGGCCCTTTCATCCTATCGCTGCGGCCGTTCTTCGCCGCCCGCGACCTCAATGCCCTGACCTCCGCCAACCCGGGGGTCTCCCAGGAGGCGCCGTTCGCGGATGGCGTGCTGAGGCTCCGCCTGTATCCGAGCGTGCCAGACATGCCGGAGGTCTTCCTGCGGGTGCCGGGGGCGGAGTTCCGGTCCAACCCCCAGTGGTGGTACCGCTTCGAGTACGAGGGGGACCGCCGGCGGGGGCTCGAGTTCCAGGAGGATCTCTGGACTCCCGGCGTCTTCGGCCTGGAGCTCAGCGCCGGCGACCGGCTCGGGATCGTGATCTCGACCCAGGATCCGGCCGGCCGCGACGCCCTCGCCCTGTTCGAGAAGGAGCGGAAGCGGCGGGAGAAGATCGTCAAGGCGATCGACCAGAAGCTGGGCGCGCGGGACGATTTCGCCCGCTATCTGGCGCTCGCCGCGGACAGCTTCCTGGTACGCCGGGGGCCCGGCCAGCGCGCCGTGATCGCCGGCTATCCCGAGTCAGAGGAGCGCGGCCGCGACACGATGATCGCGCTCCCCGGCCTCTGCCTGGTGACCGGCCGGCACGAGGACGCGAAGAAGATCCTCCGCGCCTTTATAAAGAGCCTTCATCTGGAGAGCGGCTCGGCCGACGCCTCCCTCTGGCTTTTCGTAGCTTCCTGGAAGTACCTGCAAGCCACCGGCGACGAGGTGTTCGCCCGCGACACGCTCCTTCCCGCCCTGCGTAAAGTCGTCCACTGGCATGACAAGCGGATCAAGGCGGAAACCGGCGGTTTCCTCGCTTCCGGTGTCGAGGTCAACGCCCTCTGGTTCAACGCCCTCTCGATCCTCGCCGAGTTCGAGGCGCGGCTCGGGGATCCGGCGGAGGCCAAGCTCCTGATTCAGCGGGCGAAGCGGGTCCAGAAGACGTTCCAGGACGAGATTCAGGGCGATGAGGTCCCGCCGTACCCCGGCCAGATCTTCGCCCTCAGCCTCCCCTTCCCGTTGCTGTCGAAGCCGAAGGCGGCGCGGATGCTGGCGGCGGTCACGGAGGAGCTCTGCACCCCGGCCGGCCTGCTCGGCCCCTGGCTGACGGCGCTGGCGCGCGTCCACGGCGCCGCCGGCCGCAAGCAGGGACTGGCCGCGATCGCGGAGCTGAAGCCCCGGCTGGTCGAAGCAGGGGGCGCCGGGGCGCTGGAGGTGGCCGAGGTGCTGCGGGCCTATGTGGAGGATCTGCGAGTGGGGCAGGGAAAGGTCAAGAAGGCGAGCCCTGTAGGGAAAGCGAAGCAGAACCAGTAACCCGTTTCCTTCGCCGGGGGAAGATGGCCGCGTCTGCGGCTATCTTCCCCCGACTCCGGGCTGGGTCTCGTAGCCTAGGACGGGGTCCCTCCCCTAAGTACGGGACGATAGTCGACCCGGAGCAAACCCTCGATCCTCTGCAGAAGTTGCTGGCCTGTGATCTCCAGCCTGCCCTCTCGACGGAGGAGTGCCAGCCGTTTGTGCACCGCCCAAAGGAGGGAAAGGGAGGAGTAGATCTTGATCCTCGGGACCTCGTCAGCAAGGAGCCCATGCCGGGCAACGAATTCCTTAAAAATCTGGTCCTGCTCGAGCTTTGCTCTGTAGGTGCCCTGCCGGATGTCGGCGAAGATGGGCTCCACTGCATCGATAAGGCGACTCCAGTTGATGAGTCGGTCTTTTTCGTTCCGGCGGACAGATTTTAGGACATGGGCCAGCCAATCGATTACGACCCGAAAATCCTGCCTTGCGGAGCCATGGCCCTGATAGCTTTTCTGAGTGGCTGCAGAAATAAGATCCCGGATCTCACCTGCCGCTCTGAGCCTCCGGATCTTTGGGTCATCGCACTTGTCACCCAGAGCACAGCAGCAGAGAGCATCCACAAGCCCATTGTTGACCTCGAGAGCCGCATCGATCAGAAAGGTGAACCATGTCAGCTCCTCGATATCGAGAGGTTTTCCAAAAAGCAGTTCTGCCGATGATCCACTCGTGTCTTCAAGAGGAGACTCCACAGGCATTTCGAGAGGGTTGTCGTTCTTGTAAGTGAACAGCCCCGCATTTACTTTATCCCCGCGACCATCCGCCGTGTGTTCCTCCGTCCACTTGGCGGCAATGGTGAAAAGCACGGCGTCTTGCCGCTCGGGTAGCTCAACTTCCTTCCATCCTGTTTCGAGATCTTTCCAAAGAGCCACCGTCCGCTTGATATCCGCAGAACCATTGGGAGCTGATCGCACTACCATGCCCAGCGAACTTACAGTCAAAACCGAGGTCCCCGGATCATCAGCGAGCACACCGGCATATCTTCCAGGCCAGCGCTTCTGCAGCTGAGGTCCATCGAGGAGGAGAGCGATCGCCAGCGTTGGACCGACGCCCCTAATCAACTCCGAAACCGGCTCCAACCGAGCGAGATCCTCACAGATCAATGGACATAGAGCGAGCCATCCATTAGGTGCCAGGAACGTGATCTTTCGAGGGGCAAGTTGGATCGCCTCCCAGCGGTCGAGTTCGCCTGTAAGGGTGCCACGCAGTTTGTACTGCTCGATCTGGCGTCCGTCGAGCTTCCAGCGATGGTGCTTGTCCTGGGAAAGGTCGTACCACCTTCCGGCGAAGTAGGTGGATAGAACTACTTGGTTCCGGTCCAGCTTCGAAGAACTTTCATCCTCCTCCCCTGGATCGGCGCATGAGCTCTTGAGCACTCCCGAGATCAGCATCGGCATGCAATCTACCGAGATTTCCTTCGCCAGCTCCCACTTGAGATCGTCGAGTTCGTGCTCCGCGAGGGCAAGCTCTGGAAAGACGATGACATGGACCCGATGCACCTGGTTTTGCGCCAGCTTGACCATTTCGACAATTCTCTTCTTTGGAAATTTGCTGTTGCAACCAGTGTACTTGAAGTACCGAAAAGGCGCTTCGTTGTTCTGCTGCATGGAAGGGGAGTCCGGCTTGAACCACGTTGCCTTCATATCATAAGGCCACGGTACTACCATAATGTTTATCGTGTTCTCATCGATGTTGATCCAAGGCATCGAGCGCCAGATAACTCCGACCTCAGATTCGTGGGCCGTGACGTAGAGGGATAGGGAACGAAGGGTCATTCCCACGCGGGGCGTTCGCATTTTAGGAAGGACAAGCACCTTATGCTTCGGCAAACGGGAGAGAGAGCCGGTGGTAGCCAGGAGCATATTGGCGAAGTAGCGAATCAAGGTATCGCCTTCGTGAGCCGTGCCGGAGGGGTGACCGAAGGAGCTGCAGGCGACATCGGCGAGAGCGTGAAGCTCGAGCAGGGCCCGGCACAAGTCCCATTCGTGGCAGGATCCCTCCATGGCAGTCAGCCGATCCAGTGAAACGTCCTGCCAGTGCCGGGCCAGAATCTCTCGATTTATCGTGAGCAGTTCCGGGAGGTCGTCGCGGTCTCCCAGGAGCCAGTCCAGCCAGTGAATCGCCGCCCTGTCCACCGTCTTGGTCCATTGGCCTTCTCGAGGCCAAGGGAGGGAGGGAGGATCGACGGCGTAACGGTAGGATCCCGTGTTCTTGAGCAGCAGCGACGTCAGGGCGAACAGATCGGGAGGCCAGTCGAACCAGTTTTCCAGCTCCCAGTGGGGATTCAAGGTCCTGGCGAACTCCTCGAGACTGTGGTTGGCGACTTCTCCCTGTGGAGGAGGGGCATGTTGAATCATGGACGGGGCCTCCCTGAGCTGAGAATCTATGGATGCGTTGCCCGTTCTTAGTAAATATCCCCCGGCAGAGCCGGGGGCTTTAGGTTTGTGAGCCGCTCAAAGCGGCTGGAAGGGGTCGCTAACGCGGCCCCTCAGGGTTTGCGCCACCTTACGGTGGCAGTCTCATTTCCAAAGGCCAAGCTGGTCGAGT